>CAYXTP010000001.1:0-142497 GCA_964467985.1 uncultured Planctomycetaceae bacterium
GGGGCGGAGTCGGAGGTGTCGACGCAGAAGTATCCTAGTCGTTCAAACTGGACGAACTCTCCCGGTTGGGCAGTGCTCAGAGATGGTTCGAGTCGGCAAGTCGTCAGTGTCTCCAAGGAATCTGGGTTCAGATTGTCGTGCCAGTGGCCTCCTTCCGGGACCTCTTCGGGGTCAGTCGTGCGGAACAGGTGGTCGTAGAGATTGACGGTGGCGGGGATGGCTTCGGCTGCGTTGACCCAGTGCACGATGCCCTTGACCTTGCCGCCTTCGGTTAGGGGGGCGCCGCCAAGGGTCTCAGGGTGGTAGGTGCAACGTAGTTCGGTGACCGTCCCGCTCTCGTCCTTGATGACTTCGTCGCAGGTGATCACATAGCCGTAGCGCAGGCGTACGCGGCCGCCGGGCTTGAGGCGGAAGAACTTGCGCGGGGCCTCCTCGCGGAAGTCGTCTTGCTCGATGAACAACTCGGGCCCCAAACGGAGCGTGCGCTTGCCAGCACTCTCGTCCTCGGGGTTGTTGATTGCCTCGACCTCCTGGATGTGGCCCTCGGGCCAGTTGGTCAGGGTGACCTTCAGGGGACGCAGGACGGCCATGCGACGCTCGGCGCGCTTGTTGAGGTCATCGCGCAGGCAGCCATCCAGCACCGCGTAGTCCACCGTGCTGTTGAACTTAGCTACGCCGATGCGTTTGCAGAATTCGCGCACGGATTCGGGTGTGTATCCGCGGCGGCGCATTCCGCGCAGGGTGGGCATGCGAGGGTCGTCCCAGCCGCTGACTCGTCCCGCATCCACAAGTTCCACGAGTTTGCGTTTGGCCACTACCGTGTAGGTCAGTTTGAGGCGCGCGAACTCGTACTGGTGGGGGACAGCGGGCACAGACAGGTTGGCCGTGAACCAGTCGTACAGCGGGCGGTGGTTCTCGAACTCGAGGGAACACAGGGAGTGCGTGACGTGCTCCAGGGCATCGCACTGCCCATGCGCAAAGTCGTACATGGGGTAGATGCACCAATCATCGCCCGTGCGGTGGTGGTGGGCGCGCATGATGCGGTAGAGGACCGGATCGCGCATGTTCATGTTGGGCGAGGCCATGTCGATTTTGGCCTTCAAGGTGTATGCACCGTCCTCGAACTCACCCGCACGCATGCGGCGCAGCAAATCGAGACTCTCTGCGCTGGGCCGGTCGCGGTTGGGGCTGTTCTTGCCGGCCTCCGTCACTGTGCCTCGGTACTCACGCGTCTCAGCAGCGGAAAGGTCGCAGACGTAGGCCAGCTCCTTCTCGACGAGCTCCTCGGAAAATTTGTACAGGTCCTCAAACCAGTCCGAAGCAAAGAACAGCCGGTCACCCCAATCAAAGCCAAGCCAGCGCACATCCTCCATGATGGCGTCTACGTATTCGATGCTCTCCTTGCCGGGGTTCGTGTCATCGAAGCGCAGGTTGCAAACGCCTCCGAACTTCTCTGCAATGCCAAAATCCACGCAGATGGCCTTGGCGTGTCCGATGTGAGGGTAGCCGTTGGGCTCCGGTGGAAAGCGAGTGTGAACACTCGGTACTCGTCCGGAACGCAAATCCTCAGTGACGATGCGTTCGATGAAGTTGAGTCGTTCGGAGTCGGCTCTCTCTGCGGGCGGATCTTGGGCTTTGTTCGTCATGGCTGGAGTCGGGCGGGATGATACCAGCCCCCCCGGCGAGGTGGGATGGGTTGCAGACGGCGCCTCCGCCCCCTGGCGCCTCCTCAGGCTGTCCGGTCGGGAATCCCGCCATCATCCAGGACGATTGCCGCAAGCTGGCCGCCCTCCTGCAGCAGCGAAAAGCCCGGGGACCTACCCGGTGCGATGGAGCCCATGGACTCCTGTCCGAGCAGGCGGGCCGGGTTGCCGGAGGCCACTCTCGCCACCTGGGTCGCATCTGTCCCCGGGACAAACTCCAAGAACCGCTGCACCGCGTCGGACATGAGAATCGCCGAGCCCGCGAGAGCCCCTGCTGTATCTCGGACGACCCCGTTGGAAACGGTCACACGACTCGAACCGAGGTTGAACTCTCCATCGGGCATGCCGGCTCCAGCCATGCAGTCAGTGACGAGCACGAATCGTTCCGGTCCCAAACAGCTGTAGGCGTTGCGCACCATCGCCGGATGGACGTGCACTCCATCCACGATCAAGGAGCAGCACAGCGAGGCGTGCGCTAGGCTGAGTCCGGCGATTCCCGGTTCGCGGTGGTGGGCGCCAGACATGGCGTTGAACAGGTGCGTAACCATCTGGGCACCAGCATCCACGCAGGCCTGCAGTTGTGTGTGATCTTGAGCGTGGCCGACAGAGACACACACGCCCGCAGCACTCAACTGGGCTGTGGCCGACACGGCACCCGCGCGACCTGGAGCGAGCGTGAGTAGCCTCAGATGGCCGCGAGCCGCGTCGATCAAGGACTGAACACGTGTTGGGTCTGGGTCAATCAAGCAATCGGTGGGGTGGGCCCCCGGAGCCTCGAGAAAGGGACCCTCAAGGTGAATGCCCAGGGGCCGAGCGCCCCTTCCGTCCCAGTTGTCGATCCAGTCTGCTACAGCAGCCGTCTGGCCGAGCAAATCTTCGAACGGGGCGCTGATCAGGGTCGGGAGGAACGCGACCGCTCCGCCCGATGCAACCGTGCGCGCGACCACGTTCAGGGCATCCCTTGTTCCCTCCTCGACACCCCGGCCTCCCGCACCGTTGACCTGCAGGTCGATCACTCCGGGCAACAGGGTTCCCTGTAGGTGCAGAGTTCGATCGGTAGGTTCGCCCTCTGCGTCGGAACCAACCGCCACCACGCGATCATCCTCAAGCAAGACCGGTCCGACTTGGAGCTGGCCGCCGGCTACCAAGTTGTCTGGGTATAGCAGCACGCGTTCCATTCGCGTCCGAGGGTACCGAGCAGCCTATGGACTGACCAGTACCCTTGCACCGAGGGCCGGGTGGGAAGGACAATCAGCGCCATGGAATGGGTTCAGTGGTGGCCTGCGTTTTTGTTGGCCTGCGATGCATGCCTACGCCTGGTTGTCGTGGTGCAGATCATCATGCGGGGGCCACGTGCCGCTGACTCGTCGCGCGCTTGGATCCTGCTCGTCGTCTTCCTGCCCTTGGTTGGAATTCCCATTTGGCTTCTGCTTGGTGAAGCCCGACTGGGTAGCCGCCGGCGGAGGCGCTATCGCTCTATCGCGGACCGGGTTGCGGATCAGGTGGCGCGACTGGGGCCTCTGCCCGAGCACCGAGCCGAGGCGCGTGAGTACAAGGCCACCATCGCTCTAGCTGAGGCCGTGGGTGGCACACCCCCGCGGAGGGGCAATGAACTGGAGCTCACCAGTGACTCGGCTGTTCTAATCGAGAGGCTGGCCGACGACATCGATGCTGCACAGAGCTCATGCCACCTGTTGTTCTACATCTATGTAGAGGATGAAGCCGGGCTGAGAATCGGAGAGGCCCTCAAGGCTGCCGTCGCACGCGGCGTCGATTGCCGCCTGCTGCTGGACAGCGTTGGTTCGAGACCGTTCCTGGCCTCCCGTTATGCACGTTCACTCAGAGATGCAGGCGTGCAGGTTGTTGAGTCGCTGCCCGCAAACATCCTGCGCCTGGCTTTCGCCCGTGTCGACCTTCGCAACCACCGCAAGATCGCGGTCATCGATGGGCGCGTGGGTTACACGGGTTCCCAGAACATCGCAGCCGCAGCATTTGCTCTGAAACCCAGCTATGCACCGTGGGTGGATTGCATGTTGCGCATCAGCGGTCCGGTTGTCGGGGACCTGCAGTCTATCTTTGTGTGCGACTGGTTTCTCGAGACCAACGAACCGCTCGAGCCCCTCTTGGCCGACATTCCAGATCCCTGCGCGACGGGTGTTCCTGTTCAGGTCCTGGCAACTGGACCGAACAACGACAATGAGGCGCTGGACCAGTTGGCACTATCAGCGTTTCACGGGGCCAATGAAGAGCTGATTCTGACGACCCCGTACTTCGTGCCCGGGGAAGCCCAAGTCGTCAGTCTCTGCACCGCGGCGAGGCGTGGTGTGAGTGTTCGGCTCGTGGTCCCCGCTCGCAACGACTCACCCCTGGTGCAGGCAGTCGCTCGGAGCCATTTCGGCCGCCTCATTGAGGCCGGAGTCGAAGTGTTCGAGTATCAGGAAGGACTTCTGCACGCCAAGACCCTGACCGTTGACCGCGACCTGGCCCTCGTGACCACCGCCAACTTCGATCGACGCAGTTTCGACTTGAACTTCGAAGTGTCCACGTTGGTCTACGATTCCGACTTTGCGAGCCAACTACGGTTCTTGCAACGCGAATACATGAGCCAATCGACCAAGGTGACCATGGCCCAAGTGAATGCTCGGTCTTGGCTGCGGAGATTTGCAGACAACGCCGCCGGCATCTTCAGCCCGGTTCTCTAAGAACGCGGGAGCTTCAGTTCTTCAAGAGCGCGATCAGGTGGCCGAGGACCTTGGGCCCATCGGCACGCAGACCGTTGTGCTCGAATTCATCCGTGACCCATGGCTTCAGGCCCTTGATGGCTGCTGCCGTACGCAATGAGCTCTCGCAGGGAACATACATGTCGTGCTTGTAGATAGCTGCTGCTGCGGGGACTTCGTTGCTACTGAGAACCTCGAGGTCGTAGAGCACCGGCCAATCTTCGTCCTCAGCAAGTAGCTCGGCGGCCTCGCGCAGGGGAGTCAGGGTCGGGAACTCCTCAAAGAACCAGGGGTAGATCATCTCCCCGGTGAGGAAGAGGGGATCGTTTGCACCTGCGTCGAATTCTGGATGCTGATCGCGCAATCGCTGGGCCGCCCAGTTGGACGCAGACGTTTGTGTGTAGCAAGCCTCGTGCAGGATCGAGAAAATCGGGTTGGTGTCAAAACTCAATGTGTTCTCGAAGCCACGTAGGAACGCGTAGGAGAGTTCTGCGCCATGTGGACCATCCACGAATGCGTGCTCAACAAGGTAGTGGATGATCTCGAAGCCGTCGGAAAATCCCAGGGAGAGTCCCAGTGTCTGAAACTTGCGCACTGTCAGCGGACCGCCACCTGGCAGGCTAACGTCGTGTTCCGTGATGTGCTGAGCGATGCGCTGAATGCGCTCCACATCATCGGGGTAGCGATCGTAGTACTCGCGATTCTTGCGGGCGCATATGGGGTAGGTGAGTTCGTAGACATCGTCCGCGGACCCACGCAATTGCGGCAGGCCCCCGGTGATGAAGACCTCACGCAATCCCTGGGGCGCGGCAGAGAGGTAGTGGGTGGCGCAGAACCCGCCATAGCTCTGGCCCAATACTGACCACGGTGTGTCCTCTCCAATAATCTGACCCCGCACCCATTCGCAATCCGCGACGATGCTGTCGGAGCGAAAGTGCTTGAGGTAGTTCGCCTGTTCTTGCGCGGATCCCAAGCGCGCCAACGTCTGGTAGTTGACGGGCGAACTGCGTCCCGTGCCCCGCTCGTCCAAGAGTAGGACTCGGTAGTCCTCTAGCGCTCGGCCAATCCAGCCCGAACGATTGTTGGGTCTTGGGGCGCCAAACCCGGGCCCCCCTTGTAGGAACACGAGCACGGGCTTGTCCTGCTCAGGTGACTTCCCGGCAGGAGCCACCTCGCGCGCTCGCACTTGGATTGTCGGTCCGTTTGAGCGGGCGTGATCGAGGGGTACCTCGAAACGGTGATCAATCAACCCGATCGTGGGTAGGTCGTGAGACATAGCACCCTTCTACCACAAGAGTTGATGGCAGAGCAGGTGGCGTGTCGGGTTTCAGGTTTGGCCGTCCAACCGGCGTCGTGGACTAGGCCAGGATTTCGTGCACGACCCGACCATGGACGTCCGTGAGCCTGAAGTCTCGTCCCTTGAAGCGGTAGACCAGCCGCTCGTGGTCGATGCCCAGGCAGTGCAGGATCGTGGCGTTGATGTCGTGGATGTGAACGGGGTCCTGAACGATGTTGTAGCTGAAGTCATCCGTTGCACCGTGGACGGTCCCCCCGCGGATTCCACCCCCCGCCATCCAATAGGTGAAGCAGCGCGGATGATGGTCGCGTCCGTAGTTGTTCTTTGTGAGCGGACCTTGGCAGTAGACCGTGCGGCCAAACTCCGCCCCCCAAACGACGATTGTGTCCTCGAGCAAACCGCGCTGGTCGAGATCGCGAAGCAAGCCGGCACAGGGTTGGTCCACGTCCTTGCAGTTGTTCGGCATGTCTGTTGTGAGGTTGCCGTGCTGATCCCAGCCCCGGTGATAGATCTGAATGAAGCGCACATCGCGTTCGATCATGCGCCGCGCGAGCAGGACACTGGCGGCGAAGGTCCCGGGCTTCTTAACGTCCGGTCCATACATATCGAGGACGCTTTGGGGCTCGTCCGAGATGTCCGTCAGTTCCGGGACGGAGGCCTGCATGCGGTAGGCCATCTCGTATTGCGCGATGCGCGCCAGGGTCTCGGGATCACCATGAGCGTCGAACTGCTCCTGATTGAGAGCCGCTAGGCCGTCGAGCAGAGACCGTCTGTTTTGACGCGTAACGCCCTCCGGATTGTTCAGGTACAGAACGGGGTCACCGTTGGCGCGCAGGCTGACTCCCTGGTGACGAGGGGGCAACCAACCCGACCCCCATAGCCGCGAGTAGAGGGCTTGAGCTTCCTTGCGGCCCGTCCATGTGGGGGTCATGACCACAAAGCTCGGCAAGTCCTTGTTCATGCTGCCCAGCCCGTAGGACAGCCAGGCGCCGAGCCCCGGGCGGCCGGGGACTTCACTGCCCGTCTGGAGAAAGGTGATGGCAGGATCGTGATTGATCGCCTCGGTGTGCACCGAGCGAACGATCGCGATGTCATCAACGGTCTGAGCCATGTGCGGAAAGAGTTCTGAAACCCAAGCGCCGGACTGGCCGTACTGTTTGAAATCGAACGCAGAAGGTGCGATCGGGAAACGCTTCTGCCCGGAAGTCATCGTCGTGAAGCGTTGCCCGTCGATCACCGAGGGCGGCAGATCCTCGTCAAACATCTCGCGCAAACGCGGCTTGTAGTCGAACGAATCGATCTGTGATGGGGCACCAGCCATGATCAAGTGAATCACGCGCTTGGCCTTGGGGCGGAAGTGCGGGGCGGCGAGGTAAGGACTGTCACCACTTCCTGCAAACAACTTGGGTTCGAGGAGTGACGCGAGCGCCACGGTTCCGAGCCCTTGGGACGTCCTGCCTAGCAGCGCGCGACGCGTCAGGCGCTCGTGCCGCCTAGTGATGGGGTGTGAATTATCCACGCGTGATGACCTCGTCGAGATTGAGCAGCAGTAACGAGAAATGGGTCCAGGCCGCCAGCTCCTCGGCGTCAAAGTCCTTGGACGGAGGAGAATTGCCCATCTGAATCAGCCGCTCGGCTCGCTGCGTCTGTCCCTGGAATTCGGCCAATTGAGTCTCAATAACCTGGAGCAGGATCGCCTGTTCCGTCGGAGTCGGTTCGCGTGAGGTAACCCACTTGAATCCGCAGTTGGCGCGCGTCGGCAGGTCTGCTTGGCATTCAGTCAAAATCCGCTGGGCGAGGCGCCGAGCCGCTTCCACCATTTGCACGTCGTTCAGGAGGGCCAGCGCCTGCAATGGCGTATTCGTGCGCGACCGGCGTACGGTGCAGGACTCACGTGAGGGTGCATCAAAGGCCACCATGTTCGGGGGCGGCGCGGTACGCTTCCAAAAGGTGTAGATGCTGCGCCGGTAGAGTGCGTCGCCCTTGTCCTGGCTGTACTGCACCGTATTGCTACCGCTATACCCCACGGCCTTCCAAACACCCGCTGGCTGGTAAGGCTTCACACTTGGCCCACCGGGAGTTTCGACGAGGGAGTTCGAGAGGAACAACGCCGTGTCCCGCAGCATCTCAGCGTCCAGCCGGAAGCGGGGGCCGCGGGACAAGAGGCGGTTGTAAGGATCCAACTTCAGCGCCCCCTCCTCAGACTTGGCCGACTGCATGTAGGTGTGGGAAGTGACGAGGGTGCGCACCAGGTCCTTCACATTCCAGTCGTTGTCCATGAACTGCAGCGCAAGCCAGTCCAGCAATTCGGGGTGACTGGGCAGTTCCCCCTGCACCCCGAAGTCCTCGGATGTCTTGACGAGCCCTGTTCCAAAGAACTGCTGCCAGAATCGATTGACCGTGACACGCGAGGTCAAAGGGTTGTCGGCTCGCACAATCCAGCGCGCGAGGCCCAGGCGGTTGACGGGCTCATTCGGCGAGAACGCGGGCAAAGCCGCTGGTACTGCGGGCTGAACCTCGTGACCGAGCTGGTCATACTGCCCTCGAATCAACACGTGAGCCGGGCGGCGCGTCTCGAGCTCCTTACTGACGAGTGTCGTGGGTAGGGACTCCTGCAATGACGTGCGTTGGGCGGCCGTAGCCTCCATGGCTGCACGCGTGGCGGTCCAATCCTGCGAATGCTCGCCGCGGAAGTAGTACTTGATGTCGTGAGTTTGCTGGGCAGTGCGCTGGGCGCGGGGCACACCTAGGGCTGCGCCCACTGGCGACGGCACGTCGTCCATTCGTTCTTCGATCTTCCTAAACGCGTATCCGAAACCGCCGCCGTAATTGGCCACCTTGATCAGCAGTTGGTTGCGCCCCTGCGCCAGGGGCAACTCAAGCATGTCCTGGTCCAGGGCCACACCACGAGCCGCGGGATTGTCATGCACGAGTTCTCCATTGAGCCAGACCCGCAGGCCGTCGTCGCTGCCCAAGCCGACCTTCATGGTCCGGGCAGTGGGCGCCTCGATTTCTCGGTAGAGAAAGACGATGCCTGAGACGTTGGCGAAGGTGTGAACGACGCCATCGGAGTAGTCTGGCTGAGCGACCCATTCCAATTGGGTTTCCCCCAGCGTGGAGGACAGGTCGACCTCCCGTTCGGGGCCGTAGTCCTTAGTCAAGCTCGCACGACCGTCGCTCTCCTCTATTGGGCCAAGCTTGTACCAGTCGCCAAGTTGCGCTGGAGTCAGGGCTGGCTCTGAGGTGATCGATAGTCGTACGCGCCCCAGGTTGTGCTGGGGGAATTGGGATTCGTGCTTGAGCCGCACTCGAATGCCCGTTCCTTCGGGGAAGCCGAAGGGCTCGGCTGCGATGAAGGTCGCATGGCGCGAGCCCTTGAACCCCAGTCCTCCCCAGCCCGATGGGGTTGCGTCGAGGGTTCCGGTGATCGAGTACTTGTCCTGGGAGAAGCTCGCCTGGGCACTGGCAAGCGAGATTTCCTGAGCCAACTCAGGCTGGCCTGCCGGGTAGGCTTCCAACTGAACCTGGGTCAGGACGAAATTTTGGTTGTGCGCACGGCCCGGGACCTCTGGTGAGTTGCCGCCGCCCACGAGCGCCTCCAAGCGCAGCCCGGTGATGGCTGAGCTACTTGAGTAGGCCGTCAGTTCGTACACCTCCTGGGCCGGGTTGGGGCCCTGGGCCAAGACCGAGTCGTCTTCTTGTATGACCAGTTCCGTGCCATGGGCTGCGGAAGCGGATTCGGGGACGAGGATCAACCACCTGTCCGCGAGGCGTTCACTCCAGGAGTCTTCCCAACCGACTTGCAGCGCGTCGATTTCGGGCATGGGGCTGTTCAGCTCTGCAATGTATTCGTCGCGCTGTTCGCCTAGCGCTGTCAACTCTGCCTGTTGCTTTGGCGTTGGAACCCGAATGAACGGCACCGGGTTGGCGATGTTCTTGTCGGCGGCTTCTTCTGCAAGGCTGTTGAAGAAACCGTACAGCCCGTAGTAGTCCTCCATGCTGATGGGGTCGTACTTGTGGTCGTGGCATTGAGCGCAGCCCATGGTCAGGCCGAGAAACACGGTGCTGGTCGTCTCCACGCGGTCCTTGGCGTAAAGGCTCAAGTACTCGGCCGCGATCATCCCGCCTTCTGAGGAAGTCACATTGCAACGATTGAAACCCGAAGCCACCTGCTGCTCAATTGTCGCATCGGGCAATAGGTCTCCCGCCAACTGCTCAATGACGAACTCATCGAAGGGCTTGTTGTCGTTGAACGCGTTGATGACCCAATCGCGGTAGGGCCACATGCGTCGAAAGTTGTCCAGGTGCAAACCGTGCGTGTCGCCGTAGCGAGCGGCGTCCAGCCAGTAGCGCCCCATGTGTTCCCCGTAACGCGGCGAAGCGAGCAAGCGATCCACGGCGGCGGCATAGGCTTCGGCACTGGGATCTTGCAGGAACGCTTGCACATCCGTTGGGTCGGGGGGCAACCCGGTCAGGTCATAGGTCACCCGACGCAACAACGTGACGGGGTCCGCCTGGGGAGCCGGATCGAGTCCAGAATTTAGAAGGCCCCTGCGGATGAAACCGTCGATCGGGTCCAGAGACTCTTCAGGAGGACTCACCGCAGCCAAAGGCGCGAACGACCAATGCTCCTCCCAGTGCGCCCCTTCACGAATCCAGTGTTCCAGGACTTCTATTTCCGCACTTGTCAGTGGGCGTTTGAACTCAGGCGGAGGCATGAGTTCCGTGTCGTCCTCAGACTGGATACGCCGCAACATCTGACTGAGCTCGACATCGCCGGGAACGATGGCGTGCCCCCCCGACTCGAGGGCTGCGAAGGCTCCATTACGCTGATCGAGGCGCAGCCCAGCCTTGCGCTGCTTGCCATCGAATCCGTGACACGGAAAGCAATGTTCCGAGAGGATCGGCCGTACATCCGTGACGAAACTCGGAGAGCCTTCGTCACCAAGACTCCCAATGGAGTTGGACGTGGGGGAGAGCAGGAGTGCTAGCCCGGCACCACCGCCAAGCAGGATCAGGGGAAGGGCCATGACACTATTATGTTATGTGTACCCCCTACGATGTGGGGGGGAATCCCACTCCGTGCCCATGACTGTCTTCTTCGACTGGATTGAGAACAACCGAGAACTCCTGGTGAGCGTCGCGCTCGTGATCTCGATTTCGAGCTTGATAGTGGTTCCGCAGGCCATAAGGCGTATGCCCGCGGATTACTTCCTCGGGCCCAAGCCACCCAGGTTGCCCTGGGCAGACGCGCACCCGGTGCCGAAGGTCCTGCTGACGTTGGTCAAGAATGTTCTAGGGGTCATTCTGGTGCTGGCGGGCATCGTGATGCTGGTGAGCCCCGGTCAGGGGCTACTGGCGATCCTTGTGGGGGCCATGCTTGTGGATTTTCCAGGAAAGAGGCCCATTGAACTGGCTTTGATCCGGAAGAAACGGGTACACGCGGTCTTGAATTGGATTCGTCGCCGCGCCGGGAGGGGGCCCCTGCTGGTGGAGGAGGAATCGGTTCGGGACGAGCAGGAGCCTTGAGCATGACCTCACCGAATCGATCTGCCCAGTCGACGACCTGGCTCGGCAAGCGCTGGGATGCCACGGGTGAGTTCTTGGCCGGCGACCTATGGCACAAGGATCTGGGATCGCTGCCAACCCTGCGGGCATTTGCCTACAAGTGCATGCGGGTGGTGTACCTGGCCCTGCGTGGGTTTCATCTGGACCGCTGCTTGATGCGGGCTTCGGCTCTAACGTTCACCACTGGCCTCTCGATTGTCCCGCTGCTGGCCTTCGTATTCGCAGTGGCCAAGGGGTTGGGGGGCTACGACTCCCTGCTCAACGACTTTATTCAACCCATGCTCGATCAGCACTTGGGTGGGGGTGGGGCCGCGGCTGCTGGGGCCACGGAAGCCGTGGCTGGAGGGACGGAAGTTCGCGATGCCATCGAGAAGGTGCTCAGCGTGGTCCAAGACACGAAGGTGAGCAGCCTGGGAACCTTCGGTGCGGCGATTCTGCTCTACACAATCGTCAAGCTGTTGGGCTCTATCGAACAGACCTTCAACGAAATCTGGGGCGTGCACCAGTCTCGTTCGATGCTGCGCAAGCTCAGCGACTATCTCTCGATCATGGTAGTCGTGCCGATCTTGTTGACAGCTGCCACAGCGCTCAACACTTCGTTGCAGAGCCAACGGATTCTCGACTACGCGTCGAACACCCTTGGACTGGATTCACTCGTAGCGTACTACGCCCGTCTGGGCCCCTTCTTGGCCGTCTGGATTGGATTCACCTTCATCTACCTCTTCATGCCCAATACGCGTGTTCGCACGCGTTCGGCAATCTTGGGCGGCCTGGTCGGAGGGGCCTTGTGGCAGATTGCCCAGGTTCTGCACCTGCGCTTCCAGGTGGGCGTGGCCAACTACAGCGCGATCTACTCGACCTTTGCGGCCGTGCCGATCTTCATGTTCTGGATGTACCTGTCATGGACCACCGTGCTGCTGGGTGCGGAGGTTGCCTGCGCGCATCAGGGTGAACCGGCTTTCCGCCAGGTGATGCGCGCCCGCAACCAGGACCCTGCCTATTTGGAGGCCGTTGCTATGAGAGTTATGGGCCGCGTGGCCGTCACCTTCTTGGCCGGGCAGGCGCCCCTGCGCGTGGATGCTCTCGCGGAGGACATGGAAGTGCCCGAACGCTCGGTTGACGACGCCCTAGAGCGCCTACGCAAAAACGGCCTTGTCGCCTTGGGCGAGAATCCAGGAGACGCATCCCACGAGATCCTGCCCGCGCGCGACTTGTCTCACATTCGTCTGCAGGACGTTCTCGATGCCCTCACCGGCAGGGAAGATACGGACTTGCCGGTGACCAACACGATAGACCGTGAGGCGGACCGCTGGCTGGAGGCCTACCGCGCAGAGCGCGTGAGCGTCGCGAGCAATAAGAGCCTAGACGAGCTGGCGCGGACCTGCCTCGAGACCGGCACGGAGATGTTCGTCCACGGTGCGGATTCGGAAGCTCGTCCAGAGGCCAACGCAGAGGCCAACCCGGCGACGTTGACCTAGTAGTCCGGGGCGAAGAGATCGTGTGCGCGCGCGCTTACCTCCACGACCGAATAGGACCCGTCGCTCTCGATGAGCACCGCTTGCTCAGCCAGGTTGACTGTCGGACAGACATGCAGCGGTACCAACATGCAGGTCGTGCCCCGTTCGGGGGCCTGCCCGCCGCCCAGGTCAACGGGTAGGTGCTCTTCACTAGGACTCAAGGCCGTCCACTGGGCATGGCCCAGGATGTGAGCCAGCGGGTCGCCGGCTTCAGCCGCGACGGCCTTGGAGCCCGAATCCAAGGTGATCTGGCCTTCGCACGGGTGACTGACTACTCGGCTGAAGACGAGCGCAGCCGGGTCGAGAGCCAGTTTCGGGTTTTCTATCTGCGAGCGCACATCATGGAAGACGACGGTTCCCGGTGAAACGCGGTGCAGCGTTCCCCCCAGGCCCTGCAGGGGTTGGTAGTCGAGGGCCGAAAGGAACGCCGGCGTACCTGCCGTGATGACCTCTTTCACATGGATTCCCCCGGCGTCGAGCGTCTTCACCAGGGCAATCAGGCGATCGTAACCGTCGAAAATTTCACGCTTGCGCTCCTCTTGATCTTCGCCGTGCAGATGGCCGTCGTAGAAGTGGAGACCGGCGAGCCGGCCTTGTGCAGCGTGGGCGCAGGCCAGAATCGCCTGATTTTTGGACAACGGGATCCCCGTTCGATCCATTCCCGAATTCACATCGATGAAGATCCCGAGCTCCTCGGGAATGGAGTGCACTCGCTTCTCGTCCTCACACAAGACGGAAACCTGTTGAGAAGGGTGCTGTCTCGCCAATCGGCCTAGGTACTGAAGTGAAGGGCCCACCAACGGATAGGCGAGCAGTACGTCGCCTGTGATCTCACGTTTGTCGAGCAGTGCCAAGAGCTGAGCCGCCTCGCGACCCGTCGCACACTTGAAGGTCTTTACGCCTGCGCTGAGCAATTCATCCCAGATCGCCGGAATTTTCGTGGTCTTGAGGTGCACTCGCCAACGATTCGGATCTCCGTCAGCACACTCCAACACGCGCCGGATATTTTCCCGGACCCGATCGAGGAAGACGAGCAGGGCGGGGCTCATCAAGCGCTCTTCGAGTTCGGAAGGGATCGGGTAATCGGAACGAGTGAGGTGCGCGAAGGGAGCCATGGGTGTGGATGGTATCCTCCCGCCCGCAATGGTCCATCCTGCCCCCACTGCTGAACGCCTGCGAGCGAATGTGAGACGCATCCAGGCCATGAGCTTCACCTGGATGTTCATGCTGGTGATGCCCGTGATCGTGCCCTACTTCGGGCTGCACGACCTTGGCATGGACCGTGTGTTTCAACTGCAGGCGGTGTTCGCGATCACCATCGTGTTGCTCGAAGTTCCTTCGGGTTATGTCTCCGACCTTCTGGGGCGGCGCCGCTGCTTGCTCATGGCGGGCTGCCTGCATGGCTTCGGATTCACCATCCTCTACTGGGCGGACAGTTTCGCGGGGTTCATCGGATTTGAGCTTCTCGCGGCTGTTGGCGTGTGCTTCTACTCCGGCACAGATGTTGCCTTGCTCTACGATTCGCTCGAGGCGCTTGGGGATGCTGGTGGCAAGCGGCGGCTCCTGGGTCGCCGGCTGATGTGGATGCAAGGAGGGGAGACTATCGCGTCCCTGATCACGGCAGGCCTACTCGGGGCGTCCTTCTTGGACCTCGGCCTGGAGGATGTCGTGCACGTCAATGCGGTCGTTGGCTGGATCCCATTCCTGGTTGCACTCTCCCTCGTGGACGTTCCGCGACAGACACTGGACCCGAGCTCTCATTGGCGCAACGCACGACTGATTTGGCATGGAATCTTCAGCGAGTCACGATTCCTGCGCTTCGTGATGATCAATCTGATTCTCTACGGCCTGGGCACTCTGATCGCCGTCTGGGCCTTCCAGGACTATTGGCGCTCGCTGGACATCAATGTGGCGCACTTCGGCCTGCTTTGGGCCGGCTACAACTTGACTGTGGCTTTTGTCGGGCGCTTGGCCCACAACGTGGAGGATCGAGTCACCTTTCGAGGCGTCGTCGCCTGCGTAGGCGTACTTCCGATTCTGGGGTTTGGGGGAATGGCCGTGTGTGCCTTCGCCTTTGATGAAGCGGGAGGCTCGTGGTTGTGGGCCACCTTGGGTGTAGCTCTTGGTTTGCTCTTCCAAGTCGGCCGTGGACTGACTCAGGTGGTCATCAAGGATGCCTTGAACACCCGCGTGCCCGCAGAATGGAGGGCCACGGCCAACTCGATCTCGAGCCTGGGCGTGCGCCTTTCCTTTTTCGTATTGGGGCCCATCCTTGGTTGGCTGATCGAAGACCAGGGCTACCCCATGGCGCTGGGGGCATTCAGCGGGCTCTTCGCCCTGATGTTCCTAACCTTCAACCGGGGCCTCAGGCGGCACATCGGTGGAGAATCTGGCGATATCGGGCCCAGTGGGGGTCCAAGCCCGGATGAGAGGGCCCCGGAGGGCCCCGGGTAAGGGCCGCGCACAATATCGCACTTGAGTCTATTGCAAGGAACTCGGAATCGTATCAGGGTCGAGGGGCCGAGATCCGATCCACAAGGAAGCCTCTCAGTCACGACACACATGCTTCAGCGCACTAGACAATTCTCCGTGGTCGCACTGTTCGCGGTGCTGCAGTTGGTTCTGCAGCCACTTGCGTTGTCGACCATGAGCTCGCCCTCTGGGCCGAGTGAGGGAGAGTGCTGCTGCTGCTGCTGCGAGGTCGTTGAGGTCAGCGCCTGCTCGCTCACCGAGGCGAGTTGCTGTGGCCCGGATGATTCCGATCCGTGGCGCATCCACCCCGGTGTGGACAGCGTGCAAGCTGGGTCCTGCGATTGCCTGGCCAGCCCCCTTCCCCAGCCCCTGGATCGTCCCGACAACGTGACGTCGAACTGGGCCAAACCGCCGACGAGTGCCCTGGCGTTTGATTGGAATCCCCTGCTCAATGCGCCCGAGTGCGCGCAGCAGGTGCTAGTGACCCCTCCTGCTGGAATTCCACGGGTGGGGGCGGACTTGTGTCTGCTCCATCAGGTCTTCCGACTCTGAGAGCGAGCGCACACTCCTAGGCGCCCTGCGCTCCACCAGCACCATTGTGTGGTGGCGTTCGCATGTGCATGGCGCAGGTCCTTGCCGTAGCGCGAGGCCATCGATCCGCAGCTCGTTGCTGCGCGAACTGGTCCCCGATCCGCTCTCGACTCCGCCCCTATTTCGATGATCCAGAATTCCAGATACCCCCTAGCCATCCTGCTCACGGTCAGCGCGGCGTGTGTGTCCACCGGCAACGACGCGGTAGAGACTCCCTCCTCGTTCAAGACAGTCGCTGACACTGCGATTCCTGAGCCCATTCCGCTACCGTCGGATCCAGTTCTGGAGGACTACATCACCTTTGGCCTTTCCAACAGTGCGACGATTCGAGCGCGGTTCGAGATGTGGAAGGCTGCGCTGGCCCAGACTGAGCAGGCGGATACCTACCCAGACCCGCAACTCTCCTATGGCGAGTTCCTAGAGAGCGTCCAAACCCGCACGGGTCCCCAGGAGCGTCGCATCGGGCTCTCCCAAGCATTTCCTTGGCCGGGGAAACTGCGGGCCCAGGCCCAGGTCGCCGCTAGCCGGGCCGAGGCTGCCCGCCATCGCTTGCAGGTGGAACGGCTGCGAGTCCAGACGGCCATCGAGGTCGCCTATTTCGACTACGGTCTGCTCGCACAAGAGATCAGCACAACCCGTGAACTGCTCGTGCTGTTACACGGTCTTGAGCCCGTGGTCCAGGGCCGGATTCGGGGAGGCGAAGGGCAGGCGAGCCTGCTGCGCCTGCAGGTCGAGATCGGAAGACTGGAGGATGACCTGGCGCGCGTGCTTCGTCGCCAGCGCGTGGCTTCTGCGCACCTCGCCGATGCGATGACCTTGAACCGGGAGCCCGGGGACATTCTGCCTCTTCCCCAGCTTCCCAAGCCTGTCGTCTCTACGGTTGCCCTTGATTCGACCTTGGCCTTGGCTCTTGAAAACAACCCCGAGATTCACGACTTGCAGGCGGAGCTAGGTGCGCGTCGGGCCGCTATCGAAGTGGCCGGCTTCAAGTCGCTGCCCAATTTCATGCTTGGCATTGAGACCATGCAGACCGGATCAGCTATCGACCCCCTCATGGCTGGTAGTGGAGATGACCCGCTCATGGTCAAGGTTGGCGTGAGCTTGCCGGTCTGGAGGCGGAGCTACCAAGCTGCCGAACGCGAGGCACGTCATCGAGTACGAGCCGCCCAGCAGAACCTTGATGCGCTCGAATCCCGACTGCGCATGCGCATCGAAGTCCAGGCGTTCGCAGTAGAGGACTCTGCACGCAAGATCTCTCTCTACCGTGATTCGCTCATTCCCAGGGCGAGCGAAGCCTTGCAACTCACGCTGGTTGCGTATCGAACTGGCACCAGCTCAATTCTCGACCTAATCGACTCAGAACGCGCCTTGCTGGAGTTCCAGCTTTCCTTCTGGCGCGCTTGCCACGCCTATCTGGAAGGGCGTGCTCACCTGCGAGCCCTCAGTGGAGGAGAAACATCATGAACACCACGAACAAGATTCTCATTGCCGGCACCCTGGCCGGCGCGCTATTTCTAGCAGGCCGCTACTCGATTCCCACTGAGCCTGATGTTTCCGGTGAGCCGGAAACTGGGGCGCAAACGGTCAATTCAGTTGAGCCCGAAGAGGCGAGGCTCTGGACCTGTCCCATGCATGCGCAGATCAAGTTGCCCGATGCCGGGGACTGTCCTATCTGCGGCATGGATCTCGTCGAGTTGACGAAAGGACATGGAGCCGGAGAGCGCCAACTCGTCATGTCTCCGGCCTCCAAGGCCCTGTCACAGATCAACGTGCAGTCTGTAGGCCGCAAGAATGTCACGCGCATGGTGCGCATGACGGGCAAGGTGGCCTACGACGAAACGAGCGTGCGCACAATTTCCGCTTGGGTTCCTGGGCGACTCGACCGCCTCTTCGTGGACTACACGGGGGTGAGCGTGAGGGAGGGAGACCATCTCGTGAGTCTCTACAGTCCCGAGTTGCTGACTGCACAGGAGGAGCTGCTCACCTCGAAGCAGCGGTTGTTGGCCACGGCTGGTGAGACTAGCGAGTTCTTGGCCGCTAGCAATCGCTCGGCCTATCAGTCCGCGCGTGACAAGCTCACCCTTTGGGGATTGACCGAGGCTCAGGTTGAAGCGATCGAGGCCCGCGGCACAGCAGAGGACCACGTCGAACTGACCTCTCCCACTGCGGGTGTCGTTCTTGACAAGTACGTGGATGAGGGGGACTACGTGCAAACGGGCACCCACATTTATCGCGTTGCCAACTTGAGCCAACTCTGGGTGCAGCTCGACGCCTACGAGCAGGACCTGGCTTGGTTGCGTCTTGGGCAGGACATTCAGATCGAAGTCGCGGCTCTGCCAGCCGCCGTATTTGAAGGGCGCATTTCCTATATCGACCCCCTCGTCCAGGAGCACACGCGCACGGCCAAGGTGCGCGTCATCCTGGACAACTCCAACGGTCTTCTGAAGCCGGGCATGTTTGTTCGCGCAGCGGCTTCCTCGCGCTTGGGGGCTGCGGGGGCCGTGCTCGACCCGCACCTCGCTGGAAAATGGGTCGGCCCCATGCATCCTGAAATCATCAAGGATGAACCCGGCCTGTGCGATATCTGTGGGATGGAACTGGTGCCGGCAGAGGACCTGGGACTCGTCGCGACGCACCTGACCCCCGAACAGAGGCCGCTCGTGGTTCCCGTCAGCGCGGTGCTGCTGACGGGCAAGCGGGCAGTTGTCTACGTGCAGGTTCCCGGCGCGGACAAGCCGACTTTCGAGGGCCGGGTAGTCCGCCTAGGGCCCCGCGCCGGAGATGAGTACCTCGTACTCGAAGGGCTTGATGAGGGTGAAGTCGTGGTGACGAACGGTGCGTTCCGCATCGACAGCGCTATGCAGATTCAAGCCAAGCCCAGCATGATGAGCATGGAGCCGGAGGCTGCGAGTCTCGAGGGGCCGGCGGCCAGCCTGTTCCGCGAATCTATCTCTCCGCTCTATCGCGCCTACCTGGGCATTCAGGTCGCCTTGGCGGCCGATGATGAGGTCGCCGCCCGCGGTGTCATCGATGACTTGGACGAGGCCCTCATGGCCCCCGTAGCCGAGGCTCTGCCCAGCGAGGCTCGGGCCACCTGGGCAGAGGAGAAACGAGCGATGGCGACAGCAATCGAAGGAGCTAGGTCGTCGATTGGGATTGAAGGTCTGAGGGCAGCATTTGAGCCGCTCTCGAACGCTGCCATTCGCATGGCAGAGATGTTCGGTCAGGACGGGGACTCGATGTTGCACGAGGCCTACTGTCCCATGGCCCTTGATGGTGAGGGGGCCTCTTGGCTGCAGGTGGGAGACGACCTTCGCAATCCCTACTTCGGAGACTCGATGCTCAAGTGCGGTGAGATTCGCCAGACGTTCCACCCAGCAGCCCATACCGCGGACCAAGTGCACGCGCACGAGGACAAGTGATGGCTGACACGGACCTCCAATCAGGGGCGAAGCCCCCGTCCGCACTAGATCGCGTGATTCGTTTCTCGCTCGAGAACCGGTTGCTCGTAATGCTCGGGACGGTTTTCTTTGTGGCCTGGGGCATCATCGTTGCGCCATTCGACTGGAACGTGCCCGGGCTACCGCGCGATCCAGTGCCCGTCGATGCCATTCCCGACACCGGTGAGAATCAGCAGATCATCTTCACCTCTTGGCCGGGCCGTTCCCCCCAGGATGTGGAGGATCAGGTTTCCTACCCACTGACCGTGGCGCTCCTGGGTGTTCCCGGTGTGAAGAGCATCCGTAGTTCATCCATGTTCGGCTTCTCGTCGATCTTCGTGATCTTCGACGAGGACGTGGAGTTCTACTGGTCTCGCAGTCGCCTGCTGGAGAAGCTAAACAGCCTGCCATCCGGCACCTTGCCCGAGGGCGTGCAGCCGGCGCTGGGTCCGGACGCGACGCCGTTGGGCCAGGTCTTTTGGTACACCCTGGAAGGACGTGACGAAGAGGGCCAAGCCACGGGCGGGTGGGACCTGCATGAGTTGCGCACGATCCAGGATTGGTACGTGCGCTACAAGCTCTCCAGCGTGGAGGGCGTGGCGGAGGTCGCGTCAATCGGGGGCTACGTGCAGGAATACCAAATCGATGTGGATCCCGACGCCATGCGAGCGCACGGCATCGCACTCAATGACGTGTTCAAGGCCGTTGGGGCTTCAAACGTCGACGTTGGTGCGCGCACGATCGAGATCAACCGGGCCGAGTACGTAGTCCGCGGTCTGGGATTCCTCGAGAACCTCGAGGACATCGAGCAGATCGTCGTGGGTGTCTCAGACAACGTGCCGATCACCGTGCGCCAGATTGCAACGGTCGCTCTTGGGCCTGCCCTGAGGCGCGGGGCGCTGGACAAGGGTGGAGCAGAGGCCGTGGGGGGCGTCGTCGTTGTGCGCTACGGCGCCAACCCGCTTGAAGTGATCAACCGGGTCAAGCAACGCTTGGGTGAGATCGCTACGGGCATGCCGTCCAAGACTCTTGAAGATGGACGCACGTCACGTGTGAGTGTGGTTCCCTTCTACGATCGATCTGGTCTGATCCACGAGACCCTGGGGACCCTCAACTCGGCCCTGGAGCTCGAGATTCTGGTCACCATTATCGTCGTGTTGGTCATGATGGGGCACCTACGCAGTGCGGCGCTCATCTCCGGACTCCTACCTCTCGCCGTGCTCTTGTGCTTCATTGCCATGAAGCAGTTCGGCGTAGACGCCAACATCGTCGCCCTTTCCGGTATCGCTATCGCCATCGGCACGATGGTGGACGTGGGCATCGTGCTGACGGAGAACATCCTCAAGCACGCCACTCCCAAGCAGAACGTGCGAGAACGGTTGGAGAGCGTCTATCGTGGGGCGACGGAGGTGGGAGGGGCCGTGCTCACTGCGGTCTTGACTACGGTTGTCAGTTTCCTGCCCGTGTTCGCCATGGAAGGACCTGAGGGCAAGTTGTTCAAGCCCTTGGCGTTCACCAAGACTTTTGCGTTGATTGGCTCAATTATCGTCGCACTGGTAATTATTCCCCCGGCGGCTCACATGTTCCTCGGGCGTGCGCGAGAGAAACGGGGAGGACGATCTCTAGTTGGGGCCTGGATGTTGGCAATCGCGGGTTTGACGGTCGCGTTCAGCGTGACGGTGAAGGGCGGGCTCGCGTTGTTGGCCCTCGCGGCTTGGCGTGCGCTCGAACCCACCCTCCCCGAAAAGACCAAACAAGTCGCACGCCGATTCGCGAGCCTAGCAGTTGCGGTCGCTGTGGCGGTTCTGTTGGCCAGCCTGTGGGAACCGCTTGGACCTGGGCGCTCAGGCGGTAATCTGCTGTTCACGTTTGGACTGCTCGGCGGCGTTTTGGCCCTCTTTGCATTACTGATTTCGACCTACGAGCCGGTTCTGCGCTGGTGCCTGCGCCACAAGATCCTGTTCCTGTCGGTCCCGACGATCCTGGTCTTCTTCGGACTTGCCACTTGGCTGGGGTTCGCGCGGGTTACCGCGCCTCTAGCGGCTCCTATGGCGGCCGTGACCAACGCCGCACGCGCAGTCCTGCCCGCAGCTCTCGTCGGGTCGGGAACTGTGGACGCCCACGACGTGCAAATGTGGAAACCCTGGACGTGGGCTTCCCACACTTTTCCCGGTTTGGGCAAGGAGTTCATGCCGCCCTTGGACGAGGGGTCGTTCCTACTGATGCCCGTGACCATGCCCCACGCCTCCATTGGCGAAGCCTTCGAGCTCTTGCAGCAGCAAGACATGCTGGTCCGCGCGATCCCCGAAGTCGAGGAGGTCGTGGGTAAGATTGGCCGTGCAGAGAGCCCTCTCGACCCAGCACCTATCTCCATGGTGGAGACGGTGGTCACGTACAAATCTGAGTACAAGCTGGACGGGAATGGACGGCGACTTCGATTCGCCCAAGATGAATTAACGGGCGAGTTCTTGCTGGATGACGGCGGAATGTTGGTCCCTGACGAGAACGGACAGGCTTTTCGCCAATGGCGTGATCACATCACTAGCCCGCGGGATATCTGGGACGCGATCGAGCAGGCAGCCAGGATTCCCGGCATGACCACAGCGTCCATGCTGCAGCCCATTGAGACCCGGCGCATCATGCTTCAGACAGGCATGCGGGCTCCAATGGGTGTGAAGGTGTACGGACCCGATCTCAAGACGATTGAGCAAGTGGCGCTCGACTTCGAAGAGATGTTGCGCGAGGTGCCCACGATTCGTCCGGCAACGGTCTTCGCAGACCGAGTGATCGGCAAGCCCTACATTGAAATCGACATCGACCGTACCGCGATCGCTCGCTATGGCCTCTCCGTACGCGCCGTTCAGGACGTGATCGAAGTGGCGGTGGGGGGCAAGAGGCTGACAACCACCATCGAGGGGCGCGAACGGTACCCAGTGCGCGTGCGCTACCCGCGGGAATTGCGAGACCAATTCGAGCAGTTGGGTGAAGTTCTTGTGGCCAGCCCCGGAGGGGTGCAGGTCCCTCTGGGTCAGTTGGCCGAAATCCGGTACACGCCTGGCCCGCAGAGCATCAAGAGCGAGGACACATTCCTAGTGGCCTATGTGTTGTTTGATATGCAACCGGGCCAGGCGGAAGTGGACGTAGTCGAACACGCACAGGACTACATCGCCGCGCAAATTGAATCGGGTGCCTACGAACTGCCTCCGGGGGTGTCTTACAAGTTTGCCGGCAACTATGAGAATCAACAGCGCGCCTCGGCCAAGTTGCGAGTTGTGTTGCCCTTGGCCATGTTCCTCATCTTCTTGATCCTATACATGCAGTTCCGTTCGACCATGACGACGGCCATCGTCTTCTCGGCAGTGTTTGTTGCCTGGTCCGGCGGATTCTTGATGCTCTGGCTCTATGGGCAAGGGTGGTTCCTCGATACGACGATCGCGGGTACTGACCTGCGCGAGTTGTTTCAGGTACACGCGCTCAACTTGAGCGTGGCCGTGTGGGTGGGATTCTTGGCCCTGTTTGGGATCGCCACAGACGACGGGGTCATCATGGCGACCTACATCAAGCAGACCTTCGAGCGTCGGGCACCAAAAGACAAGCAGGCCGTGATTGACGCCGTTGTGGAAGCGGGGAAACGACGGATTCGGCCCTGTCTGATGACCACAGCCACGACGACCCTGGCCTTGATCCCGATCCTCACGTCCACCGGGCGCGGGTCGGACGTGATGATCCCCATGGCAATTCCATCGATTGGCGGGATGACGGTGGCCCTCATCACGATCTTCGTCGTCCCCACCCTCTACTGCCTAGTTGAGGAATTGAAACTGCGGCGCGCCAAGTAGGCGCCGATTCAGCCTTCAATCAATATGACGTCCACACTGCGGGGCCCGTGGACCCCAACCGTCAAGGTCAGCTCGATGTCCGCCGTGCGCGAGGGCCCGGTGATGAACGAAGTGGTCGTGGGTAGAGCCTGGGTCTGCAGTTGCCGAAGAGCAGAGGCTAGGTCGGGAACCAAATCGCGAGCAAAGAGAACGATGACGCTGGCCGGTGGGACGAGGGATACGAGCCGGTGTCGTTCGGATTCCGAGCACAGCACGAGAGTTCCTGTCTCGGCGATGCCCAGCTGAGCCGTGCACAGGCCAACGTCCATCTCGAGCAATTCCGACCTGGGGATCGGGTCCCTTAGGCCGTGTACGTGGCAGGCAAGGCCCACAGAGTCACGCCAACTCGAAAGAGCGGCGGCGTCTGAGCAGGCAATCGCATTCCAGCTGCGGTCAGCTGCCAAGCCTCGCAGAATCAGCAGGCCATCTTCAGAAGACTTGACCCGGTGCACCTGTCCCTCAACGGCTTCCAGGGCCTGACAGAATGCGTCGACCCCACCGCGCGCAGTCGGCATGTCGAGCACGGGCGGCAGGGGCGGAGGTTGTGTGCCCTTGAGCCGGGAACGGACTGCGTTCAGAAGGGGGTGATCCGTGGCGCTCATGTGGGCGGCTCCTGTTTGTCGAGACCTCCCTTCCATTCCTGTCGAAACGAGTGCTTCGGCATCTGGGGCAGGCTGCGCTTGTCGTTCCAGACCCCAAGCGGTGGAAGCAACTTGCCCACCATTCGGGAGAGCGCTCCTGACGATTGGCCCAGGCGGACGGTGCGGGTGAGTACGCGGCCCAAGAACCCAGCCAGTCGCGGGCGTGCTGCAATACGACTCCAGGCTGCGAAACCCCAGCGCTCACCCCAGCCTGCCTCCGTCCCTCTTTCACGCAGGTCGAGTAACAGCTCCGGCAAATCAATCTTGACGGGGCACACGTCTCGGCACGCTCCGCACAGACTGGAAACGTGGGGCAGGTTGCCGGCGCAGTCTTGCCCCGCCAGGGCGGGAGTGATCACCGCCCCGATGGGGCCGGGGTAGACTGAGCCGTAGCTATGACCACCCACTTGCTTGTAGACCGGGCAAACATTGAGGCATGCGCCGCACCGAATGCAGGCCAGCGCCTCTCGTTCCAGTGGCGTGGAGAGCTGTTTGCTGCGGCCATTGTCGAGCAGAACCAGGTGTAGTTCCTCGGGCCCTTCATCCCCGGGTGCGAGCTTGGGGCCCGTAAACAGAGTCTGATACGTGGTCAGAGCCTGTCCCGTTCCGGATCGGGGCAGCAGCCGCAAGAACACATCCAGATCGGCGAGGCGGGGAATGACCTTTTCGATGCCGGTAACCGCGATGTGCACTTTGGGCAAGCTCATGCAAAGTCGCGCGTTACCCTCGTTTTCCAAGACCAGGAAGGAGCCCGTTTCGGCGACCAGGAAATTCACACCACTCACACCCAAGTCGGCGTCCGCGAAGCGCGCGCGCAAGAAACGGCGGGCCACATTTGTGAGTTCTTCCACATCGTGGCTTTCGGGTATGCCGAGCTCCTCGCTGAACAGCCGGCCGACCTCCTGACGCGTCTTGTGGATGGCGGGGGCGATGATGTGGGACGGCTTTTCACCCGCCAGCTGAATAATCCACTCCCCCAGATCGGTCTCTACGGGCTCCATTCCTTGCGAAAGGAGGTGTTCGTTCAGACCGATTTCCTCGGTCACCATGCTCTTGCTCTTGACGACTCTGGATGCCTCAGTCTGCTTGGCAATTGCGCTCACGATACTGCAGGCCTCCTCTCGATCCTCGGCGAAGTGGACCTGCAGCCCGCGTTCTTCTGCACGCTCTACGAACTGAAGTAGGTAGGAGTCCAGGCTCGCCAAGGTATGGGCTTTGATGGCCCGGGCCTGCTCGCGCCACGTCTCCCAGTCCGGCGCTTGTGCCAGTGCACGTTGCCGGCGATTGGCGAACTCCGTCGTGACCTTGTCCAGTGCCCCGCGCAAGGAGTCATCTGCCAGAGCTTCCTGAGAGCGATCTCCGAAGTTGCGGGCATCGAGATCAACGATGGGTTCGCCAGGTGTCATCTTGAGTTCAAGACCTCCGCCAAATGCAGGGCTTTCACCTTGGAGCCCAACGCGTCCAGTCGGCCGCCCAACTGCAACAGACAGGAGACGTCAGATGAGAGCACGGCAGCCACACCAGCCTCTTCAATGTGCCGAATCTTCCAGTCGGACATGGCCACAGACACGTCCGCGTGCTTGATCGCGAATGTCCCGCCGAACCCACAGCACGTATCGCAACCTTGCGCCTCTACCAATTCAAGGTCTCGCACGTGGGACAGCAATTGGCGCGGTTCATCACGGACGCCCAGCTCCCGCAGCGTATGGCAAGCGTCGTGCCAGGTGGTCTTGCCAGGCCAACGAGCTCCCAGGTCCATCAAGTTCAGGTCTTGGACGAGAAATTGACTGAATTCGCGCGTGCGGTTGGCGACCGATAGGGCTCGCTCGTGATCCTCGCCTACTTCAAACAGGCTCGGTAGGCGAGCCAGCATGGCCGCACAGGATCCCGAGGGCACGATGATGGGCTCGTTCGTCGAACCCAAGCTATCGAGCACTCCGCGGGCCACTCGGCAGGCTTCGTCCTTATGACCGGCATTGAATGCCGGCTGCCCACAGCAGGTTTGTCGCGCGTCAAACACGACCGTACAGCCAGCTCTCCGAAGCACCTGCACGGTGGCCACGCCAACCTGGGGCGCGATGGTGTCTACCAGGCAGGAAACGAAGAGGGAAACTTTCAAGCATCCAATGCGCGGGTCATCCGAACCAGAATCTCAGTCATTCGTTCATGGTCGCCGCCGCTCACTTCGGCACTGGCCCAACCTGCAAAGCCAACCTTGTCGAGCGCGGCCATCACCTCGGGCCAACGGCAGTCCCCTTCGGTGATCTTCACACCGAAACCCTTCCATGGCCCCTCCTCCATTTGGCGTTTGCGGCTGTATTCCTTGACGTCGAGCTTGAGGATGCGATGGCCTAGGGCCTGCACCCAATGCTCGGCCCAGCCGTAGCGGATCAGGTTTCCGATATCGAGGAACCAGCCCACTCGATCGCTCTCGAATTCGTCCACGTAACGTGCGGCTTCGACCGGAGAGAGGAGGAAGTTGTTCCATACGTTCTCGAAGGCGATCTTCACCCCTAAGTCACTGGCGGCGGGCAGTGCCTTGCGAATCTCGGTCTGGGAGCGTTCGTACACCAAGTGGTAGGGGGTGTTCTGATTGACCACTCCTGGCACAAGCAGAACCGTCGAACCGCCATAGGCGGCGCAGTCTTCCAAGGCTCTGAGCAGCCCATCCAGACCACGCTTGCGAACTTCAGCGTCCGCATCACCCAGCGTGTCCCGCCAGTGCACAGAATCCACGACACCGGGGATTTCGATGCCCGTGGCATCCTTGGCTTCCAGAACTTCGTTGCGATCCAATCCGCTGGGCGAGTCCATCTCCACCCCTTCGAAGCCCACATCAGCGGCCAGCCGAAATTTTTCGAGCACGGTCGAGCCCGGTCCGATCATTCCGTACTTGAGGGCACGCTGGATGCCGCGCATGCATGGACCTGGTGCGACCTCGGCTCCCTCTGGCTCTTGGGGTTCTTGCGGCTCCAACGGCAGCGAGAGTAGCGCCTCGCCGGACTTGAGCGGCGTGGCGAGGACGGAGCCGGCGGCGGCCAAGAAATGGCGGCGTGCGAGGGATGTCATGCAGGCATGGTAGCGCTCTCACCCCAACTTGGGCCGCGCTGTTTGTCAGGTGGGTCAGCGAGCGGAACCCCGATCCACCTCCAGCCGTTCTCGGACCGCGGCGCGATCGTCAAACACCCCGGCCCGAACGGCTAGCAGGGTCAGGCGCTGTTTGAATGGATCGTCGTGCACCGACTCCTCGTGATTGGGCAGCATCGCATTCTCCTGCCTGCCAGCGAGCCAAGCCAGGTGCGCCATTCCAGCTCGATACCCCCAGGTGGGTCGTCCGAACAGATGCGCGCCCAGCTCCTTGCAGGGTGCCATCAGCTGGTCATACCGCGCGCAATCCCCGGCGGCCAAAGCGCGCAAGGCCAGGGTAGCCGGCCGCGCAATTGCATCCAGGATCCCGAGTAGAGCGTGACTGAAATCCCCACAGGTGAGTGCGCCGCCCACGATCTCGCGGCTGCTGAGCACTTGCTGGGACTCCCCTTCGACGAGGGCCGGGAAATTCAGATCGTCTCCGGTGAACACGGCTTGCCCGTGGCGCATCAACTCTGATCGCACTCTTCGCTCAAAAGCCGGGTCGAGTAGAGACAGCTTGACGCCCGCGACCTTGTTCCGATCCAGGGACATCACGCGCTCAAAGCTGCTCCCTGGGAAATAGTGTTGCATACCCTCCAGGAAGGCTGGGCCGAGCCAGTGGATCAGGATTGGGCCCTCTACCGCGGAGAGAATCTGATCGTAGACGGCGACGAATTCGTCCTCGTCGCACCCTCTGTTCACCAGCCAAGGCATGGGTAGCAAGATGGGTAACCCCCCAGCTACCTGGATGAAGTTTACCTGGTGAATGACGCCTTCGCAGAGTGCTTGCGCCGATTCGATTTGCGCCAGGTGATCGGAGCTGGCTCCAGCGATGAAACCCGCGGGAGGTGACAACGTCGACGTTTCCTCGATCAATCGTTTGGCGGTCGGCCATCCCAGTTGAAACCGCTGCGCAGTGTCCATTGCTTCGGCAATTCCCAGACCCTGTTCGATCAAGTAGCGCCGTGAAGCTCGGGTCGCTTCCCAATCCACATGGGGTTGGATGTCAGAGGGGCTCCCCGGTCCGCTGGGAGTGTGGGGTACCTCTGCATAGGAGGTGGCCATGACCACACGCGTGGCGGCAAACGCTCGGCGCACTGGGTTCAACCCGGCTCGTTCGCCAAGGATATCGATGTGTTCGGCGAGAGGGTCGGCCTCAAGCTCGCCCAGCAGTTGTTCGTGGAGTGTCATGGGCAAATGCAGGCGGCTGAGTCTAGCGGCTGTCACTGAGCCTTGCCCGGACATCGCCGGTGCCCTACGGTTCTGGCGTTCACCTCCACCCTCGGGATCATGACCGCATCGCGCGCAGAGACTGAAGAGCGAACTCTGACAGAAGCCAGGGCAAGGGGTCCGCTCGCGACTGTGCGCGCGTTCGTTCGCCTGTCGGGACCTGGTTGGTTGCAGAGCGCGATCACATTGGGAGGCGGTTCGTTGGCCAGTGCCCTCTACTTGGGCGTGCTCTCAGGTTTCCACCTGCTTTGGTTGCAGATCGCGGCCATGCTGCTGGGCATCGTCATGCTGGCGGCGATTGGGTTTGTGACACTCACTACGGGCAAGCGACCCTTCAGAGCGATCAACGAACACGTGAGCCCTGTGCTGGGTTGGGGCTGGATCATAGCCGTCATGCTGGCCAATGTCGTGTGGTGCTTGCCTCAGTTCGCATTGGGTTCGGCTGCGATCCAACAGAATTTGATTCCGTCCCTCTCGGGAACCACGGGTACGGTCATCAGTTGCGCACTGATTTTGGGTCTCTCAAGCGTCGTGATCTGGTTCTACGACAGCGGCGCACGCGGCATCCGCATCTTTGAAATCGTGTTGAAAGTTATGGTTGGGCTGGTTGTGTTGAGCTTTTTTGGGGTGGTCCTGACACTGGCCACCTCGGAGATCGGCCTGACATGGGCCGATATCGTCGGTGGTCTAATTCCTGACCTCTCGTTCCTAAGCTCCCCTGCCCCCGAGTTTGCCTCGTTCCTCGCCGCCAGCCCGATGGCGGAGTGGTGGTCCGCGCGCATCGTGAGCGAACAACAGGATGTCATGGTTGCCGCCGCGGCCACGGCCGTGGGTATCAACATGACGTTCCTCTTGCCCTACTCGATGTTGCGCAAGGGCTGGGGGCGCGCCCACCGGGGCCTGGCGGTGTTCGATCTCGGGACCGCACTTCTGATCCCCTTTGCATTGGCCACCAGCTGCGTGGTCATCGTTGCGGCCAGTCAATTCCACGGAAAGGCCGATGTGCGCCTAGTGAATGAGCCGGCAGCAGCTGTCGAGCACACGGCGTACCTGAAGACTCTTGACGCACGGCTAGCGAGTGAGCTGAGCACCGAGGACTTCGCCCGGCGTAGCGTAGACCCTGGATTGCGAGAGGCACTGGAACCCGGCGCTTTCGAAGCACGAGTGGCCTCCGCCCTTGCCGAGCTACCGCTTGCGGACCGCCAGTTGGCGGCCATGCTGCAGAAACGCGATGCGTTTTCTCTTGCAGCCTCCCTTGAGCCATTGACCGGACATACCGTGTCTCAGGTCGTCTTTGGGTTGGGAGTGCTTGGCATGGCCATCTCTACGGTGATCATCTTGATGCTCATCAGTGGCTTTACTTTCTGCGAGATGTTCAACCTGGAGCCGCGCGGCACGGCTCACCGTGCCGGAGCGCTGTTCGCCGGAACCGTGGGTTTCTTTGGGCCGTTCATCTGGAAAGGCGACGCCGAATTTTGGCTGGCTGTGCCGACTTCAAACTTCGGCATGGCGCTGCTACCAATCGCCTACTGGACATTCTTCCTGATGATGAACAGCAAGGGTCTGCTAGGCAAACGGCGACCCCGCGGGCGTAGCCGAGTGATCTGGAACTCGCTCATGATCTTGAGTGCGTCGATCGCCACCTTCGCCAGTCTGGCCACCCTCCAAAAGAATTTGGGCGCCTTGGGCTGGCAGATCGTCGCTGGATTCCTAGCCCTTGCAGCAGTCGTTCATGTCAAGCGCAAGCGGATCTAGAAGTGCAGGCTAAGGCCCACATACGGGCCACCACTTGTGAAGTCTAGCGCGATGCTATCCCCGGCGTCCTCGAACTCCAGGTCCACCTTGGTGCGGCGCCAACCAAAGGTGACGGAGCCGATCAAGTGCTCTTCACCGCCCGCGAATTTCCAGCGGCCGAAGAGGTCGTAGTCCCGCATATCGACTTCGCCTTCGTCCACGCTCACGGTCATTCCCGAGAGCACGCCGTTCAAGGTGATCGGGCCAGCGTCCATCGAGCCGCGCACACCGACTACCGGGATCGGCAGCAAGCTCTCTCCAACCAGCTCCTGCTTGGTCGCCGTGTCTTCCAGAGCCAGAAGGAAGTCAATGGCCGTTACGCCGATCCCAAAACCGAACTCCGCGTTGTCTCCTGGAACGAGGTCGAAGGTCAGCAGCATGGAGTGCAGTCCCATGTCCATACGGCTATCCACGTCCGTGTTGGCAACGAACGTATGCCCATCGAGCGTGATGTTTGATTTCACGGTGCCCGAGCCCTCGTAGCTGGCACTCTGAGTCGAGACCGACAAGTGCGGAGAGCCCCAACTCAGGTCCACGACCGCTCCCAGGCTGCCTTCGTCACCGTCAATGCCCAGATCCTTGAACGAAGTCGTCTGACCGGTCACCGGACCAAGGGCGCTCAGTTCGCCGGAATTATCCATGGACATATAGCGCGCACCCGCGACCAAGCTGGGACCAGAACAAGCGCAGAGAAGAAGGGCCAGGACGGGGACTAGGGGCTTGGAATTCATGAGTGAGTCGCGCTTGGGAATCGGCGGTCTTGATCGGAGTCGCTGACCAGTCTGCCCAGCACAGGGGGCAATTGCGATCGACGAATGCGACTCTCGCTAGCCGTGTCAGCCGGCGCCGTCAGATTCGTCGCTTGGCACGCTTCAGCTCAGCTGCGGCTCGAGTGCCCTTGTAGTAGGGGTCGAGCGGGTAGCAGCCGCTCGGCAGGCCCAATCGCGGGCCGCTCGTGCAATCCGAAAACGTGCGGCAAATCTTACGGCGATCAAGGGGGCGACCGGCGAGCACGTCAGCGGGCAGCTCGGGGTAGATCAGGGCCATGCGTCCCAAGCCGGGCAAGTCCACATGTCCGTGACGCACCTCATGCTGGGCGACGTGGGGCAAGTACTCCATCAAGTACGAGTAGCCCGTGCCCGCAATCACCAGGTCAGGAAAGGCCGCCTTGCACTGGCGAACGGCGCGCAGGTGTTCGCCGACTTCCAGCAAGGGATCGCGCGGGGGCAGGTAGCCGTCACAAGGCGGGTAGGCTGCCGGCCGCTGCAGGTGGGGCGTCGTGTAGGGCGAACCCAGACTCAGGCTCACAAGGCGCACATTCCAAGAGCGGAGCAGCTCCAGTAGTTCGAACGACTCGGCCAGATTCATGCGCCGCGGATCCGCCGTGTCGATTCCGATTCCATGCGGATAAGGCAGTTCCGCGTCCCATCCGCGCGGCTCACCCAGCCCGCGGTCCTCATCTGGTTTGTGGGGAAAAACCTCAGCGATAGAGACTCGGCTGCCGACCACCAGACCCGGACACTCTGTTCGGATGGCATCGATGATGCGCTTGAACAGCAGTGTGCGTCCCTTCAGGTCGCCCCCGTAGGGGCCGGGTCGGTTGCGGGCCCCCAGGAGTTCATGCAGCAAGTACCCGTGGCAGGCCTTCACATCCACGAAATGAAAACCCGCCTGCCAAGCCAACCTTGCTGTAGCTACAAAGGCCTCCCCAATGGCCTCGAGCTCCGTGTCCGTCAGCAGCGGCCCGTCCGTTTTCAGGCCTTGGTGCTCTTCCAGGACTCGGTTCCGCGCGACCAACTTAGGCGCGGGCTTTCCCAGCGGTCTTGCGAATCGGCCAGAGTGGGTGAGCTGCAGACCGATGCAAAGATCATCGGTGTCGGCGCCCATCTGCGTGTGGCCGTCGCGGACTTCAGACAACAATGCATTCAAGGAGGCGGGCACATCTTGATCGACCGAGCAGTGCAACTGGTTCGGGTTGGCGCGCCCGTCTGGACACACCGCAAACGCCTCGCCACCCCAAATCATCTTCGCCGTGGAGCGGCCAAATCCGCGCCAGCGCCGAAGAGTGGCTTCGGAGGGCGTGCCTTCAGGTGTGGCATCCCAGCCTTCCATGGGGTGGATCGCAAAGCGATTACCAAGGGTCATGGAACCGATGTCGAGCGGTTGGCCAAGCGGGCCTGCTCGACCCTCGAGCTCCACGTCCAGGTCCAGGTCTGGCAGCAGTTCGCGCAGATGGGCGCGCATGCTCCCCGCATCGCGGAAACTGCCCGGTGTCTTGAACTCCATAGACCTAGTGGTCGCCGGCGTCCTGGCCCAAGCGAGTGAGGCGTTCCAGTTCGGAATGGAATAAGTGGAACTCGCGCGTCAGCGGCAGGGTGCTTGGGGAGTCTGCTAACCCGGCCGCGTGGGCTCGTCGGCGTCCCCGATATCCGCGCAGGGAATCTGCGGCCGGAGCCGCTGCTCGAAGCGCAACCAACGAAACTAGACTGACCGCCAATCCTGATAAGGGACCCCACATCGTCCAGGACGCCGCGACCAAGATGGCGTTCCACAGCAGGCCCAGCGGAAGCGTGAGTAGGATCGTGCCGGACACAATCTTGTCTTGTGGCAGCCCGGCTCTCTGCACCAGCACTTTGCATAACCGTGCGGGCAGACCCCAGAAGAGTCGGCCCAGCAAGACCGGTGCCAGGGACAAGGGTGAGCCCGTGCGTTCTGACGCGGGCACGGCGGCCTGACCAAAGATCGGGTCCACACCGTGTTCTTGCAGGTGGTCGGCCAAAGACCGTGCGCTCTCGACCAAGGCGGTGTGAGCGTCAGGGTTCTGCTCGCGTTCACGGCCCAGTCCACGCGCCAGGGCTTGCAGTTGTCCGTGGTGAGAACCATCGCGGGAGTGCCAGCAGCGGCGAGCCAAGCGCAGCACGGTTTCATCGCTCTCGTGCTGCGCTTCAAGCGTGAGGTCCCCAATGGCCTTCGCGACCTCCTCCATCAACTGCGACACCGCGGCTCGAGGGTTCTCCTCGTGGGCAGCGCGGTAGGACTCAATCGTGAACGACGGACCCACGCGCACATCTACTCGGCTGCGGTACTCATCTCGGTTGGTGTAGTGAATGCCGACTGGAACGATGCGCAAGCCAAGCGCCCAGTCACGGGCGTTTTCGGCGTTGAAAGCCAACCGGGCCGTCCCTGTTCGCAAGGGCACGCGCATGCGCATGGCATTCTTGCTCTCGCCCTCGGGAAACATCATCAGCGCTTCGCCGCCCAACAGCGCCTTGCGCACGGAAGAGAAGGCCTCGTTGTTGTTCAGGCTGGCTGCCACGTGGTCCTTCTTGCGATAGACGGCGATTGAGCCTCCCAGACGCGCCAGGGTTGCCAGGCCCGGTGTGCGCAGGATCGAGTGCTTGATCAAGACGCGCAGGGGGCGCGGGGACCAGCCGTAGATCACAGCCGCGTCCATGATGCCTCCGGTGTGGTTGCCCACCACGATCGCGGGGCAATCCTTCGGAATCGCCTCGCCGACCACGTGCACTCGGTGCCAGACACGGGCGTAGAAGCGAGCGACAATCCGAATCAGGCCGGGGGACTCCATGGACTGTGGATTGTCCCCGGACGCGAACCCAGAGGCTAGTCCCTGGGCCGTGTTCCCCAGGGGTCGCCTAGGCGTTCAGGGAATCTGCCGTTCGTGGTCCTCACGCCACTGGTTGGGGCTCAGCCCGACTTCCCTCTTGAAGGCACGGTAGAAGGTGGAGAGGTCCTCGAAACCGCATTCGAAAGCGATGGACAGCACCGTGCGTGTCGTCTGAACAAGCAGGCGCCGGGCGTGGGCAATTCGCAGGCGTCGGATATGGGTCAGCCAGGAGGATCCTGTGATTTGCCTGAACAACTGGGTAAATCGACGCCGGCTGATTCCCAATCTCGCGGCGGCGTCGTCAAGGTTGGTGGCCTCGAAGAAATGCTGATCGAGGTCTTGGACGTAGGCTCTCATGCGGGCCGCGGAGGAAGGTGCATCTGCCGTGCGTGCCTTGCCGGCCAGCGTATCTTGCTTGGAGCGCGCAGGCTCTCCCGAGGGTGGGGTCGTCCGTAGGTCCATGAGTTCTGTCAGCAACCTCAGTGACAGGCTGACCACACGCGCTCCTGCTTGTGGGCCCCCCAAGCTCTGCTCGAATAGCAGGCGTCGAACGGTCTTCTCAGTCTTGGCGATCTGCTGTGTGTTTAGGTCCACCACCCCTGTGGGTAGGAGGCTTGGATCAAGCGCGGCGACCTCGAAGATCTCGCGCCGGATGCTGATCACGTACAGATTCGTGGGCGTGTTCGGGCCATCCTCCAACGTGTGTTCACAGCCAGCTGGGATCACGAGTAGATTGCCCTGCCGCGCGGGCAGTCGGCTCTTTTGTGGATAGACCAGGAACCCCTGACCAGATCCCAGGAACACGATCTTCAAGAAATCGTGCCGGACAGGGTCCATGCGCCAATCCTCGGCGTGGTGGCTCTCGACCACGTCCACGCCCCAGGCAGGGAACTTGTGGATGAAGGGCGAGCTGGATGTTCGAGGAACGGGGATCTTGGGGGGCACGCTGCGAGTCTAGCAATCGACTCAAAACCCGGGCGATCGGTGTCGACGGCCACACTTCCGGGGGCTTGTCGGCGAGCCCGTGATGGATGATGGCCAGCCCCGGGGGAACCCGTGCCGACTGTGGATTGTCTGCGGACTTTCTCTCTCGCGCACACGCGAGGGGGTCGGGAGCCCCTGCTGGGAGCCTCCCATGGCACAAAGTGGGCCCCAACCTAGATGGGGGAGTACGGGGCGCCAATGTGGAAAACTCGTGGAAAGTGAAGGGACGTTGGAGATTATCGGGGCCAAATCGCCGCCGTTGCCAAAAATGCAGAGCAAAAAGGAGGAATCCGGGTACATTGCCCGGCCGCCCGCCGGAGATCTCCCCGTGACTCACACCTCGCACCTCATCGGACAGTACAGCGCCACCCTCGACGGTGAAGGGCGCCTCCAATTGCCCCAAGGCCTGCGCGACGAAATGAACGTGCGGCGCCCAGACTTCAGGCTGATGGCCAACCTCGAACCGGACGGCAGCATCTGCCTGCGAGAGCGCCCCGAATGGGAATCCTACGTGGACGCCCTACGCCAGGCCGCCGGCGCCAGCACCCGCAACCGACGCACACTTCTCTTTCTCGCCGCCAATTCCGCACCCGTGCGCTGTGACAAACAGGGCCGCGTCCGCATCCCAGATCCGCTGCTCGAGTGCGCCGGCATGAACCGCCTGCAGAAGGGGCGCAAGGACCTCATCCTGGTCGGCAATTTCAGTGACGTGCGCGTCTGGAGTCCAGAACGCTGGCAGACCTTCGGACAGGAGGCCTTGGCAGACTTTGATGGTGGCGTGGATCGCCTGTTGGGCGCGCCCTCGTTAGACGAACTCACCTAGTCGTTGACGGCAGGACTGAGCGGCGTGGGACAGTCTGGTTCACTCTCGGTCGGCCCAACCTGGATCAGGGCAGCGCAGTCGCGATTCCAAGTTCCTCTGAAACTATCCGCCAGCGCTGGGATGCGGCTCGTCCCCGAGTTTTCTCAGGGACCATCGCACAAGGATGGCGCCGACTAGGGCACAGCCGAACCAAGCCATGGCAAGCAGACCGCGATTTAGCAGCCATCCGCCCAATCCGAACAGCATGCCGTAGATCAGGGCTAGGCCGCTGAGGACTCCAACCAGGCTGGGGATCGGGCTGGGAGCGGGCGTCTCGATTCCGGCCTGGCTGCGAACAGGTCCCCACCAACCGAGGGGCCGGACCTTCCTATAGAAATTCACGAGCTTGCTGGGATCCGGCTTGGGCAGCAGGATGATCGATACGAGGGAGCACAGGCCGGAGAAGCAGACGACGAGAATCAGACGGCCGGCCGGTTCCAATTCTCCGCCGGGTGAGAGCGGGCCGAGTTCCCACGCGTGGGTGGCCCAACTCAGGGGCGCGTCCCAGCCGAATTGAGAATGCAGGAAGTCCGCTAGCTCTTGTCCAAAGGTCAACCCGGTAGCGGCTACGCTCGATGAGACCATGGCCACGATTTCGGTTGCCGCACGCACGCGCCACCAAAGCCAACGCAGCATGTAGATGGGGCCCACTCCGCTTAGGAAGGCCAAGAAAAACTTGAACAGGCTGCTGATCGAGTCGGCGTGGTAAGCCAGGAAGCCAGCGATGGCCAGCACGCCAGCGCTCGCAAGGCGCGCGGCCAGTACGTAGTGACGCGGGCTTCGGTTACGCCGTAGGAAGCGTCGGTAGATGTCGTTGACGAAAAACGATGAGGCCAAGTTCACGTGGGTGTCGACCGTAGACATGAAGGCGGCTAGCAGGGCGGCGATAGCCAGGCCCAGGAGCCCCGTTGGCAGGTAGCGGCGCATCATGACTACGTAGGCGCGCTCGGAGTCCGTCTTGGCCAAGATGTCACCGGCCTGCACCCTGGTCGGGTCGCCGCCGGGGGCCTTGGAGCTGACCAGGATCTTGTGCGGGCTCCAATCCGGGGAACTGGCGTAGTCGGCGACTCGCACATTCAGCGGCTCACTGTCGTCCGCCGGTTGGATTGAGACAACTCCGTCTTCGATGCCCGTCACGGTGCCATCGACTGTGGCACGCACCTCGATATTGGGCAGGACGATCAAAGAAGCCAGCGCCACCATGATCCACGGCCAGGGGCGCAGGCCGTAGTGGGCGATGTTGTACCAGAGGCAGGCGAGTATTCCGTCGCGCTCGGACTTGGCGGCGGAGATGCGCTGGACCGCGAGACTTCCGCCGTCCACTTGGTCATTGGCCCACCACTGGACGCCCAGGAACACGCACACTGCGGCCAAGCCCACGGTCCAAAACGGCTCACCCGCGCCCCCGGCCTGTGGGAAGAAGGCCAGAGTGTCGGGAGTGAATCCGCCCTCGCCCTTCTCGGCGGCCGCAAGCACCCCAGAGGCTCCACCCACCGCGTTCCAACTAAACACAGCTACGGTGACAGATCCCACCATGGCCATGACGAACTGGACTAGGTCCGTGACGACCACCCCCCAGAAGCCGGCCATCATGGAGTAGGCAAGTGCCAGCAGGCAGGCGATCGAGACCGAGGCGGTCTTATCGACGTCGAACAAGACGTCCATGATTTTCGCTGCGGCCAAGATCACCCAGCACAGGATGATCGTGTTCGTGATGGCCGCTTGGTAGAAGCCCAAGAATCCGCGCAGTACACCAGCTTCGCGGCCGCCGTATCGCAGTTCTGCCAACTCAGCCGTGGTCATCACTTCTCCGCGTCGCCAATAGCGCGAGAACAAGAACACGGTCAGCATTCCCCCCGCTGCCAGGCACCACCACTGCCAGTTTTCCCAGATTCCCGAGTCGCGTACCCAGCCCGTGATCACCAGGGGCGTGTCGCTGGCGAAGGTCGTGGCGACCATGGAAGTGCCCGCGAGCCACCAGGGAAGGCGCCGTCCCGACAGGAAGAACTCCTCAACGTTTTGGCCGGCGCGCTTCGAGAAACGCACTCCGACCCACAGCGCGAAGGCGACGTAGGCCAGGACAATGGCCCAATCGAAAATAGAGATAGGATGCGCAGAGTTCATGGGGAGCAGCCGGGGCTCTCGGGTCCCCCGGGTCGTGGCAGTCCGAATTCAAGACGCGTTCCGCCATCCGATGGGAGTGGCCGCATCCTAGCTCCCGCGCAGAGCAGATCGCCATGCAGGGGGCATGATCCATCGCAGTGAGCCCAGGTCGAAGCGGGGCGACCTCCACAAAACTAGCCCGAGGTCAGCACCAAGTCTTCATTCGGGCACCCCGACGACGTGCGAGATAGACTTGGGTCATGTGGACCGTCTCCATAGCCCTGTGGGCCGCTGCGGCATCGTTCTTGCCAGCCCCGACCCAGGATGCGCTGACCATATCTGGTTCTGAATCGAGCTTGCCCAACGCGCGAGCAGTCGTCGTCTTGCTCATGGATGACGTCTCCTACGCTGATCTGGGTTGTAGCGGCAGCCCGCTGGGCCTCACGCCGCACATCGACACGCTGGCAGCGGACGGGGTTCGATGCTCGCGCGCCTACGCCACGGCAGCCACGTGCAGCCCATCCCGGGCGGCCATTCTTACGGGGCGCTACCAGCAGCGGTTTGGGCATGAGTTCAACCCGCAGCACAAGGCAGACAAGCGCCAGGGACTCGGCCCCAGTGAGGTTACGCTCGCACGGCATCTGAGCCGCGAGGGTTACGCGACCGGATTCATTGGCAAGTGGCACCTGGGATTCGGCGCGCCTTCCCATCCACTACGTCACGGCTTCGACGAGTTCTACGGATTCCTGTCAGGTGCACGCAGCTATCACGCCTACACGGGCGGCCGTGCTCGACGACAAAACGACCTGAACCGGCTGTACAACGGAACGGAACCTGTGGAGGAGGATTTCGTCTACCTGACCACCGAGCTGGGCGACCGCGCTGTCGACTTTATTGGCCGTCACGCCGAGCAACAGTTCTTCCTGTTCGTTTCGTTCTCAGCGGTGCATTCGCCCTTTCAGGAGGACCCGGAGGTCAGCATCGAATTGCCCGAGAGCGTTGATCCCAAGCGCGCTCCCGCCCTGCGCATGTTGGCCTCGCTGGACAGGGCCGTGGGCCGGATCTTGGGGGCCTTGGACGAGCACTCACGGAGGGAAGATACGCTGGTGGTTTTGCTCTCAGACAACGGAGGGCGCGTGCGCGAGGGCATCGCCAACTGGGACCTGATTGGCAAGAAGGGTGAACTCACCGAAGGTGGCGTGCGCATTCCGCTCATCTTGCGCTGGCCAGAAGTCCTGCCACGTGGATTGGACTATGCGCAGAACGTCAGCACCCTGGACCTGGTGCCTACCGCGCTCGCTGCGGCTGGTCGCGAACTGCCCGCCAATCTCGACGGTGTGGACCTGACGCCCTATCTCCTGCCGTCGGCCCTGGCCGAGGGGCTGACTGAGCCCCACCCAGTCCTCTACTGGAGACAAGGCGAGCAATGGGCGCTGCTCGCCGGGGATCACAAGATCGTGGATCGCGGTGCAGGCCCCTTCTATCGAGACCTATCTGATCCCAAGGCAGGCTTCCTGGTGCTTGCAAGAGACAGGCCAGAGGCCGCTCTGCAAGAACGCATCGACGAACTGCTCTCGGCCCACGCTGCTTGGGCCAAAGAACTGCGCGATCCACGCTGGCGCAAGTACACGCTCTCCGAGGACGGAGAGTAGTCGCACAAAGTCCATCTGCACAGCTAGCACGTCATCTCCTAAGGTGCGGGGGAGATGACCACACGCCGACTGCCAGACAACTCCGATCGACGCCGCCCCTTTCTCCCCATTCGCTTCTTGTTATGCGCACCGGTCCTGGCGGGACCGGTCGTAGCTGCTACGCCCCAAGAGGATTTTCCGGCGGGCGGAGTGCGACCCTTCGGTTCGGATGGCGAGCCCCTCAATCTCGGATTCGAGTTGGGCACCCTTGAGGACTGGACAGTCGAAGGCTCGGCGTTCGAAGGCCAACCCATCAAGGGGGATACGAGCCTGCCCCGCTGCGGAGCCGCCAGTGGGCACCTGGGTGAATACTGGATTGGTGGCTACGAATTGGTGCAGGACTCGCAACTGGGCACCCTGACCTCCGCACCCTTCGAAATCACTCACCCCTTCGCTGCATTCTTGATCGCCGGTGGGCGAGGGTCGAGCACCCGAGTGGATCTGGTCCTAGCCGAGAGCGACCGCATCGTGGGGTCCTTCACGGGACCCAGCTACGAGACCTTGCAGCCGACCGTGGCAGATCTAAGCGCGCACCTTGGCGAGCAAGTTCAGATTCGCATCGTTGACGAGTCTGCCGGTGGCTGGGGACATGTGAACTACGACGATTTTCGGTTCTATGCTGAGCGCCCTGAGTTCCCTCCTGGCCGAGAGCTGCAATCTCAAATCGACCGCATTCTGAATGCCGGTTTGAGCCCCGAGGAGGCGCCGGCACACATGACGACACCTGAGGGCTTTCGCGTTGAACTCGTCGCGGGCGAGCCGGATGTACATCAGCCCATTGCCATGACCATTGATGAGCGAGGGCGAATTTGGGTAGCGGAGGCCTACTCCTATCCAGCCCGCAGAGCACCTGAAGACGCACGCGATCAGATTCTGATCTTCGAGGACGCCGACGGCGATGGCCAGTTTGAAACTCGCAAGGTCTTTGCAGAGAACCTGAACCTCGTCAGCGGACTGGAGGTTGGCTACGGCGGGATCTTCGTAGGGGCCGCACCCGAATTGCTCTTCCTAGCTGACGCCGATGGGGATGATCGAGCGGACGGTGAACCCGAAGTCCTGCTCGACGGATGGGGCTACCAGGATACTCACGAGACTCTGAACGCTTTCACTTGGGGGCCGGACGGTTGGCTCTACGGATGTCACGGCGTCTTCACCCATTCTCTCGTGGGCGCACCGGGGACCGAGGCGGGTGACCGTACGCCCCTCAACGCCGGCATCTGGCGCTACCACCCTCTGCGACGCGAATTTGAAGTCTTCGCGTGGGGCTCCTCGAACCCGTGGGGCGTGGATTTTGACGAGACCGGTCGCGCCTTCATCACAGCCTGCGTGATCCCGCACCTGTACTACACGGCCCAGGGGGGGCGCTACGTGCGGCAAGCCGGTCGTCACTTCAACCCCTACGTGTTCGAGGACATTCCGACGATCGCCGATCACCTGCACTACTTGAGCAGCACTCCCCACGGGGGAAATGGGATCTCTGAGTCGGTGGGTGGGGGGCACGCTCACTGCGGAGCCATGATTTACCTCGGTGACTCATGGCCGGACGAGTACCGCGGCACCTTGTTCATGAACAACGTGCACGGCAACCGGGTGAATCGCGACATCCTGGTTCCGGATGGCTCCGGGTTCATCGGCCAACACGGCCCCGACTTTTTGTTAGCGAATGACCAATGGTTTCGTGGGATCAACCTGAAGTACGGGCCCGCTGGTTCCGTGTATCTGATCGATTGGTACGACCCTCAGGCCTGTCATCACAACGACACGGAGATCTGGAACCGAGGCAACGGACGTTTGTACAAGGTCGTCTACGGGGATACGCAGCCCGTGCAGGCCAACCTCCCGGCGCTGGGGGAGGCCGAGCTGGTTGAGCTGGCCCTGCACGAGAACGACTGGTTCGTGCGCAATGCGCGAAAGGTATTGAGCGAACGGGGACTGTCGGCTGCAGGTCAAACGCGTCTCGAGGAGATCCTGAGGTCGCACCCCGACGAGACCCGTCGTCTGCGCGCCTTGTGGTGCTTGCACACGGCGCGTGCGCTGGCACCGTCGGTTTTGCTTGAGCAACTCGACAACGAATATGCCATCGTGCGCGCGTGGGCCGTGCAGTTGGCCTGCGAAGGGCGCCGGCCTGGGACTGAGGTGCTCGACCGCATGGAGCTCATGGCGGCAATCGACCCATCCCCAGTCGTGCGCTTGTACCTCGCCTGCGCCCTGCAGCGCATACCGCTGTCTCAGCGCTGGGAGTTGGCGCGCGCCTTGGTGTCCCATGGGCAGGATGCCGAGGACGCCAATATTCCATTCCTGCTCTGGTACGGGATCGAGCCCTTGGTGGCCAAGAACCCTGCCTACGCCATGGAGCTCGCCCGAGCCAGCCGCTTGCCGCGACTGGCGTCCTGGATCTGGCGTCGCGCAGGAGCGGAGGACGGGACTCTTCCGTTTGCCCTGGAAGACCTCGCTCGGTCTCCGGACCAAGCGCGGCAGGTAGAGATTCTCGATGGGTTGCTCGCGGCCCTGAGTTCGCGCCGGGGTGTGGAGATGCCGCACAACTGGCCGGCGATGTCGCAGGCGTTCATGAAGAGTTCATCCGATGCGGTTCAAACCAGAGCCATGAGCCTCGCCAGCCTGTTTGGTGATCCCAGAGCGTTCCCCTACTTGAGGGGGCAGCTTGCCGACGCATCCGCGCCAGCCGCTGATCGTGAGCGTGCCTTGGAGACGCTGGTAGGTGCGAAGGACACCCAGGTCGTACCCGTGTTGATCGATCTGATTGGCGATCTGGATTGGAGCTCGCGCGCCCTAAAGGGGTTGGCGGTATTCGCGGACGATTCGATCCCGGGCGCCATCCTTCAAGCTCTCCCGGAGCTGGAAGGTGAAGCGCGACGCGACGCGATCACTGCCTTGACCGGACGGTCCGCCTGGGCCTTGCAGTTGCTGGATGCAATGGCTTCGGGGCAAGCCAACCGAAGCGATCTGGGGTCGATTGAATTGAGGAAGCTGCGCGCTTTGGAAGACGCGTCGGTGCTCGCGCGGCTCAACGAAGTCTGGGGTGCGGTTCGGGAGCCCAGTGGAGATGCCCAAGAGCAGATCGAGAGATGGCGCGCGCTGCTCACGAGCGAACGACTGGCTCAAGCGGACAAGTCCGCCGGGCGTGCCGTGTACGAACTGACTTGCATGCGCTGCCACACCCTCTACGAGAAGGGCGAGGACCTGGGCCCGGATTTGACCGGTGCTGGCAGGGCGGACTTGGACTACCTGCTCCAAAACATGGTCGATCCCAACGCACTCATCCCGGTGGAGTATCAGATGACCCTGATCCTGACGGTCGACGGCCGACTGCTCACCGGGATCGTGCAGGCTGAGGATGCCGAGACCCTTGTTCTGCGCAACGAGAACGAAGAAATAGTCCTGGGCTTGGACGAAATCGAGTCCCGCCGAGCGGATGAGTCGTCAATGATGCCTGAGGGTCAGCTCGACACTCTAACTGAGGAGCAGGTCGCGGCCCTGGTGGCCTACTTGCAGCATGACTCAGAGGTCCCTCTTCCCGATTCCGATTGAGAGACGAAGCAGGCGCCGCTGTCCCGATAGACAGCGGCGCCTGTGGAGCCCCGCGAGGGGCCGTGCTTCCGTGCGTCTAGTGCCCGCCGGGAGCTCCGTGTGTCGGAGCCTGCGGAGCGGGTGAGGAACTCTGTCCCTTCGTGTACACGATATAGAAGAGCCCGAGAGCGACGAGGCCGGCGAGGCCCTTGTCCGAAATGCTGTTCGCTACAGTGCCCACATTGGCAACCATCCCCGTAGATCCGGGGAAGAGGATATCGACGACGAGAAACGTGACGATCAGGGTCAAACCCAATTGGGTTGTCGCCCTAGCCATGTTGCTCACTTTGGCAATCATCTGTTCCATTCAGTAGCCCCCTTCAGGGTTTGGGTTCCCGCTCCTCGATTACCGATGAGAGGCAATCGAGGAACGGGTACCGGTTGGCTGAGTCCGAGTGGGTCGCTAGTTGCGATCCATCAGGGACATGAACACCATCAGGGTGACGAGGCCGGCCAAGCCGCCGCCGATGAACGTGTTCACCAGGCCAGAGACGTTACCAATGATGTCGTAACCCGCGGGCACGGCCGCCGGGAACACAACGCCGATGATGAGGAACAGAACAGCGAGGTTCAGTGCTAGGCCGATGATGGGCTTGCAGGAACCGTTGACGGTGTTGAGAGCTCGAGAAAAAGCGTCCATCGAATTCACCTCCAAGGGTGAGCGGGGGCGTGCACTCGACAGAAGAGAATGACGCACCACGTAAAGAGAGAGAGATTGTCACGCCTGATCTGACGCCAGGCATAAAGCAGGTCGGAATGCGCCCCGGTTGCGGAGCGCAGCATGGGTCGGCGGGTAAGGGTGAGCATGACACCCTTCGCTACCGGTCTTCAGGCTCCATCGGTGGCACCCCTCTAGGCCTTGCTCGTCTACGCACTTTTATTGCCAATACGGCCCTAGACCCCCTAGAACGTCCACCAGGGGGCGATTTGAAGGATGGGCTGGACCCCGGAAGGTCTCCAGTTCCGCTGCCACACGGATTTGGCCAGGCCCCGTACTGGGGCCGCAATGGCGATCCCCGAGCCAGGGCTCGCCTCAGGCTCGCGCCACTCACTACCCTCACGGCGTGACTTCTGTCCAACCGAATCACACGAATGCCGCGTGGCTGGTCGCTCTCGTTCTTGCTCTGCTTGTCGCGTTGAGTGCCGGCTTGCGAATCGAGAAGGCGATGGATAGTGGGCACTTTGACAACAACCCCGTTGGCGCGGTGCGATCCGACCCGGGGCTCTTGTACTACTTGGCAGAACACCCACTGTCCGCCACTGCAGATGTGAATCGCTGGCCTGTGGATCGGAACATCGAGTATCCCGAAGGGGTTTCGATACCCGCGGACTATTGCCTGGGGCAAGAGTGGATCTTGAAGCTCGCGCGCAGAGTTGCGGGGGATGACCTACCGACTCACTTGCTAGCCATCCGAGTGATGGCGCTGCTGGCGAGCCTGACAGTGTTGGGAATCTATGGGTTGGCGCGCGAACTTACCGGCTCACCTCGCTGGGGGCTGCTGTCCGCGCTTCTGTACACCTTGACTCCCGCGGCCTACCGCAGCATTGGGTTCGTCTTGGTGCGCGAGGACTTGTGCCTGCCCATCTTCGCCTGTCACTTATGGCTCGTGGCACGCACCTATCGCACGGGCGGTTGGTTTTCTGGACTGCTTGCTGGCGGATCGCTGGGGCTCGCCTTGGCCACTTGGCACGCAGCCGGCTTCCTGGCAGCCATCGAAGCCGTAGCGGTCTGGCTCCTGTTTCTCCGGCACGGGGGCAATCCCTTCACTCGGCTACCAGCCTTGGCCGGACTGATTGCCCTTGTGGTGGTCTGCGTGCTCGTGCCCGTCCTGCGGGCCAAGGGGGCGCTCCTCTCGCCGGCCATGATTGCATTCCTGGCCCTCGCCTGTGCCGCGCGATTCTCACGAGACCGGCGCAAGAGCGTGGTTGTGGGATTGGGAGCCGCGGTGTTGCTCTTGGGCCTGGTGGAAATCCTGTCCGCCAGCTGGGGTGGTGGAGGTGATCTGGACCACGTGCTCGCCCTTCTGTTGGCCAAGCTGCGGCATCTCGGAAGCCTGCCCTCAGACCCCTCTCAGCTGGGTTTTGAGGTGCGAATGATGTGGCAGGGGCCCTTTTCCACACTCGACCTAGCGACAGCCCGGCACCTCTTTGGCCCGTCCGGGCTCGCTCTCGTCGCCCTCGCGCTGGTTTCGGCCTGGCATTGGGCGCGGGGGCGACCCGGGGATCTGGTCCAGTTCAACGGTCTGCTCTTGATCTTCCTCACGCTGGGTTCATGGCTCGTCATGCGTGTCAGCGCCGCCCTGGCCATCGTGCTGCCCTGCGCGATTGCGCTGTGGTTCGCCGAGCGCGGATCAAATTCGAGAGCGGGCGGTTTATCTCGTTGGCTGGCCCCCGGCTGCGCGACGTTCGTCCTCCTCCAGAGTCTGAGCTTCTTCAGTTGGGCGGGCGACCTACGATTGGATTGGCACTGGGAACTCCGGCGTGACCGCGACCGGGCAATGATCACAGCTATCGAGCAATTCGTTCCGACGGGCCAGGCGGTGGCGGCGGACTTCATGGTCTCGACGACGATTCTGGCTCACACAAAGCGGCCCATCATCGTGCAGCCGAAGTGGGAGAGTGTCGCGAGTCGGCGGCGTGTCGAGAGCCTATGGAATTTCCTCTATCACAGCTCGACTCAGGAGCTTGCTCAATGGCTGACAGGACAATTGCATACTGAATACCTGCTGCTAGACCGGCACACGTTGCAGTGGCTGCAATCTTCGCGCTACTTGGCGGGGCTCAGTGACGCCGGTTCGGGTTTGCCAGCGGGCAGTGCATTGGAGGCGCTACTTGCGGGCGCGAGTGCCCAGGAATTCTCATCGGTTGAGGGCTTTGAGTTGCTGTGGAGCGATGCCCCCGTCGCCGCATTTCCAGATGGAAGTGAACGAGACTTCTACCGGCTCTTCCGGGTATCGGATCCATGGGGAGGAAGGACTCGATAGGGTCCGTCTGCCTTCTGGTTGCGGAGTCGGCGCGGGTCGTGGATGAGTGCACCGAGGAGGTCAGTCGGCACCGGCGGCGGGCCGGAGAGAGCGTAGGCCATCCGCCGCCCCCGCCCACCCGGGTCGACGAGCGGTCCCGCCAGTGGTTACGGAATCCCCCCCAATGCGGGCCAGAACGGCCCCGCTGGGCTCCCCAGGCCGGGGCAGGCAGGGAATCAGGCCATCCGTTGCTGCATGCACTCCCCTCCGCCTGCCAGACAAAGGGCACGGGCTTGGAATTGAGCATGTCGGTGCGCACCCACGCTCGGAAGGGTAGGGCACCCCGCCGGACCAGGTCGAGACTACTGCCCCGCATCACCTGAATTTCGCTCTCCCCGTAGTTTTCGGTGGCCCACATCCCGTTTCCCGGCCCCGGACGGAGGTTCTCTTCGAGCCGGTTCAGGCACGAGTGCCTACGCGCAGCGGGGAGGTCGGCGAAGACCCAACCCCCGACCACCTGATCGACCGTCCCCGCTTGCAGCGGAGGAAAAAGGGCATCCCCGACGCACAAACCGAGCCTGGGTGCTTGGGCATCGATCCGGTGGATGGCGGCGGAAGCGCGATCGAGCGCGATCACTTGCTGGGCACGTCAAACGAGCAGGGCTGTCAACGCACCGGTGCCACAACCCAACTCGAGCACGCACTCATTGTGCAGGGGAATCGTATCCAGGGATTCGCCCGTGGCTCGATCTTCGGGGTCTTCCGCCAACCGGAAGCGTTCGAAGATCTCCGCGTCGGACTGGATTACCCCGTTCCAAGACTCGCCCATGGGCTCAGGACAACCCGGCTTGAGCGGGTCCGCAGACGGCGTGCTCGGATCCGTGCGCGAGGGCCAAGGTCGAGGCGTCTTTCAGCAAGGCGGACAATCCGATACCACGCTGATGGTTGCCAAGCAGGTTCAGGTCTCCTGGCAACTGCTCTTGCAGACGGCGCAAGCGGGATGGGTGGTCGAGGTCGTAGCGGGGCAGGGCTCCCTGGTGTCGACGGACCGCTGAGAAAACGGGCTTGGCCTTGATGCCCAACAGGGGTCCGACTTCCTTCTGGACCAGGGTGAGAATCTGCCCGTCGCCGGCATCGAGTTCTGGTCGAGGCCTCGAACCGCCCAGCATGGTGCGCAACAAGACGTGGTCCTTATCGATAGCCCCGGGATTGAGGGTGGATGAGAAGAGCGTACCCAGGTGCATGAGCCCACTTTGGCTGGCCACCAGGTACCCGAATCCATCCAGAGCGTGGCGAACGTCCGTGCGACGGTAGGCGTGGGCCACGACGGTCAGGCTCTCGCATTGGACAGCGCTCAGGCTGTCAGAAACTGCAGGCAGACAGCGCTGCAAGAGGCATTCGGTGGCCCGAATAGGAAGCGCCAAGACGACGCGCCGGGCATGGATCCCACCCGATTGCAGGTGCGCTTCCCAGTGCTCGCCGCACTCGGAACGGCGCAGATCCAAAACCGCGTTACCCAAGCGAAGAGAGCTGCCCAAGCGAGCAGCCAGGGCAGCTGTCAAGGCTCCCATTCCTTGGGCTGGTTTCCACGGCCGGCGATCCTGGGCCTCGGTCTTTCCGGCCTGGCTCTTCATGTAGGCGGTGATGCTCCCGTGCTTCTCGACCCCCTCGGCTAGGGATGGGAAGCAGGCGCGCAGGGAGAGTTGTTCAGGGCTGCTCGCATGGATCCCCGCCACCAGAGGGTCGACCAGGGTGTCCAGGACGACGGACCCCAAGCGGTGGCGCACGAAGTCGGCGATGCTTCCATTGAGCGCGACGCCCTTGGTGCATAGAGGCTCGCGCAAGGCACGCAAGCGTGCACGCAGGGGCAAGATCGGACTCTTCATGAAAGCCCCGGGAGATGTGGGGGCCTCGATGAGTTGCGACTTGTGAACGAGAAACCGCTTGCTGGCGCTGGCCTGAACCCGTTCCAAGTTCAACTCTGTGGCCAGGATGCGCGCTCGTCCACTGGGATCGGAGATCGTCTCCGGGCCGGCTTCAAAGGAGACGGGCAAGGGATCATCGACCCGAACGGTCAGCACCAGGCCACCCGCTCGATCGGACCCGTCGACGACACGCAGATCGGCGCTGGGATCCTGCTTCAGCCGTTCGTAGGCGTAAGCCATTCCAGAGATGCCGGCTCCGATCACGAGTGTCTCGACGGATTCGTTCACGGCTACACCGTCTGGCTGAAACGACGCGCGTTGGGCTGAGAATCGTGATCGAGGTAGGCGTCGAAGACCATGGCCAAGTGGCGCAGAAAAACCCGTCCAAGTGGCCGCACATCCACCCTCCGAGGCGAGACGTCACAGAGACCCTCAGCGGCGAAGGGAGCCAAGCGCATCCACTCCGGTGCAAAGTGCTCTTGCAGGCCCTGCAGCCCCAGTTCAGCTTGCAATTCGTCCAGGTCCAGATGCATGCGACACATGAGCGAGCTGATGGCAGCCCTGCGAAGGTTGTCCTCGAGACTGCGCACGAGGCCGCGCGCAACAGGCAATCGGCCTTCTTCGAGGGCGGCCTCGTAGCTGGCCGTCGTGCGTTCGTTTTGCAGGAACGCACCGCCCACATCGGCAATTGCGCTGGCCCCGAAGGACAGCATGTCGCCCATGCGTGAGCCGTCGGGCAACGCGGCATAGCCCATGAAGTTGCGTTCGAGAGTGCCAGCTTCGAGCGCTACCGAAAGGGAGTCGGTGGGCAATGCGAAGTGATCCAGCCCGATCACCCTGTAGTCTTGCTCGCCTAGACGGTCGATGGCCTGGGCCAGAAGATTGGCCCGTTCCACAGGACCCGGAAGGCCCTCGCGTTCCAGCACGATCTGGGCCTTCTTCAGCCACGGAACATGGGCGTAGCCGTAGATGGCCAGTCGGTCGGGTCGCAGAGAAGCGACAGCATCGAGCGTGCGGCTGAAGGTCTGTTCGGTCTGCAGGGGCAACCCGTACATCAAGTCGAAGTTGATGCCCCCCACACCATGCCCACGGCAAGTCTCGACACAGCGCTGGGTGTCCTCCAGGGTTTGGTCGCGATGAATGACGCGTTGCACCTCCGGGTCCGTGTCTTGGACTCCCATTGAGAAGCGGTTGAAACCCAGGCCAGTCAGTGTGGCGATTTGCGCGTCAGTCGTGACGTGCGGGTGGATCTCAATCGAGAGCTCGGCATCGGGAAGCAGATCGAAACGTCGCTCGACCATGGAGAACAGGCGTTCTAGCTCAGCGCTGGACAGGTGAGTCGGTGTTCCGCCTCCCCAGTGCATCTGGATGACCTGACGGCGGTCACCCAGGGCCGAGCACTGCAGGTCGAACTCTGCGTCCAGGCGATCCAGGTAGCGTGTGACCTTCTCCCCTTGGCGTGTGATTTCGACCGTGCAACCGCAGAACAGGCAACGCCGCTCACAAAACGGCAGGTGAACGTAGAGGCACAACGGGTCCTCTTGAGCAGACCGGCTGCGCTTCAGCGCCGCAATCCCCTCGGTCGACCCCACTGTGTCAGTCCACATCGGGGCTGTGGGGTACGACGTGTAGCGGGGTCCAGCCTGGGCATAGCGCAGAATCTGCTCGGGCGCGACTTGTAAGGACTCGCGTCTCTTCACGCCCTCGCTCCCATAGCCGCCTCGACGAATGCGGTCACACACTCGGGGTCGGTGAGCTTCAGCACTCCGTGACCTAGGCCAAGGATGTGCCCCGGTCTACCCCCTACGTTCTCGAGCAGGGCGTGGGTCCGTTTCGCCACTTCCTCTGGGCTGGCGAGCAACACCGCCGGATCCAAGTTGCCCTGCAAGGCAACTCGACCAGCAGCTTGATTCAAGGCGCCGCGCATGTCCACGCGGTGGTCGACGGCTACGGCCTCGGCTCCCAATTCGATTTGCTCTTCAAACAGGTGTCCCGCCGCTCCGGCGAATGCGATGCGTGGCGCATGTCCTTCCAGCGCTTCGATCACCCGCATCGACCAGGGCATGGCGTAGCGCCTGTAGTCTTCACGTGTGAGCGAAGCAGCCCAGGAGTCGAAGAGCATTACGACCTCCGCGCCTGACTGGACCTGGAAGCGCAGATGATCGACCACCACCTCGCTCAGCTTGTCCATCAACCTCTCGTAGGTTGCCGTGTCGCGGTACATCATTTTGCGCAGCAACATGAATTGGCGACTCGTCCCCCCTTCGATCGCGTAGGAGGCCAGAGTGAAGGGGGCACCGCAAAAACCAATCAGGGTGGTTGAGTCAGGCAGGCCCTGACGCACCAGCTCAAGCGTGCGGCCTACATAGGCCAGGTTCTCGCTCGGTTGTACCTCCCGCAAGGCATCGACGTCAGCCGCGCTGGCCACCGGGCTCGGGAAACTCGGCCCGCGTTCGTCAAAGACCAACTCCATGCCCATGGCTTCGAGCGGCAAGAGGATGTCACTGAAGACGATGGCTGCGTCCATACCGAAGCGCCGGATGGGCTGCAAAGTGACCTCCGCGGCGATTTCGGGGTCACGGGCCATGGCGAGGAAGCTGCCTACTTCCTTTCGCAACGCGCGGTACTCAGGTAGGTAGCGTCCCGCTTGCCGCATGAGCCAAACAGGAGGGCGGTCCAGGGGCTCGCACCGTAAAGCGCGCAGAAGTCGTTTGTCTTGTTCCACGGAAGTCAGGGAGTGAGGCGGTATCCAGTGCCGCGAATGGTATGGATGTAGCGCGGGGCGCGCGGGTCGGGTTCGATCACGCGCCGCAGTCGAACGATGAAATTGTCAATGGTGCGAGTGGTGGGAAAGGCGTCGTAGCCCCAGACCTTGTCCAGAATGTCCTTGCGCGACACGACCTCGCCAGCGTGTTCGGCTAGGAATCGCAAGATCAAGATCTCCTTGGCGGAGAGCTGGATTTCCTTATGGGACGTGCGTGCCGTGTAGGTCTGCAGGTCGACGGTGGTCTCCCCCAGTATCAACTCGCTGCCAAGGCCTGAATCTGCGTTGACCCACTGCGTGCGCCGCAGAATTGCGCGCACTCTCAGGAGCAGCTCACGCACGTTGAAGGGCTTGCCCAGAAAGTCATCGCCGCCCAACTCCAAGCCATGTACTCGATCATCTTCATCGCAGCGAGCCGTGAGGAACAGGATCGGAACCCGATTCCCTTCGTCGCGCAGGCGCTCGCAGACCGTAAAACCGTCCAAGCCGGGCAGCATGACGTCGAGCAAGACCAGGTCTGGCGTTCGGGTGCGGATGAGCTCCAGGGCTTGCGCCCCGTCTCCCACGACCTCGGTCTCGAAGCCTTCCAGCGCCAGGTTGGCTGCGATGGCTTCGGCCAGGTGGGGCTCGTCCTCGACGATGAGCAGTTGGGCTTGAATGGGTTCGTTCACGGTGGGCTTCCAGGGTGTCAGCGGGCTTGGGACTCAGGCAGGCTGGGCAGGCTAACCTGAATACAAGACCCACCGCCTTCGCGGGCCGCGGCGTCCACGTGCCCCCCCAAGGCGCGGCTTAGCTCTGAGACCAGGTACAGGCCCAGGCCCACGCCAGGCCTGCGTTTGACGAGGTCACTCTGACCGCGAACAAAGGGACTGAAGACCTGGTCCGCTTCTTTGGCGCTCATTCCCTGTCCACGGTCTCGGACTTCGAGCACGGCCCGGTCGCCGATGCGCTGCACTTGAACTTCCACCTGGGGTGGCTCGCCACCGTACTTGATGGCGTTGGACAGGAGGTTCTCTAGAATCGTCCCTAGGGCCTGGGCATCGGCCAGGACCGGGACAGACTCTGCAGCGACAAGACTCATTTCCAGCTCACCGCTAGCAGTCGACCGCATGCGGTCGACGACCCTCTCGGTCAGAGTGGCCAGGTCGAGGGTCTCTAGGTGCAATTGAATGCGACCTGAGGAAGCACGGGCGGCCGTTAGCAATTTTTCCACGGTGGAACTTAAGCGCCCCAGGTCAATGAGCGTGTTGTGCAGGTAACGATCTTGCTGTTCTGGGCTGATGCGTTCATCCCGCGCGCTCTCCACTTGCAGTTGCGCCGCGGCAATGGGGCTGCGTAGCTCATGGGTAATGGCGGATAGGAAGTCCCGTTGCTGACGGTGCATCTCAACTTCCCTGCGCATGGAACGCACGACAAAGAGCACACCTCCCAATGCGATCAACGCCAGCGCGGCTCCTTCAAACAGGAACATGCGCATGTTCCTTTGCACCGCAGCCTGCAGGGCTGCCACCGCCTCAGTTGAGAGGGTCACGCCCGACTCCCGTACTCGCCCTACAATTCTCTCGGCTTCTCCGTAGAAGAAGAAAATCCACCAGGCGATGACGAGCAAGAACAGAATCGTCGCGCCCCAAAAGAGGACCGGTTGTCGGCGGGTTTCGTTCACGCCTGGCCAACCTCCAGGGCGCGCACGTGGGATCGTTCGAGGGACAGCTTCAGGGCCAGCACTGCACGGTCCACGTCCTCTTGCGCATGGGCCGTGGAGAGGAACGCCACCTCATAGGCCGACGGGGCCATCCACACCCCTTGTTCGAGCATGGACTCAAAGATGGACCCGTAGCGTAGGGCTGCGCTCGCATCGATCCGATCACTGGCACGTGGTGCATGGCCCCCCTGAAGGGACAGCCACAGCACCGAGCCCACTCGCACGACTTCACCCGGGGTGCCCGATTGGGCCAGACAGGATCGCCACTCAGCTTCCAGGGAACTCCCGAGTTGCTCCAGTTGCTCGTACTTTGCGCCCGCCTCCAACTCGCGCAGAGTTGCTAGACCCGCGGCCATCGCCAACGGATTGCCGGATAGGGTCCCCGCTTGGTAGACGGGACCCAGTGGAGCCAGCTGCTCCATTAATCGTGCGCTGCCGAGGTACGCTCCCACCGGCATGCCTCCCCCGACGATCTTCCCGAGGGTGACCAGGTCGGGTTCGATGCCCGTGAGCTCCACCATGCCGGCGGGGGCCACGCGCAGTCCGCTGATGACTTCGTCCATCACCAACAGGCAACCGTGCTCGCGTGTGAGGTCTCGCAAGCGGCGTAGGAACTCCACGCGCTGAAGCAAGAGCCCGTTGTTGGCCGGCATGGGTTCGATCAACACGCATGCAATCTCGTCACCCTTCTCCGCGAAAAGGGCCTCAGCTGCCTGCTCGTCGTCCAGGGGCAAGACGTCGGTCAGGGCGGCGATCGCCTGCGGTACACCTGCGGACGCGGGCAGACCCAAGGTAGCCAGGCCCGATCCCGCTTGAACGAGCAAGCCGTCGGAGTGCCCGTGGTAACAGCCTTCAAACTTCACGATTCGTGAGCGTCCAGTGACACCGCGCGCCAAGCGCACAGCACTCATCACGGCTTCGGTTCCACTCGAAACAAAACGTACTCGGTCCGCCTCCGGCCACACTGTTTCGTAGCGGCTCAGGATGGCCTCCGCCAGCTCGACTTCCCCGGGACAGGTGGCGCCAAAACTCAAGCCGTCTTGGGCCGTGCGCTGAACGGCTTCCACTACCGCCGGGTGTGCATGGCCCAGGATCAGAGGGCCCCAGGAGCAAACGAGATCCACGTATTCGCGCCCATCCAGATCAATGATGCGGCTGCCCGCAGCGCGGGCAATGATCGGCGGGTCGCCGGGAACCGAGCCGAATGCCCGCACGGGGCTTGAGACCCCGCCGGGCATGCAGCTACGTGAGCGCGTGAGCATGTCGTTCATGAGATCCACCCCTGCTGAAGGGCATCGCGCCCGTGGTAGCTGATGATCAAGTCGGCACCGGCGCGTGCGATAGAGGTCAGGATCTCATTCACGACCGCACCTTCGTCCACCCAGCCCTGCGCGGCGGCAGCTTTGACCATGCCGTACTCACCCGAGACATTGTAGGCCGCCACGGGAACCTGCGCCTCCAAGGCGATATCGCGAATCAGATCCAGGTAGGAGAGGGCGGGCTTCACCATCAGCATGTCGGCACCCTGCGCCTCATCGAGCCGGCTCTCCCGTCGGGCCTCGCGCCCGTTGCGCGGATCGAGTTGGTAGGCACGCCGGTCCCCGGCTTGAGGAGCGGAGTCAGCCGCGTCGCGGAAAGGGCCATAGAAGGCTGACGCAAATTTCGTGGAGTAGGAGAGGATGGCCGTGTCCGTGAGGCCCGTTTGGTCCAGGGCTTTCCGAATGGCGGCCACCCGACCGTCCATCATGTCGCTGGGGGCGACGACATCTGCTCCCGCTTGGGCGTGGGCCGTGGCAGCCGCGGCGAGCAGGGGCAGACTGGCGTCGTTCTGAACGTAGCCGTTCTCGTCTAGCACACCGCAGTGTCCGCTGGTTGTCGCGCCGCAGAGGCAGACGTCCGTGATGATCGTTAGCCGATCGCCGAACTCACCCCGTAGGCGGCGCACAGCATTGGGGACCAAGCCACCCTTATCGGTGACCGCCGAGGCGCAATCGTCCTTTTCTTCAGGGCCATGGACTCCAAAGAGCAGCACCGAGCTGAGACCCAAGTCCAAGTCAGCCCCGATTTGTTGAACCAAGGGGTCGATCCCCATGCGCGCGATACCGGGCATGGAGGCGATTGGCTCGCTATCCGGCCGTGAGTGCAGGAAGTGAGGCTGGATCAACTGAGCGGGGTCCACCCGCGTTTCGGCGAGCGCCTCCCTCAGCAGAGGCGTGCGGCGTAATCTTCGGGGGCGCAGGATCATGATGTAGGCTCCAGGGTCGGAGTGTGATTGAGAAGGAAGCCAATGATGGACTCGCGATCCCCGTCGGGGGGCGTGAAGCAGTGCAGTTGCGCCTCGTCTAGCGCCTTGCCTGTATGGGCACCTAGCGCAACGCGCGCGGCTTGGCCGCCTTGTCCGGCGGCTTCGGCTTGAGCGGCAGCGCGAACCGCGGAGGGGCTGAGGTAGACGCGCGCATCCACGCCCGTTCTGAGTTCGATGGAGTCCATGGCCCGGGTGATGTACACGGGCAGGGATTCAACTTGGATGCCTCGCAACTCGAGGGCATCGCGCAGGTCGGGCAGTGCCTCTGCGGCGCAGGGGTGCAGCACGTGTTTGACGGAACTCATGGGCAAGGCCTCAGCCAAGTCCCTTGCGCCGCCAGTGCCGACGACGTCTGCCGTGATACCCATGTTCTCCAAGGCCTGTGCCGTTCCTGAGCCCACGGCAGCGACGAGCACTCCTGTGGGAATGGTGAGGCCCTGCATGGCATTCACGGCTTGACGGCTCGTGAACACCATTCCGTCGCCAGTGTCGAGCCGGGCCAGGCGCTCACCCAATTGCGTGCCCTCGATGGGAGCGCATTCGATGACTGCCTCGGAGAGGACCTCCGCACCCAGAGCCCCCAGGCGTTCACGTAGCCGTCCGCCACCGTTGCGAGTGCCCGTTAGAGCCACACGCATTTCAGCGAGCGGTCCCATGCCTGTGGTCTCAGATTGGCTAGCGAGTTCCAGCCCCTTGCGCGCGGCCTCATCAGCCGTGTCGGCTACCACCTGAGCCCATCGCGCGGGCCGTTTGGAGTCTGAACCGTCGGGGCCTCTGAACACGTGGGCTTCCCACTTGCCGTTACTCAACGCCTGGACGTGGGCACCCAGGGCGAGGTTGCAACCCCCTCCGGCCGCTAACAAGAGGCCGCGCTCGGCCTCGATGTTGGCTGCGCTCGCTGCGTCGTGCATGGCAGCTCGCACGAAGCTCAGTGTCTCTGCGTCAGTGGTGCGGACTTGAACGCCCAGTGCACCCTGACCGGGCGCCGGGACAAAGTGCCGCGTTCCCAAGTTCACGCACACCAAGTCGGAAGTTTCCAACTGCAGGCGGTCCAGACCCGCGGCCGCGAGCACGATGGCATCGTAGCCGCCATCGCGTAGGCGTTGGACACGGGTGGGCACGTTGCCACGTAGGTGTTCGATTACAAGATCTCCGCGTAGGGCTGTTACTTGGGCCTGGCGCCGGGGGGCACTCGTTCCTACCCGAGCACCCTGGCGCAGGGGCAAGAAATGGCCGGCTGGGTCATAGGCTTCGCGCCGCACCAGCAGACGTTCTCCCGCTCCAGCCCGCGCGGGTATGGCGGCGATCGTCAGCCCCACGGGCCCCTCAACGGGTAGATCCTTGTGGCTGTGAACGGCAACGTCGATCTGTTCGCTCAGTAGTGCATCTTCAATTTCCTTGGTGAAGAAGGCCTTACCATCGATGAGATGCAAGGGGACGTCATCGATGCGGTCCCCGCGCGTGACCAGGACTGTGATGTCGACCTCAGCACCGGCTTCTGTCAGCCGTTGGGCCACATGGCGAGCTTGCCAAAGGGCAAGGTCTGATCCTCGTGTTCCGATGTTCAATTTCATTGGTGTTCTCCTTGGCCTTCGCTTGGATCGCTCCTGCGCGCGCGCCCTACTTCCCGGCAGGCGACAGTGGACACGTGGTGCAGTCGTCCGAAGGCAGATCGTGCCCAGCGTTCGACCTTGCGCCTCTCGGCCTCGCCCAGTCCGTCCATTTCCGATCCCACCAGGCGCTCCAGTTCCCCTTCGAGGATCTCTCTGCTCGAAGACACGAATGATTCGATACGTGCGCTCGAATTCTCATCCGTGGCTCGGGTTTGAAGATGCACGAGGCGCTTGTTGATCAGTGCTTCGGCTTGCTCGGAGGCCTGAGAGCGCAACTCTCGGTTCACTTGGGCCCGCTGGCGCAGGGCTTCCATGCCAAGAACCTGAACGCGCTCTGAGAGCCCCTCCGTCGCCAGGTTGCGGGGCAAGGCCAGATCCAGCGCCAGCAACCCGCGCTCGCCGGGGGCGTTGTGACTTAGCTGTTCCAATGCCCCAGAATCCACGAGGACTTCTCTTGCGGCTGTGGCGCAGATCAAGACGTCCACGGACTCCGCACCCGAGGTCAGCGAGTCCAGGTCCGTTGCCCGCGCGCCTATGCGCGAAGCGAGGCCACGTGCACGGGCTGGCGTGCGATTCGCGCAGAGACTTACCTTCAGGCGGCTGGTCGACAGGGTTTGGATGACGTGTTCCGCAGCCTGACCGGCGCCGATCAGGGCGACGATTGGAGCATGGCTCTCGGTCCAGCCGCGCTGGAGGAGAGCTTCCTCCAACGCGCGCACCCCAAGGCTCATGACGGACACCGGTTGCCTTGAGAGAGCCGTCTTGGCGCGTACCTGCTTGCCCACCTGGAATGCAGCGCGAAAGACCTGCGTGAGGTGCGAGCCCAGAAGGCCATTTTCCTGTGCGCGCGTGTGGGAGGCGCGCATTTGAAACAGAATCTGGTCCTCTCCAAGAACCAGGGAATCCAGGGAGCAGGCCACTCGAAAGAGGTGTCGGACGGCGTCGCGACCACCGCAAAAGCGCAGGCGCAGGTCGTCCTTGGCGCCCAAGAACTCACGCATGCACTCCAAGTCGGACGGGCCGGGGGGCTCACCTTCTTCGCAGGCGTAGATGATCTCGAGTCTGTTGCAGGTGGCCAGATAGACGATCTCGGATGCTCCCAAGACGTCAGCTAGTTCGCGCTGAAAGGCCACGTCTCCGCGGGCTTGCAGGCCCTCCAGTTCCGCTGCCGTCCCGTCGGACAGTGAGAAGCCAATAATGGCTACGCGTTCCATGGGGGAAAGTTAATTCGCCGGGGGAGTTGGATTGTCACAGGGCTGTCATGCTCCCACACGTTTTGGCGGTCGAATCACGACCCGTATCGGCTGCTCTTCTCACTTGGCAGGATGCGCGCGTGACTAAGTCCCTAGAGTCCGCATGGCCGGAGGCTCGGCGTGGTGTTCTGCTCGTCAACCTCGGAAGCCCGGACGAGCCCAGCACGAGCGCCGTACGAGCCTACCTGGATGAGTTTCTCTCCGATCCGTTCGTGGTGGACTCGCAGCCACAACTATGGTGGATGCTGCGCAAGCTAGTCATCCTGCCTTTCAGGGGACCCAAGAGCGCACGACTCTACCAGTCCATCTGGACGGCCGAAGGTTCACCCCTGGTCGTCGGGTCCGCTCGATTGTGCGAGGCCTTGCAGCGCGAGGTGGGGGAGGCGGTCAGCGTGCGCCTGGCCATGCGCTATGGGAAACCCAGTCTGGAGCAGGTCTTGCACGGTTTCACGGACGAGGGTGTCGATGTGATTCAGGTGTTGCCGCTCTTCCCCCAGGGCAGTCGTACGACCACTGGCACGATTGAAGCGCGGGTGCGCGAATTGCACAGGCACATCGCGGATGCTCCTGCTCTGGAATTCACCTCGGCCTACCCCACCCATCCCGGTTATATCGAGGCCCTAGCCCAGGGCATTCGCGAACACCTAGGTAGCAACCCTTGCGACCACTACCTCTTCAGCTTCCACGGCCTGCCCATTCGCTATGTGGAGCAAGGGGACGTGTACCGTGATCATTGCGAGCAGACCGCCGCGGCCTTGGCGCAGAGCTTGGGATTGGCCCCAGAGAGCTGGACCCTGACCTACCAATCGCGGTTTGGTCGTGAGCCTTGGCTGGCGCCCAACACGGAGGATGTGGCCGGCGAACTATGTTCGGCTGGACAGAGGGTCGCCATCGCCTGCCCAGGCTTCCTCGTGGATTGCCTGGAGACCTTGGAGGAGATCGGAGTGCGGCTCGCGAAGTCTGTGGCTGAGGGCGGGGCGGGAGAGATCGAGCTCGTACCGGCCTTGAATCAGCGTCCCGATTGGGTTCGGGCTTTGGCTCAACTGGTGAGAGGTCGGTAGGACCTGCCGCTCTGCGTGCTGTTCAATCTCCAGACCGGGCCGCTGAACCCTGAAGGCCGACCATGTTGCCGATTGGTAACGGTTGCGTGCGACCTCCGCAGGGTCGGATTCCGTCGCTACCATGTGAGCCTCCAAGACCCTATTCCTGCCACAGACCTCTTCTATGCTGTTCAACACCCTCGCTCTTACCGCGGCGCTCCTGGTTGCCGACGTCCCCGCTTCGAAGTCCGTCACCGCCCCCGGGCGCAACCTGGACCGTGCACTGAAGACTCTGGACGTCAAGGAGATCTCCGCTGACATCTACTTCCTGGCCAGTGATGAGTTGGGCGGACGCGATTCGCCGTCGAATGGTCAGCGTATCGCAGCGCGCTACATCCGTTCACGGCTGCAGCGCTTGGGACTTGAGCCGGGTGCCCCGGATGGCTACTTCTACAATTACTCGCTGGCCCAATACGGTTTGAACGAGGACGAGACGTCCATGACCGTGGCCAACGGTGACCACGAGCAAAAGCTCGAATTCGGCAAGGACTACTACGTATCCATGGGTTCCCGTGGATCGCGTTCCGCAGCGGGTCCCGTGGCCTACGTTGGAGAGCTGGATCCCGATGACCTGGAGAATGTGGACTTGAAAGGGTCGTGGGGCTTCATGTCACCCGGCGCCAAGGTGTCTCGAAAACGCAATCAAGCCGCCGAGCAAGCAGGAATGCTGGGTCTCATCATTCCCTTTGACCCAGAGTCCTCGAAGAGCTCGAAAGAGATGTACGGCCGCTGGGTGGATATCTGCAGAAGGCCGAGCATGGGAGAGCAGCGCACCTACGGCGTGCCCCTTCTGTACCTGGCAGAAGATCGAGCCGAGGGCTGGTTGGGAGGTGCAGAGCCGAAAATCGGAGCACCGATCGGCGTGGACATTGCCGAGACCTACTCCTCGGGCCCCCTGGACGGCATTGCTCTGGAGAACGTCTGCGGCCTGTGGCCGGGCTCCGATCGCAAAATGCGCAACGAGGTGATCATCATCTCGGCGCACTACGACCACGTGGGCAAGCGCGAGAATGGCGATATCTACAACGGGGCCGACGACAATGCCTCGGGTACCACGGGTTTGTTGGCCATCGCCGAAGCTCTCACCGAGTACGGCCCCATGAAGCGCACCGTGATGTTGATGTGGGTCTCTGCTGAGGAGAAGGGCCTACTCGGGTCGCGCGCTTGGACCCTGGATCCCTGGCTCCCGGAGGGCATGCAACCTTTCTGCGACCTCAACATCGACATGATTGGCCGCAACGCTCCGGATGAGATTGGGATCACACCCACCTCTGCCCATCCCGAGTACAACCGCTTGACTCAACTCGTTGAGAAGCACTGCGGCCAACAGGGCTTTACCAAGCTCAACAACGCCGACGCTTACTGGAGCCGCTCGGATCACGCGAACTTCGCTCGCAACCTGAAAATCCCGGTGGCTTTCCTTTTCTCTGACGTACATGAGGACTACCACAAACCGACCGATACTGCAGACAAGATCGACTGCGACAAGCTGATGCGCGTGTCTGGATTGGTCTTGCGAATGCTAGACGATCTTCAAACTCCGAACCTGGATCTGCGTATCGGGAACTGACCCTTCCGAGTAAGCGTCAAACTCATGGCGCGCGCAGCTTGTCCGTGGGGCGAATACCTCCACCTAGGATGATGGCTGCGCGCGCTTCCTTTGGGTTTTCACCGGACCCTGAGTGCGCCCGCGCTTGGCCGCCACTGGGTCATTGCGGCCCGCTCCGAACTCCCGTGTAGTCGAGTCTCGGCCGCCCCAAAAAAGGGAGGCGGCCAATCCGAAGATCAGCCGCCTCACACCGCGCCTAGCGCTGGTCCGTGAAACCTGCCGTCGGGAGACGGCGTGGGGATGGGGTCGGTTATCACAGCCCTGCGCGCAACCCGCTTCCCGGGTAGGGGACGCGGGCCACTCAAGAACCCCAACGCCTCCGGGGTCGGGCGGAAGCGACGGGGAGCAGCGGTTTCAAAGTGCTCGGCGTCCGGGGGGCTGCAGGGCTCTTGGGGGCGCCAAGGGCCTGCTCCGGACGACGATGTTCACACTATATAGAGGGTCGATCACTCGAGTCAACACAAAATACAGGGGTATTCCTGATTCTGGGAAGGCCAGCAGGTTCCTCCAATGCGATTCCCAAGGCCTGGTCGCAATTCTAGCCGCAGGCTTCAAGCAAGGCGTGCGGGTCTGGGCAAGTTGCCCCCTTGGGAGCCCAAGACGTGGGCCCCGCCCACTCGGCCGCGGGGCCCTGGCTAGCGGGGACCGATCTCCGCCTCGCGGCGGGCACCCATCAGCTGGGGTACTCCCCGCCGATGTAGCCCTCCAGTTCGTGGATGGCTTTCTTCTGGGTGGTGATGATCCAATTGACGAGGTCGCCCAATGACACCAGGGCCACGATCTTGCCGTCCTCGATCACCGGAAGGTGGCGGCAGCGGCGATTCGTCATGTGCTGCATGCACTCGGAGACGGTGCTTTCACGGGTCACCGTGATGACGTCCACGGTCATGATCTCGTTCACCTTCATCTCGCGCGAAGAGCGTCCTGCCAGTACCACCCGGCGAGCGTAGTCGCGCTCCGAGAACATGCCTTCCAGGCGCTCATCATCCACGACCATCAGCGCACCGACCCGCTTATCAGCCATCATCGACAGAGCATCAATGATCAGGCGATCGGAGGAGATCGAATGCACCTCACTCCCTTTCTTGGCGATGATGGCGTCAATCGAGCCGTCGAGGTTCATAGGCCGTGTCCACGGTGGATTGGAAGTAAGAATTGGGGCAGAGGAGCCCGTGCGCCGGGGCCAAAAACCCCGTCACGGGGCTGCACCCATCGATTTTGGCAGGCGGGGCCATGCAATGCAAGTTTTTGGCCCTCGCCGGGCGTGGGGCACCCCCTTCACACACCCAGACAGCGGGTTGCCGAGCCCCTAGAAGTGCACGCGCACCCGTCCGTGGGGGGCGCTCGAAACAGTCTGGGTGCGCATGGGTTCACCTTGGATTGCCCATTCCACGAGCAGTTCGCCTGGGGGAACCGGAACCTCTATCAGGGCCCCACAGCCCAGGGTGCCATTCGCGACGATGACTTTGTTCCTCAGGACCCGGTAGTCGGCACCGTGCGCCTCCCCCAAGTGCTCGAGCAGCAACCAACCCACGGGGTAGAGGACGGCGTGGGCTTGTGCGGGACTGCCCATCTCCGCCGTGTCCATGCGGTCGAGCACGGCAACCCGGCCATCCGCGGAGTAGAGGGCCGCCCCGTACGTCCCGGGTTCCAGTTCGCTGAGTTCCATGGCATTGCCCCGCAAGACCGCACGCTCAAGTTGAGATCCTGCGCCGTCCGCCTCCTCGACTAGCAGCAGAGAGGAACGCAGGTCGCGCACCAGCGTGGACCGCTCACCGAGGTGTGTGAGCAGACCGCGGGTGATACGAGCTTCACGCTTCTCCCCGGGTGCCACGGCGCCGACCTGGACCCACGATCCGCGCCTAACGGTGAATTCGATGGGCTGCCCGCCGGCCCGTACGGTGCGCGGCAGACTGCCTTGGTGTTCACCTGCTTGGCCGGCAGCGACCCAAACGTCATAGAGACCCGGCACCAGGGGGCCCACTCGGAAACGACCCTGTTCGTCAACCGGGCGCTGCTGCACTTGGGCGTCGAGCACGGGCCGGAAGTGGAGCGTGGACCCGTGCAGAGGCTTGCCCGCCGAGTCCCGCACAACACCTTCCAAGAAAACGCCCATGCGAGTCGTCAGGTCCAGCCGCACCTGCTGAGAGCCTTCGGGGAAGTGCAGCCACTTTGCCAGCGGCAGCGGGGGCGGGGCGCCGGACGCGGTGCTCGATACGGGTGCTGGCCCAACCCACCAATCACCGGAACCCGGATCGACAAATTGGAAGCGGCCTTCGGCATCCGTCTTCGCACGTCTGGGGTTGTGTGCGCCTGCCATGGAGTGGGTCAACAATTTCGGATTTCGACTTGTCGCGGGAACCAACCAGATTTCCTTGTGGCTTGCGGGCTCACCCGACTCATCTCGCAAGGTCCCCGTGATCATGGGAATTCCGCCCGTCCCCAGGCCGAATACGCGGTGCTCCCCCTGGGCCAGCGTGATAGGCGCGGAAGACGCGTAGATGCGTGTCGTGGCTCTCCACAACTCCACATTCAGGGGAGTGTTGGGCGGCAGGGTTAGAATCTGCGCCACGCCGCCTGCGCTGACGGGTGCCGACCAGCCCAAGGCCCCGGCCAGCAGAGGTGAGGATCCATTCCTTGCGTTCACTTGACCGGCGCTAGTCACCCTCAGGCGTAGGTCGGGGAACGGCCCTGGGTCGTCCACCTTGAGTTCGTAAGCCGCGCTGCGGTAGAGGCGGATCGGGTGGGCCGACTGCGAGAGCCCCTGTTGACCCGCCAAGTCAAAGAACATGGGGCCGTAGCCAATTGCGTGAACTGCCGCGAAGGACGAATCCGTGCGGGCCCACTGCAACTCGAAGCGTCCAGCACCGTCGCTCACGGCGTCAGCCCGGCCGGAGTGATCCAAGAGGTCGGCGGAACTGTGCGTCTTGGACCACGGTCTGAGTCGCACCTCGGCCCCGGCGATCGGTTTGTCATCGGTGGCGTCCAAGAAGTAGCCCTCGAAGACGGCCTCCCGAAGCTGTCCGAGTTGAACGGTTATGGCACGGCGTTCCCCAGGGCTGAAGGCGGGCACATCGATTGTGGGAGCTTCCTGACCCGCGGAATCTCTTCGGACCTTCAGGCGCAATGCTTGGCCCAGGGGCAGACCGAAGGTTGCGCGCCCGTCGGCGTCTGTCGTTTGTGACCAGCGACCCGCTCGCACTTCGGTCCCACTCGATCCCATGGGGTCGTAGACCACCAACCGAGTATCGCCCAGGGGCAGTTGTTCTTCGCCGGTGATCAACGTCACGAGCAGTTGACCTTCCTCTGGACTCGGAGCAGGCGCGGCGAAGGGGGCGGGCTCTTCCTCTTCTCGGGCGGGGATTTCGGGGCCGCTGGGTAGGAGTTGCGGGCGCACCAATCCTCGTGGTTTTTCTTGGGATCCAGGCCGGATGGGCGGCGCCCCATACTCAGGTAGGGGGTCCCCCCCGCCCGTGCTCGAGAGGCCCCAGAGGATCAGGGCGACAAGCGTGGCTAGCAGCGGGAGGACTTGGACTTTCATGGCGGAGTCTGGGGCCACTTTCTAGACCCCGAGCTCCCATCTCAAGTACTACTTGAAACCCCGGGACCACAGGTCGGCGCCGGAGCAGGCTTGAGGCCCCGCCTCCGCGTCCGGGGCTCCTCACAACCCAGTACGCGCGGGCATCTGTCGCACAAGGCGCTACCCTAGGCGGAGCCTCTTCCCTCCCCGCACATGCGAACTCAACCCCTCATCATTGCCCTGCTGCTCACCTTTTGCGTGAGCTGTGTCACTTCTGGTGGATCGGCCAAGGACCGGCTGAGTTCTTCCGAACTTCTCCTTCGGGGCGACGCGGCTTTTGACGCTCGCAACTACTCGCAGGCGTTGGAAACCTACCGGCTCGCAGCTGCGGCAGCTCAAGCCGAATCCAACTCGGGAGTGTTTGTAGAAGGCGCTGCCCAAGCGGCCCACGTCTACCTGCTGACTGGCAAACCGGAAGAAGGCGAGGTCTGGCTTGAGAATGCCGTTGAGCAGAGCTCCGAAAGCGAGCCCAAGGGCAAAGCGCGGATCCTGCTGACCCAAGCCGCCTACCAACACCGGGCGGGGGACACCGAACTGGCCTTGCAGACCTGCACCAAGGCCCACACCCTCGCGCGCCAAACAGGCCAGCACATTCGAGCCGTGCAATTGGCCCACATGGGATCGGTGATGAGCCGCGGAGAAGACCAATTGCGCTGGTGCCGGCGCGCCATCCAGGATGGTGCCAAGGTCGGTGACAACCTCCTCAGCGGAGCACTTTGGCGCCAACTCGCGTGGCTACTTGAGGAACGCGGCTTGCATGAACAGGCCTTGGAGGCCTTTCTTCGATGCCGCTCGGCTGTGGCTGAGAGTTCCAACTCCCATGAGAAGATGGTGGCGGATTGGCAGGTCGGGCATGCCTTGCGTCTCGCCGGAAGGTTGGGGCAAGCGCGCCAGGTCATGGAGGAGATCGCCCGACGTACGCAACTTCGCTATCGGACCCAGAGGGGCACCAACCAAGCCGAGTGGGTGGGACAGGCCTTGCGCGAACTAGGGGAGTTGGACCTGGCCCAGGGCCGGACGGATCAGGGTCTTCAGCACCTCAGGAATGCGCGCGAGTACTTCGTGCTCGCGGAAGCCACAAGGTTGGCGCCGGACCTGCTGGCAGATTTGGATCGAAGGATGGCCCAAGCACAAGCGCTTCAGGGCGCGGGGCGTTGAGCCCAAATCCCTAGTCAGGGCTGAGATTCAGGTAGCCCGGTTCAGGTCCCGGGATCAGTTGCACCCGCAGCATGTCCGGTTGCGGTTGCGGGATCTCGAGCGTCCACGCCTGGACATCAAAGGTCCTCTCGGGCCAGCGCAGTTCGCACCAAGCTTGCAGACCGTAATCGAAGGCCGAGAAGAGACTGCGCACGTCGCTGCCGTCAGATGCGGGGGCCAGCATCGGGTGCCATGGGTTGAGTCGCAGAACTGTGCCGTCATCGGCGGACTCGACGCCCTCCTCCAGGCGCGTGAGATCCTGCTGGGCGAGGAAGCTAATGGCGTCCAGTCGCGGCGTGCTCTCGAGGGGCCACCCCCGCAGCACAACGACGAGACTCACAATGGGAAAGACCATCAACCAAGGACAGGCGAGGGCGCGCAGGGGAAAACGCATGCGCACCATGCATTGCCCGACGGTCAGGACGACCGGCGCCGAGAGCAGCAGCGCGTACCATTCGTGCATCTGGTCGGCGAAGCCCGTGATGGCGAACACGGACAAGCACCACAGGCCCAGGAAGGACATCACCGGGCCCATCCGTGGCGCACCTTCTGGCAGACGTCTGGTTGACACGTCACGTAGGGACAGCCAAGTGGCTCCCATGAGAATCAAACCAGCTGCGTAGAAAGGCAGGCGCGCGTGACTCCACCCCAACACGGGCAGGGGTAGAACAGTTCGTTCGATCAGAGTGCCGAACAGTTCCAGCCGCCCCACTGGCTCACCGCCCAAAGGAACTGGGCCGCCCAGGCCGCCGAGCACGAGGGTACGCACGGCTAGCAGGGCAAGGACTCCGAAGAGCACGGGCAGGCTTTTCTTGGCCGCCGAGCGGAGCCGCTCGAGGGGGACCTGACCTTGTGAACTGAGACACACATGCCAGGCGAAGACCACAGGCAGCACTACCGCACCCGTCTCCTTGGAGCCTACTGCCAGGAAGGCGAGCAATCCGCCCAACCACCGAGGACCCCGGGGGTGGCCCTCTCCAGGTAGGCCTTGCGTGAGCAGGCATGCAAGAGTGAACAGGAGGCACAGGGTGTCCGCTCGCCGAGGGGAGGCCGTGATCAGCTCCAGCTGAATTGGATGCAAGCAATACAGCACGCCGACACAGCCCGCGGCCCACAGTGCGGCTCGACCCACACAGAGCCGTGCCGCGAGACAAGCGATGAGCAATGTGTTGCCCAGGTGGATGAGCAGGTCGGTCCGGTGATAGGCGCCGGGCTCGAGCCCTCCCAACGAATGATCGATCGCGAAGAACAGGTTGGTGACCGGCCGATAGAACTCCCCGAGGGGGTAGCGACCATCCATCAGTGGCTCGGTTAGGCAGCCCCAGAGATCGCCCCAATCCTGAACCCTCGCAGTCAGGATCATGGGCCATGAGTCCCAGCCCAGTAGAGCCAGATCGAGCAACGGCCAATAGACGAGCAGGGTCAACGCCGTCAATCCCACACCAACCCAGACATGGGCGGGCAGCTGGCGGTTGCCCGATGTTCCTTCCAAAGGGCTACTCGTCGCTGTCATCGGCGTAACCCAGTGCCCTGAGCTGATCGATCTGATCCTGGCGCTGCTTCGGGGTCAACTCCGTCCAGGCATCGATAGGTTGGCGATAGGTGGGGTCGCTTGCTCGGGGGATACTGCGCACGGGACGGGGCGCGGTCAGGAGTTCGGGGTGCGCGGTCGCGCTCATCTCGTCGTAGACCGGTTGATCCATGAGGTGCAGGGCGGTCGGCGTCAGATCAAACACGCTCCAGCGCGCCCGTTCTGGGTTGGCCTGGATGCTCGGACCCGCAGCGGCAAAAACTCCGTCCAAACGGTGGTTGGCTCGGGGTTCCTTGTGTTGAGTGAGCACAGCCCCGCCAGAGTAAGCGACCACTTGCCATTCCGTTTGAGTCTCGAAGATCAGGTCTGGAACGTGGTGGTTGGCTGGACCCGGGTAAAGTTGTGCGCCGCGCCACATATTGGTGACCAGGGGCTGCTCCCTCACCTTGATTGCCCTTAGCGCATCCTCGAGCCTGGCCAGCTCTGCTTCTACCTCGTCAGCCGGTACCACTCCATTGGGCTCGCGGCCCACAATGTTGAGTCTCAAGCTGCCAAAATTGCCTTCACACTCGGTGTTTGTGGCCAAGACGCGAGTTTGGTCGAGGTCAAGACGCTTCATCTGCAGTCGCTCCGCCTCGGCTTCGTAAGTAATGAGAGGCGCGCTGGCTGGGCGTTCAGGGGGGCCCTTGCCTTGCTCGACCGCAAACCCATTGTTCACCAACCAGGGGTAGAGATTGAACGTGAAGGGGAAACTGCCGAACCCGTGATCGCTCATGATGATCACATCGGTTTGCGGTCCCGCTGCTTCGACCATGTCGCCCAGGATGCGGTCTAGGTCCACCAGCAAGTCGGCCACAACCCCATCGGTCTTCCCGTCGTAGCGCTGATGGGAGAGCACATCGAGGCTCTTGAAGACGATCATGGAGTAGTCCCAATCGTCCTTGTTCAGGAGCTCCAAGGCGACGCGTCGCTTGATGACGAGTTGTCCTTGAATGCGCCTCAGCATCGTGTCTTGCTGCAGGCTGCGAACCTGTGTCCAAATACCAACGTCCGGAAGCAATCCCTGTGCGCGCAACTCAAGTGTGTACTTCGGTGGATAGGCCCAGTCTTCCAATGGGGGCGAGAGCATGCCGGCGGCCAATCGTCCTCGCACGGGCTCCGGAGGCCAAGTGATCGGCACGCCCATGACGTTTACCGTCGAGCCTCGGCCGCTGAGGATGCGCCAAATCGGCGGACACAAGTTTGTCCGGGCGTCGATAACTTCGACGTCGTAACTCCCTTCCACACGTTGGAAGAAACCGTAGACACCCGTCTCGCCCGGGTGTTGCCCCGAGCAAGCACCGACCCAGGCGGCGGACGAAATTGGGATCTTGGAAGATTCCAGCCAGGCCTGCGAGCCGCGCTGCATGATGCCGGCGAGAACCGGCATACGGCCTTGCTCGATGAGGGGGTCGATCAAGTCGAAGGTCGCCCCGTCCCAGCCGACCACCAATACGCGCGGGCTGGGAGGGCCTGGGGGTCCCTGATCGGCCTTGTCGGCTCCGCAGGCGACCAGTAGGAGGGCTCCCAGCGCGACCGACGTACTGAGGCGGGCTACCCGTCGCGCTGTGTTTCGAGGGCTCGTTGGGGGGCGGTGGTTCACGATGGCAATACGCAAGCGCGGTGCGGGAGGTTGGAAGTGCATGCCCGAGTCTCATCCATGATGGCGCGTCGGGGCCCGATGTCCAACATGCGGGTTGGAGCTCCGTACTAGAGCTGGCGCTACACTGCCTCCACATGAGACTCCTGCCTTCATTCCAGCACGGCCTACTGGCGCTGTGTCTCGCATCAAGCTTCTGTGCTTGCGCGCCGTCGGAGGCTGAGCCGCCGAACATTCTGATCCTGTGCATGGACACCCTGCGTGCGGATCGACTGGGTTGTTATGGGGGCCTGGGCGATCTGACCCCGAATCTAGACGCGCTGGCTGCCGCGTCCACCCGCTGGGATCTGTGCTCGGCGAGTTCTCCCTGGACGGTACCCAGTCACGCGTCGATGTTCACGGGCAAGAACCCCAGTGATCACCGGGCACATTCTTTCGACGCACACGACATGAAGGTCGACAACTGCTACGTGCTCGACGCGGAACATTGGACGTTGGCCGAAGCGCTGCAGGAAGAGGGTTACGCGACCGGGGGAATCGTGGCCAACGCGGTGTACCTGAACAGTGCCTTCGGGCTGTCCCAGGGGTTTGATGAGTGGCGCATCAGTCGCGAGCGCGCGCCGAGACTCTGCAACGGTGTGCTTGGTTGGATCGATGGGCGCGAGTCCAAGCCGGAGCCTTGGATGATGTTCGTGAATTTCATGGACACCCACCGTCCCTACAATGTGGAGCCCCTGCCAGGAGAGATGGAATTTGATCAGGCCACCCAATACTCCTCCGACCTTCTGAATCGCTTGTACGAACAGGTCATTGTGCAAGGCGAGGAGGCGGGCGAGTTGGGGTTGACCTTGCAAGACCAGTACAACCGGTCCGTAAGGAATCTCGACCTAGCCATTGGTGAGTTGTTTGCCGAACTCAAGCAGCGCGGGCAATGGGAGGACCTGCTGTTGGTCGTCATTTCGGATCACGGCGAGTACTTCGGTGAACACGGACTCGTGGAGCACTCAAAGGACGTGTACGAGCAGGCTCTATCAGTTCCCCTGATCATCAAATACCCCGGTCAGGTGGCGGGCGTTGTCCGCACTGACAGGGCGAGTAGTGCGCACCTCCCTGCGCTCGTCCTAGATGGCGTACCGGGTGAAGCGAGTCTTCGTCAGTCGGTCAGGTTCCCGTTGCGTCCAGGCGTAGGACGCGTCCTTTCCGAGAACTACTTCAGCCGTCTACCCGACATCTTGCACCCCGCCGTGGGTGACCGATTCCGGCGAGTCCGCACCGTGATCTACGATGGATCCCACAAGCTCATCCAGTCATCCGATGGCCATCACGAGCTCTACAACTTGAATGAAGATCCGGGGGAGACCACTCTGCGCAATGAGTCTGACTCCGACCGCTTGCAGATAATGCTGGCCGAGCTGACCAGCGAGCTGCAGGGCTCCGCATCAGCGGCGGGAGGGGGAACCGTGTCTGTAGATGAGGCCCGCCGGATCGATATGGAGGCCCTGGGGTACGCGGTTGGATCAGAAGGGGACTAGCGACAAGCGCGCCGGACCGAATCGCCGGAATTGCGCTAATATCTCCGATCACAAGGGAACTTTATTGGCCCTGTGCCCCCACTAATGGTGGGAACACCCTTCACCGGGACCGGTTTCCTCATCTCTGACCTCTCAATCCCACAGCTCCCCCCATGAACGCTCTCCGATTCAGCCCCAAGTCACCGTTCTGGTCTTCGTTCTGCGTCCTCGCCGCAGCGCCCCTGTTTTGCGCTCCCGCGACGGCTCAAGTGCGCACGCACACCGATTTCACCGAGGTTTTTGGAGAAATGGAATTCTCGGGCCGACTGATCGCCCGCCCCTTGCAGGTGCAAGACTCTCGCGAGTACGGCATGACTCGCGCCGAGGTGCGCCGTCGCGCTCGCAATGCGGACGCGGCGCTGGCCTTGTACCCCCTCTCAAGCTACGCCGAGCCTACGGACGAGTACGTGATCGAAGTCGGCTTGGGCAGCGAGAACGCAGTTGCGCAAGAGTTGATGTCCTCTGGGGATTTCGAATACGTGGCGCCCGACTGGCGCGTGTTCCCTATCGGATGCCCGAACGATCCGAAGTTCGGCAACCAGTGGCATCACAACGCGAATCGCATGAACTCCTGTCTCGGCTGGGATTTGGAGACGGGTTCGACTTCAGTTGTCGTGGCCATCTGCGACACGGGCGTACAGTTGAATCACGCCGACCTCCAGAAGCATCGCATGGAAGGCTACAACGCCGTGGACCAGATCTGGGAATCGGCAGGCGGCAAGGTCAATGACATCAATGGGCACGGGACCATGACCACGGGCTGTGCCGCAGCGAAGGGGAACAACAACATTGGCGTTGTCGGCACAGGCTGGCGCCTGTCCCCGCGCATGATGCGCGTCTCCAATTCGAGTAGCGGTGGCAGTTCAATCTCCGTCCTGACCCACGCCGCCCAAACGGCGGCGCTCGCAGGCGACCGTGTTGCCAGCGTCAGCTACAGCGGCGGCACGTCACCCTCTGTGAGCACAACCGGCGATTTCTTGCGCACCCAAGGCGCGCTGCTGATCTGGGCCGCGGACAACTCCGGCAACAACTACAAGGGCAACCGTGACGACGGGGCCATCATGGTTGGGGCCACGGACAGCGCGGACAACCGCTCGAGCTTCTCCAGTTACGGCAACTACATCGACCTCTTCGCTCCGGGCAGCAGCATCTACACCACGACCTTGGGCGGTGGCTATGGATCGGCCTCGGGAACCAGTTTTGCTACTCCACTGACTGCCGGCCTCGTGGGGCTGATTTTCTCTGCCGACCCGACCCTGACGCCTGACCAGGCGGAGTACATCCTGCGCTACGGATGCGACGACCTGGGCAGCCTGGGCGAAGACAACATCTTCGGCTACGGCCGCATCGATGTCTTGCGCACCATGGAATTGATCTACAAGTACGAGACTCTCTTCGCCGACGACTTCGAGAGTGGAGACTTCGTCTCGGGCGGATGGGCGATCACCAAGGGCAAGCCCAAGGTCTTGGCCAAGGCGAAGGACACGGGCGGGTTCGGCGCACGCATTCGGCGCAAGGGGACTGTGGAGCGAGCCGTAGACACGAGCACCTACAAGCGGATTGCGCTTCTCGTCAGCCGTCGTTCTAAAAACTACGACACGAGCGAGAGCCTCGAAGTGGAGTGGTTTGATGGCAGCACTTGGACCTCCGCGGACAGCGTCACGACGGTCAAGTGGAACGGGCGTTTCATCGAGCTTCCTAATGGCGCAGACAACAACCCTGCTTTCAAGATTCGCTTCCGTTCCGTGGGCGACGAAGGCAAGGAACGCGGTGATGTGGACGACGTGAAAGTCATCGGCATCAAGATCTGATCCAGTTTCGCTGTGCCGCGGGGCTGGCCCTCGCGATCAATGGCCCGGTAGTCGCTCATGCGGCTGCCGGGCCATCTGCGTGCTAGCATCTGTTCGAATCGGGGCCCTTTCGAAACCAGAACACGAGATCGAGCCACGTGATTCTCGCGTGGGGCATAGACTACCGCACCCGGCTTCGCCCACGAGTTGGTGGCGAACGCGTTAAACGGATTCCTCTGCCAAATCTGCTCCTCCCCATGGTCCACACTCTCTCCGCACTGCTGGTCGCCTTCTCATCCATCGCTTGTGCAACATCCCCAACGGGGGAGTTGTCGTTGCCCACAAGCCAAGGGCAGGCGCAGACCGAATCGGAAGGGACGCGCATGCTCAGTGGGCCTGCACTGAGCGCAAAGCGCGTTGCTTTTGAGTACGCCGGCGACCTCTGGTCGGCCCGTCACAACGGTAGCGACCTGCGCCGGTTGACCAGCCACGTTGGCCGAGAGAGCGGGCCGCGATTCTCTCCCGATGGCACCGAAATCGCCTTCAGTGCCGAGTACGACGGCAACGTAGACGTGTACGTCGTCTCGGCCTTGGGCGGGGAACCTCGCCGGTTGACTTGGCACCCGGGATCCGATCTCGTCCAAGACTGGGATCCCGATGGCTCAGCCGTGCTCTTCACTTCTGGACGCGACGTGCACACGGGACGCTTCCGCCACTTGTTTTGTGTGCCCGTCGACGGAGGACACCCAAGCGCGTTGCCCATTCCCACGGCCTTCATGGCCAGCTATTCCCCAGACGGATCCAGGATCGCCTACGTCCCGCTCAATCCGCCCTACACCCAATGGAAGAACTACAGGGGCGGAACGGCCAGCCGCATTTGGGTGCTGACGCTTTCGGATCTGTCCGTGGAACAGGTTCCCCAGCCGGAGGGCCGCTGCAATGATGCCAACCCCATGTGGGTCGGGGACGATCTGCACTTCCTTTCCGACCGCGACGGAGAGTTCAATCTGTACTCCTGGAAGTCGGACCAGGCGCCCAAGCGGCTCACGGATTACGAGGATTTTCCGATCCTCGCTGCATCAGCGGGCGCGGGCCAAGTTGTCTACGAGCAAGCGGGCTACTTGCACACCTACGCACCGGGTCACAGCCCCACGCGTTTGCCCATCGAGGTGCAAGCTGACTTGGTCGAGACCCGGCAGAGGTGGGTCAGTGGTGGCGATCACGTGCGCAGTGGCAGTATCTCGCCATCCGGCAAGCGAGCAGTCTTCGACATGCGGGGCGAAATTGTGACGGTTCCGGCCAAGGACGGGGATCCGCGCAACATCACCAATTCACCTGGCATCCACGAACGTCACCCCGTTTGGTCTCCGGACGGCCGCTGGATCGCCTACATCTCGGATGCGAGTGGTGAGAACGAGCTGCACATCGCTCCTCAGTCAGGCAGCGGTGATGTTCGCGCTTTTGAACTGGGGGGCGCTGGGTTCTACACGAACCTGGTTTGGTCTCCCGACTCCAAGCGAATTAGCTACGCCGACAATTCGCTGGGCATCTTCATCTTGGAAGTCGAGAGCGGTGCGGTGACAGAAGTCGGCAGGGAGGGCACCTACAGCCCAGTGCAGACCATGCAGCACTCCTGGTCTCCGGACTCCAACTGGTTGGCCTACACGCTGAACACCCCGATGAGTTTCCGCCAGGTCTACCTGTTTGATGTCAAAGCCGGCGCGGCCCACGCCATCACCGACGGACTGAGCGACGTGTCCGAGCCCGTGTTCGATGCGAGCGGTGACTACCTTTGGTTTGCTGCTTCGACAGATGCTGGACCCAGCCGTACGTGGTTCGCCCAGTCGAATGCAGATGCGACAGTCACCAATGCTCTATACCTAGCGGTTCTGAATGCGGAGGATGAGAGTCCACTCTCGCGCAAGAGTGACGAGGTAGACATTGAGGAGCCAGCTGCCGCAGATGACGACGAAGAGGCCACTGAGCCAGGCTCTGAAGATGGAGATGACGCCTCTGGTGGGGGAGAAAGCGACGAAGATGGCTTGTCGGTGGACCTCGACGGCCTCAGCCAGCGCATCATTGCCCTGCCGCTGGGCGCAGCCAGCTACCAGAACCTCAAGGCTGGCAAGGAGGGCCAGCTCTACTACATCCGTTCCCAACCGGGCAGTGATTCACGGTCTTTGGCTCGATTCGACTTGGATAGCCGCAAGGAGACGGTCTTGCTCGAGGGAGCGGACGGTTTCACGGTTTCCGCCAAGGCGAGTCACCTGCTGATCTCTGCCGGTGGCGGATTCAACATCAGTGCCGCGGGTCCGCCAGTGAAGCGCTCCGAGGGCCGCCTGGCCACAGATCGCGCGCGCATCAAGATCGATCCGCGGGTGGAGTGGGCACAGATTTTCGACGAGGCCTGGCGTATCAATCGCGACTACTTCTACGACCCCAACATGCACGGTGCCGATTGGCCGGCCATGCGCGCGAAGTACGCGCAGTTCCTGCCCCACCTGGCGGTGCGTGGGGACCTCAACAAGCTGATCCGATGGATGTGTTCGGAACTCGCCGTGGGCCATCACAGCGTGCGCGGCGGGGAGACCCTCGTGAGGGCGGATCGCATTTCCGGTGGCCTGCTGGGAGCCGACTACGAACTCGCCGACGGCCGTTATCGATTCGCCAAGGTCTACGGCGGGCTCAACTGGAACCCGCAACTACGCGCTCCCCTGGCTCAACCGGGAGTCAATATCGTGGCCGGCGAGTACCTGCTGGCCGTCAACGGGAGCGATCTCTCAGCGCCTGAGAATCTGTTCTCACGGTTTGAAAACACTGCGGGTCGTATCGTGGAGCTGACTGTCGGACCCAACGCTGACGGCACCGATTCACGCACTGTTCAAGTCGTTCCTACGGGCAGCGAATCGGCCCTGCGCAACCGTGACTGGGTCGAGGGCAACATCGCCCGGGTTACGGAGGCTACCGATGGCCGAGTTGCTTACGTCTATGTGCCGAACACCGCTGGCCTGGGTCACGTGTACTTCAAACGCTATTTCTTTCCTCAGGCTGATCGCGACGGAATCATCATCGATGAGCGCTACAACGGTGGCGGACAGGTTGCGGACTACTACATCGATCTCTTGCGGCGCCCGATCGTCAGCTGGTGGGCTATGCGCTACGGAGCGGACCTGCGCACGCCTCAGGGCGCGATTCCGGGACCCAAAGTGATGATCATTGACGAGACCGCAGGATCCGGCGGCGACCTACTGCCGTGGATGTTCCGTCAGCAGAAGCTGGGCACGCTGGTCGGACGTCGGACGTGGGGAGGGCTCGTGGGCATTCTCGGCTTCCCCGTGCTGATGGATGGCGGCAGTGTGACCGCGCCCAACTTGGGCATCTGGACCGAGGACGGTTTCGTGGTCGAGAACGTGGGGGTTCCGCCGGACATCGAAGTGGAGCAGTGGCCGGCAGACGTGGCTGCTGGCCGCGACCCGCAGCTCGAAAAGGCCATCGAGCTCGTGCTGCAGCAACTCGAGGCCAATCCCCCGGTGCGCCCCACCCGCCCGCCCTTTCCGATCCGGGTGCGACGCTAGTCGCGGGGTTGAGAGCAGGGGCCGGACGGGCCCAACCCAGAAAATCGCTGCCATTCGATCGTTGGGCCCGTCATCCTGGCGATTCGTGAAGTTCTCCCTCGTCGAACAACTGACCCCCGAGCTGGAAGATTCTCTGTGGCGGCTGTATCAGGCCGAGCCGTGGTCGCGCGGTTGCACTCAGCAGGACGTACACGGAATGCTGAACGGCAGCGCCCTGAACTTGACCCTCGTGGACGAAGAGGGGCTGCTGGCAGGGTTTGCGCGCGCCCTCTCTGATGGCTCGATGACAGCCTTCCTGCTGGACGTCATTGTCGCTCCAGCTTGGCGCGGCCAAGGCCTGGGGCGCCGACTGATGGACGCTGCGTTGGGACATCCGACACTGTCGGGGGTCCGTCAGTTTCAGTTGTTCTGCAGTCAGGAGCAGGTCGCCTTCTACGAGCAATGGGGCTTTACGACAGACCTCGGAGACCTGCGCTTCATGCGTCGGAACTGAACTCGTCCAGCACCCGCTTGCGGTTCCTGGCGGGGCCGATGAAGTGCACACAGACCAGCATGCCTGCGGCCACCAAAGCCAAGGCGATGGCCAGTCCCCACCAGATTCCGGCCAGTCCCATTTCGCGCTCGAAGGCCATCCAGTGGGCGAGGGGGATGGCGAAGACCCAATAGCCCACCAGATTCAGACCAGCGGCCGGCAAGGTGCGGCCGGTGCCGCGCAGGATGCCGCTGCCCACCACCTGGGTGCCGTCAAAAATCTGAAACGCCGCGGCGATGGGCAAGATTGCTGCGCAGGCGAGGACCACGTCAGCCTGGCCCGTGTAGAGCTGGGGCAGGGAGTCACGCAGGAGCAAGATCGCGAGGCCACAACAGGCCATGGCACCCGCTCCCATGCCCATCGCCACCCAAGAGGCTGTCTGGGCTCGGTCATGGCGCTGGGCTCCAATCAAGTTTCCGACCCGTGTTACCGCCGCCGATGAAATTCCGAGTGGGATCATGAAGGTCAGACTGGCCACGTTCATCACCACCGAGTGGGCAGCGGTAGAGACGGCTCCCAGCTTGCCAGCCATCAGTGTGGAGTAACTGAAGGCCCAGATTTCCAAGGACAGGTGCAGGCTGACCGCGGCGCCGTACCTCAGGGTCGGCCCCCAGGAATCAGGGTGCAGGGCTCTCAGGCTCCAAGGCACCCAGGCGCCGTGGTGCAAGCGCGCGCGCCAAACGAGGACAAGCAGAGCCGCGAACATGAACAGGCGCGTCAGCCCGCTGGCCACGCCGGCGCCGTCGAGGCCCATGGCAGGCAAGCCCAAGTGGCCCCAGATCAGGGCCCAGTTCATGAGTGCGTTGAAGATGTTGGCGAGCAGCGCCACCCAAAGGGCGGGGGCCAAAATTCTCCGACCCTGCAGGTACTGGCGCAAAGCGGTGAACAGCAAGAAGAAGGGCACGGAGTAGGCCTGCACGCGCGTGTAGTGCCCAGCTATTTTGGCCAGCTCCGGGTCCTGCCCGAAGGTCAAGAGCACGCTCTCGGTGCGTGTCCAGAGAAACGAGATGAACAGGCCCAAGAAGACGGCGATGAGAGCGCCACCTTGTAGGGCCCGGCCTGCCCTTTCACCTTCGCCTGCCCCGTGAGCCTGGGTCACTACAGGGTCCAACCCGAACAGAATCCCCATGGCGGCCAGGGATGTGCCCGAGATCCACACGTTGGCTAATGCGGCCGCCGCGAGAGCCGAGGCCGTGTCCAAATGCCCGACCATGACTGTGTCCACGACCCCCATGAGCATCGAGCCCAGGTGCGTGAGCACTAGCGGAATCGAAAGCCCAATCAGGGTGCGGAGTTCTTTGCTGCGGGGGGACATTGTGGGCCAGCCTCGTGAGCCGGAGGAAGATACACGCCCGACCGCCTGCCCCGGCAGCCCTCAATCGTCAATGATTCCGGAGGGTGTTCGATTCACGTGATCGGTTCTGCGATTCTGAAGGGAGCCCCGTACCCTCCATCTCCCATGGCACCCACTGCGCGCACCACGAACCCACTCTCTCTCGCAGGATTGGTCTTCTTTGCAACCAGCACCCTTGTGTTGCTGGTGTTTGTGGTCACCGGTGGTCGGGAATCCCTGTCAAGTGACGACCGAGGCAGGCTCAGTGACGAGGAGACCGCACGGGTGCAGCTGTTCCAGAGCGCGTCGCCTTCGGTCGTTCACGTGCGTTGGGGTGGAACGGAGTTCTCACCCATGGAGAGCCGCATCTTGGACGGCAACCAGCCCGCCTCTGGATCCGGATCGGGTGTGGTCTGGAACACGGCAGGCTATATCGTCACCAACATGCACGTGGTCAACACCCGCGGCGGGGCGGTAGTCACCCTCTCTGATGGATCTGTTTGGGAAGCGAGCCTTGTGGGTTTTGAACCCAGTCAGGACTTGGCCGTGTTGGCTATTGAGGCTCCACCCGAGCGTTTGGTGCCGGCCTCGATTGGATTGTCCGGAGAGTTGTTGGTAGGGCAGGAAGCCTTTGCGATTGGTACGCCATTCGGACTTGAGTGGACCCTCACTGCGGGAGTAATCAGCGGACTCAACCGCCGCATCATCGGCTACGAGAAGGTGGTGATTGGTGGCATGATTCAGACCGACGCCGCTATCAATCCCGGCAACTCTGGTGGCGCCCTGCTGGACTCAAGCGGACTTCTTGTGGGCTTGATCACGGCCATTCACGGCTCCTCGGAGACGAATGCTGGGGTAGGGTTTGCCATACCCGCGGACCGACTCCTCGAATGGGTGCCGCAGATCATCGAGTGGGGATTTGAACCCTGGCCCGAGCTTGGATTGGTACTCGGATCTGACGAGTTCAGCGCCAACTGTTTCGAACAATTGGGGGATCGGGCGCCTGCAAGCGGAGTCGTGATTGTGGAGGTCAGCCCGGGCGGGGCGGCTCACCTGGCGGGTATTCGGCATGCCGAAGTTGGTCCTGGAACAGTGATCATCGGAGACGTCATCGTGGGCGTGGACGGCCTGCCCGTGACCACGCGTTCCCAGCTGCACTCCGCTCTGGCCGCGAAGACGGAGGGACAACCCGTCGTGCTGGAGCTCATGGGGGGAGATGCACCGCGTGAAGTCTCTCTGACCTTCGGTTCCCGCCATTAGTCGATTCGACGGCATTTGAGTCCTCCGACTCAGATGGGGTGCTGTGCTGTTCATCCACGCCGGCTTGCGGGTTACCCTGACCCCGCCCAGGTACACGCCCCATGGCCACCCCCCCCTCACCGTTCTACTGCTGGTTTGATACCGAGTTCACCTCCCTGGAACTCGACGGGGCGAGCCTCTTGCAGGTGGCTCTAGTTGTCACGGGACCCGATTTGGTGCCAATCGTCCCAGCGGACTGTCCGGATCTGCCTGAAGAAGTCCGTCGCCGCAACGGCATCAGCGTGTACCTGCAGCCCCCCCCGGGCTGGGAGCCGGGGGCCTTCATCGCCGAGAACATGCCCGCCGTGGTTGAGGCTTGCCGAGCGAGTTCCTTCGACGTGGGAGACGGGGACCGCTTCCTGTCGACCTACCTGGACGCCACCGTGGGGCCGGCCGCCGATGCAATCAAGGACCGCCCGATTCTGGCGGGGAACTCCATTCACTCCGATTGGTTCTTCGCGCGCCGAGACTTGCAGGGATTCCATTCACGCCTGCACTATCGACTGCTCGATGTGAGCTCCGTCAAGACCGAGTGGCGCGTGGCGAACGGAGGATCCACTCAAGAATTGGACAAGGGTCGGGCGCCCGAGCTGAGATCTGTCTTCCCCGCAGCAGACCTCGAGGGCGGTGCCGCCCATGACGCCTACTACGATGCCCAGGCATCCCTGGCGGAACTGGCCTGGTACCGCGCGAATCCCTAGTCGCCAGAGGGGGGCTTCATGTACACATCGCGCTTGGGGAAGGGTATCTCGATGCCCGCATCCCGGAATGCCTTCAGGATGGCGGTGTTGAGGGCATCGAGCGTGCGGCCGCGGAGGCTCGGGTCCTGGATCCAGACCATCAATTCAAATTCCAAGCCGTCAGCCCCAAAACTCCTGAACCGAACTCGCGGCTCGGGCCGTTCACAGGCGAGGGATTCAGCGCCTGCGATGCGAGTCAGAATTTCGCGTACCTCGTCCACGTCGCTGCCGTAACCGGCTGAGACTTTGACGCGGACGCGCATGCGCTTGGAGCCGCCCCCGCTTTGATTCGTGATCTGGCTCGCGCCGATGACTGAGTTGGGGATTGTGATCTCCACATCATCACGGGTCAGAACACGGGTGCTGCGCAGCCCGATGTTGACCACCTTGCCGCGCGTCGTGCCGTCCAGAACGATGTAGTCACCGATGCGGTAGGGGGCGTCGGCGACGATAGACACCCCCGCAAACAGGTTGGAGAGGGTGTCCTTGGCAGCAAAGCCGATAGCCACTCCGGCGATTCCGGCGCTGGTCAGTAGGCCGCTTGGGTCGACGTCCCAGATCTGCAGCAGGACGTAGACCCCCCCGCCAAAGATCAGCAAGCGCGAGAGGTTTTCGAACAAGGGAAAGGTCCGCGACTCAACGACCTTGTAACGCGAGCGGTTGTTGCTGGCGTGCTGCAGGAGCAAATGAGACAGTCCGAAGAAGAACCAAAACCAGGCCAGGGCCAGAATCGTCAGCAGCCCATGCAGGACGTCCTCACGCGTCTCCTTTTCCAGTTCGAGTAGGCCCGTAGCGGTGTGCAACCCGAACAGAAACACCGTGAGCACGACCGGCAACTGCAATTTTTTGACGATGGCCTCGTCGAGTTTCGTACTCGTGCGCTTGGTCCAAGCCTGCAGAGTGACCCTGATTAGCAAGTGCGTGAGCTTGCCAGCGACGAGGGCAACGACGATCACTGCGGCTGCGGCCAGGGGCCCGGGTTCTAAACCCACCTTCTCCAGGAACTGCCGTACGAGCGTGGCTTGGGTGTCAGGCATCGGCTTGGGTCCGTGGCGCGAATCCGTCGGGACAGGCCTGTCCGGTTTTCTTGCGCCGCGCCGATCCTAGGGCCCCGCCCTTGCCAAGTGCCTGGACAATTCGCGAATTGGTGCGGGAAGGGGGACTCGAACCCCCACGGCCAAGGCCACAGGATCCTAAATCCTGCGCGTCTACCAGTTCCGCCACTCCCGCTCCGCGCAGGATCCTACACGCTTAGCAGTGTTCTTGGTACGCGGCGCTGAGGACCTCGCCAACGCTCATGGCGTCGTTGCCTTCGATGTCCTGGCGCTGCAGCATCTTGACCAGCTGCCCATCCTTCATCAGGGCGATTTGCGGGCTGCTCGGCCGATAGGGTTTGAAATATTCGCGCGCTCGCTCGGTCGCGTCCTTATCCATGCCGGCGAAGACGGTCACCACCTGATCGGGCTTGGTGTCGCCTTGCAGGGAGAGTCGCAGGCCGGGCCTGGCGCTTCCGGCAGCGCAGCCGCAGACCGAGTTCACGAATACGAGGGTCGTGCCCGGCTGACGTAGGGCTGTATCCACCGCATCGGGGGTCAGGAGTTCAGTCACGCCCAACTGGGTGAGTTCATCGCGAAAGGGCTGGACAAGAGCAGGGTCGTACATGGGGTAGATCTGGGAGTAGGGAGCGGGAAAGGGGACACACTCTAACGCATACGTGAGAGTACGAGAAGCGCCCCAGGGCGCGCTCCTGGGGTCGTGGAGGGTGCCCGATTGGCGGGGACGAGCAGCGTCGAGCTAAAGGCTATCCGTGCCCGACTTGAGCCGCTTGAGTTCTTCAGCATACGCGCTGCCAATGGCGTTGCGTTCCAGCAGGGCCAGTACACGCCGGCCCTTCTCCACATCCACCACGGGGATGGCACTGACGCTGCGCCGAGTCATGAGGCGCTGCACATCGTGCAGGCTGTCTTCCAGGGTGACGGTTGCCACCTGATCATTCATGAAGTCGCGCACGATGACGAAATCTCCGACCTCCTCCTCAAGGAAAATGCGCCGTAGGTCGGTCAGGGAGAAGATGCCGACCAACTCATCTTCGTCATCCACAACTGGAAAATGCGTATCGTGCGAGTCGGCCACGATCTTCATCGCTCCGCGTAGGGTGACGTCTTCGTGGATCAGGCGTGGGGGGCGTGCATCTTGAAGTACGTCGCGTACCTTTACGCTCTGCAGAACATCGATTACGAACTCTCCGACGTGGGCCGGTGAGTCAATTTGGCGCGTGACCTGAGCCCGGTACATGGTCCAACCGCGCGAGAGCATCAGGTGTACGACGGCCACGAGCATGAGCGGGGCGAGCAAGTCGTAACCGCCGGTCATTTCCGAAACCATCACCACCGAAGCGATCGGGACCTTGGCTACTCCGGCAAAGAACCCACCCATGCCAACAAGTGCGAAGGCCCCCGGGTGTTCCACTAGGCCCGGCATAAGTTCGTGGCCAAATTGGCCCACTGCTGCTCCGAGCAGGGCACCGATGGCCAGGGCAGGGGCGAAGACGCCACCCGATCCACCGCTGGAGATTGTGAACGAAGTGGCCAGAATCTTTGCGACCGCCAGGGCAAGCAGGGCGGAAATCGCCAACTCGCCGGAGATGGCCGAGCTGATTAGACCGTAGCCTCCGAAGAAGACGCCGCCGCCGCCCGCCACCGGGGCGATGAGCAGGGCCGTCAAGCCCAGGAGGAAGCCCCCCAGAGCAGGACGCAGGGCCTTGGGAACGATTTTCAATCCTCCCGCGACGCGGTCGACCCCGTAGAACACCCGTGTGTACAACCAGCCCGCACCTGTGCACACGATTCCGAGCACCAGGTAGACCAGCAGTTCGCGGGGTTGGTTGAAGTGCAGGTTTTCAAAGACCTCCGCAGGAATTTCCACGACGCGGTGTACTCCCGAAATGGCAGCGAAGGTCGCGTATGAAAAGATCGAGGCGATGATGCAAGGCACCAGCGCGTCTCCCTCGATGTCCTCGCGCCTGTACAGCACTTCGGGAGCAAAGAGGGCTCCCCCCAATGGCGAGCAGAACATTGCACCCACTCCGGCCGAAGCACCCGAAAGCAGGAAGAGACGTCGGTCGCGATCCGACAGTCCCAGTGCATTGGATACGCTCGAGCCAATGCCCGCACCCACTTGAGCCACGGGGCCTTCCTGTCCGGCGGATCCCCCTGTGCCAATGGTCAAAGCGGCCGTAAGCGCTTTGAGTGCGATCACGCGCTTGCGCACGATGCCCTTCATTCGATGGTAGGCGCGGATGACCGAATCAGTTCCGTGGCCCTCCGCTTCGGGGGCCCAAGTTTGAATGAGCCAACCCACGATGGCTCCGCCCAGGGTGGGTACCACCAACACCCAAATCCATCCCAATGAACCCGCGTCGAGCCCTTCACCCGTGACGCCGGTGAAGCGTACAAAGACGCGCTCACGTGTGAACTCAGTCATGGCCTTGAAGACCACTGCGGCCAGTCCACCGAGCACTCCGATCAGGGCCGACAGGCTGACCCACTTACCAAAGTGTCCCAAGTAGCCAGTCGCGGGGTCGGAGGCTTGTTCGGTGGAGGCCATGGGGCGGGGAGTGTACGGCGGCCTCAGCTCAGGTGGGGCGGGCGGTCGGATTCTGGCCAGAGTTTTTCGCGTTCGTCGCGCATCTCCTGCAACACGGCGTGAAGTTCCGCCTCTTCGTCGAGCATGAAAATCGTGTCGAGGTTCAATTGGCACACAGCGCAAATGGGCCGGCGGCCGCGGTAGCTCATGATGTGAGTTTCCTCCAGGACCACGTCCTCGAGTCCGTGCTGTTGGGCTTCTGTCGGGTGACCATCCTCGTCGAACCCAAAGAAGGACTTCACCTCTACGGGAGCGCGCCTGCAGAGGTAGCAACGGTCTTGGCCGCCGGCGCGGTCGATGGCGGAGAAGTAGCGATCGAATTCCTTGTCTACACCGCTCACAGCAATTCCCCTTCGGGCACCCGTTCGACTTCGAGGGGCCGGTCGGGCCTATCTGTGATGCCGTACACCAGTTTCAGAGGCTCGGATCCGAAGACGCCCTCAAGTTCGGCCAGTTCGTCCTCCAGGGCCCCAGTCCGTGCCTGTCCATCGGGCACGATGACACCGGCCACGGTCTGGCCGCCAGCGGTGCGGCCCACCACGCGCACGAATTGTCCGTCGAACTTGCCTGCCTCGACCACCTCATCGTCCAGCATCTCCGCCGCCTCCCGGCGCAGGTGGCTGAGGGCAAACTCCACGCTGGCCTCCTCAAAGATGCGGTCCAAGTCGGGTGCGATGAACTCCTCGTACACACGCTGCCCACGGCCAGCGTGGATCAGGGACAGGCTGGGCTGCAGGTGTCGGAAATGGAAGGTCAAGAAGCGGTCAGCAATGGAGTAGCGTCCCCTGCGCGAGCGCAAAGGATTGGGGTCAGTGACGGGCACGTCACGAGAGACCAGACGCAGCTCCCGCAGCACGTGCAGGTATTTGTTGGCCGTGGTGGAGTCCACTCCCACCGCCAGCGCGATGTCACCGACCTTCTCGGCTCCCTTGGCTACGGCCGCCAAAATGGAGTTGTAGGTGGCTGGACTCGTGAGTTCGGCGCGCAGCAAGAAAGAGACCTCGTCGAAGAGATACCCCTCGGGTCGTAGCATTTCGCGTTCCAAGTTCTTGCGCAGGCCGACGCTCGAGTCGAAGCGTTGGAGGTACGCCGGCATCCCGCCCAGAATCCCGTAGGCCGTCAGCCGTGTGCGCACATCCCATTCTGGGAAGAAAGCCAATGTGTCCTCGGGATGCAGGGGCTCGAGGCGTCGTTGCCCCGTGCGCCGACCGAAGAGGGGCGAGCGTTCGGCCAAGACCTCGTTCTCCATGAACGAAACCTGGCTGCCGCAAAGGACCAGCATCAGCGAGCTCTTCTTCCCGACCGTATCCCAGAAGCGTTGGATCTGAGACGTCAAGCCCTTGCTCGAGTCACACAGGTACGGGAACTCGTCGAGTACGACGACCAATCGTTCGTCACCGGCACGTTGGGCAGCGAAACCCAAGGCCGTCGACCAGTCGGGAAACTCGATGCCATCCACAAGTGGGTCTCCACCCAGCCCGTCCTTGAGCGCTTCGCGGAAGGCGCGCAGGTTGTCTCGTTCGCGCACCTGGGCAGCCAGGAAATAGACCGCGCGCCCGTTCTCGCACAGCTGCTGCAGCAATTCCGTCTTGCCCACACGCCTGCGACCGTAGAGCACGAACAGTTCCGGTCGTCCGGACTCCCGCAGCTCCTCGAGCACCTCCAACTCTCTAGATCGACCCACGAACATGGGGGAGAGGGTAGCGCCTCGTGGGTATACTGGCGAGTAGTATACGCAAGAGTATCTCCACAAATGTGGCTTCGCGGGCGCTACAGAGCCCTGCTGACGGAAATAGCAGGCAATCCTCGTAATATACTCAAGCGTATATATAAGGCGGTTCGTCCTGGGCCCGCTACCCTCAGTCCATGCTGCATCCCATCCTGCTCGCCCTTCTCGCGGCCCCAGTTGCTCAGGACTCCCACTTGGATTCCGTCGTGGTCGCCCAAGCCCAGCGGCAAGAGCTCGTCGGTCTTGCCTGGGCTGTCGTCCGTGAGGGGCAGCCGCTCCACCAGGGCAGCTACGGGCTGGCCAATCGGGAGCAAGAACAACCGGTCAACGCCAGCACACTGTTCCGCTGGGCCTCCATCTCCAAGCCCCTGACTGCCGTTGTCGCCATGCAGCTCGTGCAAGCCGGACGCCTGGACTTGGAAAAGGACGTGCGCGAGTACGTACCTGAGTTTCCGAAAAAGCCCTTTCCCATCAACTCTCGCCAACTGCTCTGCCACCAGGGAGGCATCGTTCACTACACGAATGGGCCCGTGATTAAGACCGACGTGGAGTACAAGGTCGAGCACCCGTTTGAGGACGTAGTCGTGGCTCTCGACACCTTCAAGGAGTCGCCGCTCGTCAATGAACCAGGGACGGCCTACGCCTACACGACCCGTGGTTACATGTTGTTGGGTGCCGTCGTGCAACGTGCGGGCAAGGAGTCCTATTGGAAGCAAGTTCAGAACCGGATTGCCAAGCCCCTGGGAATGAAGAGCCTGCGACCGGACTACCCTTGGACCAAGACTCACGAACGGGCCCGCGGGTACCGACGAGCGCTAGGGGTGATCGTGCCCAGCACGGACACGGATGTTTCGTGGAAGCTCGCCGGCGGGGGATTCACTTCAACGGTTGGCGATCTCGCTCGCTTTGCCGAGGGCATGCTGGCTGACAAACTCGTCTCCACCAAGACTCGCGCAGGAATGTGGACTCGGCAACCGTTGCCGAAGGGCAAAACCAGTTCCTATGGGTTGGGTTTTGGAGTGGGCCAGTCCCACGGGCAGCGCATGATCTCGCACACGGGATCGCAGGAAGCAACCAGGACCCTCATGCACCTGTACCCGGATACTGGGCTGGCCCTGGTTCTGATGAGCAACAGCGAGTACGCCAACCTCAGGGCGATCGCGACGGCCGCCGAGGACCTGCTCTTCGAGTGACTCGAACAGGGGCCCTAGGGGCCCTGTTGGGGGTCTTCAGCGATTGTGACGCGGCCCGCAGTGCGCTCGATCAATTCCCGCCGCAGGTCCCCAACGCTCTCCCTGGGCACCTCCAGCGAGAAGCGCACGCGCTGATCGAACACGGGTTCCAGCGCTGTCAACTGGAGGTGATGGAGCGTGCCCTGCACTGCACCGGAGCAAGAGTAGTCGTGTTCGATTAGCAGGCGTGTCGTCAGAATCACCGGGTCCAGGTGGGCACGATCCAAGCACTTGCCCGCCGCACCTCCGTAGGCGCGTACCAGTCCGCCGACGCCGAGCTTGACTCCGCCGAAGTAACGCACAACGGCCAGGACGCAACGGATCGTGTTGTGGCCTTCGAGTTGAGACAGAATGGGCCGGCCGGCCGAACCTGCGGGCTCACCATCGTCGGTGGAGCGTGTGCGTTCTCCCTCGTCCCCGAGCCGCCAAGCCCAGCACACGTGGCGGGCATCGTCGAATTCGGCCCGGATCTCGGTCAGGAAAGCCTCCGCGTCATCCTCACTCTTCGCCGGCGCGACACAAGCGATGAAGCGCGAGCCCTTGATCTTGTCGGGTTCGTACCGAAAGCATGAACCGGGAGCGAGGAGGGGGGGCGACATACGCGCTCAAGGTAGCGCAGTCGCCCCCGCTCTGTGCAGGTCAGTCTTCAGGTGACTAACCCGCTTGGGCCAGATTCGATTGGAGTGCGGACGCCTGAACCGTGAAGCCGTCTGCTTCGCTCCAGTCGATGCTCGCCAAGCTGCCAGCACCCACCTTTCCGGACAGAATCGCCTCCGCGATGGGATCCTGAATGTGGCGCTGGATCGCCCGCTTGAGGGGACGCGCTCCAAAGTCGGGATCGTAACCCTCAGCAGCTAGGCATTCCTTGGCGGCTCCGGACACTTCGATCTCAATCTCCTGCTGGCTCAAGTGGCGAGCAAAACGCTCGAGCTGCACGTCCACGATAGCCCGGATCTGATCTCGATCGAGGGTCTCGAAGGTGAGCACATCGTCGAGCCGGTTGAGGAATTCGGGCCGGAAGAACTCTTTCACCTGGTCCTGATTGCGCAGGTTGCTGGTCATCAAGACGAGAGTCTGGGTGAAGTCCACCGTGCGGCCCTGTCCGTCGGTCAGGCGACCGTCGTCCAGCAACTGCAGCAACACGTTGAACACGTCCGGGTGGGCCTTCTCCACTTCGTCGAGTAGCAGCACGGAGTGGGGGCGTCGGCGCACGGCCTCGGTCAATCGACCCCCTTCTTCGTAGCCCACGTAACCCGGAGGCGCCCCGATTAGGCGTGCGACCGAGTGTTTCTCCATGAACTCGCTCATGTCCACGCGCACCATAGTGCGCTCGTCGTCAAACAGGAATTCTGCCAGGGCGCGCGCGACTTCCGTCTTGCCTACCCCGGTTGGGCCCAGCATCAGGAACGAACCCAGCGGCCGCGAGGCTTCCTGTACCCCGGCACGCGCGCGGCGCACGGCCTGAGAGATCGTGCCGATGGCCTCCTTCTGCCCGATCACTCGTGCGCCGATGTGCTCCTCCATATGCAGGAGCTTGTCGCGTTCCGTCTCAAGCAGTTTGGCGGCGGGGATTCCAGTCCAACGAGAGACCACACCCGCGATCAACTCAGCGTCCACGGCTTCGGGCAGCAGTGCGCCGCCAGCCTGGGCTTCGCTCAGGCGCCCGGTGGCTTCGATGAGAGTTTGCTGAGCCTCCGGCAGTTCGCCGAAGCGAATTGCCCCAACGCGCTCCAGTTCTCCTTCTCGTTCGGCCTTGTCGGCCTCCGCTTTCAACGACTCGATCAACGTCTTGCCCGCACGGATGGAGGTGATCAGTTCTTTCTCGCGATCCCAGCGGGCTCGCAAGGCACTGGCTTCTTCATTCAGCCCGGCGTGTTCAGCAGCGATGGCGGACAGCCGTTTGGAGCAGTCCCCGGCGTCGTCCTTTTCCAGGGCACTGCGCTCGATCTCCAATTGCCGCAGGCGACGTTCGATGCCATCCAACTCGGGGGGCATGGAATCGATGGCCGTGCGCAATTGCGCGGCGGCCTCGTCCACACAATCGATCGCCTTGTCGGGCATGAAGCGGTCGTGGATGTGGCGGTCGGCCAGGCGCGAGGCCGCGATGAGGGCGGAATCCTCGATACGCACCCCATGGTGGACTTCGTAGCGCTCCTTCAGGCCGCGCAGAATCGCGATCGTGTCCTCGATGGAGGGTTCGTCAGTAAGCACCGGAAGGAAGCGCCGCTCCAGGGCAGCGTCCTTCTCGATGTACTTCTTGTACTCATCCAGCGTCGTGGCCCCGATGCAGTGCAACTCGCCGCGCGCCAGGGCGGGCTTGAGCATGTTGGCCGCATCGACGGCCCCCTCGGCTCCTCCCGCTCCCACAAGCGTGTGCAACTCATCAATGAACAGGATCACTTCGCCATCAGCTGCCGCGATTTCTTCCAGTACCGCCTTGAGCCGCTCTTCGAACTCACCCCGATACTTTGCGCCGGCCAACAAGGAACCCATGTCCAAGGCCATGATTCGTTTGCCGGCGATCCCGTCCGGGACGTCTCCGGCCACGATCCGGTTGGCAAGGCCTTCGACTATGGCCGTCTTGCCCACGCCGGGGTCACCGATCAGGACTGGGTTGTTCTTGCGCCTGCGCGAGAGAACTTGCACCACACGCCGGATCTCTTCATCGCGCCCGATGACCGGATCCAGCTTGCCCGCCTCGGCTTGCGCCGTAAGGTCCATGGCGTACTTCTCGAGGGCTTCGAAGGTGGCCTCGGGGTTCTGGCTCGTGACCCGCCGCCCACCGCGAACGTCTGCCAGTGCCGCCTCGACCTTCTCTGTCGTGACGCCCCGTGCCTTGAACAGGCCCGTGGTTTCGGGGTCGCCCTTGCTCACGAGAGCGATCAGTAAGTGCTCAGTGGAAACGTACTCGTCCTGCATGTCTCGCGCGGCCTTATCCGCAGCGGTCAACACATCGATGAAGGCCTGGGTCGGAGCGGGGGACGCTCCGGTCGAAACAGGCAAGGCTGCAAGACTCGCCTCCAATTCGGAGGCCAAGGCCAGAGGCTCGACTCCCAACCGACCGAGCAGGGCGCCCATCACTCCTTCGGGTTCGGCGAGTAGCACCAGCGCCAAGTGCGCGGGCAACATGCCCGCATGCCCCGCGCCCTGGGCCTTGGCCTGGGCGGACTGAAGGACGGCTTGTGAGCGTTCGGTGAATTGAATGTTCATGGTGGTGTTCCTCTTCGTGGATCCGGTTGGACGGACCCCTTAGAGCAAGCAGCGTGCCAGGGCCCAAACGCCCCTGGTGTGCCCGAGGTGGGTGTGAAACGCACCAATAATGCCAATTTGGCGCCATAAACTGCCATTGTGGCAGCCACTAGTTTGACCTTGAGGCGCACGCTCGTGGGGCCCAATTGGACCCTCGAGCCGCGGGACAGGTCGCCAAGGAAGCTAGCGCGTCGCGCTGCTTTGGCCCACAACCCCGTCCACGTCCAAGCACTCATCGCGTACCTCACCGAGGACGCGCTGAATCTGCTCAAGGGACTCGGCCCGGAGCGGACCCAGAGGAGGTCTTACATCGGGGCTCGCGCCACCCCGCAGGGCGAGGGCGGCTTTGACTGGGCCCGGGTTGGACTCGATGAAAAGCACCTCGATTACGGGACGCAAGGTCTCGGCGAGTTCACGCGCGCGTTGCGCATTTCCATCGGGGCGAGACGCGGCGAGCCACTGGGAGACGAGCCCCGGCAAGACGTTGCCGGTCACTCCGATGGCACCCGCCGCTCCGGCTGCCATGTACTCACCGGCCATTGAGTCTTCACCGCAGAACACCGCTAGGTTCGGGTCTCCACACAGGGCGTGCATCTTGTCCCTTGAAGAGGTGGCTTCCTTGACGGCGACAATGTTTGTGTGGCGCGCGGCCAGGGCGTGCGCCTGCTCGGCGGACAGATCCACGCCCGTGCGCGACGGGACGTTGTAGAGCACGATGGGCAAGGTGACGGCATCCGCAACCGCGCCAAAGTGCAGATCCAATCCGGCGGGAGTGGGGCGGCTGTAGTACGGAGTGACTACAAGCAGGCCATCTACACCGCGCCCATCTACCGAGAGGCCACTCGCGTCGAGGGCCCGTTCGAGCGTCGTTCGAGTGGAGTTGGTTCCAACGCCCGCCAAGACCGTCATGGATCCAGCGTGGGTCAGTACCGTCTCGATCACCTGAGCTCGTTCGGACCGTGTGAGGGTTGGTGTCTCGGCCGTCGTTCCACAGGCGACAACCCCATCCGTGCCCGCCGCGGCTTGCGCCTGCACCCAACGCGCCAAGGTGAGCAGATCCACCTCAGCCCCGGCGAAGGGCGTCGGCAGGGCCACGAGGCTCCCTTGGAATGGGTGATTCATCGGTTGGGGCGCGATTCCAGGCATCACGCTTGGGCACATCCTAGCAGCGAGTGGGGGGGATTCCACGCCCGATCGCGGCGTCGGTGGGGGGCCGGGTGTCGGCGGACGGCTCGTTCGCCTCCCATTCCCAGAGGCCGCCCTCCGGGAATCGGCGAGCCGTGATGCTCACCTCAGCGAATGGGGTCAACCGACGATCGACTCAAACGCCGAATTCGTTTCTCTGACCGCGCGGGTTGTTGTCCCAGGCCTTGTGCTTGTCAGGCGCTCAAGAGCAAGGGTAGCCCGGTCCAGAGAATGACCATCAGGAAGATGGCGACCCCCGACCCAAAGACCCTCAACCCGATGGGCATCGAGTCTACCCACTGCCGCATGGGGTTGCCCAACTCGCTATGAGCACACCCCGTCGAACTCACTCTCCGTCCCCGGTCTCTTCGACGACGTCCGGGGCTCGAACCACGACCTCAAAATCCTGCGCCAGGAACTGGCACTCGCCGTGTTCATCCTCGCAGACGAAGTAAAACGCGGTGCCGCGGATCGAGGCCGGCAGGGTTGGGGGGGGAGGTGGACCTTGGAGGTCGGGAGCCGGCGGTCGCACTTCAAATTCTGCCCCTAGCGCGGCTTCCGGGTCGGACGGAGAACTGGCCGTCAGCAACTGGCGTGGGGTGTCCCAGCCCTTGGGGACCTCGATCCAGATCTTGGCGGGGCCTGCCGCAGGCTCGAAATGGGCGCCCGCCGCCGGACGCAGGATCAGGTGAATGCGTGAACTCCCTATAGGCTCACGCACGCGTTTGGAGGTGACTCCCGTATGCAGGCACACGGCCGTCTCCAGGGTCACCAGCTTGCCGGGATCACGCTTGAGCGCAGCCGTTGGGTCCGGATGAGTGTCTTCTGCGCTGCGCAGGGGAATCTCCTTCGAGCCCGTCGCGACTTCGGCCCCGGACAGGGCCACGCTGATGGGGAAGGGCTGCTGACCGTGGGATCTAAGTGTTTGCTGGGCTTCTTCGACCCAGTCGTAGAAGGGGTAGGGCTTATCCAGACGCGGACCCCACTGCTGGATGCGACGTCGCCAGATGTACTGCGACGGGCGGCGCATGAGCGCGGTCATCCATGCGTCCAGTGCCCGCTGAAAGTCGCCCGGCTGGCGCGCCTCGCTGTCGTAGCGCATGCGCAAGGCCACGCCGTGTTGAAAGGCCAGCGCGGGGTCGGCGTCCGGAGCTCGGGCAGCCTGGTCCAACGTCTTGAGCACCTCTTCATAGGTCGCTGCGTCCATGGGCGCCTCTCCATTCGTCCGGCTCCACAGCAAGCGACTCATAGCTACTTGCGCGCTGCTGATCTTCGTCTCCGGCCCAGCTCCTTCCGACGGAGGCGCGATGTGCGGATAGGGGCGACTTGCGGCGCGGCGAGTCTCGGCAGGTGCGCTGGACATCCAGTCCTGCTCAAACTGCTCCTCAAAGCGTCTTACGTCCAGGCGCCCAGGCCGAATGACCCCCGCTTCGTCAACGGCCAGGATCACGGGCACTGCAGAGGAGTTTGTCAGGTTGAACGGATCCCACAAAATAGGCCAGTCGATGCCCTGCCACTGGGCGAACAAGCGGCAGCGATCCGGGTGTTGCTCCTGGGTGATCCCAATTACAACCAAGTCCCCGGATTCGCGCAGAGCGCGGGTTTTCTCGTGCCAGACCGGCACATGCCGTCGACAGCCAGCTCACCAGGAAGCGAACTGAATCAGCAGCACCTTCTTGCCCCGCAGTTCCGCCAGGTCGATGGAGCCCGTGCCGTCGATCGTCGGCAGGGTCAGGCTGGGCAGGGGCTCGCCCGCTTGTAGCAAACTGGCCGAGCGGTCTTGGTTGGCAGAGACGGAGCCCGTGAGCAGGCAACTAAGCAGGGCGGCTGGAAGCAAATTCATGCCTCAAGATCACCGATGGGTCAGCACAAGACAAGTGACTTACTTGCGGCTTTCAATCACTGCGGCTCGGTGCACCCATGAGACGCAACATTGAGGCAATGGACTCCTCAACGCCGCAGGTCACAGCCCGGGCCACGAGGGCGAAGCCGATGTTCAACTCCTCAACCCCGGGCAAGGCCGCCACAGCTGAGACGTTGTCGTGATCGAGTCCGTGCCCGGCATTCACACGCAGTCCGATTGAAATGGCGTGTTCCGTTGCACCTAGCAGTCGATCGAGCTCGGCCTCCTGTTCACCCCCCGGGGCGTTGGCATAGGGGCCCGTGTGCAATTCCACGAACGCTGCTCCAACCTCGCGCGCCGCATCGAGTTGTTCGAGGTCGGGATCGACAAAAAGGCTCACCAAGCCGCCGCGTTCGGTGAGCGCCGGGACGGCTTCCAGCAGTCGCGAACGTTCGCCGACCACGTCCAGACCGCCTTCGGTTGTGACTTCCGATCGGTTCTCCGGCACCAGGCAAAAGGCTCCTGCACCGCTGTCGAGAGCGATGCCCACCATCTCAGAATCCAGACTGCATTCGAGGTTGACCAGGGCATCGGTCGCCTGCAACAAGCGCGTCACATCCGCATCCTGAATGTGGCGGCGATCCTTGCGCAGGTGAAGTGTCAGTCCGTGGGCTCCTGCCTTCAGGCAATCAAGTCCCCAGGCGACGGGATCGGGAACGGCCTCGCGCCTGGCCTGGCGCAGGGTGGCAATGTGGTCGATGTTGACGTGCAGACGGGGCATGGGGATCGACGGGAGAGGAGCGAAGCCCGCCGGAGGACCATGGTACTCGACCGGGCCGGTTTGAGTCTTGGGCCAGGTGGCGTACGCTTCACCCATGCGCATCATCGCTGGCGAATTCCGGGGCCGCCGTCTAGTCGGCCCGCATGATCGGGATACAAGGCCCATGTTGGATCGCGTGCGTGAAGCCCTCTTTTCAACCCTCGCCGAGAAGGTCGAGGGGGCCCGGGTCTTGGACCTATTCGCCGGCACCGGGAGTCTGGGGCTGGAGGCCTTGAGCCGCGGAGCTCATCAGGCTCGCTTCGTGGAGCGGGATCGACGGGCCCTGGAGCGCTTGGCCGACAATGTGTCCACGCTGGACCTGCACGAGCGGGTGGCGACCACTCGCGGGGATGCACTGAGACCATCCAATTGGAGCTTGCGGGATGGGGAAGATGACGTGCGGCCCGACCTGGTATTCATGGATCCTCCCTATCCCTTGATCCGAACCCACAGAGGTCGCGCTGCGCTGTTGGCTGCGATCGGGGGGTTGTTGGGGGAGGCCGCAGCCGCCAACGCCACGCTCGTGCTGCACACACACCCCCGAGACCTGCGCGCATCTGAGCTGACGACTCTCTGCTGTGGGGACACACCTGAACCGCGCGTCTACGGCAATACGGCCCTTTGGTACCTGCGGGCCACGGGTCGAAGCGACACGGGAAACACACGGGAATAGGCGCAACGAGTGCGTTCTTGGCCCGGGCCACCGTTCGGGTCTGTGGTGGTCATCGATTAGCCGCTTTGCGAGGTGGTGAGACTTGCAGGCAGGCCCTATTCTCCCTGCGTTGTCATGAAGCGCTGGACCATTCGCCTGCTCGTTCTCGCCCTGCTGATTGCAGGGTGGTTCGCCGCCAAGGGCACCGTGTTGAAACCCAAACCGGTGACGGTGGAGGTACACGAGGTTTCGCGCGGGGTGGTCGAGTCCACGGTGACCAACACCCGCGCGGGCACAATCACCGCCAGGCGCAGGGCCCACGTCTCGGCCGAAATCGGCGGACTTGTCATCGAGCTGCCCTTTGCCGAGGGAGACCGCGTCGAGCGGGGAGACTTGCTTCTCCGCCTTGACGGGAGCATCCAGGAAGCTCAATTGGAGCTCACCCGGCGGCAGGTCGGCGTGGCACTGGCCCGACAGGCCGAGACACAGCTGGTGGCCCAGCGCGCCGAGCGTGAGCTACAGCGCAATGCCCGCTTGTTTGAGCAGAACCTCATCTCAGACGACGTGCTCGACCAGTTGACCAGTCAGCGCGACAGAGCCCTGCTCGGGGTGGCCACCAGCGAAGCCATGGTGGTTGAGGCGCGCGCCCAAGAGAGCCTCATGGAGACCCGCATTCTGCAGGGTGAACTGCACGCGCCCTTTGCCGGGATTTTGGCACAACTGAAGGTGGAGGTTGGGGAGTTTGTCACGCCCTCGCCGCCCGGGATCCCAATTCCGTCGGTCATCGACTTGATCGATCCGACTTCGATCTACATCCGGGCGCCAATGGATGAGGTGGACAGTGCCGTGATTCAGGTAGGAATGCCTGTGCGCGTCACCATCGATCCGTTTGAGGGCCGCGAGTTCGAGGCGCAGGTCGTGCGCATTGCGCCCTACGTGCTCGATATGGAGAAGCAGAACCGCACCCTCGATATCGAGGTTGAACTCAAAGACAAAGAGTTTGCGGGCCGTCTCTTGCCGGGCACTTCGGCAGACGTGGAGGTCATTCTCACGACCGCCGAAGACATTGTTCGCATTCCGACCTCCTGCCTCTTGGAAGGTGGGCGCGTGTTGCTCTTCGAACAGGGAGTCTTGGTGGAACGCAAGGTGGAGGTTGGGCTCCGCAATTGGAATTGGACCTCGATTGTCTCGGGTCTGGAGGTCGGCGAACACGTCGTCACGACTCTCGGGTCTTCTGGCATTGCAGACGGTGCCCTGGCACAACTGGCCGAGCAGGCCGGCGAGTAGGTCAGAACCGTGATTGAGCTCGAGGGAATCTGGCGCACCTACCAGATGGGGGAGGAGGTCTTGCATGCCCTGGCCGGAGTAGACCTGACCGTCACAGAGGGGGAGCATGTGGCCATCATGGGTCCATCCGGCTCAGGCAAGTCGACCTTGCTGAATGTGATCGGTCTGCTCGATCGCGCCACCAAGGGGCGCTATCACTTCGATGGGCGCGATGTCACCGACTTGACTGACGACGAACTCTCAGCGGTGCGCCAGCAGAGCATTGGGTTCGTCTTCCAGTCCTATCATCTCGTTGCGCGACTGGACGCAGTGGAAAACGTGGCTCTGCCCATGGTCTTCGCTGGTGTGCCCCGACGCGAGCGGCTGAAGCGGGCAGAGGCAGCACTGGATGCGGTGGGCCTTGGACCGCGCAAGCATCATCGACCCGCGGAAATGTCCGGTGGCCAGCGACAGCGCGTGGCTATCGCGCGCGCAACCGTCATGGGACCCGGAGTCCTGCTGGCTGATGAACCCACCGGCAATCTGGACTCCGCATCCGGGTCACAAGTGCTCGACCTTCTCGGGAACATGAATCGGGAGGGTCTGACTCTTGTCGTCGTGACCCACGATCCGGCCGTGGCGCGCCGGGCGGAACGGGTCGTCGTGCTCGGGGATGGCTGCATCGCGCGCGAGTGGCAGGGTTCGGACGTAGTCAGCCTCGAACAGTTGTTCGGTTCTCAAGCGGAGCAGTCGTCCCCGTGAGCTCCCTGGACCAACTGCGCTTCGCCCTCCACGCTCTGAGCTTTCACCGGCTGCGCACTGGTCTGTGTCTTCTTGGCATCGCCATCGGAGTCTCAGCCGTCGCCCTGTTGACGTCCCTAGGTGAAGGCGCCCGGCGCTACGTGAATACTCAGTTCAAGTCCCTCGGTACCAACCTGGTCATCGTCGTGCCGGGCCGATCCGAGACCGCCGGCACGATCCCCGGCGTGGGGGGTGCCCCCAACGACCTGACCCTGGCCGACGCTCGCGCCCTTGAACGCGAGGTCCATCAAGCGCGGCTGGTCGTGCCGATCTCCATGGGTAGCGAGACCGTCGCCAATCGTGAACGCCACAAGCAGGTCTTGGTGCTCGGCGGAACCGATGGGTTCATTCCCGCTCGCGAGTTGGACTTGGAGAGGGGCGAGAACCTGCCAGAGATGGAGTGGAACCGCTCTAGCTCAGTCATCGTCCTAGGCGCAGAACTCGCGGCAGAGCTCTTCCCTGGCGAGAATCCCCTTGGGCAAAAAGTGAGGGTGGGAGATCGCCGTCTGCGCGTGATAGGCGTGATGGCAGATCACGGACAGCAAGTGGGCCTCGATATCGGATTGATGGGTCTCGTGCCTGTTGCCACGGCCATGTCCATGTACGACGAGCCCGGTCTCTTTCGCATCATCATTCCGATTCGGGCACACGCGGACATGCAAAGCGCCATGGACAGGATTGAGCAGGTGTTGTTCGAACGCCACGGGGAGCTGGACTTCACTGTGATCACCCAGGACTCGGTTGCCGGTGCCCTCGGTTCCATCCTGGGCGCCTTGACCCTGGCTCTGGCCGGGATCGCGAGTATCTCATTGATCGTCGCCGGAATCGGGATCATGAACGTCATGTTGGTCACGGTCTCGGAGCGCACACCTGAGGTGGGTTTGCTCCGCGCCTTGGGCGCCGAACGGCAGCAGGTGAAGCGGCTCTTCCTCTGGGAGGCCGCGCTGATTTCCACCGTCGGGGGAGCGCTCGGATTGTTGATCACCTGGGGCGCGACACGCGCTTTGGGAATCTACCTGCCTAATTTTGACGCATCCCCCCCGGGTTGGGCTGTGGCTGCGGCCCTGACGGTGTCCATTGGCGTGGGGCTGATTTTTGGCGTGTTGCCGGCGAACAAGGCAACCCGTTTGGACCCCGTAGCGGCTCTCCGCCAGTAGGTGCGAACGACCATGCGCGACATCATCGCACTGGCCTTCGGCGCTCTGGCCCGCCATCGACAACGGTCGATGCTCTCCATGCTTGGTATCGCTATCGGCATCGCATCGGTCGTGATGCTGACGTCGATTGGGGAGGGGACTCGACTCTTTATCTTGAACCAGTTCTCTCAGTTCGGAACGCACATCATCGCGATCAACCCCGGCAAGTCCGAAACCTTCGGCATCCCGGGCCTGATGGGCGGCACGACTCAGAAACTCACGCTGGAGGATGCCGAAGCCCTGAAACGCGTTGCGGGCGTCGATCTCGTTGTTCCTCTGGTTGTGGGCCAGGGTCGAGTCGAGGCTCTGGGGCGCGCACGCAGCGTGGCCATCTACGGCGTGACCTCCGACATGCCCAAACTCTGGCAGTTCGAAGTCGGGATTGGAGAGTTTCTGCCCCAGCAGGACTCTCAGCGCGAGTCCCAGGTTGCTGTCTTGGGCCCCAAGCTGAAGACCGAGATCTTCGGCACAGACAATCCACTGGGCAAGTTCGTTCGCGTCGCGGACCGACGTCTGCGAGTGATCGGTGTCATGGCACCCAAGGGTCAGATCCTGGGTGTGGACTTGGACGATGTGGCCTACATGCCGGTCGCAACGGCCATGTCCATATTCAATCGCGTGGACCTGTTCGAGATCGACGTGGAGTACTCCGAGTCTTTGCCCACCGAGCAGGTGGTGGCCAACGTGAAGGCCGTGCTGACCGAACGCCACGCTGGCCGCGAGGACTACACCCTCAATACCCAGGAGGCCATGCTCGACGTGTTCGGGAATGTGATGAACATGATCACAATTGCTGTGGGCGCGATTGGTGGAATCTCACTCTTGGTCGGTGCCGTGGGCATCATGACCATGATGTGGATCTCCGTGGGCGAACGCGTGCACGAGATCGGGTTGCTCAAGGCCATCGGTGCGACGTCGGGATCGGTGCAGCGGCTGTTCATGACCGAAGCAGTGGTTCTGGGATTCGTGGGGGGAGCCCTGGGAGTGGGATTGGGCCTGGGGTCGGTCTCGCTGATCACGGCCTTCGTCCCCTCGCTGCCCCTAGGCACCCCTCCCGAGTACATCGTTGCGGCCCTGGTTGTCAGCCTGCTGACCGGGCTGATCTCAGGTATCCTGCCCGCTCGGCGCGCGTCGCTCATGAACCCGATTGACGCCTTGCGGGCCGAATAGAGTCGACTTCATTTCATCCTATCCCTCCCGGCATGAGTGTTTCCTGGTCATCGCTTCTGGTTTCCTGCCTTGTCGTTCTGTCCCCCGCGGCCCTGGGAGTCCAAGAGGACTCGCATGTCCTGGTGATAGGGGAGCACGTTTTCGTGCGGCGCGAATTGGCCAACGGGTTGCAAGCCCTCGCCATTCGGGACGAGGGCCAGCGTGCGAGCGTTTTCATGGCGATTGCCGCCGGGAACCGTAACGAGACTGCGGAAACGACGGGCCTGGCGCACCTCACCGAGCACGCCATGTTCGCGGGAACGCCGACGACCGGGACGGATGTGCACGAGGGCACGATCAAGGGCTGGGGTGGTGAGTCCAATGCGTTTACCCGCGATGACTACACCATGTACTACGACCACGAGTTCCCCGCGGCAAAGCTAGAGCAAGTCTTGGTCATGGAGGCCGACAGGTTGCGGAATCTCTCTCTCGATCCCGCACCGACTTTGCATGAACGAGAGCGATTGATAATTGAGGAGACGCATTCCTATCAACCGTCCGAGGGTCGCTCCCAACAGCTGGAGTCCGTCGTCTTCACTCGCCACCCCTACCGTTATGGTCTACGCGATCGCGATGGCCACACGCGGGCGATTCACCTAGGCGTCGAGGACATCCGCAGCTTCTACAACACCCACTATCGACCCAATCGCGTCGCAGTCGTTGTCGTAGGTCCTGAGGATCCCAACTCCGTGCTAGACAGGATCGAAACGGCCTTCGGCCCGCTCGCCCGGGGGGCGGATGAGGTGCTGCCAGGCGAGTCGATCCCCGCGGCCCAACGCGCCGAAACCATCCACTCCGACTTGGCCCGCGACAGGCAGGTGGCTTGCTGGATGACACCCGCGATGAGCCACGCCGACCGTCCCGCCCTCGAAGTGCTGGCCGGCTTGCTTGGCCAAGAAGAGCTCGACTGCGGTGTCCCGCTGTCTGTGAGCCTCGGCGGTCGAGTGGATGAAGACTTCTTGCAGATTGGCTGGTCGACCACTGCTGAGGATGAGAAGGCAGTCGCGGCGGAGGTTCAGGCATTGCTTGATGGCTACCGCGCCGGTCGTCTCGACCCCAACGCGCTGGAGCAGGTCAAGATGCTCCTCTCCACTCGTTATTCAGATGAGCCCCTGAGAGCTCGGCCCTACTTCGCTCTGGCGGCACGCGTGGCGTGGCATGCCGCTTTCGATCAAACGGATGTTCTGGCTGGATTTGGCGCGGCAGTGACCCAGGTGCAGGCCGCTGATGTGGCGCGCGTGGCCGAGCATTGGCTCAGCGCGGACCATTGCGTGCACGTGCTCTTCGAGGGCACAGGTGTGGATGTCGCCCCTCTCACTCAGGACCCCAAGGAGCTGCGCATCGCTGCGGCCGAGGCCATCGAGATAGGAGACACAGAACGCGCTGTGGAAGCCTACAGCATGCTTCTGCGCCTCTCGCCCAGCAAGATGAACCAAGTCATCTTCCTTGCTGAACGCGGCGGCGTTCACATGGGAGCGCGGGACTTCGACGAGGCCATCAGTGATTTTACAGCCGCCCTGGAGGTAATCGACTACCCCGCCGTGCGCGACATGTTGGAGGAGGCTCACGCTCGCAAGGCCCGCGCATTGCGCGGCGTGTTTGACGACCCTGAGCCGGAGACTGGGCCGACCAAGCAACCCGATCACACTTCCGGTGCAGCACAGCCCCACGGCGCAGGCCAGGCCGAACCCGACCTTCGTACCGAACTGAGTCATGCGGTTGAGGGCGCCATGAGAGAACTGGAAGAGTGGCGCGGTTTGAAGTTCAGCGAGGCCGTGGTGCCCGATTTTGTCAACGCAGAAGACGTGCCGGACGCGAGCCTGGGAGGATGGTACGAATCACGGACCAAGCGCCTGGTTGTCGTCATGGGCAAGGAGGGCAAGGGTGCGGACTTCACTCGAGGTGTGCAGCTGCACGAGATCTTCCACGCCTTGCAAGATCAGAACTGGGACCTGTCCGCCCTGCATGCGGCCTGCGAAGGGGCCGACGAGAACCGAGCTCTACAGTCTCTGATCGAGGGCGAAGCCATGTTGGCGGTGGCGGACTTGATGCACTACGACTTTGCGCAGCATGCGAAGATCCCGCAGACGGGTCCGATGGAACGCGCGCGTTTTGAAAAATTGTTCCACTACGGCACGGGCCTGGAGTTTGTGCGCACTCTGCGTGACAGCGGCGGCTGGGAGGCGATCGACAAGATCTGGAAGTCGCCGCCTCAGGCGACCGCGCAGCTCTACCATCCCGAGCGCTACGGGCTGCCTACACCGGCGGTCACCGCCGAGGAGACTTTCGCCGCCTTGGGCCTCGCCCTACCCGAGGGTGAGATTCTCAAGAGCTCCGCTTGGGGAGAGTTCGAGTTGCGCTGGTTGCTGGTCGAAGACGAGGGCACCCGCGAATTGGCCGCCAGCATCGGCCCCGAACTCGAAGTGGACCGCCACTACCTGTTCCGCGCCGAAGATGGTGAGCCGAATCAGGAGCTCTGGCATCTAGTTTTCACGAACTCCGATCCTGCTCACTACCTCTCACTTGCCACCCCAGCCTTCAGGCGTGGGGGGTGGAGCGTTGCGCACAGTGGGCGCACAGTGACTCTCACGCGCGCGGCGCGTTAGTCAGACCGGCGGTAGGGCATACCCGTCCCGGCGAGGCGAATCGAGCCAGTCGTTCTCAGGCAGATCTGAGTCTGAACCCTTGGCGTCCACAAAGCGCCACGTCGTTGGGTCCCAACGCAACTCCCTGCGGTGTCGATAAGCGAGGTTCATGAGGTGGCAAATCGCGGCACTTCCAGCACCCACCTCCACATCGCATAGGGGCTTGCCCCTCGAGTGCATGCACTCGAGCCAATCCGCCGCATGATTGTCAGGTCGCCGCAGAAGCGCGTCGCCCTGCTCGAATTCCCGTTCGAGAATATTTGCCGGAACGCTGGAGATGCGTCCACGATCGACCTGCAGCAGGCCCTCTTCACCAATAAATGTCGTGCCGTTGGGACCTCCGTGGATCAAGCGTGTGCCATCGTCGTAGACCACGGCGGCCCCGCGCAGGGCCGAAGAATCCATCGGTGGCACGACACGCACTGGTCCCGACCCGTCTCGCTGCAGGCCCCACTGTGCGATGTCGATGTGGTGTGCGCCCATGTCTGCCAGTCCACCGCCCGCATACTCCTGGTAGTCACGCCAGCGTGGGTAGTGAGTGTGCACCCCGCGTGGGCTGAGTACTTCGTTGTAGGGCCGTTCGGGCACCGGTCCTTGCCAGCGATCCCAGTCGAGACCGGGCTGCGCGGCTTCCGCACCCAGATCGCAGGCCCGAGCTGGGTCACCAACACCTACCGTGACCGTCAGGACTCTCCCCAAGTGTCCGTTGCGCACGTGGTCGCAAGCATCGACGAAGCGCTTGCCGTATTCACTGCGTTGCTGGCTGCCCGTCTGAAACACGCATCCGTGTTTGCGCACGACTTGAATGACCGTTTGGGCCTCGCGCAGGGTGCGCGTTAGAGGCTTCTCACAATAGATGTCCTTGCCCGCCACGGCGGCGTCGATGATCTGATTCGCGTGCCAGTGGTCGGGAGTGGCAATGACCACAGCATCCAACCCGGGCATCTGCAGCATCTCGCGATGGTCGAGGAACGCGGTACAGTCGGTGTTCCCGTAGCGCTCATCCACCCGGCGCTTGCCGTCCTCGCGCCGGTCGGTGTCCACATCACACACCGCGACAACGCGGAAGCCCTCCTGGGCCAGGAACGCGCCGTTCATCAAATTGCGCCCCCGAATGCCGATGCCGATGACTCCCAAGTGAACGGGCTCAGGCCGACGGACCCAAACGGGTGCGGGCCACAGCGCCGGTGTGGCGGCGACCGCGCTGACAAATTGACGACGACTGAGGGCCATAGGCTGTGACATGGGAGAGCTCCTTGTCGAGCAAGGTACGCGCTTTGGCCCGGGAGGCCCCACATGTTTCTCATCCCGGGCTGGCCCCGGGCTCACACTAGCCGCGCTGTCTGCGCCCGCCCTGTCCGCCGCGCCGCGAGCCTGCACCTGTTCCGGACTGCATTCGCCTGCGGCGCTTGCCAGCTTTCGAGAGCTTGTGTTTGGGCTTACCCCCCGCATTGGCTGGAGGGCTGCCGAGCCCGGCCCCGAAACTCTCACGGGGGGCAAGCGGCTCGGGGCTCTTGCTCGCGGCCCGAGCCTCTCCTCCCCCTGACAGTGTTCCACCAGGCTTGCGCGGCCTGTGGGGTTTCTTGCTCCCGCCGCCGGAGTTGCGCTGGCGTTGGGGGCGCCCGCTGTAGCCTTCCCTTACTCCACCAGCGAAGTCCTTCAAGTCCACTCGCGGGATACTCATCTTCAGCTTGCGTTCGATCGCTCGAACGCCGGCGAAGTCATCGTTGGTCACAAACGTGCAGGCCTTGCCACTCTGTTCAGCGCGGCCCGTGCGGCCAATGCGGTGGGTGTACGCATCCGGTGTGTTGGGCACGTCGTAGTTGATCACGTGGCTCACTCCAGCCACGTCAATACCGCGCGCGGCAATATCGGTAGCCACCAGCACCTTGTAGCGTCCTTCGCGGAACCCCTGCATCGCCCGCTGGCGCGCACCTTGGCTCATGTTGCCCTGCAAGGCGATCGCATTCACACCCGATCGCTCCAGATCGCGCGCCAGGCGCTTCGTGCGGTGCTTGGTGCGCAGGAATACGATCGCCGAAGTGAAGTCCTGTTGGTGCAGCAAGTGCATCAAGAGTCCCGTCTTGCGGCTCTGCTCCACGGGGTAGAGCGCGTGTTCGATCGTCTCTGCAGGCGCAGTAATGGCAAGCTCAACCACGTGCGGATTGTGCAGCAGACCATTGGTCAGGCTGCGGATCTCGCGCGGCATCGTGGCCGAGAACAGCAGGTTTTGCCGGGGCTGGGGCAAGCGCTGCAGGATGCGCTTGATGTCCGGTAGGAAGCCCATATCGAGCATATGGTCGGCCTCGTCCAAGACGAGCACTTCCAGCCCGTCGAGACGCACATCCTTGCTGCCCATCAGATCCAGCAGACGACCCGGGCAAGCGACGATGACGTCGGGTCGGCTGCGTAGGGCGCGTTTCTGGGGCACAGCGCTTACCCCACCGAAGATCGTCGTGGAGCGGATGTTTGTGTACTTGCCGAGCATTTGGAAATCCCCGTGGATTTGCAGGGCCAGCTCGCGGGTGGGGGCGATGACCAGCGCTCGCGGGTTGCTGCCCTTGCTGGCTACCAAGCGTTCGATGATGGGCAGGGCGAAAGCGGCTGTCTTGCCCGTGCCTGTCTGCGCCAGGCCGAGCACATCGCGTCCCTTGAGCACCTGCGGAATTGTCTTGGCCTGAATGGGCCGGGCGTCGACGAAGCCGGCATCGCTGACGGCGCGTATCAAATTCTTGCTCAGACCGAAGGACGCAAAGGCGTTCTTCGACCCAGCGGGTCGTTTTTCTGTCATGTTGACTGAAGTCCTGAAGTGTGTCGTGTACCGGTGATTGAGGCACCGGGACCAACCCATCCAGCAGGAACAAGTCAGTTACGGAGAGGCGCGATTCGCGTCCGCGCCCAGGGGGCACGGCGGATTCTGCTGCGCGCGTCGATCGCAAACAGGCGTTCGACGGCGAAAAGGGTAGGCGCGTGCGTGAGCTCTGACTAGCCCCTGGGCAATATTCCGAGTCCCAAAATCAGGACTGGCTGTGCCGAAACAGCACACCTCGTTCTCGCAGGGCGCTGTGCACCTGTTCCAGGATTCCGGGTTCTTGTCCCAGAGCTTCAGGCGCAAACACTCCAGGCTCCGAGAACCCGCCTTCTAGCAGCAAGCGCGCGACGATTGCACAGGGCAAGGCCGTCGTGCGTGACATGGACGTGGCCTGCGCATCGGTTGAGTAGAAATCGAGCAACTCAAAGCAATGTCGCAGGGGCCGCCCGTCCTTTATGCCCTCACACGTCACGCGCATGACCGTCAGGTCTTCTTCACCGTCCTCGTAGGTCCACTTGGGGAACAGTAGAGCACTGGTTACATCCAAGGGCCTGACACTGACTCCACCCACATCGATGGGCTCCTTGCTGAATAGACCTGTCTCCCGGAAGACGCGCATGAGTTCAATGTGACCGGGGTAGCGCAGGGTGCGCTCGATCATGTTGGGCACATCGAGCGTGTCAGCCAGGCTGCGTAGCCCATCGGTGTTGAACGCCTCGAGGGTTCCCACGCCCTCGAATTCCATCAGTTCTGGTTCGCTGAGGGCCGGACGCAGAACGGTCTTGCCACCCTCGACGATGCGACTCTCACGAGTGTATTCCTCAATGACATCCGCGGGGGCAAAGCCCGCCTTGTACTCGAAGGGCCACTCCCGCTTGCGAGGCAGACCTCCCACCAGGATTTCGATCCGGTCACAACGATCGAGGTCGGCGTAACCCCAACCCGCCTGCATGTTGCTCATGCCTGGGGCGACGCCGCAATCAACAACCGCGGTGACACCCTTGGCCTTGGCCATCTCGTCGAGCTGCAGCGCATCCTCCGCCATGAACGAGATGTCCGCGTAGGGCTTGCCGGCTGCGATCACCGCTTCCAAAGCGGAGAGACCCAAGTGGCTGGCCAACGCTCCACACACCACATCGTGCTCAGAGGCGATGGACGTGATCGTCCGCGCATCGGAAAGGTCGGCTTGGCGAGTCAGCAGAGACGGACAACGGCCCCTGGCCCGCTCGAGGTTGGCGGCGCTGAGGTCCACGAGGGTGACTTCGAACTCCCCTGACTGGGCCAGGTCGGTCGCCATGACCGAACCCACCATCCCACCTCCCAATACGACGGCTTTCTTCACAGGCAGGTCTCCAGATTTACGTGGCTGACGGGCAAACAAGACTGGGCGTGATGCTAGCAAGGCCCGCCCCGCGTGCCCATCAGGCCGTGCTCAAGGTCTGGAGCGGAACGGTCGAAAAAAGTTCCATGTTCCTCCTGTCCCCCGAATTCGCTCAGGTGCTGGGCACCGGTCTGAGCTCGCTCTTGGTGGCGGCCGCGGCCACACCCCAGGCCCGGCACGTAACCTGGGAAGAAGTCAACGCCCAGCGCGCCCAGCCCATGCAAGGGGACCTGCAGCTCGCATTCCAGTTCCACTCCCTGGAGCAAGATTGGAATCCCTATTGCCTGCCCTTCTCCAAGCGAACGCACATAGCTGTACGCGCCTGGTCAGACAATCAACTGCCCTGGATTCGATCGGACTACGACAATCCCGCCGCCCGCTATTTTGTGAAACGCGGGAGCTTCGCCGAGCGCTTGCTCGCCAAAGCAACACCTCACGAGCGCTTCGTCGTCGTCGGCCGCGTCCGAGCTCAGTTCTTGGGTCAGTCTTGGATCGAAGTTGTGGCCGCTACACCCGCTCGGGAGCAAATTCCCCTGGGCAGCGTGTTGCACGCCAGCCGAGCTCTCGATCTGTTCGACCGCGGGGCCACCGAGCTGGGCCTCGAACAACTGTTGCGCGCCCTGGCCGCGCCCCTGCCTGCCCACGCCAGGGAGGCCCTTCTGAGCCTCATGCCTGACCCGGTGGCCAAGCTGGACGAGGTCTCAGGGTCCGATCCTCAATAAGAGGCGCCCGAGACTGAAATCACGGCTGGAGTTTGCCCAATACATGGGCAGGCCCATGTCCTTCTCCCGTCGCTCTCTCCTGCGTCCGTTGCCCTTGCTCGGGGCCGGTTTGTGCTTGCTCATGGTGGTCGTGCTCTTGGGGGAGACGACTGAATGGGTGCAGCGGGCAGCAGAGTGGGGGAGCCCGATGCGGGAGGCCGCGTTCACTGCCCTTGGGCTAGTGGCGGTCGGAGGCATGTGGCTCCTTGGCACAGAGGCCATGGGCTATTTTCGCGTGCGGCGGGTGGGGAACCTAAGACAGACCCTCCGCCGCGAGGGTCGCCTTGATCCGGTTTCCATGCAGGCCGTCGAGCGCTGGCTTGGCGACCTGGAGAAGGTGCACGGGCAGCCGCTCGAGCACGCCCTGCAGTTGACTCGCAAGGCCCTCGTGGGCACGCAGTACGTGGCCCAGGTTCGGGAAGTGCTGGAGACCCATCTCTTGCCCGTCCTCGACGAACGGATCGAACAGGAGATCCGGCGCAGCGCCCTGAAACTGGGTGTGGCGTCGAGTTTCCTCTCATTGCCCCTGCTCGACGGTGTCTTGACCCTGTGGTTCTCCGTGCGACTTGCACGCCGGGTGGCGACCATGCACGGAGCGCGCCCTGGTTTCGTGGGTACGGCGCATCTCTTGCGCGAGGTCTCCATCGCAGCCCTCGGGGCCGATCTCAGCCAGCACGCAGCCGACGCACTTTCCACCCGCGTGGGATCTCTGGCCGCCGCAGCGGGCCAGGGCCTTGTCACGGCGACGCTTGTCGTGCGCGTCGGTCTGTGGACGATGAACGTCTGCCGACCCATCGAGGTCTCACGGCCCAGTGTCGGCGGTTTCGTCGTGCGCGGTGCTGCCCAAGAGTTCACCCATGTGGTCAAGGGTGGAGTCCAGCGCGCCATGAGCGCGCTGCACACGGTGTCGCACACTGTATCGCCCCCAAAGCTGCGCCCACGGGACTCCCAGGTACTCTGAGTCTATCCCGCGACGGGCTGAGCTAGTTCAGGACCAGGACCAGGTCCAGGTTGTAGGTCGACCCCGAGGTCAGTCGCACCTCATGCTTCTCACTGGATCCCTCTCTGGACCGGGCCGTAATCAAGAAGGTTCCAGAGGAGAGGCCACGCAGCGAATAGTGTCCGCTGTCGTCGGTCCAGGTACCGGAGACATCCCCAAGTTCTCGCCCAGCCCCATCGGTGATCGAGATGCTGCAACTCTCAGCAATCGAGCCATCGGGGAGGCTGATAGTGCCCTCGATGGTGGAGGGTTCGGGTAGGCGCAGCTCCAAGTTGTCTAGGCCCGAGTCCGTAACCAACAGATCGCGCAGAACCGTACGGCCGAAACGCGCATCCTTTTCCATCCAACTCATGTACATGTCACTCGCTGCGAGCGTGTATGTGCCTGGGGAGACGAACTCGAAGAGGAAGTTGCCGTCCTCATCACTCGCTGCGGAGTACTCCTCACTAGCGTGGGGGACCTGGGACGAGAGCCTCACCGGAGCCTTGCCCATGGGGTTCCCGTCCGGTCCGATCAATCGTCCGGACACGCGGGCCAGGGGCAGTTGCATGTCGTATTCGAATAGCTTGGACCCTTGGGGGAGTTCGGTTTGGAACGCGTCACCGCGCTGCCATCCACGGCCAAGGCTCACCGAGTAGACGCCGGCTCCCCGGATCTCAAGCTCATAGCGCCCCTCCGCATCCGTCTTGCAACGGAACTCCTCATAGTTGGAGAGTGCCTTCCATGTCAGACCGACGTCTCCCACGGGTTCGCCTCCAGCTGTCACGCGGCCCGAGACCCGGATCGTGTCGACCGTGGTCGCACCCAACACCACGTTGCGCACCTCTCCTTCGCTCAATGCAAAGGTGATGGAGGGCACGCGGGTCAGATCGTTGTAATCTCGAACGCTGGTCGTCACTCCCTGGCTGAATTGCCCATCGTCCTCTTCTTCGAGCGAGACCTCGTAATTACCCGGGGTCAAGTCGCGGAATTCGAACCCGCCCTTGTCATCCGTTGTCGTGGACTCCCAGTAGCGACCATCACTCATGTTCAGACTGACCCTGCGCCCAGCTTGTCGGCCAGCAGACGAGTCGAGCACACCCAATAACTTTCCGGCGCGACGCAGCCTGACGACGAGCCCCGCCTGATGCGTACCGGCGGCCAGTGTCACGGGAGTTTCCACACTCTCCCCGAATCCTCCAAGCTCGGCGTGCAGTGCGTACTTGCCTGGGGCTAGGTTGAGTTCAAACTCACCCTCTTCGTCAGACTGGGCCTCCCCGTCACCAAAGGTCGTGCTCCACACCCGAAGGTGGTTTTCGTCCGCCGTGACTTGAGCCCCCTCAATCGGGCGCCCACCGGGACCGACGACGACTCCGGTGACCAGGGCGTTGCGATTCGCCACCAGAGCCAGGTCCCCCGTTTGAGGCACGCTCACCGCTTTGCTTCCGGCTTTCGTGTGTCCCTTCGCCACGACTTCGGCGACCCAGGCGCCGTCTTGGACCCCCTCCAGGACGAAGCGGCCGTCTGCAGTCTTGAACGTGTTCGTCACGGAGCTGCCCGGTGAGCGATCCGCTCCATAGGCTCCCCCAGTGCCAGCCTTCCTGACCGTGACCGTGAATCTCTCAAGCGGCTTGCCTGTGTCATCCAGCACGATGCCGGACACGGACCCTCCGCTCTGCAGGGTCAGATTGAGGTTGATGCTACCGGGCGCGATGTCTGCAAGGGAGGCGCGCCATTCGGGACTCTTGCGGCTGCCTTGCCGCGCGCGTCGACGCTCGAGCAGGCTCAGACCTTCCTCTTCCTTGCGCTCGGGCTTCGCACCCGCGGAAACCTCACAGGTCTTCGCGCCCAGACCGGCGACGACGAATCGCCCTTCGTCGTTGGTGCGAACAGACGTCGTACCCCTGTTGCCTGTGAAGAACCCGTCGTCCTCGTCATCATCAGGATCCTGTTTCACCGTTACCCGGGCTTTGACGGCCGGGCTTCCATCAGGCCAGCGCACGATGCCCTTGATGACACGTCCCTGACCCAGGCGGACGAGGAGATCTTCGCGCACCTCGCCATCCTGCAGCAGGCCGAAGTCCAGTTTCTCTCCATCGAGGCCGTCATGGGTGACGTGCAGGCTGATCTCACCGGGTTCAATGCCGAGCATCTCGAACCGCCCCTCGTCGTCCGCCTTGGCCTGGCCGTAGTTTGTCGAGCTACCGTTGGTGCCCGTGGAGCGCGTGGACTCACAGACCACCAAGGCGCCACCCAAGGCCTCATTGGCCTCGTTTGTAATCAACCCCGCCAGCTTCACGCCGGCGGTCAGCGTGAGTTCGAGCGCGCGGGTTTCCCCCGCCTGCAACGAGCTGAGTTCCTTGTCTTCGTCGCAGTATCTCTCGGAAACCGTGCCCACAGACATGCGTTTGCCAGGACGCAAGGCAGGAATTTCAAAAACACCATCGTCCTGCTGAGTCCCGGCGGTTGGGGTGATCGCCGTGCTACTCGGTTCGCTCACGTAACCATGGACGTTGACCTCTTCCAGGTGCTCTACCGTTTCCCCGGGTGGCAAGATCACATTGACGAGCAATCGGGCGCCCACCTTGGGTTCAAGCAGCACTTCGTCGGGCAGCTCCTTCGAGTTCAACTTGAGAGTCTGTTCGAGATAGAGGTAGTGCGCGTCGAGCCTGATCCACCCAGTCTTGGTCCCGGGCGCAAAGGCCACCCGAAACGCCCCGCTGCGATCCACCTCAACGGAGTGTTTGCGTTGTTTGTCCGTTCCCGGAAAGGGCCGACCGCGGGCGATGACCTTCACCGTCTCATCCAGTGGTGTCATCGGCGGAAAGATCACGCGCCCTTCGACCCAGATGGCGTCATCCGGAACTACGAGCTGCTTCTCAACCGACGCACGCTCCGGAACCTCATGCCGCGCCGTCTCTGGAGCCTTCGGCGCCTCTTGTGAAATTACCACTGGCTCAACCAGTTCCGCGACTTCGACATCTTCCAATGGGTCAGAAGCCGCGGGCAATGTCGGGACGGACTCAGCCACACCGGAATCACGAGAGATGAGCCAGATCCCGCCGGTCAAGGCGAGCGCAACGGTGGCCAGCGCCAGCAGGCGAGAGGGATTTTCCATAGCACCTCGGATACTAACGTCGGTGACCAAGTCTGGGGCGTGTAGGACCTGGAGGGAATGTGGGTAGCCCTTTGCATGCCGGCAGACTGAATGCTGGAGGCGCCTCCGATCGTTGTCCCCAGTTCGATCCGAGTCTCAGCGATCCGATACATCCCCGGTCCCGCCCAGGGTGATCTCTAGTGTTTGGCCCGCTTCCAAAGCGAGGACAACAGAGGGTTGTGACGGCGGCCAATCGCGAGCTGAGGATTCAAGTGTGAAACCGTCCTCTCGGGTGATTACCGTGAACTTGGATAGGACGACTTGGTAGTCCCCAGGCTCTAGGCCCTGGAGTTCAAAACGCCTGTTCTCGTCAGGCCTTACCGAGGTCAGGTACGACCCATCTGGGTGGAACAGTTCCACGCGCCGGTCCGCCAGATTCCCCTCGGAAGAACTGATCGTGCCTGAGATGCTGGCCGGGTGTCGTAGGGTGAGCAGCAGCCCTTTGCGCTGCTCTCCAGGCTGCACATCCAGCGTGAGGGTGTCGCTGTCGGCATATCCAGCATGGCTGGCATGCAATTCGTGGGTCCCCGAAGTCAGAGTTAATCGAAACGAACCATCTGCTTTAGAACGTCGCCTCAATCTTGTTCCGACTCGGAGCGATCGCCCCAACCTCCTTTGAGCTTCCACCGTAGCTCGTTCCACCGGCCGCCCCTCCGGGTCGACAACGACTCCGCTGACGGTGGCATCACGTTTGACGGCCAGAACCAGATCACCCGAGTGAGGCACGTCGACTCGCACGGCTTTCATAGGTGTGTGGCCGCCGGCCGTCGCCACCGCATCCCAGCTGCCCGGGGGGACATCCTCGAGCTCAAAAGTCCCGTCTGTGGACTTGAAAGACCGGGCAACATCTCTGTGCCTCAACTTGTCAAAGGCACTCTCGTTGCCCAATCGGCTCTCACTGAGGACAACACGGAATTTCTCAAGTGGCGTCCCTCGATCATCCTCGACCCGTCCCGCGACGGTCGTGCCCCGGGTGAGTGAGAGCACAAGATCTAGTCGTTCCATGCCATCTTGCAGAACGCCCAGCTCAAGACTGGCGGTTGTGTGCCCCTTGTGAATCGCATGGACAATGATCTTGCCGGGCTTGACGCCACGAAAGCTAAACCGGCCGTCTGCATTCGACTGCGTCTTGACGCTCTCGTAGAGAGGGTCACTCCCCATGGTCGCGATGACTGTCTGTCCGTATACCCTTGCTCCCCTCAGCGGGGTTCCGCTCTCATCGATGATCAAGCCAGTGAGATGTACACCGGCTTTCAGTGTCAGGGAGATCTCCCGCGTCTCTCGGGCCCGCAAACCCTCAACTTCTATGTCGTTGTCCGTATCGAACGGGGAGGACACGGACACCAACACCGAATGGCCTGGGGCCAGAGCAGGAAGTTCGAAGACACTGCCCTCGTGCTCGTTGACCGCCCTCGCGTGGTAGGTCATGTTGCGGCTTGAATCCAGGATCATTGCTCGCATGCCAATTCCATCTAGGTCTCCGGGCGGCGAACCTAGAGGTAAGGTCACGGTGACCAACAGGCGACCACCCACCTCGGGTTCCAGCAGGATCTGTTCCGGGGGGTCTTGGGCGTCGAACTGGAAGTCACCGCTGACATAGAGGTAATGCGCTTCGAGCCAGACGGATCCAGTCAGTGTTCCGGGTGCAAACGCAACTCGAAAGGACCCATCGGGGTTGGCATCGACTTCATGGGTGCGGCGCCTGTTCGTACCGGGGAATGATCTTCCACGGGCCACGATGCGCACTTCTTCGTCGGAGGGAGTTCCGGGTGGGAAGATCACTCGGCCGTTGATCCAGATGGCGTCGTCGGGGATGACCAGGGTTTTTTCTTCGGAGGCGCGCGGAGGCGCGACCGAACGGGCCGGTTGAGTGGCGTCTCGGTCTGCTTCGGGGACGGCCAGCGTCGGTACCTCGGAATCCTCTCCCAGGCCGGCCAGTGTTGGCTGGTGCGGAACGGTCTCGAGCGGACCGGAATCGCGGGCAAGCAGCCAGAGGCCAGCTATCAGAACGGCAGCTAGAGACGCCAGTGCCAATAGGCGAGCGGGGAAACTCATCGCATCTTTCATCGTAGCATCCGGGCCTTGATCCAGCCCTGAACCGGACCTTGCTGACGTGGTTCCTGTGGATTATGGCTACAGTACGGGGCGTGCTGCCTCCGGATAACCGGGAGCACCTGTTCGGGGCCCGTGCATAGCGCACGCCCAGCCGAGTGTTCCCCACACCAGTCTCCAAGGTGACCCAATGAAGATTCTCACTCTGACTCTCGTCTGCGTGGCTACGGCGGCTTTCGCCAAGCCTGCCAAGCCTGCCGAGGACTTCTTGAGTTTTCCCGTGCCCAATGGGCCGTTCTTGCTGCCCGCCATGACGGGTACGTTCGAGGATGCCACCGTCGCGGATCTGATAGAGAGCTACAGCGAGGCGACCGGGCAGTACTGCATCATGGACGAGGAGACCCGCAGTTACGCGCACTCCTACAAAATCTCCAGCGCGAAGAGCAAGGAACTGAGCATCCCTCCCGATCAGCTGCAGGTCACCTTCGAGCACATACTTGCATCCCATGGATTTGTCCTCGACCTGCTGTCCACGGCCGAGCCACGGCTCATTGGAATACAATCACTCAATTCGAGCCGACGGGCGCGAGTCAAGGCTGGCGCGAAGTTCATTACTGAGAGCCAAATCGAAGAGGCGGCCAAGCATCCGGCCATGTACTTCAATACGGTGATTCACCTTCCCGGAGTGAATACCAGGCAGGTCACCAATGCGTTGCGTGCCATGTTCCCCGATCCCATGGCCGCTTCCATACTGCCTGCGGGCGAACTGCCGTCCGTGGTCTTGACTGCTTCGGGTCCTCATCTGCGCGAGCTTCAGGCCCTGCTGAGGGAGATCCGAGCGGAGAAGCAGCGTGCCGACGAGGCCGCCGCCAGCGCTCAGGACAAGCTCCCCTCTGACGCGGGGGGTACGGACGAGGAGGGAGACTGATACCGTGCGCCCCTATTCCGTGATTGCGGTGGTCGCGTGCTTCACCTTTGTTGTGGGATGTGAGTCCCGTCCCCCTGTGTCGGACAGCGTGGTGCTGCCAGCAGAGGCGACGGTGGGGGACATGGTTTCGCTGTGGATGGAGCAAGCACCTGACACCCTGCCCAAAGGGCTGGTATGGGACTCGGAAGCCGAGCACGTTGCGGGTAGATCCTTGGGACTCTCGGAGCCGATGGTTCTGCAGGTCAGCAGTGTCCCGCGCGTGGCCCACGCCCTGTTGCTGTGGGCGGACCTGGTTGTCGTCACCGGGCCGGCCGAGAAGACCCTCTATCTCGTGCACCTGGCCCACTCTGACCAGGGCGTCCGGGTGGACTCCGATTCGCTCTTGGACGGAGAGTTAGCTGACGCGGCGTATGTGACGGTTACCCGCACCTGCCCCGGTGAAGGGACCGCCTACGCGGGCATCATCAACTTGGCCACGGCCATGGACGTCAAGTGCTCCGGCAGGGAGGAACTGGTCCTGACTGGAGCTGCGGGACGACTCAAGGAACTCTTGCGCACGATCGCGGCGTTCTAGCCCTGCTCTCAAGCCTCCTTGCTGGCCGTGGAGGTTTGGGTTTCTTCGGACGGCGCCCGGCACTCGGTCCAGCCCCGTGCAGGGGCTACTGGCGGCGACAAGACCCGCGTTGAACACAGGGTTCGGGTTCCCCGGGAATACGTTGCGCGGGTTCGTCGTCAGAGTGCGCGCCAACCGGCGCATTCCCTGAACCTGACTCCCCGAGGAACCCTAATGAAGTTCTCACAACTGACTCTCGCATGTTTGGCCGCTGTAGCCGTTTCTGCATCTCCTGCCCGCGCAGGGGACTTCCTGAGCTTTCCGATCCCGGAGGATGCTCTCGTGATTCCCGCCGTGACCGGTTCCTCCGAGGATGCATCGATTGGGGACTTGATTGCGTTGTACAGCGCAGCCACGGGGCAGTTTTGTGTGATGGACGAGGAAACTCGCAACATCGCGCAGAACACCAAGATCTCCAGCCAGCCTGGCGAGAAACTCGCTATCGCACCGGACCGCGTGCAAGTGACTTTTGAACACATGCTCGCTTCTCAGGGTTTCGCGCTGGAGGTCCTGACTCACACCCAACCGCGTCTGTTTGCAGTGAAGTCGTTCTACTCGCGCGCACGGCAGACCATCAAGAGCGCTGCGCGGCTGATTGCTTCGGACGAGGTCTCGAAGGCCGCTGCGCACCCGGCCATGTTCTTCACCACGGTTGTCCAGTTGGAAGGAGTGGATGCGCGCCAGGTCGCCAACTCCATGCGCCAGATGGTCGCCGACCCGAACACGACCATGGTGCTGTCAACGAGTCAGTCATCGATCGTGTTGACCGCTTCCGGTCCGGCGCTCCTGGAGCTCCACAACACGCTAGCTGCGATCCAGGCGGCCCATGCCCAGCAGGCTGAGGCTGCTCGCCAAGCGCAAGCCCGCCAGGCCCGAGCCCTTCAGGGCGCTGGTCGGCCCGGAACGAGTGGAGTCTGATCCGTGCGCTCAGCCACCTTATTCGCAGCCTGTGCGTGTCTTGTCCTAGGCAGCTCGTGCATGTCGCTCGGTTCGGGGCCCGCCGTGGTGATCGTGCCGGCTGACGCGACCCTGGGCGATGTCGTTGGACTGTGGGGTGATTCACTCGCGGGAGCTGGAACTCCGGAAATCCTCTGGGACACAGAGGCTGCAGCGGCAGCTCTCCAGCCCTTGGGGCTGAACGACTCCCTGACTCTGCCTCTTTCCCAGCTCGAGAACACGACCCACGGTTTGCTGCTTTGGGCAGGCCTGGTCGTGGTCTCGGGTCCGGGTGGGGACACCATCCTGTCTCGAGAGAGAGTCCGCTCGGGGCAAGCCACGCGCGTGGACAGCGATCTCCTGCTCGACGGGGCCATCGCGGACGCGGAGTTCGTGACGACCGTTCATGCGTCGCCCGGGTCCACTGCTCGAGAGTCCTCCCTGCGTCAACTCGCTGACAGCTGGGGGGTCGAGCTCAGCGGGACGGAAGTCCTGGTCTTGACGGGCCCCGCGCGACAGGTGACCGAACTCGTGCGCACTTTGCGGGCGATTTAGTCCGCGCCCAGGGCCTGGGGGCCGATTGCAGGCCTCCAGGCTCGGGCGGTATCATGGCCCTGCCACTCTTTCGCGATCTTCCTCCGAGATGACCCGAGGCAGTGGAGCCTGTCATGACATCCGCCCCTCTCGCACCGACCGAACCGTACCGCCCCAAGAACCCCGTGCGCATCGTCACGGCCGCCTCGCTCTTTGACGGACACGACGCCGCTATCAACGTGATGCGCCGCATCCTGCAGTCATCGGGGGCCGAGGTGATCCACTTGGGCCACAACCGTTCCGTGGCGGAGATCGTCGAGTGCGCCATTCAAGAGGACGTGCAAGGCATTGCTATCACTTCCTACCAAGGTGGGCACGTCGAGTACTTCAAGTACATGGTGGACCTGCTCGCCGAACGCGGAGCGGCCATCAAGGTCTTCGGTGGCGGCGGCGGCACGATCTTGCCCTCTGAGATAGAAGAGCTTGAGGGTTATGGCGTCGACCGCCTGTACTCTCCTGACGACGGACGCTCCATGGGGTTGCAAGGCATGATCAATGATCTGCTCGAGCGCTGTGACTTTCCTGTCGAGGGACGCACGGGGGGGCTGGGAAGTGTCGAGCGGGACCCACAGACCATTGGCCGTCTCGTCACCCTGGCGGAAAATGAGCCCGACCGGGTGGAGGAATTGCGCCAGGTATTGAGCGATCACGGACAGGGCGCGCAGACCGCCGTGCTGGGCGTGACGGGCACTGGCGGCGCGGGCAAGTCATCCCTAGTGGACGAACTCGTACGCCGCTACCTGCTCAGTTTTGCGGACAAGACCGTGGCGGTGATCTCCGTGGATCCCAGCCGGCGCAAGAGTGGTGGCGCCCTGCTGGGCGATCGCATTCGAATGAATGCGATCCACGACCCGCGCGTGTACATGCGCTCGCTCGCCACGCGCCAATCGAACCTGGCCCTGTCGAAGCACGTGCAGGATGCGGCGGACATCTGCAAGGCAGCCGGATACGACCTGGTCATCCTCGAGACCTCGGGCATCGGACAATCGGACACGGAAGTCATCGAGCACTGTGACGTATCCTTGTACGTCATGACTGCCGAGTACGGCGCGGCGACGCAGCTCGAGAAGATCGACATGCTGGACTACGCCGACTTCGTGGCCATCAACAAATTTGACAAACGCGGTTCGTTGGATGCCTTGCGCGACGTGCGCAAGCAGGTGGCGCGGAATCGCGGGGCCTTCGAGGAGGATCCGGAATCCCTGCCGGTCTTTGGCACAGTGGCGTCGCAATTCAACGACGACGGGGTCAACAGCCTGTACGGGGCCTTGATGAGCGCCCTCTCTGAGAAGAGTCCGGGTTCATTCACATCGGATCATCAGCCGTCCGTCCCTGCTTCGCTCAACGGTTCACTTCCCAGCGCGATCATTCCGTCGGAACGTGTGCGCTACCTGGCGGAAATAGCGGACAAGAGCGATGAATACGCAGCTTTTGTTGCGCGCCAATCGTCTTTGGCTCGTCGCCTCTACCAGTTGGCAGGCACGATCGAGCTCTTGCGCGGCAACCCACTGGACCAGGGAGACACGGTCGCCGCGGACCTCAAGGCCCAGGAAGGGGATGGGCAAGACATCAGTCGGCTGCTCGAACACTACGCTGAACTGCGTGACCGGTTGGATCCGGACTGCCGCAAGGCGCTGCAGGGCTGGCCCGACTTGTTGCGGCGTTATCAAGCCGAGCGCTACACCTACCAGGTGCGCGGCAAGGACATCGAGAAGGACCTCACGACCCAGTCCCTGTCTGGCCTCACGGTTCCCAAGGTCTGCCTACCCAAGTCCAAGGATTGGGGCGAGATCTTGGTTTGGATCCTGACCGAGAACGTCCCCGGTCGCTTTCCTTTCGCCGCCGGCGTGTTCCCGCTCAAGCGCGAGGGGGAAGATCCGACCCGCATGTTTGCCGGCGAAGGCGGCCCCGAGCGCACAAACCGCCGTTTCCACTACGTCTCACTCGGCCTGCCCGCCAAGCGCCTTTCGACGGCCTTCGACTCGGTCACCCTCTATGGAGAGGATCCGGATCGGCGGCCCGATATCTACGGCAAGATCGGAAACGCAGGCGTCTCGATCTGCACCGTGGACGACGCCAAGAAGCTCTACTCGGGGTTCGATCTGGCGGACCCCATGACTTCCGTGTCCATGACGATCAACGGCCCGGCACCCATGTTGCTGGCATTCTTCATGAACGCCGCGATCGATCAGCAGTGTGAGCGGTACATCCGCGACCAGGGACTTGAACAGCAGGTCCAGCAGAGCATCGATGAGCTCTACAGGCAGAGTGGTGGCGAGCGACCGAGCTACCAGGGCGACCTGCCCGAGGGCAATGATGGCCTGGGATTGATGCTGCTCGGCGTGTCGGGTGACCAGGTCTTGCCGGCCGACGCCTATGCCCGCATCCGCGCTGAGACTCTCTGCGCCGTGCGCGGCACGGTGCAGGCTGACATTCTGAAAGAGGACCAGGCCCAGAATACTTGCATCTTCTCGACGGAATTTGCCCTGCGCATGATGGGTGACGTGCAGCAGTCGTTCATCGACAACGGCGTGCGCAATTTCTACTCGGTGTCGATCTCCGGTTATCACATCGCCGAAGCGGGTGCGAACCCCATCACCCAACTGGCCTTTACCCTGTCCAATGGCTTCACCTACGTGGAGTACTACCGTTCGCGTGGGATGGACGTGGACGCCTTTGCGCCCAATCTGTCCTTCTTCTTCTCCAACGGGTTGGACCCCGAGTATGCGGTCATCGGACGAGTGGCCCGACGCATTTGGGCCAAGGCCATGAAGCACGTGTACGGAGCGGACGAACGCAGTCAAAAGCTCAAGTACCACATCCAGACCAGCGGCCGTTCTCTGCACGCACAGGAGATCGCGTTCAACGACATCCGCACCACCCTGCAGGCCCTGTACGCCCTCTACGACAACTGCAATTCCCTGCACACCAATGCCTACGACGAGGCCATCACCACGCCCACCGAGGAGAGCGTGAGACGCGCGATGGCGATCCAGCTGATCATCAACCGCGAGTTGGGTCAGAACAAGAACGAGAACCCACTGCAGGGCGCCTTCATCATCGATGAGCTGACCGACCTTGTGGAGCAAGCGGTGTTGACTGAATTCCGCAGCATCTCCGAGCGCGGCGGTGTGTTGGGTGCGATGGAGCGCATGTACCAGCGCTCCAAAATCCAGGAAGAGTCACTGCTGTACGAGACACGCAAGCACTCCGGTGAGTTGCCCGTCGTGGGTGTAAATACTTTCCGTGATCCCATGGGCTCACCCACGGTGATTCCCGCTGAGGTGATCCGATCCACCACAGAAGAGAAGGACTACGCCGTCGATTCCGTGCACGCCTTCCAGGCGCGTAACGAGCCGGCTGCAGCGGAACAGCTCAGGGCTCTGCAAGAAACAGCCGTGTCGGGCGGAAACGTATTCGATGCCATGCTCGAAGCGGCCAAGGTCGCGAGCTTGGGCCAGATTTCTGGCGCCCTCTACTCCGTTGGCGGCCAGTACCGCCGCAACATGTGAGGCTGTCTTGACGGGGCCCCTGGCCGAACACGAGTCGGACTTCCCTCAGGTGACCCGCGCCCAGTGGCGCGAGCGCGCGGGAGTCAAAACGCAGGATGAGGCCCTGGCCACGATTGAGGATCGGCCGGCCCAGACCCCCCTAGGCGCCCGGGCGGCGCGGGGCTGGCTACGCCTGGCCGACCTGCCGGAGGCGGAGTGTGCCGCGGAAGCCCTCGCCAGCGGAAGTGACGGTCTTCATCTGACGTTCCACTCCGGTTGTCTCGAGGCCCTGCCCGATCTGTCCCCGACCACTCCGATTTGTCTCGCCTCGCACTCACGGGCCGACGAACCGTTCGAACAGTTCCGATCCCGCGCCGGAATCCTGTACGCGGGCTTCGACCCCTTGGCCTCTCTGGCCAGAGACGGGAGCGTGGAAGGTGGTATCGAGTCGGCACTCGCGCGGGTCGCCGAGGCCGTGCGCATCGGCGACGACCAGCAACCTGCCGGCCGGGCGCTGCGCTTGGACAGCGGGCCCTGGCAACGTGCTGGCGCCGATTGTGCGCTCGACCTGGCGGCGTCGATAACCAACCTGCTCGAAGTGCTGCGCGCTGGAGAGGCTGCGGGCATCGATGCAGCCGCCGTCTCGGCCCAGACCGTCTTGGCCGTGGACGTAGGCGCGAATTTGCTGGACGAAATTGCGCGTCTCCGGGCCCTGCGGCTGCTCGTGGAGAAGGTCCTTCTCACAAGTGGCGCGGCTGCGCCAGTCCCCGCTTGGATCCACGCCACCACCGGCTGGATCACCCTGGCTCGCACCGATCCAATGACCAATGCCCTTAGGGCCAGCCACCAGACCCTGGCTGCGGCGCTTGGAGGTGCAGACGGCATCACGGTCCGTGCCTACGATGCCCTAGCGCCCGCACCCAGTGACTTGGGCGCCCGTCTGGCGAACAACACGGGCTCCATCTTGGCCTTGGAGAGTCACCTTGATCGCGTGGCTGATCCAGCGGGCGGCAGCTTCCATCTGGAGCGGCGCACAGCCCAGCTGGCACACGCTGCCTGGAACCACGTACAAAAAATTGAGGGACGTGGCGGAGCGGCCCAGTGCATTCTCGATGGTTGGTGGCGGGACGAGTTGGATGCAGCCTGGGCTCGTCGAGTGGAAGGCCTGGACTCAGGTCAACAACACGTGTTGGGAGTGAGTTTGCATCCGGGCGAAGAGCAACTCGAACGCCGCACCCTGACCGATTCTCTTGCCGGCCAATCTCAGCCCTTTCCGATCCATCGCTGGGCTGCCCACTTTGAGGACTCGGCACCGTGACCCTGCCCGACTTCTCAACCCTGTCCTTCGAGCAGTTGTTGGCCCAGACCAACGACACGCCCCCGCGCACAGGCGGCTCCGGGAGCGAGACCCCTGAAGGGCTACACATCGATCCCGTCTACGGTCCCGCATCCGATGGCCTACCCCATGCTGGAGGTCAGCCGGGTTTCCCCCCCTTCGTCCGCGGACCCTACCCGAGCATGTACGTCGGTCGCCCCTGGACCGTTCGTCAGTATGCAGGGTTCTCTACCGCCGAGGCCTCCAACGCCTTCTATCGCAAGAATCTGGCAGCCGGGCAGCGGGGACTCTCCATCGCTTTCGACCTGGCGACCCACCGCGGCTACGACTCCGACCACGAGCGCGTCACCGGCGACGTGGGCATGGCGGGGGTAGCGATCGACTCCATCCTGGACATGCGCACCCTGTTCGATGGCATTCCACTGGAATCCATGAGCGTGTCCATGACCATGAATGGCGCCGTGCTGCCGATCATGGCGCTCTACATCGTGGCCGCCGAGGAACAGGGCGTGGCACCCGAGCAACTCACGGGCACGATCCAAAACGACATTCTCAAAGAGTTCATGGTGCGCAACACCTACATCTACCCTCCTGAGGGGTCGATGCGCATTGTGCGCGATCTGTTCGAGTACACCTCCAAGCGCATGCCGCGCTTCAACAGCATTTCGATTTCCGGCTACCACATGCAGGAGGCGGGGGCGACGGCAGATTTGGAACTGGCCTACACCCTGTGCGACGGAATCGAGTACGTGCGCGCGGGCATCGCAGCCGGCCTCGATGTGGACGACTTTGCGCCGCGCCTCTCGTTTTTCTTTGGCATCGGCATGGACTACTTCATGGAAGTGGCCAAGCTGCGTGCGGCGCGCCTGCTGTGGGCTCAGCAGATGAAGGCCCTGGGCGCCAAGTCGGACAAATCGCTCATGCTGCGTACCCACTGTCAGACATCGGGTTGGTCCCTCGCTGCACAGGACGTACACAATAATGTGGTGCGCACCTCGGTGGAGGCCCTGGCCGCCGCGCACGGCGGGACCCAGTCCCTGCACACGAACTCACTCGACGAAGCCCTAGCACTGCCCACCGACGCCAGCGCACGCATCGCCCGCAATACGCAGCTGCAGTTACAGTTGGAGACTGGGACCTGTGATGTGATCGACCCCTGGGGTGGCAGCTGGTTTGTGGAACAACTGACCCATGACCTGGCTGAGCGCGCCCTGCAGCACATGCAGGAGATCGAGGGCCGCGGCGGCATGACGCGTGCGATCGAAGCCGGGCTTCCCAAGCTACGCATCGAGGAAGCGGCTGCCCGCGCCCAGGCACGCATCGACTCGGGCCGCCAAGTCATCGTCGGAGTCAATCGCTTCCGGCCCGAGCGCGAGCAGGCAGTCGAGGTGCGTTCGGTCCAAGCGGACGAGGTGCGTGAGGCTCAGGTGCGGCGCCTGCAGCAGTTGCGGGCGAATCGTGACGGCTCCAGGGTGGACGCCGCCCTGGCCGCTTTGTCAGGCTGCGCGAGCAGCGGTTCCGGCAATCTGTTGGAGTTCGCGGTGGAGGCCGCACGGGCGCGCGCGACGGTGGGGGAGATCTCCCTCGCCCTCGAGCAGGTCTGGGGACGGCATCAAGCGCAGATCCGGAGCCAAAGCGGGGTGTACAGCGGCGAAATGGGCGAGTCGAACGAAACCGTGCGCAGGGTGCGCGGCCGGGTGCAGGCCTTCCTCAGTGAGCATGGCCGTCGGCCGCGTTTGCTGTTGGCCAAGATGGGCCAGGACGGCCACGATCGCGGCCAGAAGGTGATCGCGACGTCGTTCAGTGACCTGGGGTTTGACGTGGACATCGGATCGCTCTTTCAGACCCCCGCCGAGACCGCGCGCAGTGCCGCCGAAAACGACGTCCACGTGGTGGGTGTCTCCAGTCTCGCCGCCGGTCACAAGACTCTGGTGCCCGCCTTGAGAAGGGAGCTCGAAGCCCTCGGACGTGGCGATGTTCTGGTCGTCGTGGGTGGCGTGGTTCCGCCCCAGGACATTCCCGATCTCTTGCAAGCCGGAGCCGTGGCGGTCTTTGGCCCAGGCACGGTGATTTCTGAAGCAGCCGAAGAGTTGCTCGACACCCTGGGCGCCAAGTTGTCCGAGACCGGGCGAGGGTCCTGACCGTGTCTTCAGTCCCGACCCTGGACGAGTTGGAAGCGGGCATCCGCAGCGGAGATCGGGTGCTCTTGGCCCAAGCCATCACCTTGGTCGAGAGCCGCCGGGATGCGGACCGCGACAAGGGCCGCGAACTGCTCGCGCACTTGGCCAACGACGGCAAAACAGCCCATCGCGTCGGCATCAGCGGGGTTCCAGGGGTTGGGAAGTCCACCCTGATCGAGGCCTTGGGCCTGCGTCTAGTGGAGCGCGGCCATCGCGTTGCCGTGCTGGCTGTCGATCCGTCCAGCACCTTGTCAGGGGGCTCGATCTTGGGGGACAAGTCGCGCATGAACGACCTGGCCCAGTCGGAGCAGGCCTTCATCCGCCCCTCGCCGTCCGCCGCGACCCTCGGTGGCGTTGCGCGCCGTACTCGAGAAGCCATGCAGCTCTGCGAAGCCGCCGGATTCGATGTGGTCTTGATCGAAACCGTCGGCGTGGGGCAATCCGAGACCTCAGTCGCGGACATGGTGGACATCTTCGTGGTCCTGACTCTGCCCGGGGCGGGTGATGAGTTGCAGGGCATCAAGAAGGGCATCCTGGAACGGGCGGACATCATCGCCGTCAACAAGGCCGATGGCGAGCGTGTCGACTGGGCCCAGGCCTCCGTCGCCGACCACGAGGCCGCCTTGCACTACGCCCGTTCGCGCTCCGATCACTGGACTCCCCAGGCCCGAGCGGTCAGCGCGCAAACCGGCGCGGGCCTGGATGAACTCTGGGAAGCCGTACTGGACCACCACCGGTGCCTGCAGGATGCCGGTGCCCTAGACGAGAAACGACGTGAACAACGGGCTCGGTGGATGTGGAACACGGTCGAGGAACGCCTGCTGGATGCTTTTCGTTTTCATCCCGGTGTGGCCGAGCACCTGGCTGCCGCCGAGGCGAGTGTGCGCAGCGGAGAGCGGACTCCTGAGGAAGCGGCAGAGAACCTGCTGGCCTTATTCTTGAGAGAGTCTGCGGGATCCGGCAAGCCGGAGACTTCCTGACAGCTTTCGCTCCGCCCTCTGATCACAGTGTTGCCCCCGCGTAACACGCTGCTGATCGAGTAGACGCTGCAGGCCTACTGTAGTTGCATGAACTCGATCCGGTTCCCGTTCGGGTCTTCGATCGTGAACACCCGGCCACCCCAGTCGCACGGCTCAAGCTCCTCCCATATGTCGGCGCCGCGCGCCTGCATCTCCTCGTAGAGCTCGTCGATGCCTTCGACGCAGGCGATGAAGTACCCCTGGCCGTCGTGCCGCCGGTCGTCACAGTTGCAGGTGAGGACTTGCAGGTGGATCTCGTCGCGCATCATCCCAACGAGGCCCATCTCGCGACCGTCTTTCTCCCAGTGGAACTCGTAGTTGGACTCGAAGCCGAGCTTGTCCTGGTAGTACGTCTCCGCACTCTTGAGGTCCCGGATCCAAATCAACGGGATGGATTGGGTGAGCATCGGAACACTGGAAGGCTGTGGCGTGCTCATGCACAGAGACTACCCCACCTCGGTGCTGGGACGAGCACCTCGATCGTGCTCACGGCAATACCTGCCATTCGAGGCGGATCGCTCCGATACCCGATCCCTCTGCGATCGTCTCTTCGGCGCAATGGTCTGCACCGCGGGCCCCGTTGGGCTCGTCGGGGTGTTGGCCCCAGACCGGGAGGGAGAAGAGAGATGATGAACGCAGAGGTTCTGTGCAGCTGGGCTGCGCGACTTGGGGTTGGGCTCGTGGCGTTGACCGTGGCGCTTGCCGGGGTGAGCGATGCGGAGAGGGCTTGGGTGAATCCGATTGCGCGGGGCTTCGACTGCGATCACGTTCTTGTGGAGGCCGACTGCATCAAGGCCGTGGGCAGTAGTGTGAAGAGAAACAAGGCGACCGGGGGCGTCTCGGTGGGGGGCGTGCACGTGACGAACGTCAACGAGGCCTGCCCCAAGTTCAAGTCGGCCTGCCTGCACACCTACTCTGAGTCCAACGATGTGCCCGGGTTCCAGAGGGACTACGGAGAGGTCAGGGACTACTACGAGCGCTTGGGTTTGGAAGTGCCCAGCCCCCCGACCAAGCCGGACGAGGGCGCCAAGGATTACTGCGGTGAGGTGGCCATTCCTTCGACGAAGATCAGCATCGCCAGCTTCACGAACGCGGCTGGTTCGGGCAAGCACTGCACCCATTGGGAGCTGCGCACGCAGACGGAGAGCGGCGAGCAAGATCGATTCAGCGGGACTTTCTAATCAAGGGAACAGCATGCAATTCAATCACCGGAAGTGGATCGGTTGGGGAACTCTCATCTTGGCGGTCGCGTTCCTGCTGGACGTGGGCTTGGCAAGCGGTGCGCGCACGGCGTTGCGCTCACACTGGATGTCCCAGCAAGTCAGCCTGTTGCGGGAACGAGGACCACTCGTCCTGGCCCAGCAAAAAACGGGCATGGAGATGCAGCTCAGTGTGCCTGCGGGCAAGTTGAACCAGGACCGCCTCGTGCGCGTGCTGGACCGACGTGCGGACTACGCCTATTGCGACGGTCAGTCGTTCTCACAGCCGCTCGGGGCGCAGATCATCGTGAATTCGGGTGCGCCGCAGTCCATGGTCTGGGTCGACGCTCCCGCAGGAGAGCCGGACTTCTTCATGGGCTGGATACGAGCCGTGGACCTGATGCTCTGGGACAACAGTGGAGACGTGGCGGTCTGGGACGGTGACGGGCACACGGTCAAGTTCAGTCTGAAGGGCGTGTTCTAGTGGGCTGGTTTGCTCACGCCCAGACCGTCGCTGTACTCGCCCTCGGTGGGGTCAGCGGCTGCGAGGGGCCGGGTGGGTGCACTGCCGCAAGTACGCCCCGCATCACGCTGCGCTGCGGGGGTCCTGTGCAGCGCTCGCGCAGAACCGTGATTCCCTGGTTTGAGCTGCGAACGGGCGTGGATCGGATGGTCGAGGGGCGTCTGGGTTGGTTCGACGACCACAACGGCGACGGGCAGTTCCAGGGGAGCGAGCCTTACGAGCCAGCTCTAACGGCGAGCCCAGCAATCCCAACCCGGATGTGGCGTTCGGGTCGGCTCTATGTGCCCAAGAAGTTCCGCACTCCAGCACTGCTGGCATGCGTGACCCTGGAATCCGGCATTTACCGCCAGCGAGTTCGTTTGATCTCAGGGCGCCTGCGCGAGGACTAGCGCGTGCTGCAGCCGACCTTCCAGCTTGGCCCAGTTGTGCTGAGCACCTTTGGCCTCTGGTGCGGCTTGAGCTTGATGGCCGTGGCTTGGGTAGGGAGGGTCGAATTCCACAGGCGTTCTATCGCGCGCAAGCACTTGGCGATCTTCGTGATCGCCGTGACTCCCATAGCGGCGGCGGGTGCAAGTTTGGCCCATGCATTGGACTTCGGTGGCTGGTCGGTGTTGAGCTACTGGTTCTACGCGCCCGCCGTGTATCCCGGCGCCTCATTCCTAGGGGGAGCTCTGCCTTGTTGGATGGCAGCCCTGGTGTACGCGCGGGTTGTTTTTGGACCCGCGACCCAGGCACGAGTCTTCCTCGATGCTCTGGCTCCGTTGATCCTGCTCACGTACGGGTTGGGCCGGGTGGGTTGCCACCTGGCCGGGCACGGCACCTGTTGCGGCGGACAGACGGATGCTTGGTATGGAGTGTGCTATCCGCACACGGTGGGCTCAATGCTGCCTGTGATTCCCATGGCGCTGGTCGAAGCGGCACTCACACTGCTCCTGTTCTCCTGGTTGTGGAGAGGACGCGCTCGGCACTCATCGCCCGGGGCCGTATTTGCGTGGCACGTGATCTTGCTGGGTGCCGAACGACTGTGCGTCGAACCCTGGCGTCTCAACCCACGGCACGCCCTGGGTCTGACCCAGGCCCAGTGGATTTCCGCCCCGCTTGTGATCGTTGGTTGTGCCTGGTTGTGGTGGACTTCACGCGGCCGGACTGCCGCCGACCGCCCCGACGAGTCCCGATCCCTCGTCCACCGTTGAGATGCCACCCAGCGTGAAGTAGGCCCTCGTCCAGAAGGCACTGCGGGCACAACCCATCGCTCCGTAGAGCAGGGCACTGAACAGGGCGATGGGCAACATGAACCACAAGCTGAATCCCTGGATCGCCGTCTCGCCCGTGGATGGTGCGGTCAGGTGTGCAATCGAAAAATCGAGCCCCGGAACGGCCAGCAGAATGGACAAGTGCAGGGTGACGGTCGTGAAGTAGAGGGCCATGTCGACGGCTGTGGCCCGAATCACCCGCACGGGACCTGCCTTGACAAGCCGCCAAGAGTGCTGGATGGCCGACCCCACCCCGCGTTGGTTGCGCACCAGACTCTGGAGGGCGAGTTGGAACAAGACCGACAGCATGAAGCTGTAGCCCATCAACAAGGCAACCAATCCGCCAGCCGCGAGAGTCCCGAGGAAGCGCAAACTGGAGAGATCCGTGCTGCCCACAAACAGCTGAATGGGGCCCACAAAGAGCACGGTCGCAATGAACATCATCAGGGGGAAGAGCAGCCACATTCCCAGACCCGCTAACGCAAAGCCCTTGCCGATCTTCCAGGACGAGCGCAGGGTCGGCATGCGTCGGTCCCCCCGCGCCTTGTCCCAATCGACCCTGGACGATAGGTGCGCCAATCCGGCTGCCAGGCGAAAGAGCACGAGCGCGAAGGGAACCAATGCGATGCTGGACACGGGCCCCAAACTCGCCACACGGTCAAACAGTGACTTCAGGAACTGGGTGTACTGCAGGTTCAGGCCCATCTTGCCCAGGATGGTCTGGCCGATGCCCGGCAGAGCCTTGTCCATCACAGGGGCGAAGACAATCACACCAAAAGTGCCACCGAGCACCACAGATTGATAGGCCAGCCCAGCAACCAAGAGCCAGGCGGGCCGCGCAACTCGGCGCACGCAAGCCACCATGGTCTGCAGTGCAGAACGCAGATGGTCGAGGGCAAAGGCGTTGGAGGGTGCGTCCATGGGGGCGGCCGAAGCGTGCAGCAGAGCCTAGCAATTCTCAGCGCGTGCGGCGATCGAGCTACCTGCGCTCCATGACTGCGATTCCGAAGCGCGAGCTCACCATGGGGATGGCTCCGAAGACCTGCTTGCGTTCGTAAGTATTCTCGATCCAGGTCCACAGGAGCTGGCCGTAGTCCTGGCCGAAGCGAGGCACTCCGTACTCGCTCGTGTCCTTGTGGACGATCGCGACGAAATCGGGGGGTTGATCTTGAAGCTCGGCGAGAATCGTCTCTTCGCCCCAGAGCAGCAATTCCGGTGGCATGAAATTGACATGACGCGTGGGCGTCCTGCGCCGGAGCAGGTAATTGAGCATGACTCCTTCGGGCAGGACGAGCAGCGTGTCATCGGGGCCCATGCGTTGTTCCAGGTCGGCGAGGGCGGCGGCCACTTCCTTACCGCGCCAGCGGACGTGCATCTCATCCGTGCCCGCCCCAACGGACACTTCGTCGTAAGCGCGCCAGTGAGCGGGTTGTCCGTGGTACCAGGCGTGCGAATCGTTCAGATGAAAGGCCAAGAACATGACCACTCCCCCCAAGCATGTGGCTTGAAAGAATTCGCCGGACTTGCCTCGGGAGGTCAACAGCCGCGGTAGTGTGCCCACCAAGTAGGCGGCAAGCACAATCGCCGCGGGCAGGGCCAACACGAATCCGTAGTGCACCCATTGGGAGTTCAGAATCATCTTGCCGAGCAGCAGAAAGGCAAGCACGCAGAGGGCTAAGGCATCGGCTGCCCGTCGGTGCTCAACGGAGTCTGCACGAGCGAGTCTCAGCGTATTCCACTGGTGACCAATGATGCCGAGCACGAGCAGGGGCAGGGCACTTGCGCAGCGAAGCCAACGACCCTCATTCAAGACCAGGCCGAGGATCAAAGCCCCAGAGAGTGCGCCCAAGGATAGAGCCGCTGGTGACCGCAGCGCCCCATCCGAGCGCCTTGCACAAAGGCTGTAGAGCAACCCGAACGAGGCTGAAGATCCCACTGCCCACAGTCCCATGCGGCGCAGGTTTCCCGCAATGTCATCGCTCCCCAGAATCGCCCGATAGAATGGCAGTTCGTACAGATCCGATTGGCCCACATGTATCCAGCTACCCGCCAAAGCGGAGGGCGCCAAATCAGATCCTAGCCGGTAGGTCAGGAAGCCCAAAGCCAGGGCAATCGGGATCAGGGTTCCCAATCCGAACAGCCATCGTCTGCCTGCGACAGGTGCGCCGAACAGGCGCACGGCGCAAGCTCCTGCCGCAGCGAAAGCCACCTCGGCCTTGGTGAGAAACACCAGACCAAGACAGGCTCCTGCGAGCAGCGTCTGCCTGCGCCGAGTGCCGTAGCTCAAGAGTGCCAGGGCGGACAACGACAGGACCAGCCCGTGCGTCAGTTCGTGAGAATAGGGCGTGACGAAGTTGTAGTTGCCGATGGGGGCGTGACGTGCGAAGGCGAAGGCACATAGGAACAGGGCGCCACTCGCCAGTGCCGCCAGGTTTCCCGCCCAGCGACGGACTCCAGCCGTGATGAGCTCCAGCGTCAGGAGCAGGAGAGCTAGGTTGACCACCACAATGGTGAGCAAGGATGTGCCCGCCAACTTGAACCACAGCGCGTTCCACCACGCCGACAGGGGTCCGTTGAACCAGGCCAGATCGCGGTGCAGAACGTCCCCTTGGGTCAAGCGCCAGGGCACGTACAGCTCGCGCCCGAAGTCCACCTGCACATCCGGCCATTGGCGCCAGCTCCAAGTCGTCAGGAGCGCGGCGAGCACCCACAGGAACCAGCGCATCCGAGTCCAGCGGGTTCCTTCAGCGGCCTCGGACATTATCGGGCACGCATCCACTGCAGCATGCGGACGCCCAATGTGCTCAAGGGCGCTGGCCCGGTGACCTGGATCATGTTGTGCAAGGGACCATCGTCAAAGTCCGGCCCCCAGCGCCGCTCGCAGCGTGTCCGAATCGTGATGAACTGCTCGAAACCAACGGGGGCGGCCAGTGCACTACTGGGATTCAGCAGCACATAGTCCACTGCACCCGAGGCGCTCACGGCGTCGAGTTGTGTGTTCTGGCGCAGGTAGCTCAAAGCCTCCTCCCGGCTCCACCCACTGGCGTGAATGCCCGTGTCCACAACCGAGAGGGCATAGGCGTTGAGCTGCCCCACGAGGTCGGGCAGCTCTGCACCTCGCGCGCTCTCGTAGAGTTCCAGACCCATCGACCAGGAAGGGAAGGGCGAGCTCGGGTGCACCGCCGTCAGCGGGTAGGTCTCATTTTCTTCAGCCAACCACGATTCTAGACTCGCCCCAGGCTCGACCTTTGCGAGCAGGGCTCGGATCTGGTCGTGAATGCGCACAACCTGGCCCCGATGAAGCCTGTGGAACTCGAGCGGAGGAGTCGTAACGGTCGTGGTTCGCAAGAGCAGGAACTTGTAGTAATCGCTGTCTTCCGAGCTCCCGGCTAGGGACCCCGTTGGTGCTTGCTCCACCATGGACACCAACCGGTTGGCCAGACCGTCGAGCCGTTCACCCAGCGCAACCTGCAGGATTTCCGCTCCGCGTGCCCGCCATTGAGCACGGTCGATTTCGGAAAGGCCAACTTCTTCGGTCAACCGTGTGGAAAGCAATCCCAACCAGCCTGGCAGTTGAGTGTCCCGCGCGGTCTGGACACTGGCCAGCGCTCGCTTCACCCAGACGGCCGGGGGGAAGAATCCACGTCGTTCACGGACGAGCAGCTCACGCTCGAGTGCCGCGAGGAACTCGCCCCGCTCCTCCACGCGTTCAAACCAACCCTGAAGCAATGCTGGGTCTTCCAGTGACTGGTTGGCCTCCAATTCAACGGGGCGCGCGTCTCCCAAGAGCCAGTCTTCCCCAGGCAGTTCAGGGGCCTGGCTCCAGAGCAGGTCTCGTCCGCGCCAATCCATGGCTTCCAGTTCACGGGTCAGTCGTTCGCGCTCCGCCTCGAAGCGCACCCTCTGGCCGGGGCCTAGGGAGTTGGGTTGGAAGCCCGAACGAAGCCGGCGCAACTCACCAATTCGCTGGGATCGCTCCAATTGTACCCAGCGGGGATCGGCCGTAACCCACGACAGGCTGCGCCCCCCCTTGGCCCCCATGAGCATGTCCACCCGTGCACGGTCCTCATTTGCCAGGCGGGCTTCCGCCAGGAAGGCGTCTAGAGCTTCGTCCTCACTTGTCGCGATCGACCCCGTGTAGCCCGCGCCGCCGGGTGCACCGCACCCACCTAGGGCGAAGACGAGGCCTAGCGGGGCGAGGGACCGCAGGAAGTGCGGGGAGACTGTCTGGAGCATGGATGGAGAAGTCGTGGCTGTTGTGCCTTCCGTGGGCACGCTATCCTACGGTTCCCATGGGACAGTCTCCTAACTCGAACACCACCTCCCAAGACGTGCGCGTGGAGGCCGCGGCCCAGTTCATGCCTGAACGGTCGGACCCGGATCGGCCCCACCATTTCTACGGCTACCGAATCCGCATCACCAATGAGGGTGAGGAGACAGTGCAGTTGCTTCGGCGCCGCTGGGAAATCCGAGACGCGAACAACCACACCGAAACCGTGAGTGGTGATGGGGTCATCGGCTACCAGCCGACGTTCTCACCGGGCATGAGCTTCGAGTACACCAGCTACTGTCCGCTGCGGACCGAGTGGGGGACGATGGAAGGTTCCTATACCTTCAAGCGCGAGAACGGAGAGCACTTCGATGTGGAGGTAGGCCGCTTCTTCCTCGTGCCCAGCGCTGACAACGCTGGCGTGTTCTAGTCGCTCTACTTCACGGACGACTCAGTAACCCACCGTCGCGGACACCGCGTTGGATGCGGCGCGCCCCGCTGGCGTCCCTGACTCCGGGTACCAGACCTGTGCGTAGAGGCTCGAGCCACCGAAATAGTTGGCGGGCACTGTGATGGTCGTCTGCCAGGAGCCCGTGGAATCGGTTTGAATCGCCAGTACTGAATCGAGGGAGGGGACCTGCAGTCCTCCAGCCATCGACCGGCACTCCGCCTGTTGACCAACGATCAAACTGGTGGCCTGGTTGGGAGGTGCACCCGAGAGGGAGAGCGTGATCTGGCCTCCGGGCACGATCGCGCCCGCACCTTGCAGGGAAGAGGGCCCGGAATTGCCCGGCAGTGCGTAGCCCAAATCCACCCACAGGGGGCCCGGATCGTCGGCGAAGCGCAGGGCCAGGTAGGCTTGGGTTCTGTCGGCTTGAGCACTCACCACGCCAGCCCCCGAGCATGGATTGGGATCACTGAAGGACAACCCACCGTTCACCGTGATCGGTCCGTTGACCACCGGGGCCATGATCGGCGTAGCGCGCAATTTGTCCACGCGCGCTACAACCCGATAGGTCCTCGAGGGTGCGAACAGCACACTGACCGGGTAGGCGTTGCGCGCATTGCGGATTTGGCGGTCCACGTTGAACGTGCCCCCTGGGACAGCGAATGGGTTTTGAAGGTCGGTCACATCCCAGAAGACAATCTCGGCCTTGCCCATGCCGCAGGTCGGAGCACCGGGGCCGATGCGGCCGTCCAGAATCACCTCTTGAACCCGTAGCGGACTTGTACCCGTCGCGGTGTCAAAGTCCAGGCCGACATACCAATCGGAGGTTGGCGCGCTGGCTGGGGCAGCCAGTGGAGCGCTGTTGGTGGTTTGGACGAGGCCACCGGTTGTCGTCGTCAGGTCCGCCTGGGCACTCACGAGTGGCGGGAATTCACAGCCGTCAACCACAACAAGTCCGCTGCGATAGACCGTGATCTCACGATCGTCCAAGTCTGCGAGGGGAATACGTGCCAGCCTAGGGTTCACGTGGCGGTCGATGCGGCGCAGACCCACGAGCGGGTTCGAAGGCAGGTCCACGGAGATGCTGAAGAACAGGTCTTGGTCTGGGTCCGTGGGCACGGGATCCGCGGGCAATCCAAAGTGCGACGTGTACTCATTCTGGTTGACGTAGCCTCCCCCGCTCGTCACCAACTGCCGCCGCCTGTGTCCCGTTCCGTCTCCTTCTACTGCGATCTCCACGGTCGCCCCGTACTCATTGACTAGCCCATAGGGCACGTTCGTTGAGTCCATGACCACGCGCACGCGCACGAAACGCCGTTGATCGGCCGGCGTGAAATCGTCGTAGAGGCTGTTGTCGTAGAGGAACCCGTCGGTCGACCCAAAGGCCCCAATGCCCAGGTCGAGGTCGCCGTCCTTGTCCCAATCAGCCCATGAGTGGAGCTTGTTGGAGAGATTGCCCTGCGGAATTGAGTGGGTGGCCACGATGAACTTGCGCTGGCCCGTCTCCACAAACATGTTGCGCCGGAACACGGTCTGGGTCGTGATGTCGATGTCGCCGTCGTTATCCCAGTCAGCGTGCGAGACCCCCAAGCAGTCCTTACCGAAGTTCTGTTCGATCGTCTTGCTGTTTGTCAGGAAGTACGTCCCGTCACCATTGCTCTCCATGATCCGAATCATCAAGTCAGAGCACCACGAGATGAGGATGTCGAAGTCACCATCGAGGTCATAGTCGAAGAAGAACACGCCCTCATCCGTTGTGCTGCGGCTTGGAATTCCGCTGGCGGGAGTGCCCAAGGGCATGAACAGGGGCGCCCCAAGCGAGGAGCGATTTTGGTACAGCGTCCCGTTGCAGTAGAGGTCTAGGTCGCCGTCTCCGTCTACATCCGAAAACTCCGCACCCTCGGGGCGCGAAGTCCCCGGGTAGTTGTCCAGGCCCACCTCGCGGCTGCGTTCAAGGAATCGATGTTCTCCCCCCGGACCGGTGGGACCCATGTTCTGTAGAAAGAAGTTCCCCGGGCTCCCACTCATGGGGATCCACTGGGGATAGACCGGCACAAACAGGTCCGGATCTCCATCGAAGTCCACGTCTGCCCACAGGTTCGTTTCACCGTTGCCCCACGGGACTTCATCCACCACGCCTGGCCGCATGATGTCGACAAAGTTGGGGAGCGTCCCGGTGTTGCGCAGCAGCATCATCGGCTCCAGGAACGTCCCTCGCATCTCGGTGGCAATGTCGGGGAACCCGTCCAGATTGAAGTCGCCAATGGCGCACCCGTAGCGCGACCCGGGCGGCAGCAAGTTCCGCCAGACCTCCCAATCCTGTCCCCCCAAGTTGTGCCACAGTTCCCCTGACCCACCCCCGAAGAAATCGACCCACCCATCGGCATCGAAGTCTCCAAAAGAAATGCCCCCCGAGCGCGTGATGTCGAGACCGTTGGGCCAGTTGTGATTGCGCCACAGGGTGACCTTGAGGTCCTGGGCCTCGGCCTCTGGGGCCCAGGTCAAGATCCCGGCCAGGGTGAAAGCCAGCCATCCCAGGCGGCGGGCGATGGGGCTGTTGGCTCCGTGGAGTGTTGAGTTCAGGTGCATGGCGATCGCGATCTTGGACAAGGTGACCACCAGGCAATCTACCCTGATCATGTGGACCTGAGGACCTGCAATCCCCATGCAAACGGGCCGCCCAGTGCCAGTGCACCGGGCGGCCCGCTGTTGCGTCCGCGATCTCGTGTTGAGAGACCTAGTGCTGGTGCCCACCCGCCGCCGGTTCCGCGTCGCCCTTGCTGGGCAACTCAGAAACCAGGGCGTCGGTGGTCAGCAGCAGGCTGGCCACGGAGGCGGCGTTTTGCAGGCCGGAGCGCACGACCTTGGTGGGGTCGATCACGCCGGACTTGACGAGGTCCTCGTACTTGTCGGTGGCCGCGTTGTAGCCGTGGCCCTTGGCCTTGGACTGCATCACGTTCTGTACGACGACCGCGCCGTCTTGGCCGGCGTTCTCGGCGATTTGGCGCAGGGGGGCTTCGAGGGCACGGCGCACGATCAGGGCGCCGATGCGCTCGTCGTCGCTGAGGTCCAGGCCTTCCACGACCTTGATGCAGGACAGAAGGGCGGTTCCGCCGCCGGGCACGATGCCCTCTTCGACGGCCGCACGGGTTGCGTGCAGGGCGTCTTCGACGCGCGCCTTCTTCTCCTTCATCTCGACTTCGGTGGCGGCACCCACGTGCACTTGAGCCACGCCGCCGGACAACTTGGCCAGACGCTCTTGCAGCTTCTCGCGGTCGTAGTCGGACTTGGTGTTTTCGATCTCGGCGCGGATCTGAGCGATGCGTCCCTTGATCTCGGACTTCTTGCCGCCGCCTTCCACGATGGTCGTGTCATCTTTCGTGACGACGACCTTCTTGGCGGAGCCCAGGTCCTTGAGCGTCATGGTTTCGATCGACGTGCCCATGTCCTCGATCACAGCCTGGCCACCGGTCAGGGCGGCGATGTCCTGCATCATGGCCTTGCGACGATCACCGAAGCCGGGGGCCTTGATGGCGACACAGGGGAAGGCACCGCGCAGGCGGTTGACCACCAGGGTCGTCAGGGCCTCGCCGTCGATGTCCTCGGCGATGATGACCAGCGGCTTGCCGGACTGGGCCACCTGCTCGAGCAGGGGCACGATTTCCTTGATGGAGGAGAGCTTTTTTTCGTGTACCAGGATGGCGGGGTTGTCGAACTCCACCTGCATGGTGTCGGGGTTGGTGATGAAGTGCGGGGACAGGTAGCCCTTGTCGAACTGCATGCCTTCGACCCATTCCACGTGGGTGTCGAGGGTGCTGCCCTCTTCCACCGTGATCACTCCATCCTTGCCCACGCGCTCCATGGCCTCGGCGATCATGGAACCGATCTCGAGGTCGTTGTTGGAGGCGATCGAGGCTACCTGGGAGGTGTCCTTGGTGCCTTTGATGGGGGTGGCGCTATTGCAGGAGCCCTAAGTGTTTTCTGGGAAAGCAGTTGAACGCGAAGCGGCCGGAAAATCCGAAATCAGACCGAAACGCGGCCCCTGGATCGGTCTAGTCGTGAGGAATGAACTCGTTCGAGGCCACTCGCCGGTCGAGAACATTTCGCTTCGCGTCTTCGCAACAACCCAGGGAGGTCTCCCATGACCGCGCAACAAAGGCGCCGTCCTCGCATCTCGATTGCTCTTCCGGCTCGCAGAGACTCGGTCTCTGTAGGTCGGCATATCGTGGCCTTGGCGGCAGGTGCTTTTCCTGGGCAATGGTGCAGAATCGCGCACATGGGTGTGCGAACTTGCGCGTCCGGGCTGTTCCGCAATGAGACGGGTTCTGAGGGACCGGCATGACAACCTCCATTTGGACTAATCCTGCGGCCCGTCAGTGGCATGGCCGATGTCCGTATTCGGACAGGTCGCGCCCCGCCCAGGTATTGCTACGGCGGGTTCCTTCCACTGGGCTACGATGGATCGTTGCGGGGCCATCGGCCGACGCGTTCCTGAGTCTGCCCTCTAGATGTCACAACACATGAAACTACGACCCACGTTTTTTTTCCTGTTCGCCCTGATCGGGAGTGAGCATGCTGCCGCGCAGCAAGTTGAAGCTGCCAAGTTGTTCCCGCCACGGGAGTACCAGTCTTACGCAACCTTCGTGGGGAAGAGTGTGGCGATTTCGGGAAAGTGGGCGTTGGTCGGTGATCACGCAGGTGGCAGCGGAGGGCAGGCGCACTTCTTCCGCCGCGATTCCTGTGGCTGGAGCTTCCGGCAAATCATGCGGGAATCCCGGAACAGTTCCTTCGGAATAGCCGTTGCGATCGATGAAGACAGCGCCGTGATAGGAGCCAATATTTGGGATTGGCCCAACACGACCCGAGGAAAGGCATACGCTTACTCCCTCCAGAACGGACAGTGGGCACGAACTCAGGATCTCCTGCCGAGCAAGCTGAACAAGTACGCCGGCTTTGGGGCGTCGGTGGCCATGTCTGGGAACGTGCTGGTGGTCGGGGCTCCTGCACAGAACGTTGTCATTCCCTTGGGGGGCGAAGTGTTCATCTACGAGAGAACGGCTGGAGTCTGGACCTTGGTGAAACGCTTCCGCCTCCCTCCGGTGCCTAAGACCCTCAGCGGAGATTATCGCCGGCTCGGCGCAGCCGTTGCCGTAGACGGCAATGTAGTGGTAGCCGGAGCGCCGGGAGCCACTGGTGGCGCCTTCGTGTACGAGAGGGACTCCACTGGGTGGGCTCGGAAGGCCGTGCTGGAAGACCCCACGCCCCTTAAGGGCGATGACTTCGGACTGTCCGTGGCTGTCTCGGGGACCACAATTGTAGTTGGAGAGCCTGTCTACAATGGGTCGCTGGGAAGTTACCGACCTGGCTCAGCGTTTATCTACGAGAGGGATGCCAGCGGCACCTGGGGCCTCGACAAGGAGATCAGGCCCACCGACGGCTTCGCCACTTCGAATCAAGGGGACAAATTCGGAGCCGGTGTTTCCATCGATGGCGGGCGCATTTTCGTAGGGATGCCCAGCGGCAAAATTACGGGCCCCAACACTGGCACCTGCTACTTGTTCGCCAAAGGCCCCAACGTTTGGCCAAAGACCGAAACGCAACGCATGGTCGTTGACAAGCCCTGGGGAACATCCGACAGCCTGGGCGGCAGTGTGGGCATCAGCGGAGGCTTCATGATTGGTGGCGCAATCGGCGCCCATGTGGGCCCCAAGCGTACGGGCGCCGCCTACGTCTTCGAAGTTGAACTTGGCCAGGTTTTCTGTCCGAATCCCGCCAACTCGACTGGGAGTCCCGCCCGGCTGACAGCGACTGGCAGCTCTCGCGTCACTGACCAGAACCTGACCCTGTCGGTGCGTCAGTGTCCCAAGAACCGGCTCGGTGCATTCTTCATGTCATCGAGTCGGACGCAACAACCCCTGGGGGACGGCTTGTTGTGCCTGGGCACTCCCCTGCAGCGGCTCCTGCCAGCAGTGGTCACGGGTCCCGGCGGACACGCCATCTACGACCTGGACTTCGGAGATCCAACGGTCTCCGGCAGGTTGACGGCTGGCAGCACTTGGTGCTTCCAGTTCTGGTACTCCGACCCCACCGGCGGCCCAGCCGGCAGCAACCTCTCCAACGCGATCGCCTTGACCCTGGAGTAGGGGTCAAGATTCAGTGACTGTGACAACACCTTTTGGAGGAAATGATGATTCTCGCGAGACTCGTAACAACCGCAGCCACATGCTGCATTCTCTGTACCAGCTCCACTTTTGGACAGGTATTTGTGGATCCGACATCCAATCAGAACGGCCCCGGTACGGATTGGAGTAACGCGCACTGGGACCATCCAGCCCGCAATCGACTTGGCCGCCACCAAGAGCGGAGTCGATCTGAACGTCCTCTGTGCCGAGGGGACCTACACGCCGACCCTCATGTGGGGAGGCGGGACCGCGAGGCACGCGTCGTTCGTGATGCGGGATGACGTGAAGCTGCGCGGAGGGTATGTCGGATGGAACGGAGGCTCGCCGGGATCCATCCTGTTCGATGATCCCGATGGTCGTTACAACAAGACCATCCTCTCCGGGTTTCTGGCTCCCGGCGTCAACTCCTACCACGTCGTTGTCGCCGATAGCGCGTTTGTCTTCACGGGTTGCACAATCGACGGCTTCCTCATCACGGAAGGCATCGCGGATGAGCCTGCCGGCTCATCCGATGAGGACAAGGGCGGCGGACTCCTGAATCGAAAGACAGAGACCCTCGTGGAGAACGTCACGTTTCGCAACAACGAGGCCATCTCAGGTGGAGGTGCGTACAACACAGGTGACAAGGTGCTCAAGATCAAGCTGAGCACCTTCCGCTTCAACGAGGCCGACAATGGGGCGGGCCTCTACGTGGCGAATCCGTCCCTGAAGGTCGAGCTCTGCAATGTCCGTTTCCGCGACAATGGCGTCGAAGCGACCACGACTCGCGGCGGCGGGATGTACGTCGAGTTCGAGTGCAACATCGAGGCGGCCAACTGCGTGTTCAATGACAACGAAGCCGGGGTTGCCGGCGGTGGCGTATACGTGGACGTCGACGACCGGCCCAACGCAACGGATATCCACGAGTGGCGGCACTGCACTTTTGCCTTCAATTCCGTCGCGCTTCCCGTTCCGCCTGCTGTGAGCGGTGGCGCCGGCATGCACTACGATCCCGGGCACGCAAACGCGACGATCACTCTCGACAACAGCATTCTCTACTCCAACATCAACGGGAGTGACCTGAGGGTCCTTGGCGGCACCTTCACCTACTCCTTTTGCGACATCGGGAACATCGTAGGCGGGCTCGATGGAGGAGGGAATCTCTCGGTGGACCCCCTGTTCGTCAATCCTGCCAGCGGCAATTTCCGTCTCAGGGGCCCCACGATGATCCTGCCCTGGTCACCTTGTCTCGATGTCGGGAGCGATACCTTGATTGGACCGGACTTCTTGGATATCGACGATGATGGCAGCTTCGCGCTTCTTCCGTGGGACTTCGATCACAGGGCTCGACAGCTCGATGTTCCGTCCGTCGGTGGAAGTGACACCGTCGACATGGGTGCCTACGAGGCCCCGCTGGGAATCTTGGAGTAGCCCCCTCATCCCAAGACGTGCCGCCCCCTTTCTGACGCATAGGCGTCATGGGGGGGCGGACAAACCCTCGCAGTTCACAGGGACCAAGAAAGCGGGCCGCCCCGTGCCAGTGCACCGGGCGGCCCGCTGTTGCGTCCGTAGATGGGTCTCGCGAGACCTAGTGCTGGTGCCCACCCGCCGCCGGTTCCGCGTCGCCCTTGCTGGGCAACTCAGAAACCAGGGCGTCGGTGGTCAGCAGCAGGCTGGCCACGGAGGCGGCGTTTTGCAGGCCGGAGCGCACGACCTTGGTGGGGTCGATCACGCCGGACTTGACGAGGTCCTCGTACTTGTCGGTGGCCGCGTTGTAGCCGTGGCCCTTGGCCTTGGACTGCATCACGTTCTGTACGACGACCGCGCCGTCTTGGCCGGCGTTCTCGGCGATTTGGCGCAGGGGGGCTTCGAGGGCACGGCGCACGATCAGGGCGCCGATGCGCTCGTCGTCGCTGAGGTCCAGGCCTTCCACGACCTTGATGCAGGACAGAAGGGCGGTTCCGCCGCCGGGCACGATGCCCTCTTCGACGGCCGCACGGGTTGCGTGCAGGGCGTCTTCGACGCGCGCCTTCTTCTCCTTCATCTCGACTTCGGTGGCGGCACCCACGTGCACTTGAGCCACGCCGCCGGACAACTTGGCCAGACGCTCTTGCAGCTTCTCGCGGTCGTAGTCGGACTTGGTGTTTTCGATCTCGGCGCGGATCTGAGCGATGCGTCCCTTGATCTCGGACTTCTTGCCGCCGCCTTCCACGATGGTCGTGTCATCTTTCGTGACGACGACCTTCTTGGCGGAGCCCAGGTCCTTGAGCGTCATGGTTTCGATCGACGTGCCCATGTCCTCGATCACAGCCTGGCCACCGGTCAGGGCGGCGATGTCCTGCATCATGGCCTTGCGACGATCACCGAAGCCGGGGGCCTTGATGGCGACACAGGGGAAGGCACCGCGCAGGCGGTTGACCACCAGGGTCGTCAGGGCCTCGCCGTCGATGTCCTCGGCGATGATGACCAGCGGCTTGCCGGACTGGGCCACCTGCTCGAGCAGGGGCACGATTTCCTTGATGGAGGAGAGCTTTTTTTCGTGTACCAGGATGGCGGGGTTGTCGAACTCCACCTGCATGGTGTCGGGGTTGGTGATGAAGTGCGGGGACAGGTAGCCCTTGTCGAACTGCATGCCTTCGACCCATTCCACGTGGGTGTCGAGGGTGCTGCCCTCTTCCACCGTGATGACTCCGTCCTTGCCCACGCGCTCCATGGCCTCGGCGATCATGGAACCGATCTCGGGGTCGTTGTTGGAGGCGATCGAGGCTACCTGGGAGGTGTCCTTGGTGCCCTTGATGGGGGTGGAGAGCTTGTGCAGGTTCTTCACACAGGCTTCCACGGCCTTGTCGATGCCACGCTTGAGGCCCACGGGGCTGGCACCGGCGGTGACGTTCTTCAGGCCTTCCTCGAAGATGGCCTCGGCCAGGACGGTGGCGGTGGTCGTGCCATCACCCGCGGCGTCGTTGGTCTTGGCGGCCACCTGCTTCACGAGCTGGGCGCCCATGTTTTCGTAGGCGTCCTCGAGTTCGATCTCCTTGGTGACGCTCACGCCGTCCTTGGTGACGGTGGGGCTCCCGAAGGCCTTCTCGATGATGACGTTACGGCCACGCGGACCGAGGGTGACTTTGACGGCTCGGGCGAGCTTGCGCACTCCGGCGCGAATGTGCTCGCGGGCGTCCGCGTCGTAACTGATTTGCTTGGCGGCCATGGGGCTGCTCCTTGTGCTGGTCTGGTGTTGAGGTTGAGTTGGCGGGCTAGTGGTGCGAGCAAACTCAGTCGATGATCGCGAGCAGGTCGTCCTCGCGCATGATCATGTAGTCTTCGCCGGCGTACTTGACGTCGGTGCCGGCGTAGGAGGTGAACAGGACGCGATCGCCAACGCTGACGGAGAAGGAGCTCTTGCTGCCATCTTCGAGGGTGCGGCCGTCACCGAGGGAAAGCACGATGCCTTCCTTGGGCTTTTCCTTGGCGCTTTCGGGCAGCAGGATGCCGCCGGCGGTTTTGTCTTCGGCTTCGATGCGCTGAACGAGCAGGCGATCACCCAGGGGGCGGATGGCGATGTTCTTCTTGGACTTGGTCTTGGTGGCCATGGTGAGGATTCTCTTAAGTAAGGGTCGGAACGATTGTCCGGGGGACGGTGAATAAAGGGGGGTGCCTTAAATGGGCGCCGACCGTCGAGAGACGGCGGTGGAAGCGAACGGGGGAGCTAGTTGACGCTCCCCCAGTGATCGTGGAGCACGCGTTGCACTTCGGTGCGCAGCGTGTCGGGGTGAACGGGTTTGCGCAGGAAGGCCGAGATGCCCGAGCGCAGGGCCACGCGCTCGTAGGCCTCCGTGGCTTCGCCCGACCACAGGATGCAGGGCAGGCTGGGCGCCTCGAGTCGCAAGTCCCCGAAGAGGTCCAGGCCTCCGCGACCAGGCATGTGCACATCCAGCAGCGCCAAATGTAGGGGAGCTCCGCTGCGGAAGACCCCCAAGGCCTCGTCCCCGCTGCAGGCGCGCACCACTTCGATGCCTAGGGGATCGAGCAGCTCGGCAGCGCCACGGCACAGGTCCGCGTCATCGTCTGCGATCAGGATGCGCCTGTCGCGGTCGCTGGCTGTGGGTTCGAAGGACATCGTGAGCGTGGGGGGCTGGCGGCGCAGGCCGCACCGTGCCGTCGAGAAAGCAAAGAGCGTGCCGCTGTCCGAGACGCGGAGCCACCAAAGTCGATGGTCTGTAACTCACTACCAAATAGAGAGTTAGGGGAATCAATGCACCCTGCCACGAGGCCTCAGTCGCGCGTGTGCCACAGCCCCCCCTGCCACTCTGGCAGAGCATCTGAAGCTGGCCCCCATCGACTGTCAGGATGACAGCCCGGCCTCTCTTGGGGCCTGAGTGGGCCTTCGGGGCAGATCGAGCCCACTGGACTCTCTAGGGTGTTCCCCCATGGAGAGTCTCAGCAGCACTTGCCCGCCCGTTTTTGACGCCCACGTGGACTCGCTCCAGCGTGCCTTGGACCTGGGTCACGACCTGGGTGGGGCCACCGGGGGGCACCTGGATCTGGCGAGCGGCCGAGAGGGAAGCTTGGCCAGCGTGGTATTCGTCACCTGGGTCGATCCCGTGTATGAGGACTACGGACCGGAAGCGGTGTTCAAGCGGACCGAGGCCTTGTTGAACACCCTGGACAAACTCGTCGCCAGAGATCCCAACCAGATTCGTCAGGTGACCAGCGGTGCCGAGTTGGACGCCGCCCATCGCGCGGGGTGCCTTGCGGCGATTGCTGGGATCGAAGGGGGCCACTCAATAGGCGAGAGCCTGGAGACTCTTGAGTACTTCCATGGGCGCGGCGTGCGCATGATGACGCTCGTTTGGAACAACCATCTGCCTTGGATTCGTTCGTGCCAATTTGGTGCGGGCGACGATATTCCCCATGGACTGTCGGACTTCGGGCGGGATGTAGTCCGGCGCATGAATGAACTTGGCATGGTCGTGGATGTGTCTCATGCCGCTGAGAAGTCGTTCTATGACGTACTCGAGACTTCCTCCCAACCCGTGGTCGCGAGTCACTCGGGATGTCGGGCAATTCACGATCACCCACGCAATTTGAGCGACAGGCAGCTCAAGGATTTGGCCGAAGCGGGTGGAGTGGTGGGTATCGTTTTTTGCACCGCCTTCTTGGACGCAGAGGCTGCCGTCATCGAAAGAGCGGAGCGTCAGAGTGATGCCTACAGGGCTCTGGATCATCCAATCGAGACCGCGCTATTTCACCTGCAGGCGGACCACCTGCAGGGAGAGCTGAAGCCCCTGCCCATCGGCTGCGTAGTGGATCACATTCTGCATGCTGTCGAAATTTGTGGCATTGAACACGTCGGCATCGGCTCGGACTTCGATGGCATCCAGCGCCGCCCCGAAGGGCTGGAGGATGCGTCCTGCTACCCGCACCTCGCCGATGCATTGAGGAAGCGAGGTCTCGACGAGTCGGATGTGCGCGCCGTGATGGGCGGCAACATGGAGCGCGTGTTCCGGGCCGTCACCGCCTGATCCAAGCGGCTCGACGTGAGAGCCTCGAAGCCTACCGGCGCGTCAGGACGTTTTTGTCAGTGTGCTCAAAGGTCCTGCCGTAGATGTCGAGTAGCGTTGTTTCGGAGTAGGAAAGCTGGTCACCGTCGACCTCGACCTCGTGGTTGAACTTGAGGGTGCGCGCTTTTTCGCGCATGAACGGTGATTGGAGAATGCCCCAATCGGGATCTCCCAACTCGGCTTGGACGGCCAGGCGTACTGTCCCAGCTGGATCCTCGGCGCCTGAGTGCACCCCGCCCGCCAGGAGGCACACCGCCCGGGGAATCGTAAGAGACTGCACGATCACCCCGGCCTCCGCATCCCAGGTCCAATAGCCGGTCTGATCGTGAAAGACCTTGTCATTCGACTTGCGGCGCACGATCTGTTGATAGCGTAAGACGGCCAACACCTGCGATTCGGCGTTTTCCACATCTCCGATCGCCTCGAACTCCAACGTCTCGAAATAGGGATTGTGCTCGGTCCCTTCCGGCTCGGGAGAAACGTCCACTCCTCGATTGCCCTTCCAGGTTCCGATCAG
>CAYXTP010000001.1:142597-253301 GCA_964467985.1 uncultured Planctomycetaceae bacterium
GTGAGTTCGTTGGGGTCGGCCCGCAGGTCATACCATTCCAACGCTTCTATCCGAGATCCCAGTGGCCCGGTCCCCAGTTCCAGCCGCCGGATGAGCTTGTACTCCTCGCTGCGGTAGCATTCGAGCATACGCAGGGGCGCACGCGAGCCGTGGGCGGCCCCGAGTCCGAGGTGCGAGAGCACCGGTCGCGCAGGCAAGTCGTTGCCCTCGATCAGGGCTCGCAGCGACCGCCCCCAACATTGGGTAGCCACCGGTGAGCCAACGTAGTCCAAGAGCGTGGGCAGGATGTCGCACAGGGCGACTTGTCTGGAGCAATGGGCCGCTTCGGACTGCTGTGAGGCCGGTGGCACGACCAGCAGGGGCACACGCAAGACTTCGTCATAGAGAGTCTGGCGATGGCCGCGGTTCCCGTGTTCGAAGAACTCCTCGCCATGATCGGAGAGTACAACGAACAGCGTGTTCTCCATCCTGCCCGTTGATTCGAGGGTGTCGAGCAGATCTCCAATGCGATCATCAACCCATGCGATTTCTCCCCGGTAGAGGGAGCGCACATGTTCCAGGTCGCGGTCGGAAATCACGCGCGCTGGTTCGCGCGCCGGGTTGTAGATCGCGGGGTTGTTCCAGTAGTTCTCGCCATTCATGTTCCCCGCGTAATCGGGATCGAAGCGGTCGGCGAAGGGTTTCGGTGGGATGAAGTCGTGGTGCGGATCGAACAAGTGAACGAAAAGGGCCAGTCGTTGATCTGTCGGAGTCTCCAACACGGCTTGCTGAGCCAATTCGATTACCCGCGCGCTGCTCACATCTCGGTGGGATGCGAAACCGCGCATGTCTCTGGCCCACAGGGCCGCCGTGCCTCCGGCGCCCAGGGCGCGCGCGAGGTCTTGGTCCGCCTCGGGTTCCTCTGCCAGAGCACACTGATAGGACGAGAACCCCCGCTCGAATCCGTACGCTCCTGCCAGGTACCAGCCGCTAAAGACACCTGCGGTGTGCATTCCCAGCTTGGACAGTCTCTCTCCGAGGGTCGCGTGCAGCGGATCGATACGACGCCCGTCGTCGTGCACCCCGTGCAGGATGGGGGGCAACCCGGTGAACAACTCGGCATGGCTGGGCAGGGTCCAGCTGGATCCTGCGATGGCTTGATCGAAGAGCATCCCGCGTTTGGCTAGAGCGCAGAGGTTCGGGCTGACGTCTATATCTTCGAACGTCAAGGAATCGGCGCGCACCGTGTCGATTGAGATGATGACCACATCGCACGCGGCGCCAGGGCCCACTTCGGGAGCGCAGCCGAAGGCCAGCAAACCGCAGACCAGGGCCAAGCGGGCGCCGACAGCGACGCGCGGTTCTTCAAGGGTAGAGCGCAGCACAGCGCATTGGATCGTACCCCGTCCGTGGCGTGGCCTGCACGCTGGAACCGGATCGTTCCAGAATCTTGAAACCCTCGTCCATGCAGCGCGTCTGTCTTTCAACAAACTCACATCAGCACCCAAGGAACAGGAGACAACATGGAAACCAACTTCGCAGAGGTCAAAGACACCCAGTCATTCGTGGCGGTTCCGCCTGGCTCCTACGCTTGTCGAATTGCTGAGGTGCGAGTAGGCGAGTCCCGCAGCGGTGCCGTGCGCTGGAGCCTGCGCCTGGAGGTGTTGGACGGGGAGTACGCCGGACGCACGGCGGCCTGGGATTCCCTGACATGGAGCGAGCGCGGAGTCCAGCGCGTCAAGTTCGTGCTCGGCGTCCTGGGCTTTGACGTGTCGGGAGTCTTGGACCTCGAGCCCCAAGACATGGAGGGCCGGCAAGCCTTGGTGGAGGTTCATCCCGAGGTCTGGGAGGACCCGCAATCCGGTCGTCGCCAGGAGCGCCTGTCCGTGCCCTTTGCGGGTTGGGCTCCCCTTTCCGAGCAAGCCTTGGCGAGCGGCCGCAAGGAAGGCCAGACGGTCGTTGACGACGGAGCGGTCACGGGTGAGGCTCGGGGCCATGGCTCCGAGCCCGACGACACCCCCTTCTAGCGGGGGAGCTGAGACCCTGACACCCGCCGATGAGGAGCTCCTCGACGCGGCGCGTCAGGTGCTGCCACGCGCCCACTGCCCCTATTCAGGCTTCCGTGTCGGAGCCGCTGTGAGGTCGGCCGAGGGCGAGGTTTTTGCTGCCGTGAACGTGGAAAGCGTCAGCTTCGGTCTGACACTGTGTGCGGAGCGCGCCGCATTGGCGGCTGCTGTTGCCGCGGGAGCACACGAACTGGTGGCGCTTGCGATTGTGACGGAGGGAACTCGGCCGGTGAGCCCCTGCGGTGCATGCAGGCAGTTCCTGTCCGAATTCGGCACGCACATGCGCGTTGTGTCGGCGGGCAAGGGTGCGGGTGCGTGGATCTCCTCCATGGACCAGCTCCTGCCCCATCCATTCACAGCTAGTCTCGATGACAAGCACGAGACGCCTGCGTCCTGAGCCATGACAGCCTCATCCGCAGACCGCATTGCCCGCTTGGTGAACCTGCTCAATGGTCACAGCCGTACGTATTACGTCGAGGGCTTGTCCGAGATCAGTGATGCCGAATACGACGGTCTCTACAAGGAGCTCGTGCAACTGGAGCAGGCCCACCCGGACCTCGTTCTGCAAGAGAGCCCTTCGCAGAGGGTGGGGGCACCGGTGCCCGAAGGTCAAGGGCTGAGAAAGGTCGAACACGCGGTGCAAATGCTCTCGATCGAGAGCCTATTCAGCGCGCACGAGGTTCGCGAATTCGAGGAGAAGATCGGGCGTTTCCTGGGTCTCGAGAGCACCGTTGATCTGACTTGGTCGGTGGAGCCCAAGTTCGATGGGGTCAGCGTTTCGTTGCTTTACGAAGAGGGGCAACTCACTCTTTGTGCGACGCGCGGCGACGGGCAGGTGGGCGAGGATGTGACCGCCAACATGCGCACCGTGCGTAATATTCCCCTGCGTCTGGACGATGCGACCCGGCCTATCCCATCCCTGCTTGAAGTGCGCGGAGAGTTGCTGATCGGTCGCGCGCGCTTCGAGGAATTCAATCTGGAACGCGAGTCCGGAGGTGGGACCCGTCTCGCCAATCCACGCAACGCGGCTGCCGGTGCCATTCGCCGCAACGATCCAGCGCAGGTGGCACGCTACCCGCTCGAATTTCACATCTACGCCGCCCCTCGGGTGCGTGGAATGGAATTCACGAGTCACACGGAGTTACTCCAAGCCCTAACCGAGTGGGGACTCCCGAGCTCCGGTCACGCCCGTCGCGTGCAGGGCTTGGACGCTTGCCTTGCCTACCACAAGGAAATGGAGGAGCGGCGCGACGAACTCGCCTTCGAAGTGGATGGCGTCGTCTGCAAGCTGGACGACCTGAGCTTGCGCGAGCGTTTGGGCACCACAGCGAGAGCTTCACGCTGGCAGTACGCGCAGAAATTCAAGGCGGTGTCGGCCATCAGTACCCTGCGGGCCATCGAGATCCAGGTTGGAGCCAATGGCCGCCTTACCCCGCGCGCCCATGTCGATGCCGTGGAGGTCATGGGCGTTACCGTGCGCCACACCACCCTGCACAATGCCGATCACGTGAGTGGCCTGGGGCTGCACGTGGGGGACCGTGTATTTTTGAAACGTGCAGGCGATGTCATTCCCCAAATCGAGGGCGTAGCCGCGGCTGCCACGGGCAAGGCGCCTGCGGACTGGGATTCTGCCATCCCCGACGAGCTGCTCGATCCACATGGGGCGCCGCGAGCTGGGGTTGCTGCCAGTTACCGCGAGTCGCTGCAAATGCCCAGCGTTTGTCCCGCCTGCGGGACCGAGGTCCTGCACGAGGGCAAGTACTACCGCTGCCCCAACGTGCAGGGGTGCCGGCCTCAAATCGTGGGGCGCACGCTGGTCTTGGTGGGGCGTGGCGGATTCGAGATCGACTCGATCGGTGAGAAGATGATCTGGCAGTTGCTAGATGCTGGACTGCTCTCCTCTCCCGCTGACCTGTTTCATCTGGACCCGGCCAAGCTCGTGGGCTTGGAGCGCTGGGGGCAGAAGTCCGTGGATCACCTGATGGCGCAGATCGAAGAGCGCAGGCAAGTGCCCTTCGCGCGCCTGCTCGCATCCCTGGCCATCCCCGATGTGGGGGCAGCTACCGGCCGCCTGCTCTCCTTGGCTTATCCATCAATGGAGGCTTTGCGGAGTGCGACAGAAGAGGACCTTCAAACCCACGATGGCATCGGGCCCGAGGTGGCGCACAAGATCGTGACCTGGTTCGGGGACAAGCAGAACCAAGTCTTTCTAAGACAGCTGCACGACGGTGGCGTTCGACCGCTGTTCCCCGACCCGGTGCGTGGCGACGGCGTCTTTGAGGGTAAGACCCTGGTCTTCACCGGAACCCTGGAAAAAATGACCCGCGCCGAGGCCAAAAAGGTCGTCGAAGATTGCGGGGGCCGCGTCAGCAGCTCCGTCAGCGCCAAGACCGATTTTCTCGTTCAGGGCGGCAAACCTGGCAGCAAGGCCAAGAAGGCTGAGGCCCTCGGGGTTGAAGTCTTACTAGAGGACGATTTCCTGGGCCGCGTCGTCCAGTGACCATGTCGGCTAACTCGCCGCCGACTCGTTCGTTAGAATGATCCCTACTTCCCTGACCGATCATGACTCAGACCCCCGATTCCAACTCCGAGTCCGACCCTCCCTCGGAGAATTTGGACCACGTCGAACAGCTCGTTGCGGCCGCTCACGACGGTGACATCGAGTCCCTGAACGAGCTCTTCCAACGCTACCACCAGACGATGGTGGACATGGCGCGGCGCAAGCTTGGACCACGGCTGCGCCTCAAAGAGGAGCCCGACGACCTGGCCCAGACGACCTTCCGCGAGGCCGCCCGCGACTTCCATGGCTACCGCTACCAGGGAGAGGGTTCGCTGCTGCGTTGGTTGATCCAGATTCTGCAGAACAAGATTCGCGACAAGGCCGAGTTCTACTCCGCTGGCAAGCGCGACCTGAGTCGCGAACGCGCTTTGGAATCCAAGAAGGGCGACGAGACGCGCACCCTTGAGTTTCTTAGCCAGGACCTCTCCGTCACCCAACACGTCCAGCGCGACGAGCAAGTCGAGTACCTGCGCGACTCCCTGACCGAACTGTCCCCCGAGCACCGAAAGGCGATCACCCTCGTCTTTTTTGAGGGACTATCCCTGCGCGAGGCGGGCGAGCGCATGGGCGGCAAGAGCGAGGACGCCGTGCGCATGATGTTGCGCCGTGCCGAGGGCAAGCTAGGAGACCGCCTGCGCACCCGCTTGGGCTCCGATCCCTCCTGAAGGGCTTGCCAGAACCCGCGCCCCCCCGTATCGTCCCCGCCCGGCACCGGTCCCTCTAGCAGACCTGGGCGCCAACAGGGCTATTAACTCAATTGGTAGAGTGCCATGTTCACAGCGTGGAAGTTACTGGTTCGAGTCCAGTATGGCCCACCACTCCACCTTCCGGTGCCCGGCCTGGTATCTTCCTGCCGACGCGAATGAGTGCGCAGCGGCCCTCTAGGCGCTTGATGCCCGGAAGCCACTAGGAGCACTGGACACAGTAAGCCTATGGTCGAACCTGCCTTGCGCCCACTCGCTTCCGTCAGGAGCTTCCATGACTCGCCTCTGCTTGATTCTTCTCCTTCTCGGTTTTTCCGCTTCATGCGGGCCCGCCCCTAGCCCTGTACGAACGTCGGCGTCGGGGGAACAAGTGGTTGTCCCCTCTTCGACCCCGTGGGACTGGACGGCCTCCGCTATCCCCGCGGCTTCCGGGTGGGCGTGGAAAGAGCCGGCTCATCCGCGCGTTGAATTCTACGCCGAGCAGTACAAGTACTCCGGCGCGGGTGGCGTCGGCATCTCGACCAAGTGGGACTCCAGCGACTGGCGATCGACATCCAAGGGCGCAAAGCGGGGATCCAGTATTGGCTACCCCGGCGAGGCTCAGTACGGCTTCTCGTCCGAATACAAGGGTACTCACGAAGGCTTCGACTACTACGAAGTCGAAGTCTCTTACTGGAGCGAAGGACGGAGTGCGAGTCGCACGCGGTTGTATCAGTACAGTGGGGTTGACCTTGAGTTTGGACGGGACAGCGACTGGCACATCGGAATGCGCCCTGTGGAGTCGGATTTAGGGGACAAGTAGGTCACCGAGAGGCTGCTGCCACGTCCTGATCCTCGTGTCACGCGTGTGAGCTTCGGGAGGCCAGGCTGTCTGCACGATCAGGCGAGGTGGCCCGCGTGGCTCTTCAGAGACCCGCCCTGTTACTGGCTGACCTCCCCCGTGCGCTCGGCAGCCTGTATCCCGGCCCAGAATGACATTCGGTGCGCGTCTGAGGTCTGATCGCGGAATATATCAATATGTATCTACATTCAACGGGGTTGAATCTCGATAGATAGTGACATATATTCACCCTCCAGCCTTTCTGGCTGCGGAAGGGTCACTTGAGATGGAAACCACGTTGATGGAAAACGCTCTGGAGGTGCTTGCTGGGTTGGGGGTGGATCTTCACCTCAAGCGAGGCCGGAGGCCAGCGGGGTTGGCCACGGGAGAAGAGATCTGGGTCCTGGGAGGGGGACAGGCAACGAAGGAGGTTCTGGCAACTCCCCATGGTCAGCGCAGGGGGCCCGAGAAGAAACGGGATGACCAGGAGCTCCCCCGTTTGTGGGTGGCGGACTATCTCCGTCCAGCGGCCGCCGAGGAGATGATTCGGCGCGGGAGGGCGTTCGTCGATGGGGCGGGCAACACGGATCTGCGGCCCCTTGGAATGCTCGTGCATGTCATGGGCCGTCGCCCGAACAAGCTTCCGCGGAATACACACCACGTGAAGGTGACGCGGGAGTGGCGCACGCCTGCGATTCGGGTGCTCTTCCATCTCCTTTGTGATCCCCCGCTCGTTCAGAAACCCATCCTAGAGATCGCCGCCGCAGCCGACGTCGCAGCGGGAACAGTCGTGTACCTCATGCAGGACTTGGAACAGGCGGGCACCCTCCTGCGCCTTGGCGGACACAAGCGTCGCCTCGTACCCGACGAGGACCTCGTGTATCGGTGGATCGCGGAATACACAGGGAAACTCCGACCTCGCACTTTGCTGGGGCGATTCGAGACCAGCGCACCGCAGCAACTTCAGGAATGCGACTTGGCTGCGCACAATGCAGTCTGGGGCGGAGAGGAGGCGGCCAAGCTGCTGGGCGCGAACCTGCGGCCTGGTACCTGGACGATCTACGTAAAGGGCGACCCGGTGGGCATTCTCCAGGCAGCCCGCTTGCGTCCGAACCCCCAGGGAGCCATTGAAATTCGCGAGGCCTTCTGGACCCGGCCTATCGACGGACCGCGCACGGACGTCGTGCATCCCTTGCTCCTAGTCGCCGACCTCCTTGCTATCCGAGACCACCGATGTGGGGACGCAGCTCGTTTCATCAAGGAGGAGTTCCTTGCTGGACTTATCGGGTAAATTGGAGCTCGCTAGCCTCTCGAGAATCCTTGCGCCGATAGTCCAACGGGCGGGAGTGCTGGGACTTGATTGGCTGCTGATCGGTGCCGCGGCCCGTGACCTAGTTCTTGAGCACGCCAGAGGGTGCGAGCGCGCGCGAGCGACCCTTGATCTGGACGTCGCCGTCTGTGTCCGGTGCTGGGAGGACTACGACAGGCTCAAGGGAGCATTCGTGAAGGGGAACGGGGCACGTCTACACCTAGACACAAAGCAACGCATCTCGTTCCCAGGTGGCGCCGAAGTCGACCTCGTGCCTTTTGGAGGGCTAGAGGAGGATGGCGAGATCGTGTGGCCGCCCGAAGCCGATCACCGAATGAACGTGCGTGGACTGCGGGAGGCACTGGATCATGCTGAACATGTTCTCCTCCCCGAAAGCGTCAAGATTCGCACACTCACTATCGAGCATCTCACTTGCCTCAAGGTGCTGGCTTGGCGGGATCGGGGTCACGAAAAGCGACTCCATGACTCAGTCGACATCGCCTACATCTTTAAGAACGCGGACAGAATTGTCTGTCTTGACGAGCTCTACGATTCGCACCTAGAGCTGATGAAGGAATGCGACTACGACCACAAAACAGCAGGCATTCAGCTTCTAGGGGAGCGGTTGAGGCAGACGCTGCTACCTGAGACAAGAGAAGCTCTAACGCGCATTCTCCAGGAAGAATGTGACGAGGCCGGCAGTCTCCGGCTGGTGGCCGACATGAGAGTCGGAGGCCACGGACTCCGGCACCTGCGTGCGCTGCGAAGGGGGGTCCTCGGGTCCCAAACGGCCTGAGGAAGCTCGCCCTACCTGCGTCGGTAACCGCCACGTCCGCGACGGGCACCGCGCGCGCCTTGAACCGGGCCGCGGTCGCGGCGAATGACCACCTTGGGATCACGGGGATCGCGGCGGCCGGCGTTGCGTTCGAAGTGTGAGGCGACCTCGTCTTGGACGTCAAACGTGCAGGCGTTGGGGTGCACGGCAATGGAGCCGATCATGTCGCCTTGGATGTCTCCGCGTCGGCAGACGGCGGCGAGTACGCGGCTGGGATTGGCGCCTTGGTTGGATCCGTAGCTGATGAAGAAACGCACTGAGCGGCCGATAGCGAAACGCCCGCCGGTTCGCTTGGAGCGCTCGAACCGCGTGGGGGCCTGGTGCTGGAAGGAGGACTCCCGGTCCTGTGGGTGGCCGTTGGGGGAGTACTTCTTGTTGTAGCCTTGCTTGAAAGCGGGCTTTTCGTAAGCGCTGGGAGCTGGGCTCACTGCGGATCGCGGGCGCGGACTTGGGTCGCGTCGGGCGAGTAGCGTGGCCACGACGGCTAGCGGATCGCGCCCGTTCAAGATGCCTCGGGCTTGGGCCAGGTGTTCCTTGGAAGCACCCTTTTCGAGGGCCGTGTCGAGGTCTGCCTCCAGGTGACTCTGAGCCCGGGCGACAAGCTGCGTGCGAACATCACTGGGGTCCACCATCGGACACCAACGGAATTCGACGCCGGCATCGCGCAATAAACGGCTGACCTTGCGCTTGTTCTTCGGGGGGGCAAAGAGAACGCTGCGACCCTGCTTGCCCGCGCGGCCCGTGCGTCCGCTGCGGTGCGTATAGATCTCAGAGTTCATGGGCGGCGCGCTGTGAATCACGAGGCCCACGTCAGGCACGTCCAGGCCGCGGGCGGCCACGTCGGTGGCCACGAGCACGGTGGCCTTGCCACTACGGAAGGCGGCCAGGGTGCGGTCGCGTTGGCTCTGAACGAGTTCTCCACTCAGGGGTTGGGCGGCGAATCCGTCATCGGCCAAGCGCTCGGCGATTTCCAGGGCCTCCATGCGGCGTTCGACAAAGACCAGGGTGCGTTCCCCTTCAGCTTCGAGCAAGAGGTGGACCAATGCGTCGTAACGCTCGCCGTGCCGCACCAGGAATCCCTCGTGGGTGATGTTCTCGTTCGCGGCACCTAGCCGCGTGCCTTCGATGCTGAAGGGGTTGTGCTGGTAACGCTGGGCGAGACGCAGGGCGGCGTCGGGGAAGGTGGCGGAAACCATGTGCGTGCGGCGGGGTTCCTCCGTGGCGTCGAGGATGGCTTCGAGATCCTCGCGGAAACCCATGTCGAGCATCTGGTCCGCCTCGTCAAGCACCAGTTCGCTGACGCCTCCGAGTTGCAGGGAACCGCTCTTGATGTGGTCGAGCAAACGACCGGGCGTGCCCACGAGCACGCGCGGCTTGCGGGAAAGGGTCTGTCGATCTCGGTAAACGGGCGTGCCCCCTGTGACCGACACGACAAAGGTGTCTTCCACTTCGGCGAGCAGCCAGCGCAACTCCTCACACACCTGGGCGGCGAGTTCGCGGGTGGGCACGATGATCAAGGCCTGGGGGCCGCGTCCCAGGCGCTCGGCCTCGAGTGCGCCAGCGATGACAAAGCCGAGGGCTACTGTCTTGCCCGAGCCCGTCTGAGAGGAAATCTGCAGGTCGCGGCCATCGGCTTCAGGAGTGAGCACGGCCTCCTGAACGGCCGTCAGCTTGTCGAAGCCGCGCCCGGCCAGCGCATTGCGCAGGGCAGGCGGAACGGAGTCGAATCGACGGTCGCGGCCGCGGGTTTCCTGCTCAGAATCCTCCAAGAACGAGGAACTGGGCACTTCGGAAACGGCAAAGGAAGAGTGGGCGTCGTCGAGCGACGTCTGTGAGTCGAGAGTCATAGGGGTCCACGCAGGGCCGGTTGGCCCAGTAGCGAATCGGGTAGCGGATCGGATGGCGAATCCGACACCGGATTCAGTAACAGGTGGCAGCAGAGCTGCCCAAAAACGCGGACCTGCTCGGCCCACACTCGGCTGCGAATGGCTTCCGGAGACTTCTCCGCCCACACGCGAACCGCCGAGCGTATCCGCAATCCAGCCCCAGGTGGGGCCGATGGGGGTGAATAAATGACTCAGACGGGCGATCACGTCCCAAACAGAACCGAGTGGGGCGTTCCAGGGTGGCGCAGGCTTGGCCGTTGGCGCGGGGGCTAGTCGGATTCGGAGTCCTCGTCCCCACCGTAGCCCAAGATCTTGATCTGGTCCGCACGCGGTCCATCGATGCGGATCCGATTGGCGTGGACCTGTTCGCTCAGGGCCCGGGCGCGCCAGCGGTCGAGCTCTCCCTCCAGGGCGGTCACCAGAATCGGATTGGCGGCCGAGATATCGCTGAGTTCCCCGGGATCCCGCTTGAGATCAAAAAGCGACAGACTGCCCTCACCGCGTACCAATTTGTGGACTCCAACGCGCACGGCGAAGTGTGTCTTGTCCGGCTCCGCCTTCTCGTCCTTCACGTACCGGGAGGAATAGAAGAACCGCCGGGGGGTGGCTCGGTCCTGCCCGGCGAAGAGACCGAGCAAGGATCGACCGGACATGGGCTGGCTTGGAGAATCCAATCCGCACAGGTCTACCAAGGTGGGAGTCACGTCCAAGAGGCTCACGGGTGCGGGGATCGAGCGGCCCATGGGCAGACTGCTCCCACGTGCGCTGAAGACGAGGGGTATGTGCACCATCTCCTCGAAGACGTGGAAATTGTGTCCCTGCTTGCCGTGTTGCATGAATGCCTCTCCGTGGTCCGAAGTGGCCACGATCAAGGGGCCCTGGCCCGGGCGCGCTTCAAACCAGGACATGATGCGTCCCGCGACGTCGTCCGCGTACAGCAGGTTCTCGTCGTAGTAGGCGGCCAACTGCCGTACGTCTTCGTGGTCCGGGCCCAGCTTGTTTTTTTGAACAAGAGCGCAGTCAACAATCGAGCCCTCGACGTTGCCGCTATATGAGGGATCCGAGAATTGACCGCGAAAGGGCGCCGGTGGTGTGTAGGGCTGGTGGGGAGGAGTCAGGTGTACGTAGGCGAAGAGGGGACGCGTATCTTCCGCTTCGGTGACCGCTTGCAGAGTCTCCAAAAGCTGCCCAAGCCCGGTCACGCCCCACTTGTAGACGCGGTATTGCTCAAAGCCTCGGCCCAGTCCCGAAGGCCGCCCCACCACTCCATTCTGGATGAACCCTTCGGTGCGATAACCTCGAGCCGCAAAGAGCTCAGCCAAGGTCGTCAGCTCGTCTCCTAGTTGATTGTCGAGAAGCCGCACGCCATGACGTTCCTGTTCTTGGGAGGTGAACAAGGATGTGACCGACGGCAAGGTCCAGGATGTTTGGGAATAGGCGGCGCCGAAGTGCACACCCTGTTGCGCCAGGCGGTCCAAGGCTGGCGTAGTCGGTCGCGTGTGCCCGTATAGCGAAGAGTGGGCTGCGTGAACGGAATCCGAGACGAGCAGCAGTACGTCTCGGCCCCGCATGCTTCCGAGCAGAGTTTCGTCCGTTGCAAGGACCTGTTCTGACTGAGCGAGTCGCAGGCTGGAGATGAGCAGGCCGTTCGCAGCCTCAAACTGCAGGCTAATGGGGCGCGGTCCCTCCCCGGGCAATGAGAGCAACAGGGTCTGGTCCTGTGGGTCACGCTCACCCGCGTGGAGAGATAGCACCTCACCGGACTCGAGCTGCGCATCGATCTGCAGCTGGCCTTCTCCCGTGGTTCCCACGAGCATCCATGCCTCGCCATCCAGCCAGGCGCCCGTGCGAAACTCCCCAACCTCGGCGCGGCCCATGAGCAGGTCCGTCTCCCGTACCTGATCCAGCATCGGACCACTCGCTTGTTCGGAGCAGGCCCCAAACACCAGGGCCGCGACCAGCCAAGGCAGCAGACTGAGATTGGGGGATGGGATGCTGGGTGTAGTCAAAGCGAATGGAGATTCGGGGCAGGTCTGGCCTCCATTTCTAACCGATTCGTACAGTGCGGCCCTTACAATCCCGGGCCACATGGACGCTGACTTGCCCCAACAGGACTGGATCACTCAACTCGCAGAGTTGCGGACGCGCGGCGAGGCCTGCTCGATGGTGACTGTTACCGCGGTCCGGGGCTCTGCACCCAGAGAGCCGGGGGCGCGTATGATTGTCGCCGGGGGACGACTGGTTTGGGGCACGATCGGAGGAGGCAATCTCGAGAAGCTGGCCCTCGAGCAGGCGCAGGAGTTCATCCAGCAGCACGGCCGACACTCAGCCAGTGTGACCTACCCACTTGCAGATCGCGCCGGACAGTGTTGTGGGGGCGAAGTCACCGTTTTCTTCGAGACCTTCACTTGGCAACGCAGGCGCGTCGTCGTGTTTGGCGCGGGGCACGTGGGACAGGCCATCGGTGGGCTAGCCAATTACTTGCAGGCGGAGGTCCTGCTAGTGGACGAGCGTCAGCAAGAGGACCTGCAGCCCACATTGGATAGCGAGCGTCCCTTCGAAGTCCTGTGCATCGATGAGCCGCAAGAGGAAATCGACTCACTGCCTTCCGATGCGCTCGTGCTGGTGATGACCCACAGTCATGCGCGAGACCTAGAGATCGTAGCCAGGGCTATTCAGCGCGGGCCCTTCGCGTTTCTAGGCCTCATCGGATCCGAGCGCAAGTGGAAGCGGTTTCGGGAACGGCTCGAGCAGCGGGGGTTCAGTTCGGACCAGTTGGCTCAGGTCACCTGCCCAATCGGTACGGGCGGTACTTCGAAGGAGCCCACTGCCATCGCCGTGTCGGTCGTGGCCCAGCTACTGACTGTACTGGCGTGATCTAGGCAAGGTCGCCAGCCGCAGGCCGTCAACACCATGAATTGTTGATGAGTTCGCCCACGCCTCCAGCGCCAGGCACGATGTAGGACGTGTCGTCCAGCCCCCTTTCCTGGTCCCAGAATTCCCCGGGCACACTCTGCAGAATTTCCGCGGAGGACAATCCTCGATCAAGGCGTGCGGTGTAGACCGCCAGCGAGGGGCAGGCATCCAGGACTCTACGCAGGTATTCAGGCGTGCAAATCATGGGCATGGCGATCACCCGCGCAGGCTCGCCGTGGTGTTCGCGGTAGTGATCGAGGGCTCGAATCGCGGTCGAGCCCGTCGCGCCCATAGGATCAGGAACAAGCAGAGTGCGGCCCGAGAGGGGGCCGCCGATCTTGCTGCCGGAGAGGTCCACACCCGTGATGTGCCCGTCCTCGTTACTGACACGTGCCATGGTCAAGTGATCCAGGCGCACATTTCGCTCGGGCAACAAGCTGCTCAAGAGCTCGAAGCAGATTTGTGAAGGCACCATGCCCCCGCGGATGATGTCGCAGACAACAACCTCGTGGCCCGGGTCCACAGCCTCGCCGCGCCAGACTCCTGCCACCGCATGATGCTCGGCCATTCGCGTCGGAACCTGGGTGTGCACGGTGGGCAGCTCGTGGTGACACGCGTGTAGACATAGGAATGGGTAGATCAACCTCAGATGAGCCATGAGCTCAACGTGACTCACCATGGGACTGGACAGCTGGGCGAGGGCGGTCGCAATCAACGAATTGTCCAGGATGTGGACCCGCTCCCCGTAGCGATGCTCGAGTTCTCCAGGCGCCGTGATGGCTGTGGATGCGTGGACTGATGCCGGGGGGTGGTTGTCGGGCATGGCTGCGGAAAGGGTCCGGGACGAGAGCCGTCACATCGTACTCGCAGCCTTCTCGGATGCCCGTAGGACAGATGCTAGGATCCGCGCTCCATGCCCCGTTTTGCCACACACATCACCCTTCTCGCACTCGCGCTGGCCTTGCAAGCGTGCTCGACCGACGCGGAGAGCGATACGCAGGCCAATGGGAGCGGGCAAGTCGCCAAGACTCCCGCTCGCATTGCCTTCGAACGGGGCAGCGACGCCGTGAAGGTCTATCTCGAGACCCTCGACCACGACAGCCTGACGGCAGCAATCGAGAACCTTGAAGAATCGGTGCGTCTCGAACCCTTCGAGGTCGAGTACCTGCTCATGGCGGGGCGCACGCAGGAGCTGGCCTTGGATGGCGCCAAGGCCTTTGGTCACTATCGAGTTGCGACGGGGCTGGGACACGATGACCCCCTCGTCTGGAGAAGGATGGGAGTCTTGGCGCTGGAGCTTGGGGATCTGGACCAGGCCCGCGGCTGTCTTGAGCGGGCACTCTCACACGAAGTTGTCGATCCCGAGTTGTTCTTTGGTTACGGGTGCCTGCTCGACCTGGAGAACGAACTCGACCAGGCTCGGAACGCGTTTGAAGCCGCCATCGCCAGCCGTCGAACTTATGACGACGCCTACTTTCGCCTCGCGAAGGTCCTTCGCGGGCTAGGCGATGAGGAGGGCGCGGACTACGCAGCGGCCAAGTTCGAGGAGTGGAAGGCCGTTCACCAGGCGCTCGCCGATGCGCGCAAGCACGCAGCGAAGAACCCGGCGGATGGTGAAAGCGTGCGATCGGTAGGCATCCTGCTGCTGAAACTGGATCAAGCCGAGGAATCCGTCGAGTGGTTGAGGCGGGCCAAGGGCATGTTGCCGGGTGATGCCCTCACCCTTGAACAATTAGGACGTGCACAACAGACCCTTGGTCAGTTGTCCGCGGCACGCCGAAGCCTGGAGTCGGCGGTCAAGATCGCGCCGAATCAACCCTCGGGCCTGCAGGCTCTCGCATTCGTCTTGGGAGAGGGGGGCGATCCCGACGAAGCACTCGAGCGCATGCGCCAAGCCCTGGCGCTGGCCCCCAACGATGCCAATCTTCTCTACCAGCAGGGCGTCTTGTTCATGCAATTGGGCCAGCCGAGTGACGCCTTCGAGGCTTACTCAGAAGCGCTATTGAACGATCCGGAGTCGGTTGACGCACTGCTCGGTCTAGCGGAAGTCCACTACGGAGACGGGCGCCGCGAAGATGCCCGCGCGACGTACCGCAGCGTACTTGCCATTCAGCCTGGAAACCCAGCCGCCAGGAGTTCGTTGGCGTTCATCTTGGAGGAGGACGGCGAGTGAGGAGTCTCTGGCTCTCGGTGCTCGTACTTGCCTGTTGCGGTGGCCAAGAGGGCGGTGAGAATGATGAAGGCCCCCGAGGTGTCTCCGCGAACGAGGCACAGATCCCGGAACCCACAGGGCTGTACTTCGTCGACGGCACCGTTGGGTCCGGGCTTGGTGCTTTTCAGCAGCGAAGTGGGTCCGCCGACAAGCACCTGATTCACGAGTCCTTTGGTGCCGGAGTCGCTCTTGTCGATTTGAACGGAGACGGCCATCTGGATGTCTACCTGACCAACGGCGGGCTCGAGCAGGGCAGTCCCGAGTCAGTCGCCAACGCCCTCTTCCTAGGAGACGGACTTGGCCACTTCACGGAGGTGCCAGGCGCGGGCGGCGCAGCGGATAGCCTGTGGTCCTACGGTGTCACGGCAGCTGATTTTGACGGCGACTCGGACCTCGACTTGTACGTCACCAACCGGGGCCCGAACCGGCTCTACCGAAATGACGGTAGCGGGAACTTCGTGGACGTTGCGGCAAGTGCCGGTGTGGCTGTGGAGGATTGGAGTACCGGTTCAGCGTTCTTTGATCATGACCGCGATGGGGACCTCGATTTGTACGTGGTGAACCACATCGACTTTGATGCGCAGTCCGTGCATGAGCAGGGATTGCGCATGAAGTACTTCACCGAAGACGTGTACTACGGCCCACTGGGGTTGGATGGTGTCGCAGACCGCCTGTTCGAGAACCAAGGGGACGGCACCTTTGTCGACGTCAGTGAATCCAGCGGGATTGGAGCCGTGGCCCTGTTCGGGTTTCAGGTTGTGAGCTTTGACTACAACTTGGACGGCTGGCCTGATCTGTACGTGGCCAATGACTCCAACCCGAATCTGCTCTGGCGCAATCAGCAAGACGGGACGTATGAGAACGTCGCCGCCAAGCTGGGTGTGGAGTTCAGCGTCACCGGGGACTCCCAAGCCGGGATGGGTGTAGCCGTTGGGGACTACGACGGCGACTTGCGGACGGATCTCTTCGTGACCAACTTCTCCGAGGACTACTTCAATCTCTACCGCCTAACAGAGCGCGGGATGTTCCGAGACGTGGCTGCCAAGGCTCAACTACACCAGGCCACCATGCCTCTGCTTGGCTGGTCTTGCTTCTTTGAAGACTTCGACGCAGACGGTGACTTGGATCTGTTTGCCGCCAATGGGCACGTCTTCCCACAAGTGGATGCCCTCGGACGTGCGGAGACCACGTACCTACAGCGCAACTCCCTCTTCGAGAACACAGCCGACGGGCGCTTTGGTGTCCCAGACGGCGCAGGGGGACCGGGGCTCGCCATCGAGACCGCTAGTCGCGGCGCGGCGGTGGGGGATGTGGATGGGGATGGGGACTTGGACTTGCTGGTTGGCAACTTGGACGGCCCACCCTCGCTGCTCTTGAATCAAGGTGCCCGTCAAGGGTGTCATCTGTTTGTGAACCTGGTTGGGGAGGCGCCGAATACCCGCGCCATGGGGGCGCGCGTCATTGCCCGCGTCGGAGAATCGCAGATGTTGCGGCTGTGCGGGACTCAGAGCGGTTTCCTTTCGTCCGGTCCAACGACGATGCATTGGGGCTTGGGAAAGTCCGCGCACGTGGACGAACTGGAAGTCACTTGGCCGGACGGAACTCAAGAGGTCTTTGCGCAGGTCGCCGCGGGACGTATCACCTTGACCCAAGGGTCCGGCCTGACTCGTACTGATGGCCGCGACTAATCCGACACACCCAGGACCTAACGGTTCAGGTCTGTTTCTCCCGGACAAGTGGGCTTCCCCGGGCCGGTTGCTCTGGCTGTTGGCGTCGGGCGCGCTGCTGCACGGTTGGATCCTCGCACAACAACTGGATGGTTCACCGCTGGCCCTGGTCCCCCTAGTCGATGCGGAGCTCTATTGGGATTGGGCTGGATCCCTCGCCGCCGGTCACTTGCAAGGAGACACGCCCTTCTCCTCCGCGCCTCTCTATCCCCACTTCTTGGGTCTACTGCGTTGGCTCGGTGCGGGGCTGACTACCGTCTACTTGTTGCAGCTGATCATGCACCTCTGCACAGCGACGCTTGTGTGGTGGATCGGGTGTCGTCGCTTTGACGGCCGCACGGGGTTCTTTGCGGCCGGCGCGTGGCTGTTGGCGCAGGGACCGGCCTACGCGAACCTGCGCGTACTGGCCGGGCCGCTGCAAACCCTGTTGATGGCCGTCACCCTGGCCGTTCTCGTCTCATTCTCCGCAAAGCCGTTGTCGCGGACTGCCGCGGCGGCGGGCGTCTTGACGGGCTTGCTCGCTCTGGCTTGGCCTCCAGCGCAGGCCCTTGTGATCGGGTTTGCCCTTTGGATCGCCCTGCGTCCGGGCCGCAACCTGCGGCACGCGCTGACCTTCTTCCTGTGGTCTGTCCTGACTATCAGCCCGGCGACGGTGCACAACCTGCGAGCGAGCGGAGAGTTCATCCCCATCTCGGCTCACGGCGGCATCACTCTCTATCACGGCAACAACCCCAGCGCCGACGGGACCTACTCACCTCTGGGTGTGTCCGGCGAGAAACGTGTGCAAGAACGCGACGCCTACGATCAGGCCGCCGCAGCATTGGGTCGGACGGACATTGGATGGAAGGACGTCGACTCCCACTTCTCGGGCCTCGCCGTAAGTTGGTGGTTTGCGCACCCCGGACAGGCGCTGGGCGTGATGTTGCGCAAGGGGTGGCTGTTCATGACATCTACCGTGCACGGCGAGATGAACGTGCCCCTGCTGGAGAAACAGGACGGCTCGGCTTCTCGCCTCTACTGGGCCTTCCTGCCGGAGTCACTGCTGGTCCTTCCGGCCCTTGTGGCCGCGGCCCTCTTGCTCGCGCGCCGCGGTAGTCAGCACGTCCCCGAGGCCGCAATCGTGTTCTTGGCCTTGGGCGTGTGTCTGGCCTTTTTCTACTCGCCCCGCTATCGGCTTCCTGCGCTGCCGGTTATGGCCATCCTCGCGGCCTGGATGGGAACATCGCTCTACGACTCTTTGCGTAACGGGCGCACCTCTTGGAGTCTGGTCTGGCCGTTGGTGGTGGGTGGCGCGGGCGCGATCATGAACCCTTGGTTGGGTTTCGAATCTCTAGATACCTACCGAGCCGACTACGAGCTGCGAGTCGGGCGCGCCTACTCGGTTCTGGGTGAGACCGAGCTGGCACGGGCTCGCTGGATCAACGCTCGGGATCTCGGGCACCCGCAGGCGGAACTCGAGTTGGCTCGCTTGGGACTGCAGCGTGACCCGGCAGCGGGGCTCGCGACACTCAGGTTGCTGGCGGAGCAGAGACCTGACGACAGTTCTGTGCAAAGCGCCCTGGGCATCGCTCTGGCCCAAGAGGGCCAACCGGACGAAGCCCTCAAGTACTTCCGCGAAGCTGCTCAACTCGATCGCAACAATGTGGATGCGGAAATGGGGATCGGTGGTTGCCTCGTACAGCTTGGCCAGCCGCAACAGGCTCTCGATCACTTCGAACGCGTGCTGCAGCTCGATAAGAACGCGCCAGATGTGCACTTCAATCGCGGGGTGGCGTTGGAAAATCTGCTCATGCCCGCCGAGGCTCGTCGCGCGTACGAGGCAGAACTCGAGCGGGATTCTCTGCACGCGTCTGCGAGAGGAGCGCTCGTGTCCTTGCTCCAACGCACGGGTGAACATGCCCAAGCCGTGATGCACGCTCAGATCATGTTGGCGAACGAACCCGGGCATGCGGGCGCGCAACTCGTGCTGTCCTGGATCTTGGCGACCAGCCCGGATGAATCCCTGCACGATGGGCCCGAGGCCCTGCGCCTAGCGCGGGCTGCAGCCGAACGGATGGGGGAGGACAGCCCGGACGTGCTGGACACCTTGGCCGCCGCCCTCGCGCGTTGTGGGCAATGGGAAGAAGCGCAGCAAACTCAGGCGCGTGCTCTTGCCATGCTTCCCCAGTACGCGGGTGGCCTCAAAGTCGAGGCCATGCAACTGCGGCAGGAGCTGTATCTGAAGCAGCAGGCCTACAAGGAGCCGCGTTGAGTTCTGCCGGCCCTCACAGCGCCAGCGGGCGTTGCGTAGTATGACGGCGATGACTCGGTATTTCCTTCTGATCTGGGCGTTCCTAGCCCTGTGCGCTTGCTCTACGGAACCGGCCCGGCCCAACGTAATCCTGATCTCCATCGATAGCCTACGTGCTGATCACGTGGGTTGTTATGGATACGAGCGCTCCACGACTCCCAACCTCGACCGCTTTGCGGCCGAGGGCGTGCGCTTCGATGAGCACATCTCCAGTTCATCATGGACCCTGCCCGCTCACGCGTCGCTGTTCACGTCGGTGCCCGATTCCGTCCACGGTTGTGTGGAATCAGATGGCGTAGCCTTGTCGCCGGAGTTCACGACCCTGGCCGAGCGTTTCCAGGCGGGTGGATACAGCACCGCTGGCTTCTACGCCGGACCCTACTTGCACGCTGCTTTCGGACTTGGCCAGGGATTTGACACGTACAGATATGTGGCTGAGAACGCAGCCGAGTTTGCAGCAGAAGATGTTGAGGATTGGGGTCTCGATGGTATCGCCCAAGCGAAGACCCACACCGGCGTGACCAATCCGCTCGTGTACGACGCGGCCAGCGCTTGGCTGGCTGAGCGCGAGGACCCCTTCTTTCTGTTCTTGCACTTCTGGGATGTGCACTACGACTTCACGCCTCCACCACCCTGGGACACGCGCTTCAATCCCGGCTACAGCGGACCGGTGACGGGAAAGAACTTCTTCTTCGACCCGTCCATCCGCGCAGGCATGCCCGCAGCTGACCGCGAACAACTGCTTGCGCTCTACGACGGGGAAGTGGGGTGGACGGACAGTTTCTTGGGCCGACTGCGAGAGGAACTCACTCGTTTGGGTCTGGCCGAGAACACAATCCTGGCCATCACTTCCGACCACGGCACCGAGTTCTTCGACCACGGGCGCAAGGGGCACCGCACGACCCTGTTTGAGGAACTGATCCGAGTGCCCTTCGTTCTGTGGTACCCCGAGCGGCTCGGCGCGGCCGTCGTCAGCACTCAGACTCGCAGCATTGACGTCGGGCCAACCCTCTTGGAGCTGGTCAACTTGGCCCCGATTTCCGACTCGGGGGCTTCCAGCCTGCTGACCCTTGCGCAAGGCGGCGCCCTGGACTTTGACAATGTAGCCGTGAGTGAGCTGTACTCAGTGGGCAGTCGTCTGCGCTCCGTGCGTGACGGTGACACCAAGGTGCTCATGGACGAGAACCAACCCGAATCGCTCTTGCGCTGGTACGACCTCACATTCGACCCCAAGGAGCAACGAGCGCGCGACGATTTTGAAGCCGGTACAGGCCTGCGCGCTCATCAGACATTCCTGAAAGCCCAGGCGCAGTTGTTAGAAGCCTTGGCCAATAGACCCGGCGCCCCTACGGAAGTCGCTCTGCCAGCCAGTGTGCAGCAGGACCTGAGAGATAACGGGTACCTGGGTTCGAGTGACGAGGACTGAGTTCCTCGCTCGCGGACGGCTGCCCTTCTTGCGGCAATGGGAAAGTGGCGGACCGACCTAGGTCCCTAGGTGACGGCAATGTTTCCCCAAGGCCATGCGCTGCGGCGGTCCAGCGTGGCCCCACCGCCAGGACTGTGATTCCCTCGCCTTTCAGCAAGGGAAGTAAGAGAGTTGTTGGCAGAGCCTCGCAGCGCCCCGCGTTCCACGCCGACAGTGAGAGTTGGGGCGAGTACAACCCTATCCCGGAACTGCGGGGCTGGAATAGAATGACCCTTTCGACTCACCGTTTCCGAGTTGGTTTGCCCCGACCCTACAAGGTGAATTACTCTGAGGTCAGTCAACCGCGCACGCTGGGAGCAACCGTCGGGCGCACCCAGCCGCGAACCCCTTCGTTCCTGGGGAGCCTCTCTGTGCCGGTGCGGTGTGCGTGCGACGAGGAAGCCCGACATCCAGGCAAACGAGGCCATCCTGACACCCCTGTAGGCATCCCATGTCCGTGTCGGTCATCATCTGCACCTATCAGTCCCCGCGCGAACTCGACTTCGCGCTGTGTGGGATGTCCATGCAGGTCGTCCCGCCGAGCGAGGTCCTCGTGGCCGATGACGGGTCAGGGGACGAGACTCGCGATCTGATCGAGTACTGGCAAGGGGAGCTCCCCTTTCCGCTCATCCATTGCTGGCATGTGGACAAGGGGTTCCGCAAATCGCGGATCGTGAATGAGGCTGTGAGACGTTCGAGCGGGGACTTCTTGATGTTCCTGGATGGTGATTCTTTTCCCCACTCGCACTGGGTCGCGGATTTCATGTCTGCCAGATCGGACCGGCTCGTCTTGTGCGGCCGCAGGGTGAAACTTGGGCCAGAATTCTCAGAGCGGTTGACGAGGGAACAGATCCTCACTGGAAAGCTGAACTGGCTCGATCCGGAGCTCCTCATGAGCGCTCTGAGAAGGGACACGCAGCGACTTGGGCTGGGCATTCGTGTGCCCAAAGGGCTAGCGCGCCTCTTTCATCTCCGCCCACGGCGATTGATGGGCGTGAACTACGGACTACCACGCGAGGCGTTCTTCCGTGTCAATGGGTACGACGAACGCTGGACGTTCTATGGACGCGAGGACCTCGACCTAGAACTGCGGCTCAAACGCGCGGACTACAAGTTCTATCCGCTCCTGAACCGGGCGATCGTCTACCACGTCTACCACAAGGAACGCGAACGATCGGATGATGCGTTGGAGCTGACTGCGGCCCAGGAATCTGCGGATTGGGTGCGTTGCGGCCTGGGCGTGGAAACGGGCGGGACCTTCGATCCCCAACTCTGAGCGCATGTGGCATCTACCGGCTTGATGTCCGTGGGCAGGGGAACGGGATCAGCAGAACCATGCGAGGAGAGACTAGCGGGCGTCCGTCTCTGGTCGCCTGGCAACGATGCTCATGAACGGTCTCATCCTGGGCACGAGGGACTCCACTGCACGTTCGAATCGATGCTCAGACCGACCGCGGTGAATGATCTTGTAGACTTGCAGTCCTAGGCGCTGCAGGACAGTCGTTACCTCTAAGTCGGTGTACTCCCTGACGTGTCCCATGTGTCCCAACTCTTCCAATTTTGCGTACTCGAGAAAGGGGTCAGCGCTGCAGGCCTCAGCTCGGCGCCGAAGAATCAGATTCAAGAGTCCTTGCGCGGAGTAGAGATTCGGTGTGGACAGGAGCAGGGAACCCCCGGGCCGCAATACCCGAATCAGCCGCTCCAAGCTCTTGATGGGGTTGAACCGAAGGTGTTCAAAGATCTCGTTGAAGATCACAACGTCCTGCGTTCCCGGCTCGATCGGGATGTCTCCTTGCTCGAGATCGCACTGTTCTACCCGCAGACCCAGTTCTCGTATGCACCCCTTGAAGCGGCCCGGCGCAATGTCCAACCCGCTGGCATTGAACCCGGCCTCAGACAATGTCGTCAGCAGAAGAGGCGGAATGCACCCAGCATCCAAGACCTTGTCGCCTTCGTTGGCTAGTGACTGAACGATGTCAAGATCATGGGCAAGCCGGACCTTGTGGTATCGGACGTAGTCGGGATACCAGAGATTCATCCGTTCGTCATCAGGACGGATTCTCTCCGCCGCGTGCTCAATGGCCGCGAGTGATCCAGCTGAGGGTCTCTTTGCTTCAGAGCTTCTCTTGGGCGCAGGCGAGTTCGTGCTCGTCACGCGTTGCCCCTCAGGCCGCGCAGCCCCTCAAGCACTTCCCCAAGCGCGACCTGCTGTTTCTGGACGGCTCTCAGCCAGCGCGGAGACAAGTGTGCGTGCCACCCTCTTCGAATGGAGTACTTGAGAAACCGAATGACTGACATGGGCCACATGGGGGCTGAAGCCACTGTGGCGTATTGTCCGCTGCGACGCACGAGGGTCCTTGAGATCCCAAGTCCTCTCCACCAGGAAATGAAATAAGGCATGGTGAGCTTGTCCAGCGGGACTCGGTGCATGACGGTGGCCCCCGGTGAGTAGCGCAAGCGGGCGCCAGTTGCGGCAAGACGCACAAAGATTTCGGTGTCCTCGCCGGGAACTCGCCTGCGACCGTAGCCGAAGTTCTCCGAGAATCCGCCAACTTGTCGGGCCGGCTCGGTTCTCAACGCCATGTTTCCACCGAACGGGGCAGACTGCCTCTTCAGATCGATGTCCTGTCCAATCTTGCCGTAGTCGTAACGACCCGGCGGGCCGCCGATGTGGAGGCTCAGGGATCGGGTCCACCTCTCAGCTTCATCCGGGAGCATGGGGAAAATACGACCGCCAGCTCCACCGACCTCCGGATTTTCGAACTCGACCCGGTAGGCATCGAGCCACCCAGGCAACGCCGTGATGTCGTCATCCGCAAAGACGATCACGTCCCCGCGGGCCTCGAGCAGGGCCCGGTTGCGAGCACGGTCAATGCCCGGTTGGGGTTCCAAGGCGACCCGAATCTCAATATCGGATTGCATCGCATCGATGACTGTGTCGACGGGGTGCGCCTGGCCGTTGTCGATCACGAGGAGCTCCCATGGACAACCCACCTCTTGCTCCAAAATATGGCGCACGGTCTCCTCCAGAAAGGCAGGCCGGTCACGGGTGCAGATGGCAACCGTGATCCTCTCGAGCGGTTGGGCGGTGTTCGCACTCATCCTCTGTTCTCCCACACCTTGATGAGCCGGGGAGTTGCAATCCCGCCGAAAGCCAACAGCTCTGCTTGACCCTGCTTGGAGTTCAGGTGACTGACGGGGAAGATGGCGAACGAGTCTCCGAGAGTGCGCACGAACTCCTCAGCCAGTTCGTAGTAGTCATCCCAATAGCGACCGATCGCCTTCTCGATATCGGTCTCATCGTAGCTAGGGAAGCACCGGTCCCATGGATCCGAAATCCAGCGCCTGCCGTCGTGTTGGATCCAGTGATTGGCTGGCCCAGCTTTCTTCAAGAAGCTGGCGATGGTCTCCTCCCGATCTCTTTGTAGGCAAAGAAAGCGGACGTCCTCGCATCGGTTCACGATCTGCTTGCAATACGGCAGATAGGCCGAGAACACGTCTCCCACTACACGGGCCTTGCGCTGCTTCAGGTCGCGAACGTAGGCCGCGATGAGTTGTTCACCGCCGGAGTAGGGCAGGTTGAACTCAAGCTCCTCGTGGCCGATGTCGACGTCCCGCTGAGCGTTGAGAAGCTGTGCGAGCGACACGGTTCCGCATCGCCCTGTGCCCATCCCGAATACGAAGCGTTTAGTCACGGATGCTCTCCGCTCATAGCATGCGCCCCAGGAAGCGCCAGGAAAGGAGGCCCCACATCACCCTCAGTTTGGCCGTCAAGGCCAGCCGTGAACGCCAAACCAGGCGCCTGTACTCGCGGCACTCTCTGCTGGTCGGATTCTCGATCGTGCAGAATTCGTAGTGCGCGACGTCCATCAGGGACTGGGGCAGGCCAAGACGCACACGAGTTTGCTCCACGAATGACCGGCCGTGGAGCCGGCGCAGGTAGGCTCGCTCCGGGCTGTCTTCAAGTGCATAGAACGCATTGTCTCCGTGAACTCGATACTGAATCAGGGGCTCACCTAGGAAGTACTTCCTAGCACCGGCGAGGGAAGATCCATACACGAGCACCTCATCCGCGCACAAACGATACGCCGAGATGTCATGGACAGGGAAGATTCGATCGAGCACGTGCCTGCGCATGGACAAGCAGGAGGTCGGTGCCCCGACCCATGCCCCTCCTTTTTCTAGGCAGCGCGCTGTTGAGTAACCGAGGTCGCGTGAGGGCAGGGCTTGGCCCTGGAGTGAACCGTCCGGGTGCAGCTTGCGATCCTGAGTGCAGACAAAGTCGACGGTCGAGTGCTGCTCATAGAGCTCGAGGCAGCGCTGTACATAGTTCGGCTCCCAGCGATCGTCCGCGTCGAGAAAGAAGACGGTGTCGCCAACCGACTCCTCAACGGCGATTTGAAAACACGACAGCTGGCCCCCATTGGGTTTTTCGATCAAGCGGATGTGTGATGAGGAGGCTGCCGCAGCACGAACGGACTCCAGGTGCTCTGGATCTGAGCCGTCATCGACCACAACGATCTCGTCGAGCGCATGACTCTGGGCCAGGACGGACTCGACGGCCTCCCCGATGTACTGCCCGTAGTTGTAGTGGTTGATGAGACAACTCGTGCGCATGGGGGGCTTATCCAAGGTGAGTGGTCGGTGTCGATGCCGCAGGTCCGGCCTGACGGGGGCGCGAGGATAGGTGATTCAGTGTCTCCGTGCCCAGTAGTCCGTCGGGCGCTTTGCGAGTCCTTTCAGCCCTCGCCCGATCTCGCCACAGCCACCCTCTATTCCGACAGAATGCAGCCAGTCTTGGACTTGAGCAGCTCGTTGCTCCCCTTGAAGCGAGTGCCAACGGCCTCATTGATTTCCCGCTGCATGCGTCGATTGCACCTTTCATGCAGGGCGCGGGGCCAGAGTCGATCGATCTTATTGAGACGTGATCCCACCGAGGGCACACGGAATCTGGCGACTGGGTTGTTGGTGTCGCCGTAGAAGACCCGATTGAAGCGCGCCCGTAAGGCGATCGTCCAGCCGCCGAGGGACTTGCGCGCATATTCCTCGGGGGCGTGAGCGATGGGGTCGGCGCCCGCGAAGGACAGGAGTTCATTGCAAAAGCTCAGCCGATGGCGCACGAATTCCTCGAACGCCAGTACGAGCACGTTCTCGGATCCAAACAGTTGGGTGTAGAACTGAACCAGTCGGTCGTACTCCAGGTACCTAAAATCGAAGGTCGGCTGACGATCGCTCCCCGGGGGAAACATGTACTGGGACAGGGTCAGGTAACCGCCATTGCGCACGTACTCCTTGTAGAGCGAGAGCAGCATTGCGTCTTGCTTGCGGACGACAATGAGGATCTTTGCATCAGGCCAAAGGGAGTGAAGTCGGTGGGCCAAGACGGTGCTGTCGTGCCCGCCGGAGACCGGATGCCCCACCAACAGCTCATTCGAGACTACTGGGACGGAGCCCTGCTGACGGAGGGCATCCACTCGTTCCTCGAATCGACGGGCGACGGTGTTGGGCTCATACCACAGGGGGAAAGGTCGGATCAAGTTGTCCCGGACCTCATCAATGGGCGCGGCGAGTTGGATGTTGGACGCCTCTCCCGCGAAGAGAAAAGACTGCAACCAAGTACTCGCGGTCTTGGGGTAACCGACGTGAATCAACAAAGCATGTCTCTCGGCGTGGTGATCGAGCTGCGCCCGTAGGGGAGGTTCCATACTACGATTCTGTGAGATGGCGATCACAGCCTCGGTGGGGTTTGACTGGCCGGCGAGCCTACGGACGCTTACTGCAGCGGCGACTTGTGGAGTTCGGATTCAGAAGCGCACAATTCCTTGCTGTGACTCCTCCCTTCAGTCTTCGCACGATGGTCATTAGGGCTCTCTGCTTGAGCCTAGGACTCTTCGCCCTGTATGGCTTCATGGCCGCCGGGGAGCCTGGGGTCCGCTGGGTCTGGCGAGCAGGCTATGCCGTCTTGGCGCTTGTTTGCCTGTGCGCGCTCGTGGCTAGTCGGCGTCGCGCCTAGCTGGGAATACGAGCTCACTCACGATTCGAAAGGTCAGACCCCAGATGCGGCGTCCATCAAAGTCCCAACAAGGCAACTGCACAACGCTTCCATCCTGTTTTGTGTAAGCAAAGCTCCCTTCAAGCTCACCGCTGAGGACTTGCACCAGTGGCAACCAAAACGTCTCGGTGGCTTCGGGACCGGGTGTCGTCCCGGGGCGGGACCTTAGCAGGTGAACGAAGGGCACGATCGTAGTGTCCATCCAGCCGCTTCGAGAGCGGGCCTGGATCGGTGGCAGCAGACCTAACTCTTCGGCACCCCGGGTGCCTTCCTGTGCGAGGTCCAAGCCCACTTCTTCGAATGTCTCGCGACGCGCTGTGTGGGCGAGATTCGAGTCCGTGGGTTCCTCGCGCCCTCCCGGCAGACTGATCTGTCCCGACCAGGGGTCGTTGGGATGTTCTACACGCCGCATCATCAATACGGAGTGTCCGAGCTCGTCCGGTGCGAGGCAAATCGCGACGGCCGCTCGCGAGTGGTTGTGCGGGATCTGATCGCTGATCTGTTCCCAAGCTCCCAATCGGTGGCGCAAGGCCTGCAGCTCACTTGAGTCCATGGCCTACGGCTCTTGCTCCTCTTGCGACTCATCCTCGTCGTCCTCTCCAATGTTGCCTGTGTACCCCAAGCCATCGAAGAGCTCCCGAGCTTCCTGGTCCCGGTGGGACTCGACGAAGTCATGCAAGGGAATGGGCAGCGAGTCACTCCAGGTTTCGAGGACCCGCCGCAATTCTTCAGCGGCCTGAGCCTGGTCGGGAAACAGGTTGCGAGTCTCGTTGGGATCGTCCGCGAGGTTGAAGTAGCGAGGTCGCTCGCCGCTGCCCTGCAAGGCTGTGGCCCAGCCCGCAGCTGTCAGGGTTGCGCGTGCCACGATGAGTTTGTGTGTGGCATTTTGGATTGAGACGAAGCGCCCGTTCTCCGCGAAGGAGTAGGGCTTCACCGATGTGGCCTCTCCATTGACCACGGGCAAGAGGCTGACTCCGTCCACGAGCCCGCGCTCCTCACCATCCGGGTCACTCGGCCCAGCGAGCCCCATCAGCTGGCACAGAGTGGGCACCAGGTCCACGCTCTCCACCAACGGCGCGACCCGCTTGCCGGCCGGCAGGTGTCCTGGCCACGACATCACGAGCGGTACTCGTAGGTTGGTCTGGTACATGAAGTTGTGTTCCCACAGGTCGTGTTCGCCCAACTCCTCGCCATGGTCGGAGGTCACAACCACCAAGGTGTTCTCGGTTAGCCCCAGGCTCTCGAGTTCGGCGAGCACGCGACCAATCATGGCGTCCGCTTGGTCTGTGCCCGCTTCATACAGATCACGGATCCGAGTTCGATCCGGGTCGCTCAGTTCATATTCGCCACTCTCAATCGCGTAACGTGATTCGGCGAAGAACGAGTGGATCGGCCCGTCGTAATCTTCATCGACGTACTTCTCTCGGAACTCTGGCAAGGGGTCGTAAGGCGTGTGCGTCGAATACAGGTGCACGAAGGTGAAGAAGCGGCGATCCGCGTGGTCTCGGATCCAGTTGACTGTATTCGTCGTCACGAGAGTCGGATCGAACCTCTGAGAGAGTTTGTTCTTGACCAGGAAGAGCAACAAGTCGGACCGGAAGCGACTCCAAGACGAATGCACGTCGACGGTTTCGTGTCCGACCAAGGCCTCAAAGTACGTGTCGAACCCGCGCAATAGACCAGATCCGTTGGTCACAGTTCCGGTCATGAACGCCGCACAGTGGAAGTCTTCGGCCGTCAGTGTCCCGCCACCTTCGAGGAGCTCCGCTTGCTTCAAGTGCTGAGCAAACGTGACATTGGGTCGCATACGTACGCCGGGTGCCATCTTCACCAGACCGTGACGACGCGGGTACTTGCCCGTCAGGATCGAACCGAAGCTGGACCAAGTGAAGGGCGCTTGGACCATGGCGTTTTCAAAGACCACCCCGTTTGATGCCAGCCGAGCCAGGTTTGGCGTTTCGACGTCTTGGCTGCCGTAGGGTTCGAGCACGTCATCGCGCAGGGCGTCCACGATGAAGAGCACTACGTTCGGAAGGTCTCGGTTGCGCTCGTTGATGCGGCCGAGCTCTCCGTCGTGCAGGGTGCCGGCGAGAACAAATGAGCCACCCGCAAGCCAGGCAATTGTCAGCAGCAGCCAGCCCCCGCGGCCCGCGCGGCTCGTGGCGCGAATGAGCGCGGGTCCTGCGAACCAGGCCAACCCCAGGCCCACGAGGGCCATGACACCGGCGGCTGCCAAACGCCTCGGATCCGTAGCGGGAATGCCGTAGTAGACGAGAGGTCGCGTCCACCAATAGATTTCCAGAAAGAGACCTAGACCCAAAACCAGGGTCAGGGTCGAGCGCAAGCGGGTGCTGGGCGCACTACGCTGCAACATTCGGCGGAGGAGCCAGCCCACGACGAGGGTCGCCAGAGCCGCCAGCAAGGCATACAGGGCGGCGGCGCCCGCTAGGCAACCGAGTAGTCCGCGCAGCCCTTCCCAGGCTCCGTTGCGTGCAGCCAATACCCCGTCCAATAGCCCGAGGGCACCTCCCGCGAGGGCGCCCGAGCGAATTCCGGTGATCGCCGACAGTGTCTGAGTAGTACTCATCGATAGAGGGTCCGGAATCGCCGCGCCCAGGGTAGTCGCTCTCGGCAAGAGAACCTGCGGAGACCAACACCCGTCAACGTCAGGATAGGCGACCGGACGCCTGCGCGCCAAGAAATCGGTCCCAAGCGGCCGTGTCGTTCAAAGGCCAAGGCCAACCCAGATCAACTCTGCTGGAGATTCTCGTCTCAGCGAGCGTAACCCAGGGCTCGCATGGTCTCGAGTTCTTCTGGGCTTAGCAGTACAGGTAGGACTTCATCGACCCCGGTCTCTTGCCAAAGGAAGGCTTCGGAGAGTGCTGGCCAGCCGATGGTCTCATCGGCTTCTTCGACCGGTAATTGTGAGCGCGCCGTCGTGAACGGGAACGGCTCGGGGTCTTCCGCCAGGCCCAGGTACAGCCCCCCGCGCGCGGGTTTTCCATCTAGGGAGACATTCACCGTGAGGTTCTGTCCACGGCACCAGAACACGAATTCCATGCGACTCTTGGTCAGTTCAGTATCTAGGACCAAGTGCTTGCGATCGAGATCCAGACTGAAGTCCGTCTCGGAAGGCGCGGGCCGGGCCACGAAGTTGGCGTCGAACAGATCGTCGGTTGTTACTTCGACGCGCAGTCTCTGACCCACTTCGCCGGCGACTCGTAGGTGATAGCGACCTCTCTGGAGTTGGTCCCAGCGAAACGCATCCATGGCGGCCTTGGCACGTGCGACCACCTCAGGGTGTTGCTCCGCGACATTGGTCATTTCACCGGGATCCGCGACGAGGTCGTATAGCGCTTCGGTGTGGAATACCGGGTCGTGCAAGTACTTGAAGCGACCCAAGATCCAAGCCTTCTGGGCCGAGGAGTCGTATGTGGGATACTCGATAAAGAAGGCGTCATCTTCGGGGGCGTTCTCGGCCAATCGATCGACGCCTTGGAAGAACTCGGGCGGTTCGAGTCCCAGCGCGCCCAGGATGGTGGGGGCCAGGTCTATGGCAGCCACGGGTCGCTTCACGTCCAGGCCCTCGTGAGATCCGGGAATGCGCAGGATCATGGGGATGTGAACCTGGTCGTCGAACAACGTGTACCCATGGTGATAGTGGTTGTGGTCGCCAAGGCCTTCGCCGTGATCCGCGACGAAGCCGATGATCGTGCGATCCCATTGCCCACTGCTGCGAACTGCATCGAGCACGCGACCGACAGCCGCGTCCATTTCCGCTAACTCGGCGTCGTAGTAGTCGTGCACAAAAGCGCGGTCATTCTCTTCGAGGTCCGGCGGCGGCGGGGGGCCTTCGTGCACAAACCAACGGCGTCCGGGTCGCGGGTCGAGTACCTCGAAGGGCACGTAGGCGCCTCGTCGTCCCAGGAAACGACCCTCGTAGTCGGGATCCGTGAAGGCCTCGCGGTAGCTGTCCTCCGTCGAATAGGGCAGGTGCGGATCCATGATGTGCCAGAACAGCAACCAGGGTGTGGTCGTGTGTTCTTCCACAAAGGCCGACACTTTGGGTTCGTCCGACGTGGCGGACTCCATCTTCCAGGCGAAACTGTAGGACTCAAAACCTTGGTCCAGTCCGTAGCTAGGCGAGATCAGCCCGTTGGCCACGATGCCCTGAGTCTCATACCCGACTCGCGAGAGGATCTCTGCCAGGGCCGTGGTTGTGGGATCGATTGGCGTCCACTCGTCATGTCCGCCACGACCGGCCCCATGAACGGAGGGGTAGAGTGAGGTCATGATCGACGAGAAGGACGGGAGCGTCCAAGGCGCCTGGGAGCGCGTCTGGCTGAAGCGCACCCCTTGATCCGCCATGGCCGCCAGGTTGGGCGTTGTCGGCCGATCGTAGCCGAAGGCGGAGAGGTGATCCGCACGCAGGGTATCCACCCCGATCAACAAGACGTTGAACGGCGCGGGAGCTTGCTCGGCCGGCTCGATGCGCGGCGTCGCAACCAGCACGGTGTCCAGTAGGTCCGGTTGGTCATCCATGTCGAGTGAAGCAAAGATGATCCGTCCCTCTTGGCCGGCAACAGCTCCCAGATCCAACGAGGCCTTCAGCCAGTAGCGGTGATCGCGGTTGGCCCTTGGATCCACGCTGACTCGGCCCAGGGGCGTTCTCAATCCAGCTGCGTCTTCAAAACCCACATCGATGTGGGCGCCATCGCCTTCTGCCCGTTGGGCTTCTGGGGTCATGCCGTAGTGAAAGCGCAGCATGGGGCGGCTTTCAGCGCTCGGGACCTGCACGGGAATGGCCAGCCTGGCGGGCGGCGGGATCAAGACGGCGTCGCGCACCTCGCCCATCAGAGTGACTCGCAGGCGCCATGGGGTCTGGGACTCGTTCCCATCCCTCGGTCGGTAGCTCTGCTTAATGTGGTCGATAACCTCTGGCAGGCTGAGGTTCGTCTGTTCGACACGTAGGTCATCAAAACGGGTCACGGCGCCGTCGCTGCCCCCGCTGCGATGCAAGAGCTGCAGTTCCAGGCAGGCTGTCGTCGACTGCGTGATGAAACTCAGGTCGAACGTGTCCCAGCCCGAAGCATCATGTCGCCTGGAGACTCGCTTGGGCGAGCCGCTGCGCCGGAAGCGTGAGCGGACCGTTGGATCGGTGACCATGCCTCGGTGTTCCACAACCCGCAGGCACTCGCGCTGGGTGGAGTCCGCGGACAATGGGTTGTTTTCGAGGCGTACGCGGCCAGTGATGTGTACGCGGGTCAGGGCCCCGCTGGGAATGAGAATCACCGCGCGACTGCTGTCCTCGGGAACATCCGGACCCAGTCGCAACTGGCCGCCCGCGAGTCCACCTTCGGATTCCAACTTGCCGAACTCGGTGCCCCAATCCAAGCTGCGCCCCTGCTCGCGTCCGTACCAAATCGCCTCGGGTGCCGAGTCGAGGAAGTCCCACTCCACGATTGTTGTGGCGCCTTGTTCGCCCGCCGCGGGAATCCCATCCCATTCGGCCTCTGCCATGCGGTCGAACAACCGGTGGCGCAGAATTTCTGGCGCATCTTCTTGCGCGCCCGCCAACTGGAATGGAGTGACGAAAAGGACGGGCAGAGCCAGGGCGTGCAATGTCAGGGTCTTCATGCCCAACACCCTACGGGATTCCCGTGATTCTCTAGCGCGTATCTACTCCTGCGCTTTCACAGCCTTTACCGCTTCTGTCAAGGCCGGGACCACCTCAAAGGCATCGCCTACGATCCCAAAATCGGCGACCTTGAAGATGGGAGCGTCTGCGTCCTTGTTGATCGCCACGATCGTGCCTGAGGTGCGCATCCCTGCCAGGTGCTGGATGGCGCCAGAAATGCCCACTGCCACATACAACTGAGGTCCGACGACCTTCCCCGTCTGTCCGACCTGCTCACTGTGTGGGCGCCAGCCAGCGTCCACAACCGCTCGCGAGGCACCCACGGCGGCGTCTCCGAAGGCTGCGGCGAGATCTTCGATGAGTGAGAAATGCTCGGCTTCTTTCATTCCCCTGCCGCCAGAAACGACCACGCGCGCTTCCTTCACGTCGAGTTTGGTCTCTCCCTTGGCCTCGATAGAGACGACCCGAGACTTGGGCTGGGCTGAGATGGCATGTTCGCTGACCTCGACATCGTCTTCACCGGAGTAGGGTTCGAAAACATTGAGGCGAGTCGTGCAACAGAACGAGGGCGCCGTGCTCGTCAGTTGGGCGATGGCCTTGCCCGCCAACCAGCTGCGCTGCACGGCCAGTTGATCACCTTCTGCGGTCAGGCCCGTGCAATCGCTGAAGAGCACGGAGTCCAAGTGAGCGGCAACACGGGCGGCCAGGTCTTGGCCGTGATGCGTGCTGGCGGCGATGAAACCACCAGCACCCTGCGCGCTGACAACTTCGGCCATGGCACAGGCCACGGCATCTGCGCTGTGTTCGGCGGGGCCGGTCAGAACGACGGCCTTTGCGGCACCGTGGTTGCCAAGGCCCTGGGCCGCTTGGCTCGCATCAGGACCGGTTAGTACTGCGATGCAGGTTGCCCCGGCCGCACGCGCAGCACCCAGGGCCTCGAGAGATCCGCGGCGGGCATTGCCGCCAGATTGTTCAACAAAAACAACGAGGGTGGTCATGGTTCGGTGGGGGCTAGAGGACCTGAGCCTCGTTGCGAAGGGCGTCGATCAAGGCCGGCACGGCTTCCGCACCCGTTCCCACAATGCGGCCTTCCGGGCGAGCGGGAGGCGCACACACGTTGTTGACTACGGCCTGGCCGCCAACATTCGCCGGGCTCTGTTCTTCCATGGGCTTCTTCTTGGCGGCCATGATGCCCTTGAGGCCCGCATAGCGCGGAGTGTTGAGTCCCTTGTTGCAGGTGATCACTGCGGGCAGGGTGAACTCGACGGTCTCCACGCCTTCTTCGGTCTCAACTTTTGCGCTGCCATGGGTTTCTCCGCAGTCGATTTCGATGACGCCACTCACGCAAGCCCAACCGAGGTAGGTAGCGCACATGGGGCCGACGGCAGCGTTGTCGCGGTCGGTCGCGACGCGACCCATGAATACGAGCTGGGCGTCTATCTCACCGATTGCAGCCGCGAGGCGCTTGGCCGTCGCGCGGCAGTCGGATGTCATCCACTGGTCGTCAGTCAGTACCACTGCTTTGTCAGCGCCTTTGGCTAGGCACTCGCGGATCTCCTTGGACCCGTCCGCCGGGCCGAGCGTCAGGGCAGTGACTTCGCCGCCCAGTGACTCCTTGGTGAGTACGGCCTGTTCCAGAGCGATCTCGTCGTAGAAGGAGATCATGTAGGGCAGGCCGTCAGTTTCCAGGCCTGAGGAGTCGGCCTTGAAACGCACTTCGGCGTCCGTTGTGGGGACGCGCTTGACACAGGCGATGATGTTCATCGGGTCGGGGGCAGGGGGGAATCAGACGCCCGCGGCGTGTGGCCGGGGTGAGTTCGGTTTTGGGCGAAGCAGGATATCGGCACTGGCCCCCAGGAGCAAGACGCGCGGCCTGCGCACCTGTGCCTAGGCGTCCTGTGAGCTCTCGAAACTCTTGCCCAGGTAGACCTCGCGCACCCGTTCATCCTGCACGAGTTCTTGGGCGGACCCTTCGCGCAGGATCTGACCCTGGTGGATGATGTAGGCGCGATCCGTGCTGGCCAAAGTCTCGCGCACGCTGTGATCGGTGATCAGCACACCAATGCCCTGGGACTTGAGTTGCTGAATAAGCCGCTGGATTTCCTCGACGTTGATGGGGTCCACCCCGGCGAAGGGCTCATCCAGAAGCAGGATTGAGGGGCGTGTGGCAAGGGAGCGGGCCAATTCCAAGCGTCGTCTCTCTCCACCGGAGAGCGTATCAGCTCGGTTGTTCTCCAAGTGCGTGAGCTCTAGTTCGTTGAGCAGTCGATCAGCCTCTTGTATGCGCTTGGAGCGCTTGTGGGGCATGGCCTCTAGCACAGCCAATAGATTGTCGCGTACGGACATTTGTCTGAAGACGCTGGTCTCCTGCGGCAGGTATCCCATCCCCAAACGCGCGCGCTTGTACATCGGCATGGATGTGCAGTCATTGCCAAGCAAGGTGACGCTGCCCGCGTCGGCGGAGACGATACCCACGGCCATTCGAAAACTCGTAGTCTTGCCTGCACCATTGGGACCTAGCAAACCGACGATTTCTCCGGGCCCCACGGAAAACGAGACCCCGTCGACCACTCGCCGCCGTTTGTAGGACTTCACCAGTCCTTCGACACGCAGGAGGGTTTGGCCTGAATTGGTCACAGTCGGGGATGGGTCAGCGAACCCACTTGAGTCGGTAAACGTCCAAGGATGGAGCTAGAGGCCAAACGACCAGGACCGCCCGGCCGCGTAGGAGAGAGCGAGGCACTAGTGGGTGGTCCTCAACTCCCATGGCCTGGGCTTCGTCGCGAGCGAACACCCGGCGCTCACCAAATTCGTCATGGAGGTACACCGTGGCCTTGCCATCGCTGTTGGGGACGATGAGCGGGTTCTCAGTCGGCCGATTATTGCCCCTCACAATTTCCCCCTCGCCATCCGCGGTGGGAAGTTCATATCGCGTCAGGCTCCAGTCCCGTCCATCAGAGGAATCTTGCGTGTTGTCTCCGAGCATCAGGTAGTGATCCTCGGGGATATCCCAATGCGTCATGCGTTGGCTCACGCTCGTGTAATAAATGTCTCGTGCGATCCCGAGTTCCGTGAACTCGGCACCACCCCCCGTCGTCGCGAGAGTCACCGTGCAGGCGGACTCTCGAGCGCTAGGGACCTCCATCGTCAGTAGCACCTTGCCGTTCACTTCGAGTTCGAGCAGGTCATCGACGTTCTGTGCCATGAACTCGACCGGCTCACCCGGAGGAAGTTGCCAAGCCTCCAGGGCGTGTGTCTCCAGCCCCGCCGAACGGTTGGAAGCATCTCGGAATCGAATCGAAGTCTTGGCCGCCGCGTCTGACCCAGGGCCTGGCAGGGCGAGTCTGTATGTGGCGGAGCCCTCCCTTAGTTCGACGAAGAACTCCTTGCAGTCTGCCGACGCTGCGATCATCCCACTGACGCGCACATCCCCAACGTTGTTGAGTCCGGAGCGCTTGCCTGTCGCGTTCTGCAGAGCGCCTAGCTTGCCCGGGTACCCATCGGAGTAGTGGTCACGAATGGAAGTCGAGGTGCGCGGGAAGGTGGCCCGGCCTGGACCCTCGGCGCTGATGGACTGGCCAACAGATCGCCAGTCGGCTCCGTCCAAACGCCACTCACCAGCCACGTCCAGCGACTTGAGCTGTTCGTCCATGACGGAACGAGGGCGCCGTACGATCTCGAATGCAGTGCTTCCCGCGGGGGTACCAAGGGGTGCCTTGTAGAGGTCGCCCCGTCGGATCTCAAAGGACTCAGGTCCAACGCCGACGACGCGTTTGATGAAGTTCTTGGATTGATCGAGCGGGTAGCGGAACACGACCACTTCGAAGCGCTCCGGATCGCGGTAGTGAAAGGAAAACTTGTCCACCAGGACGCGATCGAAGACGCCCCCTCCCTTGCCGTCGTCCCACCCCATCAGGGTTGGCTGCATGGAGCCCGTCGGGATCTTGTAGGCCTCAAGGATGAAGTACTTGAACAGGACAATAATGATAATCGAGACCGTGATGGCCTCGATGTTGTCCCGCCAGGGATGCGTCCGCTCGGTCTTGGCTTCAGTCTTCTGAGTCACGGTAGATGATCTGGGCTGGGCGGTATCCTAACGGCTTCGACTTACTTGTCCTCACCACCGAGGACGGAAAGGAATGCCTTCTGAGGGATATCTACGGCGCCCACCTGACGCATGCGCCGCTTACCTGCCTTTTGTTTCTCGAGCAACTTGCGCTTGCGGGAGATATCTCCGCCGTAGCACTTGGCGGTCACGTCCTTGCGCAGGGCGGCGATGCTCTCCCTGGCCAAGATCTTGGAACCCACGGCCGCTTGTAAACGCACCTCAAACATGTGTCGCGGGATTTCCTTGCGTAGTTTCTTGAGCACCGCTCGGCCGCGGGCATCAGCACGCGATGCGTGCACGATCGAGGATAGTGCATCGACTTCCTTGCTGGCGACCAAGATGTTGAGCTTGACCAAGTTGTCGACGCGGTAACCCGTGACGTCGTAGTTCAAGGTGCCGTAGCCCCGAGTGGCCGACTTCAACTTGTCGTAGAAGTCGTACATGATCTCGGCCAGCGGGATGTCGAAGACCAACTGAACACGCGTGGGGGAAAGGTGCTCTTGTCGCACGAAGGCCCCGCGATGATCGGTCGAAATTTTTAGGACGGGCCCGATGTAGTCCGTGGGCAGCAGCATGCTGACGCGGGCGATTGGCTCACGCAGCTCTTCGTACAGGTCCGGCGAAGGCAGGGCACCCGGTGAGTGAATCAACTCGGTTTCCCCGTCGGAGGTCATGATCTCGTAGGTCACTGAAGGGGCTGTCTGGATGAGATCGAGATCGTACTCGCGCTCCAATCGCTGCTCGATGATCTCCATGTGCAGCAGACCAAGGAAACCACAGCGATAACCAAACCCGAGCGCGTCAGAGGAGACGGCATCAAATGTCAGCGAGGAATCGGAAAGACACAGTGCCTCCAGCGCGTCACGCATCACTTCGTAGTCCCCAGGATTCGTGGGGTAGAAGTCTGCGAAGACCATGTGCTGAGGTTCGCGGTAGCCCGGCAGGGCCTCTGCGGCGGGACTCTTGTGAAGGGTGACCGTGTCTCCAACGCGCACGTCACCGAGCGCCTTGATGTTGGAGATGAAGTAGCCCACCTCACCAACGTGCAAGCTGTCGCAGGGAATCATCTGCGGAGAGAAGTGTCCGATCTCGAGCGTCTCATAGACCTTCCCGATACTCATCATGCGCACGCGGTCACCCTTCTTGAGGCAGCCGTCCACAATGCGCAGGTGCACGATGACACCCCGGTACTCGTCGTAGACGGCGTCAAACACCAGTGCTCTCAGGGGTGCATCCTCGTCTCCGGTGGGAGCCGGGACTTGGTCGACGATGCGATCGAGGACCTGGTCCACATTGTCTCCTGTCTTGGCGGAGATTCGCACGGCGTCGGTGGCCTCGATGGCCAGGCTGTTCTCGATTTCCTCACTGATCTCATCCGGGCGTGCGTGGGCGAGGTCCGTCTTGTTGAGGACGGGAATCACCTCAAGTTCGGCCTCGATTGCGAGGAACGCGTTGGCGACGGTCTGGGCCTCGACTCCCTGGGCCGCATCCACTAGCAGGATGGCGCCTTCGCAAGCCTGCATGGACTTCTCCACCTCGTAGTTGAAGTCCACGTGGCCGGGCGTGTCGATCAAATTGAGTTGGTAGACCTGCCCGTCTTTCGTGTGGTTGATTGTGACGGAGCGGGCCTTGATCGTGATACCACGCTCGCGCTCCAGCTCCATGTCGTCGAGGAGGCGATCCTTCATGGCCCGCTTCTCGACGGTATTGGTCACTTCCAACATGCGATCTGCAAGCGTCGACTTGCCATGGTCGATGTGGGCGATGATCGAGAAGTTGCGTATGTACTTGGAATCCACGGCGCGGATGGGTCAGGAGACTCCTAGGGAGGCGAGGTGTGCGATCATCTGGCGTAGGGCCCGGCCTCGGTGGCTGACTGCACTTTTGGCCGCCGGGTCGAGCTCGGCGAACCCCTGTCCGGTCTGATCGTGCCCTTCTTCAGTGAAGAGAAACAGCGGATCGTAGCCAAAGTCGCCTGTTCCACGCGCTGCTTCGAGGATTTGTCCCGATGCGATTCCTTCGAACTCGGCCGTCACTTCGCCCGTTGGGTTGGCCAGCGCTAGGGCGCACACGAATCGGGCCGCTCGTCGTTCGCTCGTCAATCCGTCGAGCAGCGCTAGGAGTTTGTCGTTGTTGGCTTCATCATTTCCATGCTCGCCAGCGAAGCGAGCCGAGAGCACACCCGGCGCTCCGTCCAGCGCCTCAACCTCCAGGCCCGAATCGTCAGCTAGGCACCAGCGTCCGGTTGCCAGAGCCGTCTCGCGGGCCTTCTTGGCCGCGTTGCCAGCGAAGGTCGGCTTGTCTTCAGTCACGTCCGGCAGCGGCCCGACCTCCTCAGCCGTTAGCACCTTCATCGATAGGGGGGCGAACAATCCGCGAATCTCGCGGATCTTCTTCGCATTGCCTGATGCGATCAGAACTTCCTGCGGTCCAAGCACCCGCTACCCCTCGAGGGCCGTCTTCTGCCGGGCGAAGATGTGGGTGATGCCTCCCGCGCCCAGCTCGAGCATGGTGTCTAGCTGTTCGCGGTCAAAGGGCGCGCCCTCAGCAGAGCCTTGCACTTCGACAAACGCCCCCGCGCTCGTCATGACGATATTCATGTCAGTTTCCGCAGCGCTGTCCTCGGGGTAGTCGAGGTCGCACACGGGTGTGCCTTCCACGACACCGACGGATACAGCACCCAGCTGCGCGGTTAAGGGCCACCCACGGAGCACTCGTTTCTCGTCCATCCAGGTCATGGCGTCGTGCAAGGCCACGTACGACCCGCTGATGGCCGCGGTTCGAGTGCCGCCGTCAGCTTGCAGGACATCACAGTCCACCCAGATCGTGCGCTCGGTCATCTGCGAAAGGTCGACGACCGCTCGCAAACTGCGGCCGATCAGCCGTTGGATCTCCACCGAGCGCCCGTCCACTCGACCATTGCGGTCACGGCTCTTACGTGAGTTCGTGGAGGAGGGCAGCATCGAATACTCTGCTGTCAGCCAACCACGACCCTTGCCCTTGAGGAAATGTGGGACGCCGTCGGTGACCGTGGCCGTACACAGCACTCGAGTGTTGCCGAAGCAGGCGAGCACGGAGCCCTGTGAGTGGTCGGTAAAGCCTCGCTGGAAAGAGATCTCTCGAGTCTCTTGAGGAGTTCGCCCGTCGTGTCGTTCCATGGTCGATTGCCGCTAGGAGCCTAAAAAACAGCCCTTTCCTGAGTTCGGGCCGGACCATCTTAGTGGTGCGGAGGCTCGCTGACCACTGGCGCAGGCCACATCAAGCCAGCCCTTTCAACTCCTTGAGGAACTCCAGAGGGATCCAAGCCAAGCCTGCCTCCGTCTCGATCGCAATCCCCCGTGCGAGATCAAGCTCCGCGATCTTGCCCCGGGCGCTCGCCGAACTCGTGCTGGCCACGACGGGACCCGTTCCTAGCTGCAGAGCCTCGAGGTAATGCAGGCACAGTTCAGTTGCCCCCAAACCGGCTGCTTGGGTGAACCGAGCGTGCAAACGGGAGAGCAGTGGGGCCTCGAGGTCGCGGGCCTCGACGTCCAGGCCAAGCTGCCCAAGACTGGTCACTTCACGTTCGTCGTGCAGGGCCTTGGGCAGGCTTGCGCCCGTGACATTGATGCCCAGGCCCACCACGTAGGCGGGCGACGTTGGATCGAAACCGCGAGTTTCCACCAGGATCCCAGCCAGCTTGGCCTCCGCGACCATCAGATCGTTCGGCCAACGCAGTCGCGCTCCTTCCAGCCCCAGTACGTTTACGGTGTCGAGCAAGGCAAGGCCGGCCGCTACGGACGGAGCTGCAGGATGCAGCGGCTCAGTTGGCTTGTGGATCCAACTCAGGTAGAGACCCTGCCCTTCTGGACTGTGCCAGGAACGTCCCAACCGTCCGCGGCCGGTCGTCTGCTCCTCGGCCACATGCCAATCCCCATCTATCGCTCGGCCGGCAGCCAATGCGATCAGTGCCCGCTCGTTGGTCGAGTCCGTGACACCGTGATCGAAGCGTCTGCCCAAGGACGTGCTCAACTGTCGTCGCCAGTTGGGACCGCAATGTCGGGAGTCGTCTCTTGCAAGTCCTCGGGGGGAGGCCAGATACTCGCCGCGTCGGCAATCGGAATTCCATAACCGATCGTGTAGATGGCGGTCCGTTCCGGAGTGGCTTGCAAGCTTGAGACAACTCCGATCACATTGCCCAGGGGATCCGTAATAGGACCGCCACTGTTTCCCGGGTGGACCCCAGCGTCAACTTGCAAACTACCGTCCACAATGCGCGAGAGAATGCCACGAAACGTAGAAGCAATCACGGTACGCCCTTCCTGCAAGGCAAAGTTGCCCAAGGGGAAACCCAACAAGTAGATATCTCCACCTGCTTGGGGAGCGGGGCTGCCGAGAGTGAACTCTTTGAGGTGCGGCATGCCCTCGAAGGGCTGGATGTGGACCAGGGCCAGGTCGATGCCATCTTCGGCGACCTGAACCAGCCGAGCGCTGTATCGCTCCTGCGTTCCCGAAAAAACCGCGTGGATGGTGGTCTGTGTCGTGATGGGCAGGTCGCCGGCGAGGCCCAGAAGGCTGCCTTTCCCGGGGGAAACAACATGGGCGTTGGTCAGAATCCAGCCCCCCTCAGAAACACAGAAGCCCGAACCGCTTGATCCCATGACCCAAGGGCGGCCCCGACCCTCAAAATTCGGTTCACCTTGCCGAGATAGGTAGAGCTGCTCGGAGGTCTCCGAACTGACCAGGGCCATCTCCACTTCTAGTAGCACCACCGTCTTGCGAACGTGGCTCACGCCTGCCAGCCGAGCCTGTTCAAGGTTGACGGGATTGAGAGCGGTCAACTGGGCGCGCGCTTCGCGCAGTTCTGCTTGCGTCTCTTCGATCCGCACCGAGAGGCGCTCAATCTCACCTTCTTGCTCATCGTCGCCCTCCAGCATGCCCAGTCGTTCGGCGAGCGTGAGTGCAGCACTTTCGCGTTCATCCACGCGCAGCTGCAAGGCTCGGGTCAGCTCTTCTCGTTCCCGCTCCCGCTGCATCTGCTCCCGCTCGCGCGAGGTACCGAGTTCCTGCAGTTGCGCGATGACCCCGCGAGCGACTCGCAGTTCGTCGGCCATCTTGTCCGCGCGCTGCCTGCCCTCTGCGCTAGCTGCTTCGAGTGAGGCCGACATTTCGTCGCTGCTTACGCGCAGCGCGTTGCGGGCCCACCAGCCGAGCAGGCCCACCAGTACCGAACTCAGCACCGCGATCCTGATGAAAGTCCGCCGTGCGCGGCGCTTGACCATGCGTTCCACTTGTCCCTTTGACACAGACCCAATCGCGGCCTGGACGGACTTGGGGTCGACGAAGAGGGTCTGGGACAGGGGCTCACTAGAAACCACGGCAAAGCGCGGCCCAATGCTCCCCAGTTGAATCTGAGCACCCAGGCTCAAGGGGCTTCGGTCCACGGGCTCGCCATTCAGGTAGGTCCCGTTGCGCGACCCCAAGTCCTCAAGCCAAAGTTCACCATTGACGAATTCGATCAATGTGTGATGGCTCGACACTGAGGGGTAAACCTCCCCGTCCAAGACCACATCGTTTTCTGCAGAGCGGCCGATGGTCAGGCGCTCCCGAGTGGGCACGATGACCCCTTCCCAGCCGGTCACGCCTAATGGCTTGATGCGCCAGCGTCGGCTGAGCGGAACCTGCGTGGGATCGGAAGTAGGCGGCATGGGCTGATTCTAGCCCTCGGTCGCCTGCCTTGTCGCAACGCCATGACGATCCAATTTTCGTGAGCAATCCCGTGGTTACGGGATTCCCATGGAATGCCCGGCTTGTCCGCTGAACCTGGCTTCGTTGCGGATGGGTTGAGTTTGCCGTGATAACAACAGCGGTCGCTACACTCGCCAGCACCTGCCCCGCGCCGTCACTCGCGCCGGCGCCCCCCCCCTGCCAATAGCCTTCCTTTGGATCCCCTCCGTTCAAAGCAACTATCTGACGATCTGCATCTGCTCTTGGACACGCTGCTCGCCGCGGGTCAAGACAAGCCCGATGTGCGCGCGGCCTTGGATCATTTAGGCCAGGCGCTGGTCCACAATCGAAACGGCACGGTCGAGCAATTGGCTCAACGGACGCTCACCCCACAGAACAGTCGCCGGGACTTGCAACGGGAGTCGCACTCCGCTGAGCGCACAGGAACTGGCGTTGAGTTGAAATTAGTTGTGGAGCGCGCACGCTGGAAGGCTGAGGCCTGCCGCTTCGCTCTCCGACGGCGATCCCAGATCAAGGCTAGCGGCGATGCGGAGTCCCTACAGACCGAAGAACGCGACTTGCGTAGCCGGCGCGAGGAACTGGAAGACTGCTACGCGTGGATGCTCGACTCTCCCCGGCCCTTGCCGGAAGATCGGCGGGTAGAGGAAGTGGCTCTGTGCTACGACGTCGTCGCACGTGCTTCGGAACTGTGCTCTGAGCTGGAAGCTGAAGGGGCACTCGCTCCGGTCCCCGCGCCAGACCTCCTGTTCCTCTTGGCCGAGTCGCAGTCCTCACTGCTGACCGCCCTAGCCCACTGTGACCTGCGCGGCGACAGTGACCAGCGAGACTTGTTCCTATGGCTGAAAGACCAGACAACTCGTCACCGCGTCTACGTCGATCGTCACATGCGCTTGGATGATCCTGCCGATAGCAGTAAGGCGGGAGAGCTCATGGACAGGCTAGAGAAGACGGCGAGTCGAATTCGTGAGAAGGGGCGGGGAACCAACGGCTCATCGGAGACGGCCCTGCTAAGCGGCCAGCGCATGCTAGTCCTGGCACCTCCCGGTCCTGAACCGGATGGACTCGCTTCTGAGTTGGGCCTGGCGGCTCTGCGCTGGATAGAGCTTGAAGTGGGACAAGACACGAGTGCGCTCTTGGAGCGCGAGTTGGGGGAGCATGAACACGCGCTTGTCGTTCTCGCCACCCGATTGCCCGAGGAGGAGTACGCGCAGTTCAAGAGTCTATGTGCCGTGGGCGGGATGCTCTTCGTCAGGCTCCTGCTGGACGGCAAGGCGTTCTCTGGGGAAGAATTGCAGCGCGAGTGTGAACGGCAAGTCGGGCAGCGGCTGCGGAGCTAGGACACAGCGCCAGGACCCGTGGCCGGTGCAGTAGGCTTGCACCAGACCTCGACCGCCTTCCTCACCCATGCCGTCGCTCATCGATCCGACCACCGGCCTCGCCGCGCTTGAGCTGTCGCTCGACTACGGAGCTCAGTCTCGGACGCTGCTCGACGTCGAACACGACTTCCCCAGGGGTCTGACTCGCGACTCATTTGCTCTGCGGTCCGACCAACCCAGCGGTGTATGGCGCTTTGCGGCCATCGTCGATCCCGAACTCGACCCCCGGCGGGTCATCAGTCTCGCGGAGGGCAACACACCGCTCTACTCTTCTCCATCCTTGTGCCAAGCTGCTCTCTTGCCGCACTTGCACATCAAGCACGAAGGACACAACCCTACTGGCTCGTTCAAAGACCGCGGCATGACCGTGGCGGTTAGTCGCGCTCTTTCGAGTGGTGCCCGAGCGCTGGCCTGTGCTTCCACGGGCAACACCGCCGCGAGCCTTGCGGCCTACGCAGCCCACGCAGGTTACCCCGCACTCGTACTGGTTCCCGAGGCGGCCACCGCCAGCGGCAAGTTGTCGCAGGCTGTGGCGCATGGAGCCCGGGTTCTGCGCATCAGCGGGGACTTTGATCGAGCCATGGAGATTGTCGCGGAACTGGCGCACCGCGGTGAGGTTGCCCTTCTCAATTCGGCCAACCCGTTTCGCATCGAAGGACAGAAGACCATCGTCTTCGAGATGCTGCAGCAGCTGAATTGGCAGGCTCCAGATTGGATTGTGTTTCCCGCGGGGAACTTGGGCAATTGCGCCGCTTTTGGAAAAGCCCTGCGCGAGGCAGCGCAACTCGGCCTGATCGACTCCATCCCCAGGCTTGCAGCTGTGCAGGCAGAGGGCGCGGCCCCGTTTGCAGCTAGTTTTGCCCGGGGCTTTGATCAACTTGAGCCTGTCCGTGCCGAGACGATTGCCACGGCCATTCGAATCGGGGACCCCGTCTCCTACGCGCGGGCCGTGCGCTCGATTCGAGAGACGAACGGGCAAGTCTTGGCTGTTAGCGATGCCGAGATACTGATGGCCAAGTCCGAGGTCGACCGGGCCGGGTTGGGTGCGGAGCCGGCCAGCTGTGCAGCCTTTGCAGGAGCCAAGAAACTCGCCCTGCGCGGCATCATCGACCCGCGAGATAGGGTTGTCTGCGTGCTCACCGGCCACCTACTCAAGGACTCGGACACCACTCTCGCCTTCCACGAAGGACGGCTGGGAGAGTCGGCTCACGTCAACAGGCCGCTGACCGTAACGCCGGAATTGGAGCGGATTCAGGCAGCCATCGCAGATTGGAATCCGGCTGCACCAGACACTGCGCGCCGGTGAATCTGTCTCATGTTCGTGAGTGCTTGCGACGTCGGCGCACCAAGTAGGGGCAGACCCAGAGGTACACACCAGTGACCCACAGGGCGCACAGGATTATCCCGGCCGGCAGCCACAGGAAGAGCTTGGCACGATCGTGGAACCAGGACCCGTCGTGCAAGGACTCAATCAGATCCGAACGCCGGTGGGCGGAGTACAGAACTTCGCCGGTGTGAGCATCCAACTGCACTTCCCAACGATTCTCGCAGCGGACCTTGAGCATCCCCTTGCCTGGTCGCGCATCCAGCCGGTCCACGTCGTCCCACGAGTTGACCTGCGCGGCCTCAACGGACTGCACGGCCTGCAGGATCTCATCCCAGGTGAGAGTGAGGCCGGGCGCGGATCCTTCCTGGGTAGGCGGCTGAATCCACGCGACCTCTTTCTTGAGCTGCAGCAACACGCCTGTTGGGAACAGGATCAGGGCCGGCAGGAGTACCAGGATGGCTCCCACGCGGTGTAGTTTGCGGTGGGTCTTTGCGGCGGACATGGCAGATCTCCGCGGGCGGAGGATGCGAGAGAGGGTGGGCGTTCCGCTCCGGGCAGTCAAGTGGTGTGTGTCACCCTCACGTTCAGGATGAAGACGGAATTCGAATCGAATCCACCATGTCTTGCACCTCTTGTGGCGGAGGTGGAGTCAGCCTAGAGACGGACAGCGCCACAGCAAAGTTCAAGAGCATTCCTACGGAGCCAATGCCTTCAGGAGAGATACCCGCCCACCAGCGCTGCTCGGAGCCCGGGCCCGAGTCCACGAACTTGAAGTAGATGATGTAACTCGCCGTAAAGACGATGCCACAGATCATCCCAGCCACTGCACCCTGTCGGTTCATGCGGCGTGAGAAAATGCCCAACACGATGGCCGGGAAGAACGAGGATGCGGCCAAGCCAAAGGCGAAGGCCACAACAGCGGCAACGTAATCGGGAGGGTAGATACCCAGGATTCCCGCCACGCCGACTGCCACCGCAGCGCTGACTCGGGCGGCTAGCAGCTCATTCTTCTCGGAGATGTTGGGTCTCAAAGCTCGCTTGAGAAGGTCATGGCTGATGGCAGAAGAAACGACCAGCAGTAGACCCGCAGCCGTCGAGAGGGCTGCCGCCAATCCGCCGGCGGCAACCAAGCCAATCACCCACGCTGGCAGGCGCGCGATCTCGGGGTTGGCCAGAACCATGATGTCGCGATCCACGTAGAGTTCGTTTTCGTTGTCAGTGGGCTCGTTGGCGAGCAGGCGTTCCCCGCTGGGGCCGCGACCTTCTGTGAACTTGGGCTTGTCTACAAACGCATTGCCGGCGCGGTACTGAACGAGTCCGTCCGCGTTCTTGTCGCGCCAAGCGATGAGGTCGGTGTCCTCCCAGGTCCGGAACCAGGCAGGCACGGCTTCTTCTGCTGCTTCGGCGTAGGCGCGGCCTTCAACCTCTTGAATCAGGTTGGTGCGGGCGAAGACGGCGACCGCTGGGGCCGTGGTGTAGAGGAAAGCAATGAACAGCAAGGCCCAACCCACCGAAACGCGCGCGTCGCGTACCCGGGGCACCGTAAAAAAGCGGATGATGACGTGGGGCAGGCCAGCAGTTCCCATCATCAAGGCGGCCGTGATGCAGAAAACGTCGAGCTGGCCCTTGGATCCTTCCGTATAGGCGGCGAATCCCAACTGCCTGTGCAATCCGTCTAGCTTGTCCAGCAACCACTCCCCGCTGGCAAGCTCCTGGCCCCCAAATCCAAGCTGTGGAATGGGATTACCCGTGATCATGATCGAAATGAAAATCGCGGGAACCAGATAGGCGAAGATCAGCACGCAGTATTGGGCGACTTGCGTGTAGGTGATGCCCTTCATGCCGCCCAGCACGGCGTAGAAGAACACAATACCCATGCCGAGCAGCACTCCCGTGGTCACTGGGACTTCAAGGAAGCGACTGAAGACGATTCCCACGCCGCGCATTTGGCCAGCGACGTAGGTGAACGACACAAAGATGGCGCAGAACACAGCGACGATGCGGGCTGACTGAGAGTAATAGCGATCACCGATGAAATCGGGGACAGTGAACTTTCCGAACTTGCGCAGGTAGGGGGCCAGCAATAACGCCAGGAGGACAAAGCCTCCGGTCCATCCCATGAGATAGACCGATCCGTCGTAACCGGAGAAGGACAGGATGCCAGCCATTCCCAGGAAGGAGGCGGCACTCATCCAGTCGGCGGCCGTCGCCATTCCGTTTGCAAGAGGGGAGACGCCTGACCCGGCCACGTAGAAATCTTTCGTCGAGCGTGCCTTGGCCCAGATTGCGATGCCGATGTACAGCGCAAACGAGGCCACCACGATCGTGTAGGTCCACATCCGGACGTCCATGGCGTGCCCCTATTCCTCTTGCACGCCGTACTCGCGATCGAGTCGGTTCATGCGTCGGACGTAGTAGAAGATAATCAGCACGAAGCAGTAGATCGAACCCTGCTGGGCAAACCAGAAACCCAGCTTGAATCCCGTACCGGGAATGCGGATCGAATTGAGAGGTTCAACCAGCAAGATTCCGCATCCGAATGAGACCGTGAACCAGAGTACGAGCAGCCAGGCCAGGACACGCAGATTGGCGCGCCAGTAGGCAGAGTGGGACTTGGATTCAGGGGGCATGGGGGATCGTGGGTATGGGAGGGTGAGACAGTCTGTTGCCAATGGCGGGTGCGCTCAAGTCACCAAAGCGGAGATCCGGGCGGGCTGCCCTCTACAAAGCTATTGCGAAGACTGACCCACATGAGATTGGTACGAGTGTGCAATGATGGGCTGAACGGGTCCGCGCCCCTGCGTGGGGCCGCTACGAGTTCCTCCCCCCTGGCCGCCCCACTGCCCCTGCCCATGTACACGAGCTCCCGTCTAGCCCATTTCTTCCTCCTCGCAGCGATCGGGTCAGGCCACCTCAACGCCCAGGAGGCTGCAGCGCCTGCATCCGATCCCTTGCCTACGGGCACCTGGCGCGAAATCGGTCCCGCGGTCTTCGGTGGACGTGTCGTGGACATCGCCCTCTATCCCGGTGATCGCTCCTCCATGTTGGCCGCGTCTGGTTCGGGCGGTTTGTGGCGCACTCGCAACAACGGCGTGACTTGGGAGTGCATTTTTGAAAACGAGGGCACGATTTCGATCGGCGATGTGGCCTTGGACCCCAAAGATGAGAACGTAATCTGGGTCGGCACGGGAGAAGCCAACAACCAGCGCTCTTCGTATTGGGGAGATGGCCTCTACAAGACGACGGATGGCGGAGAAAATTGGTCAGTCGTTGGCTTGCAGGACAGTCACCACATCGGGCGCATCGCCATCGATCCAAGTAACTCGGATCGAGTGTATGTGGCGGTGCTCGGTCATCTCTATACACCCAATGCGGAGCGGGGCCTGTTTCGCACGGTAGATGGCGGTGCCACCTGGGAGCATGTGCTCAAGATCAATGAAGACGTCGGGGTTGTCGATGTCGTTGTGGACCCGAATACGTCGGACGTGATCTATGCCGCATCCTACGAGCGTCGCAGGCGTGCCTGGGACTTCGATGGGTCCGGTCCTGGGTCAGGGATTTACAAATCGGAAGACGGCGGCACAACCTGGCAGCGTCTCGCTGGCGGTCTTCCCGATGGGGAGCTGGGTCGCATCGGCATCACATTGCACGCCGGTGATCCGGGTGTGCTGTACGCCACGGTTCCAAACATGAATCAGGTGGAGATCGAGCAGGAGGCGCCCGTTTCTTTGAAGACGCGTTTCCGCAGGGGGCAGTTGGACGTGCGGGAAGTCCAAGAGGGCGGTGGCGCGGCCACTGCCGGCCTCCAGCGTGGGGACGTCCTGCTAAAGCTGGGGGAAACGAAATTGGACAACGTCTGGTCCGTGGCGCAGGCCTTTGGTGCCCAAACCGGGGGCGATGAGGAACAGGCGCTGGTCTTGGAGTACTCCCGCGACGACAAGACCGAAAGTGTCGAAATCAAGCTCTCCGAGCTGATGCGTGCGGCTCCGTTGAAACCGAGGTACCGGTCGGTTGGCGGAGAGGTTTATCGCTCAGCCGACGGGGGCAAGACCTTCGAGAAGCGCAACGAGAAACCGGTGCAGGGGTCGCCACCGTACTACTACGGTCAGATTCGAGTGGATCCCAACGATGCCGAGCGACTCTACATGTTGAGCGTGCCAGTCATGACTTCCGCGGACGGAGGTGCCACTTGGTCGGGCAACATCGCCTCGAGTGTGCATGTGGATCACCACGCGTTTGTAATCGACCCCAATGATTCACGGCGCCTGCTGTTGGGCAATGACGGGGGCTTGCACCAAAGCTATGACCAGGGCGAGACTTGGTACCACTACGAGAACCTTCCGCTAGCCCAGTTCTACGCCGTAGGCGTGGACATGGCTGAGCCTTACAACGTCTACGGAGGCACTCAAGACAATGGAACGTGGGGTGGCCCCTCGCGCTCTGCGCGGCGCGGCGGGATACTGCGTCAGGAGTGGTACTCGATTGGTGGGGGAGACGGTTTCTACGCGGTACCCGACCCGCGCGATCCCAGCACGGTCTACGGAGAATCGCAGTTCGGAGCGGTCTACCGTCGCGACTTGGCGACTGGCGGAAGTAAGAGCATTCGCCCCCGTGGCCGCGAGGGTGACGAACGCTACCGCTTCAATTGGAACTCTCCAATCGTCGTATCCCACCACAACACCGAGATCATCTACTTCGGTGGCAACCGACTGTTCAAGTCCTTCAACCGTGGCGATGACTGGCCCATTCGCAGCGAGGATCTTAGTACCCAGGACGAGGTCAAGCTCGCGGGCAACGTGCCCCATTGCACGATTACAACGATCGCCGAATCACCGTTTGACCCCAACCGCGTCCTCGTCGGGACTGATGATGGACTCGTACACTTGACCACAGACGGCTGCCTGACCTTCGAGAATCTGAGCGGCCGGTTTCCCGGTGTACCCACGGGTTGGTGGGTCAACCGGGTCGAGTTCTCGAAGCACGACACAAATCGAGCTTGGGTCGTCTTCACGGGCTACCGGGAGGACGACTTCCGCCCCTTCGTCTACACGACGGCCGACGGTGGTCAGAGCTGGAAGCTCATCGTCTCCGGCTTGCATCAGGCTCCGGTCAACGTCATCCGCGAAGACCCCGTGAACCCTGACCTGCTGTACCTGGGTACAGAGTTGGGCGCCTTCTACTCGCTCAACGCGGGAGAGGATTGGCTGCCTCTTGGGGATGGCCTGCCCACGATCGCCGTCTACGATCTGGCGGTACATCCTCGCGACGGGGAAGTCGCCATTGGAACCCACGGTCGGGGGTTTTGGATTTTGAACGTCTCCCTGCTGCGACAACTGGACGCCGACGCCATGGCCAGTGATGTTCACCTGTTCGACGTCCAGGACTCCGTGCGCTTGCCATCAAGTGGCAATTTTGCATGGAGTGGAGACGGCGGTTGGGCTGGAACGAACCCTTCGACGGCCATTGAGGTTCATTATCGGCTGGCCCAGAAGCACAGCAAGAAGGACGTCAAGCTCGAGATATTCAACTCACGAGGGCAGAGTGTGGGTACTCCGCAGGCATCCGCGGAGGCGGGCATTCACACCGTTCGTTGGAGTGGCCGCAGCTCGAACCGCAGGTTCGGCCGCGGGGGTGCCTCGGGTCCAGGCACGGGCGAGTACCGCGCCGTGCTGACCGTGGGCGATGAAACTCAGGAGACTTGGTTCTCGATACGCAGTGTCGACCCACGCTAGACGGGGCCCCGCACAACACTCTTCGCTTCCCTATGGGATCGGGCGTGGGAATCCACGCCGGGGTTTCCCAGGATGGATCTCGTGAAACGCTCACTGACCGCGCTCCTCCTGGGCGCACTACCTCTCGTATCCGCAGCGGACACGCAGAAACCGAACGTCGTTCTGATTTACGGAGACGATGTCGGCTATGGGGATCTCGGAGTCTACGGAGCTGAGCAGATCCCCACGCCCAACCTGGATCGACTCGCTTCCCAAGGATTGCGTTTTACGGATGGCCATTGCTCGGCCGCAACGTGCACGCCTTCTCGATTCTCACTGCTTACAGGGATCCACGGCTTTCGGCATGGGGTACGCGTCTTGCCTCCCAACGCTCCCCTGACCATCAAGCCCCAGATGTTCACCCTTCCGCAGCTATTCAAGCGAGCGGGCTACCACACGGCGGTGATCGGCAAGTGGCACCTAGGGCTTGGGGATGGAGAGACTGCGGTTGATTGGAATGCAGACGTGAAGCCAGGGCCCCTCGAAGTGGGCTTCGATTATTCGTATCTGCTTCCCTCCACCAACGATCGCGTGCCCTGCGTGTACGTTGAGAACCACCGGGTCGTCAATCTCGATCTCACGGACCCCTTGTTTGTTGGAGCCAAGCCGAAGGATTTCAGCGGCACGGTCTATCCCAACGGCCGCGAGCAACCCGAATCCATGACCTACTACGCCAGTTCCCATGGTCACAACAACTCGGTGATCAACGGAATTGGGCGGATCGGGACCCAGTGGGGAGGCAAGACCGCGCTTTGGAATGATGAGACGATGGCTGATGAATTCGTCTCCCAAGCGCAGAAGTTCCTAGCTCGCCAAAGCGCCGAGCAGCCCTTCTTCCTGTTCTTCTCCTCCCAGGACATTCACGTTCCGCGGGTGCCCCACCCGAGATTCCAAGGTCGCTCCGAGCTCGGGTATCGTGGGGACGCGATGGTCCAGTTGGACTTTGCGGCGGGCGCAATTCTCGGTGCACTGGGTGAACTTGGGTTGGCTGAGAACACCATCGTGATCTTCTCGAGTGACAACGGGCCCGTGTACGACGACGGCTACGAAGATGGCACCGCTGTGCTCACTTCGACTCAGGAGAGCGATCGCGGTCACGACGGTTCTGGGCCCTACCGGGGCGGCAAGTACCAGATCTACGAAGGCGGCACCAGGGTACCGTTGATCATTCGTTGGCCGGGGCAAATCGAAGTCGGGGAATCGGCTGCAACCGTCAACCAAATCGACTTCCTGGCTAGCTTCGCTTCGTTCTTGAATGTCGATCTCGAGGACCACCAGGCAATCGACAGCCGCAATGTCTGGCCGGCGCTGATGGGCAAGGACCCTGAGGGCACCCGGCTCTTGATCGAAGAGGCGCGCGGCGTGGCTTTGCGTCAGGGTGATTGGAAGTACGTGGCGCAGAGCGGCAGCAAGAAGCCCGCGCAGCTGTTCAATCTGGCTGAGGACATTGGTGAGGCGGACAACCGCATCGACAGCGAGGGCGAGCGCGCCAAGCAAATGAAAGCGCTGCTGGAGAGGCTCGTGGCCGACGAACGGGGAGTGCGGCAGGCCTTGGAGGGTGGCTGATGGCAAGGTGCCGCGTTCACACTCTGGTTGCGGCCGCCCTTCTGATGGGTGCGGGAGCTTTCGGGAGGGCTAGTGCTCACACCGGTCTTTCCCAAGAGCCGCAGACCGATGCGCGGCTGACCGAGCTGACCACCCTCGACTCTTATCACCCATGGTCACCTCCGCCAACCCTCGCCGAATGGGAAGCACGTCGTGAGCAGGTTCGACGCCAAGTGCTCGTGGCCGCCGGCCTGTGGCCAACGGCTCCCGCTTGCGAAGCCAACGCTCTGATCCATGGGGCTGTCGAACGGCCAGGATACCGAGTCGAGCGCGTGCGCTTCGAAAGCCTGCCTGGCTTCTACGTGACGGGCAGCCTGTATCGACCCACGGGTCGTGGCACCGGCCCTTTCCCGGCCGTCTTGTCACCCCACGGCCACGACACCCACGGCCGGTTCACCGTCCACAGCGAGGAGGCGGGGCGCGAGCGCATTGCTCTCGGACAGGAAGAGCACCTGCCCAATTCTCGACGCAAGCATCAGTCACGTTGCGTGCAATTGTGTCGCATGGGGTGTGTCGTCTTTCACTACGACATGATCGGCTACGCCGACTCGCAGCAGCTCGATCATCGGCGCGGATTCGGGGATGTGGAGGCCGAACTGTGGGGCATGAGCCACTTCGGGCTGCAGACCCTGGACTCGATCCGAGCCTTGGATTTCCTGCTGTCCCTACCTGATGTGGACCCCGAACGCGTGGCGGTCACGGGTGCCAGCGGCGGTGGGACACAAACATTCATCCTGGGCGCGGTAGACCCGCGGCCCGACGTCTTGTTCCCGGCCGTCATGGTCTCGACCCATATGCAGGGCGGCTGCGTGTGCGAGAACGCGTCGGGCCTGCGGGTGGGAAGCGGGAATGTGGAATTTGCGGCTATGGCTGCGCCGCGCCCATTGGGCATGACGGGTGCCAACGATTGGACCCTTCAGATCATGGAGGACGGTCTGCCCCAACTGAAGCAACTCTACGCGCTCTACGAGTCCGAGCACTTGGTGAACGCTTGGTGCCATCCGGAGTTTCCGCATAACTACAATCGCGTGTCGCGTGGACACATGTACGAATGGGTCAACGAACACTTGGGACTAGGCATCGAGCAGCCCAACTCTGAGCCGCCCATCGAACCTCTGACGGTGGACGAGATGACTGTCTTCACCGCCGAGCAACCCCGCCCGTCAACAGCTGCGAGTCTCGTCGATGTGCGGGCGGCTTGGCTGGCCCACTCCCGGTCCGAACTTGGACAACTTCTCGGACTTGCGCGGGACGCTCCAGCCGAGTATCGCCGCGTTGTGGGGGGAGCTCTGGAGTCCTTGATTCAACCACTTCAGGGCTTCGCCTTGGATGCGGCCATCAAGGAAGCGCCGACCGGCGACAGGACTGTCTTGACTCCCAAGGGAACGGGGCAGCGCGTCGAACTGCAGCGGCGGCTCAAGCCCCTCAGTCCGACCGGAACTCTGCTGCTCGTGTACAACTCCGAGCCCAGCGTGCGCGAACGCGAGTTGCTGACAGCCTGGAACGGTCCTGTCGCTCAGTTGCGCCCCATCGTTGGCGTTCCTGTAGACGATCCGCGTCACGCCCAGTACCCGGGCTACACTTGGTGTTACAACCCATCACTGCTTGCCCAACGCGTGCATGACGTGCAGGTGGCCGTGCAGTACTTGGCAGAGGACGAATCAACAGGCCCGTTGACTCTGGTGGGTCTTGGAAGTTCTGCGCCGGTCGTGGCGGTTGCAGCGGCTTTTTCTTCTGCTCAGCTGTCGCAGGTGATCGTTGAAGGAGGATGGGACTTCGATCAGATCGAGTCTCTCAACGACCCCAATTTCTTGCCTCGCGCCTCACGCCACGGGGGTATGGGGGCGTTTGCGGCACTGATTTGTCCCACCCCCTTGCTCTGGCTCGGAGAGGCCCCGCCTCTGGCTGAGGCCCTGTACGCAAAGGAAGGCGCGCAGCTGGGAGTGAGTCTCGAACAGGATGCGGCTTCAATCCTGCGAGCCTTGCCGCCGCATTGAATCGGACAGGTACTGCGTACTGTCGCCTGAGGAGATCAAGTAGGGTCTGCCCATGCGAACTCCATTCCACGTGATCCTGCTCATGGCGGCTGTGTTCTCCGCCTGCGCCTCCACGAACGACGGACGCACGTCGCGTTTCCTGTTCAACGGAGAGAATCTTGTTGGCTGGCATACTGATATTCCCGCTGCTGATTCGAATCCCGACATCGCTCCGACCTTCGTCGTACGCGATGGTCTACTCATCAGCCTTGGCAATCCAGGTGGGCACCTACTCACGGATGAAGTCTTCAGTGACTACCGTCTAGATGTGGAGTATCGCTGGACGGCGGAGCCGGGCAACTGTGGTGTGCTCGTGCATGCGTCCACACCTCGCTGCTTGTACAAGATGTTCCCCGCCTCCATTGAGGTTCAGATGCACCGCGGCAACGCTGGAGACTTCTGGTGCATCTGCGAGGACGTCAGCGTCGAGAATATGGTGCAGCGCCGTGGCCCGCGCGAGAAATGGGGAACTACGGAGGGCGACGCGCGCCGCATCCAGAATTTGACGGACGACTCCGAAAGTCCGACTGGAGAGTGGAACCACATGCGCATCGAATGCCGCGGCGATCGAATCGATGTCTGGGTTAATGGAGACTTGGTGAACCAGGGCTTCGATTGCACTGCGAGCCGGGGCCGCATCGCCCTTCAGGCAGAGGGAGCGGAGGTGGCCTTTCGGCGAGTGGAATTGACTCCCCTAGAGGGTCTCAGCAAGTAGTCCGGAATTGCGACCCTGGGGCAGCGGTCATGAGGAGCGGGCGCAATGCGTGCCAGGGTGCCTGTCGCTCACCCGGGATTTCGGTGAGCATGATTCGTCGGTCCTCGCCTACTATGGCGCCTCGAGCAAGGACCCCCGAGCCACAAGGAACTCAATGCCTCCCCTCACTCGTCGCGCCTTCACCCAGGCCGCCAGCGCAGCAGTTGCCCTGCCGTTTTTCCCCGCCTGCAAGCTGACTTCTTCGGCGTCTGTCGTGCGCGGGCCCAACTCGGAGGGCCTGCTGCGTGTAGCTGTCGCGGGGATCAGAAGCCGCGGCAACTCACACATCTCCGGTTTCCAAGCGCAGCCCGGAGTGGACGTGGTGGCACTTGTGGACGTGGACTCTCAAGTCCTCGCCCAACGCAAGGGCGAACTCGAGAAAAACAAACGGGAGAAGAAGGGCTGGGAGGGCGGCGAGGTGACGGGCTACGCCGATCTGCGTGACGCACTAGCGCGCGAGGACATCGACATCGTTTCGCTCGCGACTCCGAACCACTTGCACGCTATCCAGACCATTTGGTCTTGCCAGGCGGGCAAGGACGTGTATGTCGAGAAGCCTGTCTGCCACAACATCTTTGAAGGCCGCCAAATGCTGCGGGCCGCGGAAAAATACGGCCGTTTCGTTCAGGCAGGCACGCAGTCTCGCTCTAGTTCTGGCATTCGAGACGGCATAGCGTTCGTTCGAGAGGGCGGGCTGGGTGCGATTCGCTACGCACACGGTGCCTGTTTCAAGCCGCGCAGAAGCATCGGCAAGATCGCCGCCCCCAAGACCGTGCCTGAGCACATCGATTGGGACCTGTACTGTGGCCCGGCACCCCTTGGCCCCCTGACGCGCGCGCAGTTGCATTACGACTGGCACTGGCAATTCCAAACCGGCAATGGCGATCTCGGCAACCAGGGGATCCACCAGATGGATATTTGCCGTTGGGCCTTGGGTGTGGATGAACTCGCCTCAGGTGTGCGCACTATCGGTGGACGCTTTGGGTATGAGGATGATGGGGATACTCCCAACTCCATGATCACCCTGCTTGAGTATGACTCGGCTCCGATTCTGTTCGAGGTGCGTGGGCTTCCGCGAGATGCCAAGGCGCAAAAGGACAACTGGGGGGGCAGCATGGATCGCATTCGATCAGGCTCCGTGAGCGTGACCATCGTGTGCGAGAAAGGGTATCTGGAGATTCCCAACTACAACGAATCCACCGCCTACGACCAGGACGGCGAAAAACTGCAGAACTGGAAAGGCTCGTCCAACCACTTCGCCAACTTGGTGCAGGCTATTCGTGAGGGAGACGGGTCCGTGCTGGCGGCACCCATTCGGCAGGGTTACCTGTCCAGCAGCCTTTGTCACATGGCCAATATTTCTTACTCCTTGGGCCAGACCCAATCTCCTCAACAAGTGCGCGCAGCGCTGGCCCGGAAAGGGCTCTTGGCTTCCGCCTTTGAGCGGCTCGTTACGCACCTGGACAAGAACGGCGTGGACCTCTCTGAGCACCCGCCGATCCTCGGTGCAGATCTCCAATTGGATCCCACGAGTGAGAGGTTCACAAACAGCGCTGCCGCCAATCGCCTGTTGACCCGCGAGTATCGTGCACCCTTCATCGTCTCGGAGAGTATCTGATGCGAGGCGCAAAGCTCCCAGGAGCCGCCGTCGTGTCACTCGTTCTGCTGAACGCTTGCAACACGCCTGCATGGCATGTTCATCGTTCCATCCCCGAAGGTTCCCGGTTGGTGTTGCACGAGGACTTCACCACGAACGGCAGTCTGGAGGGCTTCACTTTCAGTGACGAGAATGCCTGGTGTTACGGCATGGACGAAGAGCCCGCCGACGGCGAAGAGGATTCACTGCGCACGTTCATGGTGCTCAATAAGTCAAGCCAGTACCAGCCACCCTTCCGCTCGCCCCTCTCCTACGCCCTGGTCAAGGATCTCGTCCTGACCGACTTTGCTTTGGAGTTTGAAGTAGCCCAGACAGGTCGCAGCTACGGTCACCGAGACCTTTGTTTCTTCTTCGGCTACGTGGATGCCAGCCACTACTACTACGTCCACCTGGCCACCACACCGGACCCCAACGCTCACAACATCTTCCTCGTCGACGGTGCTGCGCGCCGGCCACTCTGCCCCGTTCCGCCGGCTGGAGTCGACTGGGGTGAGCCCGGCCAGTGGCACACCGTGCGCCTGACCCGGGATGGGGAGCGCGGACACATTCAGGTCTTCTTTGACGGAGTGATGACCCACGAGGTGTTCGACTCGACCCTGCCCAGTGGCCAGATCGGATTCGGATCATTCGACGACACGGGCCGCATTCGCCAACTCGTCGTGTGGGAGCCTGAAGAGGACTAGCTGGGCAAGGCCGCAGCCATAGTGGGCGTCAGGGCCCCAGGGGGAGCTGACCCTGGGCCGGGCCGACGCCTCCTGGATTGACACCCAGAAGGCTTCCGATTTCGCGCACGGTGGCAGGCCCATGGCCAGCGTAGTGGTTGTTGGCGAACAGAAAGTGCTCGCTGGGAAGGGCGACTTGGGGTCTCAGGAAGTCGGCCCAACGCAGGAGTTCCTCACGCTTGTCGAGCACGGGTTCACTGAACGTCGTCGTGAGGGCGTTGGTGGCCTTGCGGTCACCGATCAAGCGCGTGTACGTGAAGTCGGTGGTGAGTAGGTCGAGTTCCGGAGACAGCTCCCAAGGGGCGGGCATGTAAGGCAAGTCAGCCCAGACCCAGGCCACTCGGTGGTTGCGCAGGATCCTAAGCAGCGGCTCGTTCAGCCATTGACGGTTCCGCATCTCCAGGGCGTAGCGCAGGTCCGTTGGTAGTCCCGCGAGAAACCTCTCGAGCCTTTCAAGGAACGGGCCGGGTTTCTCAAAGGCCTTGCGGTTGAAGTAGGGAAACTGGATCAAGAGGGGACCCAGCTTGGGACCCATCAAACGCATGCGGTCGAGGAACAGGTTACGAGCCTCGCAGGCCTCGGGTCCATCGAGAATGGCCGCTGAATCGGGTTGCGGGCCTTGTCCGCCATGCACCACTGCACGCGGAAACTTGGCGCACATCGTGAAGCCCTCGGGTACGCGTTGCTCCCACCCTCGCACTGCCTTGGCCGTGGGTATCCGGTAGTAAGTGTTGTCTGCTTCGACCGCGCCAAAGCGGGATGCGTAGTGGCTGAGGAATTGGATGGGCGGAGTCCCAGGTGGGTAGAACGTGCCCACCCAGCCCTTTTCGCCCCAACTGGAAGTCCCCAATCTCAGGCCCACAGGACACCTCGGGGAACTCGCGTGGGCTTCAACGTCGCTCTTTCCCAACGCCGTTGTGAAGCCGCGCAAAGAGCCAGGTTGCCACCACCGCACCCAGGGTGTCAGCCAGGATGTCCTTCTGGGCGTCCCACTGGTCGCCCTGCGAACCGAGCACGGCCAATCCCTTATCGGGCTCTGCGATCAGGGCAAACTGCCATTCGAACAACTCGTAGGCCGAGGCAACGCTGACGATCGAGAAGATGGGGAAGAGCCAGAGCAGCCAGCGCGTATTGACTAGGTGTCGGCGATAGAGGACCTCGGCCAATGGATAGGCGTAGAACCCCACCGTGAAGTGGGCCACCCGGTCGTAGTGGTTGCGCTCAAACCCGAAGGTGTCGGTGATGATGCCGAAGGGCACCATGGAGAACGTGTAGTGGCCCCCGATCGTGTGCAGGGCCATCAGGCAGAACATCATCCCGTAGCTCAAGTTGCTGAATGCGTGGTGACGTTGCACCCAGGCAATCACGCCCACCAGTAGCACGATGGGGAGGTTCTCGGCCCACCACACCGCGCGGTCGTAGGGGCCGATCGCGCACAGGGCGAACAGTGCGACGTAACCCCCATAAAAGAGTAGTTGCGTCCGAGAGAGCCTCATAATCAAGCCGCTCGATGCGACCTACATCTCCTCTGACTGGATCACGTAGACCTTGAAGGCCGCTTCAAGTTCCTTTGCGGTGCGCTGCCCTGTGTGGGTCCAGATGCGGTATTGCAGTACGAGCGTTTCTCCTTTTTTCAACACATGCCGACCGCTCTTGGCCTTCGCACCCTCAAACGCCCGCGTGCCGAAAGGGTTGGCGGCGACCAGGCCGTAGTCCCGTGCGTGCCACCAGGTCGGGTGCCGGAAATTGTCTGGGTGCTCGAAAATGGCCACACCCACCTCGCTGTCGTCGATCGTCCCTCCGTAGTGCACCCAAGCCGCACGTTTACCCCACGCCTTGGCGTCCTTGTCTCCCTCAGAGTTCAAGATGGACCCACTAGCGATCTCCCCCTTGAGTCGCAGAGCCGCGTGCAGGCGCATGGCGAGCGTGCCTTCCTTCGTATCACCGAACACGACCTCATCGGGAACGGCCGTGAGTTCGAACTTCATGTCGACCCAGCGCAGACCTTCGTCGGCCCCGAACTGCAAAGTGCGCCGTTCGTGCAGGAGTTCTGCGCCGTCCGCCCCCTTCCAGGTGTACTCGTGCCTCGTGCGCAAGCGTTTGCCGCGCGAAAGCAGTTCATTCAAGCGCCCCGTGTACTCGATGGTCCCGCCGTTCTCGGAGGCCGGATGCCAGAAATCGGATCCGTTCACATCTCCGTGTGCGAACCAGATGGACGTGTGATGCGGATGATCACGCGCCTCGCCTTCGCGCTCTTCTTGGGGCCAGGCTCGAGTGATAGGGATCTCGCCGGGAGCGTAGAAGGGATAGATGAACGGTCGCGGCTTGGCCGCAAAGTGCAGAACCGCGAACTGCTCCTCTGCATAGCGCAGGGTGACCGTCTCCTTGGTCTTCTCGTGCCAGATGGTCTTTCGCGTGGGTGTGCTAACCGCATCGTGCGTCGGGCCTGTTCTCGCAAGCGAGGCGGCGGGGTTGGCACAGCCGGCCACGGTCAAGGCAACGACCGCGATAGGGCACGTCCTCTTTAGCGTTCTCGTCTCCATGAGGGGAGAGAGCGTACCTGAATGAGTCAGTGCGGGCCCACTTTGAGGGTGTATCCTAGAGGACCTATGCGTCTATCCCCCCAATGCATCGTCGTCGCCGCACTGCTCCTTACCAGCCAGCGGGTTGCCGCTCAGACACCCGAGTGGATCTGGACTTCTGCCGAGTCCGATCGAGGGGGGAAGATGTGGACGTTTCACGAGGTCGTGGTGACCGGTGAAGTTGCCAAGGCAACCCTCTCTGGATCGTGCGACAACCATGCACGCGTGTTCCTCGGTGAAGACTTGGTCCTTGAGAACCACGAGTGGAGCGTGCGCTCGGAGGCCGACCTTACCGAAGCGCTCAAGGTGGGAAACCATGGTTTGGGCGTTAGCTGCAGGAACGAGGGGGGACAAGCGGGACTCTGGCTCAAGCTCGAAATTGAGTACGCGTCGGGGAGCACTCAAGTCCTTGTGACCGACGGCTCTTGGCTTGTCACGGACAAGGAAAGCCGCGGTTGGCGATTTCTGAACGGCTCGCGGGACGGGTGGAGCAACGCGACCAGCCTGGGGGAACTCGGCGTCGATCCGTGGGGGATACCCAGTGGCCCCCCGCCGCCGTCCGTGGCCCTCGACGCGGACCAACTTGAGTTGCCCGACGGTTTTGAAGCCGAGCTCCTGTACTCGGTCCCCAAAGAGACCCAAGGCTCTTGGGTGTCCGTGACTTTCGATCCCGAAGGCCGCCTGATTGCCTGCGACCAGTACGGCTCCATTTATCGCATGCGCCTTCCCGATTGGGGCGCAGGCCTTGATGCCGCAGAAATCGAGCCCTTGGAAGTTGCCGTTGGCAGTGCTCATGGGTTGCTGCACGCCTTCGGTTACCTGTATGTGGTGGTGGCTCAAGGCGAGGGAACAGGCCTCTATCGATTGGGCGACGAAGACGGGGACGACACCTACGACAGCGTCGAATTCCTGATGCCTCTCGATGGTTCAGGGGAACACGGTCCGCATGCTGTGGTCCTATCCCCAGACGGCGAGTCACTGTACGTGGTCGCCGGAAATCACACCGCGCTGCCGGACAAGATCTCCCGTTCGCACCCCACCCGCGAGTGGGACGAGGATCAATTGCTGCCCCGCATGCCCGATCCCAATGGACACGCAGTGGGGCGCATGGCGCCAGGAGGTTGGGTATGTCGAGTCAGTCCGGATGGCCAGCAGTGGGAGCTAATCGCAATGGGCATGCGAAATGCCTACGACATCGCCTTCAACCCCGACGGCGAACTCTTCACCTTCGACTCCGACATGGAGTGGGACGTAGGCCTACCCTGGTATCGACCCACACGCATTTTGCACTTGGTTTCTGGTGCGGACTTCGGTTGGCGTAACGGTTCGGGCAAGTGGCCCGCCCATGTTCCCGATTCCCTGCCCTCTGTCGTAGACGTGGGGCTGGGTTCTCCCACGGGGATTGTGTTCGGAACGGATACTGCGTTTCACGGCCCCTATCGACGCGCCCTCTTCGCCGCAGACTGGGCGTACGGGACCATTCACGCCGTGCACATGGAGCCGAACGGAGCCAGCTACAAGGCGCGCCTAGAGACCTTTGTCTCCGGCAAGCCCTTTCCGGTGACGGATATGGCCGTGGGTATGGATGGTTCTCTCTACATCACGACAGGTGGTCGCCGCACCCAATCGGGCCTCTATCGCATCCGGTCGACCCAAGAGGCGGCTGAAGCTCCCGCTGGCGTGGCCCTCGGTGCACGAGCCTTGCGCCACGCCCTCGAAAGTCAACATGGTCTCGAGGTCACCGGGTCCTTCTGGTCGCATCTGTCCAGCAGCGATCGTTTCATCGCCAACGCCGCGCGAGTGTCTTTGGAGCAAACAGACTTGGGCATCTGGTCACAGAGAGCGCTCGCGGAGAAAGACCCGGCAACCGCCTTGCAAGCCTTGTTGGCGCTGGCCCGCGTGGGCCGGGAGGCACAGGGTGCCCAGATCCTCGACCGAATGGCACAGATGCCCCTCGCTTCGCTCGATGCCGAGCAGTTGCTTGGTTGGTTGCGATTGTTTGGGGTGACCGTCGCGCGTGGGGGAGAGGCGGCAGCCGCGGCGGCTGGCCAGATCTTGCCCCTGCTCGAACCGCGCTTCCCCAGCGGGAATGCAGAACTCGACCGCGAACTGTGTCGCGTTCTCGCTTACCTGCAATCTCCCAATCTGGCTGCCCTGACGTTGGATTTGCTCGAGGCATCAGACAACCCAGCCGATCAAATCCACTACGCCCTGTGCCTCTCGCACTTGCAGAGCGGCTGGACACTGCCGCAGCGACGGCGTTACTTCAGGTGGCTGGACACGCAGGCCCCTTCCCTTGCGGGAGGCCACAGCCTGACCAAGTACATCGAGAACATCAGGTCCCAGGCGATCGAGGCCTTGCCCGCCGAACTCAAGCACTGGCCGGAGCTATTGCGCAAGCCGACCCCTGCCGCAGGAGTCGGAGTTGTTGAGGCTTCGGCAGCACGCTTTGTGCGCGCCTGGACCTTGGACGATTTGACGAGCTCACTCGCCGGCGTCTCTGACGAGTCCCGAGACTTGGAGCGCGGAGCCCGCTGGTTCCAACGTGCCACCTGCGCTGAGTGCCACAGATTCGCCGGCAAGGGCGGCAGTACAGGCCCCGACTTGACGGGCGCGAGTGGCCGCTTCAATGCCCGCGACCTATTGGAGTCCATCATCTCGCCCTCCATGGCCATCTCCGACCAGTATCAGCAGACCGAGTTGCTGACCACCGACGGTGAAGTATTCGTCGGACGCATCGAGACCCAGGACGATGAGCGCTTGGTGCTACGCACGGGCGTCGACTTCACCGAGACGCTGGAGTTCGCTCGATCCGACATCGACGCCCTCCGTCCCAGCCCCTTGTCCCGCATGCCAACCGGACTGTTGGACTGCATGACGGAGGATGTGATCTTGGATCTATTGGCCTACTGTCTATCGAAGTAGAGGTTCAGTCCGCGCGCCCTTCAGACTCGGTTACGTCAAGCGTCAGATGGCCCTCCGTCCAGCCCGAGGCCAGGGCCTTGAGGCGAACTCTTCCAAGCGCGGGTAGCTCACCCGCCAATTCGAATTCCTGGCCAGTATCGGGAAGTCGAATAACCGGCACATCTTCCTCGCACAGGTCGCAGTGGGCGGTTGTGACCGTGCCCTCAACAATGAACTGGTAGGCATTTACCTTGTAACCGGCACTATCGGCCGTATCTGCGATCGCTTCCCAGTTGATGTCGACCGGATTCGCGAAAGCGAAACTGGCGTAGCCCTGAGTCGCATCGATGTCGAAGTGGGTGGCGCCAACCTGGCGCCGCAAGGCCTTCTCGAGTCCGAAGGCCTTGTCGTTTCAGATTCATGAATCAAAGAGCAGAGTCACCTCTGCGAACGCCTCGCCCGGCTCGAGGGGTGCGTCCGTGGGGAACGCGCTCTGGCAAGCGGTGGCGCCAACGGCGACGGCCAATGCGGCCAGCTTTCGAGTCAGGAGAGTCTTCATGGTTGTTACTTCGTACGAATGAGCAATGATCCTGCCGACTAGAATCGAATCCCGATGGCAAAAAAAGTTCGAAGGTCCAGTCCTAGTTGCTGACCATCGAGATTCTGGTGCAGGGGCACATCGACAGCCAAGGAAATGTCCAGTTGCGGGACCGGGTGCCATCCCATGCCAAACGTGCCCAGCAGTTCCTCGCCGCCCGAATTGGGGAGGAGCGAGCCGTACTGACTGGCGGAATCCGTGTGGTTCCACTGCAAACCCAATTTGGCCGAGGCCGACGGGCCGGGGTACTTCTTGTGCAAGAAGCGGTAGCCGGCGCTCGCCTTGACCGCGAAGAAATCGCCCGGGTCAAATTCCTGCGTCCCCTCGCCATTCACCTTGTAGAAGGTGAGCGCGTCGTAACGGGCACGACCGACGCTCATCGTTCCGGCCAGGGCCAAGAACGGGTTCACGGCCCCGGTCCCAGGCTGCAGCGACGGAGCGAGCCGCATGCCAGCACTCCGGTGGTGCGTTGATCCAGTCGGCACTTCCGCGCCCCCTACGAGCGAGACGTAGAACGCACTCTGTTCCCATTCCTTGCGGTGAACGCGGTATTTTGCGAGCAGTGCTACGTCGCCCAATCCTGTGCTGCCCGATTTCGATCCCATCGAATCCAGTTCGCGGTCTACTAGTGGGATCAAAGCCGAGAGGGTCAGGTCCCGGTCGATTCCGTGGTCCAGGCCCACGACGTATCGGTTCTCGGTGCGAGTTCGATCCAGGGGGTCTGAAATCTCGTCCGACCCCTGAAGCAGGGTCCCCTTGCGCTTCAGAATGTGGCTGAAGGAAACCCGCGTGCCTTGCTCAAAGAGAGTCTCGCCTGCGAAGACTTCGATGCCACCCTGCTGTGCAGTGGAGAGTTCTCCGAATCCCAAGGCGAGGCCAATGATCAGAGCCTGGAATAGTGATTGCTGTAGTCGCATGACGAGCGTTCCGGTCGAGAAGGGAAGATTCGGATGTCGTACGCAGTCAGTCGTCCGATCGCTCTACGTACTCGCGCGGCATCTCGACGGCCTCGCCCGTCTTTCTGATCAGTGACATGCGTGCACCTGTCTTCTCGAGCCATGTCGACAGGTCCTCAGCTAGGGCTTCCACTCGCTTGGGTTGCAGCTCGGCCAAGTTCTTGGTCTCGGAGAGGTCGTTTTCGAGGTTGTAGAGCTCAAAGTTCCGCAGCGCATGGTTGAAGATCAACTTCCATTGCCCCCTGCGCACGGAACTGAAGGGCCAGATTCCCGGTCCATTCGCACCCCACTGGTGGGGCTGGTGCCAGTAGAGCCCTCGCCCACTCCAATCGGGGTTCTGCCCGCCCAGTACGGTGGTCAAGTCCTGACCCTCGACAGATTCCCCGTAGGAGTCCGGCACAGCGACTCCAGCCGCGGCTAGGAGCGTGGGGAACCAATCGTGGCTGATCACCGGCTCGCCGCAACGACTGCCAGGCTGCGTGACCCCTGGCCATGCCACAACCAAGGGAATACGCACGCCGCCTTCGTACGCCGATCCCTTGCCACTGCGCAAGGGAGCGTTGTGTACGTGCGCGTCCCCCCCTCGCGAATGGGCCGACAGGCCGCCGTTGTCGGACGTGAAGATCACAATCGTGTTTTCCGTCAGGTCCAATTCGGCAAGCGTGTCGAGCACCACGCCCAATGCAGCATCGGCGGACTGCACGAGAGTTGCATAGGCTGCCTCGCGAGCGTCGAGTTCTGCGTATTCCGCCAGAAAGCGTTCGTTGGGCATGATCGGCGCGTGCACGGCGTAGGGTGCGAAGTGCAGAAAGAAGGGACCTTCTTTCTGTGCCGCCAGGCGCACCTCGCGCGCTGCTTCCTCGCCCAATGCATCGGTCAGGAAGACCTGCTTGCCGTGGTAGGCCTCCAGGTCGGGCACTTGATAGCCCTTGTGACCCGTACGCTTCTCGACGCCGAAGTCGTGCTGGCCGTAATAGCTGCCCGGCGATCCGTAAGCCGTGCCCGCCACGTTCGACTGGAACCCCAATTGCAACGGATCTCCGCCTGCTGTCTCGCGCGCTCCAAGGTGCGCTTTGCCCACATGGATTGTGTGGTAGCCAGCTCGCGCCAGCAGCCCCGGTAAGGTGACGTCCCCGGGCTGGAGCCCATTGACCGTCCAGGCGGGCGGGTCGAGTGTGGGGTGATGTTTGCTCGTGTGTGTGTCCTTGTTGGCCAACCACCATGTGATGCCGGTTGCTGCGGGACTGCGTCCCGTTAGAAGACTCGTGCGGGTGGGGGAGCAAACGGGAGCCGAGGCGTAGGCCGAAGTGAAACTCATGCCGCGCTCGGACAGACGCTGCACGTTAGGCGTCTTGTAACGCCGATTGAAGGGAGTGACCGCCGGCCCAAGGGGAACGGAAATGTCCTGCCATCCCAGGTCGTCCACCAGGAAGAGGACGATGTTCGGCGGCGAGTCACCGGCCGTAGCGGTCTGGCATCCGATCAGCAGGCCGATCAGGACCAGACTGAACTTCAAGCGCTGAGCTCCTGACCGTCCTTCTTCCCATCGCCCCGCAGATCCGGCAGCTCCGGCATACTTTCCGCCTGCCAGTCCAGCTGTGGGCAATCTCCGTAGAGGTCATCCAGCCCGTAGTACTCGCGAGCTTCTTTCTGTTGGACGTGAATGACCACGTCCAGGTAGTCCAGCAAGACCCACCAGCTCATGTCCAGGCCCTCGGCCTTGGCGTGCGATTCGCCCGCCGCCTTCAGGCGCACGTGCAACTCGTTGTAGAGAGCCTTCACATGGGGCCGGGCCGTAGCGGTAGCCACCACGAAGTAATCCGCGACCTTGATCTGATCCGCCACGTCGTAAACGCGGATGTCCTCCGCCTTCTTCTCATCGAGAAGGTGAGCGGCGGCCAGGGCTAGGGTCTTGGCGTCGATAGCGTTGCCTCTAGAAGAACCAGGGCAGGAACACGAGTCCCACCACGGTCATCAGCTTGATCAAGATGTTGAGGGACGGGCCTGAGGTGTCCTTGAACGGGTCACCCACCGTGTCGCCAACCACGGCTGCCTTGTGCGGCTCCGAACCCTTGCCACCGTGGGCGCCGCCCTCGATGTACTTCTTGGCGTTGTCCCAAGCACCACCGGCGTTGGACATGAAGATGGCCATCATGACGCCCGTGACCAGGGCTCCGGCCAGCAGACCACCTAGCGCAACCACGCTCCAGAAGCCGACTGCGATCGGAGCGGCAACGGCGATCACGCCCGGCACGATCATCTGACGCAGGGCGCCGTCTGTGGAGATCTTCACGCAACGTGCCGCATCGGGCTTACCCGTGCCTTCCATGATGCCGGGAATCTCTCGGAACTGACGGCGAACTTCTTCGACCATCTCGAACGCTGCGTTGCCAACGGCGCGCATGGTGAGCGCGCTGAACAGGAAGGGCAGGATGCCGCCGAGCAGCAGGCCGATGACGACTTCCGGTGAGTTGATGTCCAAGGGCAGGGAGCCTTCAAGTCCAGACAAGGATCCCGCGCGACTGCAAAAGGCGCTGAAGAGGGCCAGTGCGGTCAGTGCCGCGGAACCGATGGCGAAACCCTTGCCGATGGCGGCCGTGGTGTTGCCCACCGCGTCCAGGGCGTCCGTGCGCTCGCGCACCTCCGGGGGCAGCTTGGCCATCTCGGCCAGGCCGCCGGCGTTGTCGGCCACGGGGCCGTAGGCATCGACCCCCAATGAAATCCCTAGGGTGGAGAGCATGCCCACCGCTGCGATGGCCACTCCGTAGACACCGGCCATGTAGTTGGCCAGGAAGATGGCGACGCAGATCAAGAGTACCGGAATCGCCACGGACTCCATGCCCGTCGCGAGTCCGTGGATGATGTTCGTCGCAGCGCCCGTTTCCGATTGCTTGGCGATGTTCTGGACGGGTTTCGTCTCTGTAGACGTGTAGTACTCGGTGATCTTGCCGATCAGCACGCCGATGGCGAGCCCCGAAACCACGGCAATCAGCAGTGCCATGGGCGTGGAATACTCATGCGAGACCCCTTCCAACTGTGCCGGCAATGCCAAACCCCCGCCGACGGTCAGCCACGCGGTAGCACCCACAACGGCAAGTGAGGCGACGATCAGCCCGCGGAACAGAGCTGAGTGCAACGCGTGCTCATCAGCGGCCTTCACGAAGAAGGTGCCCAGGATTGACGCGATGATGCCGACCGCAGCAACGGCTAGAGGCAAGAGCACCATGCCGTCCACGTGCTCGACGCCTGCGTACGCGAACGCGCCCAGGGTCATGGCCGCGATGATCGAACCCACGTAGGACTCGAACAGGTCGGCACCCATGCCGGCCACGTCGCCCACGTTGTCGCCCACGTTGTCCGCGATGGTGCCCGGGTTGCGGGGGTCGTCCTCGGGGATGCCTGCCTCGACCTTGCCCACGAGGTCAGCGCCCACGTCAGCGGCCTTGGTAAAGATGCCACCGCCCACGCGCGAGAAAAGGGCGATGGAGGAGGCGCCGAAGCTGAATCCGAGCACGTACTCAAGCCCTTCGGCGGTGAGGTCGGAGGCGTAGGCGAACGTGAATCCCGTGACGCCCAAGAGCGCCAAGCCCACCACGCTCATGCCCATCACCACGCCTGAATTGAATGAAACGCCCAGGGCGGCGGCCAGACTATCGGTGGCGGCCTGGGTCGTGCGCACCGCGGCGCGCGTGGCCGTGTGCATGCCAAAGTATCCGGCTACCGCAGAGGCCAGCGCGCCACACACGAATGCGATAGCTGTCTTGACCCCCAGTCCGGTTTCCGGGTCGGACACCCCAATGGCAACACCCACCACGACCACGAACACGGCCAGCCACTTGTACTCAGCTCTCAAGAAAGCCGCTGCGCCATCTTGGACCTGCTTGGAGATGTCCCGCATGGTCTCGTTGCCGGAGTCCATCTTCATGATCCCGAAGTACTTGACGACGGCGAAGACGAGCGCGAGGGCTGCGGAGGCTGCAGCGAGTACGAAGAGAGTGTCCATGAATGTTGGGTGCCCGTTTTGGGCCAGGGTGCAGGGCTTGGGGTGGGGGTGGCTCGCGCTGTGGTCCTCTGCGGACCCCAGAGGGGCATCCCACGGAAACTGGGCCAAACAGGATACTGAGGCCCATCGGGGGGTCAACCGCCCCAGGGCTTCCCTCTACCTGCCCAAACCCCCGCTCGACCCCTTGTGGGGCGTAGGGGCCTCGCACGGACCGCCCCGTCCCAGATTGGGGACCGCTTAGGGCCCTGAGTTCACCGGCGGGGGTTGCGGAGGCTCGTCTCGCCCGGCTTCCGCTTTCAAGTGTCTCAGCTGCCGTTCCCGCCGGCGCACCAGTCCGCGTATGGCCAGAACAAGGACTGCCGCGGCGAGGGCAAAGCCCAGGTATTGGTTGAAGTGCGTCACATTGCCTTCCAACTCGGCGATGCGCTCCCCAAAGGATTTGCCCAGCAAGACCCAGGCGGGCGTCATGATCAGCGCTCCCAAACCATCGAAGAGCAAGAAGCGTCCGTAAGACAAGCCTGCCGTACCCGCCGTAAAGAAGCCCGGCATGCGTACGCCTGGCAGGAAGCGGCACGTAAAGATGGCCCAATTGCCGTGGCGGTCAAATCGCTCGCGCAAGAGCACCATGCGCTCCGGGTGGAGGATTTTGCGTGCCCAGGGCCGATTCACAACGCTCATGCCAAAGTGTCGGCCCAGCCAGAACGGAATCGAATCCCCGACAAGCGTGGCCACATAGCAGGTGGCGATGATCGGCAGAGGATCCACCAATCCGCGGTGCAGCAAGAACCCCGAGCCCACCATGGTCACCTCCTCCGGAACCGGCAAACCCGCCCCAGCCCCTACGAGGAACGCGAAGGGCGCCCAATAGCCGAACTGATCGAAGAACCCCTTGAGCATATTCTCGGCGACTAGGGCTAGCAGCATGTGAGGGATGCTACCACTGCCGCCGCGCCCGGACTATTCCCCCTGTTCCTCACCCGGGGGGGGCAATCGATTGCCTGTACGCAGGATGCCTTCCATCAGGAAACCCTCCAAATTACCCGCCGTCCCGGCTGCATGAAAAGCATCAGCGGACGACAACCGGGCAGCGTCCTTGCCCCCCGGCCACCCGGGCGCAACAGGTGGTCCCAGACCTTCGAGGTCGGTCACCCAGGACAGGATCAGGCCGCGCATGTAGGCGAGGTCGGCTGGCACGCCGGCCTGCCCCTCCCCCCGAACCAGCAGGGCCAGACCGGCTTGGATCCAGCGCAGTCGGACCGTTGGGTCGGGCTCACTCTCAAGCGAGGCCCTGCCGAAGACCAGGTGTGAGGCCAGGTGCGTCCAGCCTTGGGTGGCCCGGGGGTCCAATGCCAAGGCGCGTTCGGCGACGGCGTAGGCTCGTTCGTAACGACCCTCGCGAACGTACCAATCGAAGCGCACCCATTCGGCACTGGCTGCCAGTCCCGCGACGGGTCCCAAGATGCGTTGGCCCAGTGAGGCTCCGCGCTGGGCTTCGACCCCCGCAACCGACCGAGATACGCCGCTCTGTCCTTCGGTTTGCCACGGCCAGCAGCAGAGGGCGACGCTCACCCAACCAAGGCCCAATGCCAAGCGGCTCCTCATTGCACCTTCCCCGCGGTCCACCATGAACCCACTGCGACCGCCACCGACACCAAGGGGAGCAGCAGGTGCGCGCCCATGGGTAGCCGTCCCTCACCCAAGATCGTCAGCACCCCTGGCAGGTCCGCGAATGGAATCCAACTCACAACCGGGTCTGTCGTTGCGACCAGCAAGCAGGCCGCGGCAAGACCCGCAGCGCTGACCGCGCCCATACGACCGCCGAATCCCATGGCTAATCCCAAGAGTGCCGACAGTCCGATAAGCGCGCGCCAGACCACGCTGCACGAACCACGCCATTCGGATCCAGCCGGTTTCCACCAATCCAAAGGCTGACCCCCGTCCAGTGCCAAAGCGCCGCCACCTGTGTTCGTGATCGTTACGACTAGAGGACCGGGTGTGTCCGGAGGTACCTCGACCTCCACGGGCCGGCGGCCGTCCAAACGCAGTTTCGCTTGCCGGACCAATTCACCGCGCTGGGCCTCGACCAACACATCCGTGGTGGGATCTCCTCCCGGTGATGAGCGCAGAAAGACTCGCAGGCTACCTGTCATGGGAGGCTTCCCGATCCAGGGGATGTCCAGCGACTGCCCAGGTTCCAAACGCGTGTCGTCCACGGGTTGGGAATCAGCCAAACGCACTGTGGGTGCTCCGAGACCGGTGCCGACCTCTACCACAACGGCCATGGCGACTAGTAGAAGACCCAAACCTGCGCTGGCTCCGGCCCAGGTCGCGATCCAGACCCGGAAGGCGGTCGCGGGACGGCTCGCAATCCAACTCCATTCACCCTCGCGCCAGCGCCACATGATCCGTGCGCCGTGCCACGCGGTCCAGACCGTGAGCAGTAGTAGAGCCACACTCCAAAGGGCTTCGCGTTCCAGTCCGCGTCGTAGGCTCGGGGTGGCCATACCGCTCGCTCGCAGGGCGGTTGGCGTCCAGTCCGCGAGGCTCAAGACGGCTAACAATCCGAGTAGGGGGAGCGTCCACGCCGGGTCCAGGCTGCGACGTACCCAGAGCGAGAACAGCTCGCCGTAGCGCTCCCGACTTGCGTCCCTAGGGTTGCTCATCGGGAGTTTCAGGCAAGCGGTACAACTCGAGCAGTGATCGGCCCGCCGGTGAACTCGAGCGCACCTTGCCGCCGGCCGCTTGCACCCAAGCTCGGATTTCTTCCAGGTGCGCCGCCTCAAGACCCTCCAACTCCAACTGCACCCGGCCGTCGACCGCCAACAGCTGCTCCGTCGGTCCGTGATCGCGCAGATTCCCGCCCAACAGCAGGGCTAGATGGTCACAGTGCTGCAGGAGATCGGAGGGCAAGTGCGAAGCGAGCACGACACAGGCACCCCGCGCCCGCGCTTCACCCAAGAGGTCTTCCAGAACGGAAAACCCCGGTGCATCCAAGCCCGCGGTCGGTTCGTCCAACAGCACCACTTCCGGATCCGACAAGAACGCCTGGGCCAAGCCAAAGCGGCGCAACATCCCGCGCGAGAAGGTCCGCAGGGGCGCGCGTTGTTGCTCGGAGAGTCCAACGCGCTTCAACAGCCTCTGGGCCCGCTGCCGCAGTTCCACTCGCGGAACTCCCGACAAGGCGCCCAGCAGGTCCAGGGCAGCAACAGCAGAGAGTTCCGCCGGGAAGGGGGAGTCCTCCGGGAGGTAGGACAGGCGCGCCCGCGCCCGCGCCTGACGGGGGTCCTCGCCCAGCACCAGCACCCGGCCGCGTTCCGCCCGCTGCACGCCCGCCAGTGTGCGCAGCAAGGTCGACTTCCCAGAACCATTGGGGCCCACCAGACCCAGGCAGCTCCCGCGCGCGACGGACAGTGTCACCCCGTGCAAGACCTCGCGCTTGCGTTGCAGCAGCCCGACTCGGTATCCACAGGCCAGCCCCGTGAGTTCGAGGGCCGGGGCCGCCGTCGTGTGCCGAGTGCTGGTCATGGGCGCATTCTACCCACGGGCTCCAGCGCGTATCATGCTGCTCATCACAGCATCTAGACCCCATGGCACGACTCTTCATCCTCTCAGGCGATCATCTGGGCCAGACCCTCGACCTGGAGCGCCCCAGCAAACTGGGCCGCGGCCAGGAAGCGGACCTCATGATTCGCGGCAAGTCGGTCAGTCGGCTGCACGCGCACCTCGAACGAGGGCCCGATGGGCAATGGGTCTTGACCGACCTCGGCTCGTCCAATGGAACGAGGGTGGGAGAGCGACGCCTGACTGGGCCTCACACGCTTCAGGATGGAGAGACCTTCTGCCTGGGTGATGTCGAGCTGCGCCTCAGGGATGAAGAAGCGCCTCACCCGGCGCCGATTGAACCCGTAGCGGTTCCAGCACCTGCCCCGACTCCGGCCTCCATTCCGGCTCCGAGTAGTGGTGGTCTGGAACTCGAGGGCGACTGGGACGCAGGCGCACAGACCCCAGACGCACCGATTCAACGACCGGTGGCAGCGCCTTCACCCCAAGCCAAGCCCGCTCGCCAGGCAGCGAGCCAAGCCGATAGCGCAACACGCCGGGCACAGGCCATGGGGGCCAGCGCACCTGGAGCCGCGGGCCGAACGGCGGCGGGCGGCAAGGTGTTGCAGTATCAGAAGGTGGACAATCGCACGGGGCTCTTTTCCACCGACATCGGTCAGCAGCCGTTTCTGATTCGCGTGTTGTTGTACTTGTTGCTCGCCGCCGTCCTAGGTGGACTCATGTGGGGTGCGTACCAATTGACAGCTGGGTTGCGCAGGACGGACGGCTCTATTTCTGAGTCGGAGTGACTAGGCCCGCCAGCCATCCACGAGTATCTGCGCGGTCCGATCCCAGGTGAATTGCGTGGCGCGCAGGGCAGCGCGATCGAGACTTGCAGGCGTTTGGTTGAGTGCCTGTCGGATGGCGCGCGCACACTCATCTGCATCGTCGGGGTCGAAGAAACTGGCGTCCTTGCCAGCCGTTTCGGGCAGGGCGCTGGTATTGGAAGCCGCGACAGGGACGCGGGCTCGCTGGGCTTCGAGAGCGACGATGCCAAATCCCTCAAGCTGAGAGGGCAAGATCACGGCGGCCGAGCTCGCGAGCAGGTGCGGCAAGTCCCCGTCGGAGCAGGGACCGGCAATCTGCATCCGACTGGACACTCCCAAGGTTGACGCCAAGGCGAGCAGCCGTTGGTCCTCGCCCTGTTTGGAAGCTCCCACCAGGAGCAGGTTCGGTAGAGATTCGTCGAGCGCCAAGGCGTGCAGGAGCACTTGCAAGTTCTTGCGGGCTTCGAGGTGGCCAATGTGCAAGAGGGGTGCGTCGCGCGCTGGATTGCGAGTCAGGACGGGGAGGTGGTCGCAGCCGTTGGGAGCGACCAGGACCTTCTCCTCGACCTCGGGCCAGCCCGACACCAGACGCGCACGCATGTGCTCAGAGACAGTGAACACGCGCCGCGCGCGGTGAAGTGCCCGGCCTACCACGGTCTTCGCCACCAGTCGGCGCGAGAAGGGCGTGTGTTCCAGATCCAAGCTGCGCAGGTCGTGCAGGGTCAGCGTGAGGGGCACTGGCAACGTGCGCGGCGCAGGCAGGTGCGCGACGTGGACGCGATCAAAGGGTTGGCCTGATTTCTCAGCTTCGGCGCAGGCGCCGGCCAGGGCCTTCGTTTCCTTTGCCGCGCGAATCATGAGTGGGGAGGAAGGCACGCCCGATTCGAGCACGCGTACCTCTTCCGGCAGGTCCAAGGCCAGGCCGCCTCGCCCAGCCAAGACGACGATGCCTCCGCCCTCGCTTTCGAGCAGCTTGGCGACGCGCGGTAGCAGCTCCTCGTTGTGCCGACGCACCCCTCCCATGGGCTGGTCGAGCACCACGCCCGAGATCAAGACTCTTAAGCCGCTCACGCCAGCCCCTGCCAGAGCTCTTCGATCGCTTGCGCTGTCTTGTCCCAGGTAAATTGCATCGCTGAATTCGCCAAGGGCATGCGCATGGTCTCCCTGGTCTTCAGTGCGAGCGAGATGGCCTGGGCCACGGACTGCGGGTCTGTTCGGTCCAGCACAAGGTCGTCGCTGCGACTGAGTTCTCCGAGGGCTCCGCCCCTGGGCACGATCGCGGGTGTTCCACATGCCATGGCTTCCAGCACGGGCAACCCAAAACCCTCGCTGAGCGACAGCACCGCCACTGCGCAAGACAAGCGCATGAGTCCAGCCAGGTCCGCGTCGCTCACCTCCCCTGGCGTGGACACAAAGCGCGCAAGTCCAAGGCGCTGCACGCGCCCCAAGGCCACGCGCAGGTCCGGCGTATCGGGTCCGGTTACAACCAGTTGAACGGGCAATGGGCCCGCTTGTTTCAGATGCGCGAGACCGTCCAGCACCGCGGCCAGGTTCTTCTTGGCGCGCACAGCACCCGGGCAGAGGAGCAAGGGTCGATCGGGTAGGCGGTACTTGCCCAGCAATTCCTCATCCAGTGAATCGAGCGGGCCGTCCACCTCGAAGGGCGACCCCACTCCCCAGGGAATCACACGCGTGCGCTGCGCCAACTTGCCGTGCGTCAAACCCAAGTCCCGGGCACTGGCCACGCTGGGCGTGACAACCGCATCCGCTCGCCGAGGACCAGCCCAGGCCCAAAAACGATGCCGCAAGTCCGAGTTTTCCCGCACCCCATGCCGCCAGGGGGCCTCGTGAATTGTCTGCACCCGGAGACCTGGCCCGCGCAGGGCGAAGGCCGACACGAAGGAGTGCAAGCCCACCAGCTTCATTTCTTTCACCGCACGAGGGAGCTCACGTTGCCTCCACTTGCGTACGGATTTGGATCTATCAGGAGCCAACCGAACAACCTGAATCACTCCCCGCTCTTCAAGCGACTCCAAGCTCTTCTCCACCACGCGCTGCACGCCTGGGGGAGTTCCTGGCAGAAGTGGGGAGGAGTCGAAACCGATACGGAGCATGGGCAGTCCAGATTGGACCATGAATCGACACGCGGGACAGGATCCCACCCGGCGTTCAGTTGCTCACCATGGGCCTACAAGAACGTCCCGGTAGCCTCCCACAGGGCCTCGGTGCGGTCGATGCGGTCGCGGGCCTTGGTTCGCAGGCTGGCGGCTACCTCGGCGACGAGTAGTTCGGCAAGGGCCACAGCGGGCACCGAGCTATCGAAGGGGCCGATGGCGGGGACGGCAAGTTCACACCAGGTGTCGGTCAGTGCGGCGAGCGGGGAGAGAGGGCCGTCTGTAATGGCAACGATGTGCACGTCACTCCGGGCCAAGGCCTGAGCGGTTGTTACGCAGTGCCGGCGATAGCGGGCGAAGTCGATCACCACGGCCACGTCTTTTTTTCCAGCACTACTCAGGACGCCGCCGCTTGAGTGTTCGTCCAGTAGGCGCACGCTGGGGCGGACCATGGATAGGCCGCTGTGCAAGGCGAGGGCTCCCGCTCGCGATGTCTCGCCCGAGAGGATCCATACGCGCTGCGCCTTGCGGATGGGCTGGGCGAGGACTGCAAGTTGATGGCCATCCGCAGCTTGCCTGACCGAGGCCAGGGCACCTTCCAACGCCGTCAACGAGGACGAAGGGTCTTGCTGGCGGATGCGCTGCGTGGGGCGCAGGAGTTGCTGGGCGAATTCCGTTCGCACGTGATCCTGCAAGTCCGAATAACCAGCGAACCCGAGTTTGGTGGCAAAGCGCACGATGGTCGGGTGACTGGTTTGCACTTGGGCGGCCAAATGGGCGACCGTGCCAAAGGCGAGCAAGGTGGGGTCGGCCGAGACGGCTTGCGCGATCTTGCGTTCAGTGGGAGTCAGCCGCTCACTGGCAGCAGCAATCCGATCGGAAATGGTCACAGGGGTCGTCCTCGTACATAACGGTACACTTCTAGTGGACGAAATGTATAATTTGTTACAATGATGGCCTCTCCAGACCCCCCTCTTTGGGGTCTCAAGGGCCCGCCTGCCCGTTGACCTGAATCCGATCCACACCATGAGCCAGAGCCCTAAGTACGTCCCCAGCGAGCGCGAATCGGCCTTCCTCGAAGGCGTCGACAACCCGCGCTACGAGCGCGAGAGCATCAACGGCCTACAGCCCTTCCTGGACGGCAGGGTGACGCAATCCGGACCCGAGCTCTACAGCCCTGAAGAACTTGCAGCACTCAATCAGCTGAAGGGCAGCGAAAGGGATGTCGAAGCCCGCATGCCGGTCAAAGTGACGCGTCACTACTTCGAGCTGGCCCAGAAGAGCGTGCCCGTCAGGAACCTGGTCAAGGCCACTCCCGATGAGACCCAAGATCTGATGGGCTCCGACGACCCAGGGAATCAGATGGACTACAGCCCGGTCGAGGGACTGCTGCACAAGTACGAGATGGGCCTCATGTACGTGGTCTCGACCTGTTCGGCCCACTGCCGGTTTTGCTATCGCGAAGAGTTGATTAGCCGGCGCGAGATCGAGCGTCAGGACGGGACCGTATCCAAGAAAGGCATGGCGCAGGTGGGGGAGGTGACCGACTACATCCGGGCCCACAACAAGAGCGTGGCGGACAATGGTGGGCGGCATCCAGAAACTGGTCGCGAGAAACTACGGGAGATCCTGCTCTCCGGTGGAGATCCGATGGTGCTTTCGAATACCAAGATCGCTGTTTGGTTGGCTGCCTTGGCCGAAGCCGGGGTTGAGGCCATTCGAATTGGGACCAAAGAAATGGCGTTCTTTCCGCAGCGCTTTGACGACGCGTTTGTCTCCATGATGGATTGCTTCCACGCCACCTATCCGCACGTGGGCGTGCGCATGATGATCCATTTCAACCACCCCGACGAGTTCCTCGCTCTGGATGACCAGGGGCAGTACATCCGCGAAGCTTCCGGCGTCTTCAAATGGCACCCGGATACCGAACGCGCCATGCAGGCCGTCGTTTCGCGGGGCTGGCTGCGAGTCGAGAACCAGTCGCCCATTATTCGGGGCATCAACGACGACGCCGATGCACTGCGCATCATGCAGCGTGAACTGAAACGGGTGGGTGCAGAGAACCACTACTTCTTCTGTGGCCGCGACATCGTGGCTCACCGAGCATTCAATGTTCCGATCGAGGACGCGTGGAGGATCCTGAATGAGTCTCAGAAGGGGCTGTCGGGTGTAGAGGCCCACGCCCGCCTTTCGATCACCCACTACAAGGGCAAGACGGAAGTCGTGGCCGTGACCGAGAGTCCCATCCCCGGTGTTCCTGGGACCGAAAACGGAGTGCTCATTTTTAGGTTGCTGCGTAGCGCGGCTGACGCTGCAGAACGCGGCAAGGTGTGCATTGTGGGGCGCAATCCCGACGCAGTCTGGTTCGATGGCTACGAGGATCGCGTCATCTTTGACGACGCGGGCCTGTTCGAATACGCCCGCGTGCACGCCTAGGCCAGCCATGATTGACAAGAACGTCTCGAGTCTTTCGCAGGCCGTGTCGGACATCTCGGACGGCTCTACGGTCATGATCGGCGGGTTTGGCGAGGCGGGCAGCCCTATCGAACTGATTCACGCCCTGATCGATTTGGGTCCCACAGACCTGACGGTGATCAACAACAACACCGGCAGTGGCGAGGTGGGATTGGCTGCGCTGATCAAAGCTGGCCGGGTGGCCAAGATGATCTGCTCCTATCCACGCTCCATGAACTCGACCGTGTTTCCCGACCTCTACCGCAGCGGCAGGATCGAACTCGAACTGGTTCCCCAGGGCACCCTGGCAGAGCGCATCCGCGCCGGGGGGGCCGGGATCCCGGGCTTCTACACGCCCGCCTCGGTGGGCACGCCCCTACAAGAAGGCAAGGAACTGCGCAGGTTCGACGGGAGCGACTATGTCTTGGAGCGCGGGTTGCGTGCCGACTTTGCACTGATCAAGGGCAAGCGGGCGGACCGCTACGGCAACGTGACCTACAACAAGACCGCCCGCAACTTCAGTCCCCTGATGGCCATGGCGGCAAAGACCACGGTAGTTCAAGTGGCCGACTCCGTTGAGGCGGGCGACATGGATCCTGAAGCGGTGATCACACCCGGGATCTTTGTGCAGCGCGTCGTGCACGTGCCTGACCCCGCCCACGAATCGGATCTGGTCCGTGCGGGAGTGTGTTACCCGTGACGTCTTCACAGGAGATCACGGGTCGTACCCGCGATGAGATGGCCCAACGCGTGGCCCTCGACATTTCCGACGGGGCCTACGTCAACCTGGGTATTGGCATCCCGGAGCTGATCGCCAAATTCGTTCCCACCGGGCGCGAGTTCATTTATCACACCGAGAATGGCCTGCTCGGCATGGGGCCTGCTCCGCAAGAGGGACAGGGGGAGCCGGAGTTGATCAACGCGGGAAAGAGGCAGGTGACGGCTCTTCCCGGGGCTGCCTATTTTCACCACGCAGATAGCTTCGCCATGATTCGCGGGGGGCACATCGACCTGTGCGTGCTGGGCGCGCTGCAGGTGGCCAGCAATGGCGATCTGGCCAATTGGTCAATCGGTACGCCCGATGCGATCCCGGCTGTAGGTGGCGCCATGGACCTAGTCGCTGGAGTCAAGTCGGTCTACGTGATCACGCAACACTGCACCAAGCAGGGTGAGCCCAAGCTACTTGACCAGTGCACCTACCCGCTGACCGGGACCGCGGTAGTCAATCGGGTTTACACCAACCTGGCCGTGATCGATGTCACGCCGGCAGGCTTCCAAGTGCTCGAACTCAGTCCGGGTGTTGAGTTTGCTGATGTCCAAGCGCGCACCGGCACCGACCTGCTGGACGGCAGGACCGACGCGACCAGCTAGTCATGGACTCCAAGAGCAAGAGCGCAGCCCTCTATGAACGTGCCTTGAAGGTCCTGCCCGGGGGCGTGAGTCGCAACACCGTATTGCGCGACCCCTACCCGGCGTACATGGCCTCCGCTGCGGGGTGCCGGATCACAGACGTGGAGGGCGTCGAGCGCATCGATTTTTCCAACAACATGGCCTCCCTGATCCACGGCCACGCCCATCCGGCCCTGGTCCAGGCCGTAAGTGAGCAGTTGGCGCGGGGTTCCGCCTGCACCCTGGCCACCGAGGTTGAGTTGGAATACGCCGAGTACCTCTGCTCGCGTAACAGCGGTTTCCAAAAACTGCGTTTTGTGAACTCCGGCACCGAAGCGGTGATGGGTGCCCTAAAAGCGGCACGCGCATTCACGTCGCGCCCCAAGATCGCCAAGGCGGAGGGTGCGTACCATGGCCAATACGACTACGCCGAGGCCAGCCAGACTTCGAAACCCTCCAATTGGGGCGACGTCGACGAGCCGGCCAGCGTGGCCGTGGCCCAGGGGACACCCGCAGCAGCCCTGTCGGATGTGGTCATCGTTCCCTACAACGACCCGAAACGGGCCGTCGCGATTCTGAATCGCCATGCCGATGAGTTGGCCTGCGTGTTGTTGGACCCCATGCCGCACCGGATCGGATTGCGTCCTGCGGATGCAGCGTTCATCCAGGCCATGCGCGAGTGGACCAAAACCAACGGGTCGCTCTTGGTGTTTGATGAGGTGATCACGTTCCGCAGTGAATTGGGAGGTGCGCAAGCCTGGTACGACTGCACGCCTGACCTGACCGCTCTAGGTAAGGCCATCGGCGGTGGTTTTCCCGTTGGAGCCATCGCGGGCCGGGCCGAGGTGATGGACGTGATGAACCCACTGGCCAAGCCCGTTCTCTTTCCCCATTCGGGGACCTTCTCAGCCAACCCTGTCACCATGACCGCCGGCCTCACCGCCATGCGACTCTTCGAGGGTGAGGCGGTTGCCCATGTGAACCGACTGGCACGGCTGGCCATGGATGGAATCCACGACGCCATCGAGATGGGGGGGCACCGGGCATGCGTGACCGGCGGTGGATCGATGTTCCGTGTGCACCTCAAGGAACGGCCGCCGGTCAATTACCGCGAGTGTTTCTCGACGTCAGAGGAGACCGCCCAGCTCAAGACTCTGCTCGACCATCTTTTTGATGAAGGCCTGATCATGATCAACACATGTTCGGCCGCGATCTCGACTCCCATGGGTGAGGATGAAGTCGACAGGCTCGTCACCGGCATCAAGGGTGGCCTCGAGCTCCTAGGCTGAAGCCCCGCCGCCCGGCGCTTACTGAATCCTTGCCGGGTGGGAACGATTCCCGTATCGCGCCGCGAATCCACACGACTCTTGGGGGATCCAAGACGGGCCGAGTGGGTACCATGCCCCGATGCGACGAATCCCCATGCTTGTGTCCACGTCCCTGATCTTGTCCGTCCTGGTCTCGGCCCAGGAGCCCACAACCCTGCCCGCGGGGAGCGTTTCGCGCGCGGCCGATGGTGCTCCAGTTTGTGGTCTCGGGGCCGACTTCCACGCCCAATGTCGAGCGGCCCTGCGCGACTCATTGCAGGAAGGTGTACTCGTCGTGCGCGGCCTGCCGCCCTCGCGCGCGAATCTGAGCTTCCGTCAAGACAAGAACTTCTGGTGGCTGACTGGAGTTGAGAGTCCCAACGTGGCTTTCGCCATGGACATTGAGAGTGGTCGGGAGGTGCTCTTCGTCCACAAGCCGAGCGCTTGGAAGGAACGCTGGGAGGGGGAGATCTGGGATTCGGCAGACGCTTGGGTCGCCGAACTCACGGGCATTGATGATGTGCGGCCCAGCGGCGACCTACTCGACGTGGTGCAGGAGACGCTGGCATCGCAAAAAGAAGGCCAGGGGGCGCGTCGCCTGTGGACCAACCTCGGAGCGCATATTGGCTTGGCGGGCTCCTATGACAGCGCCGGGCCCTTCGATCAAGCCCGCAGCAAGGACCCCCTCGATGGTCGAGTCAGTCGGGAACAGGCCTTCGCGGCGCACCTCAAGCGACGCTTTGATCGAGAAGTCGAAGACTGCTGGCCTGCGCTGACCCAGATTCGAGTGGTCAAGGCCCCGGCAGAAATCGCGGCCATGGAACGTGCGGCGAGTTCGGGGGCCTTGGCCATGAAAGAGGCCATGCGGTCGTGCCGTCCGGGCCTTGGAGAGTGGGAACTCGATGCGCTCTTGAACTGGATCCAGGCTCGTCACGGCGCCGATGGACCGGCGTACGCCGCAATTGTCGGCTCGGGCGCTAATTCCCTCGTGCTGCACTACAACTTCTCGGCGCGGCGCATGAGCGACGGCGAAGTGGTGCTGATCGACTTCGGGCCCGAGGTCGATCACTACACCACGGACATTACCCGCACGTTCCCCGTCAACGGGAAATTCACCGAGCGGCAAGCCGAGATCTACGACGTTGTGTTGGCAGCCCAGGCTGCAGGCATCGAGGCGGCCAAACCGGGTGCCACCATCTCCGATGTGGAGTTGGCCTGCCGAGACGTGATCCTCGAAGCCGGTATGCAGGAGTTCATGCGCCATGGCGCTGTGCACTCAGTGGGCATGGAGGTGCACGACCCGGGATCGATGCGTGGCAAACTCGTTCCAGGCATGTGTTTCACCATTGAACCAGGCCTCTACGAAGACGCCACGGGGATCGGAGTACGCATCGAAGACGTGATCGTGATCACGCAGGACGGACGTCGCGTGATCTCCGACCAGGTTCCCAAGGATCGTGCCGCCATCGAGGCCCTGATGTCGGAGAAGGGCGTGCTGGACTGGATGGACACTCGTTCCGGCCGATGATCTCACGCGTGCTGCAGGATCCAGGCAAGCGATGAACGTCGGCCTACTCATCGACCGTTGGAATCCGAGCCGCGGTGGTGCGGAGACCTGCATGGATCTCCTGGCCCGTCACTTGGTCGCGTCGGGCCACGAGGTGCACATCATCGGCGCCTCCTCTACTGGCGATTTACCGGGCCCGTTCCAACGTGTGCGTGGACTTGGGCTATCGCGCGGAGTGCGCGAACGTCGTCTCGGTCGCAACATGGTCGCCGCTGCACGCGGTTTGGGCTGCGACACCACCATCGCCGTCCGCCACGTGGAGCAGCCCAGCGTGCTCTGGCTGCACGGTGGCGTTCACCTGGGCACTTTGGAGGCTCGTTGGCGCGCCAGTCACCCCAGTCGCCAGGTTCCCAAGGCCCTGGCTGTGCGGGGGCGCCACCGCGCGTTCGTCGACCTGGAGCGCCGAGCCATGGAGGGTGCAGACGGCGGAGGGGCGGGCAAGATCATCTGTCCCTCCCGCCTGGTCGCCTCGGAGCTGAACCGGTTCCATCCCGCTGCCGCCGCCCCTCATGTCGTGATCCCAAACGGTGTGGACCTCAGTCGATTTCATCCGAGCGCGCGGGCCGAAGCGCAAACGCGGCTGCGGGCCGAGCTTGGCATCACGCCTGACGTGCCCCTGATCGTTACCGGGGCACGCAACCCCATGTTGAAGGGGGTTCCGCACCTCATGCGCGCGCTCAAGCAGGTCCCCGGTCCATGGTGTTTTGTGCTCGCAGGTCCCAAACGCCCCGGCGCTTGGGCGCGGCGTGCATACCGCAGTGGCTTGGAGCGCGGCAGCGTACGAGTTGTCTCGGACCTTGCGCCCGAGTTGTTGGCGGCCGGCGCGAACTTGTGCGTCCAACCAACATGGCGCGATCCCTGCCCGCTTATCACCCTTGAAGCCCTGGCCGCCGGAACCCCGGTGGTGACCACAGCCCTTTCCGGATTGTCTCCCAGTGTCGAACAGGCGGGAGGGTTGGTCATTCCCGATCCAGCTTGTGAACAGGAGTTGGCTGCATCGATTACCCGCCTGCTCGAAGATCCGCCCAGCCCGGACTTGGTTCGGGCGGCCGTGGCCGAACGCAGTGTCGAGTCCTGGCTGACCGCAATGGAAGCTGCTCTGCTGGGCTAGGCATCGCCCGTTGCCAACTCGGCCATCACGCGACCAATCTGCTGCGCCTGGTCCCGCGTCGTGCAAGCGGGAGGCATGGCGTACAGCACGTTTCCCAAGGGGCGCAGGAGTACTCCGCGTTCAATACTGCCCTGGCGCAGACGCCCAGACATCTCTGCGAGATAACCCGTTTCACCTCCGGAAGGTGGGACCAGGTCGAGGGCTACAACACCCCCGAGGTGACGCAGATCATCGACTTGGGGATGGGCTTGCGCGGACTGCAGCTCTGCCCACACAGTCTTGCCGATCTCGTTCAGGCGTCCGGGCACATCCTCTTTCAATGTGATTTCGAGCGAAGCCAGAGCCACTGCACAGCCCACTGGATGGGCAGTGAAGGTGTGCCCGTGGAAGAAGGCGCGCGACTTGTCCTGGTCAAGAAAAGCCTCATACATCTCCTCACTGGCCAGAGTGGCGGATAGGGGAAAGGTCCCACCTGTGAGGCCCTTGGCCAGGCACAGGAGGTCGGGGCTCACGTCGGCGTGGTTGCAGGCGAACAAGCGTCCGGTGCGACCAAACCCGGTCATGACTTCATCGGCGATCAGGGGCAGGTGACGCTGTCGTGTAAGTGTGCGCGCCGCTTGTAAGAAACTGGCGGGGTGCATGCGCATTCCTGCGGCTCCTTGGATCATGGGCTCAAGGATCAGGCCCGCCGCTTGGTCGCCGAGTTCGTCTAGCAAGTGTCCGAGCGCGACAGGGTCTGCGGCACAGCGCCGGACCTCAAAGAGCAGGGGCGCATAGGCCACAAAGAACGGATCCGGGTCGCTGACCGACATGCTGCCCAGGGTGTCGCCGTGGTAGGCACCGTCGAGAGCTACAAACACGCGGCGCTCGGGTTGACCCAAGTGAACCCAGCGCTGGTAGGCCATCTTCAGGGCCACCTCCACGGCGGTGGATCCGTCATCGGAGTAGAACACCCGCGTGAGCCCGGAGGGCGCCACCTCAACGAGGCGCTCGGCTAAGCGGACCGCCGGTTCGTGGGTCGCGCCGGCGAAGAGCACATGGTCCAGACATCGAGCTTGTCGCTCCATCGCCTCGATCAGTTCGCGTCGCCCGTGTCCATGCAGGATCGCCCACCAGGAACTGATGGCGTCGATCAGCTGGCGGCCGTCTTCCAGAGTGAGCAAGGCATCGACGGCCGCGGCGATCGCCAACGGAGGGTCGCTTTCGGCGCCGTGCTGGGTATAGGGGTGCCAGCAGTGACGCGCGTCGCGGGCAGCGAGGGAAAGGGCTGTCTTCATTTCGCCCCGACCCTGCTTGCAGGAAGAAAACCACTCAGGTCCTGAGTCGCGGCCCATGCCTCAAGTGCCTGCAGGTCAAGCCGTTCGAAGTGCGGCATCTCCAGGACTTGCAAGCCGCTGAGCCGCGCCAAGGTACTGCGGTTGGAAGCATGTGTCGGGCCCACCAGAATCAGAGCCCGGGGGCGCATGTTTCGGCGTTCCAAGGACTCGAGGGTCAACAAGGTGTGATTCAGGGTGCCCAGCCCGGAGCGCGCCACGAGTACGCAAGGTAGACGGCGTCGAGCCAGCCAGTCGATTTGCAGGCAGTCATCAGTCAGCGGTACTTGAACTCCGCCTGCGGGTTCAATGATCAGGGTCCCGGCCGTTGCGAGGTATTGATCTAGCTTTTGATCCAAGCGCTCAAGATCCAGGATGCGATCCTCGGCAGCCGCGGCCTCGTGGGGCGAAGCGGGCAGATCAAACGTGTCACCGGGATCCAGGACCTGTCCCTCAGATAGCTGCCGCACCGTTCGCGTATCGCAATCCGGTCCGCTTTGCACTGGTTTCCAATAGCGCGCGGCTCCCTCCTTGCTGGCGGCATGCAAAAGCGCAGCGCAGACAACAGTCTTGCCCACGTCCGTGTCTGTACCCAGGACGACAAGAGGTGAAGCGGACTGCACCGTGCGTTGCGAATGACTGGCGGCAGGCAAGTTGAGTCCCTTCAGGGTCGCGACAAGTTGTCTCAAGTCCTTGGGTTCATTGTGGCTGTGGCAGACAACGCGCAGTCGCTCTGAACCCGGAGCCACGGTCGGCGGGCGAACGGCACGCACATCCAGGCCCTGCTCCTGCAGAGTCGCACTTGCCTGCATGGCACGATCGACTGAGCCCGCTGGAATGGGAACGATGGCCGCCGCCGGGGGCGGCAATTCGAGGGCTGCAGCCAGATCGCGCGCCAGGCCTAGGGCCCGATTCCGATCTTGACTCGCCGCCCGAGCCTTCTGGATTCCCGCAAGTAGGGCACCCGCAACGGCCGGAGCCACGGCAGTGGAGAACATGAAGGACCGTGCACGTTGCAGGAGTTGCTCGCGCAGGGTTTCGCTGCCAACCACTACCGCGCCCATGGCGCCCAGAGCTTTGCCCCCTGTTACGACCCGCGCAGCCAACACTGCGGGATCGGCGTCACTCGCCGCCCAAGCTCCAGCGCCGCTGGGACCCAAAAGGCCCGCTGAGTGAGCCTCATCCACAATCAGAGACGCCCTGTGGCGGGCACAGATTCGTGCCCACAGGGCCAAGTCGGGGGCGTCGCCGTCCATGGAGTAGACGCCCTCTACCAAAACCCACCTGCGACGGGCGCAAGGCCCCCGTTGCAACAGATGCTCGAGATGATTGGCGTCCAAGTGCTCGTGTACTTCGACCCGCGCACGGGACAATCTCGCTCCGTCAATCAAGGAGGCATGATTGAGGGCGTCGGAGACCACCAAGTCTTCGGGACCGATCAAGGCGGAGATCAACCCGAGGTTGGCCTGGTATCCCGAAGGGAAGAGGAGCCCCGCTTCCGATCCCAGCCAGGTTGCCGCGGCGCGTTCTACTTCTCGATCCAAGTTGGATCCGCCCGCCAACAGCCGGGCTGAGCGGCCACCGGCCCCATACTCCCGAACAGCCGCTTGGGCGGCTGCCACCACGTCCGCCTCTTGAGAGAGCCCCAAGTAGTCGTTGGTGACGAAGTCCACACGGCCATCGAGCGCTTGCTCGCGGCGCGTCAGTCCGCGCCCTTCCCAAGCAGCCAATTCCTGGGCCAGCTGACGCTCCAGGGAGTTCATGAGGGTCAGTCGCCTAGCGAGACAAGACCCAGCTTTGCCAACAGGGCCGCATCTCCGCTGGGTTCAGGATTGGGAGTCGTGAGCAACTGATCGCCCACGAAAATGGAGTTGGCCCCAGCGAGGAAACACAGGGCCTGAGCCTCTTCACTGAGTTGTTCGCGCCCAGCAGACAGACGCAACATGCTCTTGGGCATCAAGATGCGCGCTGCTGCCAGGACCCGGACCAGTTCAGACCAATCCACTTGCCCTTCGTGTTCAAGAGGTGTGCCAGCGATCGCGACGAGTCGATTGATCGGAACGCTTTCGGGCGGCGGATCCATGTGAGCCAACTCGGCCAACAGCTCTGCACGGCCCATATCGCTCTCACCCAGGCCGAGGATGCCGCCACAGCAGACGCTCATGCCTGCGCTGCGGACGTTCTTGAGCGTGTCGATGCGGTCGTCGTAGGTGCGCGTGGTCACCACGCTGTCGTAGTGACTGCGACCGGTGTCCAGGTTGTGGTTGTAGTAATCCAGACCGGCGTCAGCCAGGCGTTGCGCCTGGGACTCGTCCACCATGCCCAAGGTCGCGCAGGTCTCCAACCCGAGCTCTTTGACAGATCCAATCATGCGCAGCACGGAATCGAATTGCGCCCCGTCGCGTACCTCGCGCCAGGCCGCACCCATGCAAAAGCGGTCGGCTCCGCTGGCCTTGGCGCTGCGAGCTGCGTCCAGGACGACGGACTCATCAAGCAGTTTTTCTCGTTCGATGCCCGTGTCGAAATGTGCGCTCTGTGAGCAGTAGCCACAATTCTCACTGCAACCGCCGGTCTTGATCGACAGCAATTGGGAGCACTGGATGCGCTGGGGGTCGTGGAACTCGCGGTGCACACTGGCGGCCTTGAAAATGAGTTCCAAGAGCGGTTGGGCGAGGAGATCTGCGGCGGTTTGGACCTGTTCGGCGGTCGGGGCCGCCGCCGGGGTGCTGGTTGAAGGCATGGCGGGATTCTAGCAGTGCGCGAGGGGAAGCGCGGCCCCTGCGGATCCAAGACCGCTCTTGCTGAGAATTGACGGGGTGCTCTGCGCTCATCCCGTATCCTGGGCTCACGATGACCAAGTCCCTCTTGACCTATTGTGGAATCCTGCTGCTCCTGCCCGCCTGCGTCTTCAGCCAGGCCAATCGCCACCAACCGTTGGACCGCGACCTGATCGAGGCCCTCGAGCCCGGGCAGTCCACTGCTCAGGACGTGGTCCGTGCGCTGGGTGCGCCCACGGAGGTCGTGCAGCTCGGGCGTCGTTCGGCCTATCGCTACGACGCCAGCGTGAGCAAGAACGTTGGCCTCTTCCTAATCCTCGTTGCGCTCCACGGGGGCGACACCCAAGAGGACCGGGCCTGGTTCTTCTTTGACGAGGATGAACTCTTGACTCACCGGGCAGCCACCCTGGCAGCCAAGCATGCCGATTTCCAACTGCCGGTAATCGACGAGTGAGCCGAATCAAGAAGGAGTCCTTGGCGCCTTGGCAGTGTCAACTTGCTTGGGGCCGTACCGTTGGACTGGCGTTGGCCCTGTGTGTTTCCAGTTGTCTCAGCGCGAGGCTCGCGCACAATCACGAGTTCGAGGAACCTCGCGCTGACGGACGACTCCGACCCGGGTCCACCGGGCTGGAGCAGTGTCTAGCTGAGCTCGGGGCGCCCCTTCTCGTACGCGAGCACCTGGACGGAGCGCTGCTGGCTTGGGGCTGGTCCGACGAGCGCGCCTTTGGTCTCAACCTCTCACTGCCTCTCGATAATTTCTACAGCGCAAACCTGAGTTATGCGCGCAGCATCGATGGACTGCGGGGCCTCGTCCTTTTCTTTGACGATGCGTGGAGACTGAAGCAGATGAGGCGCGGTTATTTGGCCGAAATCCTGCCCGACGAGCGCACTCGCCCAGCCTTGGTGGACTAGATGAGGAACCGATGACCTTGCATCCTTCCACTTGCCCACTCGACTGCCCCGACGCCTGCGGCGTGCTACTCGAAACAGACCCTGCCGGACGCTTCGTGCGACTGCGGGGCAATCCGGACCACAGTTGGTCCCAGGGGCATCTGTGCGGCAAGACTGCGATCTATCATGAGGTTGCTCTCGGTCCGAACCGACTGAGGGTGCCCCTCGTGCGCAAGGGAAGAGAACTGGTGGAATCCACTTGGGATGAAGCTCTCGATCGTATCGCTGACGGTGTCGGTTCTCTCGACGGCGAAGAACTCTTGGCTCTGTCTTATGCGGGCAGTATGGGCTTGATGGCGCGTCATGGACCGATGCGTGTGATGAACGCCCTCGGGGCCCAGACTACGAATGGTTCCATATGCGATACGACCAGTGCGGAGGGCTACCGAGTTGTTCTGGGCGACGCGGTTGGACCCGACCTGGAGTGCGTGACGGAGGCCGACCTGCTTGTGATCTGGGGTTGCGACGCGCGCCGCACCATGCAGCACCTCATGCCGCGCGTGAAGGAGATCGCCCAATCGGGCGGGCAGGTAGTCGTGATCGACGTCTACCGCACGGACACAATGAGAACAGTCGAGGGCTGGGGTGGTCGCGGTTTGATCTTGAAGCCCGGCAGCGATGCCTCTCTGGCATTGGGGCTGTGCGAACTCGCTTTCCAGAACGGCAGCGCGGACATTTCCTTCCTGAAGGAGCAGTGCACGGGGGCGGCGGAGCTGCGCGCAGAGATCGCTGGGGCGTATCCAGTCCAAAGGGTGGCCGCGGACACCGGCCTGGAGCCGGGCGACATCCATTGGTTGTCGGGCCTGCTGGCAAAGGCGAGCCGGGCATGGATCAAGACCGGCATCGGTTGGAACCGACGACGCAATGGCGCCATGTCCATGCGCGCGGTCTGCAGCCTGTCTGCGGTGCTGGGTATTGCTGATCGGCTGCATTTCGAAAGTGGCGACCATTTCGGCCTGGACACCGACTGGCTTGGGCAACCCGAGCGACATGAGAACCCGGGCAGGCAGCCCATTCGACACGTTGAAGTGGGTCGCCAACTGCAGGCCGGCAACTTCCGCGGAGCGTTCGTTTGGGGCCACAATCCGGCCGTTGTATTGCCTGAGTCGGGCCGTGTGTGCGAGGGACTCGCGCGGGAGGACCTCTTCTTGGTGGTGCACGATTTGGTCATGACCGACACGGCCCGCCTAGCGGACGTGGTCTTGCCCGCGACAGCTCTGCCCGAGTACACCGACATCTTCAAGAGTTACGGGCACCGGGTGCTGCAGATCAGTCGCAAGGTCTGCACGCCTCCTGCTCAACAGCGCAGCAACCTGCGGACTTTTGCCTGCATAGCACAGCGGTTGGGCCTAGACGCCGACCTGCGTGAGCTGGACGAAGAGCAGCTGCTCACCGAGTTCCTGGAACAGCACCGCAGTCGTTTTACCGACGGGGAATTTGAGCGATTGCTGCTCGGGCAACCGGTCAAGCTACAGTTGCAGAAGCGCGAGGGACGTGGCACTCCAAGCGGTCGCATCGAGCTGGCGAGCGACTCTTGCGCAGAATCAGGACAGGGCCGGGTGGCCTCCTACGTGCGGGATGATGCGTGCCAGCAGCCTGGCCGTTTCTGGCTCCATCCCACGCCCAGTATCGCCACCCACAACTCGACCTTCACCCGTTCAGAACGTCATCTGCACCGGGCTGGAACACCAAGGGTTTTTGTGAACCCCGCCGATGCACAAGAACTCGGGCTGGTGGCCTCGCAGAGTGTCCGTCTCTCGAACGATGTCGGCACGCTCACCCTTGAACTCGCTGCTTGCGCGGACACCCCACGCGGCATGGTGAGGCTTGAGGGCTTTCCCGATACCGATGCCATCCCCGAGGGGTTGTCGACCAATGCCCTGACCTCAGCGGACATCAGTGATCTCGGAGAAGGCTTCTGCCAGTTCAGTGCCCGCGTGGACTTGTCACCGGCCTGATCAGGTCTCGGAATCCCGGGCGGACTGATAGGCGAGCAGGGTTGTACGTGCGCACTCGGCCCATGTGAGTTCGCGGGCGCGGCGGGCACCGCGTTCGATGTACTGCTGCCGAAATTCATCGTCGCTTAACAGTTGGCGAGTGGCCTCAAAAATGCGTTCCACGTCTGTCGGCTCCACCAAGAGGGCCGCATCGGCGCACACCTCGGGAATGGATGTCACGATCGAGCTCACAACCGGCGTCCCGCAAGCCATGGCCTCCACCGGCGGCAATCCAAAACCCTCGTTGAGGCTGGGCCAGAGTAAGAGGTCGGCCTGGGAATACAAACGCACCACATCCGCGTCGGAGGCTTGCTTGCGCCATTCGACGCGATCGGCAGCAGGCGACCGGGCGAGCGCGGTCTCGAAGTCCTCACTGCCATAGCCTGCAGGTCCAACGACCAACCAGCGGTGGGCGAACCCGTCGCGTACAAGGCGCTCGAAGGCCTGCAGCATGCGCAGGTGGTTTTTCCGGCGGTCGACGCGACTGACCGTCAGGATGAATGGGGTCGCGGGTGGGGGGAACCCGCCCGGGGGCAAGTGCCGCAAGACGTGATCACAGCCTAGGGGCGTGACAAACACGCGCTCGGGCGACACGCCCAATGACATGACCACTTCTGCTCCCACATACCGGCAAGGAACCAACACCCGTTGAGCGCTAGCAACCATGGCCTTGGCCGACTCCGTCATGCGCACAGCCGTATCCGGATCCACAAATCCAGGACCCTCGGGGTTGTTCGCGTCCAAGGCGGGGATGCAGTCGAAGATCGTGACCACCTCTCGAGCTTCACGCACGTGCAGCCTGTTCGGTTGGGTGTGGTGATAGACCTCACATCCGCCGACAAGGTCGTCCACGCCCTTGTGCATCTTGGAGAGAATCCACGGCAACCACTTTGACGGTAGTCGCAGGCGCAGAAACTCTGCGCGACTTGCGGTCAGACCTAACTCGCTCCTGGAATAGCGAGGGCTTCGCAGCGTGTATCCAAAGAGGCCCAGGTTCGGATCGAACTGAAGCCCGTGCAGGGCGCGTACCAATTCACGCGTGTAGCGCCCGATGCCTTCGCGGTTGACGAGGGCGGGCCGGTAGTCGAGTCCGATGCGCATGGGGCGACAGTGTAGCGGCGTCCCGACCCGGCCACGTCCCAATCCGCCGCATCTACCCGCCCTGGAAGGCGCCGATCCACAGGCTCAGCCCGTAACCCAGAGCAAAGCCCAAGGGGCCTCCCAGCCAGAGCCAGGAACAACCCGCCGCCACCGGTTTGGCTCCGGCTCGCGTGAGTGTCCAAGCTGCGCCGGCTACGACCCAGACCTCGGTGACCAAGGTAGCCAAGGCCGCCCCTTCGATTCCCATCGAACCGACGAGCAGCGAGTTGCCCAGCAGATTGATCACCAGGCCCACGGCAGCAATGCGCAAGACTGAGGCCGACACTCCGGAGGCAACCACGGCCGTAAGCAACGGCGCGCCGGCATAGACAGCCAGAGAGGCCAACATCAACCAGCGCAGGGCCGGCGTCGCACTGACGAAACTCTCGTTCTCACCAAACAGCCCCAGGATCGGCTCGGCCAGTCCCCATACGACCCCTGTTCCCAGTCCGCCAAGCAGAATCATGGGAGCTGCCAGCCTAGCCACCGCAGGGCCCAATCGGCCCTGGTGGTGCTCGCGCGTCAACCACGGCAAGGCAGCCATGGCCGCGTAGACAGCGGCCATGATCCCGAAAGACATGAGGCGCACCGCGAGGTTGTAGCGCCCCAGTTCCTCTTGCCCACAGAGCGGCCGCACAAACAGGTTGTCGATCCAATAGTAGGTCTGCTGGCACAAGCCCGCGATGCCAATGGGCAGCGCACTTCGCAGCAGGGCGTGTGGGGACTCCGGCGGGGAGTGCGCGGCGGGGGGCAGCTGCCCGCGACTGGAAAGGTGCAGGAGCAGATTACCCAGCGCCGATCCGCCGGCCACCGCAACAAGAAAGGGAGCAGGCGTGGCGACGCCCTTGGACACGGTTAGCAAGACGAGCACCAATGACGTCGTGCTGGCGACGGCACGCACGGCCACGGGCCGGGCCCATGAAATGTGGTTCTTGAGAACAGTTGTCGTCAGCTCGAGCGTGTGTGTCAGCGGGTAGAGCGCAGCCAGGACGATCCACCCCGCCCCCTCTTCATCCAGAAACCAGGCCAGAAAGCCCACGCCGAGCAGACCCACGCTACCGGTCGTCATCCTCACCCTGCGGGCCGCCGCCAGCACTGGGCGCGTGCGCTGTGGTTCGCTAGCCGTCCAGCGCACGGCGATCTGTCCAGTGCCCAAGTCAACGAAACTGTCGAGGATCAGGAACAGGGCCAGGTAGAACGTGAAGCGTCCAAACTGAGCCGGGTCGAGGTGACTCGAGAGCGTGTAGAGGATTGTGAGCGTGCAGGCCGAGCCCCACACACGCCCGAGAATGAGTAGGCCCGTGCTGTTCCACACACGACGCGGGACCGGAGGAGGAGACTCTGACTTGCTCACAGGGCAGAGCCTACGGGCTCAGGAGTTGCGGGTCGTCAGCTCTCGGACGCAGCCTTCAGGATTTTATTCCTGCCGTAGCGGCTGGCTCAGACTGACGGCTGGCGGGCATCCATCGGTTGAGCGTCTCTTGCAGGTCCTCAGGCTTGATGGGTTTGGCTACGAAATCGTCCATTCCTGCGTCAACACAGCGCTTGCGTTCGGACCTCGTTCCCACGGCCGTCATGGCGATGATCGGCATGTGTCGATCGTTGTCGGCCTCCGATTGGCGAATGCACTGCGTGGTTTCCCAACCATCCAGCTTTGGCATATGGCAATCCATGAGGATCACGTCGATGGAGTGTTGTTCGAGGACTTCCAGGGCTTGCACGCCGTCACTGGCCACCTTACAGGAGTAGTCCATGTCTGCGAGGAGCTTGGCCGCCACGCGCTGATTGAGAATGTTGTCTTCGACCAGCAGGACCGTCCTCGGATGATGCTCATCCTGCTCGCTCCGCAATCCGTGACTAATGGGCAGCGCGGACTTCGGAGCGAGGCCCAGCACGTGTTTCGTGCGTTCGCGCGGAGCCTTGGCTTTGGGCTTCCGGCGCAGCAGGGGTAGACCCTTGCGGACTCGCGACCAAAGCGTAGACAGGGCCAGGATAGCTAAAGCCGCAAGCACGAGAGTTTTCGTGCCGGCCTTGCGAGCGGCTCGGACGCTTGACACATCACGAGCGATCCACAGTCCGCCGGATTTCAAACCGCGGGTGTGCGTGAGGTAGTCTCCCGTCAAGTCCGAACGCGCCAAGGATGCGCGTACGGGGACGCGGGCGGGTGAACAGCCGTCCCGGTCATAAGTTGCGAACGGTGCGCCTTCAGAGTCAAAAAACACCGCGCTCCGAACTTCGTCCTCGCGGTACAGCGATGACAGAATGCGCTCAGCCTCAGCGCGGTCGCCAGTTGTGACCGGCCCATCACCTAGTTCACCGATAATGCGCGCCAGGCAAGCCAATTCCGAAGTGTGGGCGGTCAGAAGGTTCTTCTGGATACGCATGACCTCGATGGTTCCCACCGTAGCCATGGTTGCCGTCAACCCCAAGGCAAGCAGCCAGCCGCGCGTGCGGGGGCGGTGACGTTTCTTGTGGGAGGGCTTCAACGGTGAATGGACAAACGGCTAGATCTAGGTCAGCGGGGGGGCCGCGGCTGTCCCCTGTGGCAGGGCGCCCCCTTTTTGGGGGAGTACATGCCCTAGATTCGTCGGTCCAGAGCGCAGCCTTGAGTCGCGGGGCCCCCCTAGGCCCGCTCGTTCCCGCTTCGGGACCTGGGTCCGTTTAGGGCCCCTAGGGCCCCCAATGAGGGGGCAGGCTAGGCTCGTGCCAAACGCCTGGACACTTCAGCCGTGAAATCGGTAGTGGACAGCGCGCCCCCAATATCCGCCGTACAGGCCCCATCTGCTATGGCTCCCTTGATAGCGGCCTTGAGTGCCCGACCTGTTTCCACCTCGCCCAAGTGGCGAACTAGGTTGGCCAGGGCCAGCAGAGCGGCGGTTGGGTTGGCCAAGTTCTTTCCTGCAATATCCGGCGCTGTTCCACCGGAGGGGTCAAACATGGCGCAAGTCACATCACCGTTGATGTCGAATGCATACGAGCCACTGTCACCCAATCCGACAGATCCAATCAGCCCGCAAGCCGAGTCTGAAAGGAAGTCGCCGTACTCGTTGGGGCAGACGATGACTCCGTAACGATCGGGGTTCATGATGATGCCCGCCAAGAGCGCGTCGAAGAGTTCGCGTCGGTACGGAGTCGCCGGATAGTCCTTGGCGATGCTGGCGACCTCCTCTTCAAACAGGCCGTCGGTCGCCTCCTGGATGGTGTACTTGCTGGTACTCGTGACGTTGGTCCCGCGCACCTGAGCCAACTTGAAAGCGAAGCGCGCCGCGTGACGGCTGGGCCCGCGTTCGATCACTCGCAAGGATACGGCCGTGTCTGATCCAATGCGGCGGCCTACATCTTCATACGTCCCACCCGTGGCGATGCGCACCACGTCGATGTCGATATTGCGTTTGAAGTTGGTTGCGATGCCGGGGATCGTGCTTACAGGTCTGTGGATTACTGAGAATTGCAGGCGCGTGCGTAGAAGCCGATTCGGACTCTCCTCGGTTGTCGCTGTTGGGTACTTGAGGGCGACTCCAACCTCACGCATGGCTCGCTCCGTTTCGTCGAACAGGCTGCCGCCATCACGCCGACGATTCTCGTCGGAGAGGTCGATGGGCCTGAACTCGATCTGGAACGGGAAGGTCTCGGCAATCTGGTGCACGCTGGCGGAGAGCTCGCCACTGATCCCGTCGCCGAGGAGTTCTATGAGGGGATAGCTGGTCATGGGAGTCTGGGTGGCGGTAAGGTTCGATTCTCGGCCAACAGGGTACGCCTGGGGCCTGGACTTGCCCACAGGAGTACAGAGTCCCTTGGGCGTCCGCTTGAGTCTGCGAAACTGCGCCGCGCTTGATGACTAGTGGGGATGCGCGCGTGGCTGTGTCGAGCGCGCCCTGAGCGTTACACTGCTTCGCCATTAGGGCCCCCGTGGGGACCGTACGACTCTGAGTTTCGACTTCCGAGCATGCTCCAAATCCGCCAGCGCAACCTATTGGTCCTGCTCATCGTGTGTCTAGCGGTGGGTGGTGTGGCCATCCAGTCCTTGCTGAATTCCGAGGTGAAGCCTCTGGATCCCGGTCAGGTCAGGGTGACTCGGGCGCCGACTCCGGACCTTGAGGGTCCCGCGACTCCCGATGCCCAAGCCATGGCCGCGCCCAAGGTGACTGCGACAGAGGAAGACGGGGCCACGTCGGTGATCCACCCGCTTGAAGTAGAGCTCACCTTGCTTGAACGCGGCTCCATCGACGCGTTGGAGGGCATGCTGCCGGTGGGCACAGGCGCCTCGGCTAGGATCAAGGGCACCCTGCTCCCCGATCGCGGGGCTCTGACCACTGGCACGGTGACGTTCACCGCCGGTCCCAATCGAGGGCGCTTGCTCACGACCGATGCGGAGGGGAATTTTGGAGCCTCAGACCTCTACCAGGGTCTGTCCATTGTGCTGATCGAAAGCGATCGAGGGATTCGTTCTGAACGCGAGGTGATGTTGCGTCAGCTAGGGACCTCACGGCTCGATGTTTCCCTGAGTCGCGGCGATGCGTGTGTTGTGCGTGGATACGTTCGGGATCGCGATGAAAAGCCAATTGGGCAGGTCAAGGTGCGCATGGACGCGCAGGAGACATTCACCGATGAGTTCGGGGAGTTCTTCTTCCCACGCATCTCCCCGGGCAAGATTCTGACGGTTGTGACCAGTCCGGGCTACGCGAGCTACCGCGAGGAACTCTACGTGCCCCGTAGCGGCGCGATCGAGAAGGACAAGCTCAAGTTCATCCTCGACAAGGGTGTGTCCCTACAGCTGAGCGTTGAAGCCTTGGTGGGCGCAAAGGGACCTTCACAGGCTTACATTTTCCCGATCGGGGTTCAGCGCACCAACTCAGTACGTGGACAGCGCACTTTCCCCTGGCATCTAATCAACCCGGTCGAAATTCCTCCTGGCCGCACGGTTACGGTGGACGGCCTACCCGGGGGGCATGTGAGCCTGATGATCTTTCATCCCGGCGGCACCGGTTCGCCGGCGCTGACGAACAAGAAGCTGTTCGTGGGCCGTGGCAACCAGCACGGTTTCACCCTCAAGGCGGCACCGACCCTGAGCGGTCAGGTGGTCGAGCCCGACGGCTCCCCGGCGGCGCGCGCCATCGTGCACCTCGACGCGCCCAACGTGGGGCTCGCGACGACCAAGGTGATGCAGCAGAAGTTCACGCACAATTTGAGCATGGTCTTGCCGCACCTGCCCTCGGGTCGGCAAACCGTTGAGTGTGATGGGCAGGGGCGGTTTTCTTTGACCCTCTACCCCGCAATTTCCAATGGCTACTACCTGAGCGCGATCAGCTCAGACGGCACCCATGAAGTGCGGCGCAGCGTTGGCTCCGGACCGAACGAGATCGAGTTGAAATTGCAGCCAGTCAACAGGGCAACGGGGCGCCTGGAAATCGGACTTGCCGGCCGCTTCCAGGGCTTGCCCGTCAAGATCACCCGCAAGGGCAAGCCGAGTGACACGGTCATCCTGGAGCCCGGCGATCCGCTCATCGTCGATGGCTTGGAACCTGGCGTTTGGAGGGCAGAGGTCTGGTGGAACCACGATCATCTGAAGAGCGCACGCCAATTTGATCTGAGTCCCACCGGCGAGGCTTTCTTCGCCGTGGTCTTGCCCACCGGGGCTCTGGAAGGTCAGAGCGCAGAAGAGCGTCGACGGGCGGGGCTGCCGCCGTCGGGCGCAGCTTCAGTCCCTTCGAACGGAGGCTAGGGAGTAGGGGCAGACGACCGGGGGGGACGCTACCATGTCTCGCCGCTCCCCGACTCGAACGCAACCTGCCCCGTGAAGACACTCACCCTCGACGGCACATCCCTCACGCTGAACGACCTGGAGCCCTTGGCTCGCGGCGCAGACCTGCGCCTGCGCATTACCCGTGAGGCGCGCAAGGCCGTTCGCCACTCGCGCAAGTTCGTGGAGGACATCGTGCGCCAGGGCACCGTCGTCTACGGTGTGAGCACCGGATTCGGCAAGCTCAAGAACGAGGCCATCGACCCTGGTGACTTGAGCGAACTGCAGGCCAATTTAATCTTGAGCCACTGCGTTGGCGTGGGTGATCCCATGCCCCTGGCGGAAGTCCGCATTGCCCAGGTGCTGAGACTGAACAGTCTGCTGCGTGGCTATTCTGGCGTGCGGCCAGTCTTGGTGGATGCTCTCGTGCGACTCTTCAATGCCGGCTTCACGCCTGAGGTTCCGCAGCAGGGTTCCGTTGGAGCCAGCGGTGACCTCGCTCCTCTGGCCCACATGGCCGCCGCCTACATGGGACACGGCCATGCATGGGTCCGCGGCAAGCGTCGGCGCGCACGTGCGGCCCTAAAGGCAATCGGCGAACAGCCGCTGCAATACGCGGCCAAGGAGGGGCTGGCACTGATCAACGGGACCGAGATCATGAAGGCCACTGGCGTGATCACGGTGTTGGGCGCCCAGAATCTCTCACGCGCGGCGGATGCTGTGGCTTCGGTGACGATCGAGGCCCTCTTGGGCAGCGCCAATCCCTTCCAGGCAATCCTGGCCGAAATCAAGGACAACGATGGTCAGCGGCGCACCTCGGCCAACATTCGGCGCTGCCTGGCCCACTCGCATGTGCTCGAGTCCCACGTTTCTTGCGACCGGGTGCAGGACCCCTACTCACTGCGCTGCATTCCGCAGATTCATGGGGCTTTCAAGACGGCGCTCGAGCACGTGGGTGCCGTGCTCGGTTCAGAACTGAACGCCATCACCGACAACCCCATCATCGACCCTGAGAGTGGGGACGTATTCAGTGCGGGCATGTTCCACGGACAACCCCTGTCCGTGATTCAGGACTACCTGGGGCTCTCCATGGCCACCATCGCCAATGTCTCCGAGAGGCGCATCGAGCAACTCGTGAATCCAGACCTATCGCATCTGCCGGCGTTTCTGTCTCCCAAGCCCGGGTTGCATTCGGGCCTGATGATCGCTCAATACACGGCAGCCTCTCTCGCCAGCGAGAACAAGGTCTTGGCTCACCCGGCATCTGCTGACAGTATCCCGACCAGCGCGAACCAAGAGGACCACGTCTCCATGGGCGTCACCGCCGTGCGCAAGGCTCGTACGATTTTGGCCAATTGTGAGCAGGTAGTGGCCATCGAGTGGATCTGCGCTGCGCAAGCACGCGAGTTCAATATCGAAGTCAAGGCCGGCAGGGGGGCTCAGGCCGCCCACGAATTCCTGCGCGAGCATGTTCCGGCTCTAGACAAGGACCGTTACTTGCACCCCGACTTGATCCGGGCTCGAGACTTGCTGAAAGACGGCGAACTTGTGCAAGCCGTCGTGCAAGCGGTCAGGAAGCTGGAGTCTTAGACGCGGGTTCGGCCAGCCAAAGATCCGCCAGAATCAGGAGGCCGATCAGCAGCATGGCGCCCGCGTGGGCCACGCCCCCGAGGACGATCAGGGCGACGAAACTCGCTGATTCCCGGGCCAACCACCAGGACACCAAGTCCAGGAGCAAGCCGCCACTGGCCGCTAGGGCCAGACCACCCTTGAGCCGCGCTCCGAAGCGCGTTGCGAAGATCAGTCCCGTGAGGAGCAGCGTGATGGTCGCCAATCCCAGAGAGTGGGCGTGGGTTGAGGCGACGAGCAACTTGATGTCGGAGGGCGAGATTTCCCGACTGAAGGCCACTGCGCGTACGTCATCCAAGTACTCAAGCGGCGGATCGGCCCGCATCGCTTCGGGGGCCGTACGCGAGTGGCAGCCGACGCAAGACATGTCGAGCAGATCGGCCGGCACATCATCGCCCAGGTCCAAGTTGTCCCAGTTGGGAACGATCTTGGTCGGATCCCCCTCCAGCCAATTCAGCAAGGCCCGCTTGACCGAATCGTCCAGGGCCTCTTGGCCCTCCAACTCCCCGGGGTGTCCCGACTGCAACGCCATGAGCAGGGGCGCCTCACTGCTGACCCCGTGATAGGCCCCCTCGAGGTCCGTCATCGATAGCCCTTCGCGCCCGTCCCTGTTCTGATGGTGCTCGCTCATGTGCAAGCCTGAAACCAGGTAGCCGCCCAGGACAACCAGGATCAAGAACGAGAGGGACAGGCGGGCCGCAATGGGCAGGGCGCGCAGGCGTAGGGGGAAGCGAGTCATGGATCGATCTACTCCAGGCTGAAGTCCTGCTCCGGGATGGCCACCTCTCTGCCCGTGCGAACCGCCTCCGCCGCACGGATGGCTACGGCTGTCGCGCGTAGGCCCTCTTCGGCAGAGCAACACAGGTTCCCCTCTTCCGTCACCGCCAGCAGGAAGTTTTCCAGCGCGTAATACAGCTGAGGGTGGGGGAGGCCAATGCCTTCCTTCAATTTGCCCTGGGCCGCGAGCTGCGTTGCATCGGCGATGAGGATGATGCCTTCGTCCTGGTGGAATTGCTGGCGGGTCGCGTAGACCTCCCACTCGAACGTCGTCGAGTCCGCCTCCTTGAACATCCAGGCGTGGGTGCCGGCCAGCTTGACCGTGCCCATGGTTCCGGCGATGAGCGAATACTCTCCCTCGAACGAGGTTCCTAGGCACCCTTCCCACGTACTGCGCACGCCTCCGGGGAATTGAAATTCACAGTGCACTGTGTCAGCGACCTCGCGCCCGTCCTTCCAGGCCAAGACCTCACCCGATCCACGAACCGAAGTGGGGTACTGGCCGGTGAACCAATGCAGCACGTCGAAGTGGTGCGTGCCCAGTTCGCCCACCATGCCCAAGGAGATTTCTGGGTCCAGCCGCCAATTCAGGAACTTGTCTCGAGCGGGATCTGAGGAGGGCGTGCGCCAGGAGGTCTTCTTCTTGAACTGGCTGCGCATGCTCAGTGTGTCGCGGATCGCACCCGTGCGTACGAAGGAACGCGCCAAGGTGTAGACCGGGTTGGCGCGCCCCGCCATGCCCGTTTGAAACTTGCCCTTGGCTGCTCGAGCCGCTCGTGCGATGGCCTTGGCATCTTCCAGCGTGTGCGCCAGGGGAGCTTCGCAATAGACGTGCTTGCCAGCGCTCAAGGTATCCTCGCACAGGGCTCGATGCTGGTGCGTGGGGGTGGCCACGATGACTGCATCCAGGTCGGGTTCGGACTCCAGCATCTGCTTGTGGTCTGCATAGAACCCTGCCCCGGGCGCGCGCCGTTTGGCGCCTGTCAAGCGTCGGTCATCGCTGTCGCACACGGCCGCAATGGTCACGTTTTCGATCTTGCCTAGCTCTCCGAGAATGACGCGGCCTTGCCGCCCGGCACCGATCAGGCCCACACGCACCGGTGCACCCAGCGCACGCGGGGAGGCAGATAGGTCGGGCTGGAAGGCCATCACAGCGGCGGCGCCGGCAGCACCCTTCAGGAAAGTACGTCGGTCGGGGGTTGTCATTGAGTTTGTAGGGGCGCCGCTTGGCGGGAAGGGGGAACGTGACTGAATCCGGTTGACTCGGGGGCGCAGACGCGCGGTCGATGAAACCAGTGAGCAGGTGCTGCTCCACCCGATTCCTCAGCCGTGCCCAGCAGGGATTCCATGTGAGCGGGCAGTACGCTGTGGTTGGCACTGACTAGCAAGGCGGTAGACCAAGCGTCCGCTTCGGCGGCACTGGATGAGAGGGTCGCTGCGACCAGCGCGGCAGAAGCGGGTTCACCCGTCCGAGGGTCCAGTACGTGCCCTACACGCCGGCCCTCATGCTGCACAGAGCGGCTGCTCGGTGCAGAGACAGATAGGCAATCGTCGCAAAGAACCACTCGCGGGGCATCGCGACCCGGTCCCAGGGCAATGGGCCAGCCCTCGCGATTAAGGGGGTGCCCAATCGCCACGACGGTGCTGGTACCTCCATGCAACAATGCGCGCTGAACTCCTGCTTCGCGCAAGACTTGGGCTGCCAGATCCAGCGCGTGACCCTTGGCCACTCCACCCATGTCGAGAGCGATTCCTCGCGAATGGAAGACAACTCGATTGGGGTTGCGCAGCAGACCCACTCCAAGTTTCCACCCGATGTGGGTCCGAGCTTCCTCCACAGACGTCTCTGCCGTTTGGGCTAGATCGTCGTGCAGTCCGAAGGCGCGCATCAGCGGAGCGACGGTGGGGTCAAAGGACCCATGACTGGCGAGATGAACGCGCTCGCACAGTTCGAACAGTCCGAAGGTGTCGGGATCGACTGCCACCGGTTGGTTGGCCGCGTTGCGCTGGATATGCGACAGCAAGCTGTCCCGCCGGAACAGAGAAAGACGTGCATCAAGCTGCTCCACTTCCGCCAGGGCCTCTTCCCCAGCGGCGCGTAGATAGGACTCAGCCCGGGGGCCTTCGTCCTCGCCTTGCAGGACGAGTTCAAAACGCGTCCCCATGGCCTGCAAAGCCAGTCGCACGAGCATGCCTGGTAGGGGCGACTACTCGCGCGCGTACAGGCGGGTCTGCGGATCGTAGGCCCAGGTGCCACCTTCCCACATGGCCTTCGTGGACAAGTCCACGGCGACCATGACCTTGGCGGCCAACTCGACCTGACTGACATTCTGCTCCCGCGTGCGGATGCAGTTGATCCAATCGAGGCGCAGGCTCGGTTGTTCGTCCACCTTCTTGCACTGGATGGTGCGCGGCTCCGTGTCCTCAGCGTATTTCTGCTCCGGGCGCACTTCGCAGTTGTTGCTGCCCAGGTAGATGTTGGCTCGGTTGCCGCGGATCAGGACTTCAAGCCCAGTGGCGTTGATCGTCGAGCCGGCCACGATCATGGTGTGGTCTTTCTCCATGCCCAGGTTCAAGAATACCTGGTCATGGTTCTCCATGTCGTGATCGATGAAGTGTCCGCCGATCGCTGCGACTCGTGTGGGCCAGCCGCGGTCCAGGGCGTACATCAAGGGAGTCATCATGTGCACCAGAAGGTCGCCGATGATGCCCGTGGAGAAATCCTTATAGCGGCGCCAGCGGTGGTAGAGCTTGGGATCCCAATCACGAACCCCACGTGAGCCACACCAGGCCTCCCAGTCCAAGGTCTCGCCTGGCTTGACTCGGTCATCGATGCGGTAGTAGTTCCACTCACCCTCTGGTGTGTTGCGGCAGTAGCTCGTCTGGGAGAGGGTCGGGTGTCCGATCTCGCCTGAGGCGATGAGCTCCTTCGCTTTGCGGTACTTCTCCATCATCATGTACTGCGTGCCGACCTGCAGGCGCATGTGCGGGTTGGCCTCCATGGTGTCCACCATCCACAGGGCCTCCTCGATGGAGATCGTCATGGGCTTCTCGCAGTACACGTCCTTGCCCGTGCCGATGGCGTCCATGGCCATTTGGGCGTGCCAATGCTCCGGCGCCGCGATGAGTACACCGTCGATGTCATCACGGGCGAGCATGTCGGTGTAGTCGGTGTAGGTGTCCACCTGGACGCCGGGTTGCCCCGCCCGCGCGGTCTTGGCCTTGTCCCCCAACCAAGCTGAGTTCACGTCGGCGAGTGCCACGACCTCAAAGTGCGCGTGCTTGTTCTTGATCTGGTTCATCATCGAGCCCAAGTGGCCGCCGCCCATGCCACCGGTGCCGATCAAGCCAATGCGAACGGGCGTGCCCTCGGGAATGGGCTGCTTGTCGCCAGCTCTCGGAATTTCGCGCGCGCCTCCCTGGCCGGGTCCGGCGCAGGCGCCCATGGAAATGGCCCCGGCAGTGGCAGCAGACTTGGTCAAGAACTCGCGACGGGTGGAATTGCGGTTGGAGCGGGTCATGGGTCGGGTTGAGTGGGGCTAGCAGGTGAGAACCGAGACGAGATCCTACCCCCGGCCTGCCGAACTGCGTGTGGCGAATCTTGGATTGCCTGCGTAGCCTCGGGTGTCCCGCGCCACCTCGATTTCTCCACTTCAGACTCCAATCATGAACAGTCCGACCCTGCTTGCTTGTCTTCTCGCAGCAACTTTCAGCCCCCAGCCGTCAGATGGATGGATGACGGTTTTTGACGGGCAGACCCTGGATGGTTGGACAACCGTCGGCGGGCGCTATGACGGCCGGGCCGTCTGGACCGTTGAGGACGGAGCCCTGGTCGGTCGTGAAGGGGAGGGCCACGCCGGTGGCCTCATTTACACCGAGCGCGACTACCAGGACTTCGTGATCGAGCTCGACGCATGGATCACCTACCCCTTCGATTCCGGCGTCTTTGTGCGCATGCGCCCTGACGGCAAGAAGGGCGCCCAGCTGACCCTGGATTACCGGCCCAGAGGCGAAGTGGGGGGTATCTACTCCGACGGCTACTACTACCACAACCCAGCTCCCAAGCAGGACTGGGTTCTGGATGGCTGGAACAAGGTCAAGGTGCGCTGCGCGGGCCAGCCCATGCACCTGTCCATGTGGCTCAACGGAGTGCTGGTCACCGACTATCTGCTGCCGGAAGACGATGGAAACTGGGCCGGCGCAGGCAAGATCGGCCTGCAAGTTCATGGCGGCAGCACGGCTCCGCCCACCAGCAAGGTCATGTTCCGCAATGTGCGCGTCCGGGAGCTGCCGCCGGAAGCTGGCAAGTATTGGAACCAGGACAAGGCAGGTCTCAGGAGCCTCACCGCAGCTGGGGAGGCTCAGGGCTGGCGCTCCATGTTCAACGGCAAGGACTTGACCGGTTGGGATGCTGCCGGAGATGGACAGGGTTATCGCGTCTCGGATGGCGTGCTCGAGTTCCTCAAGGACGGAGCATCCCCACACCTGGCTACTCAGAAGGACTACACCGATTTCCAACTCCGCTTGGACTTCAAGATCGCCTCCATGGCCAACTCTGGCCTGTTCCTGCGGGCCGATCGTTCGGGGGGCAACCCCGCCTTTTCTGGCTGCGAAATCCAAATCCTCGACGACTTCAATTGGGAGAAGGAGACGGGCTCTAAGTTGAAGCCCTACCAATTCAGTGGCGGCTTGTACGGTTCCCAAGCGCCCGCCGTCAAAGACGCTCTCAATACGCTCGGCGAATGGAACACCTACATGGTGACCTACAAGGGCAGTCGTATCGTGACCGTCCTCAACGGTCGCATCCTCTACGACGTGGAGACCCACGACCTGAAGCCGGAACAGGGCGCGCCCTGGAAGGACCGCGCAGCCAGCGGTTTCATAGGCCTACAACGCCATGCACCCGGCGGAGCGCTGGACGGGGATGTCTACGCGAGTTTCCGGAACCTGTACATCCGGGAGCTCTAGGGGGTCACTGACAGAAGAGCACCTGCAACCCATCAGAGAAGTTGTACCCGCCACCGGCCGCAGGTTTTTCGCGATACCAGAACTGGAAGTTCCAGGTCTCGCCATTCGCGATGGCTCCACCGCTCGGCAGGCTTGTGAGGTCGAGGGCATAGAGCGCTTGCCCAAGGGGATCGATCTGCAACGGGGGCAGACGGTAGAGGCTGCCACCGAGACAGAGGAAGCCGTTGCCCAGTGCAGTCTGCTGTTGCGCGTCTCCGTAGAAAAACAGGCCGAATTGGCTGGGTACGGCGCCGTCGCAGATCAGTGTCAGCGAATTCTGGCTCACGTCCGTCGAGCCAGACCAGGACATGACTGCGCCCGGGCCTGCCGAGTTGGGTGCGCCCACGCAGAAGTTCACCGGGTCGGAGCAGGCGTTGGGATCGATGTAGGTCACCGTCACATCGTCCACCCCCGCCTCCACGATTGAACCGCTGCCCAAATCGGATGCGATGAAGCGCAATCTCATTTGGGAAGTCACGGGCAAGATCGATTCCAAGTCGAGGTCCGCAGCGATCCAGCCGCCAACCGCATCGGTTCCGGTGGGCCCCAGGAGTTCAGCTGAGACCCACGAGGACCCCCCGTCGTTTGAGACGTCAACAGCAAACGTGTCGGCTCCCGGAGAGCTGCCTTGGTTGTTGGAGTACCAACGCCAGTAGCGCACGTGCGCGGCAATGGAGCCAGCCAGGTCAAAGACAGGGGAGACGAGAGTCGTGCTGCCACCATCCACATCGTTCTCACCCACCGATCCCCCGGGTGATCCCTGTCCCGTGACCCAGCACTTGACGCCGGCGCCAGGCGTGTGATCGTCTTCGGTTTGTGCGGCCGTCCCGCGCGGGTCGACACGTGTCCAGAGCCCCGTGCTGGCGTTGTTCGGTGATCCGAGACCCCAGCCCTCGTCGTTTCCGGCTTCGAAGTCGAAAGCGGCCAACGTGACTTGCGTGCCCACGAGGAACTCGCCGGGGAAGGACTGGGCAAATCCATCAAAGTCCAGGGTCACCGTGTACGGGACCGTCGTTCCCGTGGGAGCGGCCGGGTCGATATCCAAGCGCAAGGGCGTGGCGTTTTGGCCCGTGGTGAATCCAGCCAGTGAGCCGATGGACGCCGCACCCGTCGTGATCGTGGCGTAGGGACTGGCGCTGGTCAGGACCAGGTCCACTGAGTTGGCCGTGCCCGCGCCGCTGTTGCGCGCACTCACCGTGAACTCCACACCCTCACCGGCCTCAAAAGAACCGTTGGCGTTGCCTATATCGGCAAGGATTTGGCTCTGCGCCCGCACCCAGGCACCGGCTGCCAAAGCGGTGCGCTGCATGGCCAGGAGATTGTCCATCGCAAGGGGAATGATGCGGCTCTTCGGAGGCCAGAAACCGTCGTTGGAACTGCCGATTTCCGGCGTCCAGGCGTACGTCCCCATGTTGCCGTGGTCGTTATCGAACGTGACTCCGTTGGCCTCATAGAGAATGATCGACGCGGGCCCGTGCGTGTAACCGTTGACCTCGGTGGCCAGGGTTCCGATCTCCTGGTACTCGTTCCAATTGGCGGGATAGAGCGTGTCGTAGCCCCAGGGCGCGAGCCACAGATTGGAGTAGGTGTGTACAGAGAGGGCCGTCGTGAACTGGCGTCCGCTGATGAAATTCACCATGGCCGCCACTTCGGGTTCACTCATGGGGGCCGTGCCGCGATAAACCTCCGATGAGGGGTTGCCGCTCGAACCCGAGTTGTCGTAACCCCACTTGTAGGGGTAGTTGCGATTGAGGTCGACGCCCATGGTGCCGCCTCCGTTGTTGCGCCGATTCTTGCGCCACATGCCGCCGCCACCGGGATTGGTCTGGCGGTTGTACTCGTAGCCGTCCGGGTTGACGCACGGCACGAAGTAGATCTCGCGTTCGTTCACCAGGAAGTCGGCCAGGGGATCATTGCCGTACTCCTCAAGCAAGAACAGCATGAACCACAGGGTGCACTGCATGCCCTCGGGCTCGCGAGCGTGATGCAGGGCGTCGATGCGCATCTCCGGCTCGGCCTCGTCGCTCCCGGGGTTGTCGGAGATCTTGAGCATGTTCAGGGCGCGGCCCTGGATGCTCGTGCCGATGCTCTGGCGGGTCGTGATCAGATTGGGATAAGCGGCGCTCATCTGGTCGAGCACCGATTCCAACTCGGCCAAGGTGTAGTAGCCGCCCATGCTCCCCTGACCGAACGGCGGGTTGAGCCAGGTTCCGTAGGGGCCTCCAGGCCCGTTCGTGCCCTGCTCAAGACGCTGCGCGTAGTAGCCCGCAATGTCCTCGATGCGCACGGAGTAGCTGAGGCCCGAGTCCTCCAAGACCTGCAACTCCGCCGGGGTGACCACGACTTCGGCCCGGCCACCCACGAGGTCGACGCGGGCCAGGTCCAGGTCGAGCCGTCGCAAGAGCAGCATCTCACGCGGACTGACTTCCACGTCGACCATGTGTTGCACGGTCCGGGGACTGTCTTGGATGGGAGTGAGGGTTGCGAGCGATGCGATCAGTGTGAGCGGGATCATAATGAGCAGGGGTGGGGTGCTGGATCTTGCGGTACCAGTGTCCAGCACGAGTTCGAATCCCGCAACGCACGGGGCGGGAGGTGCAATCCCGTGCCCTGGGCTATACTCGTTCCCGAGATCCCATGACCGGCTCCAGCACTCAATCGAGACCCCAGCACGCCCAGGCCCTTGCGACCAAGCGCCAGACCGCACCCTTGTCCAAGGTGATCTGCCACGACGATCCGAGCACGACGATGGACTTTGTCGTGAGCGTCTTGCGCGGGGTCTTCCGCCTGCCCCAGGCGCGAGCTGTGGAACGCATGTTGCACGTGCATCACTCGGGAGCTGCCCTGATCGGTTGCTATCCCAAGTCCCTGGCCAAACGCCGGGCAGAACGGGCCATGGCTCTCGCCCGGGCCAACGGCTTCCCCCTGACCTTCACCGTCGAACACGGCGATTGACTCACCGCACCCCATGTCGAGTATCGAAACCCCTCCCGTGACCTCCGAGCCCACTGCCGCCCCAGAGATTCCGACCGGTCCCCAGAGGGCGCCCCGTGGACCGCAGCGCACGGCCAAGACCTGGGCGGCCGAAGCGGCCAAGCGCATGCTGATGAACAACCTCGACCCCGAGGTGGCCGAGTTGCCCGAAGAACTCGTGGTCTACGGGGGCACCGGCAAGGCGGCGCGCAATTGGGAGTGCTTCAGTTCCATCATCGCCACCCTCGACCGCTTGGAGGCTGACGAGACTCTTCTCGTTCAATCGGGCAAGCCCGTTGGCGTCTTCCGCACCACGAACGCCTCGCCGCGCGTCTTGATTGCCAACTCCAACTTGGTGGGGAACTGGGCGAACTGGGACCACTTCCGCCAGCTCGAGGAGGCCGGCAAGATGATGTATGGCCAGATGACCGCGGGGTCTTGGATCTACATCGGAACCCAGGGCATTCTGCAGGGCACCTACGAGACCTTCGCAGCGTCCGCCAAGGCTCACTTCGGCGGCACGCTCAAGAATCGCCTGGTGGTGACCGCAGGTCTGGGTGGCATGGGCGGTGCTCAACCTCTGGCCGCCACCATGAATGGCGCTGCATGTCTGGTCGCCGACGTGGACGAGGCGCGCATCGATTTCCGACTGCGAACCCGCTACGTCGACGAGAAGATGACCGATGTGGATGGCGCGATCGACCGTGCTTTGGAGTGCAAGGCCAATGGAGACGGACGATCCATAGGAGTCCACTGCAACGCAACAGACCTTCTTGGCCGCCTGATTGAGCGCGGGGTGACTCCTGATGTGCTCACCGACCAGACGAGCGCTCACGATCCACTTGAGGGTTACGTGCCCAACGGAATGGACTTGGCCCAGGCCGAGGCCCTGAGGGCGTCGGATCCCAAGCGATATCAGGAAGAGTCCTTCCGCACCATGAAGGAGCACTGCTTGCAAATGATCGAGTTGCAGGAACGGGGCGCAGACACCTTTGACTACGGCAACAACTTGAGAGGCCACGCGCAGGAGGCCGGACTCGAGAACGCCTTCGACTTCGAGGGCTTCGTGCCCAAGTACATCCGACCCCTGTTCTGCGAGGGCAAAGGGCCGTTCCGCTGGGTGGCCCTCTCCGGAGACCCCGCTGATATCGCCGTGACAGACCAGATCATCCTCGACCTATTCCCGGAGGACGCAGCGTTGGCGCGCTGGATTCGCCTGGCTGGTGAACGGGTCGCATTCCAAGGCTTGCCCTCCCGTATTTGTTGGCTGGGCTACGGGGAGCGCGCTCGGGCGGGCCAAGCCTTCAACGAGGCGGTCGCCAGCGGACGGATTTCAGCACCCGTGGTTATCGGGCGAGATCACCTGGATTGTGGATCCGTGGCCTCGCCGAATCGCGAAACCGAAGGAATGCGCGATGGGACCGACGCCGTGGCAGATTGGCCCTTGCTCAACTGCATGCTGAATGTGGCGAGTGGTGCCTCCTGGGTCTCCTTCCACCACGGTGGCGGAGTGGGCATGGGCTACAGCTTGCACTCGGGGCAGGTCACCGTGGCCGACGGCAGCATCGAGGCGGGTCAGGCCTTGGAGCGTGTGCTCACCAACGATCCAGGAACGGGTGTCATGCGTCACGCGGACGCCGGTTACGACGAGGCGGTGGATTGCGCTCGGGAACTTGGCGTCGATCTGCCCATGGTCGACTGACGGGACGCTTCTGACTCGGGAGGTTAGGCGCCGTACTTGGTCCTGTAGGCGTCGATGCGATCCAGGACTTCCGCTGTCAGGATCAGGTTCCCATCCACCTCGCGCCCAGTCAGATGCTCGACGATTTCGTCCAGAGTGACGATCGAAATGGTTGGCATGCCAAACTCAGCGCCCACCTCGGCGAGGGCCGAACCCCCACCGGGTCCGCGTTCCTGGCGGTCCACTGAGACGATGAGCCCCGCCAACTCCACCTGTGCTTGGGCACGTAGAACGGGAACGGTTTCGCGGATCGATGTTCCTGCAGTGGTTACATCTTCGACGATGAGCACCCGCTCGCCGTCCTGTGGCAGGTGACCCACGAGGCTTCCGCCCTCACCATGGTCTTTGGCCTCTTTGCGGTTGAAGCAAAATGCGAGGTCCCGGTCGTGCTCACCACGCAGGGCGATCGCCGTGGTCACCACCAGAGGAATGCCTTTGTAGGCCGGGCCGAAGAGCACGTCGAGCGTGCCGGCCGGCATGCTGGCACTGATGGCTGCGGCGTAGAACTTCCCGAGCTCAGCAACCTGGGAGCCGGTGCGGTAACGGCCCGTATTCACGAAGTAGGGCGTCTTGCGGCCGCTCTTGGTGACGAAGTCGCCGAAGGTTAGCACCTCGGCTCGCACCATGAACTCGATGAACTCGCGCTTGTAGGCTTCCATGGGGCGCGGATTCTACACCGGCAGGGCCCGCTTGGCTTCCCAAGCAGCTGGGCTCGAGTGCATGGGACACCTCGCGCAGGGCCGCTGTGACCCGCGCTACTCAAATGCACAAGAAGAGACGGCCGCCCGGTGGTCCGGGCGGCCGTCTTCTCGCGCGGGCTGATTGCCCAAGCGAGCTACCGGAGGCGAGTCTCCCCGGCCCACTCTCGATGACTACCGAATGGCAGCGGAAGTCGGAGCGTCGGCAGTATCAATCACAGGCATGGGCACGTAGGCGCCGGCGCTCATTTCTCTGCTCGTCGCAGTTCCGACCAGAGCGGCCGGAATCAGGAGCATCAGGGGTGAGGAACTCACGAGACCCACGGTCGATGTCAGGTTGACCAGCACAGAGCTGTCTGCGCGTTGCTCACTCACGTAGTCGTCTCCATCCACGTAGGTGGCCCAAACCGAGGCCTTGGCCCCGCGTGCGAGCTCAGGATAGGTCGGCATGATCATGCCTGCGTCGCGGTCCGGGTTGAACCGTGAACGGGTTCCGTTCACGAGGCCCGAGCAAATCAGGCTTGTGAGTCCATAACCATGACGAAGCAATCGCGGGGAGTCCGCGAAGCTGATGGATTCGCAGGCCGTGATGGCTCGCGGGAGGTTCTCTTGGAAACGGGCGTTATCGCTGAGACCGCCTTCGCGCTGGGCCGATTCAACGGCACCCACGGTGGCGCCGGGAGTCATGCCAAAGAAAAGGTGGTTGCCAGAAATGCTCAAGGTGGGCTCGGCCGGGACGGGCAGACCGGGGAAGGCGAGGGAGATGTACTCGTTTCCACGGTGCTCCCAGGTACGCGTGCGGACATAACCTTGGGCAGCGGAAGCGCCCATTCCGTTGATGATGTCTTCCAAGCGCTCGATCAGACTCAGCATCCCTTCAGGGTTGGACAATTCCACGAAGCCGACCAGGGACAAGAGGCCTCCACCGCCCGTCGCATCGGACGTGTAGAAACCGACCGTGTCGCCAAGGTTGTCAAAGAGGTCTGTCTTCACGTTGAAGCCGGTCATGGCGGCAAGCATTCCAACGGGGTCGTCCATTCCCTGTTGGGCCAGTTGAGGCTCGACCA
>CAYXTP010000001.1:253401-393682 GCA_964467985.1 uncultured Planctomycetaceae bacterium
AGCCATTTCTCGGCAACACCCATGAATCCGCCCAGGTCGAGCATCATCAGGAAACTGGGGTCAACGCCTTCGGGCAGACCACTTGCACTCAGATCCACACCGTGATCGATCGTCTTTCCAGCGGAAAGGACGACGCTCGATCCCTTGGCGCCGAATACGACTTCCACGGGGACCGGGGCGTTCAGGCGGGACAGGCCGTCCTCGCCAGCGTCGCCAAAGGGAACACCGGCCATCTGCCCGAGTTGCATTAGCGTCATGGCCAGGTGTTGCGCCGCAGCCTCATCACCTTCCATCACGTCCAATTGGCCGTAGATCGGGAAGGGCATGTTCGGATCGTCGGTTGTTCCGATGCGCAGGCTTTTTTCGCCGGTCAACAGGCCCGTTGCCAGCGAGATCATCTCTGGCGGAACCGGCATGCCGCCGGGGATCTCACCCGGAAGCTCGGCCAGTCGGGCGTTGATCATCTGCAGGGCGTTGAGCAGACCGGCGTCCTTTTCGTGGGCGAAGAAGGTCTCGGCGTCGGCGATGTAGAGGGTGAAAAGTTCTTTGTCCTCGGCGGGGGCCACAGGCAGGGCACCGAGAAGGAGAGAGCAGAGGATGGGCATAAGATGGGCTCGGCTGAGGACCCGGCAAGGGGCCCAACTAGGGACTCAGTTAGGGGAGGCGATCGGCCACCGGGCAGGGAAGAATCCCGTGCAGGGGCTCAATTGGAGGCTAGGGGGAATTCCGGCAGAGGCCAGAATGGGGACAGACACGGGTGTGGGTACGGGGCAGGCCCAAAGTCATTCTTGCAGAGTGCTTCAAAACCCTAATGGGAGAGCAGAAAATGGGGTTCGGCGGCGGCACACGCGCCGGAATCGGGCGCGAATTGTAGCTTGGCCCAGCCAGAATACACGCCCCCCGGCCCCTCCTCTTACCGGGTACCTTGTTTATATGGTCTCGTCCTCACTGGCTCCCCGTCTGGGGCTTGCCCTCGTCTCGACTCTCGTTGCCCTAGGGGGCGCTTGGTACGTGCTCGGGATCGAAGGGGAGCAGGAGTCGAGCATTGAATTTGTCGACGACGCGGAGGCCGCCCGGGCTGCATTGATCGAGCGCATGGAGGGTGCTCAGGATGGCAATGAGGACGCGCCGGACGCGACTGCGGGGCCCGGTGCGAACGAGCACAGCGCGCAGGCCAGCGAGGCAGGCGAGGGGGATGTCGCGTCTGTGGCCGACCCGGACGAACCCGGGGACGGGAGCGGAGATGGTGTCGAGACTCCCGTGGATCCAGAACTCGCCCCGGACCAAGAGGTGACGACTCCGGTCGTAGTGGAGAGTCCCGCCGAGTTGGGCTTGGAATTCGCCCGCCGGTTGCGCGAAGACCTGACTGACGAAGATCGGGCCATCCTGTTCCCGCAACTGGAGCGAGGATCCAATCGGCCAGTCCCCGGCGTGCACTTTGGTTTGCTACCCAACAAGCGCTGGAAGCGGAGATTCGCCGAGCACCCCGACGGAGGATTCAAGCGGCACACCAACTCCCTGGGGATGCGAGAGGACACGAACCCGAGTGAGGGTACGGAGGGCTTCTGCGTATTGGTCATGGGAGACTCGCACACCGAGGGTGTATGCGCAAATTCGGAGTCCCTGGCCAACCAGTTCGAGGCTGGGCTCCGAGCGGATCGGCCTACAGAGCAGGTGGACGTATGGAACGTGGCCGTCGGCGGCTACAGCCCAACGAATTACCTGGGAACGCTAGACGCCTACGGTCATCTGCAGCCTGACGCTGTGGTCCTCGTCTTCTATGGGGGCAACGACTTCCGTGAGTCCCTCTATCCCTGGCGCTACCTGTATCGAAGGCCACCGGGAATACACAGCAAGGTCGACATCACGCCACTCTTGGAAGGGCCAAAACAGGGTGTCGCCATGCTGGGGCAAGAGATCAACCAGGCTCTGGCTTTCGCCGCCGACCCTGCGGCTGGCCAGGACGCGCTGCGCCTGGCTCTTGCGTGCGGAATCGAACTGGATAGGCAGTGCCGCGAACGCGGAGCACGGTTTCTGTTCGTCTACCTACCGCCGCCCTCGATCGGTCAGGCCGATCGATATCGTGAGCGCGTACGGGCGGGCCTGGCCACCTTGGGGGGGGATCCCGACGCGCTCGAGTTCTGCGACGGCCTCGCCGACGAAACGCTCCAGGGTCTTGAGCAAGCCGGTGTGGCGACCTTGGATCTGCGCCCATCATTCGCCAGCGCCGATGAGCCTCTGTACTGGAACGCGGACCTGCACTTGAACTTGGACGGACACGCCCTCGTCGGGCAGTTGGTCCACAAGAGGTTCAACGCCCTGCCCGAGCGTTGACCGCCGTTCAGCTGAGAGTCAACGGTCGGCGAACTTCGCTCCAGGCTCTGGGTAGGTCCCGGCCGCGCAATCGCTGGGGTTGCCGGGCTAGCCGACGTCTCAGGTTTTCGTATTGGCGGCCGACCTGGGTCAACAAGTCAGGCGCAACCGGGCGCCCTTGGCTGCAACATGCCGTGCGGTAGGAGTCCAGGAACTCCTGACGGTTCTGGGTGCTCAACAGATCGTGGCTCTCCAGCAGGAAGCCCGCGATATCGTAGGCAGGCTTGCGGAAGTGCACGCAGTCACCACCAGCCCAGACATCCAGGAAGAGGATGCGACGCGGCCAGTCAGCGGGTCCCACAAGGATGTTGCGTGGGAAGAGGTCGTGGTGCACAAATGACAGCGCGTGCATTCTTCCGACCTCCATCGCGAGTTCATCAAGTAGCTTGCGCCGAGAGCTCGGAGATTCGCACTGCAAGGCCTCGGCCAAGGTCTGGCTGCCGAGCACCTGGCGCGTGATAAGGAACTGGAAGGTCGGCAGCCCGTGGCGTCGGACGACACCTCCGATCAGTGGCAGCGGCACTTGGAAATGCCGATTGTGCAGCCAGCACAGGTTGAAATACTCCTGCACACAAGGGGCTCGGCCCATCCTCAGCAAGGATCGCACTGCATGCCGCCAGCGAGACTTGCCTTTCAGCCAGCCTGCCTTGCCGTAACAAGATGCGCCCGCGAAGGTCAGGAATTCTGCGACTGGTTCAGGCCGTCGGACCCACTCTTGAACTCTATCGTGAGCTTCATCCAGTGTGCCCGACACCCAACCGTGAATCTGGGTGCGCCCAATAGCACTCGAATAGACCTTGGCCGCGATGTCCACATTGCCCGCGTGTAGGCGACTGGCTGCCTCCAGCTGAGTTGGATCGTAGGCCGGGCGCGTGGCCTGCCCATCCTGACCGGAGGTCCGGGGGCGCGGGATCGGGAAGGGTCGCGGCATGTCAGCCTCCCGCCTTTGACGATCTCTGGAGGACAAGGAACGTCTGCTGCGAAATGAATCGCAGGCTTGAGTAGAACCTCAGTGGTTGCGCCCCAGCGGCGCGCACCAGGCCCTCTAGCTGATCCCTGGAAATGGCCGTTCTCGAGTCAGGGTGTGCTGCGCGGCGCCATCCCTTACGTCGACGCAAGGCAGGCCAGGAAGCTGAATCCCAAAAGGACACCAGCACGGGTCCGTGACAGACCCGCACGAGTTCGCCGAGAAGCGCGGCGCGAGAGTCTTGCTCTCGCACGTGGTGCAACAGGCGACAACAAACGACGGCTCCAAAGGTGTTGGATCGGAAGGGCAGGGCCCACGCGGAGGCTTGTACCCGATCTGATCCCAGGCCCTCAGCGAGCATGGGGGCGGAGACGTCCAGTCCCACATAGCGGGCCCCAGTTTCTTCAATTGTCGTCCGCAGTCGGCCCGTACCCGACGGAACATCCAGGACGGTCTGTCCAGCCAGGTCGGGTGCATGGCGGCTCATGGCGCGGGCGACGATGGCCGGGTCGCGGCCCGATGCGCGGCTGCTGCGCCAGCGGCGACCAGCGTAGTCGGATCCGGCTCGTGGTGCCTGCCATGAGTCGCGAACGCGCTGGGGGTCGAAGTCGGAGGCGGACATGGTTGGGTGGCGAGCCGAGTTGTACCTTTTCTTGCCCGCCCGTGGATCGCACAAGTAGGGGGTGGCCGACACGGCGTCAGTTCCTACGCTCCTAGCATGCTGAAAGAGCACTATCCGTATTGGCTCGCCGGCCAGGCCTCAAGCGGCCCGGACGAGAGCGTGGTCCTGAACAAGTTCAACGGTGAGCCGGTCGCTCGCGTGGCCCGCGCGAACCGTGAAGCCCTACTGCGGGCCATCGGAGCCGCCCAGGCTGCGGCCCGGCCCATGGCTCAATTGGCCTCCTTCGAGCGGGCGGCAGGCCTGCGTCACTGCGCGGCTCGCTTTGAAGAGCGGGCCGAAGAACTCGCGCACGTCCTGTGCCTTGAGGCAGGCAAGCCCATCCGGGATGCCCGCGGCGAAGTGGGTCGCCTCGTAGATACCTTTCGGGTCGCTTCTGAGGAGGCCACACGTCTAGGTGGGGAAGTGCTGCCCCTGGATGTGACCGGACGGGCCCGCGCCTACCGAGGCATGTGGAAGCGCGTGCCCATTGGTCCGTGCGGTTTCATCACTCCCTGGAATTTCCCCCTGAATCTCGTGGCCCACAAGGTGGCACCGGCCCTGGCCGTTGGCAATCCGTTTGTGCTCAAGCCAGCCAGCGCCACGCCACTCGGAGCGTTGCTGATCGGCGAGGTGCTAGCCGAGCTCGACCTGCCTTCCGGCGCCTTCTCGATCCTGCCTTGCCCGGTGCATGACGCAGCACCCCTGGTGGAGGACGAGCGACTGAAACTGCTCTCCTTCACTGGCTCACACCAGGTCGGGTGGGACCTCAAAGCGCGTGCCGGCAAGAAACACGTCCAGCTGGAACTGGGGGGCAACGCCGCATGCATCGTGGACGAAGACGCCGACCTTGAGGACACGGTCGCGCGCTTGGTGATCGGGGCGTTCTATCAGTCGGGACAGAGCTGCATCGGCGTGCAGCGCATCCTCGTTCACGAGTCCATCTTCCCCGAGCTCAAGCAGCGGCTCGTGGCAGCGACCGCAGCCCTCGTTAGCGGAGATCCTCTCAATGAAGGTACCTTCGTGGGGCCCATGATCTCTGAGCCGGAAGCGCAGCGCCTGCAAGGCTGGATCCAGCAGGCTGTCGACGAAGGGGCGACCTTGCTGGTGGGCGGTGAACGCGAGGGTTCCTTGCTCCAGGCGACCCTGCTTGAAGATGTGCCCACCGACCTGCCCCTGAGCCGCGAAGAGGCCTTTGGGCCGGTGGCCATCCTCTCCTCATTCAGTGATTTCGACCAGGCTCTCGCGGAGGTCAACAATTCCAAGTACGGCTTGCAGGCGGGGCTCTTCACGCGCGACATTCACAAGGCCAACCGGGCCTGGGATGAGCTCGAAGTTGGAGCTGTCGTGGTGGGGGACGTTCCTTCCTGGCGTGTGGATCACATGCCCTACGGCGGAGTGAAGGACTCGGGCCTGGGAAGAGAAGGGCTGCGGTTCGCCATGCAGGAGCAGACCGAGATGCGCTTGATGGTGATTCGCGACCCCGAGTCTTGAGCGGCGCCAGGCTGACCTATGGCCGCAGATCGTTACAATGGGTCCGTGCAAGACGTCAGCAACACGGCCGGAGATGAGTGCGGTGACCCTTTCTCCGGACCTCCTGAGGACGCGCCCTGGTTGGGTTTGGAGAGTGCTCCCAAGCCGGTGATTCTCGCCCCCGCGGAGGCCTCCCGAGGCGCCGAGTCGGTCACCCAGGGTGATTCACCTGCCGTCCCGATCGACTTGCTGGCCGGGCTGAACCCCGGGCAACACGAAGCCTGTCTGCACGCAGAAGGGCCGCTGTTGATTTTGGCGGGGCCCGGTTCAGGCAAGACCCGCGTCATCACCCGCCGCATCGCGCATCTGATCACGGAGCGTGGGGTCCAGCCCTGGGAGATCCTGGCCATTACCTTCACAAACAAGGCGGCCAAGGAAATGCGCGCAAGGGTGGAGGCCATGCTGCCCGGCGTTTCTGGGTTATGGGTGAGCACCTTCCATTCCATGTGTGCACGGATTCTGCGCCGCGAGATTGAGGTCCTGGACGGCTACAGCCGCGACTTTTCGATTTACGACACCTCCGATCGCAACGCCTTGATCAAGAAACTGATCAAGGAGCTGGGCTACGACATCCAGCGCTTCAGGCCCGTTGTTTTGGGCGGGTGGATATCGAATATCAAGAACGGCATGGCCGCCGAACCCGGCGAATTCACCCTCGACAACGGGGAGGGCATGGACGACGAGGTCTATCGCAAAGTCTGGGGTCGTTACGAGCAGGCCATGCGCGACAACAACGCGCTCGACTTTGACGACTTGTTGGTCAAGACGCTAGAGGTTTTCGACGCCCAGCCGGGCATCCGGGACGCCTACGCCCGGCGCTTCCGCTACGTGATGGTCGACGAGTACCAAGACACTAACCGCGTGCAGTACCTGCTGACACGCCACCTTGCTGGCTTTCACATGAACCTGGCCGTGTGCGGCGATCCGGACCAGTCCATCTATCGCTGGCGCGGGGCCGACGTGCGCAACATTTTGGATTTTGAGAAAGATCACAAGAGCAGCAAGACGGTGAGACTTGAGCAGAACTACCGGTCTACGGCCACGATCCTAAGGGTCGCCAGTGAGGTCATTGGTCACAACAGCGAGCGCAAGCCGATGGAACTCTTCACCGAGGGTGACGTAGGCGATCCGGTGGTCGTGCTGGAGTGCGGCGACGAGAACGAGGAGGCCAAGGAGATCGCGGCCCAGTGTCTGGGGCTCAAGGCCCGCGGAAGGAGTTACTCCGACTGCGCCATTTTTTATCGCATGAATTTCATGCAGCGCGCTCTGGAAGCGGGCCTGCGCCGAGCAGGTGTTCCCTACCAGGTCGTGGCGGGCTTGGAATTCTACGCACGTCGGGAAGTGCGTGACCTGATCGCCTACCTGCGGTTGATCGTCAATCCCGCCGATGATGTGGCATTCATGCGGGTAGCCAACGCGCCCCTACGCGGGGTGGGAGCGACGAGCCTGCAGCGCTTGGTCGATTGGGCGGCGGACCGACGTGTGTCTCTGAGCCAGGCCTGCCGGTCTGAGGAGGCTCTCGGGGGCATTCGGGGTCGCGGCAAGAAAGGGCTCGCGCTCTTTGGGGGGGTGCTCAACAGCTTGGAGGCCGCCCGCGGGGCGAGCGCATCGGATGCGCTAGCTATGGTTCTCGCGGAGATCGACGTAGGCCGCTGGATTGCTGAGATGGACGACGGCACAGGACTGGTAGACCGCGAGGCCAACGTCGACGAACTCTGCGTTTCGGCCGAGGAATTCGATCGCAATTACCCCAACGCTGGATTGGCCGGGTTCCTTGAAAACGTGGCCTTGGTCAGCGACTCCGACGCTGCGGCGGCAGATGGGGAATCAGTGAAGCTGATGACCTTGCACGCCTGCAAAGGGTTGGAGTATCCCGCGGTCTTCATTGCGGGTTTGGAAGAGGAGTTGTTGCCTCACGGACGAGCATTGGAGGAGGACCCCGACGGTGGCCTCGAGGAAGAGCGACGACTGTTCTACGTCGGAATGACGCGTGCCAAGGAACTTCTGACCTTAACACACGCCACCTCCCGCAACTATTTCGGGTCGGAGCGTTGGCAACCCGGATCGCGGTTCTTGGAAGAGTTGCCCGCGGACGCTGTTGAGGGCCTTGACGCCGAGTCAGCGCACGAAGGCCTTGGGGAGTACGAGCCCTCGGCAGGCAGTCTCGAGCTGCGCATCGGAGATCGTGTGGAGCACGACCATTTCGGGGTGGGTAGGATCGAGGGCGTGCGCGGGAGTGGAGTCAACGCCCGAGCGACAGTCGCCTTCATTCAGGCCGGCACGAAAGAACTGCTCCTGACCTACGCCAACTTGCGGGTGATCAACTGATGTCTTCAGACTCGAAGGCTGAACACGCGAAGGACCTTGGTCTCCGGCTGCGCGCGCTCTGGTGCGAAGCGCAAGAAGCTGGACTTGCTGACTCGGCGCAAGACCTGCTGAAGCTATTGACCGACCGGCCTTCAACCGCAACGGAGCCCGCAGACGATGCAGTGCCCATGCAGTTCGGAATGGTGGGGGCCAGTGAACCCATGCAGGCCGTGTTTTCACTTCTCGGGCGCCTGGCTCCCTCGCAGGTGAGTGTCCTCATTGAGGGCGAGACGGGAACAGGCAAGGAGCTCGTCGCGCGCGCCCTGCACGAACACAGTCCTCGCAGTGCGCAGCCCTTTCTGGCCGAAAACTGCGCCGCCGTTCCAGCGAATCTCTTGGAGTCCGAGCTGTTCGGGCATGTCAAGGGCGCGTTCACAGGGGCCGTGGAGGCGCGTCCCGGGCACTTCGTGGCCGCCAATGGAGGCACCCTCTTTCTCGACGAGATCGGGGACATGCCCCTGGCGATGCAAGCCAAGTTGCTACGTGTGCTGGAGAGTGGCGAAGTGCGCCCCGTGGGCTCCAATGAGACCCAGACAGTGGATGTTCGCGTGGTCGCCGCGACCAACCGAGACCTCGCGGCCATGTGCAAGGAACGGACCTTTCGCGAGGATCTGTACTTCCGCCTCAACGTCGTGACGGTCAGCCTGCCTCCCCTGCGAGAGCGTTTGGACGACTTGCCCCATCTGGTGCGTTACTTTTCGGAGTCCATCGGTAGGGACCTGGGACGGGACGTTCTCTTCACCCCGCAGGCCCACGAGGCTTTGGCTGCGTGGCACTGGCCTGGCAATGTCCGTGAGCTCGAGAACGAACTCAGGCGTGCGGCCGCCTTGGCCGAAGGGCCGCTGAGGCCCCGCGACCTCTCCAAACACATGCACACCTAGACCGAAATTCGACTCTAGCCTGCCCTCCCCCCCCAAACCTCCCCCGCGCTCCCATGGCAATACTGATCGTCGAAGAAGGTGGCAAGCGACGCCGCTTCCGTCTCAACCCAGGCAAGCTGACACTCGGCAGTGGTGAGGAAGCGACCCTGCGACTGACATCCGAAGGCGTGGCCCGCATTCACGCCGTGTTGGTCTGCGAGGACGGAGTGGTGACTCTACAACCCGAAGCTGGCGTGGCGCCGATCAAGGTCGGCGGAAGGTCACAGTCGGCTCCCTTCAGACTTTCGGCGGGCAAGACGGCTCAGGTGGGAAGCGCCCGCATCAGCATCGAAGCTGAGCAGGGTGCAGCGTCCACGCAAGGATCGAAACGGCAACCTGCCCGCTCGGGCGCCGCGGGCCGCAGCAATAGGGCCAGCAAGGGGGCAACACGCGGGCGTGGACGTCAGTCGCGCGACGAAGACTCCGCTGAGGAACGACGCCCCCGACGGCGCAAGTCCAAATCAGGCTTCCCCGCGTGGCTCGTGATCGTTGTGGGCATCGGAGGAGCACTGCTTGTGTTCAAACTGCTCGACAATTTCGCCGAGACCTCATCGGTCAAAGTATTTGAGCCTCTCGGTAGCAAGGGCAAGATCGAAGAGAAGCTCTCAGGCGGCGACTACAAGGGAGTTCTTGCCGAACTGAAGTGGGTGGACGAAAACCGCGCCGGCATGTCGGCGGAGTGGCGAACGTACTTCGACGGTGTTCAGACTCAGGCCGACGCAATGCAGGCCGAGGCTCAACTCTATGCTCGCAATACGAAGGGCACGGAGATATTCACCACGCAACTGGAGAAGTTTCAGGGTACGTATCTGAGGCGTAACACCCGCCCGGAGGCGCGCGTGTTCCTCAAGCGCATCGCTCAATTCAAGGCGGACTACCCGCGTCACCCCCAGTTGGGCTGGTGCGACCGCATGGCCGAGCGCTATGCGGACATCGCCAAGATGACCGAGCCGCCCACGCTCGCGGACTTGGAGTTCGAAGTGAAGACCCTCACCTGGGCCAGGCCTAGGGACTACAAGACCAGCTTCGAGTTGCTCAACGCGTTCCTGGCCAGCGCCACTGGGGGCGAGCAGGCGGCGGTAGAGGCCCTCATTCAAGAGAAGATCACCGAACGGGAGGTCTTCTTCAAAGACCGCATGGAGCAGGCCGTGTACTACTGGGACAACAAGCAGACGAGCAAGATGGTCGGGGAGCTTGCCTTGCTTGTATCGTTGATCGGCGATCGTGTGATGGCCGACGAGGCTGCGGAAGAGCTCGTCTTGGTCCCCGGGCTGGATGGCTACTTGCGTTCCTACAAGAAGGACCGCGTCAGTCGTTTCGCAGCTCTGATGGAGAACAGCATCGTCCGCCAATACGCCGAGAACAACGACGTCTTCTGACGGACAGAGACTAGGTCTCTGCACCTTCAGCAGTCAATTCCTCGAACAGCGGGAGCCAGCCCTCGTGTTCGGCCTTGCGTGCTTGGGCGCGTGCGCTCTTGCCAAGCTTGCGTGCTGTCTCCCCGTCTTCAAGCAGGTCTGACAGTAGGCCCGCAAGGGCGTCGGGTTCGTTGCGTGGCACGAGCAGTGCATCGCGCTTGTCCTTGACCAAGCCGAAGGACCCCTGGACAGCAGAGATCACACAGGGCAATCCCAGGGCCAGTGCTTCGTGGGTGAGCCAGCCCGGTGTACCCGCCGTGCGTGGGTCAACAAAGATGTCGAACTCAGACAGAATCTCGGCCGTGGTCGGGGCCGCGGGCGCGGCAAAGATCACGCGGTCCATCAGGCCCAAGTCGAGAGCGCAACGACGTGCACGGGATTCCGCAGGTCCCTGGCCCAACAGGACAAAGTGGGCAGGCTCACCACGCTGTACGAGCTTGCGGGCGGCTTGCAGGAAGACCTCCGCACCAGCCGACTCCGACAGGCCGCCCGCGAATCCCACCCGGCGTTTGCCCTTGCGCTTGAAGGCAGGTGCCAAGCGTGCGGGCAACTCCGGTTGATGGGCGATGACACGCATGCGGTCACGGGGCAGGCCGCCGCGGTTGACGGCTCCCTCTTCTAGCGTTCGGCAGGGGTGCACAACGGCGAGCAGCTGTTCGTTGTTGTGTTCGATGGGTTCGCTGACAGGTGCCGTCAATTCCAGGACATGCGGGCCTGCCAGCCGAGCCGCAAGGGGGGCCAGCTCGGCGCCCAGGACGTAGGTCAAGTCGGCTTCGAGAGCTAGCGCTAGCTGATGCATGCGGCGCGCAACAAAGGGCACGTGCCAGGGCCGCATGGTCCCGGCCCATTGGACAACTTCGACGCCCAATTCAACAAACTCATCGCGGCGGCAGCCCCCTGGGGCAGCTAGGGTCACCCGGCTTCCGGCTTCTTGTAGCGCGTGCAGGCAACAGCGTAGGCGTTCGGTCGAACCGCTCAGGTCCAGGTGCGAAGCGACGAACAGGATGCTGGAGGGGGCAGACATGGCTGATGGGTAGAGGAGATCCTACGCTGCCGATGGGCCGACCCGTGTCGGCTTCCCAGCCCCGCGCGAGCCTAGTGGAGTGGTGGGGCCCGACTCAGGAGGCGTGCGCCAACGATGTTGGTGCCAGGACCACTGTTCAGGGTCCTGACGAACCCATGTCTCGTACATCTGGTTCATGCGCAGCAGTAGGTCCTCTGTGGCCTCAAGGCGTGGCCTTGTGGGGTCCAAGACCAGTGGTTCTTCGAACAGGAGTGCATAACCCGTTCCCCGTGCGACACAACGCATGGGCACAAGGGGCGTGTCGTGCGCGCGGGCCAGGGCCGCTGGGGCACTCATGGTCAACGCGGGGCGTCCAAAGAACGGAATGTGCTGTCCGGCGAGCCGGCGCACTTCCAGATCGCAGACCAGACCCAAGATCTCGCCGTGCCTGAGGACCTCGAGCAGCTTCCGGGGATGGGAGTTTTGGGCCAGGGACTCAAGTCCGAAGCCACGTCGCATTCCCGTCAGCCACTTGGACGTCGAATCGCGCTTGCGTTCCAATCCAACCACTTTTCCCTGGAACCCGAGCCTGCGCAAGCGAGCACACCCAAGCTCCCAATTCCCAATGTGGGCGCTGAGCACGATCGCCCCTCGACCTCGGTCCAACACCCCTTGGAGGTGCTCAATCGAGTCATCCACGGTCACCAGGTCTTCGATCCACATGCCCCTGTGACTTTGCGGACCCGAGGGCGGAGCGCCTCGTGCGAGACGCAACCACTCCTGAAACAAGCGTGCGGAGTGGGAGAAACTGGCGCGCAAGATGGACTCGCGTTGATCCTCGGATAGCTCTGTCCCGAAGGCAATCTCAAGATTGCTTCGCGCTCGGTCGCCCAGGGCACCCCGCCGGGCCAGGGCCGCCGCCGCGCCCAGACCCATCCTCATCAACCTAGGGGGAACCGCCCCGCTGACGCTTGTCAGGGTCTTCAGCGACTTGGCGCGCAGGGTGCGGCGAAGGGGTTCACTCACCGGAGTGGACCTGAGCGACGAGCCGTTTGTGAATGTTTTGCCGTTCTGTTCGAGTTCCGCGCAGGGCTGCGGCGAAGGAGCGACACCAGATTTCGGTCAGGGCACGCGGCGCGTCTCCAACCGACGCAGTCCATTGTTGCAGACAGTGATTCGGCTGGAGGGTCTCTTGATCCACGGGCGAAATGAGCCGAAGGAGCAACAGCTCCGGCTCCACGGCCAAGACCTCGATCGTGTTCCCAGGTTCTAGGCCTCTGTCTTGCAGCGCACCCCAAAGAGAACCCGCCGTCCAGGCTGCGCGTTCACGTTGCTCCAAAGACCAGGCGGCCCAGGCTTGGGCCAGCGGGCGACAGCCGCGAGGACGATCGAAAACGATTCTCTCTCTTGATCCTTGCAGCCACGCCACGGGTCGCTCTGAGGCGATTGCGTGGGACTCCAAGTGGGCCGCTGTATTCCAGCGCTTCAATCGTGGCCCAGTCATGGCACCAACCAGCACTTCGACCTCGCGTTCTGGATCCCATGGCGACTGGATCCATCCGGAGGTCGGATCGAGGGCGGCCACTCCCTGCGCGTGCTCGGTCAGGTCCTTCCGCACGAGGCCACCGCCGCCCTCTACTTCCGCCATGGCTCCGCTCACTCTGTGGTAGCGGACAAGTCGTTTGCGAACATCTGCTCGCCGCAGTTGGCGCGCCTTTAGCTCAAATTCTTCATTCGCGAGCAAAGACCTGGCCTCCGCTACCGTGTGGCTGAGGGCCCTCAGGACGCGTGCGCGAAACCAGGGGCTCGCCACCTCACGCGTGCCCGCGGCGAGGGGCAACAGAAACTCGCCCAGGTCTCGGGTCCAGCGCGTGCGTACCCGCGCAAGGTCAACGAGAAACACATCGCCCTGCGGTCCGACTAGCACGTTCCCCATGTGCAGATCTGGATGCCAGATGCGCGCTGCCCAAAGATCCGCCAGGAGTCTGCCCAATGCGTGGGCAACGAGCTTGGGCTCCACTCCCCAGGGTTCCGTTCCGCCCAGTAGGAGCGCAAGGGGTCTGCAGTGAGTCAGCTCCTCCTGTACGAGTTCCCATGAACCGCTCCGGCGCCGAACGGCCAGAGGCCGCGGCACGGGTAGACCCCGTCTGCGCAACCAACGCAGGGCGCGGTACTCACGCCATGCACGTAGGCCGTCTTTGATTCCATCCAAGGCGCCAGGAGAGTGGAATCGCTTGACAACCCTGCGCTGGCCGGGGCTGTGCTCCACGAGGATCGTGCGCTTGGGGCCCTGCTTGAGGGTCGAATCCATGGCCAGATGATACCGAGCGGTTACGACCGCTTCGGAAGCAGTTGTCCTTGTATTGCTAGACTCAACCACCCCGCTCCTCCTGTCCTGATCCAACATGCATTTTCTCCCCCTCCTGGCTCTGACAATTCTGCCTTCCTCGTCCACTCCTACGCAGGACGCTGTTCAAGCAGAACGGATTCTCACCGGTGGCCCGATCACCACCCTGTGGGCCGATCGGCCCGAGGCGCGCGCACTCGCCATCCGCTCAGGGCAGATCTTGGCCGTCGGAAGTGAAGCGGACATCGCTCGACTCAAGGGTCCGCAAACGGATGTCATCCAATTGGAGGGCCGCCGTGTCGTGCCGGGTTTTATCGAAGGGCACGGGCACTTTCTCGGGGTTGGGGACGCGCGCATGCAGTTGGATCTGCGCACGACAGACTCATGGGATGAGGTCCTCGCGATGGTTACGGCAGCCACCAAGACCGTTCCGGAGGGAACGCTGATTCGCGGTCGGGGTTGGCACCAGGAGAAGTGGACCGAGCTCCCGGCCGACCTTGTCGAGGGCTTGCCCGTTCACGCTAGCCTCTCGGAAATTTCACCGGAGCACCCGGTGCTTCTGCGCCACGCGAGTGGTCACATGGTCTTTGCGAATGGCAAGGCGCTTGAATTGTGTGGGGTGACAGCTGAGACACCGGACCCCTCCGGTGGCACGATCGTGCGCGACTCTGCAGGTCAGCCCACTGGGGCCTTGCGAGAAAACGCGGCCGGTCTCGTGGGTGCCGCTCAATTGCGAGCGCGGCCGGTTTCCGTGGAGCAGCGCGCGCGCCAGGCGATGGAAGAGTGCTTGTCCAAGGGCATCACGAGTTTCCAGACGGCCGGTACGAGTCTGCGCACGGCTCGCGCCCTCGCTGAATTAGCCGAAGCGGGTCAACTGGACGTGCGTATGTGGGTCATGTTGAACGAGCCTGCGGGTGTGCTCGCTCGCGCCCTTCCTGCGGCCCGGATCGTGGGCGCAGGCAACGACTACTTGACGGTTAGAGCTATCAAGCGCTCGATCGACGGGGCCTTGGGATCCCACGGGGCTTGGTTGCTGGAACCCTATGTGGATCTCCCACAGACCCATGGCCTGCGACTGATTTCACAGGAGGAGATGGAGGCGACGGCGCTCCTAGCTCTGCAGTACGACATGCAGTTGTGCGTGCATGCCATTGGAGATCGGGCTAACCGCGAAGTGCTCGACGTCTACGAGCGGGCCTTTTCCACCCTGAAGGATGGACAGGTACCGGGAGTGGATCGACGCTGGCGCATCGAGCACGCACAGCATCTGCACCCCAAGGACTTGTTGCGCTTCGTGCGCATGGGGGTTATCGCCTCCGTGCAGGCCATCCACTGCGTGTCGGACGGCCCATGGGTCCCGACAAGGCTGGGAGACACACGCAGCGCTGAGGGGGCCTACCGGTGGCGAGACTTGATTGACTCGGGCGCGCTCGTGATTCAAGGAACGGATGCGCCAGTGGAGGATGTGGATCCACTCGCGAATTATCGGGCCGCAGTGACGAGGCGCATGAAGAACGGCGAGGTCTTCTACGGCGAACAGCGAATGACACGCATCGAAGCCCTGCGCGCGGCCACCCTGAATGCCGCCTTCGCCGCATTTGAGGAGAAGGAAAAGGGATCCCTCGAACCGGGCAAGATGGCGGACCTCGTCGTGCTGACCCACGACATACTCACGATTGCGGACGAAGATCTTGAGCTGGCAAGCGTGGCCATGACTCTTGTGGGCGGAGAAATTCGGTATCGAGCGGGTAAATAGAACTCCGGTACTTGGCCCGCTGCAGCGCGGCGGATCGAGAGCGTGAGTTCAGGAGAAGCCTGAATTGCCAAGGGGATTCCTTCATTGGCGGTTCTTGGAGTTGCGAGTATCTTCCCAAGTTCCCCCTCCCGTTTGCGTCCGACCGCGAACACCACCCCCGCAACCCACGAGCGCACGCGCTTACTGGGTGCAGGCCCAACACAAGAGGATCTGTCCATGAGTCGTTTGTTGCTGACCCTGGCATTGTCCGGCATCCCGGTTACATCCGCGCTCGGCACCCAGGGCGCCGGTTACCGGCTGCCGCCTCCTGAAGTTGTCGAGATTGTCGACGCACCCAGGTCACCCGCCCTCGACTTGAGTCCCGACGGCCGCTGGTTCCTGGTCGTCGAGCCCGACACGCTGCCGACCATTGCGGACGTGTCGCGACCCATGTTGCGGCTGGCGGGCATGCGCATCGATCCCACGACGAATTCTCGCCACCGCAGTTCCTTCAACAGAGGCCTGCTGCTGCGTGATCTCTCGGGACAAGTGGAGACGCGCGTCGAGTTGCCCTCGGGCTCACGGCTTGTCGGTGCCTCATGGTCGCACACCTCACAGCACTTTGCGTTCACTTTGGTCTCCGACGGAGGCACTTCCCTGTGGGTGGCCTCGGTTGCGGAACCCACCAAAGCGGTTGAGGTTAGCGATCGACTCTCGTCGGTGCTCACCTCAGGTTACACCTGGAGCCCCGATGGGCAGAGCCTCATTGTGACTGAAGTTCCCGAGGGTCGTGGGCCGGCACCGGCGGAGCCCAAGGTTCCGACCGGTCCGAGCATTCGTGAAACTAGCGGTTCGAACACTCCCCTGCGCACCTATCAGGACCTCCTTTCAAGCCCCCATGACGAAGCGCTCTTTGAGCACTTCGCGACGACGGAGATCAATCGAGTGCAGCTTGGCAGCGGGGTCCGCACGAAGATTGCGGCTGCGGCCCTGCACAGTTCCATCTCCCCGTCCCCAGATGGTGATCACTTGTTGGTCACGACGATACGCCGACCCTTCTCGTACCTCATGCCGGCCTATCTTTTCGGGCACACCGTCGAAGTGTGGGATGCGCGCGGGCAGCGCGAGCGCGTCATCGTTGAGGTGCCCATCGCAGAGGGAATTCCCCTGCACGGCGTGCGAACGGGTCCCCGCAGCATCCGCTGGCGGCCGGGTCATGACGCGACCTTGGTGTGGACCGAGGCCTTGGACGGGGGAGATCCCGAACGGGAGGTTGCCCACAGAGATGGACTCATGGTCGCCGAGCCGTTCACCGCTGAGCCGCGAGAGGCCTTCCGCAGTGAGTTTCGGCTGCGTGGAGTCAGTTGGCTGGCGGACGGGCGTCGGGCACTCGTCAGTGAGTACGACCGCCATCGGCGCTGGACATCCACTTGGCTGCGTGACATTGACAACCCAGAGGAAGAGGCCCGCTTGGTTGAAGATCGCAGCAACAACGACCGCTACGCGGACCTCGGATCGCCGCTGACGATCACGGATGCTCGGGGCAGTCGCGTGATCAGGCTGGACGGACCGTGGATTCACCGTAGCGGTCAAGGCGCGGGCCCGGGCGGCGCGCGCCCTTTCTTGGACCGTCAGAATCTCGAGACCCTAGAGAGTGAACGACTGTGGCGCTGCTCTGAGGGGACCTACGAGTCGGTGACGGCACTCACCGACATCAGCGCCGCCGGTCCTATCTTCATCACTCGCTTTGAGAGTCCAACGTCACCGCCCAACTACAGGCGACACGTTGGGGATTCGTTGGAGGCATTGACGCAGTTCAAGGACCCAACACCTCAGATTCGAGGGATCACCAAGCAGCTCGTCACCTACGAGCGCGCTGACGGAGTGCCGCTCTCCGCGACCCTCTACCTGCCAGCGAACTACGAGAAGGGCACACCCTTGCCCCTGGTGGTATGGGCCTATCCGCGCGAATTCAGTGATCCGAAGACCGCTGGCCAAGTGGGGGGTAGTCCCTACCGTTTCACGCGCATCGGCGGTTCGTCGCACTTGTTCTTCCTCACGCAGGGTTACGCAATCATGGACGGCGCCACGATGCCTGTGATTGGCGACCCCGAGACCATGAACGACACGTTCATTGATCAAATCGTGGCCGCCGCAGCCGCTGCCATCGACAAGGCAGTTGAAATGGGCGTCGCAGATCCCGACCGGGTGGGTGTGGCTGGTCACAGCTACGGCGCATTCATGACGGCCAATCTGTTGGCTCACTGCGATCTGTTCAGGGCCGGTGTTGCTCGCAGCGGTGCGTACAACCGCACCTTGACTCCCTTCGGATTCCAGTCGGAACGCCGCACTCTGTGGCAGGCGCCTGAGGCCTATTTTGCCATATCGCCCTTCATGCACGCCGACAAGATCGACGAGCCGATCCTGCTGATCCACGGTGAGATTGACAACAACTCGGGCACGTTCCCGCTGCAGTCGTCACGCCTGTTCCAGGGCATCAAGGGCAATGGGGGCACGGCCAGGTTGGTCTATTTGCCCAACGAGAGCCACGGCTATCGTGCCCGCGAGTCCGTGCTGCACACCCTGGCCGAGATGATCGACTGGTTCGATGTGCACGTAAAGAACGCGCCCGAACGAGCGACGGGGACTCCGGCCGACGAGCAGTGAGTATTCCAGCGGCAGTCGGCGCAAGGCGTCACGACTGCCCGTGACATCCCAAACGGATGTCACGGGCACTGACGTGCGCTCTACTTGTCTTCGTCGGAGATACCCGCTCCGCTGCGGTCGGGGTAGGTCGGACGATCGGGCGCTTGATGGGCACCCGTCTCCAACTCCTTCAGTAGGTGGGCGATCGCCGTATCGAGCTGCGGGTCTGCGCCATTCAGCATCTTGGCCGGGTCGTCAATGACTTCGATGTCCGGGTCTACTCCGTGACCCTCGATACCCCAAGTTCCGTCGGTCTCAAAGAAACCGAAGGTGGGGACTGAGGGGGCCGCGCCGTCAATTAGCCCGGGGTTGCCGGACATTCCTACCAGCCCGCCCCAGGTACGGGTTCCGATCAACTTTCCGAGACCAGCCTGGCGGAAGTAATAGGGGAAGGCATCGCCGCCAGAACCCGCCGCAAAATTGATCAGCATGGCCTTCGGGCCGCGGTGACCCACCGGCGGCCACTCCCACGCGCGTCCGGAGCGGGTTGCCCAATAGTTGGTCGCGGGCCGATCCAGCAGCTCGATGAAGCGAGTGGGGATCTGGCCGCCACCGTTCCAGCGTTCGTCAACGATCAGGGCATCCTTGTGCCGTTGGCCCATGAATTGGCGCAGCAATTCGTTTTGACCGCCCCGGCCCGTGTCAGGAACGTGCACATAGCCGACACGGCCACCCGACGCCTGCTCGACGTGTGCTCGCCGTCCGGCGACCCAGTCTCTGTAGCGCAGTTGACCCTCGTTGGACATGGGACGAACCACAACGACGCGTTCGTTGCCGTCGAGGCTGGGACTTGTGTTCACCGTGATGAGCGTCTCGCGCCCGGCGGTTCCGAGGAACGCCGCGTGAACGGCAAGCGCGGAGTCCACGGCGACACCGTTCACTTCGAGTAGCCAGTCGCCCGCGTTCACGTCGACACCCTGGGTCGAAAGGGGTGAACGGACGTCGGAGTCGTAACTACTGCCCAGGATGCGGCCGATACGGTAGGCGCCCTGGTCGAGTTCCCAATCACATCCCAGCAATCCGGGCCTGGGACCCTCAGGTCCGTCAGGGGTTTCGCCCGGTGCAGGGCGGTTGTAGGCGTGGCCCACGTTCAGCTCAGAGATCATCTCCCCAACCAGGAAGGTCACGTCTTCTCTAGATGTGGCAAAGTCCAATGCCGCCAAAGCCCGGTCTCGGATTCCGTCCCAGTCCACGCCGTGCAGGTTGGGATCGTAGAACCAGTCTCGGTAGATGCGGTGCACGTCATTGAGCAGTTGGGGCCACTCGCTGGCTGGGTCAAAAACCCCGGCCACGCCGGAGAAATCCACAAAGTCCTCGGTCTTTTGGTCGGGAGCGGGGGAGACCACCGCCGTTCCACCAGACACCCGGACGAGGAGCTTCTCGCCGGACGGAGTGAGATCAAAGCCCCGGACTCCGGAGAGGACTTCCGAGTCCTTCTTCTTTTCCAGGTCGTAAATCCGAAGCCCAGCCCCTGAGGGGCCGCGCCCCCTGCCTCCGCCCGACATGTACAGCAACTTGCCTTTGAGTCCCTTGAGGGCTCGGACACTGCCGGCGCTTACGGGCAACTGGATGCTGCGGGCTTCAAAGCCATCAACGTCGATGCGGAGAGGCTCATCCTCTTCGGCCGTCTCGAGGTCATCGTCACCCTCCCCTTCATCTGCGTCATGGTCGGCGCCTCCTTCTTCACCCTCATCCTCCACTTCTCCAGTGATGGGCTCTTCGTCGTTTGAGGGAGCAAAGGGGTTTTCCACATCCGTGCGCAAGGGCACGGCCATCAGGTTCATGGAGTCGGTGTAGATCCAGGTCGTGTCAAACTCAGAATACGTCGGACTGAAAGTGCGCTGCGACGCGAAGAACAGCCAATCACCCGCTAGGTCGAAGGTCGGGTTGCTGTCGTTGAACATGCCCGATGTGACTTCGTGGTGGTCACGCTTTCCAAGGTCGTAGAGTTGCAGGGCGCTGTTGTGGCTCTGCGAGTGCTCGCGGGACCAGGCAAGCCAATTCGAGTCGGGCGACCAGTCCATGGACAGCTGGCCGTAGGTCGGATTCGTATCCACCAAGAGCAACTCTTTGCCTTCCATCAGGTAGACGTAGAGTTCTCCGCCCTGCATGGCGAAGCACAATTTCTCTGAATCGGGAGACCAGGATGCTGCGTATTTCCAGCCTGCACCCATGGAGGTCAGCTGGCGTTCACCATTCTCATCTGCCCCGTCGAAGGTCTTCCCGTCTGAGCGGCGCAGGGTCAGTTCGTATTCCCCGCTGCGATCGGACCAGTAGGCAATCCACTTGCCGTCCGGGCTCCATGAGGGATAGCGCTCCGCCACCCCGCTCGTGCGCGTGAGATTGCGTGTCACACCATCCTCGACGGGGACCGTGAAGATCTCGCCACGTGCCTCGACGACGACTCGTTTGGCCTGGGGCGCGATCGCGTGGCCGCTAGTAGAGCCTTCCAAGTCCCGATGAGCTGGCCGCAGGGCAGGCCGATCCATGGGGATCGTGACGGGCACCTCGACCACTTCACCCCCATCAAATTCGTAGCGGTACAGCTTGCCCATGGCTTCGAAGACCACGTCGTCGGGACCTGCGGAAGGGAAGCGCACCCCCGAGACGGAGAAGTCCGTGAGCTGGCGCGTGGTGCCGCTGTCGATATTGCGCGAGTAGAGGTTCATGATGCCCTTGTCCCCACGGTCAGACAGAAAAATCACGTTGCGCCCGTTCCACATGGGCATCGAATCCGTTCCAGGATCCTTCGTGAACTGCACGGACTCGTTGGTGTTCAGGTTGAAGAGCCAGACGTCCTGGGCCATGCCTCCCCGATACCTGCGCCAGGTGCGGAATTCACGGCTGTTGGGAGTGTAGGCCACCCATTCGCCACTCTCGTCGATCGCACCAAAGGTGCCGTAGGCCATCGGAAGCGGACGGGGCAAACCGCCATGGCGCGAAACAAGGAACATCTTCGGCGCTCGGCGGACACCCGAGACTTCGCTCGAAAAGAAGAGCAACTGCTCACCGTCGGGGTGCCAGTCGCAGAGCGTCTCGCGGTCGGAGTGGTAGGTGGCGCGTACGGGCACTCCACCGTCAAGTGCGAGTGTGTACAGGTCCGAACCGCCGTCGTACTCGGACATGAAAGCGACACTTTGGCCGTCCGGACTGAACTTGGCGAAACTCTCGCCGCCCGTAGAAGACGTAAGCCGCCGTGCTTGGCCGCCTTCCTTGGCGACCAACCACAAGTCCGTGTCGTATCGGAAAACGATGTTCTCTGCGCTAACGTCGGGATAGCGCAGCATGACAGCCGAGGGGTCGGTCTGGGCGCCGGCGACGGACATCCAAGGGAACAAGGCGGCACATAGCAGGAACTTGGCAGTGGTGGGCATTTTGACTTTCCGAATAGGGAGAGGACGGCGAAACGGGGAGGGGGATCATAGGAAGCCCCGGAATTGGGCGCCCAGCCCAGGCGTCGAACTTGGGTAAGAGGGTCAGAGGACCCAGCGGATCTGCGTGCCGTACGCACTTCGCGGCTGCTATTCGTAGTTCTCCTGCGGGTGAATCACCTATCCTCTCTACCCATGACGCTGGGCAACAGAATCAATGAACGCTGGGCGAGTTCGCTCGAGTGTTCGAAGACCGGGCAGAGCGCTCCCCTTGACGAGCCCGCTTTTCTGTCGCCTGCCGGGAAGCCGTGGCTCGTGCGTTATGAGCTCGATCTCGACAAGGGTCATGCGCTTCGGGCTGCCTTGGCCAGCAGGCCCTGGACCCTATGGCGCTATCGCGAGCTCTTGCCCATGCGCGACTTCGACGCTCGCATTGACCTGGGCGAAGGTGGTACGCCGCTAATACGCGCGCAGCGCCTTGGGCCGGAAGGGGTAGAGGTTTTGATCAAGGAGGAGGGTGGCAACCCCTCGGGTTCGTTCAAAGCCCGTGGCCTGTCTCTGGCGGTCAATCGTGCTCGCGAACTCGGCGCTCCCGGAGTCCAACTACCCAGCGCGGGCAATGCGGCCATCGCATTGGCGACCTACGCGGCGGCCGGCGGGTTGCCCTGTCGGGTGGCGATGCCAGAGGACACGCCACCGGTCATCTTCGAACGCTGCCACCAACTCGGCGCCGAAATCCACTCTGTGCCGGGCACGCTAGTCGAGGCGGGAGCCCGATTGGCGGAACTCGATGATGGCTTCTGGATGCTCTCGACACTCAAGGAGCCCTACCGCGTCGAGGGCAAGAAGACCATGGGGCTCGAATTGGCGGAGCAGCTCAACTGGCGACTGCCTGACTGGATCCTCTACCCCACCGGAGGTGGCACGGGCATCATCGGGATGCAAAAGGCCTTCGACGAACTCGAGGCCCTTGGACTGATCGGATCCGAACGTCCGAAGTTTGCGGTGGTCCAGATGGCCGGCTGCGCACCGATCGTACGCGCATTCGATCGAGACCAGACCCACGCGCAACCCTGGGAAAACCCCGACACTCGTGTTTGGGGCTTGCGCGTTCCCCAGGCCGTGGGGGACTTCCTCATTCTGGACGCCTTACGCGAGAGCGGGGGGCAGGCCGTAGCCGTGGCGGAAGACCGTGTGGGTGACATGATTGACCGGGCCTCGCGACTGGAGGGGCTCAGCGTGGGTCCCGAAGGTGCTGCTTGCCTGCTCGCTCTGGGGGATCTCAGGGCTACTGGACACATTGTCGAGGGGCAGCGCGTCGTGGTCTTCCAAACCGGCCATCCGGCGAATTATCGGGAAGCGTGAAATGGGCTCCGCTGCGTAGGGCTGGGACTGTTCCGCGTAGTGTGACAGGCTCGCACCAGGTCAGTAGCCTTGTGGCGTCCTAGCACCCATGAAACTCCAGCTCTACATCTTGCGCCAACTCGTTGTCGCCTGTGCTTTCTCCGTGGGGGGCCTGCTGATTGTGGCGTTACCCGGGATCGCGGTGAGCACCCTGCAAAAGCTGCCTAATGCGGATCTCATCGTGCTGGTCAAGCTGTTGCCATTGACCTTGCAGACGCTCGTGCCCTACGTGCTGCCGATGTGTTTCTTGTTGGCCTGCGTGGCCACCTACGGGCGGCTGGCGGCGGACCGCGAATGGACTGCGATCCAGATGACGGGCATCCGCCCCCTGCGCATGTTGTTGCCCGCGGGCATCGTGGCCAGCGCGCTGGCTCTCCTGACCTTCTGGATGGTGTCGACCCAATTGCCCCAGATGAAGGAGAGACTGCGCGAGCTAAAGATCCAAGCGGTGGCGTCTTCCATCGGGAACTTGGGACCGGGACGTACGCACTTGAAGCTTGGCAGAGTCTTGGTCGAGGCTCTCTACCACGATCCCGATACGGGCTTGTTGCACGAAGTCTACGTGCGCGAGCCGGAACAGCCGGGCCGCCCCAAGCGCGACTACCACGCGCGCACGGCCAGCATGCGGGTACAGGATGGGAAATTGACCGTGGAGATGACCGATCTCTTGGCTGTCGACCCCGTGGACGGTAGCACGGAGACGTTCGAGTGGATCGGGTTCGACTACCAGCTCAAGAGCCAGCGCCTCGAGACCACAGTGCGGCCACGCTACCTCAGCTCGCGGCAAATCCAACACAGTCTGGATACGGGTGACGTTCCCGCCGGAATGCAAGACCGCTACCGCTTCGAAATCCACTACCGCTACGTCCTGTCTTCGGCCTATTTCCTGTTCATGCTCTTGGGTGTTTCGACCGGCTTGATCCTCCGCAAGGGCACCCAGCTGGGCGCTTTGGCCGTTTCTTCCGGATATGGACTGCTGCACTATCTACTGAACATGCGCCTGGCCAAGGACCTCAGCACGGGAGGCTTCCTCTCCCCGGCCGCAGGCGCCTGGGCGCCCACGGTGATTGGGTGTCTGATCGCAATCCCGTTCGTTCATCGAGCTTTGAAGCGATGAATTCCAAACGCAAGCTCAGCATTCGCTCACGGCTAGACCGCTACGTCGGTGCTCACTTCTTGGGCAGCTACTGCGCCACGCTAGGTTTGATGGTCGGGATGTTCGTCATCATGGACATGGCTGGAAACGTGGAGGAGTACTTCGAGCCGTGGAAAGACGGAACCCAGGTTACGTTCTGGATGGTGTTGAAGTACGGGATGCTAAACCTCCCTTACCAGTTCCTTCAGATCGCCCCCTTTGTGACCCTGATCGCTGGCATGTTCACGGTCAATCGGTTGCTGCGCAAGAACGAGGTCGTTGCAATCCTATCTGCTGGAGTCTCGGTCCACCGGCTGCTCTTGCCCGTCTACATAGGCGGTGCAGCCATTGCTCTGGGGATGTTCGTCCTGCGCGAGGGCGTGCGCTTTGGGATTGCCGAACAACGCGACGCCCTCGTGGACTTTTTGGAGAACCACCGCCATGAACGAGTGATCGAGAATTTGGTCGTACGCGATGTGTCGGGCAGCATCGTCGTGCTCGATCGGTTCATCCCGGCGGGGAGTGGCTCGGGCAAACCGCGCGTGGTCGGCTTGCAGGTGCGCCAACGCCAAGGAGATTCGTACACCAGCACGCGCGCCAGCCGAGGTCAGTGGGTGGATGGTGAACTCAGACTGGTGGACGGACGCCGGCAGGTGATATCCGAGGAAGAGACTGAGGTGGAAGAAGTGAAACGCCTCGAAGGGGTGGACATGACGCCCAGCATTGCCCTGACCTACAATCGGGCCCAGACCGAACCTCTGGAGTTGGCGTTCAGTGAGGTTCAGGAACTCATGCGCCGGGAGCCGGACAACCCGGCTTGGAAGACACTCTGGCACTACCACTTGACCTTCCCCCTGGCGAACCTGGTGCTCCTGCTGGTTGGGCTGCCGCTCATGTTCGACTTCGAGCGCGGGGGAGGCAGCGAGCGCATGGCCCTGGGTGGTCTGCTGTGCGTGTTCTATTTCGGCATCGACTTCGTCCTGCGCAGTTTCGGACTGTCCGGCGGGCTCTCACCCATCCTGGCCTCCTGGTTGCCGGTCCTGTTTTTTGGCAGCTTGGGGGCCGCCCTCGTCGATTCGGTCCGGACCTGACTGGGACCCAGTCCCCACGCCCCGATTCGGGGAAGAAGCTCCCCGTCTGAGCGTCCGACTCCAAGCGCCCCCCAACCCACCACCGCCCATGGCCCTGTCTACCCCGTTCCGACCCCACGCCCGCCTCCTTCTCCTGGCCTGGCCAGGACTCCTGGCTTGCCAGGCCTTGGCACCCGCGACGTCTGGGTCAGAAGAAGTGCGCCAATTGGTTGCCGCTGGCCGGTATGGCAGCGCGGTAGAAGTGGCCAAAGCCCGTGTCGTCGCCCATCCCGAGGATGCCTACGCAAAGGAAGACCATCGCCTTGCGTCCATCGCATTGCTCATGGACAGCGGCAGGCGTTTGAGTTTCGTGGGACAGGACCTTGAGGCCCTGGCTGCTTTCGAGCAGGCCCAGGCGATGTCTTCATCCCCGGAAACTGACGGGCCGTCAGCCTCGAGCGATTCGGGCCTGGGCCGGACTCCCGATCAACCCCAGCAGTGGATCGACAAGACTCGCACGAAGATCGCGATGGGGTGGCTGAAGGAGGGCACGGAGAGGATGTCGGTCGGGGACCTGGTGGGTGCGGGCGAGGCGTTCGCACAGGCGGAACAATACGATCCTTCCGTGCCGGGGCTGGACGATGAGATTGAAAATATCGACCGACGGTTGGCCTTTCGTTCTGAGTTGGCTGAGGAGTACTACAACGCGGGTATCGGCCAGCTCCGCTCGGGAAACCTGGAAGTAGCGGGCAGTCGCTTCAGCTACTCGGACAAGTACGCACACGGAGAAGGACGAGCCCAAGAGCGATTGATCGAAGTTCGGGCCGAAATTGCCCGTCGTCATGTGGCCAGTGCGATGAGCCTAGAAGCGCAGGGGTTCTTCTCCGCCGCGCGCGTGGAGTATGTCACTGCTCTGGACCGTGACCCTAGTAACGAAATGGCGCGGGACGGTTTGGCGCGGATGCGCTTGGAGGCCGAGGCGTTTGAGACGCTCAAGGAGGGCGAGATGTGGGTGCTGAGGGAAGGGTGGGAAGAGGCCAAGGAAATCCTTTTGGCCGGCCGGGAGAAGACTCAGATGCAGGTCGCGGAGTTTGATCGCGCCCTGCTCCAACTCGCCCAGGCGCGCACCCAGCAGACCTACGAATTGGCTGTAAACCTCGAGCACGACTTCCGATTCAGCGAGGCCATTGTTGAGTACGAGCGGATTCTGGAGACCCAGGATTTCTACCTAGACGTCCGCACGCGCCTCGACACGCTGCAAGGGGCGGTGGACAAGGTGCAGTCGCTGTACGAGGCCCAGAGCTCCGAGACGAACAGCGAGGAACGCCTGAAACTGCTACGCCAGATCGAGTTCATCTGGCCAGGGTACAAGGACGTGCAGGCCTTGCTTGGAGCAGACGGATCCTGACTGGGCTTGAGGGGATGGCCCTCAGGACTGCTCAGTCTCTGACTGTCGCACGGACTCCAAGGCCGTGCGAGCGAGGCCCCAGACCAAGAAGCCCACGATGCTGATCTCCAGCCAGGGGTGAATGGACACCTGGGAGAAGTCGCCGCGCCACTCGATCAGCCCCCAGTAGAGGTAGGGCGCCCAGGCGCCTAGCGCCACGGCCATCGCCGCACGCGACTTGGCGCGCGGATCGACATCTTCTTCGACGGGTGGCTCACCGCTCTCTTCGAGGGTCCGATCCAAGGTGTCCAGGGCGGCGGCTACTCGATCCACCAGCTTCTGATTGGAAAGCACGGCCTGGGTCTCGACAAGGATGGCGAAGAAGTTGACACAAAGGGCCAAGACTCCAACAAGCATGTGCGTCATTGCGGGCAAGCCCACACTGGCCTGAGCCGTTCCGAGCACCCCAGCGGCCACGATGGATACGGCCCCCAAGAGTGCGGCGGGATAAGCCTTCTTGCGCTTGAAGAAAGCGTTGAGCTCGGCCAAGAATTCTCCCGGCAGGTCTCGACTCAACATGGCCTCGCGAATGATGCGGCCCGTGATGATCATGAACAGGATCAACAGGGAGTGCGTTCCGATCGTGAGGATCGCCGTTACAAGAGCCACGCGGAAGTGCACGTCCAATTGTCCCGAGATCCCGAGCCATGCGGAGACTAGCAGAGCTACGATGCTCGTCAGAGCCGCGGCACCGAAGTAGTGAATCATGCGCATCGGCGGCATTGTGATCGCCCGATGCGCCGCGCGCTAGTCCGCCGGCCCCAGCTTCACCCGTGAACGAGACTCAAGACATCCTCCACCGTAAGGTCGGTGATGGGCGCCAGAGCATCAGGGGCCGCGCGCAAGATTCTGTGAGGGGAATCGGGTGCATCCACTAGAGGCCAGGGCCCTGTCAGGTCGGGGTCCTGAGGGCCGGAGAGGAAGCGCACGCCCACACCACAGGCTGCCGCGAGGTGGCTCGGGCCAGAATCGCCCGCAACCAGGCCCACGCCTTCTCTTGCTGCCACGGTCAGGAAGCCTGCCAGCTGACGTAGGCTCGATTGGCCGCTCCAGTGTCGCACCCCCTGCTCGGTAGCCAGCTCGTGTTCCAACTGTCGGCCGACGGCCGCTTCGGAGGGTCCCGAGAGGATCAAGACCCGTGACCCAAGCGCGGCGAGCTCACGGGCCAAGCGTGCGAAGCGCTCGGCAGGCCAGGTACGTGGATCTCCGGCTCGACCCAAGTGCAGAATCCACCGCGCAGACTCTCCTGTTCCCAACATCTCCTTCAAGCGCTGAGCGCCTTGGTCCAGGGTGGAGGGCGAGAGGCCCAGCTCGAAGGACAACGTGTCCCCGCCACCGAGCGCCTGCATGAGCGTGGCAGTCTTGTGAAGCGCGTGGCGGCCCTGAGCTAGGCCCGCAAGCTCCGTCATGAACATCGCACCCAGACGTTCCTGCCAATGGGGACGCGCGAGTCCAAGTCGCCTAGACGCTCCGGACAACCGTGAGAGACACGCACTCTTCAGGTTGCCCTGGGCATCGACGGCGAAGTCGGGCCCAAAATCCAACATGGCGCGCCGAGCTTGCCAAACTCCCCGCCACCCCGATCGTCTGTCGAAGATCAACAGCTCGTCCAGGCCGGGTAGCCCTTGAAGCAGCGGCGCAAATTCTCTTTGGCAGATCCAAGCGAGCTTGGTCTCGGGCCAGCGACCGCGAAGGGCGTGGAAGAGGGGTAGTGCGTGCACGACATCCCCCAGATGGGACAGGCGCAGGAGCAGGATACGGCGGGGTTCAGGCTCACTCAATGGGTGTCACCATCCTCAACTTCTCGAGGGGCACCGAGAGTATGACGATTGAGCAGATCCGATTGCGCGTTCATGTGGAACGGGGGGTAGAGTGAGCCGGAGATGATACGGCGCATCTCGACCAAGTGGCTGTTGGCGGTTTTGGCCGCCGTTGTCGTTCCCTTCGCGGTCTTTGCCTACTTCGTGAATACGAAGGTGACCGAGAGCCTTGGGAACGACGTCGTGCGCTTTCACCTGCTGTCCATGGTTGGGAACTTGGGCGACCGAATTGATGAGGAGGTCGCTGAGCACCGCTACGACGTAGGGTTCATCTCCGATATTCCGGAGGTCAACTGGTTTGTGGATGGTCTGGACGACGATCGGGGCACCTTCCAGGTCAATGTGGAGTTGATCTTCGATCGACTCGTCCGCGTGCGTGAGGTTTACGACTACGTGTTGGCTCTGGACACTACGGGTCGCGTGGTGGGCATGAACACGGTCGGGCCTGGCGGTGAGCATGTCGGATCGGTGGCTGAGAATTACTTCTTCTCCACTGATTTCTCTACAGCGCCCTGGTTCGTGGAAGCCATGCAGGAAGGTGTTTCGCAGGTGGATTTTCACAGCCTCGGCTTCGACCCTGCGCCGCCCGCAGATGCTTCGTCCTCAAGCACGCGAACCAGAGACTACTACGTCAGCTTCGTACGACGCATCGAGCCTCAAGCCAACCAGGAGGGTCCGGTCGGAGTGATTGTGGCCCTGATGAACTGGAAGCACATTCAGAATGATGTCGGCAGTTTCGGCGTCCGGCGGCTCGAGGGCGGATTCTCGGACGTGAGTGCGGAGGACAAGTACGCGTCCTCCTACGCCTGGATCTGGAAAGCGGACGCCAACACAATCATCGCGCATCCGAATCGCGACCTGTACGGCCAGAAGGTTGATGCCCTCGAGGACGGACAACTGCGCGTGATGGCCGCCGCCGCGCGCTCTGCCAGGTGGGGCATGTACCCGGACTACGAGTTCCAAGGCAAACAGAAGAAGGCGGCCTTCAGGCACTGCAAGGGACCCGATCAGGGAGGGTTCGGATGGGTCGTGGGTATCGGCGTGGACAAGGTCGACATCTTCGCTCCGGTCCATGGGCTGTCGAATTGGCTGATCACCTTCTCCGTGTCCATCTTGCTGCTGACGGTGTTCCTGACGGCCTACATCGCGCACCGCACCACAAAACCAATCCGCGAGCTAGAGCAGCATTTTGATCGGGTAGGGCACGGAGACCTAGACGTTCACATCGAGGTGCGCTCCGGAGACGAACTCGGGCAATTGGCGCAGTCTTTCAACCGCATGACGGAGGAGCTCAAGACCAATCGGGCGCAGCTCCTGCAGGCCGAGAAAGAAGCTGCTTGGCGCGCGATGGCGCGGCAAGTGGCGCATGAGATCAAGAACCCACTGACGCCCATTAGCCTGACCCTGGGGCTGCTTCGGCGCAGTCGGGATGAGGGCAGTCCAGACTTCGATTCAATCCTTCAGCGCACCATCGACGTTATCCAGCGCCAGGTGGAGAACATGCGTGAGGTCGTCCGAGATTTCACCGCATTGGCTGGTGTCCCTCACGCGATCGCCGTTGTCAATGTGCAGGACGTTTTGCTCGACACCCTCGAACTGCACCGAGCTGTCGCCGAGCATCAATCCGTGGAATTGGGGGCGCCTGCAGTGGTCGGTGAGTTTGAACCCCTGGCCCAGGCCAACCAATCAGAACTGCAACGCGCGCTGGTCAATTTGGTGGCGAACGCACTGGACGCCATGCCCAGCGGAGGCGAACTGCGCACACAAATCGAAACCACCCAGGAGGAGATCCGGCTCGAACTGCACGACACCGGTCCGGGCATCTCCGCGGAAGCCTTGGGTCACTTGTTCGAACCGCACTTCACCACGCGCACGGCGGGCACGGGCTTGGGCTTGGCGATTGCACGTCGAGTCGTGGAAGACTCGGGCGGCAGCATTTCCTTGGAGAACGCTCCCGATGGCAAGGGAGCAGTGGCCCGGGTGACGTTGCCGCGCATGAGTTCGAACTCCGGCCTGTTGGATGCCGGCGACTCAGAGACAGGATCCGCGCCATGACCGACCTGGGTCACGTGCTCGTGACTGGGGCCACTGGATTCTTGGGTCGCTCGATTTGCCGCGAACTGGATGCTCAGGGCTATCAGGTGTACGCGCTTGTTCGCCCGAATTCAGATACCCGCGTCCTGAGGGGGACGCGCGCCATACTTCTTCGAGGGGATCTGTTGGATCAGGATACCCTGTGGCGCGCTGCACAGAGGGTTGTCCAGGCGAGCAGCAGCGTCTCCCCACCCTGGTTGGTTCATAATGCTGCGGCGCTTGGCTACCGGAGCCGAGACGCGCGGATCCAGCAAGCGGTCAATGTTGAGGGGACTCAGCACGTGTTCGACGCAGCTTGCAAGGCAGGGATGCAGCGGGCCGTGCATGTGAGTTCAGTCGTGACCGTTGGCCATGGCCGTTCTGGTCCGAGAGCCACGGAGGCCAGCGTGTGGAACGCAGGCACCTTGCCCGTCGAGTATGTGCAAACAAAATACCAGGCCGAGCAGTTGGCTCTGGCACGCAGTAGCGAGCTGGATGTGCGCGTTGTTAACCCGGGCGCCATCTTCGGTCCGGGAGGAGAGGCGTCCAATACGGCCAAGCTGCTGGTGGCCTTGGCTAGAGGCAAGCTGGGACCGGTGGTTCCTCCGGGCGGCATGAGCGTGGTAGGCGTAGAGGACACGGCTCGCGGCGTGCGATTGGCCTTGGAGCGTGGTCGCATGGGAGCCCGCTACATCCTGGCCGATGAGTTTCTATGTACGCGCGCGCTATGCGAGCGGGCGGCAGCTCGCATGCGCCTGCTTGGGCTTGCCGTCCGGCTTCCACGGATCTCAATTCCGCATGCCGCCTGGCCTGCGGTTGTGGGATGCGTGCGACTGCTGGAGTTGTTCCACGAACCGCATCTCACCACATCGCGCGCCCTACGAATGGTGGGTTTGGATTGGCGCGTCTGCTCGAAATTAGCCCGCGAAGAACTCGGCTGGCGGGCCACCCCGTTCGATCAAATACTGGACGAGACCCTAGACGACCTGCAGGCTCGGGGCCTCCTGTCTTCTAGCTAGCCCTCTGAATCTTAGGGAGTCTCGTCACCTTCGAATCCCCAGTGTCCCGAGATTCGAGCGCGGCGAACGGAGATGATGTCGAGCACCCAATTCCACCAGCCTAGATCTGGAACCACCTGCACTTCGTCGATTCGCATATTGGCCAGGTTGGCGTCTGCCAGATTCTCGCGCGTGATCTGCAGAGCGGACTTGGGCAAATCAATCTTGAAGATTGTGAACGCGACTCCGGTGGCTTCGAAGGTTCCGGAAGTCTGTGTTGTGCGCTCGAAATTCAATGACGCGCAAGAACTCAGGGTTCCCATGAGGAACGCAAGAAGGAGAGCGGGCAGAGAGCGTGACCGAAGTAGGGAGCCCTGGTGGGCCAGTTTCATTCCAGGTGCGAAGCGGATCATGGTGGCCCAAGTCTAGCACTGGAATCCGGGACCCTCGGCAACGGAATCGCCCGGAACTAGGAGGATCGCATTGGGGTTCATGTCCGTCGGTGCAATTGGATGCCCAACCCCGCTATCCTCCGACTTCCATGGCGATCCCCGGAACACACACCGAACCCCCCGCCAGGTTCGAACAGATGCTTGACCACATGGCCCGCTTCGAGCAATGCCATGGCCCGGGGCAGGGGCAGAGGTTCTTTTTCTCGCCAGGGCGCGTCAACCTGTTTGGTGGCCATCTGGACTACAACGGAGGCCCCGTGATGCCCACCGCCATCGATCGAGGGACCTTCATCGCCGCACGGACTCGTCCTGACCGGCTGCTCCGCATGGCCTCAGCTTTCGATAGCCAGGTTGTCGAGATCGAATTGGACCGGCTGCCCAACTCACCGCTAGGAGGCTGGGTGGACTATCCCCTAGGGGTGGTGATCGACCTGATGGCAGGGCAGTCAAGACGAGACGGCCCGGAGCCGCAGCACGGAATGGACATCCTCTTTGGCGGAGACCTGCCCATAGGGTCGGGACTGTCATCCTCAGCGTCGATCTGCGTCGGCACGGCTCTCATGCTGGATGCCTTCTGGGACCTGGGTCTCAGTCAGGTCGAACGCGTGCACTCTGCCCTGCGTGCCGAACGCAGTTTCGTTGGTGTTCAATGCGGGATCATGGATCCGTACGCTATTGGATGTGCCCGCGAAGGGCACCTGCTCTGGCTGGACTGCAAAGACGAGAGTATTGAGTTCCTGCCTATCGATCACGACCGCCTCTCGATCCTCGTGACGAACACGGGAGTTCAACGAACTCTCGCGGCCAGCGAATTCAATCGCAGGGTGGAACAGTGCAGCTTGGCTTTCGAAGCCCTGCGCATGGCGTGCCCGACGGCAACTTGCCTGCGCGACATTCCGCTAGAAGTGCTTGAAGATCACCGAGGTTCGTTGGATTCAGTACTCGCCAATCGCGCCGAACACGTCATTCGCGAGACCCGACGCACATTCGAAGCCCGTGAACATCTCCTGGCGGGCAACTCGCAGGGGATGGGGGACTGCATGACCCAGACGCACGAATCCCTGCGCCGACTCTACGAAGTGTCCTGTCCTGAGCTGGACCTCCTGGTCGAGGCCGCGGAAGCTTGCCCTGGGGCTTACGGCGCACGCCTAACCGGAGCAGGCTTTGGCGGGTGCACTGTGACACTGGTCAGCCGGGGCGAGGAAGAGAAGGTCCGGGGTGTGCTGAAAGCCCGCTTCCAGGGACGCTTTGGCGTCCTGCCCCAGGTCGAGGTGTTTGAGGGGGACCCGGGTCCCCGGGAGATTTTCGGATTCTAAGCTCCGATGCGAAGGCAATGATCCGGCCCGTCCGGACGACCCCTGCCAGAGCCGCCCGGACGAATACGGACACTCTCAGTTCCCTCGGTTGGTAACCCCGTACTGGATGCGTCGAGCTGCCTCGAGTAAGGCTGCACCAGCGGGTTCCGTTGTAATTTCACGGCTGAAGGCGTTCTCCAGCAGGTCCACGGCTTCGGCGGGTCGCCCACCGAAGAGGTAGTTCGTAGCCAAGACCAAGCGCGCATCATCGTCGAGGAAGTGATCTTGGATGTAGAGCTCCAAGACGGCTAGCTGACGATCGAACTCGGTGGGGTCGGCGTAGAAATTGTGCTTGTCGACGACACTCTGGGCGAGTTCAGAATCCAACTCGAACGCCCGGCGTAGGGCGTAGGCGGCGTAGTGGTAGTCTCCCGTTGCGAACAGCGCGTCGGCCAGGATGAGGTACAGAATCCCGTCCTTGGGCGAGTACTCAACAGCCTTTGCGTAGAAGTGCACGGCGTCCCCAAAGCGGCTCTCCTGGAAGGCCTGGTCGCCCAACGTGAGATAGTGGTCAGCTGCGCGATTGAGGTTGCCTCCCACGCTGGGCAGAGGAGCTCCGCCAGCCCAATCTTCTGCCACGACGACCTCGCCCTCTGCAAGGGGGGCGTCCACGTAGACCTCTTCTTGGGGCTCTTCGTAGATGTAGACCACGTCGGCTGTCGTGTCCGTAGTGACCGTCTGGTACACGATCGAGGAAGAGGCCGGATAGAAGGGGCCGTACCAGTAGAAGCTCGGGCAATAACCGCTTCGCCAGTAACCGCCGTTGTACCAATAGGAGTTCCACCAGGAGCCCCAGCAGTAGCCACCCCAGCCCCAGATCCAGTTGCAGTAACCGCCCCAGCCCCAACCGCCCCAATAGCAGTTGTTGTACCAGCCACTCTGGTAGCCATAGCCGTATCCGTAACCGTAGCTGTTGCCGTAGACGCCACTATTGTTGTTCAGGACGGTTCCAGCCTGTCCGGCGCGGACAGCCAGAGACTGCTTGTAGTTGCTACGCGCCGTGGAGATCCGGTCAGCGTTCTTTGTTGCGAATGCCGCACGGGCGTTCTTGGCACGTTGAGCGTCTCGATCGGAGAGGCCATCGCGCACGGCTTGGGCCCGTTGCTTATCCCGATCCCCGATGGAAGCTCGAAGCTTGGCCGCTCGTTCTCCGTTTGTCAGGCCCTGATGCCGTTCATGCGAAGGCCCGGACGCTGTGGGCAGGTCGCTCGTGTCGCGCAAACGCTGTCGGGCGACATCGCGAGCGCTCGGACGATAGCGGTCTAGAATGTCGTTGCGTGACACCGTGCGCGAGCGGTACCCATCGATGGGCTCGGCAGTCGCGCGGCTCGTATCCGAGCCTGCGCGTGTGCGCAGGCTCTGGGCAAGGTTGCCGCGACGGGCGTCGATCGACTGTGTCCCGAGGTAGCGGTCGCGCGCCGAGGAACCGGAGGAAGATCCTGTGGTTGCGGGGCGGCCTGTGGATCCGGACGCACTTGTTGCGCGGGGAAAGCGCACACGCTGGGGCACGCCGGCACTGGAGAGATCGATCACATTGGAGCCAGTCGTCGGTCGCGTAAGATCGCTGGCACCACTTGACCCGCGCGCGCGCCAACTGAGGTCAACCGATCCGCTGCTGGGGCGGACGGTGGGGGTGCTGCTCGTCGTCGGGCGCACTGCTGATCGTGAAGGGGTCGCTGGGGTCGACGTACCACGCGTGGGGGTGTAGTTCGTGCGGCTCGTGGGCATAGTCGAGCGAGTCGGAGTCGAGCGGACGGGAGTCGAGCGCGTGGGCGTGGAGCGTACGGGAGTCGAGCGCGTGGGCGTGGAGCGTACGGGAGTCGAGCGCGTGGGCGTGGAGCGTACGGGAGTCGAGCGGGTCGGAGCTTGTCGTGTGGGTGTCGAACGGACAGGTGTCGAACGTGTTGGAGTTTGGCGCGTGGGCGTCGAACGCACAGGTGTGGAGCGTGCGGGGGTCGAGCGACCGCTCGATCCGGATCTGACGGGCGTGCTGCGGCCGGTCTGCCCGCGACCCCTTTGGGCGCTTACGTCTGCGGCAACGAGGAGGGGGGAGAGTACGCAGGTCAGAATGAGGAGGCGTTGGCGGTTCAACATGATGACTGTCTTCCTGGGCAGTCCGCTGGGGGGAAGCGGACGTGAGATGAGGGCGCAGCGAGCCGCGCATGAGGAGCGTGCCCAGCATTGGCAAAATCGGTGCCGAACTGCGAGTTGATGGCCAAATCACCGATTGGAGGCCTTCTGAGGCTCAAGGAGGGGGGCCGCAGCTCTGCCTGGGCCATCCTCCCCTCCTACCTGTCCTCCAGGGTGTGCCCTCTATTGGGGACACGGCTCCCTCGTTGTGCCTACTTTGGGGCGGGCCCGTTCCGGGCAGGGAGAGGCGCCAAGGACACCAATTCGGCTCTGCGCGGGGCCTCGCCGCCAGCCTGAACTCGCAGGAACAGCGCGCGTGGCGACTCCGCGGCGGCGGCTGCTAGTTCGCGCAGGTCAGCGTTGGAGATCTTGGGTTCCGGCAGGAAGCGGCTGGTCGCCGGCCCTCCCTGCAGCAACTCCCAGCCAGGTGGGGGAGTGAGCCCCTCGGATTCAGCCAAGACCAGCCAAATGGCCCGCGGCTGGCCTCCAGGTTCCAGCTCCACATGGGGACTTGGCGAGAGGCTGAAAGAACTGGTGGCAATCAGGCCCTCAGCCTTCCGGATGGCCTGGGCGAGGTTCATATCTATAGCCAGCGCATGGCGTTCAAGCACCAGGGAGCCCAGCTGGATCGGGTAGCAAGTGCGGACGGCTTGACCCCGAGTCGATTCCCGTTGATCGGCCGGCAGGTACCAGGCGTCGAGGTAGCGGGAGGTGCGATCTACCGCGAGCACCTCCTCAGCCCAAACCGGACTGTCGCGCAGATACACGTCAAAGGTCGAAGGTCTCAGGCGACTTCCATCGGCCACCCAACTTACATTGCGGAACGACTCGCGCGCCTGTCCGTGCCCGTCATAGGCGTCCAATCGATCGGGTTGGCCTGAGGCGTCGCCAGCGACCTGAGCCTCCAGATGACCAAAGGGCGTGATGTCTGCGATGAGGCGCTTTCCTTTGAGGGTCTTCCACTCAAACCCCTGGGGCCAAAGAAACAGAGCACGGCGTAGTTCGAACTCTAGTACGGCTTCAGAAGCGCGAGGCGCGGGGAGTTCCTCACTGTCTTTCTGACCGGGCGCGATTGACCAAACTCGATCGCCGAAGCGATAGGAGAGAGCACGTTGGGCAGATCGCGCCCCTTCGGGGCGAAGCTGGGAACGGGCTCGGTCGGGAAATGCGAAACTCAACTCGAGTTCGTGGGGCCGCTCGGGGTACGAGGCAAACACAATTCGAGACAGGTGTCCGATTCCTTGCAGGTTTCCGATCTTCTCGCGCCGTGCTGCCCCCGCCAGAACTGAATCGCCGGTCGTCTCCTCTGAATGCTGAGTGGGGACGGATTCAAGCTGTGGTTCCGCGCCAGTTCCACAAGCCGCAAGGGCCAGCAGTATCGAGCAAGTGGGGGCGCAGGAAGGAGCGGACATCGACCCTAGCCTACTCCAAAGCCTGTCTAGGGCAGGCGGTGGGACCACTGGACCCAGGCTTCATGCGTGGGGTAGTTGCGACCGGAGAGGATCTGCAGATCACGAAGTACAGCGCTGTTCACCGCGTCGTTCACTTTTCCTAGGGAGGCCGTCATGGCTCGGGCACAGCGTCCTCGGAATCGGATTTCATTCTTCCCTAGAAATGCCAGGGCACGGCTGGCCGCCATGGCCGCCGAATCGAGGTTGTCTTCGTAGAGCTGGAGGGCAAGGTCATCAATGGAATCCACATCCCTCTCGAAGGCGATGAGCAGTGCGGACTTCGTGCGCACATAGGGCGCGTCATCAAGCAATCCAGCTCGTGCAGCTTCGAGAACCTCGGGCGTTGAGGTCGAACCGGATTGCAGGCACTCAAGGAGAGCCAGCGATGCGTTGCCTCGTATCTGTTCAGTTGAGCCGAAGCGCATCTGATGCAAGATGCCCTGCAGTGGGGTCGTCGGGTAGGACAGGATGGACAGACCCACCAACGCGTTGTTGATCACCTCTTGATCAGGGTCCGAAAGGGCATTCAGAAGGGGATTCAAGGCCAACTCGGAGTCCGCGAAACCCAACGCGGTGGCGGCCACACGGCGGTTGTAGGGAGGCCCCGATTCCAATTCCGCGACCAAGGGTTCAAAGAGCTTCTGCACCCGCGTCCTGATCGTGTCCTCGAGTCTGTTCAGAGTGCGCCGATCCCGATCTTGACTACCTGTGAGGAAAGTGTGATTCCACTGTTGGATCGTCCGATCAAGCGTTGTGATGAACACCCCGATAGAGGACTGCTCGCGCATGGCTCCCGGGTTGTAGACGGAGACCTTCAACTCCCCCTGCTCGTCAGCTAGGCCGCCGCTTTCCTGGGGGGCCGCGCAAGAAGCTGAAAGGGCCAGTGACAGGAGCAGGGTAAGGCGGACTCGGGTATTGGAGGGCTGCATGGGATCCAGTGGACGGTTGGCTGGCGTGGGTCTTCCCTGGAACGGGAGGAATGTGGGCCCGGTGGGCTGCTAGGATGGGCCTCCTGGCCCCCTTTGCACAAGCTCCCCCCGCTGCATGTCCCCTCCGATCCTCGATGCCATGGCCCGCGAGGGCTTTGAGCAGGTCATCGCCGTTCACGACCGACGTTCCGGACTGAAGGCCTTCCTTACGATTCACAACACGGCCTTGGGCCCCGCTTTTGGGGGGGTGCGCCGTTTCGCGTACCGGGATGAGAGAGATTCCCTGATGGACTGCATGCGTCTGGCGCGGGCCATGACCTTCAAATGCGCTCTGGCCGAGCTACCAGCTGGGGGCGCAAAAATTGTGATTCACGAATCTGGTGGAGAGGACTGGGAGGCCGCCTACCGTCACCTTGGGGATGTGGTTCAGCAACTGGGGGGCATCTTCTATACCGGCCCTGATGTAGGGACGGGCGAGCAAGAGCTGCGTTGGATGGTCGAACGGACCTCCTTCGTTACCGACCCTGGGGCGGGTGGCCCGGGCCTCTTGCCCGAGTGCACAGCCCAGGGAGTGTTCTTTGGCATTGCGCAGGCGTTGCGGCATTTGGATGGCGAGGAGGACTGGCCGAAGCGAAGAATCGTCGTTCAGGGGCTCGGTTCCGTGGGCGCGTTGCTTGCTGAACGTCTCGTAGCGACTGGGGCTCGGGTCGCCGGCGCAGACATCGACGGTGAACACGCACGGCGTGTGGCTTCTGACTTGGGGCTTGAGCATGTGGAGGCCGCCTCGGTACTAGACCAGGAGTGTGACGTGTTCGCTCCCTGTGCAATGGGCGGACTCGTGCATGATCTGACGGTGGAGCGCCTCAGTTGCCGCATCGTTGCCGGCGCTGCGAACAACGTCCTCGCTCGCCCTTTGCACGGAGACGATCTGCACGACCGGGGGATCCTGCTCGTCCCGGACTTCATCTTGAACTCCGGAGCCCTCATACGCGGCGTGCACTTTCACCTGGAAGACCGACGTGTCGATCCCGAGGATATCGGTCACCGTGTCGGTCAGTCCGTGAATCAGATCCTGGAGCGTGCCAAGGATCAGGACTCCTCCCCGACCCGGGTTGCCGTGGCCATGGCGGAGGAACGCGTGGCCTCTTGGGATCAAATCGAAGAAACACGCAACCCTTGAACCGCGTCCCTTGGCACCCTATTCCCTGAAGATCGGGTTATCCGTGATGCGCATCCAATCAAGACACTCACCCCTGACAGCAGCTACGTTGCTGTTCCTCGTGGTGAGCGCAAGTTTCGCCGCATCCGACGACCCCAAGTCAGGGGGCAGTCTGCTGGTCGAAAGAGGAAGCGAGTTGGGTTTCACCATCCCGCAAGACGAAGCCCTCTTCTTCGAAGTGCTCGTAGACATCCCATTGGTAGGCGAGACGGGATTGGGGGAATTCAAGCTGCGCTCGGGTACAGAACCCTACAAGGCCTCTCTCTTCGGGGCTGGTGAAGGGGGCGGAGACCAGGCACCTCGGGTGGGTTGGGCAAAAGCCACGGCAAGCGGTTCGTGTTTGAACTACACGCTCAAGCACGAGATTCGTTTGCGGATTTTGCCCCAAGAATGGCCGCGTGTGATCTACAGGGACAACCAGGCAGGGACAGAGAATCGCCGCCGTGAGCTCATGTATGGAATTCGAGCGGGCAAACCCAGCTCCCTCTACCGGCGCGACGGACACTGCCAGGATGTGAACTGCAAGCTTCCCGAACACCGAGTGCAGGAGACCTGGCTGAAGGACGAACACCACTGCGGCAACTGCAAGCGCGCGGACCATCGCGATTGGCGCAAGCCCAGTGTTCAGGAGATTCCAGCAGGTGGAGTCGACATGTTGAGCGCCATCTACTTGGCTCGCTCTATGGTGGGGTCCGGTCTTCAAGAAGCCAAGTTCCCCATGCTGGACAAGAACCGCTGGTGGGATGTCACGCTCACACTCGGGCAGGAGAAGCGCCTAGTCACTGAGGCTGGCACCTTTGATTGCCGCGCCGTCAAGCTCACACCAATTCTTCCGTCTGGCAAGCAGGAGAAATTCAAGGGCCTCTTTGGCATTCACGGTTCCCTGTCGATCTGGTTGGAGAAGAGCACGGGCGTGCCGATTTCCATTCAGGGCATCCTCCCGGCCGGTCCCCTGGATGTGGGCATCGACCTGCGCCTGAAACGCTTTCGCGGAACCCCAGAAGGGTTTGCATCGATCGTAGACTAGGGCCGATCCAGAGAGGTTCTGCCTCGACACGGATCGCTATTGATCTCGGATCGGCTCCTGCACAAGCGTCACGCAAGCAGGTCCATCGCCCAGCCGAAAGGTCGTGCCTACGTCCTGGTGCTTGCGCTTCACGTAGGCCAGTACCACTCCACAGTCGAGAGCGAAGGAGTAAGCCCAGGAGGTGACGACTCCCAAGTCTCGCCACTCCCCATCTAGTTCACGCCACAAGCGCGTGCCAATCTCGACGGGGTCGTCGTGGTCGACGCGCAGGGGCATCAAGCGCTTGTTGAGTCCCCCGTAGGTGTCGATCTTGGCCACCACCTCCTGGCCGATGTAGCAGCCCTTGGTCAGTGAAAATGCAGATTCGAGCCGGGCCTCCTGTGGATAAATTGTGTCATCCACATCCACGCCCCACAGGGGGTAGACCATCTCGACTCGCAAGCAGTCGCGAGCCACCAGGCCCCCGGGCATCGCTCCGCTCGTGGCCAGTGTCTCCCAGAGTGCGAGGATGCAATCGGGTGCGCCATCCATGCGCCAACCTGCGACGCCCATGACGGGCACGTTGGTGACTCGCAAGTCGCCCCAGTCCGATTGCACGTCCTCGAAGTGAAACCGAAGGGCTTCGGGTACCTCACCCAGGACTGATCCCAAGACACTACCGGCGTGGGAGCCGACCATTTCGATCGGGAGGTGCTTGTCCGACTCGTCGGACAGTTCCACGGCCTCCGCAAACAGGTACATGTCGAGGGCGGAAACCAATCCTGGTGCCTGGCCCGGAGGTGTGGACAGGTCGAAACTCTGTTCCCCCGTGCGAGCCAAGTCGAACATCTGCTGCACTTTGCCTTTGCCGTCCAACAAGAGGCCCGCGCACCCCTGTCCGACTTTCAGCGAGTGCACTTCGCAACTTGTGATGCGGTGTAGGAACTCAAGCGCGTCAGCGCCGGAGACCTTTACCATTCCGCGATCCGTGCAGTCGAACAGTATGGCGTCATCGAGGCCGGCTCGGTACTCGCCGGGGACATCGCCGTAGGTCAGCAGCGTGCTGCCTTGATTGCCCAACATGCGCGCGCCGGCGCGCTGATGGTAGGGGAGTAGAGGGGAATCAGTCATGGTTGCTCGGGCCAAAGAGGGGAAGGGCAGCAGGGTAACCTGAGTGGGCTCCCGGTGAACCCGTCAGAACCAGCACTCGGCCGGCCGCTGCCCTTGACGCCCGACCCGCCATGGGGACACTAGGTGCCCCAATTTCCGGTACGGGCGTCTTGCTCGTGGGGAATGGCCGCCAGTATCTCAGTCCGATGTCCTGTCCACGCCACCTTGGATTCCTGGCCAGTGTTGCCCTGTTTGCCGCCTGCGGCTTCGACCCCGCCGTGGGGGCGGGCTCGATGGGGCTCTCCGCTGAGTCGCTCGAGCTGCTCGAACATGCGCCCGATCCAGAGGGGGCGGAGGACGCGCTGCAGACCATCCTGGAGAGCCATTTCGGATCCGTCTTGGCTCCACGTTTTCCGCAACATTTTCAGATGGGAGATGCTGCCGGAACGCTGGAACTGAAGTCCGCTGGACGGCTCTATCGCAGCCAGTGCATGCACTGTCACGGAGTGGAAGGCGGCGGCGACGGAAGCAGCGCCTACTTCCTCACACCTCCGCCTACGGACTTTCGACTGGGGAAATTCAAATGGACCGCTTTGGAACGCGATCACCCGCCGCGTCTTGAGGATATCGAGCGCACGCTCGAGCACGGCGTGCCTTTCACCTCCATGCCCTCCTTCTTGCGTCTGGAAGAGACCCAGCGCAAGGGGCTCGCTCAGATCGTCCGCTGGCTCGCCGCTCGTGGCCAAACCGAGCGCTGGCTCGTTGCGGAGTGGGTTCAGGGAGGCGAGACCGAATTGGCCGAGTCCGTGATCGACATGGCCCTGTCGGACGTGTCCAAGGCCTGGAACGAGGCTGCTCAGCACGTGCTTTCGCCTGTTTCGGAGCCTCGGCCAGAAGAGATGGTCGCTGAGCGCATCGAGCGTGGCAGGCAACTTTATTTCAGTGACGCGACACTGTGTTCATCCTGCCACGGCCCGGAGCTCGAAGGGGATGGGCCAGCCGTCTTCCAGAAGGTCACGGACTCCGACGGCAATTCTCACAACGAGCGCGTGCGCGATGAGTGGGGGGCACCTAGTCAGCCGCGAGACCTGCGGCAGGGAGGATTCCGCGGCGGCTCCGAACCGCTCGACTTGTATCGCCGCATACGGGCTGGCATTAGCGGGACGATCATGCCTGCTGCCCACGAGTCCATGAGCGAGGAGGCCGTTTGGGACCTCGTGTACTTTGTTCTGAGCGAAGCGGGATTGCATGGAACGGGAGATGACGCACGATGAGCACTCCTGACCGAGTCCTGGTCTGGACCCACCGTGTGGCAAGTCTGCTCATGGGCACGACCTTCTTGTTGCTGCTCGCCGGCGGACTTGTGACAACCTACCGGGTGGGTATGGCCGTCAATGACTGGCCGACGACCTTCGGATACTCGATGCTCAGCTATCCCCTGGACGAGATGCTGGAGAACACAGGCGTCACCCAGGAGCACAGTCACCGTCTCCTAGGCACCTTGGTTGGCCTACTCACGCTGCTGGCCATGGGAGTGAGTGCTGCACTCGGTGGCAGAGCTGCGAAGGGCTGGACCCTTGCAGCGGTGGGCCTGGAGGTCGGGCTTGTTGTCTGCGTCGTCTCGACCAAGACGGTCTCTGGGCCCCTGCAGCTAGCGTTGTTTGGCAGCGTCCTCGTGGCCCTGGGCCTGGCCTGCCGAGCTCCTGGTGAACGCACCCTACGTGGGGCGGCTATCGGCGCCCACCTGGCTGTCGTCCTGCAGGGCCTGCTGGGTGGAACTCGGGTACTGGAGAACAGCCAGCAGCTTGCTTTCTTGCACGGGACCTGTGCGCAGCTGGTGTTTGTCATTGTCGTGATCTTCTGGCTCGTGAGCGGGAGTGCTTGGCGCACAGCACCCTCAGTGCCGAGTCAGTCCAGGAACGGCCTGTCACTCCTGGCTTCGGCTGCGATCCTGGTCACCTTCACCCAGGTTGTGCTCGGTGCTTGGTTGAGGCACACGGGCGGTGTCCTGCCCCTATTCCTGCACATCGTGTGTGCCCTGCTGGCGACGGCCGCTATCGCCATGCTCTGGATTGCCCTGGGTCGATCTCTATCCTTGATGCCGAACCCAAGGCCTGTGGTGGCTGTCCGCCGCTGGCTGCTTTCTGCCCTCATCTTGCAATGGCTTCTGGGGCTAGGAGCGTTGGCGGCCATCCTCATTCTCTCCGGCGGGTTCGAGGGCGCCGTCACGGCGGCGGAGGGCATTACCGCCACGGCGCACGTCGGAAATGGCGCGCTGCTACTGAGCGGGACGGTCGTGGCCTTGTTATGGTCTCGGCGCCTGCTCGCGGAATCTGGCGGATCCTGATCGGGACCGGTAGTCCCTCACCATGACCCAAGCGAACTCACCGACCCAGAGCGCCGTGCGCGATCAGCCCTCCATCGTTCGCGCGTGGTTGGTGCTGCTGCGTGTGCGCATCGCTTGCATGGTGTTCGTGGTGACTCTGTGTGGGGCACTGCTGCCGGAGGGCATTGGACAGAGCCTCTACCCGGGCTTGGAAGTTGCTCTCTACGTCACTCTTGTGACGGGCTGTGCGAGCATCCTGAATCAGGTTCTCGAGCGCGACACGGATGCGTTGATGGAGCGCACTTCCAAACGGCCGCTAGTGACGGGCCAAGTGGAGGTCTCCCACGCCATCGCCGTAGCTGTCCTATTGGGGAGCCTGGGAGTCGTGGGTCTGGTCACGTCCTTCGGCGCGGTCCCGGCGGCCCTGTCCCTGGGGACGCTCGTGACCTATGTGGCTGTCTACACGCCGCTCAAGCGGGTCAGCAGCTTGAACACAGCAGTCGGAGCGATCCCTGGGGCGGCTCCCCCGCTGATCGGCTACGTCGCTCTTGCAGGCGAAGCCGGGCCCTGGGCCTGGAGCTTGTTCGCCATCCTTTTTGTCTGGCAGTTTCCCCACTTCATGGCGATCGCCTGGATGTACCGAGAAGACTACGCCAAGGCCGGCTTGAGAATGGTGGGTTCGGGTCCCAACTCGGATGGGGACGCCGGCCGCCAAGCCATGCTGTACGCGTTGTTTCTGACGCCCGTGGCACTCATGCCGAGCATGGTGGGCATGGCCAGCGTGGTCTACACCGCTGGCACGTCGATCTTGTGCGCTGCCTACCTGGGCTCCTCCGTCGCCTTCATGTTGGTGGAGAACAGACCGCGCGCGCGGTCGCTGCTGATCGTCTCCTTGATCTACCTGCCCCTGCAGTTCGCGTTGGTCTTCATGGACCCACGCGCTCGCCAGATGCTGGAGAGCATCTGAAAGTGAGGCGCAAGGGCATGCGGTGGGCGCGCAGACTGTTGTGCAAGGGAGCTGCCCCCGCGCTAGCCCTCGTTCTGATCGGGTTCCTGCAGACCGCTGCAGTAGCCATGCAGCTGTCCCCTGCGGCCGATTCGGACCAGCGCTTCGGCTCGATCGAGCCATTCGACTTCACCGACTCCCGGGGTCGACAAGTTACCGAGCAGGACTTGCTCGGTTCGCCGTGGGTCGCCATTCCATTTTTCGTGCGCTGTTCGGGACCCTGCCCTAGCCTCACAACCGATCTGCGCTCGCGCGTGTACGAAGAACTGCAAGGGACGGGGGCGATGCTCGTGTCATTTTCGGTGGATCCCAACTATGACACGCCTGAGGCACTAACCGAGTACGCTCAGCGATTCGACATCGACACCGAGCGTTGGTTGTTCCTGACCGGCGGAGAGGCGGCCATGGGCGATTTCATTCGCAAGGGCTTGAAGGTTCCGCTTGAGCACAGGGGTCCTGGCGAGACGGTCCTTGCGGAGCCCGATATCACCCACGGGACGCGCTTGCCGGTTGTGGACCCAAGCGGCCAAATTGCCGGCTGGTATGAAGCGGCGCGGGCCAACCTGGGCACCGATCCGAGCGTCATTGGTGCGAGCTTCGATCTGTTGTTGGACCGTGTGTTGCACCTGGCGGGCAAACCACGGGCGTCTCGCGAGCCTTCGCGTCTGCCGTTGCTCAACGCGACCCTGAACGGCACGGCTTTCTTGCTCCTGCTGTTTGGTTGGTGGGCCATCCGCACTGGGCGCCGCGAGTTGCACATCTTGTTGATGCGGGCCGCATTCCTGGTCAGCATGGTTTTTCTTACGAGCTACCTGATCTACCACCTCGGCGTCCAACGCGATCAGGGGCCGACACAATTCAATAGGGTCGGATGGCAGAAGACGGCCTACTTGGTATTGCTCGTCAGCCACGTGTTCTTGGCCATCGTGAACCTCCCCATGGTGCTAAGGGTCCTCGTTCTCGCCGGCCGAGAGGACTGGGATGCCCACAAGCGCCTGGCTCGCAGGACCCTGCCTATCTGGCTCTACGTTTCCCTGACTGGCGTCATCGTCTACCTGCTACTCTATCCCCTCAATCCGTCACCGATTTGAGAGGAGGGCTGGGGTATGAGACAGAGTTTGAGCGCCCATTGGCTGGAGACTGAGTTCGGGAGGATTCTCGTTGCGAGGAGCGAGCGTGGCGTTTGCTTTGTGCACCTCTCAGAGACTGGGGCGCGCGAGGGTCTAGAGGAGTTCTGCGAACGCCACGGTCTCGGGCCCTGCCCAGTTCCCAAGTCTGCGGCTGAGAGTGACGGGGTGGATCTGGATCAATTGACTCAGTTCCTCGCCGGGCAGCGCGACTCATTCGATCTGCCTCTCGATCTTATGGGCACCCCGTTCCAAATCCGTTGTTGGAAGGCGCTGCTGAAGATTCCCTACGGTGAGACGTGCACCTACGCTGACCTCGCCCGAGCCATCGGCATGCCTGCGGGAGCCGCACGTGCCGTGGGTCAGGCCAATGGAGCCAATCCCATACCCATTGTCGTGCCCTGCCATCGCGTTGTGGCGCACGCGGGTCTGGGTGGGTATGCGGGTGGGCTTGATCTGAAGCGCCGTTTGCTCGCATTGGAAGGCGCCCTGGTTCACTAGGTACAGCCGAAGCGGGCGAGTCGATTCGTCCGGAGAGTGTGCCGGCATTGACCAGGGTGTTCGCAGAGGGCGAAACCAAGCCAGGCGTTCGACGTCTGCGTCCACGTGCGCGCCTTCTGCCTTGGATGTCTGTTGGCCATTTTCGGTTGCGGGCACCACTTGCCAACGCCGATTGTCGAGGCCCTATCCCATGGGTTGACGAAGGGCGCTCGCCAGCCCGTTTATTGGTGGGTAGCGGATCGAGCCGGCGGGAGGATCGTTGGGTTTGACGCGCAGCTCTTCCCGCAGTGGGTCCTCGGCGTCACTTGCCCGTTGGGCGTGGCGCGCGCGGGGACGGGCCTGTGGGTGGTCAATGCGCCGAGTTGTGCAGCACACGGGGGGTCCGTGTGGACTCGAATCGTCGCTGGAGTTGTCCGGGATCAGCCGCTTGATGCGGGTGAGTTCGCAGGTCTTTGCGGGTTGCCCGACGGTGGCGTACTGGGATTGGTGGGTCCGTCGCCCGCGCGAGCCTTGGTCCATCTGGACGAACACGGAGCGTTGATTCGCACAGAGATGTTCCCCGGGGCCACTCACCTGGCCCAGGTCGACGGCCGGGTGCTTGTTGCGAATCGGGCAGGGGAACTCTGGACCTTTGGCCTGACCGAAGGGCTGAGCAGTGCTCGCCACGCCCAGCTAAACAGAGTTCCGCGCGCCTTGGCCCCTGGCCCGGATGCTGGCTGGTGGTGGCTTGGCGATGGCGGGGAGTTGCTGCTCCTCGGGCCGGAGCTCAATGTGCGCTGGAGTCGCTGGGTAGGGCCGCGGGCTGCCTTGTTGGCAGGCGACGAGGAACGCGTTTGGGTCGTTCCCGACGACCGCGGTGCGGCTGTGGCTTGGGGTGCGGGCGGACGCAGCTTGGCCTCATTCACCATGCCGTCGATGGGTGCCCAGGCCGCGCAACTGACGCGTGCCGGCGGCCTGCTCGTTGTTTTTCCTGGAGCCCTCTTGGAAGTGGACGAATCTGGCCACGTGCTCCGCTCCCAAGCGGGTGTCGATCACCTTGTGGATCTCAGCGAGCCAGGAGCCTGAACGCCGCGAGCTGGGTCTTCGCGTCGACCGGCGAAAGCTCGAGGACCTGCTCGGGTCTCAGCCAGAGCAACTCGAGCTCCTCATCGTCGTCGCACGCGATACCCCCGTCCGGCACGACCTCCAACTCCTTGGCCAAGAAGACGTGGATGACCTCAGAGCAGAATCCTGGGGCCGGGATGACCTCAAAGAACGGCTCCCAGCTACCCGCTCGGTAACCCGTCTCCTCTTCGAATTCTCGTTGGGCGGCGATCAACGGGGCTTCGCCGGCCTCCAATCGGCCAGCGGGCAATTCCACGAGCCAATCTCCAATAGGCAGGCGAAACTGCCGTACCAACAGCATCCGACCCCGGTCATCCAGTGCCGCGATCGCTGAGGCACCGGGATGGGTGACGAACTGCCAGTCTTGCTGCAGACCGGAAGGTAGGGTTACCGCCTGTCGGTAGAGGTCGAAGAAGCGTCCTTCAAAGAGCTGCTCCTCGTCATTGAGTTGAACGCTGGCGTTCGTCTTTATGGGTTCAGGCATCGGGCAGGTCTGCTACGAAGGGCGGGGTGCGGTCGTCTCCCCCTGCCCGTCTTTGGCCGCTCCCCCGCAGGGCCCGACCGGGTTGGCACGATTGCCCGGGGCTACTTGGATTGCACCGAGTTTGGGACGATCTTTGACTGGTGCTCAAGCGTGTGCAGGAATGCCAAGACAGAGTTGGCCAAGTCGGTTCGTCCGTGGTCTACGCAGACTTGCGAGAACTTGGAGAGGGACTTCTTCACCTTCTTGACTTCCTTCAGGACGGGGGCGTCGGGGCGTCGTTCCTGTTCGACCTTGTTCTTGAGGCTCTCCAATTGACCTTCCAGGTCATTGAGAAGTTCTTCATCCGAACGCCGGTTGTAATCGCGCTTTGTCATGGTTTCTATGAGAGGTGGTTGTCCGCTTCAAAGCGCTTACCCTGACTCTCAGGCTTAGTTTCAATTGGTGTGCCAGCGATAGGCCCGGAGGGCTATTCAGGCTGAGGTGCAGGGGGCTGGGCCTGCACGAGTTCCAAGCAAGATCGGTGGTTGATTGAAGTCGAAGGAACTGTTCTCCAGTGATTCCCGCCTCATGTGTATGGGACGATCCCGGCGAACATTTCCGTCCTGCAGGCACGCGCCACGTGCGGGGTCGGGAAACGCGCGAAAGCACTGCAAGTGGCTCCTACACGCCCGAATCGCTAATTTAGCGCCTAGTAGAGGGTCGTCAAGGGGATCTGGATGAAAGCCTGGCGGTCAGCCGAGGATTCCTATTTGGTTCCGGGATTGGACTGCCAAGCCCCAGCCTTGACGCCCCCCTGTATACTCCTGCGCCTAACGTCCAGCCTGCAGACCGGCGCGACGTCCCCCCCGCATAATCACGGCCCGCAATCCAGCCAGCAGAGGCACCCGAGTGCATCGAGACATTGAACACGTCCTTTTCTCAGAAGAGGACATCCTGAAGGGCATCGAGGCCTTAGCGCAGGAAGTAACGGCCGAGTACACGGGCCGCGATTGGACGGTTGTTTCCGTTCTGAAAGGCTCTTGCATTTTTGCTTCCGACCTCGTGCGCCGCGTTCCCATCCCGCTAGAGATGGCTTTCGTCGCCGCGCGTAGCTACGCAGATAACACGCGCCCTGGGGAGTTGCGAGTGGACTTTTTGCCCAGTGAGGGTGAGGTCGAGGGGCGCAACCTGTTGCTCGTTGACGACATTCTCGACACCGGGCGCACCTTGTCGGCGCTGAAGGCAGAGTTGCTCGCGCGTGGTGCGCTGCAGGTCAAGACTTGCGTTTTCCTCGATAAGCCGGCGCGTAGGGAGTTGGACTTGAACCCGGACTTCCGAGTCTTCGAAGTGGCGAACGAATTCGTCGTCGGGTACGGCCTGGACTTCGCCGGCCGCTACCGGAACTTGCCCTACGTGGGGACCTTGAAGCCCAGCGTATTCGCATGTGCCCAAGGAGCGGGATCATGACCGAGTACCTGGAAGTGGGCGACAAGCGCGTCGGACTCGAACTCGACGAATTCCTGTGCCTGGCCTATCCCATGGCCAACAAGGGGTTCGTTCGACGCCAGATCCGTGCGGGACAAGTGCTGTTGGACGGGGCTCAAGCCAGGCCGTCCGATCGCCTGCGACTGAGCAGCGTGATATCGGTCGAGTTCACGGAAGAAGATTTGCCCGCCGCGCCCCTCGCTCCGGCGCAATCCATTCCGGTCCTGCACGAAGACGACCAGATTTTGGTGGTGAATAAGCCCGCAGGCCTGGCCGTGGAGCCCGAGCGCTGGCGGCGTGACGCGGCGTGCCTTTCGGGCGCGCTGCTGGCCGACGTGGTCCAGCGCCAGGAGGAACAGGGGGCAGATGAGACGCAGGGGTTGGTGGAATTCCGCCCCCGCCTCGTGCACCGCATCGACAAGGGCACGTCGGGCTGTGTGTTGGTTGCCAAAACACTGGAGAGCGAGCGCAGTTTGCGCCGAGCATTTGATGAGGGGCGCGTGGGCAAGAGCTACTTGGCTCTCATCGAGGGCGAGTATCCGCGAGCGGAAGGCTGGGACGTCATTGACCGTCCGTTGGCTCCGGACCCCCGACGCACGGGCCGCATGCGTGTTGCAGAGAGTGGCAAGCCCTCGCGCACGCGCGTTGAGGTTGCCGAGTGCTTTGCAGGCTTCACACTCCTGCGATGCGAACCCGTCACGGGTCGCACGCACCAGATTCGCGTCCACCTGGCAAGCGAGGGCTTCCCCCTGGCCGTCGATCCGCTCTACGGCCACCGAGACGCGGTGCTGCTGTCAGAGATCAAGCGCGGCTACCGACCCAAGCCGGGAGCCGTGGAGCGGCCGCTGATTGAACGCTTGACCCTCCACGCTCATACCATTCGTCTTCCAGATCTTGCGGGCGATCCCCAGAACTCCATCACCGTTGAGGCTCCTCTGCCCAAGGACTACTCGCGTGTGTGCAACCAATTGGCCAAGGTTCGGCCACTGCGGCGATGAAACTCAAACAGCAACCTGGCGACTTCCGTGTGGACGAAGTGCTTCGCGATGACTACCTGCAGGCAAAAGGCCGGCATCGCGTGTATCGCGTCACGAAGCGCAAGCAGACCTCGATTGAAGCCGCGCGGGCTCTCGGAGAAATGGCGGGCGTGGCCGGCGCCGAGGTTTCCATGGCAGGCCTCAAGGACAAGCAAGGGGTGACGACTCAGTACATGAGCATCCCCAGGGGCAAGCCCGTGCAGTTCAAGGACCGCGAACTCGACATTGAGACCGTGGGCTTTGGGACTGACGCGCTGAGCAGCCGCGACAGCCAAGGCAACGCATTCCAAATCGTTGTACGTGACTTGGGTCCCAGTGAGGTCGTCAAGCTACGTTCCTCCTTGGACAGCGTGCGTGAGTTCGGACTGCCCAACTACTTTGACGAGCAGAGGTTCGGCAACCTCCGGCACAACCAAGGTTGGATTGCCAAGGGATTGATGCTGGACCAGACCGAGCAGGCCCTGAAACGTATGTTGACTGCGATCTCGGAGCACGATCCACAGCGCGAACGTTCCCTCAAGACTGGACTGGCCAAGAATTGGGGGGACTGGCGTACCTGCCGAGAAGTAGCCGGCCGCTTTGGACGGCACCATTCGGTGTTTGAACACTTGCGTCGCGAGGAGCAGGACTTTGCAGGGGCCTTTCGTTTCGTGGCTTCGCGCATCCGCCTGATTCACCTCTACGCTTGGCAATCTCACATCTGGAACCGGGCTCTGGCGCGTCATTTTGACGGCTGCACACCCAGCAAAGAAAAATTTGTGGTGCCCACGCCAGAAGGGCCGCAGGTGTTTCCCAGGGGGCAGGGGCAGCTGCCGGAACAATGGCAAGGGTGCCTGCCCCTGCCCGGCAATCGCCTGGCTGGAGTGCAGCTGCCCGACCAGTTAGCCCTCTTCGACGCCGTCCTGAAGCGCGAGCGCTTGACTCGCGCTCAGTTTGCAATCGAAGGCGTCCCAGGATTCGTGCTCAAGCCGGAACCGCGACCGGCTTTGGTCGTACCCGGAAACCTACGCGTACGCCCAGCCGAACGCGATCCTCGCAATCGGGGCAAGCGCATGGTGAAAATGTCCTTTCAATTGCCCCGTGGCTCCTACGCCACCTTGGCCGTGCGACGTCTCGCCGGCACCTCCCGCTAGTCCAGCTCATGAACCCCTCACCGCAGAACAGCAAGATCGGCGTCATCGGAGGATCCGGACTGTATGACCTCGACGGCCTGACGGATTTGAAGGAATCGACTCTGTCCACCCCCTTCGGGCAGCCGAGCGACGCGTTCCTCAGTGGTCAGCTCGACGGCGTCGAAGTCGTTTTCTTGCCTCGCCATGGGCGCGGTCACCGGATCAGTCCGAGCGAGATCAATTTTCGCGCGAACATCTGGGGTTTGAAGAGCCTCGGAGTCACCCACGTCCTGTCTGTTTCTGCAGTTGGGTCCTTACAAGAGGAGATCGTGCCGGGACACTTTGTCGTCGTGGACCAGTTCATCGATCGCACCCGCCACCGCCGGGACACCTTCTTCGAGGACGGCATTGTGGCGCATGTCATGTTCGCCGATCCGGTCTGCAGCACCCTGCGGACCTGCCTACTCAGTGCGGGTGAGAGCGTTGACCTGACTCTCCATGATGGGGGCACCTACGTGAATATGGAGGGCCCTCAGTTCTCTACGCGCGCCGAGTCAAACCTGTACCGCTCGTGGGGCGCGGACGTGATTGGTATGACCAATCTGCAGGAGGCCAAGCTGGCGCGCGAAGCTGAGCTGCACTATGCGACTGTGGCTATGTCTACGGACTTCGACTGCTGGCACACCGACCACGACGACGTGTCCGTGGAAGCCGTGCTGGCAACCATGGCTGCCAACGTTGGCCACGCGCGCGAACTGATTGCGAAGACGATCGCCCTCATCCCGGGAGCCGATTATCTCTGCGGCTGTGACTCCGCCCTGGCTCCCGCAATCATCACAGCAAGAGACTCCATCACACCCCAGGCGCGCTTGCGCTTGGGACTTCTGGTAGACAAGTACTTGGACGACTGACCCATGAAACGCCCGCTGCTCGGCTTGTGTTTGACTATGGGAGCTTGCTCCTCACCCGAGGGGGGGCCGCCGATGGACAGCTGGGGGGGCTATTCGAGTGGCTATCACAGCGGGCCCAAGGTACTCATGGGCCAGACAGGCACCGCTCGCTTCGTCGAGCCCTTGCTGCGCGGCTTCGATGAAGAGGCCGCGCTCGACACGGTTCGGGAGCTCGACCCCTGGTATCGCGAACCGGGCAACGATGGCTTTGAAGCCGGCATGGACCTGTTGGGCTCGAGACTGCGCACCGCCGGGTTCGGTCTACGCGAAGGGTATGAGCTACTCGAGATCGAGACACCCATGGCGGATCCGGCTTGGACTCCGCTCTCCGCCTCTCTGACCCTTCAAATGCAGGGAGAGCCCCTTCAACCCCTGCATCAGTTTCGAGGCGATGACAATCGGGACCGCACGATGTTGCCCGTCAATGCACCATCCTGCGATGTGCGTGGCAAATGGGTCATGGACCTGGCGGACCTGTCGCCCGGCGAAATCTACGTGACGGATAAGCCCTTGGGGTCGGTGATGAAGCGAGCCCAGGAACTGGGAGCGGCGGCGGTGATTTCGTCTTACCTGTTCGACTTCAACGTAGACCCTAACGGTACAGAGCGGCACCTGGATGCGATTCACTACGGGCACGTAGCCGCTGGGACGACCCTGCCCGTGGCTCACATTTCACCCCGCGTCTACGAGCTGATCGCGGATCTAGAGACTTTCCGGCGCGCTGGCATGAACGAGCTTCACTTGCGAGCTCAGGTCCGGCTGGATGAGCGTCCGCTGCGCACGTTGGTAGCCACGGTCGTGGGTTCCAAGAGCCCAGACGAGGTCATTCCGCTCGTTGCTCACGTGCAGGAGCCCGGTAGCAACGACAATGCCAGCGGCGTGGCGGGCCTGCTCGAAGGGGCATTGACGCTCATGCACGCGGTCGACAACCGGGACCTCCAACGGCCCAAGCGTTCGATCAGTTTCGTCTGGGGCGACGAGTACACCGCTAGCGATGTCTTCTTGGACCACACAGAGCGGACTGTGGTGGCCGCTATTGCAGCAGACATGATCGGAAACTCACCGGAGCTGACAGGCGCCACCTGCCTGTTGGAACGGAGTCCAGATCCAGGCGCCCGTTTCGTCTTGCCCCCGGACAAGCACACCGCGTGGGGGGCGCAAGCGGTGAAGCCTGACTGGATTCTGCCCAGTGGTCTATCGCTGATCCTGCGCATGGCCCTCGTCGATGTGGGCCTCGCCACGGATGGTTGGAACTCGGACGAGCATCCCTGGGAGGGTGGCAGTGACCACGACGTGTTCTTGGGCCGCGGAATCCCCGCCGCGCTGCTGTGGCACTTTCCCGACTTCGCTTATCACACCAACCTCGACCGCCTGGACTTGGTCGATTCCCGGGAGTTGTTTCTGAGCTCAGTGACTCTGGTCTGCGCAGCCTGCGCGGTCGCCGATGCTGGGCCCCAGGACCTGGAACGCTATGTCGAGAGTCTCTTGCACGAACGCTACGAACGCCAGGGCGTGGTCTTCACAGAAGAGGCACCGGAAGAAGCCGCCCAGAGTTGGGGCGAGTGGTCGAGCGCAGCTCGGCGCTGGTTGGCGTTTCTTTGCAACGGCGAGCCGCTGCGCTGAAATCCCCACCCCCTGCGGGTTGCCGAGCGCGTAGTCTGGGCCCATGAAGAACCCCCCCGTCGACCCCGTTCTCGCCCGACGTCGTTTCTTGGCCGCCGGAGCAGGCGCAGCATTGACTCCCGCCGTCCTCGTGCAGGCCAAGGGAACGCGAGTTCGGGCTCCCCAGAAGGACAACCCCACCATGATCGGTTCGGCCAATGCCCTGGCCGGCATGCGCATCGTCTGGGAGGCGTTTCGCGCCGGTGGGGATCCAATGGACGCGGTCATCGAAGTCGTCAAGGTGCCGGAAGCCAACGCGGACGACCTGTCGGTGGGACTGGGCGGCTTGCCCGATGAGTCGGGTCACGTGACCCTCGATGCTGCATGCATGCACGGACCCACCCACAACTCCGGAGCGGTGGGTTGCATTCAGAACATCCTGCACCCCAGCGAGGTCGCGCGCTTGGTCATGGAACGCACAGACCACTGCTTGCTTGTGGGGCAGGGCGCCTATCAGTTCGCGCGCGGTCATGGGCATCCTCACACTGAGCTCCTAACGGATCGCGCGCGACGCATCTGGAATGCGTGGCGTGAGCGTTTGAGTGAGAGCGATGATCGACTGCCGCCCGCTAAGAAGGACCAGAAGAACGGGATGCTCTTCGACGTTCATGGGGAGCAGGTCACCCTGGAGGAGATCATTGGCGATAAACGGCCAACGGGCACAATCCACTGTTCGGCCCTTTCTGCAGCGGGCGATTTCTCAAGCGCAACGACCACGTCAGGGCTCGCCTACAAAGTGCCTGGCCGGGTGGGGGACTCGCCCATCGTGGGAGCTGGTTTGTATTGCGATCAAGAGGCGGGAGCGGCCGGGGCCACAGGACGGGGAGAGTCCGCCATTCTGTCCAACGCCAGCTTCGCCATGGTCGAACTGATGCGCCAAGGGGCTGGCCCCGAAGAAGCGGGTCTGGAGGTGTTGAAGCGGGTCACGCGGCAGGCCCAACGCGGTGCGACCTGGCAGCCCGGGCTCGTTGATTCTGAGGGGCGGCCTAGTTTCGGCTTGCACCTGTACGCGATGGGATTGGACGGGACCACGGCTGGTGTCAGCCTGCGCGGTGGGGGCCGTTATGCCGTTGCGGACTTGGAGCAGGGCCCGCGGCACGAACAGCTCGTGCCCTTGCACTCCTGATCGAACTCGGAAGCTAGTTGTCGATCCCGCCCAAGGCGCGGCGGAATTCATCAGGACTGAGCTTGAAGTCCTCGTTCCTGTCCAGGGTGTTGATCACGGTATGCGGCCGCACCGAAACGCGCAGGGGGCGCAGCAGCCGTTCCAGGTCGTCCACGGTTATGAACCCGTCGTTGTCCACATCGAGACGGCGGAAGGGGGGCACCGGACCGACGATCAGGGGAGGCAAGGGCGTGGAGCCCTCGTCGAGTCCGCGCTCAACGGGCGTTCCGAAGAGTTCGAGCAGAGTGCGTGGTGCACTGGGCAGCGCATCGGGTCCAGGGCCGCCGCCTACGTCGATTGGGTACAAGATCGTGGGCAAAGACGTGAGCTCGTCGGTGCTCAACAAGGCGTCTCCTGACTTGTCCAGGCTCACTAGCACGCTCTCCGTATTCTCAGCTCCGTGACCGTAGTCCTTTAGCAGAACCGCGATCTCGCTGCTGCTCAGCATCCGGTCTGAGTCGGTGTCGTAGGCATTGCGCAACTGCAGTGCATTGCGTCGCGGGGGCTTGGGTGCGACGGTGCTCGGCGCGGGTTCGTTGAAGCGGCCGCCTCCGAGAATTGTGTAGCGATAGAACTCGTCGAACTCCTCGCGCACAAGACGCCCGTCCCGGTCGGGGTCGAAGGCCTGGAAGCGCTCGCGTGTGAAGCCCAGCGCCTGGGACATCTCAGAAAAGGAGAGCCAGGTATTCGAGTTGCGATCGCAGATCGTGAACCACTCAGCGATCTTCTCTTCGTTTTCGAAGGTCATCGTCCCGGTGATGTCACGTTCTCTGCGAGCACGGATCTCCGCCTTCAAGGCGTCAATCTTCTCATTCAGAATGACCTTGTCACCGCGCGGCTTCTGTTTTGGGCCGCGGCGCGTCGGGTTCTGGGCCGGACGCCTCGTCGGGCCCTGCGCCTGAGGCCGAGAATCACGCCGCGCGGGATCCTGAACGCTGTCTCCCGGCTTTTCCACCACAGTTCCTGACCGATGGCCAGTGTGGCTGGCCGGCGGGGGTAGGGTCACCCAGCAGAGGGGCAGGAGGACACAGGCAGTTGTTGTGGGAAAGTGCATGGGCGGTTGAGCCCTAACTATCGGCCAACGTGCGGCCCAGAAAATGGCCACGGTTCGTTTTTTTGCGCCTCGAACGGTCTCGGACCCCTCTTGGGCTCCTCAAGCCAATACTGGCTCACAGGTTTGCACACTTGCGGGGGCCTTTGGCAGGATTGCGCAACGGATTCTAGGGCAGTGGCCCTCTCGCTCCCCCCCTCCTCCACCGATCAGCGCATGTCCACAGCCTTCCTACTGCTCGCTCTCTTCGCCGCCCCGGTACAGACGCCTGGCGTCTCGGCGGCTCCCGTGGTGAGCGAGTTGATCTCATCCTCGCCCGGAGTCGCCTTCCAAGACGAGCAGGGGGCGGAGACAGACCAAGCTGAGCTAGACGAGGGTTTCGAGCAGTGGCTCGACCACAGGATGCACCGCGTGAACGTGTTCATCGGTGGAGGCGACGATCCTGACACGGCAGATGTGGAAGAGAACGCGTTCGGGTTCTTCCAGTTGATTCCCATCGGCGTCACGGGAGCGGACGGCGACCCGATCCGCGTGCCCCTGCTCGTGATGTGGTTGGTGCTGGGGTCCATTTTCTTCACCGTGCGCATGGCATTCGTCCAATTCAGGGTCTTCCGACACGCCATCGACGTGACCCGCGGACGCTACGACGACCCGGAGGACGAGGGAGAGGTCAGCCACTTCCAGGCCCTTACTGCAGCCCTCTCGGCCACCGTTGGCTTGGGAAACATCGCCGGTGTGGCAATTGCCATCAGCATTGGTGGCCCGGGCGCAACGTTCTGGATGATCCTGGCCGGGCTCCTCGGCATGGCCTCCAAGTTCGTGGAGTGCACCTTGGGTCAGCTTTACCGAGAAGTTCGTAGTGACGGTTCGGTCATGGGCGGCGCCATGTGCTACCTCTCTACGGGCTTGAAAGAAAAAGGCATGGGGGGCCTGGGAAAGGTCCTGGCAGTGATTTTTGCCGTCCTCTGCATGGGCGGCTCGTTTGCCGGCGGAAACAGCTTCCAAGTCAATCAGTCCCTCGGTGCCATCAAAGAGGCCATCCCGGGTCTGGTCGGGTACGAGTGGATCTACGGCTTGATCATGACCGCCATGGTGGCGGTGGTCATTGTCGGCGGCATCAAGCGCATCGCTGCAACGGCGGAGAAGGTTGTGCCCTTGATGTGTGGGGTCTACGTCGCCGCCTGCCTGATCGTCCTGCTCATAAAAGCAGGCGAGATCCCCGCAGCCTTCGGCACCATCATCTCCGAAGCACTGAGCCCCGAGGCCGGATTCGGCGCGCTGATCGGCGTGCTCGTGGTTGGTTTCAAGCGAGCAGCCTTCTCCAATGAGGCGGGTGTCGGATCAGCGGCGATCGCCCACGCCGCAGCCAAGACCAAGTACCCCATCCGCGAAGGCGTTGTCGCCTCACTGGGGCCGTTCATCGACACCGTCGTGATCTGCACCATGACTGCCCTCGTGATCGTGATCACTGGACACTACCAGGGCGGTGAGCAAGAGGTCGCCGCGGCATCCTATGCGGCCAATGGCGCAGGACTGACCTCCGCAGCCATGCAGGGTGCGATCGGCGACTGGTTCAAGTACGTACTCGCCATCGCCGTGATGTTCTTCGCCTACTCGACCATGATCTCGTGGTCCTACTACGGCGAACGCTGCTGGGTTTGGCTCTTTGGCGATGCGTCTTCGATGATCTACAAGATAATCTTCCTGGTCTTCGTCTTCTTGGGCTCGGTTGTTTCTGCCACAAGCGTCTTGGAGTTTGGTGACCTGATGATTCTCGGCATGGCCTTCCCCAACGTGCTGGGTGTGGTCATTCTCTCGGGCAAGGTGCGCGGGTTGATGAACACCTACCTCGACGGCCTCAGGGCCGGGGAATACAAGATCTACAAGTAGCCTTCGGGCTTGGTCTGCCGGGCATCAGCCAAACGCCGTTGCCGTCGATCGGCGTCTGGTGGGGATGCCTCCTGCAACAGTCCCTGAGAATAGGAACGCTCCCTCAATACGCCATCCCGGTCGCGGGGCAGGATGGCCCTGTTCTTCCAACTGCCAAGGGTTGACGAACAAGAGGAGAGGACGCCCCGGCGCATCGGCCACGAGCAGGTCCACAGGTCGACCGCTGATGGGATTCTTCAGGTGCTGAATCGAACGCACCCGCAGCGAGACTTCCGAACACCCACCGGGGGCCTCGGGGGCTCCTAGGGGAGCCACTGCAGCCCCGCGGCGACTGCTGAGAATCCCTTCATCCCGCACCCCGTCATTGGGCCCCACATAGTCAATGTGCAGGGCAAATCCAGCGATACTGACCGCCAAGACATGGTTCATTGGCAAGCGCTTGGGCAGTCGCTGCGCATCGATGAGCCAGGTGGCAAGCAGGTAGGCCCCGGGTTCGCCCGGCACCTGCTGGTGGCCGGGTTCAGCGGGCGTGGGCGGGCAGGCCCAACCGGTGAGCAGAGCATCAAAGGGGGAGTCGGGGACGTGCTCCAGCGATTGAGTTGCGACCCGTAGGCGGTGCGGCGAACGGTAGTGGGGCAGCAGGGTCCAGAAGTCCTTGCCCGCCTCCCGATCGAGGCGCACCTCAAGACCCGCACCGAGCGCCAGGGTGCGGTGCTCGAGCGGGTCCCCGCGCCAGGGAGCGGGCTCTCCATCCCTGCGCACCCTATCTACCAGATCCTCATGATCCAGATCCGGCGGGAAGCCGATGCATTCGAGAAGAAAGTCCATGGGAGCGGGGCGAGGGAGGTCCGTGCGCAGGATAGGCTTTTTGGCGTTCGCTCGGGGGAGCGCGTCCCGCCTGTCCATGGGCTACCATCTCTCCATGTCCTGGATTCGAACTGTTTCTTTGGCTGAGGCCACAGGTCGCCTAAAGAGTTCTTACGACGCCGCAGTCAAGCGCGCGGGAGCTGTGGCGGGCATCGTGCGCGCCATGAGTCTCGCCCCACCCGTGCTCGACGCTTCCATGGGGTTGTACCAGCGCATCATGTTCGCCCCACGGGGTTTGAGTCGTGTGCAGCGCGAACTGCTTGCTACGGTTGTCAGCCGAGTCAACCACTGCCACTACTGAATGCACTCCCACGCCGAGGATCTCCGTGCTGAGCTCCTCCAAACCAAGGTGGAACCAGATGTTGCGCAGGGTTTGGTGCAGGCCGTACTCAATGACTGGCGGGCAGCGGAGCTCAGAGCTGAAGATCAGGCCCTATGCGTCTTCGCTGAGAAGCTGACCAAGGACCCGGGCCGCATGGCGGAGCAAGACGTGCAGGTATTGCGTTCGATCGGATTCGACGACGAGGCCGTTCACGATGCCGTACAGGTCATCAGCTACTTCAATTACATCAATCGAGTGGCGGATGCGGCCCACGTGGATCTGGATCCGGGCATGCCGCCCTACCCCGGGGCCTAGTTGTCTTCGCGGACCGTTCGCCAACCATCCACTTGAAGGTCGACGCTCGTGATCTTGCCGGAAGGCCAGCGCACCTTTGCTTGGATCTGGTCGGCAACCTCTCCCAGCCCAAAGTGCAGCTCGGCCGGATTGCCGGCCAAGTAGCTCGTGCCAGCTCGCAAGCTCTGGCGCCAACTGCGAGACCCGCTGACGAGGGTGACTTCGGCACCAATCGCGGGCGAATCGTTGGGGCCGTGCAGCAAACGTAACCCTAACCAGCGGCCCGCGCGCGGCGTGTCGTTGCGCAGGACCTGCAGCGCGGAGTTGTTGGCGGTCACCACCAGATCCACGTCCCCGTCGCGGTCAAAGTCGCATCCCGCAGCGGCTCGCGATGGAAGCGCCCGTTGCAGGGCACCGCCCGCTTCTGAACTGACATCTGTGAAACGGCCCGTTCCGTCGTTGGTCAGCAGGTGATTGGGTTGCCCCACGCAGATGCCAGTGCCTTCGTAGTCGGGGCTCGTATAACCGTTGGCCACGAAGAGGTCCAAGTCGCCATCGCACTCCAAATCAAACAGCAGTGCGCCCCAGGAGGTGTAGCCGATGCTGTCACCTAATCCGGCAGCCACCGTGCCGTCATGGAAATTGGAGCGCCGATGCTTCGTTTCGTAGGGGGAGTAGAGGCTTGAGAGGTAGAGGGCGTTGGCTTCCAGTTGCCAATTCGTCAGGAACAGGTCTTCGTCCAAGTCTCCGTCCACGTCTCCGATCGCGAGCCCCATGCCACCGCGTGGGTCGTCCACACCCGTCGAATAGGAGATGTCTTGGAACGTGCCGTCTCCTTCATTGCGAAAGAGCACGTTGAAGCTCACATCGTTAGCCACATACAGGTCTTGGTCCGTGTCGCGATCGAAGTCCCAGAACACGGCTTGCATGCCGCGGCCCTGAGAGTCCGCCAGACCCAAGGCTGCTGTGGCGTCTTCGAAGACAAGTGAACCCTCATTGCGCAAGAAGAGATTGTCCGCCGCCGGGAAGGCGAAGGGCAGCATGGGCAGTGGATCCTCCCGCTGGTAGGACGGCAAATCGGGGCCGTGCTCCATCAGGTCGAGATCAAAATCCAGGTAGCGGGTCACGTACAAATCCAGGTCCCCATCGCCGTCGTAGTCGGCGGCGGCAATTCCAGCGCTCCAGGCGTCGGCCATGGAGCCTGCCGGCAGGGGCACGGGGACGAATTGGCCCGTGCCATCACCTGCGAGCAGGACATCGGGTCCGCGATTGGCCACGTACAGGTCGAGGTCACCGTCCCCATCAGCGTCGAAGAACAGGGCACCCATGCCCGCTCCAAATGCCTGGGCGCCGGAGCTTTCGGTGATGTCCTCGAAGTGCTCTCCCCGCACGTTGCGGAACAAGCGGTTGGGCAGGGTGTTGGATCCCCTTCGCCCGGATCCCTGAACCACATACAAGTCAACCCACCCGTCACCATCCACATCTCCCCAAGCCACACCCGGGCCCATCGTAGGTGCGATCGTGAGTTGCTCGGCGGGTCCTTCCATGTGGACGTGGGCAAGGCCCAAGTCCGCACTGACATCGGGTAGCCAGCCCTTGGATGGGGTGGAGTTCGGCTGCGACGCAGGCCGCGCTCCAGGACCCAGACATTCGAATTCCACCAACAAGGTCCAGGTGTGACCTGGTTGGGCACGATCGGGCGGTGTGAACCACAGGTCCAGGCTTTCCTCAGCCGCAATGGTCGAGGCCCACGGATCGTTTGCACGCCCGGATTGGGTTTGCGCGCCTGTGCCTCGTTCCCACGCGCGCATGGAAAGGAGCACGCCGGGATTCTTGGGGACTGGTTCGGAGAGCGCGAAGAATGCTTGGTCCAGGTGTGCTTGACCTAAGTCGATGTGCATCTCTTGCCCTGGGGGGGCCTCGAGCACCAAGGCCTCACGTCGTCCCCTAGGCAGCGTGTGCAACGCGTCGTTGACCGCGAGTGTGTAGGGCGGGCCCCGACCGTCGCCGGCGATCAAGACCAAACTGTGCGGCTGGGAGCCCCAAGCCGGGGGCACCAAGGTCAACGACCGGCTGCCCAACCGCAGGTCGTCCTGGCGGGCGAGCCAGGCCAGGTCGCTCTGACCCGGCCGCGTCTGCAACGGAAGTCGAACGCTCCCCAGCGCCATGGGGCCTTGGCTCGTGGACAGGACCTGCTGCTCAACCGGGTGTTGGACGGCTCTCACGGTCCAGTGGAGGACTTGGCATCCCGTGGTGCCGCCCGTCAGTCGCAGGCCGAGGCCCCTGCGGGACCGCCGCGCCCGCACCACCCCCTCCGAGCGGCTCACGAGGGGGGCCACAAGCGTCTGCTGGCCTTCCCTGAGGGGTGCCAGGAGATGGGCACCGGTGTCGCTCAACACCCACAGGCCGCCCTGGACGTCCTCCGCCGGGCTTGAGCCTTTGGGCCCACAGGCCAGTCCCATTGGCAGCGCTAGCAGAACGACGAGGAGGATGCGCATGCTTGAAAGGAGGAAGGTGGATTCGGATCGGTCAGCACCCAACCTGTCGGCCAACGCACTGCGCCCCGCCTTGTCCAGCGGGGCGCGTGTTCAGGTAACTGCATCGAGTTCGCCATCCGTCTCGTTCCCGCAGGGAAGACAACGACGACACACCGACATCCGACTCGTTGCAGGCTCCGCCTAACTCAGAACTTAAGGCCGCGGATGTTCTTGACGTCGAAGTTGATGGACTGCTCTCGCACTGGATCGATGACCCGGCCCGTGCCCTTGAAGGGATTGAAGATCAAGGCTCCAGTCACCATGCGACCGTCCTTGAATGTAATCGTCGCCGTGTCGGCTGTCTGGGCGGCGAGCAGGGCGTCGTAGATTTTCTCCGGAGCCATCTGTCGAGTTTCTTTTTGCGGTCTCTTGGACGCTTTCTGCTGCGACTTCGCTTGGGTCTTCGCCTGTTGGGTCTGGTTGGTCATTGACATGCGGTGAGAACCTCGCCTTCTGAGTTGTGGCCTGCGGGGCCGGGGAAATTGGCAGGGATGGAGACTAGATGGTCTAGGTGTGCGAGCAGCAGGCTAGACCATGTTTCGAAGTTGGCTCCGGTTGCGGCGAGCCGGTTCAGCTCAGCGACCGAGACGAAACTTCCTTCGAGTTGGTCCACTTCACGGATCGCAACGGGTCCATCGACCGCGATCACTTGGACCAAACCGACGTGAACGGCTCCGACCGGGTTGGAGTCGTCGTTGAGTAGCCCCACGCGATGAACCACGAAGGTCCCTTCGATGGAGAGCTCTTCTTCGGCCACCTCGCGCTGGGTGGCGGCCGCAATCGGGTCCGCAGGGGAGTCGCTGGGATCCGTGACTTGCATGTCGACTGGGTTGACGTGCCCTCCGACGCCAATGGAGAGCTTGTCGTGCAGGCGTGCCTCCCCACCCGCCCTTGTTCTTCGTAGGCAGAGCACCTCGCAGGCCCCGTCAGAGCCCTGGCGCACCACGATGGAGTAGGGAATGACCTGCTTTAGCTCAGGTGTGCGCTCGGCGTACTCGCGCTCAACGAAGAAACCGTGTTCCTGGACACAACGGGCGAAGGAATCAGCAGTGGTTCCTGTCGCTTGACCCTTGCCGTCGTTTTGGCTGCCGTCGTCCTGATCCGACTCGAAGACCTGAATCCCGTGTGGGTAGCTCTCCGGGAAGAGTTTGGGTCGAGGGATGACGAAGACGAATTCCATGGAGAGGCAGCGCTAAGTTGCGGTGAGCTACCGGTGCAGGTTGCTCGATGCTCGGACGCACGCGCATCGCGTTTCCTGCGGAGGGTTGGACTCGCACTGTCCCGCGCCCGCTGGGCTCTGACTTCTGGGAAGACGACGAATCCGATGAAGGGAGAAGGATCAACCCGGGCAAGCCGGAAAGCGCGCGGACAACTCACGTCCGCGTCACGAGGAGACACCGTAAGCGAAGCTTCCCGATTCGTCAACACGTTGAATGTTCACGGACTTGTCATGACAACTCACACTTGATCGCGCGCTTTTCAACAAGTTGTTTCGGGCAACACGCTCTGCCCGATGTGCGCCCAAGAAGTTGCGAACGCTACAAGCGCCGTCGTCAAAGGAGAACCGGGCACTTGAGGTGGAAGTGAGAGGTCCGATAAGCCGGGTTCTGTTCCTCCCCAAAGGGGAGGCGACGGCCATTTCTCTGGGACCGGAGTCGCCTCCGGCCTCGAACGACCTACCCGGAAGGTATGAGCGCGGGTCATCGCTCGTTGACCTTCCCTATTTGATCTTTCTCCGGGTGGGGTTTACCTTGCCAGCCCTGTCACCAGGAACCGCGGTGCGCTCTTACCGCACCCTTTCAGCCTTGCCGCCCGCACCGAAGCGCGGGGTTGGCGGTCTACTCTCTGTTGCACTTTCCCTAGCCTCGCGGCCGGTTGCCGTTAGCAACCACCCTGACCCGAGGAGCCCGGACTTTCCTCCCTTCCGTGCCGCCCGGCTCGGTTGCCCGCGCCTTGCAGGGTGGAAGAGCGACCGTCTGGACCTCTCACTTCCGCGCGGATTGTAGCCCGCTGCTTCGACCCGGGGCTACCCGAATTGGGGTCCCGGAAGAAGGCGTCCCGATCGGTTCGCCGGGCCGGTGGTAGGATGGCGACCCCCATGTCGATCTCTCCCCTCGCCCCCCTGCTGTGCCTTCTGACCGCCTTCCCAGGGGTCGAGAGCCCGTCCTCACCCCATCTGACCCTCGACGATCTGGAGCAGTGCGTGCGGGACTTCCGCCGTGCCGCTGCGAGGCGTGGAGATGAGGACAGCCGCCGCTCGGCTCAGGAATCCTTGGACAGGTTGGTGGCCACGGGCGACCCGGATGCCTGCGAGGCGCTGGCCCTAGAGTTCGCCGCGTGCGCACAGCGCCTGGGAGAGGTCGAGGCGGAACTTGACGAAAACCAGGCGCGCCGCGCCCAGAGTGAACGCGTCGTCGAGGGCTTGCGACTGCGCGCGCAACAGGACCAGAGTCTAGAGAAGGTGCTCAAGGATCAGGTGCGGGCGACGGAGCAGTTCGTGCGCAGGCAAGGCGAGCTAGAAGACAAGCGTGAACTGCTGAGTCCTTGGCGCCAAGCTCTCCTGCAGGGCACCAGAAACTTGCTGGAGAACATGAGTGCGGCCGGACGTCGTGGTGCCTTGAAGCTGATCTGGAAACAGGCCGAGAAGGACGACGTGTGGACAACGCGACTGGCTGCCGTGGCCTTCTTGGGTGATGTGGGCGGTGAGGACACCACCAAGCGCTTGCAAGCCGTGCTCGCAGACCTGGCAGGCGACGCGGTCAAGCTCGAACGGGGTCTGCCTCGCAAGGAAGCCGAAGTGCGCAAGATGGAGGCGCGCTTGCAAAAGGAAAACGACCAGACCGGGGGGCGCTTGTCGGCTGCGAGCGCCGCACAATATGAGAAGGTCAAACGTGAGGCGGCGGCCGATCGAAGGCTGATTACGATCATGGGGCTGGTTGGCGACGAGTGTGTGCGTTCGGCTGGGCGGGCACTGGCTCGCATGCAGCCGGAGCCCCAGGCGAAGGCCCTCGCATCCCTCGTCAAAGTTCAAAGAAAGGCCCGCTCTGGGGCCCGTCTCAGGACATTGCAGATCATGAGTGAGGTTGCCTGCGCCCCTGCGCAAGAGGCCCTACTCACATGCCTCGAAGGAGAGGATGAGCCCCTCGCGATCGCTACGATCTTGCGTGGGTTAGCGCCCTACGGCCCGGACGTGCTTCAGCTCGACACGGTCATCCCGCACCTCGGCCACGAGTCGTGGCTTGTCCAGCGCGCAGCGATTGAAGCTCTCGTCTTGTTGGGGCAGAGCCCCGGAATCCCCGCTCTGATCGAGGCCCTGGAGGGCGCATCGGGTCGGCTGCGGACGGATCTGCGCGGGGGGCTCGTGGCCCTCACGGGCTTGGACTACCACACCAACAGCACCCTTTGGAGTCGCTGGTGGGAGAAGGAGGGCGAGCAGTTCGAAGTCCCCCAGACCGGTCGCACCCTGAGTGCAGCCTTGCCAGCCGAAGGGTCTGTGGGCATGACTTTTTTTGGCATCACGACGGAGAGCCAACGCGTCCTGTTCTTGCTCGACCTGTCGGGTTCAATGAACTACTCGATGATCGCTCGTAACAACCCGACCGATACACGCGGGGCGCCACCCGACATGCCTCGCGGCAAAGAGCGCTCGCGACTTGAAGCTGCCAAGATCGACTTGGTGCGCGCGCTAGGTGGCCTGCGCGAGGGCGCCCACTTCAACCTCGTGCTTTACGCATCGGATGTGTGGACTTGGCAGGACGATCTCGTGGAGATGGAAGGTGAACAGCGTGTGGAGGTGCAGGACTACGTTGAAGACTTGCGCGCGTCGGGCGGGACGAACATCTATGGTGCGCTGCGTCTGGCCCTCGAAATCGCAGGCGTGAAGGGCGGCGACGAATGGGACTCGCCACGCATCGATACGCTCTTCCTTCTTACGGATGGCCGGCCCTCTGTGGGACTGACGACCAATCCCGATGAGATCCTGTCCTACGTGCGCGAGAAGAACCGCTCAGGTGGCATCGTGATCCACACCATTGGGCTATCGGGCGCGCAGGATTCATACCTGTTGAGCAAGCTAGCTGAACAGAACGGCGGTACCTACGCGGCGCGCTAGACCATGGACGAATTCACGCTCACCAATCTCGAACTGCGCGAGTCCACTGCGACGGGCGAAGAGGCTTCTGGTCTGTCCCACTCGTCCATGAAGGGCATGCTGCTCTTGACCGTTCTGGAACTCGCTCCACGAGGAGAGCCGCGCGGGGCCGTGACCGTGGTGCACGATGCTGGCGACACCGGCGACCGCTACCGCGATCTGGCTGGGGACCTGGCAACACGTGGCTGGGCCGTTGCCTTGCCTGACCTGCGTGGACACGGTCGAACCGAAGGGGAGCGCGGTCATTGCGCAGGCCTGACGGAGGTCTGGCGTGACCTGGACGAGATCCAAAACCACCTGGCGTACCGCATGCCCGACGAGCCCAAGGTCTTGGTGGGACAGGGGTTGGGTGCTCTTCAGGCGCTGTCCTACGCTCTCTCGAAACCGGGCAACCTGGAGGCCTTGGTCCTGGTCGCTCCCCTGCACGAACCCCAGTTCGAGCCGCCGCAGGCTCCCAGCGGCTTGTTCGGAAAATTGCTCGGCAAGAAGCTCCTTGGCACCAGCTCCGGTTCGATTCCGTGGACTGGACAGCAACTCGCCCATGGAGCGGCGGCTGAAGCCTGGGAGAGTGACCCTCTGACGCACCAGGTGATCACACTGCGGGCCCAGGAACAGGCTCGAGAGGCCGCACGCGAGTTTCTTCCGCGCCTCGCTGAAGTCGATGTACCCGTGCTGATCCTGCACGGCACCGACGATCCCATCTCCGATGCGGCACGCAGTCGCCTCTTGGCGGGAGGCGGCGTGGAAGTCCAGATGCTTGAGGGGCTACTGCACCATCCTCTGCAGGGAGACGGCAGTGACCGGGCGCACGCGGCCCTGGGCGACTGGCTCGACCAGCAGATTCCGGCCAGAGACTGAGAGGAACGGACCGCGGCTAACCGGCCCGCGTTCTAATCGCCCCCTCGGATCATCGACAGGAATTCGCGCCGGGTGGCATCGTTGCCTCGGAAGGCGCCCGTCATGCGGCTCGTGACCGTGACCGAGCTGGGTTTCATTACACCGCGTGTGGTCATGCATTGGTGCCGGGCTTCGATCACTACGGCCACGCCGCGCGGTTCGAGCACCCGGTCGATCGTGTCGGCGATCTGCACCGTGAGCTTCTCTTGAATCTGCAGTCTGCGGGCGAAGACCTCGACGACCCTGGCCAGCTTGCTCAGACCCACAATGCGGTTGTTGGGCAGGTAGCCAACATGAGCCACGCCGATGAAGGGCACCATGTGGTGTTCACAGTGTGAGTGCAGGCAAATATCGCGCACGGTCACCATTTCGTCGTAACCGTCGACCTCTTCAAAGGTCTTGGAGAGGACCTGATCGGCATCACTCCCGTAGCCGCCGAAGAACTGTTCGTACGATCGGACCACCCTGGAGGGCGTTTCCAGCAGTCCTTCGCGTTCAGGGTCGTCGCCGGCATAGGCGATCAGGGTGCGTACCGCCTCTTCGGCGGTCTCACGTGTGGGGCGGACGATCGGGCTGGCCATAGGGGTGCTGGAGGCTAGAGGCTGGGGGGCGCAGGGGCGAATCTGGGCGGAATGCTAGCAGATTCCGAATTCGCCTGAACTTGCCCCAGCGCGCCCTGGGGGTTTGCAATTCCCACTGATCTTGGGCTGAGCGGACTGGGCGCATTGCTATTCTCCCTCACCCAAGCTCGCACCGACCTCCGCCATGGCCATTCAACTCTACGACTCTCTCACTCGCGACCGGCGTCCATTTGATCCCCTCACACCGGGTAGCGTTGGCATGTACGTCTGCGGCCCGACGGTTTACAGCGACTGCCACGTGGGGCACTTGATGGGGCCCGTCGTCTTCGATGTTGTGGCCCGTTGGCTCTTGGCGCGCGGTTACGAAGTGCGCTTCGTGAACAACATCACGGACATCGACGACAAGATCATTCAACGGGCCCAGGAGAACGGCGAGTCTTGGTCGGCAGTGGCCGAGCGTTACACCGAGCAGTACCTGGAGTTTCTGCGGGAGCTCTCCGTCGTCACCGTCACCGACCACCCCCGTTGCTCAGAGTATGTGCCAGAGATGGTTGCCTTTATCAGCGACCTGTACGAGCAGGACATGGCCTACCAAGCTTCCGACGGTGTCTACTTCGACGTGGCCCGCCATGAGGGCTACGGGAAACTTTCCGGGCGCAAACTGGATGACATGCTGTCGGGCGCGCGCATTCAGGCCAGCGAGGGGTTGCGAAACCCCGCGGACTTCGCCCTTTGGAAGAATGCCAAGGAAGGCGAGCCCAGTTGGGAAAGCCCCTGGGGCCCCGGCCGACCCGGTTGGCATATCGAGTGCTCGGTCATGTCCTCCCAACTGCTGGGCGGGGCATTCGATATCCACGGTGGGGGGGACGATTTGAAATTCCCGCATCACGAGAACGAGATCGCTCAATCCGAAGCCCACGGTGACGCGTACGCGCGCCATTGGATGCACAACGGTTTGATCCAGTACGAGGGTCGCAAGATCTCCAAGAGCGATCCGCGCATGAAAGACGAGTCGTTCTCCCAGCAGTTCCAGGCGCGTTGGCTGCTGGATCACTTCGGGGCATCTGCCGTGCGCTTCTTTCTGCTGCGCACCCCCTACGGCCGTCCCGTAGATTTTGGGCCTGAAGTGCTCGACGGCGTCCAGAAAGGGCTCGTGCGAGTCTTGACTCTGCTCGCGCCGGTTCTCGGTGAGGAATCGGAGCGCGATCTGGCGGCCATCTGCGCGGTACCCCTCTCCGACAATCTCGACCAGGCACGCTCTAGCTTTTGCGCCGCAATGGACGAGGACTTCAATACCGGCGAGGCCATCGCGCAGTTGTTCACCATGGCCCGCGACCTACGCGATGTGCCCGCAGCCGATCGTGGCCAGGGGCTAGAAGTCCTCAGGGATCTGGGTCGCCTGCTGGGGTTGTTTCAACTGGGCGACACTGGGCTGGGAAGGGGCAAGCAGGGCGGTGATCAAGTTCTACTGGGTCAGGTCCTGGACGCGCTCCTGGCTGTGCGGGCGACTGCCCGCGAGGCGCGTGACTTCTCCACTGCTGACGGAGTGCGTGACCTGCTTGTCGGGCAGGGGGTGGAGGTCAAGGACTCAGACGAGGGGGTGGGTTGGGCGCTGGGCGCGGGCCAGGCACCTGCTCTGGAGGCCTTGTTGGATGGAGCCATGGATCTGCGCGAGGCAGCCCGTGAGCGCTCGGATTACGCCATGGCGGACGGTATCCGCGACCGGCTGGGGGAGGGCGGGGTCTCAGTCCAGGACGCCGAGGGTCGCTCGACCTGGACCCTGAAGTAGTGCAGACGAACCGTCCCTGCTGGTGACGCCGGAGCGGCTTCCATACTGAACTGCCTGGGTTCGCTGGGCACAACCTCAGGAATTGGCCAGCCGGTGGGGAAAACTCGCAATAGAGTGGGTCTGAGGCCCCTCACGCGGATCCGTCGCCAACTTGATGACCTGGGCACCGACGTCCATCGCCACCCCGAGGAACGCCGTCTTGCGCTCGGCCCAACAAACCCAGTCAGTTCAGTTCCATTCACACCAGAGGCGCCCCCATAGGCTCCATTTACATTGTCGTTACATCCGCCTGTGGGCTGGCGTGCGTCTCGATGTGGGCTGGATAGGCGGGTATTTTCTCCCTCCACGGCTCCTTCCCTAGGATCTCCGACTAGTTTTCATTCATGCGACACCCTCTCTTGCGAACTTCCCTGACCTGCGCCGTGCTAGGCGCCTCCCTTCTCGCCGGCGCCTCCGCTCAGACCTCCGAGCCCGTCCCGTTCCCTGGTGTCCTGATCGGACCAGGCAGCCTGCCCGAAGTCCTGGAATTTGAAACGGACCTAGCAGTCGTCGACGCGCTGGGCGGCCTCGATCACGTGACGCTGCAAGGCGTTCCTATGCCCAGCGGCCAGACATTGACGCTGGACTTGGAACGCGTGGAATTCCAATGGGATTCACTGGGTGTGTTTGTCGACGGCATGCGGTCCGAGTACGACCACGGCGATCTCACTTCTTGGAAGGGAGAGGTGCAGGGTGTTGAAGGCAGCGAGGTCTTCCTGTCCTTTTCTTCCGTAGGTAGCTACGGCTGGATTCACGATGGAGTGGACTACACCCACCTGAGTGCCATGCCTGGCCCGGACGGTGAATGGGAGGGAGCCCGCATGAGGCTGTATTCCGACAAGGCCTTGAACGCAGCCGGACGGGGCAGCGGATCGGGTGGCATGGGCCGCTGCATGATCGAGCAATTGGCGGGTGGAAACCAGCCGCCCGCTATCGACCCCTCAGATCTCTCTCCTCCCACGTATGGGGCGGCCCAGAAGCTGGAGTGCAAGATCGCCATTGAGACCGACTGGCAGCTCTACACCAAGTGGGGCAACCTGGCCGCATGCGAGAACTACGTCTTCGCGCTACTGGCCGCGATCAGTGACCGCTACAACACCCAAATCGACGTCGTCCTGACCTTCCCGTACGTTCAATTTTGGACCACGTCGAACGACCCCTGGAGTAGCCAGGACACGGGTGGTAGCGCCTCGGATCTGCTTAGCGAATTCCGCAGTGCTTGGTCCGGTGGCAACATTCCCAACGGCGCGCATCTGGCGCACTTCGTCTCAGGAGCGGGCTTGGGCGGCGGTGTGGCCTACTTGGGAGTCCTCTGCAACAAGAGCAACGGCTTCGCAGTCAGTGGCAACATCAACGGTGGAGTGACATTCCCCGTGACCAAGGGTTCCAACACGTGGGACTTTGTCGTTGTGGCCCACGAGACCGGGCACAACTTTGGAACTCCCCATACCCATGACTATTGCCCGCCCCTCGACAAGTGTTACGCCAACTGTCAAGGCGGCACCCAGTGCACAAATCAGGGCACGGTCATGTCGTACTGCCACCTGTGCAGCGGCGGTATGAACAACATTACGACTTACTTCCACCCGGATGTGGTCACCACCATGCGTTCCGGAGCGGTCTCGAGTTGTATTCCCAATTGGAATGGCACCGGGCTGACGACGATCTTTTACGACGACTTTGAAGTCGGTGGGCTCGGAACGAATGGGTGGACCAAGGTCAACGCTCGTCGCAAGTCCGACGCGGCTCACGAGGGCCTCAAGGGAGCCAAGGTGCGCAAGTCGGGCCGCATCGAGCGGACGGTCGACACCTCGGGTTTCAGTGAGATTTACGTGCGCTACTGGCGCAAGACAAAGAACTACGACGTCGGCGAGGAGCTACGCCTGCGCTATTCCCTAGATGGTGGCGCGTCCTGGACCACAGCCGGGTCGACTGATGCCATCTCGTGGGGTTATGTCGAATACGTCATGCCCGGTTCGGCGGGCAACAACCCCAACTTCATGATCATGTTCAAGTCGTTTGGCGGCGATGAACCCAAAGAAAACGGCCGTGTGGACCAAGTAGAAGTTCGGGGCCGGTAGGACTCATCAGTCTCGATAGGCACCTGGGGTCGTTTCCACCGGGAGCGGCCTCAGGTTTTTTCTTGGCTACTCCTGGCGCAACCAGTCTTCCAGCAGGATCAAGGCCGACCAGGAATCACGGCGGTCCTTGCGGGCCTGGCCGGTATGACCTGCTTCCACGAGGCGTGCCTCGGCCTCCTTTGTGGAGAGGCGCTCGTCCACCAGCGCAACTTGAGGTTCGGGGAATCGACGCGCCAAGCGCGCGCAAAACCTCTGCACATCCTCCACCCGAGGACCCGAGCTCCCATCGGCATTGAGAGGCAGGCCGACGACGAGCACTGTCACCTCGCGATCCGCGAGCAGGGTGCCGATGAAGTCGAGCAGTTCTTCTCCGTCGCCCGCCCCGTGAAAAGTCGCCAAGGGCTCTGTCGTGATGCGCAGGGCGTCTGCCAGGGCAAAGCCCGTGCGCTTCGTGCCATGATCTATGGCCAGGACAGCTCCGCGGGTGGTCATCGTCCTAGACGCAATCGGGCGCTTGTTCGCGCACATGCTCAACGATCTGACGTACATCCTGTGCGCGGTCTTTGGGGCAAACCAAACTGGCGCCTTGTGTGTGGACAACCACGAGATCGTGGACTCCAAGCAAGGCCGTTAGATGTCCATCTGGTCCGTGCACGATGTTGTTCGAGGCGTCGTGCACGACCATTTGGCCCGCCCCACTTTGACGATTGCCCGCACCGGCATCGGGCAGGACATCTGCCAGCGCTGGCCAGGAGCCCACATCGCTCCAATGGAATCCCGCGTGCACGACTTTGCATCCCGTCGCGTGCTCCAGGATCCCCACGTCGACCGAAAGGGGGGTGAGCTCTCTCATCCAGGCCGCAAGATTGGCCCCGTCGTTGTCTCGAATTCCGTGCCAGAGCTCTTGCGCATGACGCTCGAGGGCGGATTCAAACGAGTGGCCCGACCAGACGAAGATCCCGCTGTTCCAATAGTGTTCCCCCTTGGCCAGGAGTTCCTGAGCACGCTGTGCGTCGGGTTTCTCGATGAATCGCCGTACTTCCCAGATTTCTTCACCCTGTTGGCCGGCGATGGCCGAGCCCGGCTCGATGTAGCCGTACTCCGTGGCTGGTGAGTTGGCGGGGATCCCAAGTGTGACCAGACCCCCAACCCGCGCAGCCTCGATGGCCACCTTCAGACTCGCTTGGAACTTCTCCCGTGAGGGGATCATGTGGTCGGCAGGCAGCACGATCTGGATCGCATCGGGCGCACGTTCACGGAGTACTTTCTGGGCCAAGGACAAACAGGGCAGGGTATTGCGACCCACGGATTCGAGGATCAGATTCGCCTGCGACAGCTCGGGCAATTCAGTCTGCACCAAGCCTGCGTGGTGTTCGCCGCAGACAACGAGAATCCTCTCCGGGGCAACGAGTCCATCCAACCGCGCCCAAGTGGCTTGTAGCAGGGAGCTCTCGCCGTCCAGGCGTAGAAACTGCTTGGGCAAGCTCACGCGGCTTGCGGGCCAGAAGCGGGTCCCCGATCCCCCGGCCATGATGACTGCCCAGATCGCTTCGGTCATGAGAGCATGCTACCCCGTTGGGCGTCCGGTCAGAAGCGTCGTCCACGCTTGCTGTAAGGCGGAAGGGGCAGTTTTTGCCCCCCGCTGCTGGGGGTGAAGAACTGCGAGAAGAGTCCCTTGGCCGCGACCTCCGGCCGGTCCAGATTGCCGCGCACGGTGATGCGCAGCAGGCTGTTTTGAATCTCGTAGATAACCCTCGTGATCGGGCCCAAGCGGTCCAGCAGGCTGTAGTTCACTTCCAAGTCGTGATGCAGGTCGCCTTCCATGTCCACGCTGCCTGAGCCTACGAGCGAAAGCAAGTCGCTCTTGAGGCGAATGTGATCCATTTCAATGACGCCATTGGCCACCGCGAAGCGCGCGTCAAAGCGCGAAAAAACGGCGGCAGATTCGAAGCCCAGCTGGGCAAAGAGCGCTTGGAATACCGGGATGGCCCAGAGCCCGGAGTCGGTTAAGCGGAAGCGGCCAGTCCCGCGGACGCCGCTCAATTCGGAGATGCGTCCTCGTAGTTGCATGTCCGCATCGATCTTACCGCGGTTGGCGAAGTCCGAGTTGAATACACCGCGTAGCAGTCGAGAGACTTCCACTCCATCCATCTCTCCGGCGAGTGAAAAGGCATAGGGTTCTTCGAGATCCAAGGAGAAGAATCCTGACGGCGCCCCCCCGGGCCCTTCGATGGAGCGCAGGTGGCCTCCTTCAAAGCGGCCGTTGAAGGCTTCCACAGTGAAGCGCGGATCCAAGTACGTGACTTGCATGCTCGTCTCATTCAGCTTGCGGCCGGCAACTTCCCCATGTAGGTCGCGCACCTGAGCCGTCGCGCGGACCCGGCCCTTCTCGTAATAGAGGTCCAGGGCGACATCCTCCGCCCTGTGCACGATCACGGGCAACCCCAAACGCAAGGAGACGTTGCGCAGGGTCACCGGCCCCTTGAGGTGCACCCCGACACTCGCATCCGCATGGCGCTTGAGTTCGAGCTGTGTGTCCGCGAAACCCAGTTCCCCGCTGCACGCCAGTTCACCCAACAAGGACTCCAATGTGCCGGCGTCCAGGAAGTGCTGCAGGTGCGCCTCGTCGATGGGAAGTGAAGGGGCTGACAGTCTCCCGCGTAACCAATCTTCTGCTGAGCCTGGCTCGAGACGGACGTCCGTTAGCCTAATGGGAGACCCGCCCAACTCGGCTTGCAGGGCATCGAACTGCCACAAGTCCCCGTCGTAGGTGCCACCGCCCTCCAGTAGCTCCAAGATCGGAGCCGACTGAGGTCCAATGCGCTCCAAGTGCGCTGAGAGTTCGAGGTGCACAGCGGGTGCGGGTGCGGATGGGACGTTCGAATTGTCCGCGGCGGGTAGCGTGAGCTGGGCCTGGAAATCGACAGTGCCCTCTCGTTCCAACCATCCCACTTCGCCTTCGGTTGTGGCCTGCGTCGATGAGTCCGCGAAGAACTCCAAGCTGTTGCGAACCTGTGAGTCGCCCAGTTCGAGGTCTGCGCCCAACAGACTCACCAGCGCGGGGCTGCCGGTGGTGCCTTGTGCCGACAGAACCAAGGGCACACGCGTCTCGACCAAGGGCAAATTTCCAGCGGCCAGAACGTTCCAAGACACGAGTGCTGACGCAAGGGGGTTCCCAATCCCACCCTGCTCTACTGCGGGCCAGCTCAGTTCAATGGAGGCGCGGCCCGCGACCTCTTCGACCACATGTGGGAGGTCGGGGGGGCTGGAGTGCAGAGCGAGGGGGCCCGACCGGATTTCAACCCATGCTTCACCTGGCTTATCCGAGGATTGAACCGCGTCGACCTCTGCATCCACCCGTCCAGTCAGCCCAAGAACATCGAGTGCAGCGGGCGCCTGCTCACCTAGCCGCTCCTGCAACACGGTGTCGTTCAGGTTCACCCCTGTAGCGAGCACCTTCCACCAGCTCATGTTCTGTTGGCCGATTCCCTGCAGGCGCCCGCTCACCTGCACGCCGCCATCGCAGCCTTCCACGTCCCCGTGCAGATCCACCGAGACCGCGCCCCCGCCTCCGTCGCGCCCATCGAGCAGAACGGTTAGCTGCCCTCGGGCCGTCTGCAGGTTTAGCTTCAGATTCTCGGGCGTGAAGTCCACATCCTGAACATCCAGCAAGATGTCACTGGATGGTCGCCCCTGGCCTGTTTGACGCCAGAGTCTTAGCTGTAGGTCGAGTTGGCCGCCGAGGGGTTGATACTGCTCGGTGAGTCGCTCACACCCTCCCAACCCGGAGAGCCCGCCCAGGGCGCTTCGAAATTCTTCGTTTACAGTCAGGCCCGTAGCTCGGACGTCCAAGTCAAACTGCTGGTGGCGCCGTTTCTTCTCTTCTTTTGTCGCCGTCCTGCTTAGGGGGACCGAGTGATTGGAACCATTCGCGCGCACAGGTCCCGAGGGGTGCATGCCCTCAAGTCCAATCAGCGAGAGCCGACTCGGCAGGTCGAAGGTCGGGGCCACAAGATGTGTGACAAGGCCTTCGACGTCGGTGACGGGCAAGGGAAAGCCGTAGTTGCGCACGCCACTCCCGTCCTCATTGGGACCGCCCACATAGGCGCAAGAGGCCTTGCCGTGGGGGACCAAGGCGAGTGCGCGTTCCAGGGTTTCAGGGCGCGTGGGGTCCCAGTCCACGGGCGTACGCACCCCGGCGAGGACCTCCAAGCTGCCTCCTAGCGAGAGTCCGTCCCACAGCCCTTGTGCCCATTCCCCAGACCCGAGCAGCTCGACCAGGTCTTCATCCAACCTAATTTCAGGCACATGCGCCCACAGTTCAACCAGTGACTCCGTCGTGCTCGCACGCGCGAAACACAGCTGACCTTGAAGCTCAGCATCCTTCCAACGGGCGGTCACGTCCGCGCGACCCTCCCACGCGTCCCTCGCCCAAAATGAAGGCTGTTGGCCGGGATCAAAGGCCGCCGAACTCACGATTCCGACGTCGACGATTGTGTGCTCGGGCCGATCCGACAACCAGGGCAGGCGCAGTTCGCCACCGCGCAGCGTGGCTTGCAGCTGCACGTGGGGCAGGGCCTCGCGGCTGAAGGCCCAGTGACCGGTAGCCTCCAAGTCCGCGCGGCCTTCGGGGTAGAGATCTCGCACCCAATCGAAGTCGGGCAGGGTTGGCAAGAATCCGGGGCTGAGCGGCAAGTCACGTGCTGTTGAGCGAAACATCAGACGGCCATCCGATTGCATGACGCCCCGCAGGAAGAACTCACCTTGATTGCCTTCCAAGGCGGGCACCATGCGCCCCACCAATCGAGGGAGCCCCGACTCGTCCTTTTGCAAGGAGGCGTGAACGACTCCAAGATCCAAGTCCCCCCATTCCGGTGTTTCCAATTCGACGCGCAGGTCTTCGATTGCGAGGGCAGGAATCTGAGCGAGGTCCAGGGGCGTGGGTTCTTTGGGGACCTCGCCCAGCGTGCCTTGGATGCCCTCTATCAAGGATTCCGAAAACCTCAGGTGGCCGTGGCGGGCAACTGCCTGTTCCAGGAAGAAACCACGGGCCACAGACCAATTGACTCGCAGCTCGAGATCGTGCAGCGCCAGTTCCTCGCCCTGATCCACGTAGGCGAGCCGGTCCAATGTGGCGGAGCGAGCTGTCCAGTTCAGGTCGATCGGGCCCACCTCGACCCTGCCAGCCGCAGCACCGACCTCGGCTTGCAGTGAGCGTTGGATGAAGCGCTCCAAGCGGCCGTTGCCGGGGAGCCAAAGAGCCAACCCCATGAGAATCCAGGACAACCACCCGAGCCGCATGAGCAGCCTCAACCAGGCCGGCCTGGGTGCCTCGTCGGCAGCCGAGGCGAGCGCCGCGCCGTTTCCTGGAGGCGGGGGTTGGCCAGAATCAGTCATCGGATTGCCCCGGACTTGCCGTGGTAGAGGCTGCTGGCATCACCTTTGCGGTGATCGTCTTGCTCTGTTCAGACGCAGGACTCTGCGCCGGCAAGAAAGGATCCGTCCCACCAACGAAGGCGCGCGGCAGGCGACCGAGAGAGCACGTGAGTTCGTGTGGAATGGTACCGAGGCCGTGGGCCAAGTCTTCCAGTCGGAGTTCATCGTCTCCGTCCCTACCGAGCAGGGTGACTTCTTGTCCAACACGCACCCCTTCCAGATGTCCGACGTCGACCGTGGCATAGTCCATCGACAGGCATCCAACTAGCGGAGCTCGACGCCCAGCGATGAGCACGTCCCAATTTTGCAGGTTGCGCGGCAGCCCGTGACCGTAGCCGATTGGCAAGGTGGCGATTCGCGTTGGACGCGGTGCGCGCCAGAGAGATCCGTAGCCAACCGGGGCATCCATCGGAATGTCTTTCAAGAAGACCACCCGCGAACGCAGACTCATGATTTGCCGCAGCTCCTCCGGGGGACTGAGGTGCTTGGAGAGGGCCCCGTAGGCGGCGATTCCGATCCGAACCGTGTCGGTCCCCACTGCCGATTCGTGCACGCAGTGCAGATCCGTGAACAGCCCGGCAGAGTTCAAGCAGTGGATCCAGCCACAGTCGAGACCCTGGGCCTTGGCCTCGGACACTAGGCCCCGGAACACTGCCAATTGTTCGTGGGATGACGGGCAATGTCCGCCATCAGGTGCAGACAGGTGTGTCATGAAGCCTGCCAGCCTGAGGTGGGAGGCGGCGTGCACCTCGCGCAGCAGGTTCAGGGCCAGGGATGGGGATACGCCCAGACGGCCCATACCCGTATCGACGTTCAGGTGAACCTGGGCTGTCAAACCGACGGTCTGGGCCAGATCTTGCAAGGAACGGCAGCGGTCCACAGAGTGCAATCCCACGTGGATTTGGTGTCGAAGGCAGGAGGGAAGCTCCTCTTCGACCACCGTGCCCAGGACCAGAATGGGGGCCTGGAGGCCCGCTCTGCGCAACTCCAGGGCCTCTTGTGAGGTTCCGACACCCAGGGCCCCGATTCCACAGCGCAGGGCGTGGTGGGCAACCGCCACGGCTCCGTGGCCGTAAGCGTCTTGCTTGACCACGAGCATCACCCGCACCCCCCGCCCTGCGCGACGACACACGCAGCGCAGGTTCAGAGCCAGGGCATCGAGGTCGATTTCAGTCCATGCGCGAAAGCTGTCCACAGCTCGCAACATAGCGCTCCGGGAGGAGCGATCAAAGCGGCCTCCGGGACACGCGTCTCAGGCCCCAATCCAAAGTGCCCAACCCGCGCTCAGGCGTTGACAAGCCCCCCCAACGGGCGCATTCTCACCGACGCAATTCGGACTTCATATCCCCGCCCCGACACCCTCGGGGCATGACTGCCCACAACGGGCAAGGCAATCGACATCATGGCCAAGAAGGCACGCAAGAAAGCGAAGAAGGCAACCCGCAAGAAGGCTGGTAAGAAGAAGAAAACTGGCGACCTGATCATCAGCAAGGCCCGCACCAAGGCGGCCGCTGGCCTGAACGTTTCGGGCGACTTCTACGCGGCCCTCGACGACATGGTTCGCGCCGCCATTGAGACGGCTGAAGGTCGCGCATCTGCAAACAACCGCAAGACGCTGCGTCCCCAGGACCTGTAGGTCTCCTTCAGTGAGGCCCCGGCGGGTTCCGCCGGCCGCCGGGCGCCAAGAGTCCTCGGAACACGATTGTCCCCCAGGATTGAAGCCCGTTCGAGATGCCCTGCATCGCGCCCAGTGCGCCTTGCGGGGCATCTGCCGTTTGGGGGCTAGCGCTTGCGCACGTTGGCAGCAAAGGGGCGCAGGTAGAGCGGCTCAACCGCTTCGGGGCTCAGCGCCCCAGCTTGCTCTAGCCGCGCGATTCCAAGGGCTAGCAGGTGTTCTGCGTGGGGACCGCCGCAGGGTCGGTGGCGTGCTTGCTCCTCCTCCACGAGTCCAGCGGCTTTGGCGCTGTCCTCGTCGCAGAGCAACCAATCGCTAGCGGGCAAAGTCGCGCGCCAATCCTCGGCAGGGCAAACCGTCGGAGCAACACTAGTGATCAGACCCGCGGCCGTCCGCTCGTAGTGCGCTCCGTAGATCTGACGCGAACGCGCGTCCAGCAGAACGGTTCCACACTCACCCTCATTCAGGTGTGCGAGCGCAAGAGCCTCAAAGGAGGGCACAGCCTGAAGGTGCGCACCCGTGCCACGGCTGAGACCCAAAGCCGTGGCGATCCCGACGCGCAGCCCTGTGTAACTACCGGGGCCCGTTCCGACGATCACGGCTCGAATGTCCGCGGGCGTCTGACCAAGTTCGTTCAACATCGTCCCCAGTGCCCCGAGCAAGTCACTGGCATGGCGGCGTCCCGCCTCGAGTGAGAGGGCCAGGGTCCTCTCACCCGTTTGCACCGCGATGGAGGGCGGGCGCGAGGACGTTTCTAGAGCGACGCGGGTCACGCAGACCACTGGCGCAGGGCGGTTTGGATGCAGTCCGCGAGTTCCTGGGCCTGGGCCTGGATCACTCCCTCATCGGGACCTTCGACCATGACGCGCGCCACGTCTTCGGTGCCCGAGTATCGCAACAGCACTCGGCCGTCCGATCCCAAGGCCTGCTCCGTTCGCGCCACGGCCGCCATGACCTCAGGCAGGCCAGAAAGGTCGGGCTTGGCTGCCACCGGAGTGTTGAGCAGTACCTGTGGGAAGGGCCTGTAGGGTGCAGCGAGTTTGGACAGGGGCTTCTCGGTGGCCTGCATGACTGCGATCACTCTGAGGGCAGTCAGGATGCCGTCTCCGATGTAGCCGTGTTCATGGCCAAGGATGATGTGACCGGATTGCTCACCACCCAGGGCGAGCTTGTGTTCCCGCATACCGTCCACCACGGCCCTGTCACCAACGGCCACTTCGAGCACACCGACGCCAACATCGCGCAATGCACGATGCAGGCCGCGGTTGCTCATGACTGTCGCCACGATGCGCGCGTCGGGCAACTCGCCCGATTGGGCCGCGTGCCGGCCGATGACTGTCATGATGCCGTCTCCGTGCACCAACTCACCGTGCTCATCGGCCAAGATGCATCGGTCGCCGTCGCCGTCGAGGGCAATACCCAATTGCGCGCCGTGCTCCAGGACGGCCGCTTGCATGGCCTCGGGATGCGTGGATCCACAGCCCGCGTTGATGTTGTCCCCGTTGGGGGAACAGGCAAGTGCATGCACATCTGCACCGAGAGAACGCAATGCCTCTGGAGCCACTTCGCTACCCCCTCCGTTGGCGCAGTCGACAACGACTGAAAAACCGTTCAATGACAGCTCCTCGCTCTGGACGAGATGCTCAATGTAGGAGCGCTGAAGTCCAGCGTCGCTTGTGCGCGTGGTCCAGGTGTTTTCTTCCACGGCCGGCAGTTGATTCAGGCCTTCGGCCCCGCCCAACAGTTGCTCCATGGCCAACTGGTCTTCATCGGTGGGCTTGCCGCCCTCGGCGCTGAACAGCTTGATGCCGTTGTCCTCCGACGGGTTGTGGGAAGCGCTGAGCATCGCTCCCAGGCTGAAGGAGCCGGTCCTTACAAGCCAGGCCAGCCCGGGTGTTGTGATCAGGCCAACGCTTTGAGCTTCGATTCCGGCATTGGCCAGGCCAGCGCCAAGGGCTGCTACCAATTGGGGGCCAGAGCGCCGACCATCGTGGCCCAGGAGGGCGGGCAGTTGATTCCCGTGACTCATCACCTCCCCCGCCGCCACACCGACTGCGTGCACGGCTCGCGGGGACAGCCAACCGTGACCGGCCAACCCTCGGATCCCATCTGTTCCGAACAACTCGCCAGCGCTCACGTCACTCTTCTCCCGAGTCCGCTGATCCATCGGGGGCGGGCGACTCATTGGGTACCTTCTTGATCTCAACCAACTGAATCTCGGGTTCGTCGAACACGATGCGTAGATCTCCGGGAGCGGCGTCCTTGCAAGCCTGGGCAAACCGCCCTTCTTCCATCGGTAGTTTCGTGCGCCAATCGTCCAGGCCCAGGGTCTGGATGCGGCACTGAGTGGAACCCGCTGGGATGTCGTCCACATCCACGAACACTCGTAGGTGCTTCTTCACGAAACTGACGATGGCGGCGCGATCGGCCACCCAGTCATCCGAATCTCGATCACCCCGCACCAGACCTCGCGTATAAATGCTGACCTGGGCCCGCTTGGACGGGGCCTCAAACTCCCGGGCGCCCCTAGCCGTGGGGTCAAAGGCTGGATCGAAGTGCTGCAACCCGATGACGAGATCCAGGGCCCGGCATTCTACTTCCACAGGCCGAACGGGAACCAAGACGGAGATGGACTCCACATTCAGGCTGACGCTTGCGTCCTGCCAGGCGGCGTCGAGTCCGCTTGTCAGGAGTTGCGAGGTCTGGTGTCCCGCGCCCAGGTGAATGCCGGATAGCAGCGGACCCTCCTCCGAAGTTCCTTCTCTCAGTTGCTCAATCGTGACCTGTGGCCCGGTGATGGAAACGGAACTGGGATCGAACACAATTTGGCCCCGATCCATCTCGTAGCGCTCGTCTAGATCCGTGCTGTCGATCTCGATCATGGACGCAGTCAGTGGGAGGTTCACCGATGAGAAAAGCTCGCTCATCAAGGGCGGCGGATCGCCGGCCCAGGAGACGTCTACTTCTCGTTCCAAGTCCACTCCGTTGCGCGTAAGACCCGCGAGATCCAGCAGCAAGGATGTACGGCCCGCGAAACTCTCTCCGCTTGTGTCTCCCGAGGGTGTCGCCGTGTGGGCTTCGATGCGCCAGCGGCCGGACTCCATCAGCGGGCTGAGTTGTTCCCGTGGGCCCGAAAAGGAGAGCGTAGCCTTTTCTCCGACCGGGTTCGGGGACAGCCGGTGTCCCGCGGGAAGTACCACAACCAGAGCCTTGCCTTGGGCCTCAGCTGGAATGGTGGAGTCCACCTGCACGATATAGAGATCCAGGTCCAACTTGCCCGTATTGGCCTGGTAGGCCCCGTAGAACACGAGCGAGGCCAGCAGCAGGGCCGCAAATTTCTGGCCCACGTTCTCGGTGATCGCACGCAAGAACCAAGGCGCTTTCTCTTGGGCTTGTTCGTCGCCGTTGCCCGCGGCTTCATCGGAGCCAATTCGTTCGCGTAAGACCTCCTCCACATCCGCCTGGGGGATGCGACGCTCGATTGTCCCGCGCTTGCAGATCGAGATGATCCCGGTCTCCTCGGACACCGTAATGGTCACCGCGTCTGTCTCTTCCGTCAGTCCCAGGGCAGCCCGGTGGCGGGTTCCGGTGGACTTGCTGATCTCCACATTTTCGGTCAGGGGAAACAGGCTCGCCGCGGCTACCAGGCGGTCCCCACGGATGATCACCGCTCCGTCATGCAGTGTTCCGCCACTCTGGAAAATGCTGTCGAGTAGCAGGCGATTGACCTCGGAATCGAGCTTGACTGCACCATCGATGTAGGCATCGAGCGGAGTCTTGCGCTCAAAGGCTATCAGTGCCCCTTGTTTCTTCTTCGCCATGGTCTGCACGGCAGCGGCGACCTCGGCGACGATTTCTTTGCGGTGGGCGCGCAGAAAACGACCCAGCAAGGGGTTCTCAGTCAGGGTGAAAAGGCCCCGTCGTAGCTCGGGCTGAAAGATAATGGCGATGATCACAAAGACCAGAGCCTGCAGCCCGGCGATGATGCCCTCGATCTCCACGAGCCCGTAGGTTTGGGCAACGAGACCCATGCCATAGACCCCGACAATCAGAATTAGACTGACTCCACTGATGAGGCCGCTGCCCCGCGTCGTTCGCAAGAAACTCAGCAGCAGGTAGATCCCAAAGGTGAGGATCAAGACCTGCAGCAGGACCTTGGGTGCGAGAATGGCGTCCATGACTAGGCCTGCGCCTCCGGATGGGGTCGTAAGGCTGCGGCCACGGAAGCGGCCTCAGCCATGACAGCCACATCGTGTACGCGCAGGTATTCCGCGCCGCCCAGTACACACACGCCAAGCGCGGCCGCTGTCCCTCCCAGTCGCTCTTGAGGCTCCTGTGCTGCCGAGCCGCGCTGCCACTGAGTCTGGTCCTCGCTGCCCATAATGTGACCGATGAACGACTTGCGCGAGACTCCGACCAACACCGGCAAACCCAGACTGCGCAGCACGGGCAGTTCGCGTAGCAAGCTCACGTTGTGTTTCAGCCGTTTGCCGAAACCAATGCCGGGATCGATCAGGATCTGGGCGGGGTCCACCCCGGCGGCGATGCATGCTGCGGCGCGGGAGCGCAGGTAGTGGGCTACCTGTTCGGTGGGGTTCTCGTAGGCGGGATTGGCTTGCATCTCTTGCGGCGTGCCCTGTGAGTGCATCAGGACTACCCGCGCACCGTATTCAGCGACCACCGACAGCATACGCCCATCCACCTCACAACCACTCACGTCATTGACCCAAGAAGCACCCGCTTCCAGGGCGGCCTGGGCCACGCTGGCCTTCGTCGTGTCGATGGAGAGGGGGATGGGGAGTTCAGCCGCGAGTCCTCGGATCACCGGCAAGACGCGTTGCATCTCCTCCTCTTCGCACACCGGCTGGGCGCCTGGGCGCGTCGATTCCCCGCCCACGTCCAGGACGGCGGCCCCTTCGGCGGCTAGGCGGCGGCCTTGATCCAGGGCGGCTTCGATGTGCAAAAAGCGCCCACCATCGGAAAAACTGTCGGGCGTCACATTCAGAACGCCCATCAGCTGCGGTGCAGGAGCTAGCGTGGCGTGCGCTCTGAGCGTATCGAGCAGGAGTGCGGCCAGGGGCAGGTCCGCGGCCTCATTTTCGAGGGCCTCCAACTCGCAACATCCGACCCAGGTGGCCTCGGATCTGGATCCCCGCATGCCGAGTCGGTCCAGTTGGTCCGCTACCGAGTGCGGCTCGGAGTCTGTCGGAGGAGTCTGCGCACCTCGCAAGCTGAAGCAGACTTGGCTGGATCCAGCTTCGCCAGCACGCATCACCAACGGATTCAGGCCCAAGCCCAGTGGGCTGCAGATCTGTGGGAAGCGGTTGGAGATTATGGGCACAGCTTGCTTCAGAACAGGTGCTCAGCCCAAGCCGACTAGGCTGGCGAGAGCTCTGCGCCACCAGGCATGTCGTCCAGGCCATCTTCCGCATCAACGGGGGCGGGGCTGGCGGGCTCAGTGGTCTCTTCGGGCTCGGGTTCGCCGACCGGTTCGGGGCGCAGGTCCTCAGGGGCTGTGCCCTCGATCAGGAGCGCGATCTCGCCCTCATCGAGGGTCTCGTGCATCAGCAGACCCTTGGCCAATCGTTCGACCGCAGGACGCTCGCTGTGAATCAGGTCACGGGCGCAATCGTAGGCCTCGCGAAGAATCCGCTCGATCTCCTTGTCGATCACATGCGCGGTCTCCTCCGAGTGCCAGCGGCTGCTCATCAGCTCCGTGCCCAGGAAGTCCGATCCCTGGCGGTCCGCGTAGTTGATCGGGCCGACACGGTCGCTCATGCCCAGTTCCGTCACCATGGCGCGAGCCAATTCCGTTGCGCGTCGGATATCGTCGGAGGCTCCGGCGGATATGTCGCCAACAAAGATCTCCTCGGCGACTCGTCCCCCGAACGCCATGGCCAGCTGACCAATCAAGCGCAGTTTCTGAGTGTGATAGCTCTCCTTTTCGGGAAGCATCATGGTCGCCCCTAGAGCGCGCCCTCGAGGCACGATCGTGACCTTGTGGGGCATGTCAACCTCGTCGATCTTGGCGGCCACGATAGTGTGCCCCGCCTCGTGGTAGGCGGTGATTTCCAGGTCGGCCGTTTCGATCTTCTGGTTGGTCTTCTTGCGTCCGTAGCGAACCTTGGCCGTGGCCTCCTCGAGGTGTCGCATGTGGACCTTGTCCAGCTTCTCCAGTACGGCCATGATCGCGGCTTCATTGACGATGGCGGCCAAGTCGGCGCCCGAGTAGCCGGGCGTGCTCTTGGCCAGGTCTTTCGCGTCGACCTCGTCGGCCGTCTTTACCTTGTCCAGGTGGACGGCGAAGATGCCTTCGCGGCCCTCGCGGTCAGGCAAATCGATGGTGACCTCGCGGTCAAATCGTCCGGGTCGCAGCAGGGCCGGATCGAGCACATCGGGGCGGTTCGTGGCGGCCACTACGATGATGCCCTCGTCCGTTCCGAAGCCATCCATCTCGACTAGGATGGCGTTCAGAGTCTGTTCGCGTTCATCGTGACCACCACCCATGCCGCTTCCACGGCGGCGCCCGACGGCGTCGATTTCATCGAGGAAGATAATGCACGGAGAACTCTCGCGCGCCTGCTTGAACAAGTCGCGCACGCGGCTGGCGCCGACACCTACGAACATCTCGACGAAGTCCGATCCAGAGATGGAATAGAAGGGCACCTCGGCCTCGCCGGCGATGGCCTTGGCCAACAGAGTCTTGCCACAGCCGGGAGGACCAACGAGCAATACGCCGCGCGGGATACGGCCGCCGATTTCCTTGAAGCTTCCGGGGTTCTTGAGGAAGGCAACGACCTCCACGACCTCATCCTTGGCTTCCTGGGCGCCCGCAACGTCATCAAACGTGACGTTCGTGTGGTTCTCCTTGGTGTATCGCTGAGCACGTGAGCGGCCGAAGCTCATCACGCCAGCGCCCGATCCTTGATTGCGCATTTGGCGCATGAAGAACAGGATGATCCCGAAGAACAACAACCACGGTCCCCAGGTGAAGAGGAAGAAGGTCAGTTTCTGATCGGCGGGCTGGTAGAGCGTGCCGTGGGTCAGGTTGAACGTGTGCGTTTCCCCGGTCGAGCCAGCGGCAGTCAGGCGCTCCTTGAGGGCACCCAAGTCATTCGGTCGTTCAACCTTGAACCAAGCGCTGCCCGACAGTTCGGGCAGGTCTTGCACACCACTCATGCTCCATTCCGATTTTGGGCGCGCTGTGCCCCTCACAGTCAGAATGTCCGTTTGCTCCTGTGCGGTAGGAGTTGCGGGAGCGACCCCGTCCTCCGTCTCGGCTTCGGCAAGATCGCTCGTGGATGTCAAATGCCGATAGAGATCCGGGCGGAACAAACCGTCGTCCACCGCGGCGACCAACTGGTCTTCGGAGATGGCGATGTAGTTCTTCACCGCCTGAATCTGCTGAAACTCTGCCTCCCGCTCTGCGACATTGCTGAAGCTCGTCGTGAAGGGCTCGGGCTCCAGGTCCTCGGCACCGAGCTTGGGGGCCAATAGGCCCTTGATCTCATTCGCGCCCGCAATCTTCAAGTCGCTGACTTGGCCGGTATAGAGGTTCCACCCAAACTGATCCTGGCTCAGGACCGTCGGCTTGTTGAAGGCGGAATCCCCGAAGGCGACCAGCACCACAACCAGAATGGTCAGGAAAAGCAGGAACGAGCCGAATGGGCGCGAGCGCTGCGGCTTCTCGGTTTCGTTGTTTTGAGGCTCGGTCATGGGTCTTCTATCGTCTGATTGACCCCTGGACTCCAGGGATGGAGGGGGTTGTCCCTACAAGATAATGGTTGGCGGGGCTGTTGCGGCGTTTCGGGGGTCGGATCGTGTGCGAATCTTGTTGGCTGAGGGGCAGCTCTGCATTGGACGGCGTGCGCAGCCGCCGGTTCGGTCACTCCACGACGCCAGCTCGACCTACGCAGGCCAAACGTGTTCCTTCAAACGTCGGGCTCAGTCCTCCTGTTTGAGCCTTCCAGGGCCTAGATCCTAATTCCCAGTCGGGGTCCCAGAATCGGGATCCAAGCCCCCGGCGCTTGATGCAGTGAAGAGCTCCAGGACCAGCCGCTCTGCAAGGTTGTCCAGGGCCCGTCGGCGAGCATCGGGTTCAGCCTCTCGACTCGTGCGCGCATAACCCACGTTGGCATCTGCCCTTAGGGGGCCGACGAGGGTCACGTTCCTGCGCGTGTCGATCAATTCAGCCTCCGCCGTGATCCAGACCCCCCCCTCCATCCACACGTTGTTGGCGTTTCTGAGCCCGGCGCGCCGGCGGAAGCCCACCATCTTGCCGCGCACAATCAGGTGAGAACTCTCAGGGTCCACCAGGCGCGCGTCGAGCATGTTGCGGGTGGCTTGGGTAAGCGCCCGATGCAGACCCAGTTCCAGATCCGGCTCGGGCGTGTCATTCCCAAACACCTCCAAGCCAACGGTGCTGTAGTTCGGGCCCAGGGACAGGCCCGTGGAGTAGCCACAGCCCGTGACGGCGAACAGTAGCCATCCAAGACACAGTGCCTGGTGCGCGGGCATCCTGGGTCCCCTCACGAGTCCTCACGGTCGGAACCGCGGTCCTTTTCTGCCCATTCGCGCAGGAGACCATCAGCCTTCTGGATCTGGCTGGGGTCACCTCCCTCACGCGCTTCGGCTAGGGCCCGGCGTGCGTGCAATTCGACCCCCTCTGCACTTCCCAGGGTGGCGTAGAACTGAGCCAGAGCCAAGTCGCTGGCGGCCAGGCGTCGGGTTGTGTCCGTCAAATTTGCGCGCACCGACGGTTCCAGTTCATGGCCAGCGTGTTCTTGCAGCCAGCCTTGCAACTCACCATAGGCCAATACCAGGGCCGCACGGTCGTACTCGGGATCCGCGTGGACAAGTAGCCGCAGTTGCGGGATGCGCGCCTGGGCTGCGGGGGCGAGGGGGCTCGCAGGGAACCAGAGCAGCAAGTCCTGCTGCTTTTCGATGGCGATATCCAGGTTCCCTTGTTCTTCGTAGAGCGTCGCCAGGGTCCACAGGGTCTCATCCCCACCCGGGTGGGACGGGTAATTGATCACCAGGTACTCCAGTACCTCGCCCGCCAGGTTGCGGTACTTGAAGATGAGCCCATAGGAGCCGTCGTCACCAGCCAAGTCGAAGCCGATGGTAGCCAAGAGTGAGCCCGCCGCTCCCCGCTCATGGTGCTGTGGAAACTTGGAGTCCAAGCGCTTGACCAGCCTGTAAGCCCGCATGCGCTCGCCCTCTTCGAAGAGCAACTGAGCTGAGCGCAACCCCGATTCCACGGCCAACCGCCGGGGCACGTCCACGCCCATGATGGCTTCAAGCAACTCGGTGTCGCTGGAGGTGGCGATAACGGAGCGCGTCGTTGTTTCCAACACGTTTTGGACTTCCTGGCGCAGCTCAGGAGTGAGGCCAGCAGTCGAACGCGCACTGCGCACGCTCTCGAAGGCCGCTTCGAGGTCGGTCTGTTCGGCGACGGCTGTGCGGGCACGATCCAAGACCGCAGGCACTTGCTCGGGCGTGTAGCGCGCCTCGACCTGCTGAGCCAGACGCGTTGAGGTGCAGCTGGTGAGGAGCGAGAGAATGAGGGCCAGGGGGCCCAAGGCCAGCGATGTTCGGGACATGAGGGTCAAGGTGTGGGAACGCCGCGTTCGGGCGCGTTGCGGTTGGCGGTTGCGAGGAAGGCGCGCTGGCTCGCGAGCCGTGTCTCGAGGTGGTAGTCGATGAAACGCGCAGTGAGATCTCGTACGCGTTCGACCAAGTCTTCTGAAATTGAATTGGACTGGGGACTCGCCGGTGAGCTGCGCGCGAGGCGGGCAGCGCACATCAGCACCGGTTCGGGAATGGTCCCCACCCGGCGACCTGATCTGCGGGCTTCTTGCGCGTGGGGTGCGCACAGTCGCCCGCCTGCTCCAGCCGAGAAGGGCACTCGGTTTCCATCCAGCGCCGGAGCGGGCTCAGCACACTGGGCACAGGCCTCAAGGGCCGGTGCCAGACCGAGATTGTGCAGGAAGGTGAGTTGGAAGACAACGAGCACGGCATGCGGGGCATTACGGTGATCTTCCAAGCCCTCCAGGGCAGCTTCCGTGGCTTCATACAGAGCCCGATCGTCTTGCTCCTGGCGCGCCGCAGCCCTGGATAATTCGAGCACGGTCAGTCCCGCCTTGTAACGATCGAGATCACGCGTGAGCTCGGAGCGCCGGCGCGTGCTCTCGCCCTTGCGCAATAGGCCCAGGCTGCTTCCAGCACGCTCCGACCATTCCAATTCCAATGTGTCGAATAGGTCGAGCACGCAGTAGAAGCGCGAGCGCGGCCGATACGCCCCGCGGGCCAGGATGTGCACCCGCGCACCCCGGCCGGTGAGGGCTTGGATCACGAGGGAGGACTCCCCGAAGGGCGTGCGCTTGAGGATCAGAGCGTGGTCTCGATGGATACTCACGGGTGATGAGCTCAGTTCGCCGGGGTGCCTTGCAAAGGAGTCACGTGCACGAGCAGCACACGTCTGTCGGTGGCCTCAGCCACACGGTAGCGCACGTTCTCGTGCTCGAACTCCTCTCCTTCCCTTGGGAAGTGGCCCAGTCTGGCGAGGACAAAACCCGCCAGGGTCTCGAAGTCGGATTCTTCGGCCAAGGTCAGGCCGAGCGTCTCATTGACCTCTGACACGTGAAGGGTTGCTTGAATCTCAAAGCAGCCATCCTCCAGCTCCCGGATAGCCGGGCCCGAGTCCTCGTGTTCGTTCTGGATGTCTCCCACGATTTCCTCGATCACGTCCATCAAGGTGACGACACCTGCGGTGCCCCCGTACTCGTCGAGCACGATGGCCATCTTGTGACGCCCGTCTCTGAACTCCTCAAGCAGGGTGGAGACCAGTTTGGTCTCGGGCACGAGAAGGGGTGGGCGAATCAGCGCAGCCAAGTTGGGTCTGGGGCTGGCTGAGAGTGCCTCAATGACATCCAAGGCGCGCAGCGTGCCGATAATATTGTCGATCTTCTCCTCGAAGACGGGGACCCGGGAGTGGCCCGCTCGCGTGAAGAGATCAGCCGCCTCCTCAAGGGTCGCTCCGCAAGCCAGCCCGTGAATCTCGGTGCGCGGTGTCATGACTTCGGCCACATCCACATCCCCGAATTCCATGACGTTCATGACCAACTCAAGTTCGTCCTCTTCTAACTCTCCCTTGTCCATCGCCCCCTCTGCGAGTCCGCGCAGACCCTCGACCAGCAACCGTTCGTCGGGCGTTTCTGCCGGCAGATGCAGGCTGCGCTGGATGGCCCGGCTGGCCGCGTCGTGTAGCGTCACAAGGAAGCGTACCGGCATTTGCGCTCGAGCAAACATGGGCAAGAAACTCACCAACATTCGATCCCCCGATGCGCGCGCGACCAAGCCCGGCAGAGTGATCGTGAAGAGCAGCAGTGCAGGTGCCGAAAACATCAGGGCCCACCCTTCAGTTGTCCAGGCCAAGGCGGACCCGTTCGCTATCCAAGTCAACAACAGGCCGACGAACAGCACGTCGCATGTCAGTTTCAGAATGGCAGCACTGGTCGCCAGCGAATCCGCTTGCTCAAGCAAGCTGGCCAGACGGGCGCCTCGGACCTGTGCCTTCGGGTGGGCCAGCACCCGAGCGGGCAGGGAGCGCCGCAGCGACTCACGCAGAGTCGAAAAGAAACCGGAAAAGGCCAGAGCCAACAGGCAAAGGGTCAGCGTGCGGGGGTCGCGGCCTAGGTCCCAGGTCCAATCGAGCGCCGGTCCGAGAGACAGATTTGGAGGCAGGGTCGGAATGGTCACCCCTCGATACTAGCGACAAAGGAGCGCCCGGAATGAGTGTTGCCCATGTACCCAATGCGCGGCAGGCCTGCGGGCATTTGGGGAGGACATCCACAGCGTCCCGCCGCAGTCGGAATGCAGCTGCTGAGCCCCGGGGGTTGGCAGGATGCGAAGGAGGCTCAAGTCTCCGCGGCCCCCGAACTGGATCAGGTCATGAGCGTTACCAACTCGTAACGCAGCCCCTCGCCCCTGTGCCCAAGTCTCCTGCGTGAGACGGCGGATCGCTCACCGTGGGCCCGCCTGAGAGCCCTTCAGTCGCCCTTGATCGCCCTACGGGAGCCGATGGCACGTTTCGTGCGAAGTGGGGGCCATGCTCCACCCGACATCCCCCCGTTTCAGCCACTGCCCGTCTCGCTCGTCCGCGCTTCACATCTCTCCAAGACCACGACTGCTTGCTCCCCAGCCCCTGGATCTCGAGCCCGGCGTGCAGGCCATACTGCTCAAATTGGGCCGTGATTGTTCGGCGCGACCGGGCGAAGACTTGTCGGCGTTTGAGCGCAGGTTGCAGACCGACTTGATGACTGCATTTCAGAAGACGCGTTCCCACGGAGTCTTCAACGCCCTACATCGCCGTACGAGTCCTGTCCTGAGGACGTGGATCAAGGGGTTGCTTCAACGGCGGGCGGTCAGCGCGGACCCGCACGAGCTGGTGCAGGACACGTTTGTGAACATCTACTCCTACGCGAGCAGTTTTAAGGAGGACAACGGCAACACCTTCATGCCTTGGGCGCGCACGATAGCAGCCAACGTCATGCGTCGCAGCCTGCGCAGGGGGCGTTTGGTGCCCCTTGGAGAGAGCGACCTCTATGTGGACCAGCGCTCTGGACCGAATCGCAGAGCGCAGTGTGCAGAGGAACTCGAACAGGCGCGGCGCGCTTGGCCCCTGTTCTTGACGCTCTACATGGTGGCCTACCGCAGTTTGGGGGCCCGCGATCAGCGGGCTCTGCACCTAGCGGAGGTCGAAGGCAAAAGCTATGAACAGCTGGCGGACGCGCTCGGTGTAGGCCGCAAGAACGTGAAGATGATCATGTTCCGTGCGCGCAAGCGGCTGCAGGACAAGATGCGCTGTCAGCTTGCACTGGGGCGCGCGGGCGAGGTTCGTCGGGTGGGCTGAGTCAGGCACTGGGTAACCCTGGGGACGTTGGTGTCGTCAGCCCGGGTGGGTGGGGGCGGAGGTTGGCTCGCACCCCGCCAAGAGGCCCCGGCCACAGGTCTGCGCACTTTGCCCGATCTTCGGGACAGGCTCGTGCCCCTCGGAATGTGGGCCGCATCTTCCTGTCTGCACCTCGCCTGTTTGCCGGTACCCGGTTGCCGCTAGAATCCAGGCCCATGTCCGCCCCCCTGTCCATCGACCTGCTCATCAGTGGTACCGCCGAGGTCGTCACCCCGCTCGGGCAGGCCGCCCGCACCGGTTCCGAGCTGGGAGACGTCGCCGTCGTCCCCAGGGGCTCAGTAGCCGTCCAAGGTGGCCGCATCCTGGAGGTTGGCCCCAGTGCACAGCTGCTGGAAAAATACGACCCCAGCACCACCCTCGACGCCTGCGGCGGAACAGTCCTACCAGGACTTGTCGATGCTCACACGCACCCGGTGTTCATGGGGACGCGCGAGAACGAATTCGAAGCACGCGCCGCTGGCAAGACCTACGTGGAGATCAGTGCAGAGGGGGGGGGCATCCGTAGCAGTCTCGAGGGCGTGCGCGCCAGCAGCGAGGAAGTGCTACTGCGTGCGCTCATGGACCGCGCTCAGCGTTTTCTTGAGCTGGGTACCACGACTGTCGAGGCCAAGACCGGCTACGGGCTGACCCTGGAGGACGAGCTCAAAGGCCTGCGAGTCATCCAGCGTGCAAGCGAGGGGCAGCCGCTGGACTTTGTGGCCACTTGCCTCGCCGCCCACGCTTACCCACCCGAGTACGCGGACCGGCGGGAGCAGTTCCAGACTCTGATCGCGGAGGAGATCTGGCCCGCAGTGGCCCAGCAGGGAATCGCTCGTTACGCTGACATCTTCACTGAGCAGCAGGCCTTCGACTTGGATAGCTCGCGCCACATCATGGTCGCTGCCCGGGAAGCGGGTCTGGCGCTGCGCATGCATGTGGACCAATTGACTCCCCTCGGGGGCGCGCAATTAGCCGCGGAGTTGGGGGCGAGTAGCGCCGACCATCTGGAACACGTCTCCTCCGAGGGTATCGAGGCTCTAGCGCAAGCGGGGGTAGTCGCCACCCTGTCGCCGCTCGTGCCCCTGTTCTTGCGCGAGTCGACTGAGGCGCCGGCGCGGTCGCTGGTGAGCGAGGGGGTGGCGGTGGCTCTCAGCACGGACTTCAATCCCGGAAGCTGCTACTGCATGAGCATGTTCGAAGTGCTCTCGTGGGCCAGCTTGCGCTACGGATTCTCAGCTGCGGAAGCACTGACTGCGGGTAGTCTGAATGCTGCGGCTTCGCTGGGCCTGGCGGGCGAGATCGGCAGTCTTGAGGCCGGTAAGAGAGCGGATATCTTGATCACGGACTTGCCCAATCACATGCACCTGACCTACGAACTGGGCCGTAATCCCGTGACGGCCGTCGTGAAGGACGGCCGGCTCGTCTGGCGGTCCCCTCTATCGGGAGTCCAAAGCTGATGCGAACTTTCGCTTTCGGAGTCCTCTCATGGGTCCTTCCGTGCGTGCTCCTATGCGCTGTTTCGGCCTCGGTCCTCCATGCCCAGGATACGCCCTACCGGGACGACCACCTGCGCAACTTGTACGTGGAGCGCCGACTGGCCCTTGAGGATGCGTGGCAACAGGCCACTGAAGCGGACCGCAAGCGCGTCCGGGCGTTCGCGCGCAGCAATCGGGCAGGCGGACAGCCCGCCCTTTACGCAGCCTCTGCACAGGCCTTGACCGACACCCGCTACCTGCTCTCGGGCAGCGAGACCTCGGTCAGTGAGTTGACTCTCCAATCGCGTGTGGCTTGCTCGCTGGACTTGATGGTCCTACCCGGTGCCTTTGGGGCCGTGGATCGAGATCGCGGTGAAGCTCTCATCGTGCGCGTACTGCCGGCCTACACGCGTCTCTACCAACGTGCCCTACCCGAGCAGATTCAGTTGACATTGATCTGGGTCAGCCCATCCGGCGAGGAGGTTCGCGCACGCAGGGAACCCGTGCATCGCAGTGCACTCGTGCTGCCTGGGTTTGAGATGTACTTCTACGCCCCACCTTCCAAGCCAGGGACTTGGCACTTGGTGCCGGAAGTGGAGTGGGACGGCGTCAGCGGCAGGGGTGTGCCGGTGGCCGTGCAGTGTGTGCGTGGTCTCTTTGACCGCTATGATCAACTCGTCTCCGGGACAACGGCGACGGACGCTGGACGCTGGGGCTTGGAAAGTCTGGAGAGGATCCTCCTGCACGGTGCACGAGACGCGGGCGATCCACCCGTCGAAGATCTGCTGAACGGGGCCGAACCCTCGCCGTCCCTGCGCAGTGTGCATGCCTGGGCTGGCAAGGGCACTTGCTATCAGTTGCAGCCTCAAGAGGAGACCGACGTGCGGGGAATGGTCGTCGTCGTCTCGCCGGTCTTGCACGAGGCGGCATGGGCACTTGTGGGTGCCGAGGGCCGTGGCTGGCAGACACTGGCAGAGGATCACAACCAGCGGGTTGTGCTTACAGAGCTGCCGATTTCCCACAGTCGGGGCCCGGATGTGCTCGATCTGATCAGGCGCATGCGACAGGAGAGCCCGGACCTGCCCCTGACCCTGGTGTTGCATGGTTCAGGTTTGGGGCGCCTGCAGTTGGCATTGCTGAAGCACCAGGGGGAGCCGCCATTTCAGCGGCTGGTCGTGGACAGCGTCTTGTGGGGCGCACCGGTTCGACCCTTGGTGGGCGTTCCATTGCTCTTTGTTTCCCCGCTTGAGGAGAAAGCTGCAGGACTGCGACGCTCCGGGGTGTCCGCCGACAGCGCAGGCCCGAACGCGAGCCTGCACGAGATTCGTAGCATCGACTTGCCGGTGATCAGCGGCGCCCAGCTCCCCGGTTGGATCGGCTCGTGGTTCGAGCTGCTCGACTAGAGGCTTGTGGAGTTCGGTGGGGCAGGGACGCGCGGCCACTGAGGCAGATCCTGCTTGCCATCATTTTGGACCCCGAATAGAGTCCAGCGATTCGCCGCGTTGCGTAGCGGCGAGCGTCCGGTAGCGTCGTTCCCCAAGTGAGCAGAGGATTCCTAATGATCAGCATCATCATGTGCGCGTCGCTCGCGGCCCCCGTTGCGGAAGCCGCAAGTGTCGTCACACAGGAGCCCCAAGCGCCCCAGGTTCCCGCCGAGATGAACGCCTACGAACGTGCGTTCGGGCAGCTCTTGAGTGGCGCCGTGTTGGAGGGCAATTTCACGGACGACGCGCGCACCGACGCGCCCCCGCAGACCGACCGCTACACCCTGGGCAAGGTCGAGAAGGTGGCTGGCAGCTCATGGCGCTTTGAGACCCGTATCGAATACGGCGGCCAGTCGTTCACCATGCCCCTGGTGCTCGACGTGCTGTGGGCGGGCGACACGCCAGTCATCACGCTGACGGACAAGAAGATCCCTTTCCTGGGCAGTTTCTCTGCGCGCGTCCTCTTTCACGGCAATCAATACGTGGGGACCTGGAGGGGTGCCAGCCACGGTGGGCAGATGTGGGGTCAGGTGACCCGTCCGGCCGCAGTCGAGCCCGAGTCCAACCAGAACTGGCCTTCATTTCGTGGCCCGAGCGCCCGCGGATCCCTGCTCGAATCGGAGTGCGCCAGCGAGTGGGACGTGGAGAGCGGAGAAGGCATCGCCTGGTCGACCCGGATCCCGGGTCTGGCACATTCCTCGCCTGTCATCTGGGGCGACAAGCTGTTCGTGACGAGTGCGGTTCGGGAAGGCGAGCAGTCCGAGTTGAAAGTGGGCCTGTACGGCGACATCGGTCCGGTCACCGACGAGGGCGTGCATTCCATGAGGGTCTACTGCCTGGACAAGCAGACCGGCGAGCTGCTCTGGGAACGGGAGGCCTGGAAGGGCGAACCACAGATCATGCGTCACCCCAAGGGAAGCCATGCGGCTTCGTCGCCCGCCACGGATGGTCAGCACGTGGTCGCGCTCTTCGCGTCCGAGGGGCTGTACTGCTACGACATGCAAGGCGAGCTGCTGTGGACCAAGGACCTGGGCACGTTGGACTCTGGGTTCTACCTCGTGCGCACAGCGCAGTGGGGCTTCGCTAGTTCACCGATCATCCACGACGGCAAGGTGCTCGTTCAATGTGACGTGCAGGGTGAGTCGTTTCTCACCGCCTTGGACGTCGAGAGCGGAGACGAAATCTGGCGCACGGAGCGGGACGAGGTTCCCACTTGGGGATCGCCGACCGTTGATGTGCGCGACGGGCGCTCGCAGGTGATCTGCAATGGCTACAAGCACACCGGATCCTACGACTTGGAGAGTGGGGAGCCCCTGTGGTGGATCCAGGGCGGTGGAGACATTCCCGTGCCCACTCCGATTGTGGCCCACGATCTGATCTACATCACCAGTGCCCACGGGGCCCTGGCACCAATCTATGCCGTGAGTGCCATGGCCGTGGGGGAAATCGACCTCAAGAATGAACAGGTCGCGTGGAGTGAGACCCGTCGCGGGAACTACATGCAGACTCCCATCGTTGTGGGTGACCTGCTTTTTCTATGTCACGATGCCGGAATCCTCACCTGCCGCGATGCGCGCAGCGGCGAGGTGCACTACAGGGAACGCCTGGGCAGCGGAGGCAAGGCGGGTTTCACGGCCTCCGCCGTGGCTGCCGGCGGCAAGCTGTACGTCACCGCCGAAGAGGGCGAGGTGTTTGTCCTGAAAGCGTCGAAGGACTTCGAGATCTTGTCCGTCAACGAGATGGGGGAGACCTGCATGGCGACGCCAGCCATTTCCGAGGGCCGGATCTACTGGCGTACTCGGGGTCAAGTGATCGCTGTGGGCAAGTGAACCGCTTCCGCTCGATCGCATCGAGGTGAAACGCTGGTCTGAGACTGGGAACTGGGTCGTGAAGTGGCGCCCGGGCTGCTGAGTCCGTATCGTCCGAAAACCATGGCCAAGGACAAGATCCAGCCGCGCACCCTCAAGGGCTTTCGCGACCTCACGCCCGAGTTGATGATCCCGCGCGAGGGCCTGATCGCGACGGCAAAGGGGGTCTATCAGTCCTTTGGTTTTAGCCCGATTGATACTCCGGCACTGGAGTACACGGAGATTCTGCTGGGCAAGGGTGGTGTCGAAACGGACAAGCAGCTCTATCGCTTTGAGGACAATGGTGGACGGGACGTAGCCCTGCGTTTCGACCTGACGATCCCCTTTGCACGCTTCGCGGCGCAGCACATCGGAGCTCTGGGCACGCCGTTCAAGCGCTACCACACCGGACCCGTATGGCGCGGGGAGAACACCCAGCGCGGTCGCTACCGCGAGTTTGTGCAGTGCGATTTTGACACCATCGGGACCACGAGCACCGTTGCAGACACCGAGAGCACCCTGGTGATCCACGACTTGTTCCGTGCCCTTGGGTTCGAGCGCTTCAGCGTGCGGCTCAACAATCGCAAGGTCCTGGGCGGCGTGCTCGAGCGCCTGGATCTGGCGCATCAAGCGGAACACGTCCTGCGCGCTTTGGACAAGCTGTCCAAGATCGGCCCGGAGAAGGTCACCGCAGAGATGATGGCCACATCAGGCTGCAACGAGGCCCAGGCCGCGGAGGTCTTGACCCTGGCCGCGGTCACCGGGGACAACCGTACGATCTTGAAGGGGCTCGAGCCCCTCGTGGGCGACTCGGAGCAAGGCCGAACAGGTCTCGCCGAACTCACTGAAATCCTCGACGGCGTTCAAGCGGCAGGTGTCGACGAGGGCCGGGTGCGATTGGATCTGTCTATCGCGCGAGGCTTGGACTACTACACCGGTACCGTCTACGAGACCTTCTTGGATGACCTCGAGGGCATCGGAAGTTGTTGTTCGGGCGGTCGCTACGACAACCTGGCCTCCCTCTACACCAAGCAAGAACTGCCCGGCGTGGGCGCCTCGCTAGGAGTCGATCGTCTGCTGGCTGCCATGGAAGAACTCGGCATGATCGAGGCCCGCGTCGCCTCCGCACCCGTCTTCCTGGCCTTCTTCGACCGCGACCGAGCTTCAGACTACGTCGGATTGGCCGCCCGCCTGCGCTCAGCGGGTGTCGCCGTCGAACTCTACCCCGAACCCCGCAAGCTCGGCGCCCAGCTCAAGTACGCCGATCGCCGCGGCCATCGCTTGGCCGTCATCGTCGGTCCTGATGAATGGCAAGCCGGTCGGTGCCAACTTAAGGACTTGCAGGCCCAAACCAGCGAGGACGTGGCGCTGGAAGATCTGCCGCAGGCCTGCCTGTCGCGCCTGACGTGAGGGCCGGCTAGACGAGGTTCAGGAACAGGGCGGGCAACACGCCCATCACGAGGACGAGCCCCGCGCACACGGCCGTCGCGATCATGGCGTCGGTGCGCTTGGCCATCGGTGGGGCCACCTGATCGGAAGCCGGTTCCATGTACATGGCGACGATCACGCGCAGGTAGTAGCCGAGGGCGATGACGCTCATGAGGACACCTGCTATGGCGTAGCCGGTGAGCTGCGCATCCAGGGCCACGGAGAAGACCAGGTACTTGGCCAGGAATCCGCCCGTTGCCGGGATCCCGCCCAGGCTCAACAGGAACAGAGTCATGGCGGCGGCAAGCGCGGGGCGCCGACGGCCGAGGCCCTTCAGGGACTCGATTTCAGTGAAGTGATCTCCGTCTGCTTCAAGCCAAGCTAGCAAGCCGAAGGCACCGCCCGCGGTAGCCACGTAAGCGGCCATGTAGAAGAGGGCGGCGGATGTGGTTTCGGGACCAAGTGCGCCGTTGGCTCGCAGGGCGGCCACCAGCAACATGAGCGTGCCCGCATGGGCCACACCCGAGTAGGCCAGCAGACGCTTCAGGTTCGATTGGACCAGGGCCCCGAGGTTTCCCGCTGCCATGGTGAGTACGGCCAGGAGCGCGATCAGCCCGGCTGACGTGTCGGGTAGCAAGCCGGTGATCCGCAGCGTGACGGCCAAAGCAGCGGCTTTGGTGCCCGTGGCCATCAAGATCGTCACGGGGGTCGGCGCGCCCTGGTAGACGTCCGGGACCCACATGTGAAAAGGCCAGACGGAGAGTTTGAACAAGAGGCTACCGAGCAAGAAGGCAACGCCGACTTGAGCCATGGGGGAGAAGCCCTGCGCCGAAGCTGCGGCCTCAGCTAGCGCCGGCAGGGAGAGGGTCCCAGTGGCCGTGTAGAGCAGCGCTGCGCCGTAGAGAAAGAGCCCAACCGAAAAGGCTCCCAGCAAGAAGTACTTGAGACCGGCTTCCACGGACTCACTGCGCTGGCGGCGAAAACTCGCGAGGCAGTAGAGAGGGATAGAGAGCAACTCCAGGCCAACGAAGAAGACCGTCAGGTCCAGTGCTCCCGCCATCATCATCATGCCCAGGGGAGCGGCCAAGAGCAGCATGTCGTGCTCGCCCAGGAAGGGCCGACTCCTGTGGTAGTAGCTGCGGGCGTGAACCCAGGCGATCAGGGTCGAGGCCAGGAACACCAGACCCCACAGGGCGCTGGCCCGATCGGCGCTGTAGGTTCCGCCAAGAACGGCCTCGACTGGGCCATTCATCAGAGCCACCTCGGCCCAGGCTGCGCCCAGAATTGAGCCCACAAAAATGAAGGGGCGCGCGGGCCTCAGGGACTCGAAGCACTCGCACAGGATCAGGAGCAGCAGGCCGGCCGCCAGGGTGACCAGAGGTGCTAGGGCGGCTGCGCTCTGGGCGTTGAAGTACTGGGAAATCAGATCGGGGTTCATCGCACGGCCTTCTGCTGCTGGGGCACGTGGCCTTGAGGATCTGCCAGTTCGCCGACCACCATTTCCCGGCGCGCTCCGTCGACCCTTTCCACCAGAGCATCCAGGGAGCCGGCGGTCTTGTTGATCAGTACGCTCGGTTGCACACCGATCCAAAGGCAAAGGAGGCACAGGGGCGTGACGATGGCGACCTCACGTGTGCCCAGGTCCTTCAAGCTGCGAGTCTCCGCGTGCGTCACTTCTCCGAAGAGCAGTCGGCGCGTAACCGAGAGCAGGTACACCGCGCCGAAGATCACGCCTGTCACCGCGAGGGTTGCCAGGACGGGACTCCTTTGGAACGTGCCGATCAAGATCAGCCACTCACCGACAAACCCGTTCAGTCCCGGCAGGCCCACACTGGAGAGCACGGCGAAGACCCAAAAGAACGCGAAGAGGGGCATGACGGCTGCCACGCCCCCGTAGGAATCCACCGCGCGCGAATGGCGGCGTTCGTAGAGAGCTCCAAAGAGCAGGAACAACAGGCCCGTGCTGAGCCCGTGGTTGATCATCTGCAGCACGCTACCGCGCAGACCCGCGTGGGTCAGGGCGAACATGCCCAAGACCACGTAACCCAAGTGGCTGACCGACGAACAGGCGATGAGTCGTTTCACGTCCGTCTGAGCCATGGCGAGTAGGGCTCCATAGACGATGCCGAAGGCACCCAGGGCCATGAACAAGGGGGCGGCATGGATGGCCGCCGCGGGGAACATGCCGATTCCGAACCGCAGTAGGCCGTAGGTGCCCATCTTCAGGAGCACGCCCGCCAAGATGACGGAGCCGGAAGTGGGGGCCTGGGTGTGCGCGTCGGCCAGCCACGTGTGGAACGGGAAGAGCGGGACCTTGATCGCGAAAGCGATAGCGAACCCGGCGAAGAGCCAGTACTGAGCTGAGAGTGGAGCTGCGCTGGCCCAGTCCGTCAGCGCGACGATGTTCGTGCTCTGCACACCGCCCGCAGCAGCCTGTTGGATCAACCCGATGACCGCCAGCAGCATGAGCAGACTGCCGGACAGGGTGAAGAGGAAGAACTTGACCGTCGCGTACAGGCGGCGCTCTCCACCCCAGATGCCCAAGATGAAGTACAGCGGAACGAGACTCACTTCCCAGAAGAAGTAGAAGAGCACCAGGTCCGCGCTGGCAAACACGCCCAGCATGCCGGTCTCCATGAGCAGCAGCCAAACCAGAAACTCGCGCGTGCGCTCGGTGATGTGCCCCGAACTGGCCAGGGTGACAAACGGCATCAGAATGGCCGTCAGCGTGATGAGCAGGATGGAAATCCCATCCACACCCATCTCGTAACGCACATGTGTTGAGCCCAGGCTAAACCAATCCACGCTCTGGGCGAATTGCGTCGCGGCCAGTTGACCGTCGAAGGCGCAGAACAGGGCGACTCCCAGCAGCGCGACGAGTGTCGTGACCGCGAGCGTGATCCCACGCAAGACGCGGGTCTCACGAGTGGGCAGGAGCGCGACCAGGAGCGCGCCTAGGGCCGGCAGAAAGGTGATAAGGGTCAGGTTGTGCACGGCCTAGATCCCTCCCAGTGCCCACAAGAGGGCGATGACCGCGGCGCCGCCGCCCATCCAAAGGCCATAGCTGCTCACCTGTCCGTTGGCCAGCGCCCGCAGCCGCAGGCCGCCGCGCTTGGCTGCGTCGGCCAGACCGTTTACGGCACCGTCGATGCACAGGGCGTCGATGACCACGGCGATGAAGGCCGCGAGAATCTTGACCGGCGTCACGATTCCCGCGTAGTAGGCACGGTCAATGCCCCAAGCGTCGCCCAGGGTGGCCGCCAACTTGGGATGACCCTGCTCGAACGAGTTTTCTGCGTCCAACCCGTTCTTGTTGCGGTGGAATCCCAGGTGTGCGCAGCCGAGAGCGATCGCCGAACCGAGGCCTAGGAGGATCCACTCCAGCGTGTGCGACAGGTGTGGCAGGTGACCACCGCTGCGGTGCTCGAGGATTTCGTTCCCGGTCCTCACGACCGGCTCCAACCAATCGCCCAGGAGGTGCGGCACGTGGAAGACAGCGGGCAGGCCGATTGCGCCACCCACCAGGGACAACCCGGCGAGCACCATCAGGGGCACGGTCATGATGGAAGGGGACTCGTGCGGGTGCACGGCCTGGGAGTCGAAACGCTCCTCGCCGAAGAACACCAAGGCAACCATGCGCCAGGAGTAGTAAGCCGTCAGCGCTGCCGTGAACACGCCCACGCCCCACAAGATCCACCAGGCCCCGCCCACCGCGAAGGTGTGGGCCAGAATCTCGTCTTTGGAGAAGAACCCGGACAGCAGGGGCAGGCCTGAGAGGGCGGCGGCCCCGCATGTGAAGGTGACAAACGTGCGCGGCATGTGACGGCGCAGGCCACCCATCTTGTGCACGTCTTTCTCCTCGTGCATGCCGTGGATGACCGACCCAGCTCCGAGGAACAGCAACGCCTTGAAGAAGGCGTGGGTGATCACGTGAAAGAGGGCGGCAACCCAGGCGCCCGAGCCCAGGGCCAAGAACATGTAGCCCAGCTGGCTAACCGTGGAGTAGGCCAGGATGCCTTTCAAGTCGCGCTGGCGCAGGGCTGACGAGCCGGCGATGAGGGCCGTGGCCGCGCCAATGGCTGCGATCAGGAACAGAGCCAGTTCGCTAGCCGCAAAGAGGGGGTTCAAGCGGATCACCAGGTAGATACCACTGGTGACCATGGTGGCGGCGTGGATCAGGGCCGAGACCGGGGTGGGGCCGGCCATGGCGTCGGGCAGCCAGGTGAACAGCGGGAATTGGGCCGACTTGCCGCAGGCACCGCCGAAAAGCAGCAAGGCCGCCAACGCCAGGGTTCCGGAGTGCTCACCGCCAAGGGCAGCAGTGCGGATGCCCTCGACAAGTTCCCCGTAGTTCAGGCTGCCAAAGGTCGTGAACAGCAAGAACATGCCCAGCAGGAAACAGGCATCACCAATGCGGTTGACCACGAAGGCCTTCTGCGCGGCATGTCCGGGCTTGCCGCCGTCGCGGTCGTACCAGAAGCCGATCAAGAGGTACGAGCAGAGCCCGACGCCTTCCCATCCAACGAAGGTGCCGACCATGTTGTCGCTGAAAATCAGCAACAACATCATGGTCACGAACAGGTTGAGGAATGCGAAGAACTTGGCGTAGCCCGCATCGCCGCGCATGTAGCCTGCGGCGTAAATGTGAATCAGGAGCCCGACTCCGGTGACCACCAGGGCCATGGTGCCTGACAGACGGTCGAGGACCATAGCCAGCTGAATGTCGAGCCCGCCGCCGCCAGGGATCCAGGCCCAGCTGGAGCTCTCGAGGAAGCTCGTCTCGCCTCCGATTTTGGCGAAACCCATGATGCTCAAGGCGAAGGCGACGGCCATGGCTGCGACGGCCGTGGCCCCTGCGCCAATGCCCGGTTGCAGGTCGGGCCGGGTCGTGCGGCCGCGCAGAACCTGCGCGTGTTGGATCCCGCACAGCAAGCTACCCAGCAGGGGTAGGGCGGGAATCAACCAAAGCCAGTCGTGGGTCATCTGGCTAGTCCTCCATCCTGGCTATGGCATCCAGGGACACCGTCTGCTTGCGCCGGTAGAGGGCGATCACCAAGGCCAGGCCCACGGCAGCTTCCACTGCTGCGACGGCAACAACGAAGATCACAAAGATCGGGCCATCCACCTGAACGCCTCCATTCGCCGAGTGCAGCCGGGCGCCGGCTACAAAGGTGAGGTTCGCGGCGTTGAGCATCAGTTCGATGCTCGTCAGAACCACAATCAGGTTGCGGCGCGTGAAGAAACCGGCGACGCCGATGGCGAACAGGATCGCGGCCAGGGCCAGCAAGTGTTCTGTGGGGACGGTCACGGGCGGTCCTCTCCGCTGGGCGCCGGGGCCAGGCCATCGTGGCGTTGACGCTTGGCGAGCACCATGACGCCCACGGCCGCGGACAGCAGCAGCACCGAAGCGGCCTCGAAGGGCAAGGAGTAGCGGGTGAACATGGCTTCGGCCAAGGCAGGCAAAGCGTCCAGGCCTTCCTCCGGCATGGCAAAGCCGTTCGTCGGCTCAGCCAAGTGGCGCGCGCCGCGCAGGATCCCGATCAGGCTGGCACTTCCCAAGGCGACCGCGATGGCTAAGCCACCGCCGCTGCGCCTGCGGTCGTGAAAGAGTGGGTCGTCTTGTTCGCCATCCTCTTGGCTGAGCCCGCCCAGGTTGAGCAGCATGACCACAAACAGGAACAGGACCATGATCGCTCCGCCGTAGACCAGGATCTGGATGGCGGCCAGGAACTGAAAGCCCGCTAGCAGGTAGATGACCGCGAGGCTGGCGAAGCAGCTCAGCAGCGAGAGCACGCTGATCACGGGGTTGCGCGCCAGCACGACTCCCACCGCCGTCAGCACCGCCACGAGGGCTGCAATGTAGAAGAGGAGGTTTACCACCGCTCGTTGATCCTGCGGATGTAATCCAGGCGAGGTGCAAGTTCGGGCATGGTGCGCGAGAGTTTCTCGATGTCGTAGACCAACGACTTGCGCGTGAATCCGGCCAACTCGAGCTCATTGCTCATGAAGATGGCGTCCTTCGGGCACGCCTCTTCACAGAACCCGCAAAGGATGCAGCGCAACATGTCGATCTCGAACTTCTCCGGCTCGCGCTCGATCATGCGATCGGTTTCCTGCCCATCGATAGTGATGGCGTAAGCCGGGCAAGCGGCTTCACACAGACCGCAGGACACGCAGGCCAGGTTGCCGTCGATCAATTGCCGCAGGCGGGGTTGACCACGGGTCACCTCCGTCGTGGGCAGGGGCTCCTCGGGGTACTGGCGCGTGACCTTGGGCTTGAACATCTTGGCGAACGTGATCGACAGCCCGCGCAGAATTTCGGGCAGGTACAGCCGTTCCGCCAGGGTCAGTGTTTTGCGTTTGACGATGACCATGGGTGTGCCTCAGGCGAGTGAGATGACTGCTCCAGTCACCAAGAGGTTCGCGAGTGCGAGGGGCAGGAATACCTTCCATCCCAGGTGCATCAATTGGTCAAAACGGAAGCGCGGCAGGGTCCAGCGCACCCAGATGAACAGGAAAGCAAAGAACCCGGCCTTGGCGCAGAAAGAGCCCAATTCCACGAACCACGGGGCGTCTTCCCAGAAGGGAACCGAATAGCCACCCAGGAACAGTGTCGTGGTCAAGCAGGCCATGACGATCATCGCGCAGTACTCGCCCAGGAAGAACAGGGCGAACTTCATCGAGGAGTACTCGGTGTGGAAGCCGGCCACGAGCTCGGGTTCGCACTCGGCGAAGTCGAAGGGGTGGCGGTTGGTTTCCGCAAAAGTCGCGATGACAAACAAGATGAACGCCAGCGGCTGGCTGAACAGGTTCCACGAGAGGGGGTTGCCCGTGTTCTGCGCCTCAGTGATCGCTCGCAGGTCGAGGCTGCCGGTCATGGCCACGATGCACAGGATGACCAGGATCAGGGACAGCTCGTAGCTGATCATCTGGGCCGACGCGCGCAGGCCGCCGAGCAGCGAGTACTTGGAGTTGCTCGCCCAGCCACCCAGGATCACGCCATAGACCGATAGGCCCCCGATGGCCAGGACGAACAAGGCCCCGATGTCGAGGTCCGTGATCGACAGGTTGCCGAAGTCCTGGCCGAACAGGTTGACGTCACCCGCGAAGGGAATCACCGCCACGGTCATCATGGCCGGGACGGCAGACAGGATGGGTGCCAGGCGGAAGATCCAAGGGTTGGCTCCGTCCGGGCAGAGTTCCTCCTTGAAGATAAACTTCACGCCGTCGGCTAGGGGTTGCAGGATGCCCCAGGGGCCCACGCGGTTGGGACCGTATCGCAGCTGCATCCAAGCCGAGAACTTGCGCTCGGCCAGGGTCATCAACGCCGCGGCGCCAACCAGTACGCCGTAGATGGCGGCCGTCTTGATGACGACGATGAGCAGCGGGTTCACGAGGAAAGTGCCTCCTCAGTCCGGTCGCTCGTAGAACCCAGTTCCCGAAGCAGGTCACCTGTGCTGCGGATTCCCTGGGGCGCAGGACGCGCGGGGCGGATGGAGCCCTCGATGCCGTCTACGTTGATCCACGTCCCGCTGCGTTCGACTCGGTTGGGAACCCCGATGGCCACGTCCACTGCACGGTGATCGCTGCGACGGCATTCCATGATGACCAGACGCTGGCTGATGGGCAGGTCATCCAGGGCCGTGTCCCCGAGGAGATCCAGGAGACGTTCCCCAACGAGCAGCACGCAATCCGTGCCGGCACTCGCCGCAGCCCAGGCCTCGGCGTTCATCGCAGTCAAACCAATACCTTCCAGTCCGCGTCGGTTGGGGCAGGGATCGCCGGTGTGCAGCACGTCATCCGCAAGGTCGTTGGCCGGGGGCGAGAAGAACGCCGCCTGTGCGCCACACGCGGCAGCCAACTCGGACACAGCCTGGCCCTCTTCCACCGTCAGGTAGGGGGAAGCCAGGATGAGGGGCGCCTCGTGGGTCTGCAGGAGATTGCGAACCACACGCAAGGCATTGTCCAGCTCGGCCGGCACGAGTTCACCGGCTGTGTTGCGCAGGGCGGCGGGGCCCAAACGATCGCTACGGTTGAGCTCTGCTTCCGAGAACCGGCCCACATCGCACATCCAATAGCCGTTGACCGCTTCGTTCGGACGCGGCCGCATGCGTTTGACTTCGCCGTCGCGCAGGACTTCCGCCGAGATAGAGCATCCGCGGCTGCACTCCGAACACGTGCTCGGCACACGACTCAGGTTCCAGACCCGTGCCTGAAAGCGGAAATCCTTGAGGGTCAGGGCGCCAACCGGGCAGACGTCCGCCAGGTTGCCCTGGTAGTTGCCCGTCAATGGCGAGTCCTGCCAGGTTTCGACAACCGAGTGCGAGCCGCGTCCGCTGATGCAGAGCTGCGGGGTCTGGGGCACTTCATCCATGAAACGCACGCAGCGGCTGCAGAGAATGCAGCGCTCTTGGTCGAGGAGAATGACATCCCCCAGGTCCTTGCGTTTTTCTAGCGTGCGGCGCGGTTCACTGGTTCGGCTCTCTGCTTGGGATTCATCAAAGGCGTAGTCTTGCAGGTTGCACTCGCCGGCCTTGTCGCAGATAGGACAGTCGAGCGGGTGGTTCTTCAGCAGGAACTCGAGGCACTCGCGCCGGGAATCGTGGGCCGCCGGAGCGTTGGTGTTGACCACCATGCCCTCCGCCACGGGTGTGCGGCAGGCAGCGACCACGCGCGCGGGCCTCTCGCCTTGCTTGACCTCTACCTGACAAATGCGGCAGGAACCCACCGCCGACAGTCCAGGGTGGTAGCAGTAGTGGGGGACGTGCTCGCCATTGGAGTGGCAGGCGGCGATCAGCGGCTTCTGCGGGTCCGCTTCGATCTCGCGCCCGTTGACGGTGATTCTGATCACGTGGACACCTCCGCGGGGGCGGGAATGAGGGCCTCGAATTCCGAGCGGAAGTGTCTGAGAGCGGCTAGCACCGGGAGAGCGGCGGCATCACTCAGGGCGCAGATGGTCTTGCCTGGGGTCATGCCATTGCAGAGGTCCGTGAGCAGGTCTATATCGCCACTCTGACCACGGCCATCCAGCAAGCGCGCAATGATCTGCTCCAACCACTCGGTGCCTTCGCGGCACTGACTGCATTGGCCGCAACTCTCGTGCTCGTAGAAGCGCGCCAACACCAAGGCTGAGCGCACGACGCAAGCCGTTTCGTCCAGGATGATCATGGCGCCGGTGCCAAACATGGATCCCGCGCCCTTGACGGAGTCGTGGTCCATGGGCGTGTCGAGCGTGTCGGCGGGCAAGACCCCCGTGGAGGATCCGCCGGGGAACCAGGCCTTGAGGGCACGGCCTTTCCAGATGCCGCCCGCGAGGTCTTCCACGATGGTGCGCGCCGGAATGCCGAGGGGAACTTCGTAGACACCAGGTTTTTCGACGTGGCCCGAGATGCCGCACAAGAAGTTGCCCGGGCTGGACTCGGTGCCCAGGGTGCGGAACCAATCCGCGCCGCGCTCGAGAATGAAAGGTACGTTGAAGATGGACTCCACGTTGTTGACCGTGGTGGGCTGACCCCAGAGGCCAAATCCTGCCGGGAAGGGCGGCTTGGGCCGGGGATGCCCGCGCTTGCCTTCGAGGCTTTCCATCAAGCCTGTTTCCTCACCGCAGATGTAGGCGCCTGCGCCCTTGTGCATGTGAATCTCGCAGGAGAACCCACTGCCCAAAATGTTCTGTCCAACGAGCCCTGCCGCGCGCGCCTCATCGAGGGCAGCTTGCATGCGGTCGTAAGGCAAGCGGTATTCCCCGCGTACGTAGACGTAGACCGCCTCCAACCGCATCGCGTAAGCCGCGATCAGGCAGCCCTCGATCAGGCAATGGGGGTCTTCGCGCATGAGCACCCGGTCCTTGCAGGTTCCCGGCTCCGATTCGTCGGCGTTGACAGCCATGTAGCGCGATCGTGTGTCGGTTTCGTGGTTGGGCATGAAGCTCCACTTCAGCCCGGTCGGGAAGCCCGCGCCGCCGCGCCCCCGCAGGCCCGACTTCTTGACCTCTTCGGTCACCGCTTCGGGTTCCATTGAAGTCTCCAGCACCTTGCTGAAGGCCTTGTAGGCCCCATCACCCCGGGCAATCTCCAAGGTGTGCGAATTCTCCAGCTGCGCGCGTACGAGCAGGTAGGTCTCGAAGGAACTCACTTGAGGCCTCCCAGGATGCGAGTCACAGCTTCGGCATCCAAATCTTCGTGGTACTTGCCGTCCACCACCATCATGGGGGCATTCGTGCAGGCCCCCTGGCACTCGACCTCTTCCAGATAGAACTGGCCGTCCTCAGAGCTGGATCCGCAGCTGGCGCCCGTGCATTGCTCGGCAGCCTGAGTAATCTCTTGGGCCCCGCGCAAGTCGCAGGAAATGTTGCGGCACACGCTGACTACGTGCTTGCCCACTGGTCTCAGGAAGAACATCGGATAGAAGGAAGCGACTGCGTAGACCTCGACCGGTTCCAATGCGAAGTACTCGGCGCAGTCGGTCAGGATCTCCGGGGAGAGCCAGCCGCCAAGTTCTTCTTGGCAGCGATGCAATGCAGGGATCAATCCGGCGCGGCCCTGCGGGTACTTCTTGCAGAGCTCGTCAAACTCAGTCCGGAGTGTTTCGGGCAGAGCCATTAGCGATCCACCTCACCCATGACGAAGTCGAGGCTGCCGATGATGGCCACCATGTCCGAAAACAGTCGCCCCTCTGCAACCCGCGGGATGGCCTGCACGTTGAGCAGTCCCGGCGCGCGCACGTGGCAGCGCAGGGGTTGAGCAGAGCCGTCGGATGCGAGCAGGAATCCGAGTTCACCCTTGCTGGACTCCAAGCTGCTATAGGCCGTGCCCTTGGGTAGCCGCATGTCTGTCACAATCTTGAACTGGTGGATCAGCTCCTCCATGGACGAATGCACCGCCGACCTTGGAGGAAGCACGTAGCGGCGGTCTTCAAGCAGGAACTCACCGCCCTTGGACGCATCCAGTCGGTCAAGGGCCTGGATGCAGATGCGAGCCGACTGGCGCATCTCCTCGATGCGTACCAGGTAGCGGTCGTAGCAGTCGCCCACGGTGCCCACCGGCACCTCGAAGTCGTAGGTCTCGTAGCCGCAGTACGGTTCGCTCTTGCGCAGGTCCCATTCCTCGCCGCAACCGCGCAGGTTGGGTCCGCTCAGGCCCAGGTCCAGGCAATCCTCGCGGGTCAAGATGCCCACGTCCCTGTTGCGTCCGTACCAGATCGCGTTGCCCGTCAACATCGCCTCGAACTCGTCGACCTTGGCCGGGAAGGCATCGATGAATGCGCGAATCTCGGCTGCCATGGCCTCGTCGATATCGGCGTACACCCCACCCATGCGGATGTAGGTGTTGTTCATGCGGTGACCCGTGTAGGCGTCGAGTAGTTCGTAGATCTTCTCGCGCTCCGTGAAGGTCATGAAGAACAGCGCAACGGCTCCCAGGTCGATGGCCGTGGTGCCCAGGTAGATCAAGTGCGCCATGATGCGCGAGATCTCCATCAGCAAGACGCGCAGCTCCTGCGCACGCTCGGGCACTTCGATGTCTGCCAGGGTCTCCAATGCCCGCGCATAGGCGATGTTGTTCATCAGCGGCTGAACGTAGTCGAGCCGATCCGTGTGCGGGAAGAACTTGCGCCAACCCAGGCTCTCGGCGGACTTTTCCTTGCCTCGATGTAGGTAGCCGACCACTGGATCGCAGGAGACGATCGTCTCGCCGTCCAAGACCATCTGCAAACGCAGTACGCCGTGCGTGGCCGGGTGCTGGGGCCCCATGTTCAGTTTGAGCAGCTCGCCGTGCAGCGGATCGTCGTGATCGACTGGCAGGTCACCGGGCGTTGCCGGCATGTAGTCGAAGGTTTTGGACTGGGCCATGGGGTTAGGACGGTGCCCCTCCGCGCTCGCGATTCCACTGGTTGTAGAGTTTGTCCGGCTCAATGCCGCGGTGCGGGAAGTCCTTGCGAAGCGGGTGGTGCTCGAAGCCCTCGGGCATGAGCAGTCGGCGCAGGTTTTCGTGCCCATCGAACCGAATGCCGAACATGTCGAAGCACTCGCGTTCCATGAACGCAGCCCCGGCAAAGGCGCCCGTAGCCGTGGGTGCCGGTGTGTCCTCGTCGACACGCAGGATCAGTCGCACCCGGTCGCTGTGCTCCAGGGAGAGGAACTGGTAGTGCACTTCGAAGCGCGGACCCCGAACCTCCCCGTTAGCGTCCATGTGATCGATGGCCGTGACGAGGGTGATGGTCTCGAAACCCGCTTCTGGCGCAAGGCGGGGTAGGACCTCGGTCAGGGCGTCGACTTCCATCTGCAGGGTCAGGATTCCATCCCGCGCGGGAGACTCCACGTAGGAATCTGCGGGAAGGATGGCTGCCAGGCGCTCGAGCGTCGTCATGCCTTCTGTCCTCCGCTGCCCCTGGGAAGGGCCTGGTTGGGTGCCATGGAGAACTGCCCGGTGCCGGCTTCGTCACGCTCGCTGGGCGAGAACAGCTCCCGCGTGGGCGACTCGCGCTCGATCTTCTTCTGCAGCTTCAATATCGCGTCGATCACCGCGTCGGGACGCGGCGGGCAGCCCGGCACGTAGATGTCCACCGGCAGAATCATGTCGACCCCTTGGACCACGGCGTAGCTGTCGTACATCCCACCCGATGAGGCGCAGACGCCCATGGCGAGAACCCACTTGGGGTCCGGCATTTGGTCGTAGATCGTGCGCGCCGCCTCGGCCATCTTCCAGGTCAGGGTTCCAGCAACGATCATCAAGTCACACTGGCGCGGGGAGAAGCGCGCGGCCTCCGCACCGAAGCGGGCCAGGTCGAACTTCGGCCCGATCATGGCCATCAACTCAATCCCACAGCATGAGAGTCCCAGGGGCATGGGCCACAGGCTGTTCTTGCGGCCCCAATTCACCAGGCTGTCCATGCGCGTGGCGAAGAAACCCGCATCGTCCGAGCCCAGGTTGGATTCGATCAGCGATCCCATTGCAGTCCCCCCTTGCGCCAGACATAGACGAGAGCTGCGAGCAGCAGCCCAACGAAGAACAGTATCTCAGCGAACACCAGGCCGCCGACTCCAGCGGCACTGAAGCTTTCCGCGGCTACGGCCCAAAGCACCAGAAAAACCGACTCGACATCGAACAGGATGAAGAGCACCGCTACGAGGTAGAAGTGGATCGACAAGCGCAGGCGCGCCGTACCCTCGGAGGCCATTCCACATTCGTAGGAAGCTCCCTTGCCCACCACTTCGCGGTGACCTCCGAGCAGATCGGAGATGATCACGTTCACCACTCCGAAGGAGGCCGTCAGGCCAACCAGCACGAGAATGGGGAGGTAGTGTTCGAGCATGGAGAGGGCGCCCGCTAGTCCACGTCAGAAACAGTCGCGTGGGGGCGGGCCCGGTTGAAGAGATGCGTCGAGGAGCGTCAGGATCAGGGTGAACAGAGACGTGCAAAACACGGCCAAGTGTTCATCAAGCGCGAAGAGTCTAGCGGCCTCTGCGGGGGGGGCAATGGGTCGGCGGGCTACCTTGTGAGGGATCGCTGTCCGGCGCCTGGGATGGACTTGACCGGCCATGCCGCACTCAGTCCTCAACCCGCACGAATCGGCCACCGGTGCCTTCTGCGAGTGCTTCGAGGGTCCCGTCGCCATCTGCCCCAATTTGTACCCCATGGATCACGACCCCGGTTCTGGCTCGGTAGCGTCGGAGGAACGGAGTCACCCAGTTGGCGCCGCTGGCTGTCTTGCCATCACACAGGAGCACCAGGGTGTCCACATCCAGCGCGTCGACATCCAAGTTCCCTTCCCTGTCGATATCGAGGGCAGCCTGGACCCCCAGGCGCAGGTGCGTGCCCCCTTTCGGCCCCTGACGCTTGGCCCAGGTCTGGCCCGCTCGCACTTGACTGTCGGAAGCGACCTGCATGTCCGAGCGCCAGACCCGGGCCTTGTCCCCGAACACCACCAGGTTGAAGCGGCCCTGGGGGCTGAGGCCCGAAAGGTAGGACTCCAATTGGTGCAACACCTCGTCATGGCGAGTCCACGGCCGAGCTTTTGTGCCTGAAATACCAGGTGATCCGGGCAGAAACGGCACCGACATGGATCCTGACCTGTCCAGGATGAGCATCACCCGGTCTGAGCTGGGTCGCAGCCCAAAAAAAGCTGCCTGGCTGCGGGTCGTCGGATCATCTTCGGGAGGGGCAGAGACGGTTCCGGCCCGGACGTTGCCCCACCAGGACAGCCAGCGGTCCGGGTGTGGACCCAGGTCTAGACCCGAGCGTTGCTCGAGTTCGCGCGTGACGTCCCCCAGTACGCGCCGGACCGGCTGGCCTTCCCGCGCCCTCTCATCCCAGACCTCGAGGGCAGCGAGCAACAAGGGCACGGCCTTGCTATCGGGCAGGGACCAGGAGATCTCCGCCCCCATGGCCGCCGTGCGCCAGTCCTCGTCACCCAGTGCGCTGCGCACCAGCTTCTCCAGACTCGGGATCACGGCCTGATCGTCTTTCAACCGAATGCGCCGGAAGTGGGTGCGGGCGGCGCCCAGCCACTGGGGCGGGGTGTCCTGGGTGCGGCTGCTCAAGAGGCCCAGATAGAGGCGGTGCACGCTCTCTTCCCGCCAGCCCAGCAGGGCTTCGAAAGCTGCCCCCTTCAGGGCCTCTTCATTCGAGCGCGCTGCCACCAAGAGCGCTGGCAGGACGGAGGGCTCGCCCCGCTCACGCAGCATCAGGGCTCCCGCAGCCCGTCGGTCCACAGGGTTCCCAGCACCCACCACCACAATCTCCCGGGCGATCCACTCACTCAACCTGGCATCCATCAGGAAAGAGAGTTCCCCCTCGGCCCGCGCCAGCATGCGCCAGCCATCGGCGGCGCGGTCGGGGTCGCCACTTTCGGTGGCCCCCAGGCCATATCCGTAGACATCCAAGAGGACGCTGGCAGCGTCCTGTCGCCTCTCGCGCCCCACCCGCGCTGCTCCCCGCAATTCAATGAAGAGCTGCTCGGCGTCCTCCCAATCGTCCTCGCCTAGGGCTCGCGTGCGGTCTGCAAATCGACGCCCGTAGCGGTCCATGTCGAACACGGGATCGCGAAGGGCTGCCCCGCTGGTCCAGGAACCGAGCGGCAACAGGAGCAGAGCCAGAGCGTGTACGCGGCGCATGCCTACCACCATACGGCGGCGCCAAGGCCATGCGCTGCACGAGTTTTGCCCGTTTTAGGGCAATTGGGCCGGTTGGCGACTGGGCTTTTCCAACCGCTTGCCCGAACCGTCCTCGCTTCCCTGAGAAATGACAAGTTCCAGCCCCGCACCATTCATATTCCCCTTCTCGCCCCCGTACGGATTGATCACCTGGGTCGTCACGATGGCGACCATGGAATGTCCCTGGCGGAGGGCCGGCCAGGGGCCGAGGACCAGGGCCTGGTCCGGCGACAAGCTCGCCTGGGTCTGAACGCTTTGAGTGATGAAACAAGGCGTCTGAATGGTCACCGGCACGTGCGTGCCGGGCAAACGCACCTCGGCCGTACCCATGGGCATGTTCGCCTGGGCCATGCGGAGATCCACATCAAGATTCACACTGCCCGCAGAGCTCGCCCTGGCGCGCAGTTCAACGAACGTGCCATCTTCTGCCACGGACACGACCGGATCGGCCATCATGGACCACGGCTGCTGTTGCGTCATGGTCACTTCAAAACCACTAATGAAGGCCTGCTGATTCTGGATCGAGATTGTCCCGCGCTGACCGCTGTTGGTCACGATGTGTGGGAAGGCGATCGTCTGTCCTGAGTCGTCTGCCTCTCGTAGTTGTGCGCCAAGTGCCTCGGTTGCCGGCCGTTCCACCAAGCGTCCCATGCCTGTCGATTCCTCCGCCGGGACCATTAGGGTCGCAATCTCGTTGCTCACCTCAATCAGTTCCATCCTGGTCTCGATCTGCAGGGGATTGCCAGCGGCCTCCTCATCGCCTCCCGGTTCCCACTCCCCAAACTCCCCAGGCCCGTCCGCAGCCAAGCGGGCCGTGTACTCAACCGGGACTGAACTCAAAGCGTGCAGGACCGGCAACCCCTCATGCGTGGAAGGCGTAACACAGGCACAGAAAGCAAGGGCAGCGGCGATGGGGAGCAGTTTCATGATGCAGGGGCAGTGGTTGTGGGGGGTACTGAGGGGAATACCCGGCTTCACGGACTAGGTAACTCTGCCGAGCTAGTGACGATCAACTAGGGGCGTGCTTCCCCAAGTTGGATCGAAAGAGTCTCTCGCGCTGAAGCTCGGCGCTGCCTCAAGCAAAACTTGCGAGAAGCGTGCCGTGGTCTAGGGGCGCAAACTGCCTTCCGGCCACCCACAGGGGAACCGTACTCGCCAGGTTGAAGTAGATTCCCCGCGCCGTTCCCAATGTGATCTCCGCGTCCTGTTGCCAGTCGTGGCGATCAGCGATTGCGACCAGCTCGGCCCCGTGGCTTTCGGCGCGCGAGGCCCAGCGCTGGAGGTGCGGGGTTGCTGCCATGTGATCGCTTTTGGCACCGTTACAATTGCCGTGTGCAAGTACGAGGTTTGTGATGCCATCATCCGGGTGGCGAGCCCAGGGAATGAAATGGTCGACTTCTACATTCTCCTTCAGCTCACGCAGGCAGTAGAAGCAGCTGTTGCCCTGCAATTCTCGAAGGTCCCTCACGAGCGGTCGTGGCGCCCTACGGGCCGCGCCGAACAAGAAACTATCTAGTTCGGACTCTGGCAGGTCGTTGATCCGCGCCACCATCACCGACCACTCCCGGTGCAGCACCGGTCTCAGCAGCCCTGCTAGGCGCACTAGATGCCCTGCGGCATCGCCGACGAAGTGAATGCGGTTGTCAAACGTCGATGCATCGTTGAACTGGCCGCGGGTCACAGCAGTGGTCCACTGGATCTCGTAGATGAACCGATTTTCTGCCGGGCCCAGTACCTGAAGACGAGGGAGTGGCATCTCCACGAGGATCCACTCCACCTTGGTCAAGAGCGCCTCGTACTCGGGCCTGCACCTGCTGCTCAAGCGAGCCAAACTGACAGACGGCTCGTCGAGCCCGGCGCGAAACTCCTTAATGCGGGAGAGCAGCGCAGCCTGTGCCCCCTTGTTCTGCCTGAGCACCCCTTTCTTCTGGAAGGGTCTAGCCTGCGGCCAATAGGCCGCGAGTACTTTGGCTGCAATTTGCCTCGTCGTGACCGACGTGGGTGGTTCTCCCTGACGGCCAGCATGCTCGATGCAGAGGTCAATGAGCCCCATCAGCACGGCGTACTTGTAGGTGGCCGTGAAGCTCCCGCGGTCCAGAATTGTCAGGATGCGCTCAGCGAACTCGATTCCGCTGTCCCGATTCTTCAACGCTGACTCCAATAGGCGGTCCCATCAGGCAATACCCCTCGGATGCCGCCACGGGGATTCGGGACAGCTCCGGCGTATCGAGATGTCAGGTGCATATTCAGGCGTGGAATGGTCTGGCTCGCTGGCTTTCCCAGGTTCACGCCCCGGTTCCACCCACCCACTTCGGAGTCCTGGCGTAGACGCTCCAGGACCGGATCCGTCAAGTCGATGATGTCCACCCGGTCTTCCGGCGTCGTAGCAAACCAAGTTGTCACACGCCAACTGGGGATGATGGGCGTGCGTCCTTGCGAGACCGAGAAGCGGTCTAGGAACGCCAACGCAATCCTCGCCCCCTTGATCGCGCACTCACACCGAAGCGCAAAGAGGGGGCAGGCCTGAGCATTCATGATGCCAGTGTCTACTTATCAAACACGTTCGTCTCTGAGGGGTTGATGCGGTCTTCGACGGTTTCGATGGTGAGGTCGAGGGACTCTACGTCGAGGGCCTTTTCGTTGGCTTCTGAGGGGCCGTCGGCCTGGGGTGTTTCTTGTTCTTCGGTCTCGCGTTTTTCGTCCATGGGGTCGGGCTCCTAGAGGGGGGCGGGTTGGGGTTCTGGGGTGGAGGGTGTGGAGGTTACGGGTGCGGCGGCCGTGTTGGCGATCAAACCTTGGCGCTGCAATTGACTGATGAATCCGGTGATGCGTTCGATGGCTTCGGGTGCGGTGGGGGGGAGGGCCTCGAGGAACTCGGCCACGCCACCGGCTCGGTCGATCGCTTGCAACAGGCGCTGGCCATCGGGGCTGAGTTCGACGAACTCGTGGCCGATCTTGTCGTAGAGGAGAACGCGGTTTTTGGGAGGCAGGGGTGGCAGCTGCTCCTCGGCCACGGTCTGGGCATCCGCTACGAAGCGGCCGGTCAGGAAGTCGGGGCGCGCGGCGCGCGCCAGGGGGTCGGCCAGGGTGTTGGCGGCGGCCACGTGACTGAAGGGCAAGGTCACGCTGCTGCGGGCGGGATTGGCTTGCAGGTGGCCATGGGGCCCCGGGGTGTTGTGGGAGTCCGTGCGGGCCTTGCATTGGGCCACGAATTCGTCGGGGGTCGTGCCGCGGGCCAAGTGCAGGAAGTAGTGGGACTTCTGCATGAAGTAGTAGATGTTGTCGCCGGAGAAGATGGGCAGGTCGCTGCGCAGGGCGTTCATCATCTCGTCGAACATTTCGGCGGCCTGTTGCTGGGTCATGCCCTGCTCGGACAGGTAGTCGTGGTAGAGCTGCAGATCGCCGTCACCGCTGAGGATTTCGATGCCGAAAGGCTCGGGGTTGCGGTAGATCTCGGCCACTTCATCGATGTGAAAGGTCTGCAGGCTGACCTCGCGCACGATGTCCTTGTGCTCGCGGATGAAGTTGACCGTGGCGCGAGCCTCTTCGACAGTCTCGCTCGGAAACCCAACCATGGCGTAGAGGGTGACGCTGATGCCGGCGTCGCTGCAGTTGCGGGCGACATCGGCCACACTGCGCGGGCTCTGGGCCTTGCGCATGAGCTTTAGCAGGCGTGGGGTTGCAGACTCGAAACCGAAGAGCAACTTGCGGCAGCCTGCCTCAAACAGGCGAGCGGCACCCTCACGCGTGTAGGCCTTGGCCTCGATGCGGGCGTCACACCACCACTTCATGCGATCCTCGACGGGTACCCCTGGTTGGGCCTCGATCAAGGCTTCAGGCAGGTCGCGAATCATGCCCGGCGGCATGCAGTCGGTGATGAAGCTGAAGTGTTGCACCCCATGACGGTCGCGCAGGTCGGTGATGTGACCGGCGATGGTCTCGGCGGCACGCGTGCGGTACCCGGGGCCGATGACCGTGGGCAGGGTGCAGAAGGTGCACTCGCCGTAATAACAACCGCGGTTGATGTCGTAGGGCAGGACGACCTGCGGGGAGAAGTAGAGGTCGAGGGGCAGGCCGTCGAAGTCCGGGGGCGGGGCCTCGCCCAAGGCCACCGGGTGGGCGGGGGCGTTGGCTACGGTTTCGGTCGCGTCGTTCGCACGGCGGAACCAGGTCAGGGACCCGATCTCGGAGAGGTCGACAGGTTGCGATGCGTCGCTGGCACTCAAGGCTTCGGCTAACTGGCCCATGGGCGCTTCGCCCTCGTGGAAGATCATCGAATCCAAGCACGCTTCCACCCCGGGGGCAGACATGAGCTTCTCGCCGATGTAGGCCAAGAATCCACCTCCTGCCGTCACGTGACAATCGGGCAAGGCCTCTTTCACCAAACGCCCCAAGGTCAGGGCCGGGATCAGTTGGCTACCGTACACGACCGACAACCCGAAGAGCCGCGGTTTGCGCTCGATCAACCCGGGCAAGACCCGTTCCCGGTAGAACTCGATGAAGGGGTTTTGATCTTCGTCGAGGGTGGCGGCGAGCACCTCTTCGCTGCGGTCGTTGGCGTACCCCATGGTGAAGTTGTGGGGGGTCAACTCGCTGGGGAAGTGGGCTGCCGAGACAAGTCTCAGCCCGTGGTAGAGGGTTCGCACGGCCGGCACGTAGCGTTCCACGTCATAGAAATCCTCTCCCCGCAGAACGGCCTTGGCGTCGTGGATGTCGGCGATCACGGCGTCGGCGCTCACGGCGCTCTCGGCGGCGCTGCGGAAGGCGCGCAGCTCTGCGAAGGGCAGACTGTTGCGGCCTCGGTAGGCCTCGAGAGGCAGTCTTTCCTGCACGCGTCGCTGAGCGCGGCGCAGGTACTCCGGTGAGAGGAAGTAGTCGTAGGCCTCGATGGACAGGTCGCGTTGTTCCACGTCTTCAAAGCCCTTATCCCGTAGCCAGGCCTTCAAGCAGGGAAGGGCCAGGTAGGGCTGGGTGAAGTGGCCTTGGGGCACGAAGGCCAGGCTGATGGGGAAGTTCATGGGCGTTCTAGGGGAGGGTGGGCGAGGCCAGAGCCAGGAGACCAGCGTCGGCCAGGTGTTCTGCGGCCGGGACCAGGTCCGGCTGCGCTTCAAACAGTGAGTCGAGGCAAGCAGTGCCGTTGAACTCCTGGAGCAGCCGCGCCACGTCATGGCTCACGCGAGTCGTGCGAGTTGCGGGCAAGGGTCCGTCGATGGGCGTGATGGCGAAGTGGTGAGGGCCGTCATCCCCGGGTAGGGGCGTTCCATGGGTCAGCGCGCCGGTCAATCGACTCAGATCGTGTCGAGTGTGCAGGACTTGGCGCGAACGCGTGACCAGGGCCTGTTCCCAGGCCAGCGTTTCATCCACAAGCGTGTTGCGAGCCAGGCGTGCCAGCGTCTCAAAGCTGCGGCCGTCTGCGTTCCATGTGTGCCACAGTTCGAGCGTGCTTGCGCCGCGCATGCGCCTCAGCAGTGAGAAGGTGCGCGGATATCGGTGCAAGACTTCCGGTAGCTCCTGCGCAATCCGCGAGAGGTGTCGCAGCCGCGGCTCGGACAGGGGCAGGAGGTGCCAGGTGGAGAAGATGTCCGGAAAGGAATGGATGAGTTCGCGCTCGGGCACGGAGTCTCCGGCACCCCAGGCCATGTCCGGGGGAATTCCGTCCAAGGCGCGGGCCTCTGGGTCGTAGGTTTCACCCAGGGCACAGCTGGGTTGAGGGTTGGCCAGGTGCAGTGACAGGTTCACGCCGGTGCGTAGGGATGCGTCGGCGCACAGGTCCAGCGTTGCGGCGAGTTGCGCGTCCTCCTCCCCGGGCAAGCCCAAGATGAATGAGAGGATGGGAGTGATTCCGGCCCGCGCACAGTCCTCCACAAGTGAGAGCACGTCGAGATCAGCTGCCATGTTCTTGGCGTTTCCCGCGCGCACTTCCGGGTCCGCGGACTCGACTCCCAGAAGCACCCGATAGCATCCGGCCGCGCCCATGGCCTGCAGCAGCTCGTGATCCATGTGATCCGATCTCGCGCGACACTCCCAGGGCACCGGTGCACCGAGTTCCTGTAGGCGCTGGCAAAAAGCGAGCGCGTGATCGCGATCGGCGCCGAACAGATCGTGGCAAAGGTAGGCGTTCTTGCCAGCTGGCATTGAATCCAATGCCAGGACTTCTTGTACCAACCTGTCAACTGGCAGCGTGCGTGATCGTCGTCCCCAATAACGCCCGATAGAGCAGAAGCTGCAGTCGTAGGAACACCCGCGGCCCGAGTCGATCGGCACGAGGCCCTCCGCCTCTCCCGTAACCGCCTTGTAGCGGGCGAGGTCGGGCAGCAACTCCCACGCATAGGGCGCGACCGAGTCCATGTCCAAGAGCGGTCGGCGGTCGGACTCACGCACGACCGCGCCTCCGGGGTGACGCCACGTGACGCCTTGAACCCCCTGCAGGTCCTGGCCTTGGCACAGCCGCTTCAAGGCTTCGTCCAGGGTCACCTCCCCCTCCCCGCGCACGATGAAGTCCACCCAGCCAAAGCGCTTCAACAGGCGCTCATCCACCTCACCAACCCCAGGCCCACCCAGATGAATGTTCATTGCGGGCGACCGCTCACGCAGGGTGCGCGCGATGACCAGGGCGGCGGGTAGGGTCGCGCCCATGGTGGAAAAGCCCACGGCATCGGGCTCCTCAGCCAGGATGCGATCGGCTGCAGTCGCGAGACTGACTTCGTCCAGCACCCTATCGGATCCCAGATGACCGGCGGCCAGCTCATGGGCCAGGTCCATCAAGCGCACGTCCCAACCGGCGGCTTCGAGGGCTCCTCCCAGTCGCAGCACACCCGGCGGTGGCATGGAGTAGCCAAAGGTGTCGGCGTGGGGGGAGGAGGCGATCAGGATGCGCACGGTGGAGCTATCACGCCAAAGCGGCCGGCGCGGATCCAGGGGTACGCAGTCAGGCGGGCCCTGTTGGATTGCTCTCGCCTGGGGCACAGTGGCCTGCTCACGGCCGCGTTCATGGATGCTTACGTGGTTTTGTTGGGACTCTGCCCGCTCCCGTGAACCTTCCCGGCCCAGAGGAGTTATCCTGTCTCACACTGCCCCGTCCATGATTCCCGTCCCGCGCCCCCTCCCCAGTCTGCTCGCCTCCTCCGGCCTGCACGTCGGCCTCTTTGCGGCCCTCGTGGCCTGGGGCGTCATGCCCATGGTCATGCGCGGGGAGCCTCGGCCGGTGCAGCTGCATGAAGTGGCTGTCGTGGCGGCGCCCCAACTCGAGGTGGCGGTCCCGCCGCCCGACGAGCAGGACCTGCCCTTGGAAGTGGAGGCCCCGGAGGAGATGCCGGTGGTTCGAGAGCTCGATCACGAGCCTGAACCCATCAAGGACCCGGAATTCGCGCCCGTTGACTTGGACGCCTCCCCCCTGGACGGATTGCTCGTGATCTTGCCCGGCGTTCCAGCACAAGAGCCTCAGAGCGAGCAGCCCGAAGAAACGGCCCAGGACTCGACCCAGCCCGACCCCCCGCCGATCCCCGAGGCGGTGAAACCCACGGGGGCGGATGTTCCCGATCAGCCGCCCTTGCCCTTGGCAGCTCACTGCCAGAGTCCGATTTACCCTTCCCGCGCCGTCCAACGCGGTTGGGTAGGGACTGTTGTCGCGCGTCTAAACGTGAGCACCACAGGCGAGGTGCTCTCGGTCGTGCTGGAGGAATCCAGCGGCCACGACCTACTCGATAAGGTGGCCTTGGCCAGCTTGGCCACGTGGCGCTTTCAGCCTGGCGTGCGCTCGGGTGTGGTCGAGGAGATGGAAGTGATCAAGCGCATCGAGTTCCGACTCTAAAGCGCGCCTAAGCTCGAGGGGGGCCGTCCGGTTGCTGTTTCGAGCGCTGGGCGCTGAGATCAACGAGTTCGGTACTCGAGTGTTGTTTCTCGTCTCCACAAATAGCGATCCGTCCACCGTAGGCGGTCACGATGTCTCGCTCAGGCACAGTGTCTTCTGTCCAGTCCGTTCCCTTCACGTGCACGTCGGGTCGCAGGGCATCGAGCAGGTCGTTGGCCAGGGCCTCGGGGAAGCTCGTCACGTAGTCGACCCCCTCGATGGCGGCTAGCATTTCCAAGCGCTCTTCAAGGGGCACGATGGGACGGCCTTCGCCCTTGCTCTGGCGCACGCTCTGATCGGTATTGAGTGCCACCACAAGGATTTGTGCTTGCGTACTGGCGGCGCGCAACAGCCGAACGTGACCCACGTGCAGCAAATCGAAGCACCCGTTCGTCAGAGCGACCGTGCGGCCTGCCCGTAGCGGCTCCAGCCTCTCCTTCAACTCGCGGTAGTCGGGGACGATCGTGGCGGTCATGGGGAGACACCCTCGCTCGTGAGGTAAGCGTCGGCCGCTGCGATGATGCGTTCGGGGAGCAGCTCTCGCATGCAGCGGTGATCGATCGGGCAGGTCTTGAGCCCACAGGGCGCGCAGTCCACGTCCTCACTGAGCAGGGTCTGGTTCTCGAGGTAGTGATTCGTGTAGCGCCGATCGGTGGGTCCGAAAGGCACGACGATGGGGATGCCCATGGTGACGGCCATTTGGCGCGGACCGGTGTCGTTGGAAATGACGACGCGCGAGCGTTCGACCAGGGCCGCGACCTCGGCCAGGTTCAGGACCGGGTCAATGAGCACGGCACAGGGTTCCTGCATGTGTTCACCTACCTGGGTTCCAATGCCCTCCTCTCCGGGACCCGGGGCCAAGACCGTGCGTAATCCGTGTTGCCTTCCCAACTCATCGGCGGCTTGCGCGAAGTACTCGGCGGGCCACATCTTGCTGGCGCCAAAGCTGGCGCCGGTGATACACAGCAGGATCGGTTGGTCGGGGAAAATGCCATGATCGGAGAGACGCTGCGCCAGTCCGGAACGCCCCTCGTCTGTTACCCGCACGGTCATCTCCGTGCCCTGGTCTTCACAACCCAAGTGCCGGGTGAGCCGCAGGTAGCGCTCGATCATGGAGATCGGAACGCGTTTGCCGTCTTCCTTGTGGGGCGGCAAGGCTTCGGTCATCAGCACGCGCCGGGCGAGGTCACGGGCATAACCAAAACGGCGAGGAATACGTGCGAGAAAGGGCCCCATGGCCGCGCTCTGGGAGTCGGGTAGCAGCAAAGACAGGTCAAAGTTGCCCGCGCGTAGGCTGCGCACTCGTTTCATCAGTGGGCCGAATCCACGTTCGGGATAGGGGTAATCGAGAAACTCGTCCACCGTCTCCAACGGATCCATGAGATGGCGCATGTACGAGCGACCCTCCACGGTGATCTTCGCCCGAGGGAAGCCGTGGCGCAGGGCGCGCAGGGCCGGCGTGGCCATCACGAGATCGCCCACCCAGTTCGGCAACCGCACGTGGATGTTGCTCGGCGCGTTCACAGGAACGTGTCCCCTTGGGGGCCATCCACCGGGATGACGGCTTGGTCGTCGGACACCAGATCCTCGATCCACCAGTTCACGTCGTGGTACAGGCAAGTGACCTGCTCACATTCTGTGGACGCGTCGAACTCGTCCAGGATGCGCGCCAATCCACGGCCCGTTTCCTGCGCCAGCTCGGCGTCCGCGTACCCGTTCTTTGGGGCAATCAAGGCCTTCTCGACACCACGGTGAGCGGGGCAGTTGAATACGCCCGTGGGGGTCAGGACCTGCCTCAGAGCCTGCATGTGGCATGTCCTGGGCTGGCGTGTGTAGTTGCGCCAGGTTCCGTCTTCCAGTGATTGCAGGTTCGTGGACTCGTAGATCTCAAGTTTGGTGCCCGCGACCTCGCGCGCCTTGGCGATCTCACCGCGTATGCGCCGCACAACCTCGGTTGTGTCTTCGGCGGTGTGAGTGGGAGCCATGACTTCCGCGCCGTCGTCCAGTCGCTCGAGCACAGGCTTGTAGGAGATGTAGTGGAAGCCGGCCTCGCGCGCTCGAACAGCCGCCGGAACGATCTCGTGGATGTTCTCCAGCAATTGCTCCTGATCCCGACTGGCTCCGCGCCAGATGATGACGAACGAAAAACCCAAGCGTGGAGCCGGATTCGCTGAACGAATCTTTGGGATCCAAGAGCAGATTTCATCCAGGTCCACGTCGGCCCGATTGGGTTGGTGCATCTCCCGGAACAGTTCATTGCTGCCGCTGTCCAAGGACAGCCGGATCCAATCCCCCTGCTCCAAGAACGGGGCGATCTCAAGCAAGTGGTCGCCTCGACTCCCGTTGCTGACCACTGCAATCTGAATTCCGAGCTCCTGCTTCGCGAAGCGCACGAATTCTGTGAAGCCGGGGTAGAGGGTGGGTTCTCCTCCCCCAATCAGGATGACCGACTTCAGCCCGCGATTCGACATGACCCGCAGGGAGTCACGCAGCGTCTCGTCTTCGAGCTTGGGGCCCGTGTTCAGGATCTCCCAGTCGATGCAGTGTGTGCAGCGGTAGTTGCACGCCAGGGTCAGGTCCAGATTAATGGACACCGGCGCAAGTTCCGGTGCGGGGGGGGCGGGTTGACCTGTGGCACGCGCCGCCCGCACCGCTCGCCTCCACGACACATAACGTTCGAGGCTCGGGGCTACCGCCGGGGTCCGCAGCTTGGCGGCAAAGTCGTGGATGAAGTGAGTCACGGGGTGGGAGTCCCGTGGGACTCGAGGCGTGACTCTAGTTGTCCCCCCCCTCTTCCGTCCAGCCCAACCCCATCACACCGAAGGCAGTTCCATAGGCTTTCGAGTTGGACGCGATCCAGAAGTCCCACATGGACCCGTCGCGTTGGGCCGACTTGAGAATTCCCTCTTGGACGTGAGGAGCAAACTTGGCCTGTTCCGAAGCGGGCAGGGTCTGGAGAACCTGAGCGGCGTAGTAGTGCGCGAACAAGTAGAAGTAAGCAGCATTGGCGTAGTACGCCTCGTGGGGAATCGGCTTGTTGCGCGCGACTTCGAGGAATTTGTGGTGCTTGACGAATAGCTCGAGTCCTTCGCGCAGCTCCGTCACGCTGACGAGGTCACTGCCTGCTCGGTGCAGGGCGAGGTTGCAAACTTGAATGCGACCTAGGGATCCCTTGACCTGGTTGATGGACTCCATGCTCATGTGCCGCGGGACCGCGCTGACTTCGTAATCGTAGGCACCGTTCGGCAAGCGCGAGTGTTCAACGGCCTTGACGCTGGCGCGGTAGACCTTCGGGTCGACTTCCAGTCCAGCCGCCTTGGCCTCGATCAATGAGAGCAGGGCGGCGGCGGATGTAAATGAGGTTGCCCAATCCGGACGCCAGCGTGCGTTGGAATCCGAGTAGTAACCCCAACCTCCCCGCGGCGACTGGTACTTCTTCAGACCGTCGACCATGATCTGACCTGCTTCGCGAAGGCGCAGACCGCGTTCGGTGTCCTTGTAGCGCGGGTGTTGAATGGCGCGTGACACCGCGTCGAGTCCGTAGATCAGAGCCCAGTTGTTGTCCACATCCCAGTCGGCGGGACGCACCGGATTGGGGTTGGCAATCAGGAAGTCCAGGCCGCGATCGGTAGCCAGGATCTGCTCTCGTCCGACACCCAGCTCCAACATGGAGCGCGTGGCCAGAGCGCTTGCTCCAATCTGCCAGGCCTTGTAGGTGGCCGGGTTTCCGAACGAGCTCGTGAATGTGGCGTTCTTCACCCCACCCCAAGAACCGTCGGCATTCTGCGTGTCCATCAAGAATTTCAAACCCTTGCGGATGGCAACGCCCACGCTCTCCTGAGTAACCAGCTCTGGATCTTGGGTCGCCCGCAAGGACGGATTGACCAAATCGTTCCCCATGCCCCGCGTGCCTGCAATGGTGGGAACGGCGAAGACGGCCGCCAAACTCAAGCTTGCGACAACGGCTGGCGATGCCCCGCAGCGGATCACTGTTGGCCCTCTGCGGTCTCGGAGGCCGAGGACTGCTGCTGGTCGTGCTTGGCGAGCTGCTTCTCCAGGTCGGCGATTCCGTTGCGGGACTCTGTCAACGCAAGTTCGTTGCGCTTGGTCTCGATGACCCCATCGCTCTTTAGCTTGCGCAGGGAGGAGGACGCTTTCTCAGCAGCCAGGGCCAGGGAGCGCTCTTCGTGAGGCAGTTCGTGCTGTTCGAGGCGGGCCAGGCTGGAGGCTTGGATCTCGATGCGCTGAGCAGCTCGCTCGGCGTTGCGACGTCCGCGCGTGACAACAAACTCCGCGGTCAGATCGTCCAGGTCCTGGTCCTTGTACATGATCTCGATCTGCGCCAATTCATCCGCGGCCTGCTGGGCTCTGTCTTGGGCGCTCAGCAAGTTCAAGCGCTCGCTGGCCAGGCGCTGAGGTGCGATGGAGTCGCGGAAGACCGCCAGCTTGGCTTGGGCCATGTTCACCTCGGTCTTGGCGAAGCCGACGCGGTCGCTGTGCTGCTGCGCAGAGGCGGCCATCTCCATCTCTTTTACCGCCAGCCGTGCTTGGGCCAACTCGAGCTTGCGCACGAGCGCCTCGCGGTCGTCGTCTTGCTTGGCCTCCTGCCCGCCGGAGGCCATTGATCCCTCAGCGGGATCCGGTGCTTGAGCGGCGTGTTGCACCGAGCTGCAACTGGTGATGACGGCGGCGAAGAGAAGCGGGGCAATGGCGGTGAACTTCATGGGGCAGATCCTGGGGGTTACTGGGAGCAAGGGACCGTATCCAGACTAGGGATGGATGGGAAGCGTCGTTTTGACGACCCCATACCGTACGGTAGGAGGAGGCAATCGCCGCTTGGCGACCCGGCCTTTGCCCTCGGCAATTCCGGCCCTTGCTGCACCCTGTTCAGCACTTTCGATCTGACTTAGGTAGGCATCCCTTACTCGACCCTTGCCATGCCAGCCCCCACGACTCTCCGCAAGCTCTCTGTCGCCGGCTTCCTAGGTGCATTCCTCGTCGCCGGTGTGCGCAGCTTTCCTTTGGCTGCTAGGCAGGGAACTGGATTCATCGTGGCTGCTTTCGTGTGCGTGACTTGCATGGCCGTTGCCCGACTCATTTTTGGGAGGGAGTGGAAGACCCTATGGTCCGACACGGACTTGCTAGTTCCCTATGGAATTGTCGTCGGGCTGGAAGCGGTCGTGATGTGGATCGCGGCGACGGGAGTGTTTGGTGGAAGCACCGCCTTGAACCTGTTCGGCCTGGCGATCAGCGTCTCTGCGAGCTTGGTCCTTTACATCACGCTGTGGACGGCCTTCGCGGCCTGGACGGTGAGCCTGATCGTAGATGCCCAGTCCTCCGGCAACGTGGACCTGGGCACCGGCTGGAGGCGCGGGAAGGCTCACTTCTGGCGGGTCCTCTTGGCACTGGCCCTGTGCGTGCTGGTCAGTTTGGTCGTGCTCGCGCTGGCCATGCCCCTTCTGGGCGGAGGAGCCATTGCCTTGGTGCTCCCGTTGATGATCCTCAGCACTTTGGTCCTCAATCTGGGGACGATGGCCTTGCTACCCGCGGTGGTGACCTCAAAGCAATCTGCGTGGGGGGCCGTGCGTGAGGGAGTGGGGCTGAGTTGGGCCAGCAAGCGAACCTGGTTTCCTTGGGTGCTTTTGCAATGGGGACTGCTCGGAGGCTTCACCTATTACTCGGTCTCATTTGTAGGGGATCATGGCACCCTGCATCACGCTTCCAATTGGAACGTCCAGATGAAGAGTCTCGCCGGATTCGAGACCGAAACGGCGTGGTACGGGAAGTACTGCGAGGCGCTCAAGACATCGACCGTTCCGCTATTGTCCTTCTTCCTCAATGCGGCGTTTGTCCTGCTCGCACTTGTGATCAAGTTGCGCGTGGTGGCCCAGGTCGCTGACGACTTGGATGGTTCGGGCGCCCGTGGGGGCGCGGACGTCATCGGCTAGCGCACGTTTCGTTTCGCATTGACGCGTAGGACGGTCTCTTCCATCAGGTGCCCGAAATAGGGCGCTGTGACGTCTTCAAGGGACTGACCGTGGCCCGTGGTCGTCCACTGCTTCGCGTCGACGAAGGAGCGGAATGCGCGTCGGTAGATCAGCCGGGCACGCACCCGCAGTTCGCCCGACCCCGGGGGGATGGCGAAAGAGTAGTGACTCGTATCCGTGGCCAGCGCGGGGATGCGGTTGTCCCACAGGATTCCGGTGGCATCCGTGAAAAACGTTGGGCCGTTCCCAGACGCATCGTGGTTGACCTTGGCAAAGAGCTTGCCCGGCTCACCCGCGTAGTAGCCCAGGGCTGGATCGCCCACGCCGCCCAGGTCGTGAACCACCTGTGTCCCCGTCGAGGCCAACTTCAAGCCGTCGGATTCGCGCCAGGCTTCGACCAATAGGATCATGTTCCGCACGGTCACGCCCGTGGGCACGTGGTGCCCGACACCGGTGTTCCTCACGGATACTGCGAGCTCAACTGAACGCAGGGCCTTGCCACGCTGGCGGATGGTGACCTCGCAAGAGTTCTCCAAATATTCTGGAGTTGTCCCGAGGATCGTATGCAGCCGAACTTGACCGGGCTGACGTTGCGGTGCGAAGGGCACGCTCGCGGCGCTCGTGGCCTCCGTACCCGGCATGTGACAGGTCACACAGGTCGCGGCCAGGGGACTGGCCGGGTCGGCGTAGGGCGTGGAGAGCCACTCGAGGTAGGTCGGCTCGGAGACCACCCCGTTTGCCTCCTCAAAGTCCCCATCCTCGTCCGGATCGTTCTTGTCCTGGTGGCATGCGGCACACATGGCCGCTGTCAGCTGCGGTTGGTAGGACGAGCGCATGTTCCCCAGGTTCACGTCCGAGTCTCCGTAGATCCCATATTCCACTTGGTCGGGGAAGTAGGGCTGGCTGAGGATGGCCACCCCCGGAAAGATGCCCGGGAAGTTCACATTGCTCTCGTCGATGTGCGAGAGCTTGTGGCATACCTCACACGAGACGCCGTGCACGGATCCCTGGGACAGCTGGTTGATGTCTTCCAGGGGAGAGAACGGATTATTGACCCAGGGCTCGGGTTGGTGGCAAGCTGCGCACTCGGAAGCCGGATTGCTAGCGGCGAAGGCAGAATCGCGGGTGTAGACGAATCCACCGAGACCTCCCGGACTGCCCGTGCCATTGTAGATGTCGTAGACCCATGTGTTCTGACCCGCGAGTGCCATGGGGGATCCAACCCACTGGATGAATTGGTCTGCGTGACACATGGCGCAGTCGGTGGGAGCGAGGAAGTTGTAGGCGCTGTTGTCCATCAACGGCACGAGTTCCACCTGGATTTGAGTCCCCGCGGTGGGTGCATTGACCGTGATGGAGGCGTTGTAGTGGCCCTTGCTCGCGGCCACGATCACCAGGCCGCTGCCCGTCGCTCCGGGCAAGCTAAAACTCCCATCGGCGGCGGCCGTCGTGCGCATCTCGGTAGCCTGCAACGTGACCAGGGCTCCCCCGACCGGGAGCATCGAAACACTGTCGACGACCGTACCCGACACTTGCGCGGAACTCAGCGGGGCGGACAGGCAGGCGGAAAGGGCTCCGAAGAGCGCGAAGAAAGCTCTCATTACAGAATTGGATTTGTCGCGCGGAGGGTGAATCCGCTCGCCTAGGAGGCAAGCGAGTAACCCTAGCACGCTGTGCCCGCCACTCCGGGCCCAACTCGCATGCTGCGCACTCTCTCCCAGCCGCCTAAGACAACCGCTTAAGCGCGCTACCGACTAGTGCTTACCCCTCGTCAATCCGCTGCGATCTGCACCAACACGATGGCCTTGCGTTGCTCCACCCAGTCCCGGATTTTCTGGAAGTGCTGGGGAATCGCACTGCCGGTCCCGATCTGGTTGTTGGGGTCGATCTCGAGCCAAGGCGTCAGGAAGGGCTCGACTTCGTTGATGTAGGCGTGCATTCGATTCTCGTGCAGCGGACCCGCGAGCAACTTCTTCAAGTTCATCTTGAATTGCTTACGCAGGGGCTTCAATCCGAGAATGGCGTCCGCGTAGTGGGAGCCGGGATTGAAGATGTCCCAGTTGAGCTTGCCCATCACCGAGTCCAGGTCCCACGGATAATAGTGGCGCCTCGGGTCCACCAGAAAGTCCGCGAAGGAACAGTTCTTGCCCTTCGAAAACAGGGAATCTCCGGCAGATAGGAAAGCGTTCACCTCTCCCAGGGTCAGCATGCCTTGCATGTTGACGAGGTTATGGAGGTCGGCCCTCAGAGCCGCGTTGCCGGGCGTCGGGCATCCGGCACTGGGGCTCTGGAACGGGTCATAGCACAGGGCCAAGTAGGCCGGACTGTCCCCCGTGCCTTCCTTCTGATTGTCGCTGTACACATCGTCGAGGTCGTACAACCACGTCGAGCCCTTTGTCCAAAGGCCGCGGTTCTTGAGAAACGTCTTGTCGATCTGCTCGACGTTGGCATAGACGCCCGTGTACGTGCCATTGATGGTTAGCGTCGCCCAGTTGGCGAGGCCGACGGGGTAGGGATAACCGTCCTTGCCCACGGCCATGCGGTGCAGGCCCCACGCCACACCCTCAGTGACCACGTCTTCGTCGTCGCCGTTCTCCAAGCTGAGTTTCTTCAGCCCGTGCCACTCCTGACCCTGGACGTATTCGTTGATGTCGAGTTTCAGGCTGACCTTCGTGAACCCACTGCCCGAGTTGAGCGGGTCGCCAGATTTGCGGCGTACCGAGATCAACAGGGGGGCCTCCGATCCCATCCACAGGGTTGCGGGGACTTCAACCGAGAAGCTGCCGTCGTTCTGAACCGTGTTCCAGTCCGCGTTGGTCATGGACAGATTCAGGTGCAGCACGCGCGTCGGATCGAAGATCTCGGGCCAACCCAAGCCCGGCGTTGTGGCAGAGATGGGGGTCTGAGCCGCAGCGCACGGAACCGCAGCGGCGACTAACGTGAGGAGCCAACTAGAGCCGAGGCGATGCAGGACTTTCATGACTACTGAGGGGCCAATGGGGTGGAGGCGAATCTCCCCAGTATGGGCGGGTCTGCTTGCACCGCAACGGACAATGCCCTGCACAGGCAGAGAAGCTCGTCCAGGCAGCCCTAGCACGCGGCTTGGCTGTGTCGCCCTCCAAACCTGGGACCCACTTCTCCTCTGTGCATCGACCTTGCTGTGTGGCATGCGAGGTTTGAGGTTCCGCGCGGCTCATTCTTGCCGATACACTTCCCAGCCATGTCTCGCGTCTCACTGATCCTGAGCCTGTGTGCCTTGTGCGGCTGTGGCCCAGGTCTCGAACAGCCTCGCTCCTGTGTGCTGATCACGCTGGACACCACCAACCCCAAGGCGCTCGATGTATACGGGCTGAACCGTGGGCTCACACCCAATCTGAACCGCTTGGCGGCTGAGGGCATCGTGTTCGAGAACGCGCGAGCCGTGGCACCGATTACGATCGCCTCCCACGCGTCCATGTTGACTGGGCTCTATCCACCCCGGCATGGTGTGCGAGACAACGCGTACAAGGCCCTGCCGCAGTCGGCGGAAACTCTGGCCGAGCGCGCGCGGGATGCCGGCTGCAGGACCGGTGCCTTCGTGGCCGCGACCGTCTTGCGGGCCACCTACGGTCTCGATCAGGGATTCGATACCTACGGCGAGGCCCCAGCCGTATCGGCCAAGCGGGGTGGAGTCGGGGACCGCACAGGCGCAGAGGTCACGGCCGACGCGATCGCTTGGTTGGACGAGCGTGAATCGGAACAGCCATTCTTCCTCTGGGCCCATTATTTTGATCCCCACGCGCCCTACGAGGCGCCCACCGAATTCGTGCAACGCGCGGAGGGCAAGCCCTACCTGGCGGAAGTCACCTTCATGGATTCAGCCCTCGGGCCACTGCTCGACCGACTGCGCGCCGAGCCCGACTACGACGAGTTTACGATTCTTGTCGTGGCCGACCACGGTGAGAGCGGTGGCAAGCATGGCGAGGCCACTCATGGCTTGTTGTGTTACGACGCCACCCTGCGCGTGCCCCTTCTCGTACGCTTGCCTCAAAAGGCCCGTGCCGGATCGCGTTCGACGGAACGGGTCAGTGTCGTGGACGTCTTTCCCACGGCTCTGGAGGCCATGGGCCTCGGTGTACCCACAACGGATGGCCTATCGCTCGTTCCTGGAACGATCGATCCCAACAGGGGCGTCTACTTCGAGTGCTACTACCCCTTCTTGAATTACGGCTGGGGTCACCTTGCAGGCTGGGCTGGATCAGAGGGGAAATTCATCAATGGGCCCGCTCCGGAGTTCTACGACACGAGCACAGATCCGGATGAACAGGTCAACCTCGTCGCTCAGGCGAGCCAGGCGGTCGCCCGTGCCCGCGAGGCCATGACGCGACTCGCCAACGCGCCCAAACTCGAGCGCTCCACCGACGAGCAGGGTGCGGTGACCCAAGAGGGCATGCGCGGCATGGGCTACGCGGGTTCGGCGAGTGTGGGAGCCGTGCTGCCTGAGCCGGCCAGTTCAAGTGAGTTGCCCGCGCCGGTTCAGAGTCTCGACGAGCACTACGCGGTTTGGACAGCCTTGGCCCAGGCCGACCGCAATCGCAAGGACCTGGCTATGCAGGGTCTGCAACAGGTCGTAGACGCCAACCCGCGTAACGCGTTCGCCCATTCCCTGCTGGGCGAGATGATGCTCGAGGTTGGACAGCCGCGTAGGGCTATCCGAGTGCTGTCGGCCATGATCGAGTTGGACCTGGATCGTCCGGGTCTACGCCGCAACCTAGCCATGGGCCACGCCATGTTGGGAGAGTTTGACGCGGCGCTGGAACACGTGAGCGCGTATGAGGCCTTCTGTCCCAATGACCCCCAGGCGGCTCAGTTCCGCCACGACATCGAGCAGCTTCGGGATGCTGCTCGGCGAAACGCAGGCGGGAAGTAGGGCACTATGTCACGCCTGCTTCGCATGCACACGATTGCTGGCCTGGGGCTGTTCGCCCTTGTCTGCGGCTGTGGAAGTGAGGATCACAAGCCCCTGTCTGGAGTCATCATCACCCTCGATACCACGCGCGCCGGGGCCCTGGACCTGTACGGAGCCAATCGCGGTATCACACCCAACCTCAGCCGCGTGGCGGAGTCCGCTTTGGTCTACGACCGCGCTCACACCGTGGCGCCCATCACCTTGCCAGCTCACACATCCATGATGACGGGGCTCTATCCCCTGCGGCACGGAGTGCGAGACAACGGTTGGGCGAGCCTCTCCAAGGAGGCGAGTACCCTGGCGGAGCGCGCCAGCGAGCGAGGGTTTGAGACGGCTGCGTTTGTGTCGGCAGTGGTGCTCTCTGCGGCCTACGGGTTGGACCAGGGATTTGATCTGTACTCCGAGCCCGAGGCCTCCACCTCCGCTCCAATGGCCGCCCTCACCCGCCGCAGTTCCCGCGGGGTGACCGACGACGCCTTGCGTTGGTTGGATCAACGCGAGAGCGAGGTTCCGTTTCTGCTTTGGGTGCACTACTTCGATCCCCATTTTCCCTACGACCCGCCGGCCGAATTCTTGGAGCAAGCAGGTGGCAAGCCGTACCTGGCCGAGGTCGCGTCCATGGACCACGACGTGGGCAGGCTTGTGGATCGCCTGGATGCGCGCCTTGGAAAGCAGGGCTACATGCTGGCCATCGTGGCCGACCACGGGGAGTCCTTCGGTCGCCATGGTGAGCCGACCCACACGGCCTATGCTTATGAGGCCACGATCCACGTACCCTTCGTGTTGCGCTTTCCAGACGGGCGCGGCGCTGGAACGCGCTCTGACGAACTCATCAGTGTGGTGGACGTGTTCCCAACCTTTTTGGACGTGTTGGGACTGGGGAGTGTGGGGGACGTGGACGGAACGACGCTGGCAGGCGAGCGAGTCGATGATGATCGCGGTGTCTACATGGAATCCTATTCGGGCTATATCAACTACGGCTGGAGTCCGCTGGCCGGCTGGCTCGACAATCGGGGCAAGTACTTGCACAGCGCTCGGCCGGAGTACTACGACCTGGACGAGGATCCGGAGGAGTTGACCGACCTCTTGGAAGGCGGGTCGGAGAGCGTCGATGTTGGTTCCTACCGCGACGCCCTGGCAGCCTTGAGCGAGCGTTCGCGCTTGAAGTCAGGAGCGCTTGCCTTGGAAGAACACGAGTTGGCGCAGCTGCGTGCTTTGGGTTACGCCACCGGCGAGGAAGCCAATGACCTGCCCGACCCGCTGGCACCCAGCACTCGCCCCGCTCCCCGCGACCACGCCGGTCATTACGCCAGTTTCTGCGAGGCCGTGGGGCTGGCGCAGGCGGGACGCAGTTCCGAGGCCATTCCCAGGCTTGAGGCGGTAGTCGAAGCCAACCCGGGCAACTTGCTGGCCTTGGAAACCCTGGCCGGCTGTCTGCTAGACGAGGACCGCCATGCACAGGTTATCGACTTGCTCGCCGCTCCGACCGCGGCAGGGCGGCTGGACCGGTTCGTGTCCTACACCTACTTGGCCAACGCCTACGAGGCCCTCGAGAAGCACTCGGAGGCCCTTGCGGCTTACCGCGCTGCGCTGAACTTGCGCCCCAACGAAACCAGCGTGGCGCAGGCTATCGAGCGGCTCAGCGCCACGCAGGCGGATAAGAACGACTGACCTGGACGCTCAGGGCTTGATGCCGGTGACGACCAAAGCGTAGTCCGCGTCAAGGGCTCCCGTCTCCACGTGTGTGTCCTGGTTGAGTTCAGCAGCAGTGATCGTCACGGTCCAGGTCCCGGCAGCGGGGGCCTCGACGAACACGTTCTCGACGGTGTCCTTGCTGTTCGGATTTCCGCCGGCGACCGACCACATGTTGTTCTTCAGGCCCCGGTTGCCCCAATAAATCGTTCCATCGGGAGCGGTGACCATCAAGTTCATGTCGTTGACGCGGTGCTGGGAAGAGCTGGTCGTCCCCGGCCAGTCACGGTAGATCATCGTGGCCTTGAGGGGCGTGAGGCCATCAATCTCGATGTTGTAGACAGTTGAGTTGGTCTCCGTCAGCACATCGGTTTCGTCCACGACGAGCATGCGGTCCTTCATCTCGTACATGTACTGCAGATCCGCGTGCCCCCAACCCTGGTGCACGCGCGTCAGGTCATGGGTTCCACCCGAGAAGGTCCACTGACTGGCGGTGTTGATCAGTACGGCCTTGGCCGTCGTGTTTTGCGGCCTGTTGGCGTAGACGGTGTTCTTGGGGGCAGAGTTGCCAAAGATGCCGTCCGACCACATCTGGTAGAAGAGACCTAGGTGGCCGGCGATGATGGGTGTGGCACCCGAAGTGCCGCCAAATCCGGACGTGTAGCCACCACCGATCGTTGTCGTGAGGATGTTGTCGTAGTAGCTCGACAAGTCGGGTTTGATGCGCCCGTCTGCGGCAGGGCCGATGCTCCCGCCGAAATTCCAGCTGTCATCCGTCTTGGTCAGCGTGTTCACGTGCCTGACGCCACCCACTGCGATGATGTTCTTGGCCCATGCCTGGGGCCGAGACATTTGGTCACCCGCGTTCGACTGGGACTGCAAAATGCTGATTCGTGAGAAGTCAAACAGGATCAGGTCCATCTCCTGAGAGATACTGGTGTAGTCCTTCGTCCGCGCGTTGCCCCAACTATTGGACTGCAAGACGCAACGGAAGGGCTTGGCCTGGATGTCTTGCGTGTGGACGTAACGGTCCGTGACGAACGAGTAGTCAGCGATGACAAGTCGCGACAAGGGCATGGCACCGCGGGCAGCGCGGTTGCGCGTTGGGTCGATGAATACCATGCCCCCCCGCATCTGCATGCCACCCGATCCGCAGACAATGCCAGACGTGGACGTGCCGTGGCTGCTAGGCGTGTTCTTCCCGTGCTCTCTGATGTTGCGCAGGTCCGGGTGGTTGTTATCGCAGCCACCGTCGAGGACCTCAACCTGCACGCCCTGGCCCAGGTAGTTACCGACCGACTCAACGTAGTCGCTGCCGTGCATCTGGCGAGCGATATCCATGTCGGCTTCGGGTTCGCTCCACAAGTCGATCCACTGGACGTGGTCCAAGCGGGCGACTTCCAAAATCTGATCGCGGGTCAACGAAGCGCTCATCAGGAACGTGTGGGGAGAGGTCCGCTCCACGGTGCCACCTGCGGCCACGATGAACTGCGAGACCGGCTCTTGACCCTCCATCCCGCGCTCCATGGTCAAGATGTTGACGCGCGTGGTCGTGCTCGAGTCCCAGACTCCCGACAACAGCCCCTCCTCCAGTTTGTAGGCCACGTGGAAGGGGCCAACCCAGCGTACGAAAGGCAGGTCGCGGACCTGTTCGGCCTGTGCCGCACTCATTCCGACCACCAATGAGTGGTTGGCGAGGAACAGGTGCAGCTCGACACCCATGTTGCGCAGGGTCTGACGATAGGGCTCGATGCCTTGGGTCCAGAACTGGACGATGTGCAGGTCGCTGTTCGCAGGTCGCGCGAGGGCGGCCGGTACGGGCGGCACCCCTCGCAGCGGGTCAAACTCCGCGAACCGCAGCAGGATGCGCGAGTCGCTTTCTTGGGGGGCCGTGAAGGTCTCGCCATCCAGGCTCAGCGAGTACCAAGACTGCGACGGTTGGTCGGGTCCCTGCTCGCTCCATACGACGGCTTCCGCCGCGCTATTGGGCACGCTGATCGTGCGCAATTCAGTCACTTCCTGCCTTGCCGAGCTGTGGCCGTGGCGTGCGGTCAACTCGGCGGGCAGTGGACCCTGGGTGTGAGCGGTGGGGGACCAGGAAAGCAGCAGAGCGAGGGGAGCGAGGTGCCGTAGTGTGGGCAGAGAGTTCATTGGACGAGAGGCTGTTGGGAAGCGAAACGGGCGTCGATGCCGCCAACGATCCTACCGCGCGTCCAAAAACCGGGTGAAGAAAACGACCAAGCGTCGGGGCTAGATGCCCAGGGGCCGGTACGAGCTTTGCAACTCCGCCGGCAAGTCGTGGCGAAAGCAACCCAGCTGGGGAATCCAACCCAGGTAGTCCGCCAGGCGCAGCAGCGCGACTTCTGTCTTCATGTCTGGAATCTCCCCCGAGCGACAGGCCTCGATGGCTCGGCCTAGCTCGAAGCGGTGCAGCACACACCACTCTTCCATCGTGGATCCATCTCCTTTTGGGGCACCGGACTCCACCTCGCCAGCCGGCACGGCACCGGCGACGAAATAGAGTTTCTCGTCCGTCACGCCCGGACTGGCAAAAGTCTCCCCGCCCAGTGCCTGGAAATCCGCAGGGTCGATCGAGACGCCGGCTTCCTCAAGGGCCTCCGCCTGGGCCCGCTCTCTCAGACCCTCGATGCCGGGGGGGTCGGAGGGCTCCACCACACCGGCCACCATTTCGAGCAGGGACAGGTATTCGACGGGGTCCGGATGCACGAAGGTCTTGTCCTTGCGCAGGTAGATCGGCACCCGCGGCGCCTCGCGCAGCACGACCTCGATTTCGCCGCCCTCCCCGACCGAGTAGAGAACCGCGACGACCGCATCGCTCTGGGGCCGGCTCATCACATCGCAGGGGTAGGTCTCGGACGTGGACCCGTCCGAGTAGCGGTTGCGCACGTCGAGGCGAAGCACCTTGATGTAGCCCTCATCACAGCGGCTCGAAGCGGTGCGATCTCCAACGATTTCGATGCCTACGAGGTCCATGGAGGCACCATACGCTGTCGCGCCTTGCCGTGCGACAGCGTATGGTGTCCCCCCCTTCCAGCCCTCAGCCCCAAGACCTGCGTTGACTGACTCCCTGCCTAGCCCCGCGTGCCGACACGACTCGTTTGTCCAGCGCCACATCGCCCTCGACGAGCACGACGTTCAGGTCATGCTGCAAGCGGTCGGCGCCGACAGCTTAGACAGGCTCGTGGATGAGACCCTGCCGGAGTCCATCCGCTTGGGACGCGAACTGGATCTGGGCCCGCCCCGTGCAGAGCACGATCTGCTGCAGGAGTTGAAGGGCGTCGCAGCGGGCAACCAGTGCCACAAGAGCTACATAGGAATGGGCTACTCAGGCTGCCTCGTGCCCGCCGTGATTCAGCGCAACGTGTTGGAGAACCCGAGCTGGTACACCCAGTACACGCCGTATCAGGCTGAGATCAGCCAGGGGCGGCTCGAGGCGCTGTTGAACTACCAGACCATGGTGGCCGATCTCACCGGCCTGCCTCTCGCCAACGCCTCACTCTTGGACGAGGGGACGGCAGCGGCTGAGGCCCTGAACATGTGCTGGGCGGCGGGGCGCAAGAAACGCTCAGCGTTCTTCGTTGCAAACACGTGTCACCCCCAGACAATCGCCGTGGTGCGCACCCGCGCGGCAGCGTTGAATATTTCCGTGCAAGTGGGTGATCCGTCGAGTGCGGACTTCTCGCAGTGCAGTGCCGTGCTCGTGCAGTACCCCGACACCTATGGGCTCGTGGAGGATCACGAAGCCTTGGCTGACCGCGTTCATGCAGATGGCGCGCTGCTCGTCGTTGCGACCGATCTCCTGGCCTTGACCCTGCTGCGTTCGCCGGGCGAATTCGGGGCGGATGTGGCAGTCGGCAACAGCCAGCGCTTCGGCGTTCCCATGGGCTATGGCGGCCCCCACGCAGCGTTCATGGCGACAAGGGAAGCCTACAAACGCCAACTGCCCGGCCGAGTGATTGGTGTGTCACGGGACGCGCACGGCAACCCGGCCTTGCGCATGGCTCTTCAAACCCGCGAACAGCACATTCGCCGTGACAAGGCTACGAGCAATATCTGCACGGCTCAGGTCTTGTTGGCAATCATGGCCGGTCTCTACGCCACGTATCACGGGCCAGACGGGCTGCGCCACATTGCTGACCGCGTCCGGCGTAGGACGCTGGCCTTGGCGGCGGCCCTGGCGAAGCTGGGCTATGGGATTCAGTCGGGCGAGGTAATCGACACCCTGCGTGTGAGCCTGCCCGACGCTGACGCCGGGGCCATGCACGCTCGCGCGGACAGGGCTGGTGTCAACCTGCGTCCCATCGACGCCATGACGGTCGGAATCTCGATGGATGAGACGACTAGCCGCGCAGACGCCCGCGCCTTGGTGGCCTTGTTCTCGAATTCACAGGCTCCTACCGACTCCGAGTTCGAAGCGCTTGAGACCGCGGCCGCGCCCCTGCCCGCTCCGCTTGCACGCAGCAGCACCTACCTGACGGGTGCCGTATTCAAGGAGTACCGCAGTGAGCACGAGATGCTGCGCTACCTGCACCGACTGGCCTCGCGCGACCTGTCTCTGACGACCTCCATGATTCCGCTGGGCTCCTGCACGATGAAGCTCAATGCCACGGCGGAAATGATCCCCGTTACCTGGCCAGAGTTTGGATCTCTACATCCCTTCGCGCCGGTTGAGCAGACACGGGGCTACGCGCAGCTGTTCCACTCTCTGGAAAAGGACCTGGAGGAAATCACAGGCTTCGCCGCGGTGTCGCTGCAGCCCAACGCGGGCTCCCAGGGTGAGTATGCCGGGATGCTGGTGATTCGGGCCTATCACGAGTCGCGCGGGGAGTCCGAGCGAGATGTGTGTCTGATCCCCACCTCTGCCCACGGCACCAATCCCGCCAGCGCCGTGCTCGCTGGAATGCGAGTCGTTGGTGTGGCTTGCGATTCGGAAGGCAACGTCGATATGGACGACCTGCGCTCCAAGGCCGAGCAGCACAGTCCGGATCTGGCCGCGATGATGATCACCTACCCCTCGACCCACGGGGTGTTCGAGGAGGGCGTCGTCGACCTGTGCCAGATCGTTCACGATGCAGGCGGTCAGGTGTATATGGACGGAGCCAACATGAACGCACAGGTTGGCCTGTGTCGGCCCGGTGACATTGGAGCCGACGTCTGCCACCTGAACCTGCACAAGACCTTTGCGATTCCTCACGGAGGAGGGGGCCCCGGCATGGGACCCATCGGGGTGGCCGCCCACTTGGTTCGCTTCTTGCCCTCGAATCCAGTCGTAGCCACCGGGGGAGAGCAGGCGATCGGTGCGATCTCAGCCGCGCCTTGGGGCAGTGCTGGCGTACTGCCCATCTCTTGGATGTACATCCATCTCTTGGGCGCGGCGGGTCTGAAGCGGGCCACCCAGGTCGCCATCTTGTCGGCCAACTACATGGTGGCGCGCCTCTCCAAGCACTTCGACGTGCTTTTCCGAGGAGCGCGCGGGCGCGTCGGGCACGAGTTCATTCTCGACCTGCGGCCCTTCGAGAAGAGCGCGGGAATCGTGGCCGAGGACGTGGCCAAACGCCTGATGGATTACGGTTTCCATGCTCCGACCATGTCCTTTCCCGTGGTCGGCACCCTGATGATCGAGCCCACGGAATCCGAGCCCAAGCACGAGCTCGATCGGTTATGCGACGCGCTGATCGGCATTCGGACCGAGATCGAAGCCATTGCCACGGGCCGCTTGGACCGCGAGGACAATCCATTGAAGAACGCACCTCACACGGCCGGGGCCGTGACCGCAGAAGTCTGGGATCACTCCTACACCCGCGAGCAGGCCGTGTGGCCAGCCCCGTGGTCGCGCCAACACAAGTTTTGGCCCCACGTCGGCCGCATCGACAACGGCTACGGAGACAAGAACCTCGTCTGCACCTGCCCCAGTGTCGAGGAACTGATGGCCGAGTCCGCCGCCCTCTGCGAGTCCGGAGCTTCCGGATGACTTCCTCCTCCCTGCAGGCACTCTGGTTGGGCAGCGACTGCTTCAAGTCCTTCCATGATCCAGCTGCGGGGCTGGTTGAGGTCGTTTCCAATCGTCCCGCCTCGGGGGGACATTCGATCACTCTCGGCGAGGGGCTGATTCTCTCGTTGGACGAGGACGAGCAAGTCGTGCACTTGTCCTTGAACGAGGACAGCTGTGTAGACGAACCTCGAGCTCCCCTCGAACGACCGGCAGACGGGCGCGAAGCGACCTTCGCAGAAGCGGAAGTGGAACCTGACCACCCGGTCACCTGCAGCTTCGACGCCGTCCGGGGAGAATTGCGAGTGCGTTTCACAGACCGCTCGCCCGATGAGTGGGGGCGCATCGGCTCCAACCTGATCTGGTTGGCCTTGGACAACGAACAACGCCTGGCGGGCATCGTGGTCGAGGGCGTTTCCCACGATCCCGGCGGCGCCGCCCAACTCAAATGGCTGCAAGAGGCGGGCGGTGAGTGAGCGTTCAGTCAGCAGTCTCTTCCTGACCCACACGCGTGAGTACCTGGGCAGCACCTATCCCGATCGACTCGCGCAGGCCCTAGGTGCCTTGCCCGCGGGTGATCTCTGGTGGAGTCCGCATCCCGGTGCCTTGACCGTTGGCACGATTCTCCTGCACCTGGAGGGCAACGTACGCCAGTGGATCCTCGCGGGCCTCCGTGGCGAGCCCGACAATCGGCAGCGTTCGCTTGAGTTCACCGCCCCCAGCGAAGAAACACCGCGCGACGAACGCGAGGGTGAGCGAGCGGCACTACTCGACAGACTGCAGGCGACCACCCAGTCCGCCGTCGAAGTGATTGAGAACTTGGATGGCCAGTCCTTGGAGACCGAACTCGTAGTCCAAGGCTTTGAGGTGACGCGCCTGGAAGTTCTCTACCACGTGGTCGAGCATTTCTCCTGGCA
>CAYXTP010000002.1:0-15415 GCA_964467985.1 uncultured Planctomycetaceae bacterium
TGTTGCGCGGGACCTGCACCCACAACGAGACACTACGAGACACAGTGAGACACAATGGGAATCTCGCTGAGGCAGATGTTGGGAACACGTTAGGAACAAGGCCGCCAATGTGCCCTGAGGTGCCCAGAAGTGGCGCGCCCGCCAGGACTTGAACCTGGGACCGCCGGATTAGAAATCCGGTGCTCTATCCAGCTGAGCTACGGGCGCACCTGGGGGTGAGCATAGCTTTCTGGGGGGCGCAGGTCGTGGGGGGGGGAGGGGCGAGTGGTGGAATCGAGAGGAGGGACGGGCGAGCGGCGGGTGGCGGCCTTGGGTCAGGGAAGCTGGGAACCGACGAGTAGGGCGAGCAGTTCGTCGAGGTCCAGGATGTTGGGGACGTTGGGGGAGCGGGGGTCGAGCACGACGCGTTCGATTTGGAGGTTTTGGGCGGCTTGGCGGGCGAGGTGCAGGCGGCCGCCGGGGGTCTCGAGGATTTCGTTGTGAAGGCGTTCGGAGAGGGCTTGGGCTTCGGCGATGGCGAGTTGGCCTTGGGCGAGCAGGTGGTCGCGGGTGGCTTGGGCTTCGGAGTGCAGTTGGCGAGTGGTGGTCAGGGTTTGGTGCTGGAGGGTCTGGAGCTCTTGCTCGTGGGCTAGCCGCTCGACTTGGTTGGATTGGGCGAACTCCTCTTCGAGGGCGCTTTGGGCCTGTTGAAATTCCTGCCGGGCACGGGCGAGGGAGAGCGCGGCTCGGCGGTGATCGATGGCTAGGGGATCGAGGGTGGCCGGGGGGGATGGGCCGGATTGGCCTGTGGGGGTGGCCTTGGCCTGCTGCGCGGGGTCGTTCGCGGGGTGGGCGATGGACTGGGTCAGTTTGTGGGCCTCGCTTAGGATGCGTTGGCCTTCGGCTTCGAGGAGGGCCTCTTGGGTGGCTCCCTCGGTGGCCACTTGTTGGGGGTAGTCCTGGGCCTGGCGGCTGATGGCGTGCAGTTCTCGCTCAAGCGCAATGCGGGCTTGGTCAATCTGCATGTCCCACTCGGCGGCCAGGGCTTTTTGCTCGGCGGCGACTTCGTGCAGGCTGAATTCGCGTTTCAATTCTTCAGCCTTGCGCGCGGCGAGGGATTGGTCGGTCAGCCGAGTCTGGGTGGCGAGTTGTTTTTCTTGCAACTTCTGTTCGAAGGAGGAGTCGAAGTAGACCGCGCCGATGACGACCTCGAGCGCCTCGAGGTGCACCTCGTTCAGGTCGGCGTTGAGCCGAAGCAGGGCGGATTGTTCGGCCAGGGCGCGGGCGTCGCTGTCGGCGAAGTCGTCGGTCGAGAGCTGTCCGAGTTCTTCGAGCAGCACTCGGCGAGCGATGGCGGTGACGCGCCTGGGATAGTCGTTCTTGAGGCCGGCCTCGACGATGCGCCAGGCCTGTCCGGGTTGGATGCGGTAGGGGATGCAGACGTTGACCTCGGCCGGCACGCCACCTCGGATGGCGACGGCCAGCATGGGTTCCTGACCGCCGATGTTCTCCCAACCGAAATTCACAAACTGTGTACCCGCGGCGACTTCGTGCCAAGTCGAGCGTCCACCCCAGGAGAAGTGCACACCGGACGGCTTGTCTTCAGGAACGATGCCCGCTTCGTCGCCCCAATTGATCTGCTCCACAGCCAACATGCCGGGCGGGATGCGTTCCATCAGCGACGCTCCTACCAGCCATATGACCGCGGCCAGCGAGACACCCACAGTGGCCCCGCGCAGGAGCCGGCGCAGAAGTGGCCAGCCTGAGCGAACGCGATCGATGGGGGCGTGACGCCGCAGCTGGCTACCCAGGGTTTTCAAGGTCCGGGCCAGAAACGTGAGCCCCGAACGCAGGAAGCGGAGCACCGCACTGGGGGGTGCTGCCGGCGATTCGTGATGCGTCATGACGGTGGTGCCTAAAACGAGCTGGGCTGCACGAGCTCGGGAGTTTCGGGGATACGGGATGGGGCAATCTCAATGGAGATCCCCGTCAATTTTTCCACCAAGGCGGCACGCACGGCGAGCACACCGTCGGTCACGAAGGCCTCGGTCTGAGCTCGAAAGGCCTGGGCGTCCAGTTGGGCCACTTCACGCAGGACGCGAGCCTCGCGCTGCAGGCTCTCCAGCTGTAGTTGTGCTTCGAGCAGAGTCGTGAGGCGGGTTGCCTCGGCCGCGCCTTGGGCTCGGGCGGCTTCTCGCTCAGCATCGGCCAGGGCTCGACGCCGCTGGGCCTGTTGCACAGCCTGGTGCAATTCCAATTCGTCGCGGCGTTGAGTGAGCTCCGATTCCTGCTGGGCGCGCAATTGTTGTGTTGCGTCGCGCAGTGCCGTTGTGGCGCGGACCACGGCCTCACGCTGGGCCCGCGCCTGGGCCTTGACCTTGTCCAAGGCCAAGTGGGCAGCCTGGAGTCGGTCGGAGCTCAAGCGGTCGGCCTTGTAGCGCGCCAATTCCTCATCCCGTCGAGCTTTCTGAATGGCCGAACCCAGGGTCTCCCGCATGCGTTCCAGCTCCAGCGCCTTCTGACCGCGTACGTGCTCCAAGATCGCAGCGCGCCCTGCCAGCATCTGAGTTCGTTCGACGTTGATCTTGAACACGTCCTGATCGGCGACCTCCCGACGGCGAATGGTCTGTTCGTACTTGACGGAGAACTTGGGTTTGGAGACGGACAGCTCAAGCACACGCAGGCCATGGCGTTCCAGGCTGAGTGCGAGGTCTTGCTTGGCGGCCAGGGTGGCCGCCTGTTTGGCGTCGGGCAGAACCACCTCGGACGGGGTCAGACGTCCGAACGCTGCGCGTAGCGCACCGCGCGCATAGGCATCCACGATTCCCCGCGTGAAACCGTCTCGAGGTCCGGAGTCCAACAGCGCGTTCGTGCCCGACCCAGAAGCCAGGGCGTACAGCACCTCAACCCGTTCAAAGGAAAAGCAGGTGCCCTCCCGGCCACGCACCACCAGCACCGGGACGTGATTGGCATCCTGGCGCGTGTCGCCGGCCATGATGTACTCCACGGGGCGACGATCGAGAATGAAGACCTCCTGGAACCAGGGGATGAAGGTCTGCATGCCGGGGCGCTCGACGTCCTCTAGTTCGTGGCCCACATGATCGGCGAACACGGCGACCTGGTAGTCGTGGACCGTGGCCCAGCCACCGTCTTGTGCCACATGTCGCAGACTGAAGTAGACGCTCAGAAACGCCGTGGCCAGGGCTACGGTGAGTTCGAGCACAACGGCGCCGCGCAAAGCGGTTGTGTGCATGGTGCTGGGGGAGGCAGGAGGATCTAGCGCGCTGCCCCGGGAGTCGGGTCAGCGCACGGATCACATTCCAACCCGCACACCCAGCGCGGGTTCCGTCTCAATTCGAACTCAGGTGGCGCGTTGGACCCAGGTCCTGGCAATCGTGCCGAGGTCGGGGGTCGTTCCGCGGGACTGACCGAAGAAGTGCTGCTCGATGGTCGTGATCTCGCCTTGCAGCTCGCGCCTGGAATCTGGAGTCAGGCCGTTGGTGGATTCGATGCGCCGCAACAGGCCGATGACGGTAAAGGGAGACAGGGGCTCGGGCACGCTGAAGCGCGCCTCACCCGGGCCGCGGGCTGCCGCGCGCAGGGCGGAGCGGATGCCGAAGAAAAGGGCCAGGGCCACAGCCGATCCGATGGTCCAGGTCCAGAACCCGGGGCCGTCCACCTCGCCGTAGCGGGCTTCCAAGGAGATCGTCTGGCCCACGGAGGCCAGGTCGGCGTCCACGTAACGTTGGTAGGTCAACTCGACCTCCTCGCTGGGCAGGTGGGTCGAGGCGAAGGCGAAGGAGTCCGGCAGTTCAGCCAATCCTTCGCTCGCCTTCATTTCCACCATCCACGTGCGGTCGCTGATGATCATGGGGGCCGTGCTGTCCGCATCGAACTTGGAGATCGCGTTGCCTTGGTCGTCTGTGGAAACGACCTCGAAGCCTTCCGGAGTCAGGTCCACGAGGGAGCCCAGTTCGGGCAGTAAGCCCCGGGCACTGGCTTGGATCTCGAGCAGCAGCTTGCCGTCGGCGGCTTCGCGTTCGTCGAGCGTCTGGGTCAACTTCAGTTGCTCGAAGGGGCGGGCGTCCACCTGTCCCGATCCGCAATCGATGGCGACGGGGGCGGATTCGATGGGCAGCAGGGCGTAACCCACGGAGTCCATGAAGTCCAAGTCCAAGCGCAACGAGGGGATGCGGTCCACCTCCGGCCCGCGCGCCTTGAGCAGGATGTAAGCGTAAGGCGTGAGGCGCCAGCCGTATTCGGCCGTGGCCCGCGAGTGCGTATCGGGGTGATTGAAGGTGATCGACTGGACTTCGAAGTGCTCGGTCAGCACGTCGTGCGTGAACTCTTCAAATTTATCGCGATAGTCTTCGGTGGGGCGGCCGTAGTTGAACGCGTTGACCGTGGCATTCTGGTTCACCAAGTATTTGCCGAAGCCTCCGGATTCACGCTCGATGGCGCCCGTGTGACGCAGGTTCACGAACAATCCGAACTGGTCGCTGTTGCCCACATGGGAGTTGCCATCCACGGACACCTCGAGCTGAATCTCGCTCACCAGATCCTTGTAGTAGGCCAGGATTCCGTGGGCTTGGCGAGTCCGCTCGGTCTCACCGGCGATTTCCAGGCCCGAGCGCAGGTAGCTGTACTTGACGGCCGGGTTGACCGAGCTGATGCGCGTGAAGAGCGCGTTGGCAAAGCGATCCATGTGGCGCGTGGCGGCTTCGCCGGGTAGGGCCAGGATGGCCGCGCGAATCAGGGCGAACTGCTCTTGGCGCGGTTGCTTGTAGCTGTCAATGGCTTGCAGGTCCGAGGCGCCTAGGCTGGCGTAGAACCAAGTCTCGTAGAGGTTGTTGGCTTCCTCGTCTTGGGCGAGACCAGGCAAGGCCTGGGCGTAGAGTTTTGCGGCGTGGGCAAAACCCTGCAGGGCCTCTTCGCGGTTGCCGACGAACTCGCTGCTCTTCGCGACTTCCTGGCGGAAGTTGTTCTCGTCGTGGGCGACCGAGGCCATGGCCAAGCTCAGGGCCCAGTCATCGGGATGGCTGTCCATGGATCGCTGCGCGACCCCGGCTGCCGTCTCGTAGCCGCGCAGGATTTCCTGCTCGATGTCCTTCTGGCGGCGCTTGGTCTTACTGGCCTCCTGGACCGCAGGGCGCCGCCAGACGCCGACCAGGTTCTTGCGCATCTCCTGAACCAGGGCGGCGACGGTGCGTGGGGCCAGGTCGTCGAGCGCGCCAAAGACTCCCTCGATGGTCTCGGTGCGGTAGACCTCGGCGCTGGAGTGGGCGTTGGTGAAGGCGGTGGCCACCAATTCTTCATCCACGCTCTTGAGGGGCAGGGCATTGATGCGCTTGACCCACTTGGCCAGGTCCTTGAGGTTGCGCTCCTGCTTGGAGCGTGTGAGCGGAATGCCGCCCGCGACCTGGCTGAACCCAAACACGAACATGTACTCATTCGTGTTGCTGTTGCGCACGTTGGGATTGTGATTCCGAATCCAAACGCGCAGGAACTCTTCCACCAGCGCTTCAGCCTGCTCGGGGTGAGTCAATGCAAGGCGTTCGATGTAAGGGAAGGCCTCTTCCTCGGCCTGCACCTTGAGTAGCAACTGCGCCGTAAGCATCTCGAACTTCGGGCGTAGGCCGGGCGCGATCAACTCCATCCACTCGGCACTGGGACGCATGTCCAGCATGTCGTTGGCGGGGATCGGAGTGGGGGCGTTGCGGTTGAACGACTGGTTGACGCCAGAATTCACATAGAAGATGTTGCCGTAGGCATCGATCTGCATGACCTGGCCACGGGAAACCGTCGTGTCGAAGCTGTACGTGCAGGTCGCTTCCTGCAACCAGTTGTTAGCCAGTAGATTGAGCGTGTCGCTCCACTCGCGGGCGCGTTCCGGAGCGGCTGCGAGAAGCGCTTCGGCAGCGGTTGTCTGCAGTTCCAAGTTGGTCTGACGCAGGGTCAGTACGCGCGCCTGGTCAAAGAGGCCCTTGGACGTCGCTGCACCAATCAGGGACAGTAGCTCGACTCCGCGCTCCGGGCGCGTCGTGAAACTCTCGGTGAGCCACGTCTGGCCCAAGGTGTCGTGCACCTTGGGGGCCAACTCCACGGCGCGCTTGAGCGCTTCCTGCTTGGTGTCGTCTTCGACCTCGCCCGGAGCCAGGGCACTCATCGTGGCCTGCCAGGCGGCATTCAAGTCGCTGTCCTGCCTATCCTTTTGGAATTGGGCCAGGTGATGTCGCGCGAGCAGGTTCAGCACGGGTCGATCGTCTGCGGCCTGGGCATCGGCCAGGGAGGGTAGGAATTCTCCCGCTTCCACATAGAAACGACCTTCGAGCAGCACGTGTGCCAGCTCATCGTTGCTGAGCGGGAACCCGGGCCCGTTCACGGCTGGCCGCAGGACGCCCAGGCAGCTGTCGATGAGCACGCCCTCGTCCACCGTTGTGCGCAGCAGCGTTCCCAGTCCCTTGATTTCCTTGCGTTCCACCTGACCCGGGGCGGCAGCAATCAACTCGACCAGGTTCCGGGCATCGAAGAAGTTTTTCTCCGCGTAGGGGGCGAAGGTGCCGCTGACCCGCACGGGGCCCTTGACGAGCGAGGCGATCAGGTGCGCGTAGGCACCCTTGCCCTCGCCTTCAGTGAGGGAGGCGAGGTAGGTCCGCACTGCACCCCACTCACCCAAGGTGACCTGCCGCTGAAACAGAGCCAGCTCGAACTCGAGTTGGGCTTCCTCGAACGTCTCGGCGGCGTCCTCGGCTTCCTTGTCGGCCTTCTTCTGGGCAGCCTTTCGGACCTTTTCAGCCTCTTTTTGAGCATCCTTCAAGGCCTTCGCCGCTTCCTCCTCGTCCATGCCTTCGGTGTCCACGACGACAGGCATGAGTTCGATGGTGGACGCCTCGGCGACCGGCTCAGGGGCCTGCGGTGCTTCTGCAGCCCAGGCGTTGAGGGCTGAGGAGGGCCGACGGTCGAAGTCAATCTTCTTGATCTTCTTCAGTCGATCCGTCTCCTTTTCGGGCTTGTCCTGCTTTGTGTCGTCGGGCTCGTCGACCACCAGGCCTTCGATGGCTGCGGGGTCAAGGGTCTCGCCAGAGACAATCTTGGTCATGACCGGCCTAGCCGGGCTGATCAAGCGCGTGACGGGCAGGGAGCGCGTGGTTGTTTGGGCCGAGGCGAGCGCGCTACCCAGGGCAGCTAGGACACAGGTCAGTCCGCTGATCTTGATGCGGCGGCCAAGTAGCGAGCCAACTCGGGGCGGGGACGAATCGACCACGGGGCGAGAAGTGGGGTTCAGCATGGAAGAGCTAACCGGAAGCAGCGCGGAAGTGACAAGGGGAGTGGGGAATGACCGAACCCCCGCACAGCGGCCAGGCCGCCCCGCGAGGGCTCGTAGCTCCGAGGCCTGAATACCTCGAACTAGACGATTGCCATGTGCTTGGCGAACAACTCAGGAACCTGAGCCGTCAGGCGGCGGACCGGAGGAAGCACCGCGTGCATCCTGGGGTTTCTGTCCGTTGCCTTTGCCCTTTCCTCGGCCGCGACCGCGACCGCTACCACAGCCTTCTCATTGGCTGGGCAGGGGCAAGCCCTGCAGTTCGGAGAGATCCATGCGCGCCAAGCGAATGGCGGACTCCAGATCTTCCTGTGTTTTGAGCAGGTCGGCCGAGGCCGCCTGGGCATTTTCAGCTTGGCTAGCCAGCAGCTTGAAGGTCTGGCGTGCACTGTCGATGTGCGGCTCCCAGTCTTCGCGGGCGGCACCTTCCAAACGCAGCAACCAGGTCAGGTAATATTGACTGGTGGCAAAGGTGCGCTGCGTGTCCGCCAGCAGGGCGGGGTCCGCGTCGGGATCCGCGAGCATCTCACCCACCAAGCTGGCCAGGGATGCGTTGGCGTCCGGCAGCTTGGAGATGTTCAGCTGGGCCTTGGCGCGTTCCAGCTTGAGTCGACGCACATCTTGTGCGGGCTCGCTCGGCAAGAGGTCGAGGGCCTGGGCATAATCGGCCTCGGCGTCAAACCACTCGCCACGGGCGGCGGTCTCACCCTCATCAGCCGTCAGGCGCAGGGCCTCGGCGACGTGCGCGTCGGCGCTTGCGATCAGGGCGGCGGCATCGTCCATGCGCAGGTGATCTTGGCCCGGGCCCATGTGGTAGGCGTAGGCGGCGACCGGCAGGGTCAACCAAGTTGCGATCAAGAGTCGTTTCATGACAATCGGTCCAGGGGAAGAGGTGGGGTCGGGCTAGAGTCGCTCGACTATGCAAGGCTGCAAATTGTCCCTGAGAAGCGGGGAAGAGGGGAGTAAAAACTGCGCTCGGGAGCTCCCGATTGCGGGAATCGGCCTCGCGAGGGCCGTCGGGCGCGGTGAAATGTGGCTCATTGGCGCTTTCCTGGCCTCCACCGTGTTCCGAATGCCTGCAAGAGCAGCGGCAAGAGAGCCAGCCAGGCTGCGCCCAATCCCGCTGCGGCCAAGGCGTACTCGCGCAGGCTGAGTTGTTCGAGTGGGCCGTCGGCCGAACTCTGCGTCAGGTCGCGAATCAGAATCGAACTGAGGTGCTTGGTGTTGCCGTTGTGGAAGGAGCCGCCCAGGCGCGCGGCGATCTGGCGCAGGGTGGAAACGTCCTGCCGCGACTGTGCTCCGTCGATGAAGGTGCCCGCGCGCGGATCGCCCACTCCAACCACGAGCACGGATTCGATGGCTGGGGGCATGACGGGCATGCCCTGGGCCGGAACCGTGTCCCCGTCGCTGACCAAAATCAGCGTGGTGCTTTTCGGCTCCCACTTCTTGGCGAGATCCGCGGCCGCTTGCAGTCCATCAAACAACTTGGTCTTGCCCGCCTGGAAGGCGAAGTGCAGTGGCAGGTCGCCCAGGATGTTGCGTACGACCTCCACATCTCGGGTGCGCTCCACAACGGGTTTGGCGCCGTTGTAAACCGCCATGACGGTGAAGCGGTAGACCTCCAGCGGCACGCGACGCAAGAAGGAATCCAGCACATCCCTCGCTCGGTGCATGCGGCTCAGGTGTTTGGTCGGGCCCGCATCTTCCAAGCGCATGCTGGGCGAGACGTCCAGCACGAGCAGCACGTTCTTGTCGGCTTTGTCGACACCAAAAGCGCCACCGGCACCGCTATGCACTTTGGGGATGATCATCCACAGGGTGAGCAGGCCCCAGGTCAAGGCTCCCGCGGCAAGTGCGCGCAGCAAGGGCACCATGCGCACCCACGCGGCGGGTCGCGCCTGGGGTCCGAAAGCGAGGTGCGCAATCGGCCGCAGTCGGCGGAGATGCAGGAGTTCCGCGGCTAGGACAACGGCCATGATGCTCGCGGCGGCGACCAGCGGCGGTCCGCTGTCCAGCTCCAAACCCGTGCTCAAGCGCTCTCGCACGATGCTGCCTACCACGGCGTGTACCTCAAGCCAAAGGAGGCGAGGACGGCGCCGGCCAGCAGGCCCAGAGCGGCTAGAGTCCAGGGACCGTAGTCGTCGATGGCCTCCGAGGAGGTCTTCTCGATGCGCGTCTCTTGCATCTCATCGATGCGTTGGAAGACGTAGCTCAGGCCTTCCACATCGCCCGGGCTGAAGACCGCCCCGCCCGTCTTGGAGGTGATGTCCACGATGGGGGCCGGGACCGTGCTGCCTCCGATGTGAATGCCGTAGACGGTGACGTTGTCGGCCACCAAGTCGCGCACGATCTCATCACCGCGATTACCGGAGAGGTCGGAACTGAAACCGTCTGAGACCAAGATAATCATGCGGTCTCCTTCCTCGCGGCTGGTCAGAACCTTGCGGCAGGCCTGCAAGGCCTTACCGATTTCCGTGCCACCGAACCAACTGGGAATACTGCCTGGACGCATGAAAGGCGGCGCGCAGCGGAAGGCGGAGACGTCGGTCGTGAGCGGCACCCAGTGCAGGACCGAGTTGCCAAAGAAAGTCAGGCCAAAGGCATCACCGTCGCGAAAGTCGAGGAACTCGTTGATGGCCACCATGGAGGCGTCGTAACGATTTCCCGACCCAAAGGAAGCCGTCATGCTGCCCGAGACATCGACACAGAATTCGATGTTGGTCAGGACTTTCTTGGCCTGGGGTTCATCCCAGCGTTGGGGGCCTGCCAGCAGGATGACCACCAGGGCGAGGATCAAGGCCGGCAGGGACTCCGCGCAGCGCAGCAAGGCGCTCAATACACGTCCACGTTGTTCGCCGCTGTGATCGAAGGGCAGGAACAACCGGTGACCCTTGCCGCTCCAAATCCAAGCCAGCAACACGGCCGGCAGCAACAGGCCCAGCAGGACCCAGGCGTGGCGAAAAGGTACGAGGAACTCCACGGGATCAGCTGCCCTGTCCTGGACCAGAGGCTGGATCTGAGGTCGGGGCTTCTGTCCGTTCCCATTCGCGGTCCCAATCCTCAGAAGAGAGGTTGCGGTAGGGCTCCAGCAGATCGGCCAGGTTGAGATCCGAGTGGCTGTCCGGGCTGTGCAGCCAACGCTCGAGTTCACGCAGCAAGACTCCGGCTTGGGCGTGTTCTTTCAGCTGCACGACAACCGTGGAGGCCGGCGCGTCTTGCATGCCGAGTCGCTTGCGCCAGATGGCGATCAGGATCAGCTCGAGCCGTGCCTGGTCTTCCAGGGGCAACTCGCCCTTCAAACCGCGCTCGACCAGGGGCGCGAGCCGTTCGGCCAGGGTGGGAGGTGGGGCGGTCTCTTCAGCCCGCTGCGCCTGTCGTTTGCGCTGGCTCGCTGACCACCAGGCAATGGAACCGAGGGCCCAAAGAATGCCAACCGTCCAAAGTAGGGTCCGATACCCGCCCAGCTCCGGCGTGGTTCCGTGGCCCACGGGATGGGGCTTGACTTGTCCCGGCGGCAAGTGGCTTTCGATGACGATCTCGACAGGGGCCAAATCCTCCATCTCAGATCCATCTTCGCGCTGCAGGAAGTCCAGGAGGTTGTAGGTGCCCGGTTCCAACCCGTAGTACTCGAAGTCGTAGCGCAGGGCCGAACCGTGGGGCGAGACGGCGTCGATGCGCACGATCAAAGGCGTCTTGATATCGGCGGGACGGGCCTTGAGCAGCGGCCCTTCCAACACGACCTCACGCGACCAACGCGGGACGCCGACCGGGATGGCGTCGCTGACCTGTCCGGCGTCTTGGGGAGCGATTGCCAGGCCCAGGACCGCCACGACGCTGGCCAATTGGAGGGTGAGCCACGAACTCATCAGCGCGCCGCCTTTCCGAGGAGACCCCGGGACCTGAAGAAATGGCGTACGCCAGCCAGATAGGGCTGGCCACATAGCACACGGTGGTGATCGATGCCTGCGCGGCGCAACTCTGTTTCCAGCTTCGCCTGGTCCAAGTGCTGCCGCCGGCCGTGGGTGCTGAATCCGTGCCCGCTCTCCGCCTCTTGGGCGCGCATGAAACCCGCGCCTCCGAGACCGACTTCGGCCGGATCCTGCATCTGCAGCACGGCGCAGTCGTGTCGTTGCGCGGCACGCTTGAGGCCGTTGATTGCGCCAGGATCGTGCAAGTCCGAAAGCACGAGCAACAGGACACGCGAGCGGAGACTGGGCATGAGCTCGCGCAGGCGCTCCGCCAAAGTGGTGCCTTCGTCGTGCCGGTAACGCCGCAGGGTCAGCATCCACTGCATGATCTGGGCCTTGGACAGACTAGGACGCACCTGCAAGTGTCGCGTCCCGACGCCCAAGACACCCACCGGACTGACGCGGTCCAGTGCGGCCAGGGCAATGCCCCCCGCCAAGATCAGGGAAGTGGGGTACTTGCCGCTCGGTACCGAAGAGAGCGCCATGGAGGCCGAGGTGTCGATCAACAGGTAGACCGGCATGCACTTGGGTGCCTCGTATTCCTTGATATAGGCCTTGCCGGTGCGCGCGATCACGCGCCAATCGAGGTCGCGCACCGGATCGCCGTGCTCGTACTGCCGCGACTGAGCGAATTCGATGCCGCTGCCCAGGAAAGGAGACCGATCGCTGCCGTAACTCAGGCTGTCCGCCAAGCGGCGCATGACAATCTGAAATTGGCGTGCGTCGAGAAACTCGACCTGCTCCAGGGTGCTGGGCTGCATGGAACGCGGCCTGGTTTCAGGCTTCGCTGGCCACGGGCGCGGGGGAGACCCCCGGGTTGGACGCAGGGTCGGATGCCGGTCCCGAACCGTTCAGACTGGCGTTGGCCTTCGATTCCGAGCCCGACCCCATCTGAGCCAGCATCTCTTGCAGTACGCCCGCGGTGCTTTTGCCATCCGCCAGTGCTTCGTAGTTCAGGCGCAGCCGGTGCAGGATCACATCCTCGGCCAGAGCGAACAGGTCTTCGGGGACCACGTAGTTGCGCTGGAACAGCAAGGCGCGTGCCCGCGAGGCCTTGATCAAGGAGATGCCCGCGCGCGGGCTGCCGCCCAACTCAATGTCGGGGTGAGCACGCGTGCGACCTACCAGTTCCACCACATGCTCGAGGAAGGTGTCGCTGACGTGCACACTCTGCACGGCTTCCATAGCGGCGATGATGTCTTCGATACCGCCCACGGGGCTGTCGTCGATCACGTCGAACTCGGTGGCAACCACGGCGCCCCCGTCTCGACGCTGTACCCCCAAGGAAGCGTTGCGGCGCAGGATCACGCGCTCTTCATCGGGTGTCGGGTAGTCCAGCCGATGCAAGAGCATGAAGCGGTCCAGTTGAGCTTCAGGCAGCTCGAAGGTGCCCGCCTGCTCGACCGGGTTCTGGGTGGCGATCACCAGGAAGGGCGCGGGCAGGGTGAAGGGGTCGCCGCCGATGGTGACCTTGCGTTCCTGCATGGCCTCCAGCAGAGCGCCCTGCACCTTGGGTGCCGCACGGTTGATTTCGTCCGCTAGCAGCAGGTGTGTGAAAATGGGCCCCTTCTCCGTGCGGAAGGTGCTGGTGGATTGGTCCAAGATCTCCGAGCCCAGAATGTCCGCCGGCAAGAGATCGATGGTGAATTGGATCCGCGAGAAGTCCAACTGCATGGCCTTGGACAGGGCGGACGCCAAGAGGGTTTTGGCGATGCCCGGCACGCCCTGCAGCAGGATGTGACCGCCCGTGAAGAGCGAGATCAGCAGGCGCTCGACCACCACGTCTTGTCCCACGACCACCGTCGCGATGCGCTCGCGTACGTCCTGGATGAATTGGGCACTCTTGGCGAAGTCGGGCGTGGGAGCAGGCTTGTCTTGGCTCATAGATGAAACTCTGGATGAAGCACGAGCAGGTCATTCTGCCCGGGGCCGTCCCGGCGGGCAGTGGGGCACAGTGTCAACCATAGACGCCCAACGGGCGACAGTAATCCCCCGAGCACGACAAAAGCCATTGGCTTGCCGGTGCTGGGGCTGGTCGGGGAGAGCGGACTCGAACCGCCGACTCGTAGCACCCAAAGCTACGCCTCTACCAACTGAGGTACTCCCCGGCGGGGGGCAGCCTAACCCAGCCGAGGTCCCGGCGTCACCCGTCGGCGGCCGGACTCGGTGCTTCTGGCGTCCGCTGCCCGCGCCGGATATCTTCAGCGTCCCTTGCCGTGCGTTGCGAACTCCCAAGCTGCGTCGGCGCTCGCCCCCCAATCATGCAGGACAAGAATTCATGAAGGTTTTGGTCGTCGGATCGGGAGGTCGCGAGCACGCGCTGTGCTGGAAGCTGGCCCAGTCCCCCAAGGTCAGCGAGGTGCTGTGCGCTCCGGGCAACCCCGGAACAGCACAGGTCGCGCGCAACGTGAACGTGTCAGCTGGCGATGCACAGGGGCTGTTGGCCTTGGCCCAATCGGAAGGCGTAGCCCTGGTCGTGATCGGCCCTGAGGACCCCCTGGTAGACGGGCTCGCGGACCGCTTGCGCGCCGCAGACATTCCCACCTTCGGACCGGGGGCGGCAGGCGCACAGCTCGAAGGATCCAAGGTGTTCTCCAAGAGTTTCCTCGAACGCCATCGCATCCCCACAGCTGGTGCTCGTCAGTTCGATCGCTCAGGAGCTGCCAAGAGTTACTTGAAAAGTTGCAGCACCTGGCCGCAGGTTGTGAAGGCCGATGGCTTGGCGGCCGGCAAGGGCGTGTACGTCTGCGCCGACGTGGCCGCAGGCCTGGCCGCGGTGAACGCGATCATGGAGGAGTGCCGGCACGGGAAGGCGGGCGACCGCTTGCTGGTCGAGGAATTCATGGAGGGCGAAGAGGCCAGCGTCTTTGCGATCACCGACGGCACGACGATTCTGATCCTGGAGGCCGTGCAAGATCACAAGCAAGTAGGGGAGGGGGATCAAGGTCCCAACACGGGCGGCATGGGCGTGCACTCTCCAGTGGAGGCCTTGAACGCGCGCTTGTACAAACAGATCGAACAACGCGTGCTTGTGCAGACGATGCACGGCTTGCGCCAGGAGGGCATCGACTACCGCGGCGTGTTATTCGTGGGCTTGATGCTCACCGACAGCGGCCCGCGAGTTGTGGAGTACAACGTGCGCTTCGGGGATCCCGAGTGTCAGGCCTTGATGCTTCGCATGAAGGGAGATCTCTTTCCGATCCTGCTCGCCGCAGCGCGGGGAGATCTGGCGAGTATCGACCCACCCCATTGGGATCAACGACCGGTCATCGGTGTCGTTGCTGCGGCCAAGGGCTACCCGGGAGCCACTCAAACGGGGGACTTGATCCACGGTCTGGAAGCGGCCGACGGAGTCGAGAATGCCATGGTCTTTCACGCCGGCACCCGCTCAGATGACGGCCAGATCAAGACCAGCGGTGGGCGCGTGTTGTGCGTCACAGCATTGGGCGCGGACAAGGAAGACGCCCGCCAGCGGGCCTACGCCACCTACGATCTCGTTCAATGGGACGGCAAATTCTGCCGCCGGGACATCGGTACGCGCGCCGCAGCCAGGGCGGAATTCGAGGAGGAATCGAAGGGGGAGGACCACTGATTCCCTAGGCCGGAATCGGATCTAACTGTTCCATGCAGCCCGCTACTGTTCGCCGACGATTCGAAAGCCACCTGCGCGATGCCGGTCTGCGCATGACGCCCCAGCGCCTTCGCATTCTGGAACGGGTGTTCCTGACCCACGAGCACTTCAGCGCCGAGACCCTGTTCGGTTGGCTGCGCACCGAGGAGGGCACGCGCGTGTCGCGGGCCACTGTGTACCGCACGCTTGAGCTGCTCGAAAGTGGCGGGTTCGTGGAGGCCCTGGACACCGGTTCGGGAGAGATGCTCTACGAGCACAGTCTGGGTCACAGCCATCACGACCATCTGGTGTGCCAAGGCTGCGGTCGGATCGAGGAATTCCGGGAAGCCCGGATCGAGCAGTTGCAAGATGAGGTGGCCGCCCGTTTCGGGTTTGAGTTGACCGGGCACATCTTGCGCTTGACTGGGCTTTGCAGAACGTGCCGCAAGGGCTAGCCGGTTCAGCGGCTGCGCAGGCGTGCAGCCGTCGCAGTCGACTGCGCTCGACAGATCTGGGGGACTCTGTATCTCGGGG
>CAYXTP010000002.1:15515-35116 GCA_964467985.1 uncultured Planctomycetaceae bacterium
GGGACTCTGTACCTGTGGGACTCTGTACCTGCGCTACAGTTTCCGCGGCCGCCAACCGCCGCCCCCACCCACCCGGGCTAGACGCGCGCATTCCCGCGCGGGTTACACCTCTCTCGCGTGCGTTACTGCAGTCCGACTTTGATGCGATCCAGCAGTTCTTGCGCGAGGTCGTTGTCGTACACGCCCCACTTGCGAGCCGTGATGGCAACACGCGTACGGTTCTCGTCGAAGTAGTCGACGTGCATGGTCACGGTCGCACCGTCGATCGTGCCCGTCGCCGCGCGAGCTTCGTCATCCACATCCAGTGGACTGTTGGCCATCTTGGCAAGGGTCGCCTTGGCGCGCAGCCATACGGCGTTGGGCTCCATTTCTAGCAAGTGGGACTGGGCGTGCTTGGTGAACTCCTGGCTCACCACGACGCCGGCAACCCCGATGGCTACCAAGTGACACCCCCCGCACAGGACGGCGGCTCCTACCAAGACGATCGAGCGTGCAAATCCAGAGCGCATGTTCATTCCTCGAATTACTGGTCGAGTTCTTTGGCAATCCTGTCGCAGACGCGGTTTGCCAATTCGTTGTTGTAGAGCACGTACTTCTTGGCCATCACGCGCACGCGTGTCTCACCGGTGTTCCAGTTTTGAACTTCGACGCTGACTTCGGCGCCGTCGATCTTCGTGACCGCGCTCTTGAGGTCCTCGTCCGTGTGGATCATGGCGTCGGTCATGTGGGCCAGGGATGATTTCGTGCTGGCCCAGACCACATCCACGTCCTCTTCCATCGTGACCGTGATGGCGTTGTCTTGGAATTCCTCGCTCATGACGACGGCCGTGCTGGTCACGACCAGAGCGGCGCAGCTGGACAGCAGCAGGCCGGCCAAGGACAGGATCATGTACTTCATGCGGTGGGTCCCCCCCGAATGCACGGCAGGTTCCGTGCTGGAATGTTGGTTGATTGATCGGCGCGCAGGGTGATGTTCGCCCGCAGGTCAGACTCTCAGAGCCAAGGCCCGGAATCAAGGGCGATCATACGAGAGCGGACTCGGCCACTTCCACCATGCGGCGGTAGAAGGCCAGGCCTTCGCCGACTTCGCGTGGCGACTGCCGTGTCCAGTGGGGGTGGTTCCAGGGGTCCAGATTGCGCTCGGGGTGCGGCATCAGGCCCAGAACTCGTCCGCTGGGATCGCAGATTCCGGCTACGTCTCCGGCGGCCCCGTTGGGGTTGTAGGGATAATCCACGGGGCCCGAGTCTGGAGTCCAACTCGGCCGCACGTAGCGCAGGGCCACTTGCCCACCGGCGATCAGGCTTCGCATGGCCGTGTCATCGCGCACCACGAAGCGGCCTTCGGCGTGGGCCACGGGCACAGGCATGCGATCACCCGGTTCCAACCAGGGGCAGCGACAATCCGCGCTCTGCAATTCCACCCAACGGCACTCGTAGTGGTTGGATGCGTTGGAGTAGAGGGCGATCGAACGTTCGCCCGCGGGCTTGTTCGGCTCAAAAATCCCGGACTCCACAAGCACCTGGAATCCGTTGCAGACTCCCAGCGCCAGGCCGCCGCGCTGAACGTGGGCGCGTAGTTGGTCGCGCAGTCCTGTGCGCAGTTCCATGCCCCACACGCGGCCGGCGGCGAGATCGTCTCCATAACTGAACCCACCGGCGAAGACCCAAATCCCGTAGGGATCCAGGCGCGAGGGGTCTTCGAGCACGCGGTTGAAGTGCAGGACGTTGGCCTGAGCGCCGCCCAGTTCCAAGGCGCGCGCTGTTTCGATCTCGCAGTTCGTGCCCGAGGTGCGCAGGACCAGGGCCCGGGGCCGGCGACGGCTGGGTGAACTCTTTTCAGGGGCGGGCATGGTAGGGGATTCCATGTGCTAGGAGTCCTCGTTCGGGGCGACTCGGCTGGGGGGCTCACTGGCTGAAGCGGGGATGGGCTGCGCCACGCCCCCGAATGCTTGGGCGAGATGGGCGACGGGCAAGTGCAGGAACTCGGCCCCGCTGCGGCTCCGGACGCTCACGTGCCCATCGTCCGTGACCTCGCCAATGTGTGTGCACACGTGGTCTTGCATGGCCGCGGTGAATTGCCCCTCACGATCGGGGTGCACTTCGACGAGGAAGCGCGAACAACTCTCGCTGAACAGGGCTGTTGTGTCAGCGTCGTAGCCGTCGGGCAAGTCGTCCAAAGTCACCTGCTCAAGACGGATCGCGGCGCCCAAGCGACCAGCCAGGCAAGTCTCTGCCAAGGCGACCGCGAGGCCGCCTTCACACAGGTCGTGGCAAGCGCGAACCCAACCGGAGGACAGGGCAAGGTGTAGGGCCTTGAACAAGGCCGGCGCGCTAGCCAGGTCTGGGCAAGGCACTCGCCCGCCATCGAGATCCAAGCATGCGTGCAACTCCGATCCCCCGAAGTGGGCGCCGGTAACACCCAGCAGATACAGCCGGTTGCCCGCCTGCTTGGCGTCCATGGTCATGGCGTGCCGCACGTCGGGCAGGATGGAAAGTGCGGAGATATAGAGGGTGGGCGGGATGGACAGGGTCTGCGCGCCCACGCGGTACTCGTTGTTGAGCGAGTCCTTGCCGCTGATGAAGGGCGTCTCAAAGGCCATGGCTGCCTCGTAGCAGCCCTTGGAGGCCAGGACCAGGGCGCCCAAGCGATCGGGTTTGTCGCAGTTGCCCCACGAGAAGTTGTCGAGGATGGCGGTGTGCGTTGGATCGCCGCCGGCAGCCACCACGTTGCGCAGGGCCTCGTCGATACACGCCATAGCCATGGACTTGGGGTCCAATCGACCCATGGTCGAGGAGGCGCCCGCACCGAGGGCGATGCCTTTCTTGGACTGGGGCAGGGGGCGCAAGACCACGCCATCTGAGGGGCCGTCCATGTGCACGCCCGTGTTGGGTCCGACCACTCGCATGCCCTGAACCTCGTGATCGTATTGGCGCGTGATCCACTCCTTGCTGGCGATGTTGGGCCGCGCCATCAATCGCAGTAGCAACGCAGTGGGGTCTTCGATCGCCGGCGCGCCAGGGTCTTCCAATTGAGGTGCATCCCACTGCGCCTTGCGCGTGGGGCGGGGAGTGCCCTCGTGCAGGAAGTGCATGTCCATGTCGGCCATCTGTTGCCCGGCATAATGCAGGGTCAGGCGGCCGGTGTCGGTGAAGGTCCCGATGGCGGTGGCCTCCACGGCCTCCGCTTCAAAGACGGCGATGCACGCGTCCAGGTCCTCGGGCGGTACCGCCAGCACCATGCGTTCTTGGGCCTCGCTGATCCAAATCTCCGCCGGGCTCAAGCCGGGGTACTTGAGGGGCACTTTCTCCAAGTGCACCTCGGCTCCGCACTCGGCGCCCATTTCTCCCACGGCGGAGGAGAGGCCGCCGGCGCCGCAGTCGGTGAGGCCGCGGTACAGGCCCGCGTCTCGGGCTCGCAGCAAGCCGTCCAGCACTTTCTTCTCCGTGATGGGGTCGCCGATCTGCACCGCGGCAGCGGAAATGACTTCGCTCTCTTCATGCAGCTCAGTGGAAGAAAAGGTGGCGCCGTGGATACCGTCGCGGCCTGTGCGACCCCCGACGGTGAGGATCACATCCCCCGGCAACACCGACTTGGTGGCGTAGGCGCGCGGCAAGAGTCCAACCGTGCCTGCGTACACCAGCGGATTGCCCACGTACCCCTTGTCGAACCACACGCCGCCGCTGACGGTGGGGATGCCCATCCGGTTGCCGTAGTCGCGGACGCCGGCGACGACTCCCTCAAGGATTCGTCGCGGGTGCATGGTGCCCTTCGGAACTTGTTCGTGCGGCAGGTCGCTGGGCCCGACGAAGAAGGCGTCGGTGTTCGCGATGGGTTTGGCTCCCAGGCCGACACCCAGGATGTCGCGGATCACGCCGCCAATGCCCGTGCCGGCGCCGCCGTAGGGATCGATGGCGCTGGGGTGGTTGTGGGTTTCCACCTTGAAGGCCAGGTCCCAGCCTTCATCCACGTCGGGATCGAATTCGATGATGCCGGCGTTGTCGTGGAAGACCGAAATGCACCAGGGCTTGTCGAGTTCGAAGGTGGCGGCCGCGATGGTGGTCTTGAGCAGATTGTCGATCAGCTCTCCGTCCATTTCGATGCGACCGCGGAAGGTCTTGTGCTGGCAGTGCTCACTCCAGGTTTGGGCGAGAGTCTCCAACTCGCAGGCGGTGGGTTCGCGGCCCTGATCACGATAGTGGGCCGCGATGGTCTGCATCTCCACCAGATTCAAGGAGAGGGTGCCCTCCTGGCTGATGCGCTGCAGGTCTTCGTCGCTCTGCTCGCAGAGCGGCACGTCCAGGCACGGGTGATCGACGTCCACCTGGGCCAAGCCGTAGGTCAATGACTCCTCGTCGATGCCCACATCCTCGATGACAGGGTTGGCGAGCAGGCGCCGAGAAACGGTCTGCAAGTCCGCGGCGGCGAGCTCGCCTTCGAATTCCCAAGCCTGGAATGTCGCGATTTCTGAGCCCACGGGCGTCAGCGCGCTGGTTGTCAGCGCCCGTGCCAGGGTCTGGGCCACGGCGTCCGTGACCCCCGGTTTCTTCGCCACCAGCACCCGATGCCAGCCCGGCTTGGTCTCGGGGGCGGATTCAGGCTCACAAATCCGGGCGCAGTCCAGCACGGGGTCCGCGAGCAATTCGCCCACAATCCGGTCCACCGCGCTACGCTCCAATTCGGGCGGCAGCAGGTAGCCTCGACCCAGGCGCACGTTGCGCGCGCCCTCAATTCGCAGAGCCGTCAGGGCCGCCTGCGCATGCGTGCCTTCGGGGTCATCGCGTTGGACGTCGCGAAAAACTTCGACGCGCCAGGCCCGGGGTAGGGCAGCGGTGGTGGGGGGCATGGGGGAGTGCTTGGGGTCAGCGGCGGGGGGTGAGGCAGGAGTGTAGCGTGGTGGTCGTGGGGAATCACCGGGTGTCCGCGCCTTGCCTTCTCGTCCTCGGTGCCGGAACATGGAGCCCGGTTGCGCGGTCCTCGATCTTGCCTCGCCTTTGCCCCCGCCCTGTCGCCCACACTCCCTTGTCTGAAGAACGCCGCAAACCCGACGCCGCGCCCGGAATGGCCTTCGAGGCTCCCATCCGGGACATGGAGGCCCAATTGGCGGAGCTGACCGAACTCTCCGTCAAGAACGACTTGGACATCTCGACCGAGATCGGGGCTCTGCGGACAAAGATCCAGGCCGCCCTGGCCAAGACCTATTCCGATCTCGATCCTTGGGAATCCGTCAACGTCTCCCGGCACCCGGAGCGCCCGGTTGCGTCGGACTACATCGACCACATGTTCGATGAGTTTGTCGAGCTGCACGGGGACAAGACCTACGGCGACGATCGGGCCATGGTCACGGGGTTTGCCACCCTGCGCGGGCGGCGCGTGATGGTTGTAGGCCATCGCAAGGGCAAGACGACGCCTGAGCGGCTGGAGACGAATTTTGGTTGCGCTCACCCGGAGGGGTATCGCAAGGCGCTGCGCAAGATGCGTCTGGCGGCCAAGATTGGCCTGCCCATCGTGACACTGATCAACACACCTGGCGCCTACCCGGGTATCGGAGCCGAGGAACGGGGTCAGGCCGCCGCCATCGCCGAGAACATCCTGGGTATGTTCGACTTGCCCGTGCCCATCATCTGCGTGGTGATTGGGGAAGGCGGGTCAGGAGGAGCCTTGGGCATTGGCGTCGGGGACCGTGTGCTGATGATGCAATACGCCTACTACTCGGTGATCAGCCCCGAGGGATGTGCGGCCATCCTCTGGAAGGACGGTGCCCGCACTCCAGAGGCTGCCAGCGCTCTCAAACTGACTGCCAAGGACCTGACCCGCTTGGGTGTCATCGACGGTGTCGTGGCCGAGCCCCTGGGTGGAGCCCACAGAGACCCGGAGGTCGTGTTCAAGAACCTGGCCGACGCCATTGTGGAGAATCTGGATCAGCTCGAGGCACGCGACCCCGAGCAGCTGGTCGCCGATCGTCGCGAAAAGTTCCGACGCATGGGCGCCCTCGAGGGTCGCTTCCCAACGGTCTGAGGGGTCGTGCTGAGGGATCTGGGGCTGTACCAACGCCGCGGCGCCCCAGGCGTAGGACTCCCGTGGGCCCTCCTCATCGATCTCAAGCGCAGGTGCTGGGAACTGCCGACCGATACACTAGATTCAAGGATCCCGCTTCGGTCATGTCCCCTGCCGCTCCCCCCAATCCCGATGGTCCGTCTCTGCCTACGCCCAGGCAGGTGGACCACGCCCTGATTCGACGGGCCCTCGACGGAGAGGAGAGCGCTTTCGCCGACTTGGTCCAGCGCTATGAGAAGCGCGCCACCCATGTGGCGCGCAAGATGGTTCCGACGGATGAGGACGCACAGGATCTGACCCAGGAGGCCTTTCTGCGGGTCTTCAAGAACCTGGAACGCTTCGACTTCCAGCACGATTTCACCACCTGGTTGTTCCGCATCGTGACCAATCTGTGCATCGACCACTTGCGCAAGCGGCGGCCCACGCAGTCCACCTCAACTGAGGACGACGAAGGTGTGGGACAGATCGATCTACCTGACCCCAGCCAAGCCCTGCCCTCCGACGCACTGGAGAGCCGCGAGACGGGCGAAGAAGTGCGGGCCTGCCTGGAGGCACTGGCCCCGCACTTCCAGTCGGTCCTCGTGCTGCGCGAATTGGAAGGACTGCCCTGTACCGAGATCGCCGAGATCGTCGGCGCCACCCACGTGACCGTACGCTGGCGACTGCATCGAGGCCGCAAGCTGTTCCAGGAAGAATGGGAACGTCGCATGCGCCTGGCGGATGTGCGCCTAGGCCAAGGCGGCGATTCAAAATGGGACAGCCCAGACCGGGCGGCGAGCTCGCTAGGCGAATCGGGCATGGAGGACTGACCGACGACATTCTGTCGGACTGGATTCTATTTGGCTGGATTCTATTTGGCTGGCGCCAACGCCCCCCCTGTGGCCCCGTAGACCCTCCTGAAGAACGAAAGCACACCGACTCGCCCCCGAATCCATGCATTACCCCCCGTCCAACTGCGCCGATACCCGTGCCGCCCTGCCCCTGTTTGTGGGGGGGGACCTAGAGCCCCAGGAGCTGGCTCAAGTAAGCGCGCACTTGGACGATTGCGAGACCTGTCGACTCCATGAGGACCGCGCCCGTCAGGCGCGGGGAGCACTGGTCTCCATGTTGCTTGAGGGTAGCTCTGCTGCGCAGGGTGCCTCGGGTGTGAATTCATCGGTTTGGGAAGGGGTGCGAGCAGGTCTGGTAGAGGAAGGACTGCTCGCCGGATCCGAGAGCCTTGCGGGATCGGAGGTCTTGGTTCCGCAGTCGGCCGCTGTGGCTGGCGGGCTGGGTGGTCGCCAGTCTGCGGGCAACAGGTCTGCGGGCAAACCGAGTCTCCTGACGCGAATCCCGCGCATGCGAGTGGCCAGTTTTGCTGCGGCGGCGGGATTGGTTTTTGCTTTGGGTGTCATCCACTTCCTGGACGACGGTTCTGGCCTGGGTGGGAATGCCCACCCCGGCGCCCTGGGTGGCAGCGCGACGAGCAACACCCACGCAGCCGCGCACACGGACGCTCCCGGCTATCTACGCCGGGTGGGGCCCAACGGGTCGGCCATTCACGAGTCCGCACTCGAAATGATTCCCGAACAGTGGCGGGGTATCCGCGCAACGGGAACTCGCGGAAAAGCAGCCGTGGCGGGCAGTCCCACCCGTCGACTGCGACCCGCGAGCGACGGGCAGTAGTCTTTGCGGAGTCTCTGCAGCGTTTCTGCAGAGTCTCTTCAGCGTTTCTTCTGGCAAGTTTCCTGGCTTGCACTTTGCATGGGAGCGTGAGTTGCGCTCGTCCCGCCCGAGTTCCTTGCGTGGGAGGGGCTAGATCGACGGGGGAGGGGGCCCCTTGGCCGGGCGTTGACTGCCCGGCAGGGGTAGGTAGGCCGAACCGGCGACGGGTTCTGGAAGCTGGTCCGTGGGCACGAGGGTCAACAGCACCGCCGTCTCGTCGCAGCAATAGAACTTGGGGCAGTTGAGGCAGTCGTTGAACACCTTGTGGGGCAGGCGTGCGTGTTCGACCTCTTTGAACCCCAGGCGCGTGAAAAAGCCGGTCACGTAGGTGAACGCCATCAGTTGCGGCAGGCCCAATTGCTTTGCCTCGTCGATCAGCGTCTCGGCCATGCGCCGGCCCAAACCCAGCCCTTGGTGCGCCGGTTCGACAGCGATGGAACGGATCTCAGCCATGTCCGACCAGACGATTGCAAGCGCGCCGCAGCCAGCAAAAGCTCCGTCCACCTCGGCCACGACAAAATCGCGGATGCGCTCCAGCACAGAAGCCGGTGAACGAGCCAACATGACCTGCTCAGCAGCGAGTCGGTTGACCAGGTCGAGGATCATCCCGGCGTCCGAGAGAACAGCCGGTCGAATGGTGACGGACGTCATGTTTGCAACCTCTTTTTCCAGGCTTCGGCTTGGGCCAACACTTGAGCAGGGGCCGTGCCTCCCAGGCAGTCATGTCGAGCCAGGCCAGCTTCAACCGACAGGGCTTGGGTCAGGTTCACCTCTCCCAATTCGGGCAGTAGGCGTTGCTTCTGCTGCGCATCGAGGTCGGCCAGGGTCACCCCAGCTTCCTCTGCGGCCCGCACGGCGGCGCCCACCCGTTCATGGGCATCGCGGAAGGTGAGTCCAGCTTGAACCAGCATGTCCGCCAGATCGGTGGCCTCCATGAAACCCCCGGCGCAGGCCGCGCGGCAGCGCTCGGTGTCGTAGTGCACCCCACGGACCACAGTGGCGGTGACTTGCAGGCAGGCGCGGGTCGTGTCCAGAGCGTCGAAGAGGCACTCCTTGTCCTCCTGCAGGTCCTTGTCGTAGGCCAGGGGGAGGCCCTTCTGCAGGGTGAGCAGAGTGTTCAGGTCACCCTGCACGCGCGCGCACTTGCCGCGTACCAGTTCAAGGGAATCGGGATTGCGCTTCTGGGGCATCAAGCTCGAGCCCGTTGACACCGCGTCTCCCAGGCGCAGGTAACCCGCCTCTTGACTGCAGTAGAAGATCCAGTCCTCCGCCAGGCGCGAGAGGTGCACCATCAACAGGGAGCAGGCAAAGATGACCTCCGTGGCGTGATCCCGGTCACTGACGGCGTCCAAGCTGTTGCGCGTGGGACCGGCTCCAAAGCCCAGGTCGTCGGCCAGGGCCCGGCGGTCCACGGGCCACGATGTGCCCGCCAGGGCAGCCGCCCCGAGGGGGCAGGTGTCCGCCCGAGTGTTGGCATCCTCCAGCCGCGCAACGTCCCGGGCGAGCATTTCCACGTAGGCCAGCGCGTGGTGTCCTGCGCTCACCGCCTGGGCACGTTGCAAGTGGGTATGACCCGGCAAGGCCAGGTCGTGGGTTTCCAGGGCCAGGCCGACGAGGTCGCGCATCAGGTCCCTGGCACCGGAGCACAATGCAACCACCTGGCCGCGCAGGTGCAGCTTCAAGTCTGTGGCCACCTGGTCGTTGCGCGAACGCCCGGTGTGCAGTTTGCGCGCCAGGTCCCCGACCTTGGCTTGCAGCGCCTGTTCGACGAAGCCGTGAATGTCCTCGGCTGGACTCTGGGCAAGGGGAGTCGGATCGGCCTGCAATTCAGCGCCCAGTTGCTCGAGCGCGACGGTGAGGTCCGTAGCCTCCTGCGGCTCGAGCAGGCCCGCACTGCCCAGGGCCTTGGCCCAGGCGATGCTTCCAGTCAGATCCTCCTGCAGCAAGCGGCGGTCGAACCCCAAGCTGCAGTTGAAGGCCTCGAAAGCCGGGTCATTGGCTTGCTCGAAACGGCCGCCCCACATTTTTTGTGTAGGAGTCATGCCTTGGAGGCCACGGCCTGGGCGATGGTCCCGGGCAACCCGAAGAGCCGGATGAAACCCTCGGAGTCCTGGGGCTGGAATCCCGCGCCCATGGTGAACGAGGCCAGCTCTTCTTGGTACAGGCTGTGCGGGCTGCTGGCGTGCAGGGCCGTCGCGTGCCCCTTGTACAACTCGACCGTGACCTCGCCCGTCTGTGTCTTGGCCAAGCTGTCGAAGAAGGCGTCCATGGCCACGCGTTTGGGGTGGAACCACTGACCGTTGTAGACCAGGCGCGCCCATTCGGGGGCCAGTCGATCGGCCAGGTCGGCGCTGTCCCGTTCGACGCACAGCGCGCGAAGGGAGCGCAGGCCCTCCATCAGAATCGTGCCTCCAGGGGTCTCGTACAGGCCGCGCGACTTCATGCCGACCAGTCGGTTCTCGACGATGTCCACCCTGCCGACTCCATGGGCCGCGCCCATCTCGTTGAGCTTCTCTAGCAGGGGAACAGCGTCCAGGCTCACGCCGTCCACCGCTACGGGAACACCCGCTTCAAAACTCAGGGTGACCCTGAGGGCTTCGTCGGGTGCACGCTTGGGTTCGGTGGTCCACTGCCAGGCGTCATCCGGGGGCACATTCGACGGGTCTTCAATGGGGCCACCCTCGTGGGAGATGTGCCACAGGTTGCGATCGCGTGAGTAGATCTTCTTGAGCGTCGCGGCGATAGGGATCTGGTAGTGGGCAGCGTAGTCGATGGCCTCCTCGCGGCTGGTGATCGACCACTCGCGCCAGGGAGCGACAATCTGCATTTCAGGAGCGAAGGCCATGTACCCCAGCTCGAACCGAACCTGGTCGTTGCCCTTGCCCGTACACCCATGGCACAGGGCGTTGGCACCGACTTCCCGAGCGTAGGCCACCTGCGCACGGGCCAGCACGGGCCGCGCGAGTGAGGTGCCCAGTAGGTAGCGGCCCTCGTAGATCGCCATGGCCTTGAGGGCCGGCCAGACGCACTCCGTCAGAAACTCGTCGCGCAGGTCGACCACACGACAGGAGGCGGCTCCCGACAAGGTGGCCTTCTCTTCCAGGCCCACGAGTTCTTCAGCTCCTTGACCCACATCTCCGGCCAGGCAGTGAACCTCGTAACCCTTCTCGTGCTTGAGCCAGGGGATGATGATCGACGTGTCGAGTCCGCCGGAGTAGGCGAGCACTATCTTGGGGGCACTCATACGCTCAAGGTCTCCAGGTTGCCCGACGGGCTCGGGGCATGCGGTGCCAGATCCGGGGCCAGGAGCCAAACCAGGATGGATTTCTGGACGTGCAAGCGGTTCTCGGCGATGTCGAAGACAATCGAGTGGTCCGAGTCGATCACTCCTGCGCTGACCTCCTGTCCGCGGTGCGCGGGCAAGCAGTGCATGAACAGGGCCTGGTCGCTGTGGGCCAGCAGGGTTTCGTTCACCTGGTACTCGGCGAAGATGGCGCTGCGCTCTTCGGTTTCGTCTTCTTGTCCCATGGAGGCCCAAACGTCGGTGTACACAGCTTCAGCCCCCTGCATGGCTTGCACGGGATCATTGCCGCAAGTGATCTTGGAACCCGACACGGCGGCAGCGGCCAGGCACTCATTCATGACCTTCAGGTTGGGCTCGTAACCCTCAGGAGTGCAGACCGTGATGTGCGCGCCGAGGATCGATGCTACATGCATCAGGGAGTGGCAGGTGTTGTTGCCATCGCCCACGTAGGTGATGTGCCGACCACGCACGGATCCCCACGTTTCCCAGAGGGTGAAGAAATCGGTTAGCGCCTGGCAGGGGTGCAAGAAGTCGGAGAGACCATTGATCACGGGGATCTGGGCGTGCTTGGCCAGTTCGGTGACGGCTCGGTGCTTGTAGGTCCGCGCGACGATGGCGTGCACCCAACGCTCCAGGTTCTTGGCCATGTCGGGAACGGATTCGCGACTGCCCAAGCGCGCGCTGCTGTGGTCCAGGAAAATGGCACTACCGCCCAGGTCCTGCATGCCGATGTCGAATGTGAAGCGTGTGCGCAGACTCTCCTTCTCAAACACCATGGCCAGTCGCTTGCCCGCCAACAGGTCGGTGTAGCGATCGCGCTGCGCCTTGAGGGCAGCGGCCGTGGAGAAGATCTTCAAGATGTCGTCGTGGTCCAGGTGGGCCACGCTGACCAGGTCCTTATGGGGAAAGCTCTGAGTGCTCACGAGATTGGGTGAAGGGTTTGGGGTTGCGGAAGGGTGGAGAGGACCTCGTCCAGGGTCTCGAGGGCCCGGCCGAGTTGATGGGGAGTCAAGACGTAGGGCGGCAGGAAGCGCAGCACATCCCCGGCTGCGGTCCCGGCGAGGAATCCGAGATCGGCCAGGGCCGATTGCACGGCTTGCGCTTGGCCCGGCAAGTGCAGCCCCTGCATCCAGCCCCTGCCGCGACGCTCCCGGGCAGCCGGATGGCGTTCGACCAAGTCGTCGAGGCCCGCTGTCAAACGCTGCGCCTTGGGTCCCAGCCGCTCGAGCAGGCCGCCCGAGGTGAGTTCATCCAGCACCACGGAAGCGGCAGCCATGACCAGTGGACCGCCACCAAAGGTGGAGCCGTGGTCCCCCGCAGTGAGCGTGTCGCTGAGTGAGTGGCAAGCCAAGGTGGCGCCCACACTCAATCCGCCAGCCAGGGGTTTGGCGAGGGTGATTACATCGGGCTTCACGCCGGCGGCGTCGAATGCCACAAAGGGCCCCGTGCGCCCGAGGCCGCATTGCACCTCATCGCTGATGAGCACGGTTCCGTTCGCGTCGCACAGTTCCCGCGCGCACTGCAAGAAGCTTGCATCCAAGACGTGCAAACCGCCCTCTCCCTGTACGGGCTCCACGATCAAGCCCGCCGGTGGGGCCTGGGCGAAGGCCGCCTGCAGGGCATCGACGTCGTTGCGTGGAACGAACGCCGCTTGCAGCGTGGGTGCAAAAGGCGCCCGGTAAACGGGATTGGAAGTCACCGACAAGCTGCCCAAGCTGCGACCGTGGAAGCTGTCCTCGATAGCGAGGAAGTGCGTCCGCTGAGCGTGCCCAGCTTGTGCACAGGCCTTGCGCGCTAGCTTCAACGCGCATTCCACGGCCTCGGTGCCGCTGTTGCTGAAGAACACACTGCCCATGCCCGTCCATTCGCATAGGCGCTGAGCGAGGGTCTCCGCTGCGGCTTGGGGATACAGGTTGGATGTGTGCACCAACTGGCCGACCTGGGCTTGCACGGTCGCGACCCAACTCGGGTGAGAGTGGCCGAGCACCGTCACTCCGAGGCCCGAGAGCAGGTCGACCCACTCGCGTCCGTGCTCATCGAACAACGACGCACCCTGGCCGCGAACAAACTGCGGACCGCCGGGCCGGTAGGTGGGCATGAGCGAGCTAGTCATGGGCCATGACCCTCTGGCTGCCCAGGCTCGTGCCGCACTTCTGCTCCAGCAGGTGGTGGTAGGACTGCCCGCCATGGGCGGGAGAAGCGATGCGCACTTGGGCGTCAGGTAGGGCGTCGGCCGCGCTGAGGGCGGAGTGGATCTTGGGCAACATGCCTGCGCCCAGGGTCCCCTGCGCGCGCAGGGCCCGGGCGCCCTGGCGGTCCAGGTGGGGCAGGCATTGGCCGTCCGAGTCGAGCACGCCTTGTACGTCCGTCAGAAAGAGCAGGGCATCGGCGTTCAGGGCCTGAGCGATGGGCCCGGCTGCTTCGTCGGCGTTGATGTTGTGCAGAGGGACCCCGGGACGATCGTGCTGCGGCGCAAGTGGCGCGATGGGAGCGATGAGGGGCACGCGGCCCTGTGCGAGCAGGTCATCGAGCAGACCCGTGTTCACGTGTTGCACCCGCCCGACGAAACCCAACTCGCCGCCGCGTGCCACCCGTGCGCTCAGTAGCTTTGCGTCCGCGCCGCAAAGGGACACAGCTTCACAGCCCTGTCTTCCGAGCGCAGCCGCCAGCCCCTTTCCTTGGGTTCCCGCAAGCACAGCAAGAGCCACCTCGGCCGTCGCCGCGTCCGTGACCCGCAGGCCATCGACCTTGCGCTCCTTGAGACCCAAGGCCTGGGCCAAGGACGCGATCGCTGACCCCCCGCCGTGGACGACCACGACCTTGAACCCCGCGCGTTGAGTCGCGGCGATGGATGCAGCTGTGCCCTCCAGCGCCGCGCCGGATTGCAGCAGGGCTCCGCCGACCTTGATGACTAGGAGGGGGGCCGTCTTCATGCCGTGACCCCCGTGGCCGCGGCCATTGAGGGTCCTGCGGGCAGGCCTAGGGTTTCTTCCAGACCGAGCATCAGGTTGGCGTTCTGCAGGGCTTGGCCAGCGGCCCCCTTGAGCAGGTTGTCGAGGGCGCTGGTGATGACCACAACGGGGCCTGCGGCATGCACAGCCATGTGGCAGCGGTTCGTGTGAACCACATCCCGCAGTGCCGGCGTGCCCTGCTCCAGGACTCGGACGAAGGGCTCCTCGCCGTAGGCGTCTTGCAGGCAGGCCTGAAACTGCTCCGCACTGTCTTGCAAGGAGTGTCCCGCTCGTGGCGTCAGGTACAGAGTGCTGAGGATGCCTCGCAAGCAGGGCAGCAGGTGCGCCACGAACACGAGATTGCCGATACCGGCCTGCTGTTCGATTTCCGGCGCGTGGCGATGGGTGCCGACGTTGTAAGCGCGGAAATTATCGTGCACGTTGCCGAAGTGAGTGGCGGCGCTGGGGGCCTTGCCCGCGCCGGAGACCCCGCTCTTGGAGTCGGCGACGACCGCTGCGCTCGGCTCAAGCAGGTTGGCCTGCAAGAGAGGCAGGAGCGGCAACAGGATGGACGTGGGGTAACACCCGGGGTTGGCGACGAGTCGCGTGTGGGGCAGCGCGAAACGCGCGTGCTCGGTCAAACCGTAGGTGGCTTGGGGCAGGAGTTCGGGAGCTGGGTGGGGTAGGCCGTAGATCTGGGCATAGTCCTCAGCGTCGTTGAGTCGCAGGTCCGCGGAGAGGTCCACTACAGCGCAGCCCGCGTCCAACGCTTGGCGCGCGAGGTTTGCGGACTTGCCGTGGGGGGTACAAAGGAAGACGACGTCGGCGGCACCGAATTGACCCGGTTGAAGCGCTGTCTGGCCATTCGTAGGGACCCACTCAGGATCGTCCTGATCACGCGCGGACATGGCATGCGATAACTCGAGCTCCGGATGGCTCTCGAGCAGCGCGCACAGCTCGCGGCCCGCGTAGCCGCTACTTCCCACGACGATTGCGCGCTTCACCGCAAGTCCTCCAACCACTGCACCAGCCGTGCGGCACCCGCCGTATCCGGTGAGATCAACAGGATGGTGTCGTCGCCAGCAAGGCTCCCGAGCAAATCGTGGTGACCTGCTGCATCGAGAGCGAGGGCCAGGGGTTGGGCCCCGCCGGGTGGGGTGCGCAGAACCACTTGGTTCTGGGCCGTTGCCACCGTGGACAAGTACTGCCTGACGGCCTGCAGCAGCCGGGCGCCAGCGTCTTGCGTGACGGATCCGGAGGCTGGGGCAAGCACGTAGCCCGCCGGACCCTTGACGACCCCCAGGTCCCGTAGGTCCCGGGAGAGGGTGGCTTGGGTCGCAGCCTGTCCGCGAGCGTCCAACAAGGAGGCTAGTTCGGCATGATTATGCACATTCTTCGCCTGGAGAAGCTCCAATATGGCCTTGCGTCGCTCTTGTTTGATTGTGGAAGGGCTCATCTGGTTGAAATATGCGCAGAGAATGAATAAATATGCTGAGCCAACCGTGCCGTCAAGCCCCTGAGTGTCAAAAGCGGTGGGGGGCCAGCCCGTTGGGCGAGCGGGCATCTGGGGGCATACTGGGACCATGCTGTCCCTCAAGCGCGCGTCGTTCCTCTGCCTCACCGCACTGCTCACCCTCGGTCGGCCCCAAGACCCCGATTCGGCTGCCTCGCCGCCCATTCGCCCGTCAGAGCCGGTGACCGTGATCGCCGTACGGCATGCGGAAAAGGGCAGCGCAGACCCCCGGGATCCGGTTCTGACCCCCGCGGGCGAGACCCGGGCCGAGGAGCTGGCTCGGCTGCTCTCGGGTGCGGGGGTCACGCACCTGTACAGCACCGACTACCGGCGCACGCGTCAGACCCTGGCTCCCATGGCCACAGCACTGGAATTGGAGGTCGAGTCCTATTCGCCCAGAGACCTCAAGGCTTTTGCCGCTCAACTGGCCCGATTGGCTCCGGGTTCCGTGGCCGTGGTCAGTGGGCACTCCAACACCACCCCCGGTCTGGTTCAGGCTCTGGGGGGACGTATCGAGGGCGTCGAGATCGTTCGCGGGACTCCCATGTTGGGCGACGCGGAGTACGACCGCCTGTTTGTCACGGTCCTCACGCCCGCCAGCAAGGACTCTGGCCCCGGTGCCAAGACCCTCGAACTGCGCTACGGCGAGCCTTCAGAACCCAAGTAGTCTTCTTGGGATCGGCTCGAGTTAGTCCTTGGCACCGAGGAGATCCGAGGCCGAGAGGGCATCCTTGCAGCGTCGCATGAGGGCGTAGGCCTGGCGGATATCCGGGTGGTCAAAGGGCAGCTGCGCGGAGAGTTTGAGGAAACTCTGCAGGGTGTCGGACGCCCTCTGATACTGGGCCAGGTCGTAGTAGATCTGCGCTCGGCGGCTGTAGGCCTGGGCCAATTCGGGATCGATGGAGATCACGGATCCCAGTTCATCGACCGCCTCTTGCAGCCTGCCCTGACGCCGCAGGATCGAGCTGACGTGCAAGTGCGCCTTGATGATCATGTCGTTGTTGCGCTTGATGGCGGCACGTAGATCGCGTTCGCGCGTGGCGGCGAGCGAGGCATCCTCCAATTCCAGGCGCCGGATGCGGGAGGAGCTCTCGAGCACCTCGATCAACTTGCCGCTCCATTCCATGCTCTCGGCTTCCTCACCCAACAGAGCGCAGACGCGCACCAGGCCGCCAATGGCTCCCATCTCGCCCAACTGGATCTCCAACGTGGCCTTGTAGTTGTCCTTGGCCTCGGCCCAGGCGGTCAGGGCATTTGCGGACAGCTCATTGGCCCGGGCCGTCGGGTCCAGCGACTCGGTGGAACGCTCACCGCTGCGGATGGCCTCAGCGGCCTCATCGTAGACCACGCCCATACGCTCCAACGCCTTGGCCAGGCCCAGACGCACGCGGAAGTCGTGTTGTGCGGGGTGATCGCGGAAAATGGCCTCGGCCATCTGGATGTCTGGCGTCGTTCCGCGTAGCTGGTGAATGTCCCCAAGCAAGAGCAGCAGGCGTTCGTTTCTCGGGTCCACACCCAGACCGAATTGAACCTGCTGTTGCGCGCGGTCCAGGTCGCCTTTGGCGAAGTACCCAAGGGCTCCCTCGAGGTACAAGCCCAGCCTCTGTTCGCTAGTCAATTCAGCCGGTTCGTCAGAATTGCAGGCTCCGAGCAGGGGCAGACCACAGAGGAGGATGAGGCACGTCTTCACGAGAAACGTGTCGCTGTCGCGGAGGGGGAGGAAACGCATGGGGGCAGTGTAGTCGATGGTGGGGCGGGCAGCCGATTGCGGCCGCTCCGCCTAAGGAAGAGGGCCTCTACCCTCGCAATAGTTCGGCCAGGCGCTCTTGTTGCACGCGCACATGGAGAGTCTTGCCGCCGGAGAGGGTGACCAGCCCCGGCTTGGCCCCGCGGGGTTTGTGGACCTGTTTGACCGGGGCCAGATGGACCGAGGCCTTGCCAGTCGCACGCGCTGGGGAGAAGTGAACGGCCAACATGGCGGCTTCCAGCACGGCCTGCTGAGGTGCTTCCTGTCCACGTTCCAGGCGCAGCACCACATGGGATCCGGGGCAATCGGCTGTGTGCAACCAGAGATCGTTGCCACGGGCGTGGCGGAAGGTGAGGTCGTCGTTGTCCTTGGCCGTGCGACCCACGCGCGCTTCGAGGTCCGCATGCACGCGGTAGGAGCGATAGGGCACGCGCCTGGCCGGGGCACTGCGTTTGCGCGCGTCGGGTTCCTGGGGTTCTTGCAGCAGGCCGTCGGCAACCGCCTGGGCGTCGAGAGCTGCGGGATCTCGATCGGGATCTTCGGCGGCCAGCAGCAGGGCTTCCAGTTGCTCGACCCTTAGTGCGGCCCGTTGCAGTTCGCGTTCGAGGGATTCGATACCGCGCAGCAGTTTCTTGTGTCGATCAAAGTAGCGCTGGACGTTTTCGGACGGTTGCCGCCTAGGGTCCAACTCAATCGTTCGCAGAGGAGCCCCGTCGCTGAACCAATCGGGTACGTCCACGCTCGCCTGCCCGCGCTTCAAGCTGCCGACCACCGATTTCAGCAGCTCACCATCTTGTTGAACGCGCTCCGCACCCTCCACGGCGGTAGCGCGCTTGTTCAGTCCCTTGACCAGGCCACGGGCGCGAGAGAGTTTGCGCTGGGCTCGAGCGAGCAATTTCTTGCGCAGGCTCTCCTGGCGATTCACGAGGGCTGCTCCGCCCAACGCGCACTCAACCCTCCACGAGAGGGGCGCGCGGTCCTTCACGGGACCTGGGGGGGGCGCCGTGGGCTCGGAGAACTGCTCGATGAGGGCGGGTGTGTCCGCATTCGGTCCTCCGGCTCGACCACCCGGAGGCGTCCAGGCCTGACCCACACTGAAGCGCGAGGAGCCCGTCTTGCGCGGCGAGGCCGCGACCAGAACGGAGAGGATCTCGTCGTCGGGGCCCACCAACATCATGTTGGAGTGGCGACCGACAAGCTCGGCCATGAGGGCCCGCCGTCGTCCCGAGGCCGTGGACCCGAACTCCAGCCGCACGATCCTGTCCCCCTGGACCTGTTCCAGGCGGCGCAGGGTGGCCCCGGCGAGTTCTTCGTTCAGGAGCTTGAAGAAGGGCCCCTCAGGCCCAGCGTGCGAGAGGACGCGGTCCTGCTGCAGGTGCAGGCGGGCATTCTCGGCTCCTGCGCTGAGACGCAGGCGCAGGATGGGCGGGCCGTCCGGGCTTGCAGGCGGCTCGAGGATCAACAGCAGATCGCGGGGGGGCAGAGCCTGGACCTCGCGCACACTGCAGCCCTTGAGCAAGGGTTGCAGCTCCGCAACCAGCTCAGCCACGTGGCCGGCCAGGAGGGACGGGGTGCTCTCAGGTCCGGATTTCAGGCCAGCTCCTCGCCCACGTTGTAGCGCCATTCCAGATCGGCCGGGTCCCAGTCCACGAGCTCAGACGTCTCAGGGAACCACAGGGCGAGTTCGGTCGCAGCCGCTTCGGGGCTGTCGGAGGCGTGCACCAGGTTGTTGGAGAAGCTCATGCCGAAATCGCCCCGAATCGTGCCAGGTGCCGACTCACGGCCGTTGGTGGCACCGACCAGGGTGCGCACCACGGAGATCGCCTGCAGGCCTTCCAGCACGAGGGCCACGACGGGGCCGGAGCCCATGTAGCTCACGAGATTGTTGAAGAAAGGGCGCTCGGAGTGCACGGCGTAGTGCTCGCGCAGGTGTTCCTCAGGGAATTGGCGCATTTTCAAGCCGATGAGCTTGAGGCCTTTTTCTTCGAAGCGGGTGAGGATACGGCCGACGAGGCCACGCTGGGTGGTGTCGGGCTTGAGCAGGACGAGGGTGCGTTCCACGGTGCGGGTAGGGGCAAGGGGTAGGGCGGGGAGCCGCGGGTGGGGTCCCCATGGAGAAGGCGGCTCCAGAGGAGCCCAAAGGGGGCCCTTCCGGGCCGCTTTGCCAATCGGGCGAGCATGCTAGCCGCGTGTCCTCGGAGAGGGAACCCGAGGGGGCCCAAGCGTTCCCCAAAATCCCCGCCCGGGGATTGACGAGGGGAGCCACCGCCCTACATTGTTCGGCCTGAAAAGCGGTTTGCACATCGTTTTGGGGCTGAGAAGTCCCC
>CAYXTP010000002.1:35216-56520 GCA_964467985.1 uncultured Planctomycetaceae bacterium
ACATTGTTCGGCCTGAAAAGCGGTTTGCACATCGTTTTGGGGCTGAGAAGTCCCCTTTGATGGCGGGCCGTTGTCAATTCGAAGCCCAGGTCAGGCCTCCTAGTGGGCTCCTTGGACCCGGCTCCCGTGTGAGCTGGAACTCAGGGGTCCGTTGCGTCGTCCGGCCGCCCTGTTCACAGTGCCCGATCACGGTCCTCACGCAGTCTTTTTCTTGCGGACCGACCCATGACCCCCGAGAAGCCCACAGCGCCTTCGGATGAGACCCCTGAGGGTCCCTTCTACGCTTTGGGACGCTTCGCGGGAATTGGGATCCAGTTCGGCGCGGTGATCAGCTTGTTTGCCCTCGCGGGCTACTGGCTGGATGAGCGGCTCGGGAGTCGTCCTTGGGGGCTCATCGTGGGCGTCCTGCTCGGCTTCCTTGGCGGCACCCTTTCGTTGATGCGATCGGTGGGGCGCTGGCGAGCTGAACCCTAATCCTCTTCTTCCTCCTCTCCAATCCGCCTGCACCTCGGATGTCCCGTACATCGATCGTTTCCCTGCTCGGCCTAGGCGCGGCCGTCCTCGTAGCTTCACGCTTCGAGGGCGCCTTGTCGGTCGGAGTTGTTGCGGGCTATCTGTGCGGAGCGAGCATTGCCCTCACCAGTGGCCTGTGGGTTGCGCACAGCGTGCAGCATCGCCCCGATCGGGCCATGCGCTCTCTGCTGGAGGGGTTCTTGGTCAAGCTCGGGGTGTTGGTTGTTGCGACCGTTTGCATGCGCTACATCCCGGCGGTCGGCGCTGTGGCTGACTACCGCTCGTTCCTTTCTGCCTATGCCGGCGCAGCCGTGCTGATCTTGCTTATGTCCACCTTGGAGAACTCGCGTCGCTTGCGAGGGGAGTCAGCCGCATGAGTAGCCTGCGACCGATTCTGATCCTGGCCGTCATCTTCGGCGCCTGTTTCATCTCCTCCACCTACTCCGAGCACCATCATGGGAGCAATGACAAGGCCTTCGAGTCCTTGTACATGCACCTCATGCCCGCCTGGCTGGTCACGACAAACCACGCGCCTGACGGAGTGGACGACGGCGAACACGAGGCCGCCCAGCACCCCCTGGTGCAGATCCCCTTGCCCACGGCGTTGAGTCTGTTTGACTCCAACCAGGACGAGAGCGACGGCAATCACCTCGTGATGTTCAACCTGCAGGTCTTCCAGCTGGCTGCCGTGCTCCTGATTTTTATCGCGTTCTCAGGGGTTTCGCGCCACATGAAGGACGGCAAGGGAGACGCTATCACGCGCTTCCTGGCCGGGGCTTGCTTGTTCGTGCGCAACGACATGGTGCGCCCCAATATGCAACGCGCCCACGCAGACGCCCTGCTACCCATGTTCTTGAGCCTGTTCTTCTTCATCTTGTTCATGAACTTGATGGGGCTGGTTCCCGGTTCGGTCACGCCCACGGCCTGCATCTTTGTCACGGGTGCCCTGGCCTTCATCGTGCTGGGCATGATGATCGTCGGAGGTATGGTGGTGCAGGGTCCCATCGCCTACTGGAAGAGCCTCGTGCCCCACGTTCCGCTTTGGCTCTGGCCGCTGTTGTTCGTGGTTGAGCTCATCGGCGTCACGGTCAAGCCCTTCGCCCTGACGATTCGACTGTTCGCCAACATGACCGGTGGGCACATGGTCGTGCTCTCCTTCATGGGACTGATATTCTTCTTCGCGGGAGTGGACTTCAGTTCCACGGGCTACGGCTTCTCACCGGTGGCCGTGGGCTTCGCCGTGTTCATCATGATTATCGAGGGCTTTGTGGCATTCGTGCAGGCCTACATCTTCACCCTCTTGTCGGCGATCTTCGTCGGCGCCTCCCTCCACCCCGAGCACTAGTCCTCTCTTGAGAAACTGATCCTCGGGTGTCCGCGCGACCTCGGTCGCCACGCTGTATTCCAGATCCAAAGTATTCCCAAACCGAATTCACCAACCGAATTCACCTCAAGCAACCTCTGAACCCCCTTCGCCCGGCCATGCCGGGAAACCACGGAGTCAACAACGCAATGAACCTCCCCGTAGAACCCGATCAGGTCATGGATGTCGCCAAGATGGGCGCTGGCATTGGTGCCGGCATCGTCGCTGTGGGTGCCGGTATCGGCATCGGCAAGATTGGTGCGGCCGCCGCCGAATCGATCGCTCGTCAGCCCGAAGCAGCCAAGGAAATCAGCGGCGGTTCGCTGATCCTCGCAGCCTTCATCGAGGGTGTTTCCCTCTTTGCTGTCGTCGTCACCCTGCTGATCGCGAACGGCTAGTCGCTGTTGTCTCCCTACGTCGCTGGCTGCCTGGGGTTCACCCCACGGGGTCAGCGGTGTGTGGGGGGCTGTGCAGCGCGACCCAACTGATCCGAACTCGTACGTCACTCCCACCGGGGCGATCCTCGGTTCCCCCTGGGCCTTCTGGCCTTGGAACCCCATGCAGTACCTATTCAATCTGAGCGGCAGCGCGGACCCCACTCTGGCGAGCCTAGGACTCATCCCCAATGAGGGTGGGTTCAATCCCCTCGATGTGGCTGGCGCGGGCAACTTCCTCTGGACGTTGATCATCTTCTGTTTGGCCCTTATTCCCATGTGGAAGATGGTCTTCTCGAAGATCGCGGACATGGCCAATGACCGAGACGAGAAGGCGGCTGAGGCCGTGACTCTCGCAGCGCGTGCAAGCGAAGAGGCAGAAAAGGCACGTGCTGAGGTCGAAGTGCGCTTGGGTGAAGCCCAGGCCGAGGCCTCGAAGCTCCTGGCCGGTGCGCGCGAACGGGCGGATACCCGCGAGCGGGACATCATCGAGAATGCCAAGAAAGAAGCCGACGCCATGATCGAAAGTGCGCGCTCGTCCATTCAGGCCGAGCAGGACAAAGCGCTGGCTGCCATTCGCTCTGAAGTCGTCGAGCTCTCACTGTCTGCAGCGTCGCAGGTCATCGGGCGCCAGGTCGGCAGTGAAGACGACCGTCGGGTCGTGGCCGAGATCGTCGGCGCGTCTGCGAGTGGGGACGGCGCGTAATGGGCGTCGTTGCCGCAGCCGTCAATCAGGTCACCGGCCGTTGGGCCGATGCCCTGTTTGGCCTAGCCCGCCGCCAAGGCGTGTTGGATCAGGTCAGCGCGGATATCGCGCGGCTGGCGGTGGAGTGTGAGAAGCCGGCTGTAGCCGCCTTCCTGCAAAGTGCCACCGGTACCTCCGCAGAGCGCCAGGCCCAATTCGATTCGGCTCTCGACAACGCCCATGAGACGACCCAGAACTTCGTGCGCTTGCTGTTCGAGCGTCGGCGCGAGGAGGTCCTGCTGCAGATGGGCGCGGCCTTTGAGCAGCGCCTGTTGGAAGAGCGCGGAGCCTTGCAGGGTGTCGTCGAATCTGCGCGCCCGCTGGAGGCTTCAGACATCGAAACCATGGGCCAGGACCTCTCCAAGCGCCTGGGCAAGACCGTTTCTCTCACGGGCCGCGTGGACCCCGACCTCGTCGGCGGCATTCGCGTTTTTGTCGGAGCCCGCATGATCGACCAGTCGCTGCAGGGCCGTATGGACGGCTTGCGGCGCAGCATGATGGAGGCACGGCTGCCTGCCGTGGGCTCCTAGAGGGCGCTCGGAAGTCAGCCCAGGTGGCCCTTCTAGCACCCCGCCCCAAACTACCCGACCTACACAACACACCCTCTTCTCACACCAGATGGTCACCCGCTCCAGGGCGACCGAGCAGGAAACACTCCCATGGACCTTCGACCCGCTGAAGTCACTTCGATCCTCGAGAAGGAGATCGAGAACTACCAAGGCGATAGCCGCATGCAGAGCGTGGGCACCGTGCTCTCTGTGGGTGACGGCGTTGCGCGCGTGTACGGCCTCGACGACTGCATGATGAACGAGCTGCTCGAGTTCGCGGGCGGCGTGCGTGGCATCGCGCTCAACCTCGAAGAGGACAACGTCGGTTGCGTGTTGCTTGGCGACGCGGCCAAGGTGCGCGAGGGAGACACGGTGAAGGCCACGGGCCGCATCATCTCCGTTCCCACCGGCCCGCAGTTGTTGGGCCGCGTGGTCAACGCCCTCGGTGACCCGGTTGATGGCAAGGGTCCGCTCGGGACCAGCGATGCCGACCTGCGCCCGATTGAGCAGGACGCTCCGTCTGTCGTGGAACGCCAGCCGGTGGACCAGCCCCTGCAGACCGGCATCAAGGCCGTCGACGCCATGATACCCATCGGCCGTGGCCAGCGTGAACTCATCATCGGCGACCGCCAGACGGGCAAGACTGCCCTGATCGTCGACACCATCCTGTCCCAAGCGAACACCGGTGGCGGCGACCCCGAGAACGCCGAGCAGGTCATCTGCATCTACGTAGCCGTGGGTCAGAAGCAATCCACCGTGGTGGACATTGTGCGCCGCCTCGAGAAGGCGGGTGCGATGGCCTACACCATCGTCGTTTCGGCTTCGGCCATCGACGAGGCTTCGATGCAGTACCTCTCGTGCTACGGAGGCTGCGCCATGGGCGAGCGCTTCCGCGACGAAGGCCGCCACGTGGCGATCTTCTACGATGACCTCTACAAGCAGGCCCTCGCCTACCGTCAGGTGATGCTGCTGCTGCGTCGTCCCCCGGGACGCGAGGCGTTCCCCGGTGACGTCTTCAACCTGCACAGCCGCCTGCTGGAGCGCGCGGCCAAGCTGGCCGACAACGCGCCCGAAATCAATCCGCGCTTCAAGGCCGGGGGTGGAACCCTCACGGCTCTGCCCGTGGTGGAGACTCAGGAGGGCGATGTGTCGGCGTACATTCCCACCAATGTGATTTCGATCACCGACGGCCAGATCTTTCTGGAGTCGAGCCTCTTCAACTCCGGTATTCGACCGGCTGTGAACGCTGGTATCTCCGTATCCCGAGTGGGGGGTGCGGCTCAGATTCCTGCCATGAAGAAGACGGCAGGCTCGCTGCGCCTCGACCTGGCTCAGTTCCGCGAACTGCAGGCCTTCGCCCAGTTCGGTTCCGACCTGGACGCCGCGACCCAAGCCAAGCTGACCCGCGGGGAGCGCCTTGTGGAGGTTCTCAAGCAGGGCCAGTACGTGCCCGCCAAGGTGACTGACCAGGTCTTCATCCTGTATGCCGGTTCCACGGGTGCCCTGGACGATCTGGCGGTCAAGCAGGTCGCCGAATTCGAACGCGCCCTGATCGAGTACGTGAACGACACCCATCCTGAGGTGGTGGAACAAATCGCGACTGCCAAGAAGGATATTCCTGACGAGACCAAGGCGGTTCTCGATGGGGCCATCACCGCGGTCAAGGCGCAGATCCGGGCCTAGATCCATGGCGGGTATCAAGGAACTCCAGCAGCGGATCACATCCGTTGGCAACATCAAGCAGATCACGCGCGCCATGGAAATGGTGGCGACGACGAAGCTGCGCCGCTTCCAGGACCGGGCTCTGTGCTCGCGACCCTACGCGGAGGAAATTAGCGGGCTGGTGGCGCGTTTGTCCGCCGTCCTGGGGGACGCCGTGGACGAGCGCCCCCTATTCAACCCGGGCGGTGGTGAGCGCACCCTGGCTCTGGTGGTCACCTCCGATCGCGGCCTGTGTGGCGCCTACAACTCAAGTCTCCTACGCACCGTCGAGGCCTGGCGTGCAGGACACGAGCGTGAGGTCGACTACCTGCTCTACGGTCGCAAGGGTTTTGCCTACATGGACCGGCGCGATTTCCAGATCGAGCGCTTCTTGGAAGACCCGCCCCTCGAGCAGATCGACTACCCCAACGCGGCCATCACGGCACGCATGCTGGTGAGCGAGTTCGAGAGTGGCAAGTACCACGATGTCAGGCTCTTCTACACGGCCTTCGAGAGCATGGTGAAGTACCGCCCCTGCAACGTGCCCTTCCTGCCTATCGCAGCCGATGCGCTGACGGGTGGGGACGAGGGCGCCGTCGGCGAGACCCTGCTCGAGCCGGATGCAGAGGCCATTTTCGATCACTTGATCCCCAAGTACCTCGAGACGCGCGTCTTCAACGCCCTGCTCGAAGCCTTGACCTCGGAATACGCCAGCCGTCGCTTCGCCATGAAGAACGCGACCGACGCGGCCGAAGACATGCAGTCCGAACTGCGCGGCATCTACAACCGCCGCCGCCAGGAGAAAATCACCAAGGAGCTGCTCGACATCGTCGGCGGCGCCGAAGCCGTCAAGTAGCTAGCCGTTTAGCCCTCCGAAACAGCCCTCCGAACCCAGCCCTCCGTACCCAGAGTCATGACCAGCACCAACCTAGGTTCTGTCGCCCAGATCTTCGGCCCCGTGGTCGACGTCCGCTTCGCCCCCGGCAGTCTGCCCGCCATCTTCAACGCAGTCGAAATTGAAGACACCGATCGCGACATCGTCGTGACGCTTGAGGTGGCCCAGCACTTGGGCAATGACGTGGCGCGCTGCATCTCCATGGCTTCCACCGACGGTTGCCGTCGAGGTATGGATGTCAAGGACACCGGCGCCCCGATCTCGGTGCCCGTCGGACCGCGCACCAAGGGCCGCATTTTCAACCTACTGGGCAAGCCCCTCGACACCCTGTCCAAGGGCGAGATGGAGGATGGCGTCCACTGGCCCATCCACCGCTCGGCGCCCGCCTTCCACGAGCAGGAAGCGGTGTCCGAGGTCTTCGAGACCGGCATCAAGGTCGTCGACCTGCTCTGTCCCTTCGCGAAGGGTGGCAAGATTGGCCTCTTCGGAGGAGCCGGAGTTGGCAAGACAGTGCTGATTCAGGAGTTGATCCGAATCACCGCCGTAGAAAAAGGTGGCTTCAGCGTGTTCGCCGGCGTCGGCGAGCGCACCCGCGAGGGCAACGACCTGTGGCTCGAGATGAGTGAGGCCGAGTACAAGACGCCGGAGGGGGAGACCGCGACGGTGATCGACAACGCCGTGCTGGTGTTTGGTCAGATGAACGAGCCCCCCGGATCCCGCTTGCGGGTGGCCCTGACCGGGCTGACCATGGCCGAGTATTTCCGCGAGGAGCTGGGCCAGGACGTGCTGCTCTTTGTGGACAACATCTTCCGCTTCGTGCAGGCCGGTTCGGAAGTGTCCGCCCTGCTGGGTCGCATGCCCTCCGCCGTGGGTTACCAGCCCACCATGGCCAGCGAGATGGGTGCCCTGCAGGAGCGCATCACCTCCACCAAGGACGGCTCGGTGACTTCCATGCAGGCCGTGTACGTGCCCGCCGACGACATTACCGACCCCGCTCCGGTGGCCACCTTCGCTCACTTGGACTCAACGATCATCCTGGACCGGGCGATTTCCGAGCTGGGTATCTACCCGGCCGTGGACCCGCTCAAGTCCACCTCGCGCATGCTCGACCCGCAGGTCGTGGGTGAAGAGCACTACGCCGTTGCGCGTCAAGTTCAGCAGACCCTGCAGCGCTACGCCGACCTCAAGGACATCATTGCGATCCTGGGTGTGGAGGAACTTTCCGAAGAGGACCGTCAGGTCGTGCACCGCGCACGGCGCATCCAGAAGTTCCTGGCTCAGCCCTTCTTTGTGGCCGAGCAGTTCACCGGCATGCCGGGTGTGTTTGTACCGCGCGAAGACACCGTGCGCTCCTTCAAGGAGATCCTGGCCGGTGATCACGACGACCTTCCCGAGGACGCCTTCTACATGGTCTCCAGCATCGACGCCGCCATCGAGAAAGCCAAGGGTATGCAGGTCTGATGGTCCGCTCTCTGACCCTGCGCGTGATCACTCCGGAAGAGATCGTGGTGGACACCACGGCCTCCAGCGTGACCTTTCCCGCCTTGGACGGCGGAATGGGGATCTTGCCCCGTCACGCCTCCATGGTGGCGGCTCTGGATGCGGGTCAGTTGGTCTTTGAGGCTGACGGGCAGCGCCAGGAGATGTTCGTGTCCGGCGGATTCGCAGAAGTGCGCGACGACACCGTACGCGTGGTGACCGAAGCCTCCGAGTCGGCGAGTGAGATCGACGTGGAGCGCGCAGCGCGTGCTGCCGAACGGGCACGCAAGCGCTTGCACGAGCGCTGGGTGGAAGACGGCGTACCCTTTGACGTTCTGCGGGCCGAGGCGGCCCTGCGGCGGGCACTCATGCGCAAGCTTGTCGCCGGTCGCTACCGCGGGGCTTGAGTGCCCCCTTCTCGGTGCGGGGGGGCTGGCGCTAGGATGCGCCCCTCATGAGCGACTGGCAGCGAACCCATCACTGTGGTGCCCTCTCTTCTGCGGACGAGGGCCTGCATGTCACCCTCAACGGCTGGGTGCACGCCCGCCGAAACCTGGGGGGTATCTACTTCATCGAACTGCGCGACCGCTATTCGCGCCTGCAGGTCGTCCTGCCCGAGGAAGTTGTGGGGGATCTGCATGTCTCCCCCGAGGACTGCCTGTGCGTGCGCGGCAAGGTGGGCCTGCGCGGTCCGAAGGACACCAACCCGGAGCACCCCACGGGCGAGATCGAGGTGCTTGCAGAATACGTCGAGCGCTTGGCGCCATCGAAGATCCCGCCGTTCGAGATCATCGAAGACCTGGACACGGCTGTAGAGCTGAGACTGCGCTACCGCTACCTCGACCTGAGGCGGCCCGATATGCAGCGCAAGCTCATGCACCGTTCGCGCTTCATCGGAGCCATGCGCAACGCTTTCCTGACGCGCGACTTCTGCGAGGTGGAGACACCCGTGCTGACCAAGGCCACTCCCGAGGGGGCGCGCGACTACCTCGTGCCCTCGCGCGTGCACCCCTCCAAGTGGTATGCCCTGCCCCAGTCTCCCCAGATATTCAAGCAGCTGTTGATGGTGGCGGGCATGGACCGCTACTTCCAAGTGGCCCGCTGCTTCCGGGACGAAGACCTGCGCGCTGACCGACAGCCTGAGTTCACGCAACTGGACATGGAGATGTGCTTCGTGGAGGAAGAGGACGTGTTCGAGACTTGGGAGGGCGTCTTGCAGGACACCTTCCGTGACTCCATGGACATCGAACTCGACCTGCCTTTTCCGCGCATGACGTGGAAGGAGGCCATGAATCGCTTCGGCAGTGACAAACCCGACCTGCGCTTCGGCATGGAGCTCGTCGATCTCAGCGAATGGGTGCCCACTCGCGAGTTCGGTGTTTTTCAAAATGCGCTGGACGCTGGCGGCCGAGTGATGGCCCTGCGCGTGCCCGGCGGCGGGCAGGCCATTTCGCGCGGTCAGATGAAACCCCTGGAAAAGCAGGCCAAAGAGCTCGGAGCCAAGGGACTGGCCTGGTGGAAGCCCGGCTTGGAGGGCGGCGGCGCAGGCCCCGTGGCGCGCTTCGTGGAAGGCGAAACGGGAGCGGCTCTGTTGCAGCACATGCAAGCCGAGCAGGGCGACTTGTTGCTCTTCTGCGCCGACAGTGAGTCTGTCGTCTGGCGCGTGCTGGGCGAGCTGCGTTCCAGCGTCGCACGCCAATTGGATCTCATTCCCGAGGGGCCCTTCCAGTTTCTGTGGGTTACCTCGTTCCCCATGTTCGAGCGTGATGAGGAGCGTGGCGGCTGGACGTCCTCCCACCACCCATTCACCGCCCCCGACGAATGGGAGATGAGCGGCGACCCGGGCAGTATGAACTCGCGCGCCTACGATCTGGTATTGAACGGCTGGGAGTTGGGTTCGGGGTCCATTCGAATCCACCGCCAGGAGGTCCAGCAGCGGGTATTCGAACTGCTGGGCATCAGCCCCGAGCAGCAGCGCGAGAAATTTGGCTTCCTGTTGGAGGCCCTCGAGTACGGGCCGCCGCCCCACGGGGGATTTGCGGTGGGGCTCGACCGGATCGTGGCTTTGACCCTCGGGCTGGACTCGATCCGCGACGTGGTGGCCTTCCCGAAGACCCTGACGGCAGCCGATGTCATGTGCGATGCCCCGGCGCAGGTCAGTCCCGAGCAGTTGGCGGACGTCCATGTTCGCAACACGGAGCAAGAACTGGACCCCGGCGAAGACGGGGATCCCGGCCAGGCAACCTCTTGAACGTGCCGGTGGGTGGACTCTCTGTAGCGGGATCGCGTCGCCTGTCCTATTCTCCTTGGCCGAGCTCAGGGGGAATTCGCCCGAGCCGGTTGGGCTTGCACGCCTGCCTTGCGCCCGTCCCAACCAACACAATCCGTTTCATTTCCGAACCCAAGACACAAGGAGCCTAGTGGCCACTCAGGACTACCGTTTAAACCATCGCATCCGCGTCCCCGAAGTCCGTCTGATCGACGAGAAGGGTGAACAGTGTGGAGTTGTGGGCACCAACGAGGCCAAGCGCCTCGCCCAGGATGCGGGCCTCGACCTCGTCGAGGTTTCTCCCAACGCAAGACCGCCCGTCTGCAAGATCATGGACTTCGGCAAGTTCAAGTATCAGCAGCGCAAGAAGGATCGCAAAGGCGGGGTCGGCAAGAAGGGCTCCACGGGACTCAAGGAAATGCGCGTGCGTCCCGCCATTTCAGATCACGACTTGTCCTATCGCCTGACGGACGGCCGCAAGTTCCTCGAAGAGGGTCACAAGGTCCAGGTCGTGTGCATTTTTCGTGGCCGCCAAATGGCCCACCCGGAGCACGGCTACGATGTCATGCGCCGAGTGTCCTCGAATCTCGAGGACCTCTCCAAGATCGAAGTGCCGGCGCGAATGGCCGGTCGTCGCATGACGATGATGCTCTCCGCCTTGACGGCCGACCAACGGCGCAAGAAAGCCAAGGAACTCGAAGAACGCGACAAGCGCGAGGCCGAGGAACAGTCGGGCGACGAGTAGTTCCGTCCGGGCAGATACGTCTGCTCAAATCGCTAGCGCGCCGCGGGCCCTCGAGGTTCGGGTGACTAGAGGAAGCCGATCTCGACGCCATTGGAGAAATTCGACGTCGCGCTGGGATTGGAGTCCCGATACCAGTACTGGAAGCTCCATCGTTCGCCGGGAGCGATCGTCGTGCCTCCAGGGAGATTCGTCAGGTCAGGCGAGAAGCTGACGGTTCCGCCCGCGGCCGACTGCTGGACGTCCTGCGCAAAGCGCACGATCGTACCGCCCAGGCAGAGGTTGCCTTGGCTGCCGCCGACGAAGGGTCGGAAATCCTGCGTCATCGACATCAGGAAGTAGCCGAACCCATTGGGGGGCAATGAACTGCACAGGAGGTCCAAATCGTTTTGGGCCACGCGCGGGTCACCATCGGCCGCCAGGACAGCTGGGACACCTGTGGAGTTGTCGTTGGCGGTGCAATAGGCATCGCCCAGTCCAGGGCAGTCCACCGCAATCCACAGACCCGGACTGCCCACATCGCTGCCGAGCGATGTCCAGGCACCGAAGGAGTCCCCGTCCGCGGCCAGTTGCCAGCGGTAGGGATCGTCCGCCCCAAGCCCCTCCAGGCACACCTGCGCGCTCTGGACCTTGGCCCGGGGGCTGCCCGGAAAGTCCTGGTCCCCGTAGATCAAGCGCTCCACCAGCTGCCCGCCGGCGTCGTAGATGTTGATGGCGTCATCGCGCCCCAGGGGCGCCACCAGGTTGGGGCCGAACACGCGCGGCCCCGCTAGGCTCCAAGCACTTGCGAAGAGGGCCGGGTCGACCCCCGCAATCAAGATCGATTCGCCTGCGGCTAGCATGCCAACGGGTGTGAGGTCGAAGGTGCCGGGCAGGGCGCTCTTGTCGTCCATGCTCCAACCGGTCAGGTCGATGGGGGCCGCACTGACATTCGTCAACTCGAAGAACTCGCCATCTGTACCGGAGTACATGTACTCCGTGATTTTCACACCGCTTTGGCCATAGTTGTAAGCCAGGGTGAGTGGCGCGAATTCCGTGCGCAGGGGCGAGAACACCATGGGCGCACTGGCCGTGGCCGAGGCCGCGCTGACGTAGTAGGAAACGAGTTGGCCCACGCCGCCCGTGAAGGGAACGTCCACCGCGTACAGGCCGTCCCCGGCGAGGCCATCTCCGCTCTGACCGTCGTCGAGCATGGGGATCTGCGAGTAACGTCCCGGGGTCGCTTGGTACCACAGCTTGACCGATCCAACGGGTTTGTCGGGACCATCAACTCTGGCCATGATGCGCACGGGCTGGCCAGGAGCGGGATGGACGGGGGTGTGCCAGACGCCGGGGATGACCGGCGGCTTCTTCTTTACTGCAGCGTGGTTTAGCAAGTAGTTGCGCCGACCCTCGACAAACAGTTGCAGGCCGGGAGCCGTCATCGAGCCCCCGCTGCCGTTGGGGATGGTCACGTTCTGCGTGAAGTTGTCCAGGAAATCCTGATCGGTGTAGATCTTCTTGGTGTCCGCCAGGACCTCCGCTTGGATCAGCGCCTTGTAGGCCAAGATCGTGTCCTCCATCTCACCCGTCCAATCAAAGCCCCCGTTGAGCATGGTGCGCAGGTGCGCCAAATAGCGCTGCTTGACCTCTGGGATCGACCACAGTCGGCTCAGCACGGGCTTGCTGGAGTTGTATTGATTGAACAGTGGAGAGAGCTGCCAGAGTGTGCCCCCCGGCCAGCCGAAGTAGCTGACACCGAACGACTCGTTGCCGTCGTGTTGGTGAAGGTGCATGCGGCCCTCCCGCAGATCCCAATACACCTGAAAGTCCGCGCCCTTGGAGATGTAGGAGTCCTCGTCCATGAACAGGTTCTCCAGGGCCACGGTCCACATGGCGTGGTCAATCGAGAACTGATCGTCGATGATGTCGTAGTTCGTGAGTGGCTCGTTGGTGACGCGGTCGCAGGTGTCGATAAGGACCTGCCAGGGGTCAGCCAACCCGCCGTCATCGTTCATCTCGTAGGCGTTCGTGTAGCCTCCCTTCGAGGCCCCGTTGTAGCGCAGGCCCGGGCCGTTGGGATTGTTCGGGCACTTGAATCGCGCACCGTCTTCGTTCACGTAGAAATCCCGCAGCATGTCCTTGTTGTACTGTTGGATGTTCTCGTAGAGACCCCAACTGTCGCCATTGAGCACGAGTTTGACGTGTGCGCCTCGGCCGTTGGGACTGTAGCCATAGATGAAATTCTGATACGTGACCTCGCGGCAGAAGGTGGGGTCTTCGATGCCGTTGTTGAGGTTCAGCGTCTTGATCCCGTAGACCCGTTGAAGCGGATCGGTGAAGTCGACCGAGACGTTCAGGGAGACTTTCTGGGAACCGGGCGGCAGGAAGAAGAAGGAACTGTTGCCCTTGATGCGCACCCCGACGCCCGGATACAGGACGCCATCGACCGTCATGTCAGCCGGGATGTCGGGACCGCCGGGCCAGTTCTGCTTGAGCTTCTGCCACCAATCCGAGTCCATGAAATCCAATCGAATCTCGCGCAAGACGGTGTCGTCGTAGAGGTCCTGGGTCGCGGGGGAGGCGGCCGCTGCGGCGCGGGGAGCGCTGGCGTAGGCGAGCGGGAGCAGGACGGCCAGGCTGGTGAGGGGGCTGGAGGGGATACGCATGGGTCCTGGGCGAGGTGGACTGGGGATTCCCAGAAGGTACGCGAGGATGGATGGGTCTTGGGCCCGGAATCACACCCCTAGGCAGGAAAAGGGCCGGGGGGGCTTGCCTGGGGTGTCCGGGAATCTATCCTCAGCCCGTCCAAGATCTGGGGCAGCGTGTCCCCAGACCCCCGCGAGCGGTAGGCATGCCAGCGACCGGGGATTCGTCTGACGGGCCTCGAGGCCCCATTCCGAGGAAGTCCCATGCCGAAGATGAAGTCCAAGGGCGCGGTCAAGAAGCGTTTCCGGATGACCAAATCCGGAAAGCTCAAATCGAACCGTCCGCACCGCGGTCACATGCACGCCATTCGCGATGCGGCTCACAAGCGCGGCAAGCGCAAGCCGATCATCACAGGCGGTGCCTGGGCCAAGCTGCTGAAGCGCATGATGGGAGGTGGCTGAGCGATGGTACGTGTCACCTACGGAGCGCCCCGCGCCCAGAAGAAGACCCGCTATTTCAAGCAAGCCCGCGGCTACCGCGGCGGCCGCTCGAAGCTCTGGCGCACGGTTCGTGAGAGCCTGCTGCGCGCCTGGGCCTACAGCTACCGCGATCGTCGTCAGCGCAAGCGTCAGTTCCGTCGTCTGTGGATCATCCGCATCAACGCGGCCGCCCGCATGCGCGGCATGAACTACTCGCGCTTTATCGCGGGCCTGTCCAAGGCCGGCATTGATCTGAACCGCAAGCAGCTCTCGGAACTCGCCATCCACGATCCCAAGGCCTTCGACGGCCTGATCGAGGAGGCACGCGGGGCCCTGGTCTAACGACCTATCCCGCTAGTCGTCCGCGCCCAGCCCGTCCCTGGACGGGATGTTCAGACCGCCGGTGGATCCAACGATCCCCCGGCGGTCTCTTCTTTTTCTGTTCTTGTTTCCGTCTCTTCCCGTCCGCAACCTGCACCCACGACCATGACTGACCTGGAGCAGATTCTGACCGAAGCACGCGCCAAGGTGGCGGCGGCCACGGAGGCCGAGGGTCTGCGTGCCGTGGAGCGCGAATACCTTGGTAAGCAGGGGGTTGTGGCAGGCATGTTGGCTGCCATTCCAACCTTGGAGCCCTCTGAGCGGCGCGCGGCGGGCCAGGGCGCCAACGAGGTGAAGTCCGCTGTGCTCGAGGCCATCGAACAGCGCAAGCTTGCACTGGCGCAGGAAGCACTCAGCGCTCAATTGAGTGATGCAGGCTTCGACCCCACCCTGCCCGGTGTCGCGCAACGCCGAGGGACCTTGCATCCCATCACCCAGGTCACACGCGAGTTGGAGGACCTCTTTACCTCCATGGGCTACACCGTGCTCGATGGCCCGGAGGTGGAAACAGATCACTACAACTTCGAGGCACTGAATATTCCCGCCGACCACCCCGCGCGGGATTCCCAAGACACGTTCTTCTGTGATCCGCAAGGCCGGCTGGTGCTGCGCACGCACACCAGTCCCGTGCAGGTGCGGGCCATGGAGGAGCTGGAGCCCCCCTTCCGCGCCGTGGTCCCGGGCAAGGTCTTCCGTCAAGAGAGCACCGACGCGAGTCACGATCACACCTTCCACCAGATGGAAGGATTGGTCGTGGGCAAAGACATTTCCGTGGGCCACCTGATCGGCGCCATGAAGACGCTCTTGCGCGGCATCTTCGGGCGTGATCTGGATGTGCGCCTGCGGCCGGGCTACTTCCCCTTCGTCGAGCCGGGATTTGAGTTGGACGCTCGCTGTCCATTCTGCAAGGACGGCTGCAGCGTCTGCGGCCGCACGACTTGGATCGAACTCCTACCCTGCGGTCTCGTGCACCCCAACGTGCTGCGCATGGGCGGCATCGATCCCGATGAGTGGAGTGGGTTCGCTTTCGGGTTGGGGCTCTCGCGCTTGGTCATGCTGCGTTATGGCATTGACGACGTGCGCCATCTATTGAGCGGTGATCTGCGCTTCTTGGAGCAGTTCTAATGTTCGTTTCCCTCAAATGGCTCGGACGACACGTGGACCTGGAAGGGCTCGCCCCGCAGCAGATCTGCGAGGATTTGACCCTCTCGACGTGTGAGGTCGAGGGCCTCGAGCCCTTCGCCGAGCACCTGTCCCACGTACGCGTTGGGGAGGTCCTCAGTCGTGAGCCGCACCCCGACGCGGACAAGCTCAGCCTGTGCTCGGTCTCGGTGGGCGACGAGGAGCCCCTGCAGATCGTGTGCGGCGCGCCCAACGTGGACGCGGGACAGAAGGTCGCGGTGGCCACGGTGGGCAGCGTGCTGCCCGGTGACTTCAAGATCAAGAAGTCCAAGATCCGCGGTGTCGAGTCCCGCGGCATGATCTGCTCGGTGCGCGAACTGGAGCTCGGAGACGACCACGATGGCATCTGGGTCCTGCCGGCCGAGGCGCAGGTGGGTGCCTCCGTAGCTGAGGCCCTGGACATGCAGGACTGGGTCATCGAGATCGATAACAAGTCCCTCACGCACCGCCCCGACCTGTGGGGGCATCGCGGCATCGCGGCTGAACTCAGCGCCATCTACGAGCGCCCGCTCAAGGACTTGGACCTGTCCATTCCGACGGTGGGCTCGGACCCGGCCGTGGAAGTGCGCGTCGAGTCGCCGGCTTGCTCGCGGTACATGGGCCTCGTGTTGGAAAATGTCGAAGCGGGGGCCGCACCCGCTTGGATGCGTCACCTGCTACTCGCAGTGGGCCAGCGACCGATCGACGGCCTGGTGGACCTGTCCAACTTCGTCATGTTGGATCTGGGGCAACCCAACCACGTCTTTGACCGGGCGCAGGTGCCGGGCGGTGTCGTTGTTCGAGAGGCCTCCGAGGCGACTTCGTTCACCACCCTGGATGGGGAAGTGCGCGCCTTGCAGGCCGGTGATCTGCTCATCTGTTCCACCGAGAAGCCCGTGGCCCTGGCAGGCATCATGGGCGGGCAGGAATCGAAAGTGGGGGAGTCGGGTTCCCAGTGGCTGCTTGAGGTGGCCACCTTTCATCCGGCCAAGGTTCGCCGCACATCGGCGCGCCTTGGCTTGCGCACGGATTCATCCGCGCGCTTCGAGAAGCACCTGGACCCGACCCTGCCGGCCCAGGCCCTGGCTCACTTCGCTCGGCTGCTATTGGAATGGCAGCCCGAGGTGAGGCTGCCCGCGTCGATCAGCGATGCGGGGGACTGGACCGATCCCGCGCTGACGATTGAGTTGAGCGCGGACCACGTGCGGCGTGCCCTGGGTGTAGAGCTCGAAGACGCAGCCATCGCTTCCATCCTGCAACGCTTGGGTCTGGCGTGCACCGGCGGGCAGGGCACGTGGAGCGTTGCGATCCCGTCAGCACGTGCCACGAAGGACCTGACCTTGCCCCAAGACTTGGTGGAAGAAGTGGGCCGAATCCACCGCTACGGCAGCGTGCCCGAAGCCGTGCTGGTCGCCGACGTCGTACCCCCGCCCCCTGATCCACGACGGAGTCTGGTGCGGCGTGTGCAGGACCGCTTGGCGGGTGCGGCTCAGATGCACGAAGTGCTGAGCTACAGCTTCCACCCAGACAGCTTGTTGGAAACCCTGGGTTGGGCGCAGGAGCCTCACGTGCAAGTCATCAATCCTGTGGCGCAGGGCGTGTCCCGTGTGCGTAGCGCCGTGCTGCCCAGTCTATTGGAGCGCCTTGCGGACGGTCGCCGCATGAGCGACGACCTGAGGCTGTTCGAGGTCGGCAAGGCCTATCTGCCCAGCGCGCACGGCGAACCGCAAGAACGCCACGAACTGGCCCTGGTCTGGGCCGTTCCGGCGGGTTCAGGAAAGGAGTCCTTCGACCACGCCCGGCTCCTGCAACTGCGCGGGGTCCTGCAGGACCTCTTCGACCATCTCGGCCTGGATGCACCCGAGTGGGACCAGGACGCCAGTCCGCTGACCTGGGCCCACCCGGCACGTGCGCTGACGGCGCGCGTAGCGGGCAGCGACGCACCCCTCGCTCGTCTGGCCGAACTGCATCCCGAGATTGCTTTGGCCCTCGGACTCGAGGGCGAGCTGGCTTCGGATGTGGCCGTGGCCCAAGTGTCCTTGGACGGGATCCTGTGCGCGCCCCGCCAGGGCAACGCTTACCGTGCGATCCCGCGCTTCCCGGGAGTCAAGGTCGACGTGGCTGTGCTGACCGCAGAGGCCACCCGTACGGGTGACGTCCAGGCCTGCATCGACAAGGCCGGCAAGGGCCTGGTTCGGGATTTGGAGTTGTTCGACCTGTACCGCGGCGAAAACCTCGGGCAGGGTCGCAAGTCCCTCGCCTTTCACCTGGTGCTGCAATCCGACAAGCGCACCTTGAGCGACAAGGACTGCGCCAAATTTTTGGATCGCCTCGAACGCAACCTGGCCGAATCCGGGTCCGAATTGCGCCGTTCCTAGGGCGTCAGCCCTGGCTGGGGTACTCAAACTGAGAGAGCCTCTCCAGTGCGACGTGCCAGTGGTCGATCTTCCTCGAGTCTCCTGCGGTCTGGACGGCTAGACTGGTCCCTGGTTGCGCACATGAAGGTCGCCCTCGTCAATCCCCCCAGCCCGCCCGAGTTCCGCGTCAGCCGCGGTTTGATGGGGGGCTTTGGTATGGCCGTTCACCCCGAACTGCTCTACCCGCCCATCGAGTTGGCGCATGTGGCGTCCGTGCTCGAACAGCAAGGCCATGAGGTGTGCTTGGTGGATGCCGATGCGGCGGATCTGGATTTGCCTGGAACCCGTGAGCGGGTCCTGCAGTTCGAACCGCAGCTCGTCTGCCTGGATTCCTCGAGTACCTCCTTGGACCGCGATCTCAGCCTGGCCAGGGAGATTCGCACCCAGTCGACAGCGACGGTCGCCATCCTCGGCAGCCAGGTGACCTACACACCCGGTGAAGTGTTCGAGTCCAACGCTGTGGATCTGGTCGTGCGCGGGGAGCCCGAGTACACCCTGCGCGATCTCGCCGGGCGAGTCGCCGAGGGCCGGTCCCTCGAGGGCATCGAGGGGACCAGTTGGATGGGGCCCGACGGCAAGGTCGTGCACGAGCCCGATCGCGGCAAGATCGAGAGCTTGGACGACCTGCCCCTGCCCGCACGCCACCTGTTGCAGAACGAGCGCTACAAGTTCCCCGGCATTCCCGGGGCCGTGACGACGATCAAATCCTCACGCGGGTGTCCGTTCGACTGCACCTTCTGTGGCTACACCCTGGCCCAGGGTCTGCGCTTCCGCTTTCGCAGTCCAGAACACGTGCTGCAAGAATTGGAGGACCTCTACTTCAACCATGGACTGCGCCACGTGGTCTTCCGCGACCCGATTTTCACCACGCGCAAGGACCGTGTACGCGCCATCTGCGAGGGAATCCTCGAACGCGGCATGACCGAATTGGTCTGGCAGTGCGAGACGGCAGTCAAGACCCTGGATCGCCCGCTGCTCGAGATCATGGGGGCCGCCGGTTGCAAGCACATCTCCATGGGGGTCGAGTCGGGCAACGCGGGGATCCAGAAAGACCACTGTGGCAACAAGCTCAACGATCACGAGGCGGCACGCGAGGTGTTCCGCGCCTGTCGCGACAACGGCATCGAGTCCCGTGCCTTCTGCATGATCGGCTTCCCCGAAGAGACCTCCGACATGGCGGACGAGACCATCTCCTTGGTGGACGACCTGGACCCCGACCAGGTGCAGTTCTGCGCCGTCACTGCCTACCCCGGCACACCCCTCTACAAACAGGTCCAAGGCACAGAGGACATCGACTACGCCAACCTGACGGGTTTCCAGCCCCTGGAGTGCGGGGCGGCGATGGGGGCAGACGAGATCCAGGCCAAGATCCGCAGCGGCTACCGACGTTTCTACTCCCGCCCCAAGCGCTTGTTGCGGGAGGTACTTCAACCGGCGCGCCTTGCCAGTCGGGTCGCACGCTACTTCACGCTCTTCCGCCGCCGCGCGGTCTGAATCGGCCAGGGTGAGGCACGACTGGGTGTCCACATGTCCGGCCACCACACCGTCAGCCGAAAGTGTAGGTGGCCCCCGGCCTCCAGGGGGGTGGAGCCCAGGGGCCTGGTCGCCCTTCCCGCGCAAGGGGGGGGTGGGTTAGACGCGCGATGCGCTATCTGAACCCAACGCAGGTTGGGGCTTGAAATCGACCTCGTCCAAATTCACCCAGGCCGCTTCGCCGGTTTCTGGAAACCACAGGCGGGCCCAAGCATTCCAGCGCGCGACGACAAGCGCCGCTCCGCGCCGGGGGTTGGCACGGCATAGCTGGAGGGGAAATTGGGGAGTCAGTTCCATACCCCCGCTTCCGACCGCCGCGCGCCGAGCGGGTGGGGAAATGGGCAAAAAGGTCCCAGTACCGGCGAGAGGGCCCGCCTGGGGGCCTTGCGAGTGGCTTCTCGGGCACTGGAGCAGGGCCGCAGACGCCCCATGCGTGCTCAATCGACCCCGGTCACATGAACCCCGGGGCCACGCACGCGTAACGATCACGATGATCTACACCCACGTCTTCAACCGAGGCCCCTGGGGGTCACGAGCCCTTTGGACGACCTGGTGGATATCTGAGCAACTGCGCTTCCGGGGCTGGGGCCAAGAGCAGCCTCTCGGGTTGGTGGGAGCCGCTCCCACGACCGACCAGACTGCAAGGGGCCGCTTGACCTGCCGCGCCGTCGGAAACAGGAGTCGGCTAAGAAGGGAGGATAGCGGAGTTCCCCGGGAAGTCCCTAGACTTTGACTGCAGGGAGCCTCAAGGATGTACGGGTCCGTTGAAGAGGTCAGGCAATCTCGTCGCAAGCTCCGCAACCCCAAACACCCCGTGTACATAGGCACCGGCTCCCGCAACCGCTCGAAAGTTCCCCACGACAGCTCGCCCGCCTATCAGTTATCCGGGACCTGTATGAACCTGGTTGGGCGGCATAATTGGACCGACGCACTACACAGGAGAGAGTCATGGCCGAGAACTCGAAGACCACACCGGCGACAGTGATTCCGACTATGCGATACGAGGATGCGGCGGCAGCCATCACGTGGCTCTGCGAGGCGTTCGGATTCGAGAAGCACCTTGTCGTGCCCGGTGAAGCCGGCACAATCGTCCATGCACAGCTCGTCTTCGGGAACGGAATGGTAATGGTCGGCACCGTGCGCGCGAGCGAGTTCGACACTCTTCAGAAGCCGCCGAGCGCGCTGGGTGGCGCCGTGTCTCAGAGCCCGTACATCATTGTCGACGACGCCGACAAACACTACTCACGAGCTGTCGCGGCGGGCGCGGAGATCCTGGTTGAAATTCAGGACGAGGACTACGGGGGCCGGGGATACTCTTGCCGCGATCCCGAAGGGCACGTTTGGAACTTCGGTTCCTACGATCCCTGGGCCTCTGCTTAACAAGTACTTGCAGCGGACGGTCCGCTCCGCGCCCCGCCGCTGAAGCGCTAGACCGTTGGGCGGACGTAGTCATGGCACCACTTCCTCGACAGATAATCGCCAAGACCTTTCGAGCATTGAACGGTGAATTGGCTTGGCGTCCCAGGGACGTTGCCGACCTAATCGGGGCGATCGTTGGATTGGATCAGGCAGTCTGGGGCGCCGAGTCGTAGTTGGCTCAACGCTTGAGTTGGATTGGAAGGTACCCACTTGCGATGGCCCTCCACCGGGCGTGTGAAACTGGGAGCCGGCGCCGCGAGCAAGAGACGAGACTTGGCTGGACTATGTTGCGAGAAGGGCAGCCGAGACGGTGGGGGCAATTGAGGCTCTTAACATCGAATCATGGGTGCGTCCGGATGTGCTCCCAAATGCTTACTTCAACCTCGAATGCATTGCTGCGATGACGCCTCACAAACCGATGTAGACGGGCGCGGACTTTCCATGCCGCTGATCGGCCAAGCGCTCTGCCACTGAGGCGGGATCATGGCCATTGCACAGTTCGATTCCGTGGCCGATGTGCTGGCGCGCCTGGGGTAGTTTCCCAGAGGAATCCGTGCTGTTCAGAAACTGAGCCGCACATGAAGCCTATCCCCGAGG
>CAYXTP010000002.1:56620-317733 GCA_964467985.1 uncultured Planctomycetaceae bacterium
CAGAGGAATCCGTGCTGTTCAGAAACTGAGCCGCACATGAAGCCTATCCCCGAGGACGTCTCAGCCCCCAACCGCTCAGTTCGGGCCAGTGGGAATCAGTAGAGGGGCCAGCCGCCCTCGGCGTCCCAATCCCCGCCCAACGTGGGGTCCGGGGTGGAGTCTCCGGGATGGCTCTCGGTCGAATCTTCCCCCGCTCCACCAGCCAGCGGATCGTAATCCTGCAGCCGGAACGGTGTGCGCTCCAGGTCCACCCAAACCAGGTCGCGGTTCAGAGGAACAAAGACCAGGGCCCAGGGGCCATCGCGTCCCACGATCATCACCTGGGCCAGGTCTCCGAGTGGGGCCGAGGGGCTCTCTTGGGCTGCGTTTGCGTCCAGAGAAGAGGAGTCGAGAGCCCACTCGCCCGGTCCGGGATCGGTGGGCTCGGGGTCGTTGAAGGGGGAGCTGTCGTTGAAGTGATTCATGGGGTGCCAACCGTCCCTCCTTCCATCGGAAGACCTCCCCGCGGGTTGCCCCAATCCCGTAACTTTCTGACTGCTACACTCGCAGTTCCCACCTGCCACCCCAACGAGCCATGAGCCAGATCGAAAACGTCCTCCACGAGTCGCGCAGCTTCCCTCCTTCTTCCGAATTCCGGGAAAAGGCACGCGTGGCCAGCGAGGAGGAATACCAGCGCATGTACCAGCAGTCCATCGAGGACCCGGAGGTGTTCTGGGATGGCGTGGCCCAGGAGCTGCCCTGGATGGAGCCCTACCAGAGCGTGCTGGTTCCCGGCCAGCCCGGGCGGGCGCGCTGGTTCGAGGGGGGCAAGCTGAATGCCAGCGCCGTGTGCCTGGATCAGCATCTCGAGCAACGCGGAGACAAGGTGGCGCTGCTGTGGGAGGGCGAGCCTGGGGACACTCGCAGCTTGACCTACCGTGAGATGCACAGGGAGGTCTGTCGCCTGGCCAACGTGTTGCGGGAGCGGGGCGTGGCCAAGGGCGACCGTGTGGCGATCTACATGCCGATGGTGCCGGAGCTGGCCATGGCCGTCCTGGCTTGTGCTCGCTTGGGAGCCATTCACTCCGTGGTTTTTGGCGGCTTCAGCGCCCAGTCCCTGGCGGACCGGATCGATGATGGTCAGTGCAGGGCCGTGATCACCGCCGACGGCGCCTGGCGCCGGGGCAAGGTCTTGCCGCTCAAGTGCGAAGTGGACCAAGCGCTCGAGGGGCGCCCGGAAGTGCACACGGTGTTGACCGTGCGGCGCACCGAGAACGAGGTGGCTTGGACCGAAGGTCGTGACGTCTGGTACCACGAGGCGCTCGCGGCCGCGTCAGAGGAGTGCGCTCCGGAGCCCATGGATTCGGAGGACATCCTCTTTCTGCTCTATACATCGGGTTCCACGGGCAAGCCCAAGGGCATCATGCACAGCACCGCTGGGTACATGGTGGGTGCCTACCTCAGCACGCGCTACGTCTTCGATCTGCAGGAGGACGACGTGTTTTGGTGTACAGCGGATGTGGGTTGGATTACGGGTCACAGCTACATCGTCTACGGGCCCATGGCCAACGGGGCCACGCAAGTGATGTACGAGGGAGCACCCAACGCGCCCCACCCGGGTCGATTCTGGGAGATCTGTGCCAAGTACAAGGTGAGCGTGTTCTACACCGCTCCCACCGCCATTCGGGCCTTCATGAAATGGGGCGATGAACACGTGCAGGGGCATGACTTGAGCAGCCTGCGCCTGCTGGGAAGTGTGGGGGAACCCATCAATCCCGAGGCCTGGATGTGGTACAGGCACACGATTGGCGGCGACCGCTGCCCGATCGTCGACACCTGGTGGCAGACGGAGACGGGCGGCATCATGCTCACTCCCCTGCCCGGAGTGACGGCCACCAAGCCGGGTTCTTGCACGCGCCCCTTCTTTGGGGTGGATGCGGTGATCTTGGACGAGGAGGGCACGCCCCTGCCCGCCAATGCGGGTGGCCTCTTGGGAATACGCAAGCCCTGGCCCTCGATGCTGCGTGGGATTTGGGGCGACGCGGAGCGCTTCGAGCAGACCTATTGGTCCAAGTGGCCGGGCGTGTACATGGCCGGTGACGGCGCGCGCCAGGACGAGGACGGCTACTTTTGGATCTTGGGCCGGGTAGACGACGTCATCAACGTCTCGGGTCACAGGCTGTCGACCATGGAAGTGGAGAGTTCGCTCGTGGCCCATGATTCCGTCGTCGAGGCTGCCGTTGTGGGGCGTCCCGATGACTTGACTGGCCAGGCGATCGTGGCCTTCGTGACGCCCGCTGGGGACGTGGGGGACCCGGAGCAGCTCAAGCAGAAGTTGCAGACCCACGTCGCCGACGAGATTGGTAAGTTGGCGCGGCCCGCGGAGATCCGTATCACCGAGGCCCTGCCCAAGACTCGCAGCGGCAAGATCATGCGTCGTCTACTGCGGGACATCGCCGCTGGCGTGGACAGTGCCGGGGACATGAGCACGATCGAGGACCAGGATGTCCTGGTCAAATTGCGAGGAGACGAATAATCAATACGGCCACTGGATCGAACGTCGTGGGACGACCCCCTGTCGGACTCTTCACGTGTGGGCTCTTGTTCGCCCTTGGGCTCTTGACTCAACCCAGCGCCTTGGCCATTCAGTCCGATGCGCAGGCTGCCCCGTTCCAGGAGCCACTGCCCCCAGGTGAGCGCCTGCTGGGCGAGTTTCAGTGCAGCGCCTGTCATTCCACCTCGGACCCATTGGGCTCGCGGCTGCTCTCCGCCGAGGCTCCCAATCTGTCCGCCCTGACCGACCGTGTGCGGCCGGGCTACCTGCGTACGTTCCTGGCCAACCCGGCCCAGGGTCACCCGCGCAACCGCATGCCAGACCTCCTGGCCGCATTGCCGGCTGACGAGAAGGAGCAAACCATTGAGGAGTTGGTTGCGTTTCTCGGAACCCTGGGCGGATCCGAGACGCCCCAGCCCCCTGTCTGGGCCGGGGGCATGGAACGCGGTCGGCAGCTGTTCCACTCGGTGGGTTGCGTGGCCTGTCACCGACCCCACGAAGATCTCTACGACCTGGATTGGACCCTGGCGGAACTGAATGCCCAACAGGCCCTCGAGGCCCAGGACCCCGATGCCAGCCCGCCCCCCTCGGGCGTGTTGCAGACGATCGACGACGAGGTCTACCTGCGCCCCGGTACCCTGGATCATCCGGACCGCGTGATTGAATCGGGTTGGTTGTCCGAGAAGTACGACGTGCACGGGCTGGCGGCCTTTCTCGAAAACCCCCTGACGGTCAGGGTTTCGGGCAACATGCCGGATCTCGGCCTTTCGAGCGCGGAGGCCCTGGCCATCGCGAAGTACTTGCTGCGCGATCAGGTGCTTGGGTTGGAACCCAATCCCGCTTCGCCTGGGCTGCGCTACGACTATTTCGAGGCCCACCTGCCCGGGGACAGTCCAGACTGGCCCGGATTCAGCCCGACGGAAACGGGCAGCACGGACGCGCTGGACATCGGAGTGCGTCTGCGCAATGACGATTTTGGCCTGCGCTTCAGCGGCAACCTCGAGGTTTCCGTTGCTGGACGATGGAATTTTTCCTTGCACTCCGATGACGGCTCCTGGTTGGAGATTGACGGCCAGATGGTCGTGGACAACGGTGGAGTGCATGCGCCCCAAAGTCGTGAGGGCGGACTGGACCTGCAGCCCGGCTCCCACACCCTGCGCGTCTCCATGTTCGAACATGGGGGAGGTGAGGAGCTTGAAGTAAAATGGCAGGCACCCGGGGGGGCCTTCGAACCCATTCCGGCCGAGGCCCTGAGTCATACAGCAGTCGTCTACCCCGCTCCGGACGCAGGTCGTGCTGCGACACCGGACGCCATCGCGGCGGGGCGTGCGCGCTTTCAGTCTCTGGGTTGTGTGGCCTGCCACACCACGGGAATCGCGCAGCTCGATGACCAACGCGGCGAGTGGCTGTCGAATCAACCCGCGCTGGATGAATTGGATCCTCGTGCGCCCAAGGGGTGCTTGGCGCCGGAGCAGGAGGGCGGGCCGGTACGCATCGTCTTCGACCAGCCCGCAGACAGGCAGGCGGTTTTGGCGGCCTTGGCTTCCTTGCCCGACCTGGCCCGGCCCCTATCCAAGCCCGCTGTGGTCGCCCGCCGTCTGCAGCATTTGAATTGCTACGCCTGCCACCGACGTTCGGAAATTGGGGGGCCGCACCCCGACGCCGCCGACTACTTCGCCGGGGACGAGAATGCCGAGCTAGGTGACGAAGGCCGATTCCCGCCGCCCCTGACGGGTGTGGGGTCCAAGCTCCGAGAATCCTGGCTGCAAACGGTGTTGCTCGCCGACCTCAACTCTCCCGAGCCGGCGGGTCGCGTGCGTCCCTACCTAAAGACTCGCATGCCACGCTTCGGGGCAGACAACGTTGAGGATCTGGTAGGGCTCCTGCGCGAGGTCGATGCCAGGCAGCCATCCGCGTCGAGCCCCGCGCCTCCCGCTTCGCATGCCATGGTTCAAGCTGGCCACGAGCTGGCGGGCACGGCTGGCCTGGGCTGCATTCAATGTCACACCTTTGGCGGCATGCGGTCGTTGGGGGTGACCTCGGTGGATCTATTTGGGATGACGGAGCGCCTGGAGTACGACTGGTTTGCCGAACTGCTGCTCGATCCGGAGGCCACGGGCATGGAGACGCGCATGCCCCTGTTCTGGCTGGAGGGCAAGAGCCCTGTGGATGTGCTGGATCAGGACCCGAACCAGCAGGTCCAGGCCCTGTGGGCCTACCTCTCGGAAGGCGAGAACATGATGCCCCCGCGCGGGCTGGACAGCCCGGAGTTGGCCTACGAACTCATTCCCGAGGATCGCCCCCTCAGCGTGGGCGTTTTTATGCGCGGCGTGAGCCCGCGTACCCTCGCGGTGGGCTTCCCCGAATGGGTCCACTACGCCTATGACATGCAGTCCGCGCGACTGCACAGCTCTTGGCGCGGACGGTTCTTCAACACGCGCGGCACTTGGCAAGGCCGCGCCGGAGCGTTGGAATCCCCGCCCTCGGATGATGTGTTGATCTGGCCACCTGGTGCCACGTTCGCGCCGCTCGCCGATCTGGCTGATCCGTGGCCGGCGACCTCCTGGTCGTTTGGCGGCCGTCGATTGGATGCCCAGGGCCGGCCCACCTTGCTCTCCTCTTGGAATGGCGTTCAGTTGGAAGAACGTCCGCAGCCTCTGAATGGGGGACTCATTCGATACCTGACTCTGAGCGCAGCGCGCCCCGTACCCAACCTCGCATTGCGCGTGTTCCGGTGGGAGTCGGGCGGAGAGGGCTGGTCCATGCCACCTCCCGGAGAACAGGGATTGAGACACTTCGAAACGATGGACCCGCCCCTGCGCTTGCGGGTCACCGATTCAGCGGGTCCCATAAAACCCACCGCTGTGGTGGGGAGGGATGTGGAACTACGCGTACCCGTGCGCTGGGAACAGGTTGGTCAAGGTGCGCTGCCCTGGCAAGCACAGCTGAAAGTGGAGGTGATCTGGTGAGCGTACTTGGGTTGTCACTCGCGATGTCTGCAGCTTCCCTGCTGCCTCAAGACCCACGGGAAGAGGACTACTACCGCCTTGTTCCCCTGCCCATTCCCGAGGCCATGGTCTTGGAGGTTAGCGGCCTGACTCTCTTGGAGGACGGACGACCCTTGGTGTGCAATCGGCGCGGCGAGGTGTTCGTTGTGGAGAACGCGTACGGCGATCCCGCCACGGACGCCGTCTTTCACAAATTCGCCGAAGGCTTGCAGGAACCCCTGGGGCTGCTGCGACAAGGCGAATGGATCTACCTGGCCCAGCGCGGGGAATTGACCCGCATGCGCGATGTGGACGGAGACGACCGCGCCGACGAGTTCGAGACGGTCTGCGACACGTGGCGCGTGAGCGGCAACTACCACGAGTACAACTTCGGGCCGACCCTGGGCCCCGATGGCAACTTCTGGATCACGACCAACAAGCCGTTTGGTGACCAGCCCTTCGGTGCGGTCCCGTGGCGCGGGTTCGCCATGCGCATCACTCCTGACGGCCAGATGATTCCGACCGTCTGTGGCTTGCGTTCACCCTCGGGCGTTGAGGCCAGTCCTTGGGGCGATGTTTTCTACACGGACAATCAGGGCGAGTGGTGCGGGGCGAGCAAGTTGTCCTTGCTCAAGCCCGGTTCGTTCCAAGGCCACCCGCACGGGTTGCCCTCCTGCGAACAGGACCTGTGGCCCTACCCGCATCCGGGGTCGATACCGAACCGCGTGCTGATGCCCGAGGTGTCCAAGCAGGTGCCCAGTTTCCAGATGCCCTCCGTGTGGTTTCCGCGAGACAAAATGGGACGTGCTCCCGCGGGTTTCGTCTGGGACACAACCGGCGGACGCTTTGGCCCTTTTGCCGGCCAGGTATTCGTGACCGACCAGTACGAGGCTTCGGTCATGCGTGTCAGCCTCGAGCAGGTGCAAGGTCATTGGCAGGGGGCCTGCTATCCCTTTCGCCGACGATTGGGCACGGGTGCCCTGCGCCTAGTGTGGGGGCCGGACGGTTCGCTGTTTGTCGGTGGCACCGATCGCGGTTGGCCTTCTCTCGGGACCAATGGCCGAGGCTTCGGGCTTGAGCGCTTGCTGTGGACCGGCGAGGTGCCCTTCGAGTTGCTCGAGATGAGCGCTCGGCCCGAGGGCTTCCAGTTGACCTTCACCTCGGATGTGGATACGCAGTCGGCCACGGACCCAGCTTCGTACTCCCTCTCCAGCTTCACTTACATTCTGCACTCCACCTACGGCAGTCCTGAGGTGGAAGGGGCAGATCTGAAGATCAAGTCCTGCACATTGGGTGACGATGGCCGTTCGGTCTACCTCGAGGCGGAAGGTCTGCGCGCAGGCTGGTTGCACGAACTGCACCTCGACGGCGTGCGCAGCGCAGACGACCATCCCGTCCTGCACCCGCGGGCGTACTACACCCTAGCCTTCAGGCCAGAGCACTAGCGCATCGGTCTCTAGACTCCGCTAGTGCCGAGGCGACCGGCTTCTCCGCTCTCGGAGTCTTCGCGCCACCAGTTTCCAGCAGCGACCTCTGCAATGCCCTGTTCGAACGGCCGGGGTTGCCAGCCCAACTCGACCACGGCGGCCCGGATATCGTGATCGTGATGCAACGAAAAGTAACCCGCTCCTCGGCGCTCCCGAGTGACGTCCGTGAAGAGCCCCTTCAGGAAGATGGCGCGCTCGACCCACTTGCGACTGATGTTGCGGCGTTTCACTCTTCCTCCCGTCGCTTCGATGGTGAGATCGACGAACTCGTTGAAGGCGATGCCCTCGGGCCCCGCTATCTCGTAGATGCAGTCCACATCCTTGGCGCGGTCGTAGGAGAAGAAGCGCATGATGGCATCCACCAGGTCGTCCACGTGCACTGGACTCAACTTGGAGAGGCCTTCATGCTTGACCCAGTACGTGCCCTTCTGGGCGCCGCACTTGCGTAGCAGGGGCGCCGTGTGGCGCATGTCACCCACGCCGTAGACAAGGGTGGGGCGGAACGAGGCCCACTTCAGACCCGAGCCGCGGATGATCTTCTCTTGCACGCGTTTGCTGTCGCGGTAGTAGCTGTAGACCGGCATGCCGATAACCGCCGACGAGATCACAATGAATTGAAAGTCCTCAGCCGCTGTGTTCTGGGCCTCTTCAATCAGGACTTCCGTGCCCACCACGTTGACCAACTGCATTTGCTCTTCGGTGAAGTGGTCGTGAGCGCTCGCCAGGTGCAGCAGATAGTCGGCATCCCGAAGGAACCCGCGCAAGGACTCGGGATCGGTCAGATCCCCTGTGAAGACCTCCACCTGAGCGCCGTCGGGGCGCTCCACCGCATCCTCGCGGCCTGGGCGGGCCAGGGCTCGGATGCTGTGACCTTGGGCCGCAAGGGCACGCAACAGGTAGGAGCCAATGAAACCTGTGGCGCCGGTGATGGAAATGTTCATGGAGGCAGATAAAGGACGGCAAGGAGCATAGCGCCTGGAGGGGGCCGCGGCGGAGTCCATCGCCTGCTCAGGGGTTTTGTCCCTGTGTGCCGTGCGACACAATGGTCGTCATGGGACGGGTGCGCGATCGAACGGGGGTCTTGTGCGCCTTGCCTGAGGAGCTGGGGGCTCTGGCGGGTCAGGTCATCAAGCGCTCGCGCTCGCAGGGGCTCGAATTGCTGCAGCTCGACCTCTCGGATTCGGGATTGCCGGACCCCCGAGGGGCCGAGCTCTTCGCCTGTGTGGGAGGCGTGGGCAAGGTGGCCGCCGCCCAGGCCGCCAGCCTGCTCGTGAGCCAGGGACTGGACCGGCTGCTGGTGGTGGGCACCTGTGGCGCCCTGCGCCGCGGCATGCAGGTGGGCAGCCTGCTGCACTGTGCGCGCACAATCCAAGCCGACCTGGCCCTCCGCGAGGGACGCGAGGTCAGTGCCCATGAGCCTCTGGCCTCGATCTGGCGCAGCGTTGTTCCGGGCCTGAAGGGCTGGTTGGTCACCGCCGATCGGCCCGTCATAACCCCTTGGCGTCGGATGCGTCTGGCGCGCGCGTTTCTCGGGCCCTGTGCGGCCGACATGGAAACAGCGGCTGCGGCGCGGGTTGCACAGCGGGCTGGCGTGCCCTGGGCGGCCCTTAGGGTGGTGACGGACCTGGCTGGGTTGGGAACGGCCCGCCGCTTTGCCAAGAACTACCCCAGGCTGGCTGGGATTCCTGCCGATACCGTCAGCGTCCTTCTGGCTGCCGTGCAGGCTAGCTCCCACTCATTTTGAGACCCCGCTCGGGTGGATTGCTGCTGCTGGCCGACTGGCAGGACCGGTCCCCATTCAATGCAGTGCGCGACATCCACGTTGGTTCGAGACCCCGCTCAGCCCTTGTGCGGATGGCTGGAGGCAACTCTGAGCCAGCGCAAGGCGAGTAGGGGATTCAGATACTCGTTGTCCAAGATAGGATTGGGCGCGGCCCTACGGGCCCGCGTTACGCCAGTGCTGTCCCCCCTGCCCATCGATCTTGAGGGTACCTCACCCAGGTACCGGTCGGGGTCCGTCTCATGACTGCCCTCGGGACTCTGGTTCGCCGCAACTTCGAACCGCTGATCCTCTCGATCCAGGTGATCGTCGATCTGCTGGTCGTCGTGTTGGCCTGCCTGGCTGCCTTCGCGCTGCGTGAGGCCATGCTGCCGGCCACGGCCCAAGTCGACGCATCGAACGACCTGGAGACCTATCGGGAAGTCTTCTCCATCGCGGCTGCCGTGTGCCTGCTGTGCTTCCACTGGTTCGGCATGTACTCGCCGATCAAGAGCCTGCTGAACGTCGAAGAATTCAAGGCCGTGACCAAGAGCGCGGTTTCGGCATTCCTCATCGTGCTGACTTTGATTGTGTTTCTGCGCGGTTCCACGGCAGAAGCGACCGAGGAGGCGACGGGCATGTTCCGCTACCTGGTGTCCCTGCACCGCGCGGTGGACTTGGCGGAGAACCCCGATCAGTACTCGCGTGTCGTGCTGTTCCTGGCCTTCGTGTTCATTCTCGTGTTCACGATGATTAGTCGTTTCATCTCCTTCAAGGTGATTCAAGGTCTGCACCGTAAGGGAATCGGCAACCGCAACGTGGCCGTGATTGGCGAGGGAGCCACGGGTCAGAACCTGCAGCGCAAATTCCTGCTTGTGCCCACACTCGGTCTTAATTTCGTCGGGTTCATCGGCGCGGACAAGAGCCGCGTGGGAACCATGATCGAACGCAGTCGGGTCTTGGGAACGACGGACAACCTGGAACACCTGCTAGGCCTGCACAAGATCTCTGAGGTCTTCGTCGCCCTACCGGAGTCACCCGAACAGGAAGTGATGGAACTCGTGGCGGAGCTCGAGAGTTTGGGCGTGAACTACCATGTGGTCCCGCGCTTCTACCATCTGATGAGCTACAACGTGCGCATCGAGAACCTGGACTCGATCCCGCTCATTTCCAGGCCTGAGCGGCGCGACAACTTGCTGGGCGCCGGGGTCAAGCGCACCATGGATGTGTGTATTGCCTCGACCGTGCTGCTCTTCGGTGCGGCCTTCTTCTTGATCTCCGCCATCCTGATCAAGCGCGAGAGCCACGGGCCGGTCTTCTTTCGGCAGACGCGCGTGGGCCGCAATGGCAAGGTCTTCAGCATGTTCAAGTTCCGGACGATGCACCACGCTTCTTGTGGCGATGATTTGGCGCCCAAGAGTGAATACGACCCGCGGGTCACGCGTGTTGGACGCTTCCTGCGTCGCTACAGCCTCGACGAGCTGCCCAATTTCCTCAACGTTCTGCGCGGCGAGATGAGCGTCGTGGGCCCCCGGCCGGAAATGCCATTCATCGTCGATACGTACAATTCTGCGGACCAGGAGCGCCTACGGGCCAAGCCCGGCGTGACCGGGCTGTGGCAGATTTCCTACGCCCGCACCCAGTCCATTCATGAGAATTTGGACTACGACCTGTACTACATCGAGAACCAATCCCTGCTGCTCGACCTGGTCATTATCGCCTTGACCGGTTTCGCGGTTGCGAAGGGCACCGGCGCCTACTAGAACTCGGACCGTGCGCGTCTTGCACGTGATGGAGGCCACCATCGGGGGAACCCGACGGCATTTGGTGGATGTGGCCCGGGGCCTGAAGGGCCGGGGCGTGGATGTGCACGTGGCCGCGGCCACCCTGCGCGACCCGGGTTTTCCCAAGGAGCTCGACGCCCTGGAGCAGGAGGGGGTGGACGTGTATCGCATTCAGATGGTGCGCCCCGTCTCGCCCCTGCGCGATTACGGGGACTATCGGCGACTGTGCAAGTTGCTGCGTGAGTTGCGCCCGGACATCGTGCACACCCATTCCTCCAAGGCCGGCGTACTCGGCCGGCGCGCTTCCCTGTCCACGGGTATCGGTCAGCGCGTCCACACGCCGCACACCTTTGCGTTTCTGTTCGAAGCCCAGTTCTCCCCCTGGAAGACGCGTTTGTTCCGCAAGCTGGAAGAGCGCCTGGCGCGAGAGACCGAACGCTTGATCGCCGTGAGTCCGGGTGAGGCCCAGACCATGGAGAGCAGTGGTGTCGTGCCGCCCGATCGCATCCGCATCGTGCCCAATGGCATCGACCCGCGCCGCGTTCAGCAGGCCATGCCCCTGGACCTGACCCAGTTGGGCCTGGACCCGACGCGGCCGACCGCCGCGGTGATCGGATTGTTGTACGAGGGCAAGGGGCAGGACCTGGCCCTCGAAGCCCTGCGCCAACCTGGGTGCGAATCCCTACAGATTCTGATCGTCGGCCCAGGCCCACAGGAACCACTGCGCCAACAAGTCCAGCAGCTCGATCTCGGCGAACGCGTTCGATTCACCGGCCCGCGGGACGATGTGCCTTCCATCCTGGCGGCCCTGGACCTGCTCATCCTGCCCTCGCGTTGGGAGGGCATGCCCTACATCGTCTTGGAAGCCATGGCCGCGGGTCTGCCCGTGCTCGCCACCCCCGTGGATGGCGCGCGGGACCTGGTACTGGACGGAGTGACCGGGACCCTGGCGCAGAACATTGAGGCGCAATCCCTGGGTCAGGCCCTGGCAGGGCTCCTGGCCATGGAGCCCGGCGCGCGTGCTGGCCTGGGACAAGCGGGCCGCGAGCGCGTGGGCCAACTGTTCAGTCTGGATGCCATGGTCGATGGTCTTCTCCGTGTGTACGAGGAGGTCCAGTGAGAATCCTGCACGTGATCAGCACCCTGGACGTGGGCGGGGCAGAGATGCACGTGCTGCTGCAAGTGCGCGGTCAGGTGGCCCGCGGGCACTCGGTGCGCGTGGCCTACTTGCTGGGTGAGGGCGCCCTGGTGGCCGACTACAAGGAGGCGGGGGCAGAGTGGGTCGGCAATGTGGGCTCAGGGCCTCTGGCCCCGTGGAAACTGCGAACGCACCTGGGCTGGTGCGAGGCCGCGCACAGTCACCTGCTGCGCGCGGATTTCGTCACCGCCGCTGCCGCGTTCCTGTTCGGCAAGGGCAAGTGTTTGGTTTCAGGCAAGCACAACGACGAGCGCGCTCTCCTGCGTCCCTTCGTGTCCCGCTTGCACGGCCTTATTGGACGAATCCCTGCGCGTACGATCGTCCTGTCGGATCACGTGGGGCGCTTCATTGCCGAGTACGGTCGCGTTCCGCTCACCTCCCAGGAGCGGGTCTACTACGGTATCGATCCGGCCCCCTTTGCTGCCGCGGCCGCCGACTCCAAGAGTCGCGAGCGTCTGCGCGCCGAGTTTGGATTCGGCCTGCAAGATGTCGTCTTCCTGTGCGTGGCACGTTTCGCTCCGCAGAAAGCCCACGAGGTGCTCATCGCGGCCCTGGCCGAAGCCCGCAAGCAGGCTCCCGTGCGCCTCCTGTTGGTGGGTGGGGATCCCTACGGAGATGGCGAGCAACGGGCCCGCGCCGTAGCCCGGGAACTGGGCGTGGAACAGGACCGCACCTGTGTCTTTGCCGGCATCCGGCGCGATGTGCCCGCACTGCTGGGGGCCGCCGACGCATTCGTGATGGCCTCCCGCTGGGAGGGCCTGGGCCTCGTGTTCCTGGAAGCCATGGCCGCCGGCTTACCCGTACTCTCCACAAATGTCTCCGCCATCCCCGAGGTTGTGCAGGACGGCATCACAGGCCAACTCGTACCCCCCGATAACGCGCCAGCCCTGACCGCGGCCATGTTGCAGTGGGCGGGCGATCCCGATCGACGCCAGGCCTACGGCGCGGCAGGCATGGAGCGGGTGGCGGCGAAGTTCGGTTTGGATCGCATGGTGGAGCAGACCCTAGCGATCTACGCGGACGTGGCCGGTTGATACGGAGCAGAGCCCGCGGCGTCGGCTGCGACCCACTCCCCCTGTGGGGCTGTGGAGAGAGTTGTCAGTGGGAAGTGGCTCTCCATATTGACCTGAGGGAAACCTCCTGCGCCCCCAGACGTCCATGTCATCCGGATGTCTGGGACCCACGTGGCAGAATGCGGCCAGTACCTGCGGCGGGATCCGCAGTACCAGAGTACGGAGCCAGGTTCAAAACCATCGCCGCTCGGCTCCCCCGCCGCGCTGACCCTTTGAAACCCTTATCCTCCGGTCATGCAGCAGCGGCACGGGCTACTCGGGCGCGCGGATGCGTAGGGTGGCTTGCGTGAGATCCGTTCGGGCTTCGATGGAGCCGGCCTGGAGCAGAGGATGAGAGCCCTCGTCGCCCGTGCCTCTCACCGTGACTGCCCAGGTGCCTGTGGCGGGCAGGTGGACAGCGGGGACGGTCGCGCGATCCACGGTCGTGACGACTTGCATGTGCCGCGCAATCTGCTCGGGTACGGTGTCGAGGGCGATGGGCGTGAAGTAGACGTGCATCTGCGGAGATGTGAAGCCCGTGGGGAGATCATCCCACTGAATGCGGACCTGTGGGCCGCGTTTCAGGGACAGGGCCAAGACATCAGGCATCTGCTCAAGGCGCTTGGCGGCGTGGCCTTCAGCCCAGATCCACCAAGGGCCAACATCGTCGGGAGCCAGGAAGAGAGTCGACTGACCGTGCTGGTGCATGCGTGGCCACGGAACGCCCGGATGTTCGGGCAGGGCCAGCCAGGAGTCGAGGGACTGTTCATCGTGGCTCCGAACGTGGGTCGGAACACTGCGGAATAGACCCGCGACCACCAGGGGATTGAGTCGTGGGTCGACCGTGGTGTGGCCCGCAGTCACTTCGATTCCCCCCAATTCGATCAAGGGACTGCCCCCAGGTGTGAAGATCGTCAGGTCGTACTGGCCCGGCAACAGGGGTCTCCAGTGGAACCGTGCTTCATTCCCGTCGTAGACAACCGCAGGGGAGAGCCCAGGGCCGGGTTCCTGGGGCCGACGCAGTATTGCGGTGACCGTGGCGTCAGGTTGGCTGACTACTACCGCCGACAGGTCGCCCGTGGGGTGCAGTCGGAGTTGCACGTCCGTGTCGCCGATCTCGAATGGGATGGGGGCTTCCATCAAGAGGTCGTTGGTATTGGCCGTGACCTGCCAATCCCCAGGACTGGAAAGGCCGCGGACGGCAAAACTCCCATCCGGGTCTACTTGGGCTTGCGCGTCGCGCACGTGCTTCCAGGCGGTCGCTTCCGCGGATCGATGCTGGACGATCACTCGCAGACGGCCCTGGAGGGGATCGGGCAGACCGTGAACTTGGCCACCTACAAGCAGAGTCAACGTAGGAGGCGCTACGCCAGAGAGTACGAGAACTCCCAAGTCGGATTCACCTGGGGTCGGCGGTGCGGGTATGGAAACCTCGCCCTCACGGTGTTCATCGGACTCCCCCTGACCCTGCACCGAGATCCGGAGGGTCACGCCGCCATCCCCTGCGCTGGGAACCGAGTCGAAGGGGAGTGTGCACGCCAATTGGCCCTGTTCGTCGGCCCGTCCAGATGCCGTCGTTCTTCCAAAGGGGGAGTCCAGTTCAATTCGAAACTCACCTGACACGGGACGCCGATTCGCTTGGCCCACCAGCCGGGCGCGGAACGTCCACAGATCCGGAGCCTGAACCCGGATGGTGTGCTCAGTTCCCGTCGCACGTGGGCCCAAGTCCTCGAAGTCCAAGATGAGCGCCCTGCCGAAGGACCGGACGTGAACCCGACCGACCAGGGCTCGGCCCACCTGGACGTGTGAAAATAGGGCTTCCCCCGATGCCAGATGGCGTGCCAGAGCGGGGATCGGAGGGCTCCAGCGATCGGGAATCTGGTCAAAGGCGAGCAGGGCGAAGCCCGAGGCATTGGCCAGGGGCTCTCCAGAAGACATGACCACCTCGACCTTGACCGGGGCGCATCCGGGCAGCCGGATGATCGCGGGCGATCTGGTGTCCTTCTGGCCCACGGGGGCCTGCTCCACGGCCGAGCATCCAAGCACCCCCGGCACGATCCAGTGCCGCCGTTCACGCGCACTCAAGTCCTCGGCGTCCGTTGGGCTCCATAGTCCTTGCGCGTTTGTGAGCGACGTGGCTGCGCGCGGAGGAGGAAGCAAGTCTTCGTCCTCCCACCAACTGCCACCGAGGGGGTCCCGTGCGGCGATAAAGAGCGAAACACCTGGTACAGGTTTATCCAGGGCATCCCGGACATCCACTACGAATGACTCGCTGCCTGAGCCCCTGAGCGGCCTGCGTTTCGTTGCGGCATCATGGCCCACTTCGCTCTCCCTATCCGATTCCAAGGGCTCTCCTTCACCGGATCCGGCTGGTTTGAGAGGCGTTTCCCCATAGCCCTCGTTGGGAGCTCCCCAATCCACGCGTCCGGTGCCCACCCGATCGTTGTCGCTGATGAAGAACACCCATGCTCCGAACAGACCCCCAACCAGAATCAGGGCGGGGCCGGGTCTCCGAAATGAAAAACGGGGCATGACCACCCCCTAGGACGCTTTGATGGAACGTGCCAAGACGTACCTACAATTGGATAGAGGGGACTCGTCCGCCCGAGTGGTCCCCAGGAGCCCGTGGCGCCCAGCGCCTGCGAAGGTGTAGACCCGTCTCCGGGTGGGCCTCTCGGATGGTGGATTCAGTCGCACACGCCACAAATGAGTGTCAATTTCCCCGTGAGAGAATTCCCATTGGCCGATGTGACGGTCACGGTGACAGTCTCCTAGTTGGCCGTGTCATTGCATGCAGCTTTGACATCCACACCGAATTTAGTGTCCGACTGGCCATTTGTGGGCTGTGGGTCCACGCCCGGACTCACGGACCAAGTCGGCTCCCCCTGGGAACCGGAACAGTCGTTGTTTCCGTGCCATTCTTGGCAAATCTCCGAATAGTTCACGTGAGATTGCCATCCTGAGGCCTGGCGGTATTCAGTGCCCGGCGGGTCGCCCGCTGGACGGCAGACGATTCCTGCCCGAGCCTCACCCTTCATCTCGCATTTCTTGGAGAGTTCCCCACACTCCCCGCCAGTGAGGCTCGCCCCTCCCAGGTCGACCCAGAGCTGATACTCCCAGTTTCCAATCGTCGTTCCTGCGTCAGTGTTGGGGTGTTCTGGATCGTTCTTGGAGGTTGCTGTGCAGGTGTTCATGAGGCTGTTCCCGGGGCTGAGCGTGAACGAAGATTGGGCTTGAGCGGGCTTGTTCACCCTTGAATGAGGCCTAGCGTACCCGGCGTCGGTGGGGCCCGGAAGCAGAATCGGGTCTCACCCTGACGGGGGTCGGCCTAGCCACCGCAATTCTCTTCCCCCGAGCCCAACTGGCCCCCCGTCACCCGCTACGTAGTGGCGCTCCCTGCAGCACCAATCCGGCAGGGGGGTACGGTACACGCCTAGCTCTGCACCCCGCGCGCACGTAGCAGCTCACCTACGACGGCGCGCCCGCTCCGGCCGCTTCTCACCGTGCGTTCCCGAGTCCTGCGCCTGTGTCGCCGCCGTGGCCTGATGGAAGAGGACACGCAGATCGACGTCTCCGCCCCGGGCCAAGATCAGGCTCTGCTCCCGTTACTGGTAGCCGCCTCCCTCCAGGGTCGAGTCGCATTGGGCCCCGCCGCAGGCGCCCGCGTCTCCCGCCTGGGTCAGCCCCCCACACACAACCGGCGCAAGGCTCCGAAGTTCAAGAATCTGTGTGCCCAGCTCGACGGTTTCAGTCTGCACGCCGCGGTCAAGGTCGAGGCTGGGGAGAGTTCGCGTCTGGAGCATCTGTGTCGCTACATCACGCGCCCGCCCCTGTCCTCCCAGCGCCTTGCGCTCACCGCGCAGGGCAAGGTCGTGCATGAGCTGCGCGCCCCCTTCAAAGACGGCACAACTCACTTCGTCTTCGACCCGCTGGTGTTCATCGAGCGTCTGGCTGCGTCCAGAGCTCGACCGAGAAGAAGTCAGTGGCCGCGTTCAGTCCCCAGTGGGCTTTCAGAAATGACTTCCAGCACGACGGACGGTCCAGTGCTGGCTTGATCCCGTTGTCCTTCAGCACATTGGCGACCGTGCTGCTCGCGACCCTGTGCCCGCAGCACTTGAGTTCGCCCTGGATCCGGCAGTGGCCCCAGGCGGGATTGTCGGTGGCCATCCGGACAATCAGCGCCTTGATCCTCATCATCAGGCCGGGCCTGCTCACCCGCTCAGCCCTATCGGTCCACTTGGCGGCGATCAGGCGTCGGTGCCAGCGCATGATTGTGTCGGGAGTCACTATCGTCGCGACGCGATTGAGGGCCTGGCGGCCGATACGTTTGCCCTTTTCAGCAAGCCGCCTGCGCTGGTCGTCCGTGAGCCGCAGGCGTCGTCCTTTCACCTGCTCCTTGAGGACCCGATTCTCTTCAACGAGGTACGCGATGACATCGATCTGATGCCTGTTCACGAAACCGGAGAGAGTGAGCAGGAAGACTTGGAGAGGGTAGAATTCGGTCACCATCCCCCCAGGATACGTGCCTGGATTTCGTCGCAATCACGGGCTATTGGGCACGGCCGTATATTTGGACACCGCGGGCAAAACCCACGCGTCACTGTTAGGCTGCTGGAATGCAGCTCTTGGCGATCGCAGGCCTAGCGACGATGTTCGCCCTGGCGGGAACCGGGGGGGCTGCAACAGACGTCGACAAGCCCGGGGCCGCGGTCGACTTCCAAGGCCAGATCCGGCCCCTGCTGGCCACGCGCTGTTTCACCTGCCACGGCTTTGACGAGCGCGCGCGCAAGGGGGGGTTGCGTCTGGATTCGCGCGTGGGCTCGCGGGCCCTGCTGCCCAGTGGCAAGGTGGCAGTGAGCCCGGGGGATGTGGGAGGCAGTGAGCTGCTGCGACGCGTACAGGCTGCGGATCCGGATGTGCGCATGCCCCCAACGGGTCATGGGGATCCGCTGGAAGAGGGCGAAGTCGAACTGTTGCGTCGTTGGATCGAAGGCGGAGCTCAGTATTCGGGTCACTGGGCCTTTGAACGGGTGCAGCGCCCACAGATTCCTGTCCGCTCGGCCGGTGACTGGGGCCACAATGAAGTCGACGCGTTGCTCTTGGCCGACATGCGAGCGGCGGGCATGCAACCTTCGCCACCCAGTGATCCCCACGTGCTTGTGCGGCGGGTGTTCTTGGATCTGACGGGCCTGCCCCCGACACCGGACCAGGCCCGGGCCTACGCGGCGGATCCGAGTCCGCTTGCCTACGAACGCCTCGTGGACGAGCTGCTCGCCTCCAGTGCCTATGGCGAGCGCTGGGCCCGGGTCTGGTTGGACCTGGCGCGTTACGCGGACTCCAAGGGCTACACCTCCGATCCCCTGCGCACCATCTGGCGTTACCGGGACTGGGTCATCGATGCCTACAACCAGAATATGCCCTTCGATCAGTTCACCCGCGAACAGATGGCGGGTGACCTGCTGCCCGGGGCGAGCATCGACCAGCGCCTGGCCACCGCCTTCCATCGCAACACGATGAACAACACGGAGGGCGGCACGGACGACGAAGAGTTTCGTGTGGCAGCAGTCAAGGACCGCATGACCACCAGCATGCAGGTCTGGATGGGACTGACCGCGGGTTGCGCGGAGTGCCATAGCCACAAGTTCGATCCCCTGAGCTACACCGAGTACTACCGCCTGGCGGCGATCTTCAACCAGACCGTGGACCGGGACACCAACGACGATGCGCCCCTGCTCGAGACTCCCACCCGCGAGACGGCCCTGCGAAGGGATCATCTGCGCAGTCAGTTGAGCGAGATCGACGGGCGCTTGGATGCTCAGGAATCGGAGCGCTACGAAGCGCGTCTGACCTGGCAGGCTGCGGCGTTGAGAAACCACGACTCCTGGGTCGTGCCGCCGGTGATCGGCGCCCTATCGCGGGGTGGGGCGGACCTGGTCGCAGACGGAAGTGGAATCCTGCGGGCCTCTGGCGCCCAGACTCCCGATGACCTCTACCAGGTGGAACTGCAACTGGAGGCGGGCACCTGGCATGGGTTGCGCTTGGAAGTCCTGGCGGAGCAGGGGCGCGGTCCGGGACGTCCGGCCCATGGGAACTTTGTGCTCAATGAACTGCGTGCGAGCAGCTCGCCGCGCACCACTGCCCTGCGTGGGCAACGGATTCGACTTGAACTCCCCGGTCCTGCGCGCGTCCTGTCCCTGGCGGAGGTGCAAGTCTGGAGCGGAGCCGACAACATCGCCCGCACAGGCCAGGCTAGTCAGTCGAGCACGACCTTTGGGGGAGATGCCCAGCGTGCCATCGACGGCGAGACCAACGGTCACTACTTCGACGGAGAGTCCGTGACCCACACGGCCAACGAAGAGCAGCCCTGGTGGGAAGTGGATCTGGGCCGGGAAATGGACATCGACGAGGTGCGTGTTTTCTTCCGCAGCGATGGGGGACTGCACACCCGTTCCAGTGGACTGCAACTCACGGTGCTGGACGCCAAGGGATCGCCCACCTGGGATCACGCTTTGGGGCCCGTGGTCCACGCCGGTGCCCACAGTCTGGGTCCCAAGGGAGTGCAAAGTCTGGTGCTGGTCGAGCCCACTGCTTCCTGGTCCCAGGCTGATTTTTCCATTGCCGAGGCACTGGATGGAAACCTGGCACCCGACTCGGGCTGGGCCGTGGCCCCGCGCCTCGACCAATCCCACGAGGCGGTGTTCCGCTTCGCGTCTCCCCTCGTACTCGACGAGGCCAGCGTTCTAAGACTGGAGCTCGAGCAGACTTACGGGTACGACCACACCCTGGCTGCCCTGCGCTTCAGTGTCAGCGACCAGAGCGGTCCATTGATCGCCATGGACCCCGCCCTGCACCAGGCCCTGGCCGCGGCGGATCCCAGCGAACAGGAGGAGACACAACTCGCCGCCCTATGGCGCGACCACGATCCTCTGCGGCGCGAGCTCAGCGCGCAGCGCCGCAAGCTGCAGGGGGACATCGATGGACTCCAGCCGACTCGCACGCCCGTCCTGGTGGCCGTTGCACCTGCCGAACGCCGCCAGTCCTTCACCCTGCGCGGGGGCAACTTCCTGAACCCGGTGGACGAGGTGCAGCCCGGGGTTCCCGCGGCCTTCCACCCCCTGCCGGAGGGTTTCGAAGCCGATCGACGGGGATTCGCTGAGTGGCTCATCCAACGGGACAATCCCCTCACCGCGCGCGTGGCGGTCAACCGACTGTGGGCTCAGCTGTTTGGGATCGGAATCGTCGAGAGTGAAGAGAACTTCGGCAGTCAGGGATCCGTGCCCGTCCATCGGGATCTGCTCGACTGGCTGGCGGTGGAGTTCATGGAAAACGGCTGGGATCAGAAGGCGCTCTTGAAGACCCTCGTGACCTCGGCCGCCTATCGTCAGGATTCCAGTGCAAGCGCGCAGGACACAGAACTCGACCCGCTCAATCGGCTCGTGGCCCGCGGTCCGACGTTTCGCATGGAGGCGGAGATGATCCGCGACCAGGCACTCAAGGCCAGTGGCCTGTTGTCTTCCAAGATGCACGGCCCCAGCGTGTTTCCGCCCCAACCGCCGGGCCTGTGGCAGGCCGCCTTCAACGGAGAGCGCACCTGGGCCACCAGCCAAGGACAGGACCGCTACCGCCGCGGTCTGTACACTTTCCTGCGACGCACCACCCCCTATCCATCCCTCGAAATCTTCGATGCACCCAGTCGCGAGATGTGTATCTCGCGCCGCATCCGCACGAACACGCCCCTGCAGGCGCTCGTGACCCTCAACGATCCGGTCTACGTGGAAATGGCCCAGTCCCTGGGTCGGCGCATGGACTCCGAAAGTGCGGGCGGTGTGCGCGACGGCATTCGCCACGGTCTGTGGTTGACGCTGCAGCGTCCTCCGGTTGCGGAAGATGTGGAGGTGCTTGCCGAGCTCTTTGCCGCAGCCCTGGACGAATTGCAGCAGCAGCCAGACCAGGCCCTGGCCCTGGCCACCGATCCCTTGGGCCCCCTGCCCGAGGGACAGGATCCCGCCCGGGCCGCGGCCTGGACCGCCGTGGGCAATGTGCTGCTCAACCTCGACGCGTTCCTGGTGAAAGACTGATGGCCGATCCCTTGAGCAGGTACCAGGCCGGGTCGACCCGGCGAGCGCTTCTCAGCCGTGCGGGCATTTCACTGGGCGCCATGGCCCTGGCGGACCTGTCTGCGCCCAAGGCGGAAAGCCTTCTGCGCGACGACCCGCCCAAGCCCCACCACGCGCCCCGGGCACGCTCGGTGATCTACTTGCACATGTCCGGTTCGCCACCGCAGCTGGACCTCTTCGATCCCAAGCCCCTGTTGCGCGAGTTGCACGGCAGCCTGTGTCCGCAGGCATTTATCGAGGGTCGACGACTGGCGTTCATCAAGGGCCACCCGACCCTCTTGGGTGCGCCGCACGGCTTTCGCCGCTACGGAGTGTCAGGCGTGGAGATCTCTGAGTTGCTGCCTCACATGGGACAGGTCATGGATGAGGTCACCTTGATCCGTTCCATGTACACCGACCAGTTCAACCACGGCCCCGCGGAGTTGCGTCTCTTTACCGGCGACCAGGCTGTGGGAGCGGCGGCCATGGGGGCCTGGGCCAGCTGGGGCCTGGGTACGCTCAACGCCGACTTGCCTTCCTTTGTCACCCTCGTTTCCGGAGGCAGCGATCCCTCTGCGGGCAAGAGCGTTTGGAGCAGTGGGTTCCTACCATCCTCCCACCAGGGCGTGCGCTTGCGAGGTCAGGGAGATCCGGTGCTCTACGTGAGTGATCCCAAGGGCATGGGGCGCGGTCTGCGTCGGCTCACTCTCGATGCCCTGGCCCAACTCAATCGTCGTCACTTGGAAGAGCAGGGAGATCCGGAAACCGAGGCGCGTATCGAGCAGTACGAGTTGGCCTACCGCATGCAGACTTCCGTGCCCGAGCTGATGGATATCGGGCTCGAGTCGGAAGCCACACACGAGATGTACGGCAGTCAGCCGGGACAGGCCTCCTTCGCCAACAACTGCCTGCTGGCCAGACGCCTCGTCGAGTCGGGCGTGCGCTGGGTGCAACTCTACGATTGGGGCTGGGACATGCACGGCACGGGGAGGCACGACGACCTGATGGTAGCCCTGCCGAATAAGTGTCGAGAGACCGACCAACCGGTGGCCGCTCTCCTGCGCGACCTCGATCGGCGCGGGCTGCTGGATGAGACTCTCGTGGTTTGGGGCGGCGAATTCGGTCGAACGGCCATGAACGAGGCGCGCAACGGGTCTGCCTACTGGGGGCGCGATCACCACCCGGACTGCTTCAGCATGTGGATGGCCGGGGCCGGCGTGCACCGCGGGCGGATCGTCGGGGAGACCGATGAGCTGGGATACACCATCGCTGAGGGGGCCATCTCCGTGCACGACTTGCAGGACACAATCATGCATCTCATGGGGCTCGACACGCGGCGCCTGTCGTATCCCTACCAAGGCCTCGACCGACGCCTGATCGGGCCAGCCGACCATTCCACCGTGCAGCACCACTTGTTCTCATGAGGCAGCACGTGGCCTGGGGCGTGACGCTGATGTGGGTGGCCTGCGCGGTCCTCTCGGCCCAAGACACCAAGCGCCCGCCCAACATCGTGCTGCTCCTGGCGGACGATCTGGGTTACGGGGACCTGGCGTGCTACGGCAATCCCGTTCACCGCACGCCCCATGTGGATGCTCTGGCTACGGGGGGGATGGTCTTTGAGAACGCCTACGCTAACGCTCCGAATTGCGCGCCGACCCGTGCGGCCCTGATGAGTGGCCTGTACTCCCCACGCACGGGGGTCTACACCGTGAACAACTCTGCCCGTGGCAAGGCCAAACTGCGCAAGCTGATTCCCACACCCAACCGCAACGACCTGGACGAATCATTTGTGACTCTGGCCGAGACCCTGGCTGAAGCGGGTTACGCCACGGGGCACGTGGGCAAGTGGCATCTCGGAGCGGACCCACGCCGTCAGGGGTTTGGGGTGAACATTGCAGGGAATCAGGCTGGCCATCCGCGTTCGTACTACACGCCCTATTCGAATCCTGATCTGGAGGATGGAACCGAGGGGGAGTATCTCACCGACCGCATGGGTCGCGAAGCGTGCCGCTTCATCGAACAAAACGCCGAGCGGCCGTTCTTCTTGCAGCTCGCGTTCTTTTCCGTGCACACTCCGATTCAAGGCCGCCGCGACCTCGTTGAGTCCTACACGGAGGAGCTGGGAGACGGCCGGCTCGCCGAGTACGCCGCGATGGTGAGCGCGATGGATGAGGCCGTGGGACACGTCCTCAAGACCCTGGAGCAGCAGGCACTCACCCGCGACACCGTGGTCGTGTTCTTCTCGGACAACGGCGGCCGCTCGCCGTGGGGAAACAACGGCGGTTTGCGCGGGTCGAAGGGCATGCTCTATGAAGGAGGCATTCGAGAGCCGCTCATCGTTCGCTGGCCGGGCCGGGTGCGCGCGGGCAGCCGCTCGGGCGAGCCTGTGATTGGCATCGATCTGTACCCCACCCTGATGGAGGTGGCGGGTGTGAAGCGCGACCCGGAGTTGCTACTCGATGGGGTCAGCCTTTGGCCCTGCTTGCGCGGAGGAGCGCTGCCGGAGCGAGAAGGCCTGTTCTGGCACTTCCCCGTCTACCTGGAAGGCTATCTCAAGGAGCACGGCCCCTGGCGCACGACGCCCGTGGGCGCGATTCGGCGCGGGCCCTGGAAGTTACTGGAGTTCTTCGAAGACAACCGACTGGAGCTCTACAACTTGGAATCTGACCCCTCGGAGTCCACCAACCTCGCCCTGAGTCACGCTGCGCGAGCCTCCGATCTGCTCGGACGACTGCACGCCTGGCGCAAGCGTGTGCAGGCTCCCGTTCCCACACAGCTCAATCCGCAATACGAGGGGCAGTGACCGTGGCCGTGGCAGTGGCGAGGCGCAGGACCTCGTGCCCGGTGCCGGGGCGAGTATCCTGACCCCATGTCCGGTTGTCGGCCAATGCGGCAGAGCGGCGAGCCTGCGCAGGTGTATTGCACCTCCTCTATTGAGCCGATTCACTTTGTGCACTCGGCCCGGCAAGAGGACTTTCGTGTACGTGAGCTTCCATTGGAGGAGTTGGGCGCGGGCGAACCCGCATGGACCCACCTGGGGTTCGAAGTCGAAAAGCGTGGACTCTCCAGCGATCAAGCTCTGGGCCGCATTGCCCGTGCCTTGGGCCGCGAGCCGCGCGAGATTGGCTACGCAGGGCGCAAGGACAGCCGTGGTGTCACGCGCCAGTTCCTGTCAATCGAGCACGCACAGCAGGCTGAGGTCGCGGCACTCTCGATTGCCGGCCTGACTGTGCTAGGCACCGGGCGTCGGGCGCGCAAGTTGCGAGTCGGCGAGCTGGCTGGCAACCGCTTCGACTTGCTCCTGCGGCAGTTTCCCAAGCAGCGCTACGCGGACCTGCAAAGGGCTTTGGATCAGCTGGTTCGGGAGGGGCTGCCCAACTACTACGGACCCCAGCGCTTTGGAGCCGGGGGGAACACCGCCGACTTGGGTCGCCTGCTCGCTAGGGGACAGTGGATGAAGTACCTACGCGCCTATGTGCGGACGCTCGCTGGGGGGCAGCCGGGGCAGGCGAATTCCCCGTCCCTGGACCTGCTGGAGATCTTGGCCTGCAGCGAAGCCGGGCCATGGCGCGCGGCGCGACGGTTGATTCCTGACCTACCGCCGGCCTTGGTTCCCTTGGCCAAGCAGATGGCCCGCCGGCCAGGAGATGTGCAGAGCCTGCTGCGTTCGATTCCACGCCGCACCCAGGCCCTGCACCTCTCCGCGCTGCAGGCCTCGGTATTCAACCGCGTACTGACGGCTCGCATGGGCCAACCGGGGGGAGTGCGGCGAGTCCTACCTGGGGACCTGCTGCTTGACCCGTGGACCGGAGACGGAAAACCTGCCCCCGAGGTGATTGGTGCTTCGGAGGTGCAGCAGGAAGCCGACCGCCTGCTGCGCGTGCCAAGCGGTCCATTGCCCGGTCCCGCGGCTGAACGAACGCGCGCGGAGGTCGCTCTCTGGGAGCGGGAGGCACTCGAACATGACGGATTGGATCTCGAACAACTCGCCCGGCTGCCCGGCGGCGTGGCGCCCAGGGGGGCCCGGCGCGCGCTGGTCGTTGGGCCCCGCGAACTCGACTGGGAGATCCAGGGGGACGAAGTCCGCCTACAATTCACTCTGCCCCCCGGCTCTTACGCCACCGTTCTGCTTGCGGAACTTCACAAGGATGCGCGACCCACGCGTTCCCAATGAGAGACGCAGATCTCATTTGAATTCGCCCCAGGACGCGAATAATCGAGCTGGTGCAAAGACCCGTCGTCCTGGATGTCGATGGGAGACTACCCCCATGGCTTCCATTGATCTCGACCACTTGCTGCCCGCATCCGCTGCGGCTCCCGGCCAGGGTGCCCCTGCGGGACAGGCCTCCAGTTCTGCCTCCGGAGCAGAGTCCAGCGTGTACCGGGGTGTGGATCGTCGCAAACGGCCCACGCCGCGATTCTCTCGTTATTCGCTATTTGGTGGCCGTCGCCAAACCGTACGTCGCGAAGAGGAGCGAGAGGGGTCCTACGTGGATCGTTATGCCACGACCCTGGCCCTGGCCGTTCTGTGGATCAGCGTGATGAATCTCGGAGATAGTTTCTTCACTCTGACTCACCTGCAGTCCGGAGGCATCGAGCTCAATCCTGTAGCGGCCGCCCTGCTGGAATCCGGCCGTTCGGGATTCGTGCTCTGGAAGACTGGCCTGATCGCGCTGGCCCTCGTGGTTCTCACGTTGCACAAGAACTTTGTTCTGGCGCGGATGGGACTCTGGCTGGCAGCGGGGGGCTACACCCTCCTGAATCTGTACCACCTCACCCTGTTCTAGGGGATCGGGGGGGCTTGACCTCCGGCCGTACCCAAGCGCTGTGCTGGGTGGGGGCTTCGTTGCTTCGGTGGGGATTGGTACCTTGGCCGTGCCGGGAATAGGACCCGGCTCCGGCCGTCGAACGATCCCATGGAATTCCATCCCCCCGCGACTCAGGCCCTGCTCGTCACGGGGGGCGCGGGCCTGATTGGCTCGCGCGTGACCCGTCAGCTGCGGAGCCTGGGTCACAGGGTCGTGGTCGCGGACGATCTCTCTGCCTGTGGGCCCGAGCGGCTTGCGGGTGGGCCGGACGCGGGCTTGATCGGTTGTCTGCGACGCGTGGATGTCTCCCGTGCGGGGGTGTTCCACGACCTACTGCGGAGCGCGGGACCCTTCGATACGGTCATCCACCTAGCGGCGCGCGTGGGTGTGCGGCGTGTTCTTGCCGACCCCGAGGCCTGTCGCAAGGAGCACCAGGCCGCAGCCACCAGCCTGATCGAGGCGCTGGCTGGCCTCTCGCACCCACCTCGGGTCATCAGCGCGTCGAGTAGCGAGGTGTACTGTGAGTCATCGCAGCCCCTCGATGAAGCCAGCGACTTGCGATCCACGAACGGAACAGGTCGCTGGGCGTACGCCGCTTCCAAGCGGGCGGTGGAGTTGCTACTGGACGAGGACTGGGCCCGCAATGCTTGGCCCGTGGCGCCCCTCCACCTGCGTCTCTTTAACGTCGTCGGTCCCGATCAGGACGGTCACAGCGGAATGGTCCTACCCACCTTTGTGCGCTGCGCGCTGACCGGTGAGCCGCTGCCAATACATGGGCCTGGCACTCAAGTGCGGACCTTGGGTCACGTGCAGGATGTGGCCGGAGATATCGTGAAGTTGGCGCTGCAAGCTGGGCCCGCTCACGCCCTGGCATGTGGACCGCTCAATTTGGGAGGACAGTTGCGCTGCAGCGTGATGGAACTCGCTGCCCGTGTCGCGCAACTGGCCGGGTTAAGCGAGTCGTGCCTGATGCATGTCGACCCGAAGCAGACCCTCGGCTCCAGCTTCGATGAAGTTCAGCACCGCGTACCCAATCTGTCGCGCGCGCGCCGGTTAGGTCTGGCTGGACACGAACGAACTCTGAATGAAGTGATCCTCGAAGCGTTGCAGTGGGCAGAACAGGAGATGCTCCGCCCGTGCGTATTGCCCGCATCCTGACGCGGTTGAACCTGGGGGGGCCGGCTCGGCAGGTGCTCGCTTCCGACCCTCGGCTTGTTGCAGCAGGTCATACCTTGCGGGTCTTCGTCGGGCAACCTGGACCCGGCGAGGGGGACCTGTGCGAGAACTTGATTGCCCAGGGGGTCGACGTGGTGCGCGTGCCGGGGCTGAGGCGTGGTGTTAGTGGATGGGGCGACTGGCGGGCCACACGATTCATGCGCCGGGCGCTTTCCGATTTCCAGCCGGACGTGCTCCATACCCACGCCTCGAAGGCCGGTGCTATCGGTCGTTGGGCGGCGAAGTCCGTGCCTCAAGTGCGCTGCGTGCACACGTTCCATGGACACGTGCTGGAGGGCTATTTTCCGGGGTTTCTTTCCCGCGCGCTGGTGGCCCACGAGCGAAGACTGGCCCGGCGAACGCAACGCATCGTGGCCGTGTCGCACGCGACCGCCGAGGATCTATTGAGGCTGGGTGTGGCCGAGGAGCAGCAGTTGGTCGTCGTTCCGCCCGGCGTCGACCTGACTCCCTTTGAAAACCTTGACGCACACGCGGGTGAACTACGAGGGCGTCTGGGTCTGGATTCCGACGCATTCGTGGTGGGCGTGATTGGACGACTCGCAGCGGTCAAACAACCCCAGGTGGCACTGCGCGTGTTCGAACTGCTTGCCAACCGTTATCCCCAGTTGCATCTGGTCTACGTCGGGGACGGCCCTGAGCGTGGGGGCCTTGAGCGCGCGATTCGCAATTTGCCTGGTAAGTGCTCCGAGCGCGTGCACATGCTCGGCGCCTTGAACGAGATGGGCCCAGTCCTCGCCGGACTGGACGCCCTCCTGTTGACGTCGCGCAGCGAGGGTCTGCCGGTGGCCCTGATCGAGGCCGGCGCAGCCGGAGTTCCGGCCGTAGCGGCAGATGTAGGTGGCGTAGGAGAGGTTTTGGCCCACGAGCGCACCGGATTCTTGGGCGAGAATGTCGACGAGTTGGCCTATGGCTTGGCGCAGTTGTTGGATGAGCCGGAAGAGCGTGCCAACATGGGGCAGCGCGCACGGATGCGCGTCGCAGCGCGCTACAGCGCTGAGGCCTTGACCCAGCGCCTGGAGGCGCTCTACCAGACCCTGCTTCAGGAGAACCCTTGCGCTTGTTGATGGTGTCCGGTGATCGCCAGGTCACCCTCGGGGAACGCGGACCGTACTACTCCATGCAAGCGGAGTTCTCGCGCTATTTTGAGCGCGTGGATGTGCTCTGTCCCAAGCCCGACGGCCCCGTCCGCGTACGCTGCATCCACGACAACGTGTTCTTTCACCCTGCAGATGTCACCCGCCGCGGCATGGTGCGATACATCACGGGTCGCGGTGCGGAGTTGGTCGAGGAACACCACCACCAACTGATCGTGAGCCACGATTACGGGTGGTTCTACAACGGCCTGGGCAGTGCTCACCTCGCCAAGCGTTTCGACATTCCGTACCTCTCTGAGTTGCACCACGTGCCCGGAGTGCCCGTTTCTGCCAACCTGCGCGAGCGCATGGACCGCTCCATTGCTCGCATCTACGTTCGGTGGGCACGCAACAAGGCTGTGGCGTTTCGAGTCGTCAATGACGAACAGATGCCGAGACTCCTGAGGGGATGGGGAGTTCCCGAGCACAAGATCCTGGTGCTGCCCTCCCTCTACATCGACCACGGGGTCTTCTTCCCGGTGCCGAGCGGCGCGGTCGCTGAGTACAAGTACGACGTGATCTTCGTGGGGCGCATGGTGGTCAACAAGGGCATCGGCCGCATCGTGGACGCGCTGTCCCTGCTCAAGCGCAAGGGCATGCGTGTGCGTGCGCTGTTCGTGGGACGCGGCCCCCTGCGCGCTCGCGTGCAGGAGCGGGCGCGCAAGCGTAATCTGGACGCCACGTTCGTCGATTGGGTGGACTCCACTGCGGAGTTGGCTGACTTGTATCGGGCCAGCCGTGTTTGCGTGTGTGGCTCTACGTGCGAGGGGGGGCCGCGCTTCACGGTAGAGGCCATGGCCTGTGGCACGCCGGTCGTTTCAACGCCTGTTGGGGTCATGAGTGAGCTGGTGGGTGATGGCCTGGCCGGTGGCCTGGCGGGCTGGGATCCGCATGCCGTGGCCGTAGCCCTGGAGCGCGTGCTCGTGGACGAGGACGTGCGTGTTGAGATGGGCCGACGGGCTGTGCAGCGGGCACAAAAGTTCGAATTCCACTCCACCCTCGCGAACTACGCCAACGGCCTGCGCCGACTGGCTGCTGAACCCGAGGTGCAGCTTTGAAGTTGGTCTTCGTGACCCAGGTTTTGGACCGGCAGGACGCGGTCCTGGGTTTCGTCTTCCGTTGGGTTGAAGGCTTGGCTGCTCGGGTTGAGGCTCTGAGGGTGGTGGCCCTAGAGGTGGGGGACATTTCCGGACTTCCCGACAACGTGGAGGTGCGGGTCGTCGGGCGCCGCGGGCTCCTGCGCCGCTACCTGCGCTACCGGCGGTTCTTGGGCGAGGCCTTCGCTGGAGGCGGGTTCGACACGCTGCTGACTCACATGGTCCCTCGCTACTCCACCCTGGCCGCGCGACAGGCGCAGCGTCACGGAGTGGGACACTTTCTGTGGTACACGCACAAAGGTGTGGATCAACGGCTCAAGCAGGCGGTGAAGGTGGTCCACAAGGTATTCACGGCTTCGCCGGAATCCATGCGCGTGGATACACCCAAGAAAACGGTCACCGGTCACGGAATCGACTTGCAGCACTTTCAATCCAGAGGCACGAGCGGGCCACGCGCCGAGGGTGCGACCATGCGGCTGCTCTCGGTGGGCCGTTTGACGCCCGCCAAGGACGCGCTGACGCTCCTGCGCGGCTTGGCGTTGCTGGTGGAACGTGGACTCGACGCCCACCTGGATTGGGCAGGAGGGGCGTTGGCACCGGGGGATCAGGCGTACGCTGAGCAAGTCGTGGGGGAAGCGCAGTCCCTGGGTCTCGCGGGCCGCCTGCATCTGCATGGTCCGGTGGCCTATCCCGACGTGCCGAAGTTCTACGCAGGCGCCGACCTGTTCGTTTCAGGGAGCCGCACGGGCAGTGTCGACAAGGTCGTGCTTGAAGCCATGGCCTGCGGCGTGCCCGTGCTGACCTGCAACGAGTCCTTCGTTCCACTACTGAAGGAACTAGGTGGCCAGGCGCCCGTCCTTGGCTTCCCTGCCGGTGACGCCCACGGTTTCGCGCAGCGTGCGCAGACTCTGCTCGAAATGCCCGCGGCCGAGTACGAGGAACTGGGTACCCATCTACGTGCGATCGTCGCTCGAGACCATGAGGTCGACACCCTGATGGGACGACTTGTGCAGGAGATGGGGGGTGCATCGTGACCACACTTCGCCCGGAGCTGAGCATCGTGGTCTGTGCCTGGCGCACACGCGAGCTTCTGCGCCGCTGCCTGCTGAGCTTGAGGCCGGTCTGCGGTCAGGGCGCCGAGGTCATCGTGGTGGAGGATGCGGGTGGCGATGGTTCGGCGGAAATGGTGCGGGACGAGTTTCCCTGGGTCGTGCTCTTGGGCCTCGAACACAACGTTGGCTACTCTCGGGCGACCAACCTGGGCTGCGCGCGCGCGCGCGGCGAGTTCATACTCTTGCTGAACGCGGACACGCAGGTGCAGCCTGGGGCGGCAGAAGCCCTGCTCCAATTCGCCAAGCAGAACCCGCAGTACGGTGCGGTGGCCCCGCGATTGCGGGGGCTGGACGGGTCAACCCAGGCCTCGTGCATGGCTTTCCCGGGTTGGGCCACGGCCCTCTTCTTCGCCACACCCCTCGAGCGCCTCTGGCCTCGCAGCCCGGAACTGACGCGCTACTTCATGCGCGACTTCGATCACGAGGTCGAGCGCGATGTGCCCCAACCACCGACGGCTGCTCTACTCCTGCCGCGCACCTTGTGGCTGGATTTGCGGGGATTCGACGAGTCCTTCGGTCTGTTCTTCGGCGACGTGGACCTGGCCCGGCGTATGCAGGCTCTCGGCCGGCCGATTCGCTTCCTGCCTGAAGCGGTCGTGATTCACCACGGCGGCGCGAGTACAGGTCAGCTGCATGACTTTGTGGCTCGCTGGCACGCGGACCGCTTGAATTACTTTCGCAAGCACCACGGTTGGCTGGCGGGTGTGTGGGTCAAGGCCTGCACCAGCCTGGCTTGGATCGCCCACCTGGGCGGCTGGCCGCTGCGTTCCCTGCGTGGCAACCGGGCCGAGCCCCTGCGCCCCCTCTGTCGCTCATTCGGCGCTTTTCTGGTTTCGTGAGGATCGAGTTCGTGCAGCCGTCCCTTCGCCAACCCCTGGAGCGCGTGCTCGCTTGGATGGTGTCCCAGGATCGTGGGGACGGGGCTCTGATCTGTTCCAAGCATCGGGTGGAACACACGGGCAAGAGCGCCGGTGCCATCGTGCTGGCCTGCGAACTGGCACAGTCCGGGGCGCCCGACCCGGACCAACTCATGGCGGTGGCCTTGACCCAAGGCCGGCGCCTCGTTTCCCAGCTGCAGCGCGAGGGGCAGAGCACCTGTTTCACCTTCCGACCTGGGCGGCACGATCCCTACAACTGCTCGAACAACGTGATCGACGGTGGGGCCTGCTCCGATGCCCTCGCTCAGTTGCTGACTACCTTCGGGGATCGGTTGACGACCCACGAGCGCGAGCGGTTTGAACATGCCTGCGTCTTGCACGCACAGACGTACCTGCGCTACGCCGTGACGGATAAGCCGATCCCGGCCCAGCGGGCATGGGCCATGACCGGCGTGGCCGGTGCGGCGCACTTGAGCGATCACGAGGTCTTGCACCTGGCTGTGGAGGAAGGCGCCCGGGGACTGGCACTCGATCAGCATGCCGATGGCAGTTACCCCTATCACCCGCTCGGCGCCGGGGCGCCCCACGCGGGCGCCTCCGATGTCTCGTCCTACTACCAGGGGCGGGTGACTGCGTTCTTGATGCACAGTCTGGAGCGGGTGGGCGTCACTCTGGCCGACTCGGTCCATGCGCCAGGGATTCGTCGGGGGCTCGACTTCCTGGTCTCCTTGTACGGTCCGGATGGGCACAAGTGCAGTCCTGTGGAGGCCAAGCCCTGGTACTGGGCAGGTCCAGGCGAGGTGGTCAGCCACCCCTTTGACGTCTACGCCCTGGCTCGAGGCTGGAGGGTCTTCGGACAGGCCGACTACGGACGAGCAGCCCTCGCGGCCCAGCGGGCCTGGGTCAGGGGCTTGGATCCAACGGGCCGGCCCCTCGCTCGTCAGGCAAGCGGCGGGCGTGAAGACTATCAGTGCTCCCTGTTCTGGGCCGCACATGCATCGTGGGCGGCGCGTGCGCTGCCCGATCTGGAAGCGATCCATGCAGTCCAGCTCGATAGCGAGGGCAGTGCACAGTCTGTGCGAGCTTTTGAACAGGCCAGCTTGTTTCGGCTGGAAGATGAGCGGGTTGTGGCTTGGGTCCGCGGCGCGCGTCCGGGGCGCAATGCGATGCACGGGAGTCCGCACGGGGCGGGCCTCGTGCGAGTGGTGAGCAAGTCCACCGGTACGGAGCTCTTGCGACGATCCATGAGCGGCGACCCGGCCAGCTCATCGACGCCCGGCGAATGGTGCGCACGGGTCGGGGTCGGGAGTTTCAGAAGGGGTCTGGGGGCTGGAGCGGGCGACCTGCGCTTCTCTCTTTGGCTGGCCCGGGCGGCGTGGCGTGCCGGGACACCTGGACAGGCCCTGCGCGAGCCACTGCGCAGCTTGCGAACCGGCGTGCTGGCATTCGCCTCACCCCTCGCGCGCAGCGATTTCGACCTGCAGCCGAGCTGTCGCACGCTAGATCGGGGTGTGCAAATCGAATCCCATCTCTGCCACGCAGATGGGACAGCCGTGCGCGGCTCGCGCTTGATTCGTCGCTTCCAATTGGGCGAGCAAGGGTTGGAGGTCGACGATCAACTGAAGGAACGCGGTGCTGCACGGGCGGTGAGTTACGCGGTTCCCAGCGGCGCGCGGGAAGTCCAAAGGGAGGAGGGGCGGATACGCTACCGTTTGGCCTGAACGATGACTCCCACCACCAGTCCCCCTGCAGAGATTCGAGCACTGGCTCTCGTGGCCAACGCGCGTCTGCCCTCGCAGCGCGCGCAGTCTGTTCAAGTCTGCCAGGTGGCAGGAGCCTTCCAGTCTCTCGGAGTGCCCACCACCCTGTTCCACGCGCAACGGCGCAAGACCCCGGCGATGGGTGCGGACGAACTGCTGCGACTCTATGGCGTTCAAGCCCAAGGCCTGCAGATCCAAGCCCTGTCCTGCGTCGATTGGATCGAGCGCGTGCCGCGAACCTTGCAATTCGTTCCCGCCCGCATTCAGGAGTGGACCCTGGCCCGCTCCGCCATCAAGGCGTTGGCACGACTCGATCCCTCAACACGCATCCTGACGCGCGAGATCGAAATCGCCCATGGGCTGCGCGACCGTCCGGGTGTCTTTCTGGAGGTGCACCGGGTTCCCGGGGGACGCTTGCGTCGGCGTTGGCTAAGGCAAGCTGCGGCTCAATTGGCTGGCATCGTGGCCATCTCCGAGGGCGTGCAAAGTGAGTTGATCGCCTTGGGCGTGCCGGCCTCACGCGTCTGTGTCGCCCACGATGGCGTGGACCTGGCCCGCTTTGCCAATCTGCCAACCCTAAAGGAAGCTCGGGAGTCACTGGGCTTGGATCCCGACCGGCAATGCGTCGTGTACACCGGTGGGCTCCTGGAGTGGAAGGGTGTGGACGAGGTGCTTGTGGCTGCGCGCCAGTTGCCTGAAGTGAACTTTGTGGTCGCCGGTGGGATGGATGCGGATGTGGACCGTCTGCGCGGTCAGGCTCGCGGGCTGACGAACGTGCGTATTGACGGCTTCCAGCCCAGTGAGCGGGTGCCCTTGTACCTGGCCGCCGGGGACGTGGGCCTGGTGCCCAATCGATCGACTCCGGCGATCAGTGCATTGCACACCTCCCCTTTGAAAGTGTTTGAAGCCATGGCTGCCGGCCTGCCGTTGGTCTGTTCCGATCTACCCAGCCTGCGCGCCCTGCTGTCCGATTCCGAGGTTGAGTTCGTGGCTCCTGACGACGGCTTGGCCCTGGCGGCGGGCATCCAAGCGCTGCTCGCGGACGGCCCTCGGCGCGCGCATCTGGCGCGAGGTTTCGTGGCCCGCGCTCCAGGTCACTCTTGGGAGGTGCGCGGGCGCCAGCTGCTGGCTTGGATGGTGGAACGTGAACTCGCAACGAATGCTGAGAGGGGCTCGGGATCTTGACTGCATCACACCCCAACGCGAGATACCCTTCGAGCCGCACGCCGTTCGCGCGCCCCCTGCTTTGAGAGTCTTGTACCTCACCGATTCCCTATCCGACCTCGACGGGGTCGGACGCTACGGGATGCGCCTGTTGGCCGCGCTGGAGGCCGCCAGCCCTGGCTTGCAAGTGCACGTGCTCCTGGCGCGAAAACACCGACCCACCTCGCAGCAGGTCCCCCCGCACTGGAAGGTGGAGGTGGCGCTGCCACCGGATTACTTCTATTACATGTCCCCGCTACGCTATTGGGTCTGGCGTATTCTGGGCACTTGGCGCACTTGGAGGGCCGCGCGGCAGGCGGATCTCGTGCATGCGATCAAAGACTACCCACACAGTCACCTGGCCTTGGCCGGTGCGCGGCTTGCGGGCAAGCCTTGCCTGGCCACGGCTCACGGCACCTACACGATCGAGCCCCTCCTCTCTGTTCGTCACGCGAGGCGTGCGCGCAAGGTTTTGGCTGCCTTCCAGCAAGTGATCGCCGTCAGCCGCTATACGCGTGGAAGATTGCTGCAGCACATGCCCGGCATCGATGGCTTTGAGGAGCGTGTGCACGTCATTCCCAATTGCGTGGACGCCGAGCACTACCGCGAGCCAAGGAGTTTGGACCTGAGGCCATGGTCAGGGAAGCGCTTCACCCTTGCGATTGGAGAGGTGAAGGAACGCAAGGGGCATCACTTGGCCCTCGAAGCTTGGTGTGCGGTGGCCAGGGACTACCCGGACCTCGAGCACTTCGTGGTTGGGCACCTGGCTCCGGAGGGGGATGAGAGCGGCTACTCCCAACACTTGCTTGATCTGATTCAGCAGCAGGGAATGACGGGGCGAGTCCATTTCTTGGGCAACGTGACGGAGGATGAGAAGGTCGACTTGTTGCAGCAGGCCGAAGTCTTCGTGCACACGCCCATCACCGCGGCGGACGGGGGCTTCGAAGGGTTTGGCATCGTCTATCTGGAAGCTTCCGCCGCGGGCACCCCCTGTCTGGGAACGCGCGAATCCGGGGCCGAGGACGCCATCGTCCATGAACGAACAGGCCTGCTGTGCGACCCGACGGCTGGCGCCGTGCAGGCCGCGCTGTCCCGATTGCTAGGTGACTCGTCGCTTCGAGAGCATCTAGGAGAACAGGGTGTTCAATTCGCCTGCGAATCGAGTTGGGACCAAAATGCCGACCAGGTGCTAGGCCTCTACGAGCGGGCCTTGAAGTCATGAAGATCCTCTTTCTGTGCGAGATTGACGACCCGCGCGTGGGCTCTTCCACGCGCCAGATGTATCAGCACGCTCGCTGCCTGCTGGCGGACGGGCATGAGGTGCAGGTCCTCTCTTGCGTGCAATCCAAGGCCGACGCGCGCCCGGCCACGATCGAGGGCGTGCCCGTGACGCGCGTTTTCTCTGACTATCCCGTGCGTTTTCGGGCCTGGAAGTCGCTACACAACCGAGTCATCGATGCCCCTTTGGGCGCCTTGCTTCGGGATTGGAAACCGGACGTGGTGCATGCGCATCTGCTTCACACTCACATCGGCTATCACGCCTTGACCCAGGCCGCCCAGGCTGGGGCCGGGGTTGTCTTTACAGCGCACGATGTGATGACCTTCTGCTACCAGAAACTGACTTGCTTTCACGGGGGCGAAGCGCACGGGGGATCCTTGAACGATGTGCAGGCCCGGGCGAGCAAGTGCGTTCCCTGCCAGCGGCTCCGTTTTCGTCCGGGGCGCAACCGTCGGATTCGCTCCGTACTCGAGCGCGATGTTCATCGCCTGACGGTGGTGTCTGACGCACTCGGAGAAGTGTTGCGCGCCAACGGCTTGCGCGTCGATCGCACCGTGCACAATGCCCTGAGCTTCGGCCGTTCTGTGGACCCAGAAGTGTTGCAGACCTTTCGCATCCGGTACGACTTGGATGGCAAGCTGGTACTGGCCCTTGGCGGACGCCTGCACGAGCAAAAAGGAGTGGGCAAGCTGTTGGAGATGCTCAAGCTCCTGCAGTCGCGCTTCCCGAATCTGCGCCTGCTCCTGATGGGCAAACGCGATGTGTACGACCTCGAATTCAAGCAACGCGCGATGGAACTCGGCGTGCAACGCATGGTCGTGGGAACGGGTTGGCTGGAGGGCAAGGAACTGGCGGCAGCCTACGCAGCCACGGATGTCTTCGTCACGCCGTCCCTTTGCTTCGACACCTTTGGCATGGTGAACCTCGAAGCCATGGAGTTTGGGCGGCCGGTTGTGGCCACGAGCATGGGGGGCTCGCGCGAAGTCGTGTTGCACGGGAAGACGGGCCTGATCGCCAACCCCTTTGACGTCCCGGCTTACGCCGAGTGCATTGCGACCCTGCTCGACGACTCGGATCTGCGGCAACGCATGGGCCGCGCCGGCCGCGAGCGACTGGAGTCCCATTTTGGGATCGAGCGTCTGCATGCCGAGTTCCTGGAGGAGTACGAGAGCGCTCGCCTGTCCGCCCAGCAGGCGGGTCCGGTGCGAGGGACGAACTGACGCGCTGGGGCGGCCCACGCTGGGGAAGGGCTCAAGGGCCCCAGGGTCCCTGGTCGATCAGCCCCCCAGACTCCCTCCGTTCTTTGCGGAAACCTTCCGTCTAGGGTAGATTTGACCCAGCGGAACCCCCTGCCGGACCCGCAACGGCTATCACCCCACCCCTTTCATGCGCAAGACACTCCTCACCTACGTCAAGCCTCACGTTCAGGAAGACCCGCTCTCCATGATCTTGGGCATTGGCTACATGGGTGCCATGCTCGAGCGCGAGGGCGTTCCGATCGAGTTGCACGACGAGCGCGTGGCCACCGATCAGGAAATGAAGGCGGCCATCGAGCGCAATGAGGTGATTGGATTCAGTGCGCTGACCCCCAACATCCGCCGCGCCATCGCCTGGGCCAAGTACGCCAAGGAACGCGGCAAGATCACGGTCATGGGTGGGCCCCACGCCTCCGTGGATCAGGGCGTGTTCCTGGACACCGGTCACTTCGACTACGTGCTCAAGGGCGAAGCGGAATACACCTTCCCGCAGATGCTCAAGGCCATCGATGGCAATGATGACGCGGCCCTGCAAGAGGTTCCTGGCCTGGCCGCCTGGCGTGACGGTGGTTTGGCCTTCGACAGTCAAGCCCCGCCCCTGATCAAGAAGTTGGACGAGCTCCCCATCCCGGCGCGCCACCTGCTGCCGATGGAGACGTACTTCAAGAACAATCCCGAGCACCTGTGTTACATCTTCACCACACGCGGATGCCCCTTCAAGTGCATCTTCTGCCAGAAGGAACTCACGGGCCGCGGATTCCGCGTGCGCTCCACCGAGGCCATCGTCGATGAGCTCGAGCACCTGATCAAGACCTACGATCCGGGCGTGATCCTGTTTGTGGACGAGATCCTGACCCTGCGCAAGAAACGCATCCACGAGATGTGCGATGAAATTCTGCGCCGCGGGTTGAAGTTCGAGTGGGTGGCCAACACGCGCGCCGATTGCGTGGACTACCCCCTGCTCAAGCACATGCACCGTGCCGGTTGCCGGCGCATCTACTACGGCTGGGAATCCGGTTCCCAACGCATGCTCGACGTGCTCAAGAAGGATTTGACCCCCGAGGTGATCATCAACGCCGCCAAGATGACCCGTCGCGCGGGAATCTGGGCCAAGGTCTACCTGATCGTCGGCTCACCGGGCGAGACGGCAGCCGATATTGAGGAGACTGAAAAGGTGCTACGCCTGGCGGGACCCGATCTCATCCGCATTTCGGTCTTCAACCCCCTGATCGGCACCGAGTCCTGGGACGCCTACCAGGCCAACATCGACATCGCTGACCTGTCCGAGAACTACGTCTCCTCAAACCGCTCAGGCTACAAGCACGAAAACTTCACCCAGGTGGGGCTCGAGGAAATGCGCAAGGACATGGTGCGTTCCTACGAGCGCTGGTACTACTCCATGCCGCAGCGCACGAAGCGCTTCTACGAGCGCGCGTTGTACTACCTGGAGAACCCGGTCTTCGGTCGCAAGCGACTCGGTCGAGCCGTGGGTCTCGTGCCGCCGCCCAAGCGGCACGTGGTCACGAGCCACCACTAGGCAGCAGTTCGTCCAGCAGGGCTGCCCAGGCGGCCTCTTCTCGCTGCGGCCGCACCAGGATCAGGCGTTCACGCCCTGCGTCACGCAATTGCTCGCGGTAGCTGGGCTCCTGCGCAGCTCTGCTCAGGGCATGCGCCAGGGCTTGCGCATCGCCGACTGGAAAGAGCCCGGGGTGGGCATCGCCCAGCATGCCGCGGTTGCCGGCCACGTCGCTGGCAAGAATCGGAACGTCCAGGGACAACGCTTCCCCCAAGGCGCGCGCTCCTCCCTCGCTGAGTGAGGTGTTCAGCGTTAGGTGCGACTGGGCTAGCAGGTTCAGGGCCTCGGCATGCTCGCAGGGACCGAGCCAGTGGTAGCGGGTGTCTGACTCAGTGGCCGCTTTGGCCGTGCGCTCCAGTTCTGCATCCGTTGCGGGGCCGGCGTGGGAAACCTGGACCTGGATTTCGGTTGGGATCCGCTTCAGGGCCTCAAGCACGAGCAGCGGGTCCTTCACGGGGCGTAGTTCCGCCAGCAAGCAGACCTGTAGTGGGGGAGTCACGGGAGGCCTGGCCCGCTCGTGCGGCGCCGGAGTGCACACCGATTGGTAGATCACACGCGCCTTGCTGCGCAAATGCTCGGGCAGGGCCTGGGGCGCCTTGTCCTGCAACACGAGGATGCGGTCGGCGGCCTCAAAGCCCGCCAAGGCCTCGCTGGCCAGGCTCCGGGAGCCCGTCAGGTCCTGGTAGAGGTCCGTGCCCGTGGCGGCCACGATCAGGGCGGCTGTTGTGGACGCCCTGCGCCAGGCTTGTATGGCCTGGGCGGAGCGGCGCGCGTGCAAGGCGATCAACACATCCGCTGCGCCAGTCGCATGGGGTGCCCAGCCCTCGGACAGGGTGACCTGGTGGCCCAAGCGCGTCAGGATCTGCTTCCAATTCGTGGCCGTGGCGAGGTTGCCCCCGTGACGGCCGGGGGGGCGAGCAATAGCGATGCGTGCCATGGTTGCGGCAGGAGCTGGCGTGATCGCCTCAGCTCAGTTTGCTCTCCACCAATGCAAGGACCTCGGTCTCGCGAGCCTCCAGGGTCGAGCGCAGATCGAGCGCGCGGTCGAGGTAGTCCTTGCGTCGGGCTTCGTCCTTTAGGTCGGTGGCGTTGATACAAATGTTCAGGTACGCGCCCAGCGCGGCGGTGCGGGCGCACAGAGCTCCCACACCGGCATCGGAGAGGGAAGCCTGCATGCCCGACTCGGCCATGTCTGCACAGACTTGCATGCACTCGGCGCAGACTTCCATGACACGCAAGGGAACTTCGATCGCTACCCGCGTCGCGTCCTGGATCGCCTGCTCGCGCTCGTCCGGAGCGGCCTTCCAGGCTTCCATGATGCCGTTGAAGGCTTGAGTGTCCTTGTCGACAAGCGCCAAGAGTTCCACGTAGGCGGCCTTGCCGCGCTCGGCCACCGCGCTGAACTCTTCCCAGCGCGCATCCCAGCCGCGTTTGTGACTGGAGAGATTGGCCACCATTGTGCCCAAGGCCGCACCCATGGCGCCGACGGCGGCGGCCACCGATCCGCCTCCGGGAGCGGGTGCCTCCGAGGCTGTCTGTTCGGTGAAACCCCTCAGACTCGAGCGCACAAGCGGATTGGCCGTGTCATCCTCGATGGCGTATTCAATGATCTTGGCACGTGCATCGAACGGACTGAGCTCGTCGAGTCCCATGGAGCGCACGGCGATCTTGATCAGTTCCGCATCCGGCACGCCTGTGGAACGCTGCTGCAAGCGCAGGTAGTGACGTCCCGCATCCAGCATGGCCTGCAGCGGGATGAGCCCCACCGCCTCCGAACCGGTCACGCGCAGCCCGCGCGCACGGGCCTTGCGCACGCACTCGTCGAAGACCACGTGCAGAGGTGTCACGCGCGTGTTGGTCAAGTTCATGGACACCTGAGCGATCCCGTACTCTTCGATGAACCACCCGATGCCCTTGACGCACTTCAGACTGCCGGGGAGCCACTGCGGATTGCCTTCGGTATCGCGCACGATTTCGCCCGTGACCGGGTCGGGCTCGCGCCGCATGCGCCCCTTTTCGCGTACATCAAAAGCCAGGGCATTGGCGCGCCTGGTCGAGGTTGAGTTGAGGTTGACGTTGTAGGCAATCAGGAAGTCCCGCGCGCCCACGGCGGTGGCTCCCGCTTTGGGATTGAATTCGGCGGGGCCAAAATCTGGCGCACCCTGCGGAGTGCTCAGGCGCTCAGCCAGGGCTTCGTACTCTCCGGATCGTACATGGGCCAGGTTCTCGCGTTCGGGGCGCAGGGCTGCCTGCTCGTAACAAAAAATCGTCATGCCCAGTTCGTTCGCCATGCGCTCCGCCAGGGTGCGCGCGTACACGACCGTCTCTTGCATGCTAACGCCCGCCACCGGAACCAAGGGGCAGACGTCCAGCGCGCCGAAGCGCGGGTGCTCTCCTTGGTGCTGGCTCATGTCGATCAACTCGAGTGCTTTCTTGGCCGCGGCCACTGCCGCATCCAACACGGGCTCGGGTTCGCCCACGAAGGTGACCACGGTGCGGTGGGTTGCGTGACCCGCATCCACGTCCAGCAGGCTCACGCCCTTGCAGGCTTGGATGGTCGCTGTGATGGCATCGATCTTTGCGCTATCTCGTCCCTCACTGAAGTTCGGGACGCATTCGATCAGGCGGGTCATGGTTGGCACTTCTCGTGGCTAGCAGCAGGAAGGAATCGGCGTGCTGTACCCCGGTAGGGGAGGAAAGGTAGGGTACGGTCCATGGCCGCTTCTGACGATCCCATGGGGCGTGCAAGACCCATGAACGACCTGAGCCTGGTGGCATGTGAGCAGGCCGACCGCAGCCAGCAGGCTGAACTCTTTGACCGCTGCTTCGACTCGGAACAGGGGGCGTTTGTGCTGCCCTGGCGCTACGACCGCAATCCCCACGGTCAGGCGCTTAGCTTGTTGGCGCGCAACCCCGAAGGACAGGCCATTTCCGGCTACGCCTGCTCCCCGCGCCGCATCCTGGTTCAGGGGGAGGCAGCAGGCACTGTGGGCCAGACGGGAGACGTGATGACCGATCCAGCCCACCGTGGGCAGGGCATCTTCAGCGAGCTCGATCGGCGGGCGATGAGCCTGGCGGCCGAGTCCGGCTGGGCCTTTGTGCTTGGGCTGCCGAACCGCAAGTCCGCGCCCATTTTTGTGGAGCGCTTGGGTTGGCAGGCTGTGGGTCGCATTCGTCCCTTCACTTTCGTCTTGCAGGCTGACGCCGCGGCTCGGGCCGAGCGCATGAAGACCGGGCGCCTGGCGGCCCTCGCCACTCCCTGGAGGGCCTGGCGCGGAAGCATGCGCCGCGGCCACCTGCGCGACCTGGCCTTTGACACCTTGACGAGCGTCGCCTTGCCGCGCTTCGACGACAGCGTGCAGGTCCTCGTGAGCCAAGTTGCACGCCAGTGGCCTTGGATGGTGGAGCGCGACGCCGCCTACCTCAATTGGCGTTTCATGGATGCGCCCAGTGGGTTGTTCAGAGCCCACGGTGTCTTTGACGGAGACGGGGAAATGCGGGCTTATGTGGTCGTGCAACTGCCCGCCCCGGGTCATCCAGTCGGGCATGTGGTGGATCTCGTGGCCGTGGACTCGGCCGCCTGGGCTGGAGCCATGGAGGCCGCTCTGGGACACCTGGCCAAGCTGGGCGCAAGCGTGGCCCGCGCGCATGCCATCGAAGGGTCGGATTGGGAGAGCCGCTTGCGTGCAGCGGGCTTCGCCCCATCCGCCAGCGCGGATCACAAGGCCGTTATCGTCCACGTGCCAGACGAGAAGCATCCTCTGGCCGCCATCGCTGCAAATCCGGCCGCCTGGTTTTTTACGGATGGCGATCGCGACGACGAGCTCGCGCATTGAGATGAGTTTTCGCCACCGATTCAAACGGCTCACGCGGGTCACCTACAGCGCACTCTTCGTGTACTCGGGCCTGGCGAAGTTTCTGGCCAACAGGGGCGAGCCGCGACTCCTCATCTTGGCGGGTCACAGTGTCGACGCCGGAGAGTCCAGCGACGGCCTGCCCGCCGATTTGAAGATCTCCCCCGATCGGCTGGAACGGCTGCTCCGCAGACTGAGCCGCTATGCGCGTTGGGTCACCGTGGGGGAAGGTGTGGGTGAACTGAAGAATGGGAGTGGGCGCGGGCTGGTGGCCCTCTCCATGGACGACGGCTACCTGGACAACCGCACCCAACTCCTGCCGCTACTGGAGTCCTGCGACGCCCGTTGCACCGTGTACTTGGAGGGCCGCCCGCTCGAAGAGCGCAGGGTTAGCTGGCTGCATCAGTGGTTCTGGTTGGAGAACGAACTAGGGCCGGGGCAGGCGGGACAGCGTTGTGCCGCGCAGCTGGGAGAGCACGCCGATGGGCTGGCGGAGCAGATCGCGGCCGGAAGAGGAGACCTTGGTAACTGGATCAAGCGACGCTTCAAGTACCACATCCCCCGGGAGCCCCGGGACCGTGCCGTGCAAGCCGTATTCGAGGGGGCAGGTGGCGATGAACGGTCGCTGTGTGACCGCCTCTACCTCAGCCTTGACGAGGCGCGTGAACTGCAAGCCTCCGGCCGCGTGGAGCTCGGTGGTCACACCTATTCCCATGAAGTCTTGAGCACCCTCGACGACGTGCAGGCCCAGGCGGAGATCGGGCGCGGCCAGCAGGCGTTGCAGGCCCAGCTCGGAGCCGATTGTGGCCGGTCGTTCGCCTATCCCTTTGGCCGTCGCTGGGACCACGCCCCAGCCCATGCCCAGGCCGTCAAGGCAGCGGGTTATCAGTCAGCAGCCACGACCCACGCGGGTCTCAATCGCTCAGGGACCGATCCCCTGCAGCTCAAGCGTTGGATGTTGAGCGAGTCGCTGCCAGCGCACCTACTGATTACCGAAGTTTGCGGGGGATTCGACTTCCTGCGCCGAATGGGCCTCGACCTGGTTGAGTGACTCGCGGGCGCACTGCTCGCTTGCGGCTCGCTCACTGCGTCGAGCCCAGCTCTCCGAGCGGCACTCGGCCTAACGCAGCGTGTAGGTCATCGGCGCCGCCGGGTCGTCGTTGGTTGTGATAACGACGATAACCACGGTGATCGCCACCAGGGCGATGGGGGCGACGATCCAAATCCAGTTTTCCTTGAGGAATGTACCCATGGGATCAGAACAGAGTGTAGATGAAAGGTGCCACGAGCGGGGAGCTGGCGGCGACGACCAACAGGCTACCGACCGTTAGCAGCACCGTGACCAGTGGCATCAGGTACCAATGGCCGCGACCGACAAAGGCCTTGAGCAATTCGGCGATCGTGCTCAGGCGGTTGCCCAGCTTGTAAGCGACGAATGCGAGGATGACCAGCACAGCGCTGAGGGCGACCATGCGGGCAGCCTTGGGACTCAAGACCGTGAGCAGTGAGCCTGCGCCTAGGGCGATGCTGAAGATCACCGCAAGCATCAGGCCTACCTTGAGGAACCCTGCCAGGGGCTTTTCGATCTTTGCGTAGACACGGGCGTACAGGCTCCCAAGGGCAAGCCAGAGACCGATGTACCAGGGCAACCAGCCGGGCAGCCCAGGTTCGACCGGCGGGGGATCGGGCAGGTCGGTTGGAGCCGTCGCTGCAGGCAGGCCGCTGACGCCAGCCAGACCCTCGTGCAAGGCCCGGGTCAGGGCGCGGTTCCCGCGTGGATTCAGGTGCCAGTCAACCTGGAAGTACAGCGGCTCACCTGCAGCCGCCCGGGCCAGCAGGGCAGGTCGCACATCCAAGACATCCAGGCCAGCGCTGCGGGCTGCGTCCAGCATCAAGTCCACGGGTTGGTTGGGGTCCCAGCTACCCGCTTCGAAGTCCATGCGTTCCTCGAACTTCGCACGAAAGTTGGGGTCCACCGCACTGTGCGATGGAATTGGAACGACGACGACCTGGGTTCCCAAGTTCTGAGCCACTTGGGCTAGGGCTAGCATCGAGCCGCGCGTCCGGGCGATGGGGTCTTGCATCCACTCGGGCGGGGTCTTGAGCAGCGCGGCGACCTCCCTGGGCACCTGCCTGTCACCCGGCTGGAACATCTCCACCCTCTGGTCCGGTTTAAAAAACAGGTTTCCGATCGCAAATTGCGCGTGCCAGGGGCGATCAGGAGGGGCGGTCAACGGACCGGGTTCTCTGGAGCCGTCGACCGTGTAGCGCGGCTTGGGAAGGTCCGTGTAGTGGGTTTGCCCGTTCCAGTAGATGTCGTTCTCGTAGGCGAAGAGCAGGACCAAATCAGGATCCCAGGCAGGTCCCTGGTCCGCGAGCCAGGCGACTTCTTGATCCGTGGAGTATCCCTCCGTGCCCGTATTGACGATTTGGACATCGCGGCCCTCGGTCTTCCACCAGCCCTCGAGCAGGTCGACAAACAAGTCGCTGCGCTTGACCGTGACCCCCAGCGTGAAGGAATCCCCCAAGGCAAGGACCTTGTAGGACTCCGAGACGGCGCTAGAAACGACCTCGGGGTCATCGCGAAGGCCCTCAGCGTTGAAGCGGAATTGCAAGTCAAAGCCCTCAGCATTGCCCCGCTCTAACGTGACGCCGGTCTTCTTGCTCCAGCCCAATTGAGGATCGAACTCGGTCAGAGTGACCGGAGGCCCGAGACCCAGCAGTCGCAATCCGCCCTCGAACACGCCCAGGCCAATGACCAGGCTCACCAAGAGCGAGAGGGTGATGTTGACGAACTTCATGATCCCTAGCTGACCATCTGAGTGACGGAGTCCCCTTCGTGCCGCAGATGGAAGCGCGTCTCTGCGATCTGTTTCTTGGCGTCGGCGTGGACGATGTAGTTGTTGAGGAAAAGCAGGTCCATGCCGCTCAAGCTGAAGGTGTTGAACGCGTGTGCTGGAGATTCGACGATCGGCTCACCCTTCAAGTTGAAGGATGTGTTCATGACAACCGGCACGTCTGTCAACTTGCCGAACTCGTCGATAATTCTGTGGTAGGCGTAGTTGGTTTCCTTGAAGACCGTCTGCAATCGCCCCGATCCGTCTTCGTGGGTGATCGCCGGCAGGACTGAGCGCTTCTCCTCCCGCACGGGAGCCACGTAGAGCATGAAACGCGCGGGTAGGTGACGCTCAGCGTCGGGGATTTCAAAGAACTCGTTGGCACGCTCTTCGAGAACAGAAGGTGCAAAGGGCCGGAATGCCTCGCGGAACTTGATCTTCTCGTTGAGTTTTTCCTTCATCTCGGACCGTCGCGGGTCGGCGATGATGGAGCGCGAACCCAAGGCGCGCGGACCCCACTCGAAGCGTCCACGGAACCAACCGCACACCTGGCCATCGGCTAGCTCCTGCGCCACACGTTGGAAGAACTCGTCGTCGTCGTCGATCTTCTCGAAGGCGATGTCGTTGTCTTTCAAGAACGTCTCAACCGCTTCGTCATTGTGTTCGCTGCCCAGGAACGCATCCAACAGCGCGGGCCCGCGGGGCTGATCGAGTACATGATTGTAAGCCCAGTACGCCGCGCCCACGGAACCGCCGTCGTCGCCGGGCGCCGGATGGATGTAGATGTCATCAAACGGCCCATCGCGGAGGATCTTGTAGTTGGCCACTGAATTCAGGGCCACGCCCCCTGCCAGGCACAGACTCTTCATGCCCCCCGATAGTTCGTACAGGTGGTTCACCATGCGCAGCAGGATCATCTCTGTCGCGCGCTGGATACTGGCGGCCATGTCGCAGTAGTAGGGGTCTAGCGACTGATCCTGCAACTTGGGGTCGCGCCGAGGGCGTCCGAAGTGCCGTTCAAAGGCGGGCGACAGCGTGTCGTTGGTGGACCAGTGGTAAGAAAAGAAGTCCATGTCCTGCCAGACGCTGCCATCGTCGTCCACTTTCAGGAGCTCGAAGATCTGATCCACGTAGCGAGGTTCACCGTAGGGGTGCATGCCCATCAGCTTGTACTCGCCCTCGTTGATCTCAAATCCGCAGTAAGCCGTGAAAGCCGAGTAGAGCAGCCCAAGGGAGTGCGGGAAGCGCATCTCTTTGACGATCTCGATCTTGTTGCCGCGCCCGATGCCCATGGTGGAAGTAGTCCATTCGCCCGCTCCGTCCACGGTGAGAATCGCTGACTCTTCGAAAGGGGACGTGAAGTAACTGGATGCCGCGTGACTCATGTGGTGGTCCGCGAACAGTAGTTTGGAGCGCGGGACACCCAATTCGCGAGACATCATGGGTTTGATCCACAACTTGTCTGAGATCCAACGCTGCATGGATTCGCGAAATACCGGTAGGGACTTCGGAAAGGTCGCCATGGCCGTCAGCAACATTCGCTCGAATTTGACGAAGGGCTTTTCGTAGAAAACGACAAAGTCCACGTCCGCGGCGGTGACCCCTGCAGTCTGCAGCACGAACTCGATTGCGAGTTTCGGGAAACCCGAGTCGTGTTTGACGCGGCTGAAGCGCTCTTCTTCGGCGGCCGCGATGAGTAGGCCATCGCGCACCAGAGCTGCAGACGAGTCGTGGTAGTAAAACGAAAGCCCGAGGATGATCATGGAGCTAGTCTTGCCGACGGGCTTGGGCCAGTGTTTCGTTGCTGGCTTCCCAGGGTGTCCAGTTTCCACGGGCGGGGCGCCGGATTCGCAGCGGGTCAGCGCACAGGCGATAGAAGATCGCAAATGGTCCGAGAACCAGGAAGTACAGGACCGTCAGCAGCACGCGTGAGAGCATGCTGCCGAAGCGCTCGGAGAACAGAAGCAGGGCTTGCATGGGGGGGATCACCTAGGGCTGGAGAGAAGATCGGCACAGGGCCGCCGTGCCTGAACGTCCCGCACGGGAATTGTGCCCCAAGCACACAGGGTGGCGTGCCTTGTTCTGGGGCAAGTTCAGGATTCTCCGACCGCTAGCGCAGGGTGAGGGTCCCCTTGTAGAGCTCGTTGCGGGTCAGTCGACGGTCGCGATCGTCGTCGCGGTAGACATCCATACTCAGGTTCTGACCCGGGTCCAGATTTGCGACCAGCTGAACGAGGGCGCTTCGACTGCGGATCCACACCGGATAGCTCGATCCTTCAATGACGGCTTCGACGGCGGGGATCAGGTCTCCGGAACGGATGCCCACAGCAGCAGCGGGTCCACCTGGAAAGACCTCCTGTACGAGAACCCAGACGCGCGAGTTTACCTGGGCCTCCTTGACGGTCATCCCCATGCGCTCAAACAAGGTGCCGTCGATCTTGTCCCAGGCCAACAGGGCGAGGGTGCTCTCATCCCCGTCGGGTTTCGAGACCTGGACCGGGACCACTTCCCCCGGAATCAGCTCCAGGCTGGCGTGCAGATAGTCTTCCTGGCTCTCGACCTTGCGCTCTCCCAGTTGCAGCAGGATATCCCCCGTACAGATGCCAGCGACGTCTGCGGGACTGCTGGGCCAGACGTGCTCCACTCGCAGTGGAGTGCCCTCGCCAATCTCGAACCCCAGCCAGCTCTTGCGTGCTTCGGGGAAGAGTACGTCCGTCAGGATCTCGCGCATGCGATCCACCGGAATGGCAAATCCAATGTTCTCGGCCGCGGTGTTCATGGCGCTGTTGATGCCAATCAACTCTCCGCGAATGTTCAGCAGTGGACCGCCGGAGTTTCCGAAGTTGATCGAAGCATCGGTCTGGATCAGATCCTTAAAGAGCAGGTTCTGATCGGCAACGGGAACGTTGCGGTGCAAGCCCGAGATGATGCCTGACGAGACCGTATGCGTCTGACCAAGAGGGTTACCGATCGCGACGACGCGCTCGCCCTCCATCAGGTCCGCGCTCGTGCCCAGACGCACGGTGGGGAAGTGCCGTGCGGCGTCCTCCGGCTCCCCGTTGTGGGCTCCGATTTTCAACAAAGCCAAGTCCTCTGTTTGAACGGAGGAAACCAGTTCCGCCGAGTAGACACGCGGGTCGTTGGCGAAGGAGACCCTGATCGTCCGCGCTCCCTTGACCACGTGGTAGTTGGTCACGACGTAGCCATCCTCGTGGATGACAACCCCGGATCCACTGCCTGCGTAGACTCGGTTTTGGACGCCCCAGATGCTGCGAACCTGCTGAGTCGATTCCGTCTCGATATAGACGACCGCCGGTCTCACCTGGCGAGCCACCAGAACTACGGGTGTCACTCGTTCGATCCCGGCTAGAGCTTTCTGGGGGTCGCCGCTCAGGAGGTCTTGCTGGGCGGGCAGGGCGAAGGGGACAAGTAGTGCGAGCAGCGGTGAGATCATGGCAGGTTTACGCTCGGGGGCAGGGACCGTTGGTATGGGTCCAGTCAGAATGGGCCCGGGGGACATCAAGATGCCCGAAAGAGGATTCTGCGGCCCAGCGCCCTAGCCCGCGGGGTGCGGGGAGTGGTGGACCACACTGGACTTGAACCAGTGACCTCTACGATGTCAACGTAGCGCTCTAGCCAACTGAGCTAGTGGTCCACGATCGGAGCCGCGGGCTCCGAGGGGGCGAGAGGATAGGCTGCCGACCTGCCCCTGCCAAGCCTTTCCCCAGCAGATGGAACGGGTAGACTTCTGCGGCAGTTTTCTGAGCCCTCCCCCCAGCCCCCCAATCCCGGAGCCCGCCTTGAAGATCGGCGTCGTCAAGGAAATCAAGACCCACGAGTACCGCGTTGCGCTCACCCCCCACGGGGTTGAGGAACTCGTGGATCTAGGACACGAAGTCTCCGTCGAGGCCGGTGCGGGCCTGGGTAGTGATCTGGACGATGCGGCCTACGCCGATTCAGGAGCCCAGGTCATGCAGGGCCCCGCTTCTGTTTGGGAGGCCTGCGAGATGATCATGAAGGTCAAGGAGCCCCAGGAAGTGGAGTGGGCCCGTATGCGCCCGGGCCAGATTCTCTTCACCTATTTTCACCTGGCCGCAGACCAGAAACTCACGGACGCCGTGGTGGGGACGGGCAGCCATTGTTTCGCCTATGAGACGCTGAATGTGGGACGTCGACTGCCCTTGCTCGAGCCGATGAGTGAGGTCGCGGGCAGGCTCGCCATCCAGGCGGGCGCCAAGTTCCTGGAGCGGCCCACTGGAGGGACGGGCATCTTGTTGGGCGGCGTGCCCGGTGTGCGTCCTGCCCACGTGGTCGTCCTAGGTGGCGGAATCGTGGGCACGAACGCCGCCCGCATGGCGGCGGGCCTGCGCGCTGATGTGTCGATTCTCGATATCAATATCGAGCGCATGCAGTACCTAGACGAGGTGCTGCCCGCCAACTGCACCCTGCTCTACAACACGCGCAGGACCCTGCGCGAAGAGCTCGCCAAGGCCGACCTCCTGGTCGGCGCTGTACTCGTCCCCGGAGCCGCGGCCCCCAAGCTCGTTCGGCGCGAAGACTTGAGCATCATGAAGAAGGGCAGCGTCATCGTGGATGTGGCCGTGGACCAAGGGGGCTGCGTGGAGACCTGCCTTCCCACGACCCATGACGAACCGACCTTCGTGGTGGACGACGTGATTCACTACTGCGTGGCCAACATGCCCGGTGCGGTTCCCCGCACGTCGACCTTCGCCCTGGCCAACGCAACCCTGCCCTACGCCAAGCAGCTAGCAGCCAAGGGCAGTGCTCAGGCCTTGTCGGATTCGGAGCCTCTGCGCGCAGCGGCCAACGCCATCGATGGTCACTTGACCAATGAAGCCGTGGCTCAAGCCTTCGACGTGGCTTGGACCGCTCCCCTGGAAGCCCTCGCCACAACGAGCTAGGCCACCTCAACAGAGTGCAGATCCTTGTTACCTGAGATTGCACTGGAGTCTGCTGCAGAATCGGGCCTCGGTCCTGTGGGCGTGCTCTTGTTGGCCGTGCTACAGGGGCTAGCGGAGTTCCTCCCGATTAGCTCATCGGGCCACCTGGTCCTGGCCCGGGCTGCGCTCGGCGTTCGAGACGCCGGTCTTGCGCTGGACGTGGCTCTACATTTGGGAACCTTGGCTGCCGTGGTCTTTGCGTACCGTCGGGAGGTCGCCCAGTTGCTCGCGGATCTCAGGCGAGCGAGCTGGCACATGTGGGTCTGGCTCGCTCTTGGGACGCTGCCCGCGGCTGTGGTGGGTCTGACTCTGCGCGAGTTTTTTCGCTCCGCCGCGCTGAGCACCCGCTCTGCTGGGATCGGGTTGCTTCTGACCGCCGTGCTCCTGACTCTAGGAGAATGGGGGCGCCGCCGCGCGGCCAGCGAGGAGTTCGCTGCGTCACCAGAAACCGGCTATGGAAGCCCGCGCTGGAGTGATGCACTGTTGCTGGGTGCGGCCCAGGCCATGGCGCTCCTACCCGGGGTTTCGCGCTCGGGCTCTACCATCGCGATGGGATTGGTGCGCGGCATGTCCGTGACCCAGGCGGCGCGCCTCTCGTTCTTGCTAAGCATCCCAGCCGTTCTAGGCGCGGCAGTTCTGGAGTTGCCGGCCGCTTTTGAGAAAGGGATCGGTGGCCTGTCCGTGCCCATGCTTGTGGGGGCAGTCTTTGTCGCCGGGATGGTCGGCTGGGCTGCGCTGCGCAGCCTGGTCTTGACCCTCTCGAAGGGAGCCTTTGTTTGGTTCGCGCTGTACTGTTCGGTTTTGGGCATAAGCGCCCTGCTTTTCGTCTAGGATTCGTTGCATGAACGAGAAGAGGCGCGCCCTGATCACGGGCATCAGCGGGCAAGATGGGAGCTTCCTCGCGGAGTTCCTGCTGCACAAGGGCTACGAGGTCTTCGGGCTAGTACGCCGAACGAGCATCTACTCCCTGGACCGTCTCGATGGTTTTGAGCAGCAACTCACGCTTCTACCCGGGGACTTGTTGGACGCCTCGAGCCTGATGAGTGTGCTCGAGCGCGCGCGGCCCCATGAGGTGTACAACCTTGCCGCCCAGTCGTTCGTGCCGACCTCCTGGAGCGAACCCGTCTCAACGGCCGAGGTCACAGCCCTGGGCGTAACCCGCCTACTCGAGGCAGTGCGGCACGTCTGCCCCCAAGCGCGCTTCTATCAGGCCTCCACCTCAGAGATGTTCGGGCAGGCTCCAGCCCCTCAGTCAGAGGAGACTCCCTTTCACCCACGTTCGCCCTACGGGGTGGCCAAGGTCTATGGCCACTGGGCAACGGTCAACCAGCGCGAATCGTACGACCGCTTCGCAGTCTCCGGCATCCTATTCAACCACGAGTCGGAACGACGAGGACCTGAATTTGTCACCCGCAAGATCACCCGGGCTGTGGCTCGCATCTCCCTTGGGCTGCAGGACAAACTCGTGCTGGGTAACCTGGATGCGCGACGCGACTGGGGTTTTGCGGGGGACTATGTGCGCGCCATGTGGCTGATGCTTCAGCAGGAGGAGCCCGTGGATTTGGTCATCGCCAGCGGCGAGACACACAGCGTCAGAGAATTCTGCGAACGGGCGTTCGGGGAAGTCGACCTGGATTGGCGCAAGTACGTGGAGACCTCTCCTCGATTCTGTAGGCCGGCAGAGGTCGAGCACTTGATCGGGGACCCCAGCCGCGCCCGGGACCGCTTGGGCTGGGCGCCCGAGCTGAGTTTTGAGGGACTCGTGCACCGCATGATGGTTTGGGACCTGCACCGCGAGCGCCGGGCCCTCGAGCAGTCCGCGAGTGCGCAGCCTGATTTTTCGCTCTGAGCGTGAGCCGGGCGGGCGAGGGAGGATGCGCCTGATTCACGGGGGAGCGGGCACGCTGCGATGGGCAGTGGGATTGCGAGGTGGGAGACGTGCGCCGGATACCGGCCAGGTTCCCATTCCCGGCCCCAACGCGGACGGAAGGCTGGCATCTGCTGCGGCTAGCCCACTGCGGGCCAAGTCGTGCGCCTAGATCGTGACCCTGCGCCGTCCACCAACCGCCGCCCCCACCCACCCGGGAGGACGAGTCCAAGCCCCGCGCGGTTACGTCTCTTGCGCGTCATTCCGATCAGGAGTTCCGGGCACCCGCGTCCGCCAAACCCTTACCGGTACCGTCCCAGCGCAGGGCGCAGGTTCTTGCCCGGACACTGGGTCGCGGTCCAGTGATCGTGTCCCACTACGTGCGTGGCCCCGATGGCGAAGTGCCGTTGCAGCGAACTCACCAAACCGTGCAGAGCAGCCTCGGCCTTGTTGGTTAGCGGTTCTTCCTCGAAGTTGCCCAGCAGGCAGATACCGATGTTGCCTATGTTGTTGTCGCCCTGTGCATGGGCCCCCTGCCAACGCAAGCCCCGACCCTCATACATGCGGCCCGCTGGGTCGATGAGGAAGTGGTAGCCCACATCTCCATAGCCCCGGCCGTTCATGTGCGACGACTGCACTCGGCGCACCGCGGCGTGGCCCACGGAGGGGCGGCTCTGAACAGTGGAGGGCACTTCCATGGCAGAATGGTGAACCGTGATCCACTTCCAGAGACCGCGGGCGCGATCCATATCACTCGGGCGTTCGGTGAGCGCTCCCCAGGTGGCGCGCCGAATCAATCCCGGATGGAGGAAGATTCCCTCGCCGTTCAAGCGTGAGAGTCCGGCGTTCGCGCGGGTGTATTGAGGATCACGAGCCAGCGTATTCTCGAGCACCCAGCGGTACTCACCCAAACACTCCTCGCGTGCGATGGATTGGGCTTGGAGCTCTTCCGCCAAGCGCAGGTGAGCTTCAACCTGCCAGTAGGACGGCGTTGAAGAACTCGGGTGAGCGGCGATCCAACTGCGCAGAGACCGAACCAGACCCGAACCCGGGTGTTCACTCGCCCAAGCTGGCATGGAGCGCGTATCCGATTGAGACGCAATCGGCGGACGCGACCCTCGCATGGGGCTGTGACCCCGAACGGAGCCACAACCCGCAGCGAACAGCAGCACCCCGGCCCAGGGCCCCAGCCCTCGGCCGGTCATGCGAGGCCCAACCCGATCCCTATCCCCCGAGGGGCAGTTCCCCTGCCGCTGCACCCCACCTCCATGCCCACTTGAATCCCATCCCATGTCAACCAGAGATAGCGAACCGCGGGATCCGAAACAAACTTCCACTGGATTCTCTCCCTTGGCCTTCTGACTCCGACGTGGCAACCTGAACGGGAACGCCTGCAGCACGCGGCGTCCCTTTACTTTGGTCGAACTCCCTCATCCTCAGCAGCGCAGGGCGCCCTTCTGGGTGCTCGCTTTTTGTGTACTTGCATTCAGAGTTCCTGACTGCTGGGCCCACCCAGCTACCGTGGTGTCTGCGCGCAGGGCGCATTCCCACTTTCAGGACGACTTGGATGAACTTCTGCGCGTCGAACGCGCGGAGGCCGACCAGCTTCGTCGACGCGGTCGCGGCTCGGCTGCCCGCCGCCGACTGTCTGAGATTCTCGAGGAGGACCCTCACGATTCGCAGGCGCGTCGCATCCTGGCTCTCTGTCGACTGGACCAGGGCCGCTACAGCCAGGCTCTTGAGGAGGCGCAATCAGCCCTGGCGACGGCATTGCAGGGTGCGGATCGCCCAACCGCCGCGGCCTGTGCGCGCACCGCTGCGTTGGTCCTCGGGGAGTTGGGACGCAGCGACGAAGCCCTGGCCTTGCTGGCGGGGGAATTCGAAGGCGGAACAGCTGGGAGTGTTCCACTCTTGAATGTGAGTGGTAGCGCGCGCGACGCGTTGGCCATGGGCACGGCCCTACTGGGCAGCGGCGACCGAGAGGCTGGGTTGCGTGTCTTGGAGAGCGGACTGGATGTACGTCGCGATGCGGATTGGACCGAACACCTAGCTGCCGGACGCTGCGCTCATCGACTCGGTCGTCTGACGCTTGCATCCAGGTCTTTCGTGCTCGCGGAACGCCTGGCTCGTGATGGTGAAGGGAGTGAACCGGACGTCTTGGCAGCGCTGGCGGGAGTCTATTTCGAAAGCGAGCGGGAAGTGGAGGCGCCGGGCAAACGATCTGCCGCGGACTTGTACAGGGAAGCCCTCGAGCTTCACCCAACCCATGCCGCCTCCTTGCTCGGCCTGTTCGAGTTGCACCGCTACAATCGACAACGCGTGAGCCGCTCTCCTCAGGAGATCCTGAACACACTCCTGGCCGCCGTACCCGATTCCATTCCTGGCCGGGTGGCCAAGGTGTCTGCGGATCTGACCGACGGCCGCCTGAAGGCCGTGCGTTTGGACTTGCAGTGGTTGGAGAGCCAAGCTCCCGGCCGGAGGGATACGCGCACGCTGAGAGCCGCATTGGCTTGGGTTGAGCACGACCGAGTTCGCTGTGAAGCACTCTTGAGCGAACTCGCCCAGGCCGACCCCGCGGACAGCACCCCGGAGCGCGAAGTGGGCGGACACCTGGTGGCGCTGTATCGATTCGCAGAGGCCCTGCCGTTCTTGCAACGTGCGGTGAAGCGGGATGAAGGCGACTGGGATGCCTGGCGCCTGCTCGGTCAGGCCCTGGCCAACACTGGGGAGGAGGGGCCGGCTGCCCAGGCTCTTGCCAGATCAGAGCAGGCTGCCGGCGGTCGCCAAGACGCGCTGCGCAAGAACCTCAGCATGGTGCTCAAGCGCATGGCTGATGAGCAAGTGGTCGAAACGCACGGGGCCTTGGAGTTCGCCTGGCAGCCTCAGTCTGCCGACGTGCTGCGCACCTACCTGGTGCCCTTCTATTCACAAGCCAGGGAGGATCTAGCCCAGCGCTACGGGCACACGGCGGGCACGACTCGTATCGAGGTCTTCCGGGCCCACCGAGATTTCTCGGTTCGTTCCGTGGGTTTTGAGGGATTTCCAGCCCTGGGAGTTTGTTTCGGACCGGTGGTCACCGCCCTTTCGCCCCTGTCGGAAATGCGCGGGCGGTTCTCATGGGCGCGCACCGGATTCCACGAGTTCAGCCACGTCGTGCACCTGGGCCTCAGCCACAACCGCTGCCCGCGTTGGATCACAGAAGGCTTGGCCACCTGGGAAGAGGTGCGTCGCAATCCGACGTGGACGCGCAATATGCGCCGCGAGTTGCTCGATACCTACGCCAACGGAGACTTGATTCTCGTACGCGATCTCAACCGCGCCTTCCGGGGCCCGCGTATTCTCTTCGGCTATTACCAGGGCGGCTTGCTGTGCGACATGCTGATTGCCGAGCACGGGTTCAGTTCCATGGTGCACTTGCTGGAGGAGTTTGATCGTGGCTCCGATCTCGACCAGGCCTTTGATGCCGTGCTCGGCAAGACGCCCGAGCAGGTGGACGCGGCTTTTGAGCTGTACGTGCAGGACAAACTCAAGGACCTGCGGCTGGAGCCCAGATGGGATCCGCAGGCCATTGTTCGGCTGCGACTTCAACTGCGCCGCGAGCCTCCGGAGCAAGGCAAGGATGAATGGGCACAGCGCTGGCTGGATGTGGCCTGGGGCAGCTGGCAACGGCGGCGGCGCGTGGATGCTGAAGAGGCGCTGCGCATCGCCGGATTGGCCGGTGAGGATGGGCCGCGCGCCCTGTCCCTGCGCGGGGAAATGGCCCTTGGCGCACAGCAGGACGCGCGGGCACGCTCGCTCTGGGAGCAGGCGGTTGCGGAGGGGGGGCGTGACTACCGCTCCTTGATGGGACTCGCCAGCCTGTGCCAGCAGGACGGAGACCTGGAGGAGAGCGTGCGCTACCTGCTGCTCGCCGAAGAGTCTTTTCCCGGGTACGACTCCCCGGCGCTGAGTGCAGAGCGACAACTGGCAGCCCTGTACGGAATCATGGCTGAGCCGGACAAGGCCGCTCGTGCTCGGGAGCGCTGGCTCGCTTGGAATGCGGGGGCCTACACCGAACGCATGCAGGTTGCGGACTGGCACAGGGCGGCAGGTCGCATCGAGCGCGCGTCGGTTCTCTACGCAGAGGCCAATGAGGTGGACCCCTTTCGGCGAGACCTGCATCTCGCCTGGGCCGATGTGTTGTCCAAGGGGGAGCACTGGCAAGCGGCCTTGCGCGAGTTCGGCGTGGGCTTGATCGTGCCGCCCGCGGTGGATCTCGATCATCAACGTTATGTGGGACCCGAGGGCGGGTTGCCCGGCGGCGTCGACCCCGGTCACATTCCTGCACTCCTCGCCCAGACCATGGATCCGGAGTTGAGGGAGGGTGTGCCTCTGACCGCGAAAGAACAACACAGCATTCTGAATCAGATGGCCGAGTGCGCTCGGAGCCTGGGCGACGAAGACCGTGCTCAGGAGTACAGCGAGCGCGCAGCGCAACTGGAAAAGGGAGATGCATGAACGCCCGTCCGTGCAGCGTGGCGTGGCTACTGGTGCTGGCCGCCTGTACACGGGAGCCGTCGATCACCGAGGGGCCGCGAAGCGTGCACCTGGATCCGCGGCTCGCAGACGGCCGCTCTCCGGCTGAGGTTCTCGCGGGGACCGAGCGCCAGGTGCGCGCGTTCGACATACACAGCTCCGAGACAGCAGGACAGGACCTGTCGCCATGGAATACGCGCAATGCACTATTTCATCCCGCAAAGTCTGGCGTGGGGAGCGGTGTGCGCGCGCAGGAGTACAGGCCGGAAGCAGGCGTCGTGCACGCGGCCCTCGAGTTCGGCGCAGAGTTGCAGGCCACGCAATTCAACAGGATCGAGGTGGACTTGGTGAGCTATCGCAACGGCAACGCCACGTTGACTTGGGAGAGCGATGAACGGCCCGAGCAGGTGCCGCTGGGCAGCCTGCGAGTGGACGCGGTCACGAAGGCAGGTGAGCCCCAGACCCTGGCCTTGTCCATGGTTGGGCATCCCGCGTGGCGCGGGACGATCAGAAAGTTACGCTTGTTCCCCTGCTGGAAGGGTCCTCAGTCCTACGAGCTGCGCTCGATCCGTTTCCTACAGGACGACTTCGATGGGGGGGCCGACCCGTCTAGCGAATTCGATTCTGCGGGCGGGGACAGCGGTCTGATGGGACCAACGAGGGACAAGCGCCGTGTGTGGCCGAGCGATCCGGGCGTGCCCTTGACGATGCGACTCGACGCATCGCACGGCGATTGGTTTCAAGTTGAGGTCAGCGCTGGTGGAGCTGTTCCAGAAGTCATGACTTTTGCCGTCGAAGCCCGTCCGGCTGGTGACACATCAGGGGACTGGCAGGCCCTAGCTCGCACGCGTGTCGATCCGAACGGTCCCCTCGCGCTAGGCTGGCGGGCCCTGACAGCGGATCTTTCTGCGTGGAGTGGGAAGCCCTTGGAACTGCGGCTGCGCGGCTGGACCGAGGTTGGGCGGCAGGAACCTGGTAGCGGAGAGTTGAAGAGTGGGTCGCTGCTCTGGGCCAACCCGATGGTGTTTCAACGCGACCCAGACCCAGCCACTCGTGCGCCGGATCTGATCCTGGTTACCTTGGATACCTTGCGGGCCGACGCTCTCGGGTGCTATGGAGGTCCGCCCGACACGCCGTTTTTGGATCAGATCGCCTCGCGGGGCATCCGCTTCGCCGAGAGCTTCAGTGCTTGCAACTCGACCCTGCCCGCTCACACGTCCATCTTGACGGGCCAGCCGGTGCCAAGACACGGAGTCTTGGACAACCGCTCAACTCTCGCACCGGATGTGCGCACCCTCGCCCAGGTCCTGCGCCAGTCTGGGTACACAACAGCCGCGGCGGTGTCGGTCGAACACTTGCAGCCCGCGTGGTCGGGGTTGGGTCGCGGCTTCGACCGCTTCCTGAATGTGGCTCCCGGGGCGACGATCGATGGAGCACTGACTCTGGAGGGTCTCAAGCCGTGGTTGTCCGAGTGGGGTGCGGGTCCCCGGCCGTCCTTGTTCTTGTGGGTCCACCTGTTTGATCCGCACACGCCCTACGGGCCGCCGGCGGCGTTCAGACAGAAGTTCGAAGCGCGCTTGGCCAGTCAGGGGCAGAGCGTACCGCCCAAGCAGGTCGATCCCCCCAGCGTGGGGCTGACCACGCTCACACGGGAAGGGGAGTTCCTGCACGGGGTGAGCAATGCTGACTATGCTCGCCACCTCTACCGTTCAAGCGTGGCCTACACCGACCACTTGATTGAGTTGTTGGTGGGTGACCTCAGTCAGGCGGGAATCTGGCAGGAGGCGCGGGCCGTGATCACGGCGGATCACGGCGAATCCCTGGGGGAGCAAGACGTTTGGTACAACCACCAACGCATTCACCCGGCCGTCATGTCCGTGCCCCTGATTGTGAAATTGCCTGGTCAGGAGCGCGGGCTTGTCAGTCTCTCGCGAGCATCCAACGCGGACATCGCTCGCACATTCGGTCTGTGGGCTGGTGTCGACGAGGCAGCGTGGGGCGCGGGCCACAGTCCCGGCGGTCGCAATCTCGTTGAGTTGGCTGTGGATCCCAGCGCAGCCCAACGGCGTGTCTGGTTTGTGCATTCCAACCAAGCCCAGGCCGGTTGCCGGGATGCTGACGTGCACTACTTCCACAACCTGACGGAGTACCTGCAGTTGGGGCCTGAGCGGGCGGAGCCAGCGGGTCAGGACTTCCTCTATCGGCCAGGTCCGGATCCGGGCTGTGCGCTCAACCTGGCTGACGTCGAGCCCGAACTCGCGGCTCAATACCAGGACGCCATGCGCGTTTGGCTGAAAGAGGTCCAAGGGGGTACGCACGTGCGCGCCGAACTCAGCGACGAACAGGAGGATCAAATACGAGCCCTCGGTTACGGCGGGGGTCCTGCGGCTGACGATTAGTCTCGCCCTAGGGGCCAGCTCGTTTGCCTGCTAGCATGGACCCATGCCCGCAGTCCCTCCGTCCCCCGGTCGCTTCATCGTTCTCGACGGCGTCGATGGGTGCGGCAAGAGCACCCAGGCCAAACGCTTGGTGCAGGCCTTGTGCGAGCGCAGCGGACTGGACGTTGTGCACCTACGCGAGCCGGGTTCGACTTCCCTGGGGGAGGCCCTGCGTTCCCTGCTCCTCTCCCGGGATCAAGACATGGGCCCGGAAGTCGAGAGCTTGCTCTTCTGCGCCGCCCGGAGGCAGATGCTCGACGACCTCGTGCGTCCGGCTCTGGAGCGCGGACAGTGGGTGGTGTGCGAGCGCTTCCATCCCAGTACCCTCGCCTACCAGGGAGCCGCAGGCGGCGTACCGATGGATGCGCTCGTGCAGCTGCTCATGACCTGGGCCGGAGACCCGCAACCCGACTGCATCTTGATTCTCGACCTCGACCCATCCGCCGCCAAGCGTCGCCGCGGATTGTCGAGCGACCGTATCGAAGACAAGGGGCATGTTTTCCAAGAACGCGTTGCCGAGGCCATGCGGGACTACACACAGCACAACTCGACGGCTGCCCTCATTGCAGGGACAGGCAGTCCGGACGAAGTGGCCCAGCGCGTCTTGGCCGAAGTGGATCGGCTGGGGGTGACGGGCCGATGATCGACTCGTCCAGGCAAGAAGCTCCCTTGGGCCACGGGCAGACACTACGGGGTCTGTGGGATGCCGCGCGCAGTGAGCGCTTACCTCACGCGTTGCTGTTTCACGGTCCCGAAGGCATAGGCAAATACCGGGCGGCTCGCTGGTTCGCCCAGGGATTGCTCTGTGAGCAAGGACCGGGTGAGCCGTGTCTTGTCTGTGGCTCGTGCCGCCGGGTCTCGGCCAACAGCCACCCGGACATGTTCCTGGTGGATCCGGCGGCTGAGGGGCAGGACTCCATGACGGTCCACTTCATCGCGAATCGGAAGGACAAGCCCAAGACGGCGTACCAGGGTCCCTCGATCGAAGATTTCGGACGGCTGGTAGCCGATGAAGGGGGATGGCGAATTGCTTGTCTCCGTGAGGTCGACTCGATGAATGATTCAGCCCAAAACGCATTCTTGAAGGCCCTTGAGGAACCCGGGGATGACATGCTCTTGCTGCTAACGACTGCCAAGCCGGATGTCCTGCGCCAAACGATCCGCAGTCGCACGATCTCCGTCGATCTCCATTCGTTGACGCAAGCCGAGACGCTGACTGTCTTGAAATCCATCGCCGGAGAGGCGCCTGGGCTAGACAGCGCCATGAGCCGTGAAGCCCTCGCACGCTGGAGCCAAGGTGCGCCGGGAAAGGCGATGACCTTGGCTCGGCGAGCAGGCTTGCCCATGCGCGACATCGTGCAGGCCGTCGCGGCAGGCAGCCTCGACCCGCAGGAGGCAGGCGAGAGGTTTTGGGACCTCGAGGGAGAGTTCCCTGGCAAGACTCCCGCCGCGGAGCGTCGCACACAGGCCGTGGCGTTGATGGACGTGGCCTTGGAGTGGCTGCTGGATGGACTGCGTCAAGCGGCACTTGTGCCGAGCCCGAGTCTGGCCCATGGAGATGCACTCGAAGCCTTAGAAGACGTTTCACCTAACGACATGAACGACTGTATGGACCGGATCTTGCAAGCACGGCAAGATGTGGCCTTGAACCTCAACCCCGAAGTCCTGAGCGAGCGCGTGTTGCGCAGCTTGAACGCCTTGTCGAACCAGGCTGCGGCCCAGGGGGCAGGCCTGTGAGCGATCCCCTGCGCGAAGCGTGTGCTCAGGACGGGCGCTACTCGTTCGACGCCTACCGATTCTTGTTTGAGTCACTCGAGACCGCCTTGGCCTTGGCGGGACGCGAGGATCAGTCTGGATCGAGCCGGCATGTGAGCGGACCCGAGCTGCTGGAGGGAATGCGCGTACTAGCCGAACGCATGTTCGGTCCCCTGGCAGCAGAAGTCTGGCGCTCGTGGGGCGTGCACTCGACCCTCGACTGGGGGCGCATCGTGTTTGTGCTGGTGGAAGCCAAGATGCTCAACCGGCAGGAGAGCGACACCTTGGACCAATTCGAGGACGTCTTCGATTTCGAACAGGCCTTCGAACTCAATTACGAACCGCAGTTGCCCGCCGAGTTGGGGGCCAATCCCCAACCCGACGAGGGCCCTGCTTCTGCGTAATTCGAACCGGCCTCAGTTCTTCTTCATGGAGCGGATGAGGTCGGTCAGCTCCTCTAATTTTTGGCGCGTGATGAGTTCGTCCCCTCCGCCCGCCTCGGCGATCAGGGCCAGGGCTTGATCCAGGTCGACACCGCGCAGGCTAAGCGGGTTGGCTTGGCCCAAAACCAGACCGTCATTCCCGACTTCATCAAAGGTCTTGGCATAGGCCGGCAAGCTACTCGGTTGCTCGCCCAGGTCGGCAAGGATGGAGCGCAGCGCGGATTGCAGTTGGCTGTCCTCCTGATAGTCGCCCAGCGGAAAGGCGTGGCCTTGTTCATCCTGCACCAACTTGCGCACTTCGATACGCAGCAGGAAGCGCACGTCGTCCTTGGAGAGGATTGTGTTCAGCCCCGCATAGAGCTCATCGAAGCCGGCGTAGGCTGTCGGATCATCCATATCGCACAGCGCCAACTCGTCGAAGGCTTCCCTGTTGGCCTCGAAGTGGTCCTGGGCCCAACGCCTCAGCTGACGGGTGTCTTGCAGCTTGCGCATCTCCACCAGGCGCCAGGTGTCCCGCCGCATCGTGGGCACGGTCTCATCGGGTTCCACCCCACCCGGGGACAGAATATTGCCCTCGTCGTCGAGCTGGCGGTGAATCGAGCGACCCGTGGGCAGCATGTACTGTTCGATCGTGAGTTTGATGCGCGGTGCGCGGTCGAACTCGCCGTCCCCGTCGAAGTCCTTGGTGATCGTCTCCCAGTCGTCGAAGCGCTGGTTGCCGTTCTCATCGGCGAACTCATCATCAGTTTCGCCGGGCAGTCGAATCAGGTTCTGCACCGAGCCCTTGCCAAAACTGCGCTGGCCGATGAGCTTGGAGCGCTCATGGTCTTGCAGGGCGCCGGCGACGATCTCCGACGCGGAAGCGCTGAAGCGATTGATGAGCGTCACCATGGGCATGTCCTTGGGGATGATCGCGTCGATGCTTGTGCGGTACGAGCGCGGCCTGTAGACGCGGCTCTTGGTGCTCACCACGACCTTGCCCTTCTCAAGGAAGAGGTCGCCTACGTTACGCGCCTCCGTCAGCAGCCCGCCTGTGTTGTTCCGCAGGTCCAGGATCAACCCACGCATGCCCTGGGCCTTCAATTCGACGATCGCCGCGGCAAGCTCCTGGCTTGCAACCCGACTGAAGGTGGTCAATTCCACCAACCCAATGCCGCCCGGCAGCATCAATGAGTTGACCGGGGGAATGGTAATCTGATCGCGCGTGACTTCAACCGCCATGGCCTCCGTGGGCCGTTCGATCAGGCCGACATCCATACCGCGGCGCCAGACGTAGAGCTTGACGGGCGTCCCGGGACGGCCCTTCAGGCGCTTGATGACGTCGTTGACGGGCTCGCCAACCGTGGGCCAATCGCCGATACGGACGATCTTGTCGTCGGTGTACAGCCCAGCCTTGTAGGCGGGCCCAGAGTAGATGGGTCGTGTGACGGTAAACAGCCCGTCGTCGCGGTCGACTCCCACGTAAGCGCCAATACCGCCGTACTCAGCTTCCAGGTCCTGCTCGAATTTCTTGAAAGCAGCGGGCGAAAAGTAGGATGAGTGCCGGTCCATGCTGTGCAGCAAACCTCCGGCAGCCGCTTCAATCAGCTCGGCGCGAGTGACCCCGGCGCCGTCGATGTGGGCATCTTGAACGAGTTGAATCAGGCGTTCGATCTTGCCTAGATCGGAGCCGACCGAACCGCGAGCTGCCAGATCACTGGCCACATCGCGGGCCCGGCGTAGTTGAGTCTCCTTGTGGCGTCGGATCTGGACCTGTTTCAAGTAGGCCTGGGCCAAGCGGCCGCGATCGCCAGGTAGGGCAGCCAAGCGTTCCAATTCGCCGGCCACTCCCGGGACGTCCTCGACGATGCCCAGTTGGGCAAGCGCCAAGGCACCTTCGGCCCTCAGCGGGGCATCTCCAGAATTCAGGAAGTCGTAAAGAACGGCGCGGGCCTTGGGGATCTGTTTGCCCAAGCCGACTCCGTGAGCCGCCGTGGCACAGGCCACTCGTAGTGTGGGGGCCAGGTCTCCGTTCTGAGCGACGACAATCAAGGAGCGAGCCAGGTCTTCGCGCACATCATTTTCAGCCAGATTGAGGTCGGAGCTCTCGATCAGGTCCGCAACGGGGCCGATCAGCCCCGGGTCGCCCGATGCAATGAGCGGTACCAGGCTGGTTGCGCAGAGCTCCAGGTCCGGGTCATCGCCAAGGAAGCGGGTCGCCACCAGGAGCAGCGTGCCGCGACCCTGTTCGAGATTGCCCTTGATCTTGTTTAGCGCAACTTCCACGGCACTGTCGAAGGGAGCTCCGACCTCGTCACCCACGAGGGAAGAGAGGACCTGAGCCGCAGCCCACAAATCCTCCGATTCCATCTGGGCGGCGGCCTCCACGCGTTCGTCCAGTATCGCCTCAAGCTCCTGGGGCGAGTCCTGAAGCGGGGCGGCGGCCAGGCAGGGCCCGCTTCCAGCGCCCAGTGCTGCGACGAGGGCCAGGGATTGGGCCCCAAAGCGGACCAAGGAACGAACCAGGGGGGGGCAAATCGAGCGGGTGGGATTGTGCTGCATGCGTATCGGGAGTGGTTGGACGAGGGTTGGGGAGCAGGGTAGCCTCAGTGGCGCACGATCTCCCCCTAGGAGATTAGGTCTTCGACCGACGATTGCTCGGTTCCGAATCCGTACAGTTTTATTGTTGGCTTTCTAAGATGGCTCCCGGTGCCCCAGTGCGGGCGCCGGCCTGGGTCCCAGCGTGGGTCTCCATTTGGGCATTCCGCTGGGCTACCGGGCGCCTGCTCTCCAGAGTCTTCGTAAGGGGAACCTACCTGTGAGTCACGATTCTGAACAATCCGACCCCGATGCCCCGGCCGAGCGGGGTCTACCCCATGTACGCGTCGGGCCCCAAGGGAGCGAGTCGCGCATGGTGGACGTGGGGTCCAAGTCGACCTCCCGTCGCCAAGCACTGGCCCGCGCCCGGGTGGAATTCCCGCCTGGCCTCTGCGAGCGTGTCATGCAGGGTCAAGGGCCCAAGGGCCCCATCGAGGAAGTCGCCCGCAGCGCCGGCATTCTTGGGGCGAAGGCCACGGGGAGCCTGATCCCCATGTGCCACCCGCTCGGGTTGGACCACGTGCAGATAACCTTCGAGGTGGTCGATCCCGATACCTTGGATGTCCTCTGCAGCACCTCTTGCGAGGGCCGCACGGGGGTGGAAATGGAGGCCATGCTGGGGGCCGGGCTGGCAGCGCTCACTGTCTACGACATGACCAAGGGCCTGGACAAGGGGATCCGGCTGGGGGCCGTGGAGCTGCTGGAAAAATCGGGTGGGGCCTCGGGGCACTGGACCCGCTCCTGAATTCCAGGCTCCGGATGTTTACACTCCGGGTGGCCTTGTCTTGTCCCGTCCGAACAAGCGCCGCATTCAACGCAAGCCGAATTTTCCACAGAACCCAACCCCCTAGGGGCAGCCCTCGCTGCCCGACCCTCCGATGGACCTCAAACTGATCCGCAACCTGGTGCGCATCATGGAGCGCGGCGACCTCAGTGAACTCGAAGTTGCCGACGACCCGGGTGGCCTGCGCGTGCACCTCAAGCGCGGTGCGGCCGGCGCCCAAGCTCCCGTGGTGGTCATGCCCGGCGCATCACCTGTGCACGGCAATGACCGCGCGGAGGGAGCAACTTCCGACGCCGGCGACGCACCCCCCGCGCGAGCTGCGGGCGTCGAGGAGGTGACCAGTCCCATGGTAGGGACCTTCTACAGAGCCGCATCCCCGGACTCGGACCCCTTCGTCGCGGTGGGTGCCACGGTAGGCGATGAAACCGTCGTTTGCATTATCGAGGCCATGAAGGTGATGAATGAGATTCAAGCCGACATGAGCGGGGAAGTCGTAGAGATACTCGTGGAAGACGGGGATCCCGTCGAATTCGGTCAACCGCTGTTCCTGATCAAGACACGCTGATGTTTCGCCGAGTCCTGGTCGCCAATCGGGGCGAGATTGCGCAACGCATCATCCGCGCCTGCCGTGAGTTGAATGTGGAGACCGTCGCCGTCTATTCGGAGGCGGACGCGGATGCGCTCTACCTGCGTCAAGCGGACGAGACCATTTGTATTGGTGCGGCTCCCGGTGCCAAGTCTTACCTGAATATTCCGGCCGTCATCTCTGCTGCGGAGATCGCCGATGTGGACGCGATTCACCCGGGTTATGGGTTTCTGGCTGAGAACGACTACTTCGCCGAGGTTTGCCGCTCGTGTCAGATCGAGTTCATCGGTCCGACGGCGGAGACCATTGCCATGGTGGGCAACAAGGCGCGCGCGAGAGAGATCGCGATCGCTGCCAAGGTGCCCGTGGTGCCTGGCTCGGATGGCCCTGTAACGGACGAAGAGCAGGCCAAGGAAGTGGCGCGCAAAATCGGCTATCCGGTCATGATCAAGGCCGCCTCGGGTGGCGGTGGGCGTGGCATGCGAGTGGCGCACAACGAACCTAGCTTGCTCAGTGGCATGCGCTCGGCCCAAGCGGAGGCTGCGAACGCATTCGGCGACGACACCGTGTACTTCGAGAAGTTCATCGAAGGCGGCCGTCACGTGGAGGTGCAGATCCTCGCCGATAACTCCGGCAATGTCGTGCACTTGGGAGAACGAGACTGTTCCATTCAGCGCCGACATCAAAAGTTGATCGAGGAATCGCCCTCGCCGACTTTGACCCCTAGGCAGCGCAAGGACATGTGCAATGCAGCGGTGCGCTTGGCCAAGGCCTCGAACTATCAGAATGCGGGCACCGTCGAATTCATCTTGGACGGTAGTGGTTCCTTCTATTTCATCGAGGTGAACGCCCGTATTCAGGTGGAACACACGGTCACCGAAATGGTGACGGGCATCGACCTGATTGCTGCTCAACTGCGGATCGCCTCAGGGGAGTCCCTCTGGTTGCGGCAGAAGGACATCCAGAACCAGGGCCACGCCATTGAGTGCCGCATCAACGCGGAGAACCCGGAACGCGACTTTATGCCTTCACCGGGCCGCCTGACCGCTTTTGTGCCCCCTGGGGGGCCCGGCGTGAGGATCGACAGCCACTGCTACAGTGGCTACTCGATTCCGCCGAACTATGACTCCATGATTGCCAAGTTGCTCGTTCACCGCCCCACACGCGCAGAAGCGATTCGCTGTATGGTCCGCGCACTGGATGAATTTGTGGTGGAAGGGCCCTATACCACCATTGCATTCCAGCGCGAGGTCCTCTCCCACGGCGAGTTCCTCGCCGGCACCCATGACACGAACTTCGTGGAACGTACCTTCGGTTCCCACCCCTAATTCACGCTGAGCCCCATTCGGCCCAGCTTGGATCAAGTGGGATCACCAACCCCGTGAACCCATGACTTCAAACCCCACTCGCGTGCTCTACCGACTCGCACCCCTGTTGCTCTTGCTCCAGGGTTGCTACATCAGCACGCAGCGCTATCCCGGCCCCATGGCCGCTGCGGTGGATCCTTTGCCGCCCGGAACTGCATTGGCGTACCCCGCCGGCCCCGAAGAGGTTCTCGTGATCCGCATTGCGGATCCGGTTCACGTACGCCGCCCTGGTCAGTCGGCGAGTTTTCCACTGTACTTCTACAGCAAGCAGGCGCGCCTGAACGCGGGCTCCTGGGTCTTCTCTGGCGCGGGGGGGCGCGCGGAGGTCATTTTTGGTGGCGAATCCTCCGTGCGCTTCTTGGGGCACTGTTCGGGAGTGGTCGGATCGCCGAGCCGCGATGAGCCGCTGTTTTTCTTCCACGAGATTGAGACGGCCGTGATCAACATGACTACAGGACAGCAGGTACGCCTGCTGGGCGGGGCGATCTTGGACGCGGACGAGGGCCCGTTCGTGGTCGAGCGCGAGGGGGATGAGATTCTGCGTGTTCGCAACCGCTCCAAAGCCATGGGGCGCCTGGCCTACTTGGACAATGTGTTCCAGCTCAGCCCGGGAGACGTGATCGACCTTCCCATCCTGGAGGATGGCACGTCGCCTAGTGAGGAGGATCCGGGCTTCCAGACGCAGACGGATGGGGATCGCCAACTCTCATTTAGGGGGCAGGTCGAGTTGATTCAGCAGGGTCAGGGCGTACTCGTTCGCACCTCGGGCGACAATGAAAGCAAGGGGCCCGGCGAAATCAAGGGGCACGGCCTGCGCATGCGGCTGCGCGAGGGCGAGCAGGTCTGGATCGACGACTTTGTCAAACGCCAGCCGAGCGAGGCGCTGACCACCATTCGACCGACTGGGGAGAACGAGTGAGTCGCCAGGTTGTACTGATCACCGGCGGCGCGGGTTTCCTCGGCAGCCACTTGTGCGAACGCTTCCTGCGGGAGGGTTGGGAAGTCATCTGCATGGACAATCTCATTACCGGAGACCTGGCCAATGTGGAGCCTCTTTTTATCGACCCGGCTTTCCGCTTTGAGAAGCGCGACGTTACCGAGTATCTGCACGTGCCCGGTGACCTGCACGCCATCTTGCACTTCGCCTCGCCCGCCAGTCCGATCGATTACCTCGAGCTGCCGATCCAGACGCTCAAGGTGGGATCCCTTGGAACTCACAAGGTCTTGGGGCTCGCGCGCGCCAAGGGTGCGCGCTTCCTGCTGGCTTCGACTTCCGAGTGCTACGGCGATCCGCTCGTGCACCCCCAGGCAGAGGACTACTGGGGCAACGTCAATCCTGTGGGACCGCGCGGCGTGTACGACGAGGCCAAGCGCTTCGGTGAGGCCATGACCATGGCCTACCACCGCTACCACGGGCTGCCGACGCGCATCGTGCGTATCTTCAATACCTATGGGCCGCGCATGCGGTTGAACGATGGCCGGGCCTTGCCGGCGTTCATGTCCCAGGCGCTGGAAGGTCGACCCCTGACCGTTTTCGGCGACGGATCGCAGACGCGTTCCTTCTGCTACGTGGATGATCTGGTGGAGGGTATTTGGCGCCTGTTGAATTCCGAAGAGGCCCTGCCCGTGAACATCGGCAACCCGAACGAGATGACCATCCTCGAGTTTGCGAAGCGCGTCGTCGAGTTGACCGGAACTCAATCGGAGATCGTCTTCAAGGAACTTCCGGAGGATGACCCGCAGGTGCGGCAACCGGATATCACACGCGCGCGCACTCTCCTGGGTTGGGAGCCTGAGGTGGATCTCGGGACAGGTCTCAGTAGGACCCTGGCCTTCTTTCAGTCAAAACTGCTTGGCGAGGATGCCGGCGGCGGGGGGGACTGACCGTGTGCGGGATTGTGGGCGCCTTCTTGGCCGAGGGGCCGGTGACGTCGGCCTTGCTTGAGGGACTGCGAGTACTCGAATACCGCGGCTACGACAGTGCGGGGCTTGGGCTTACCGGACCTGGTGCGCAGGGCGTGACGGTCGTCAAAGCAGAAGGCCGCATCGCCAACCTGGAAAATCGCCTACGGGAGACCGTCTTGCCAGGCGCCGAGGTGGATCTTTCTGTGGGCATCGGCCACACACGGTGGGCAACCCATGGCGCTCCTAGCGATGTCAACGCTCACCCGCAGGTAGGCAGCGGGACGCGGCTGGCCCTGGTCCACAACGGGATCATCGAAAATTACACCGAGCTCAAGGCCGAGTTGCAGGACGCGGGCGTCCTCTTTCGTTCCGAAACGGACACGGAAGTTCTAGCTCACTTGGTCGAGCGGGCGTTGGGCGAGGGCGGCGACCTTGTGCAAGCCGTACGTTCTGTGTTGGCGCGATTGGTGGGGTACTACGCGCTAGCGGTGGTCGATCGGCATGAGGGTCACACTACTCTGGTCTGTGCGCGCTCGGGCCCGCCGCTCGCCCTTTGCTCAACTCCGGGTGGGACGTACCTCGCTTCGGATGTGGTGGCCCTTGTCGGACATTCCAATCGCGTGAGCATCCTCGAGGATGGGGACGTGGCGCGCGTGACAGCGGATTCAATCGAAGTCTGGGACAAGGACGGGCAGCACGCGGAGAGGTTGGCGAGTAGCGTCGAGTTCAATTCTTCCGACGCCGACCTCGGGACTTGGCCACACTTCATGCTCAAGGAGATCCACGAGCAGCCCGACGTGCTTGCCCGGGCCGCTTTCGGTCGTATCACTCCCGGCGGGGATGACGTGGAATTCGAAGACGAACGCCTCGCTGGAGCGTCCTTGGCCGGTGTGCAGCGCGTGCAGGTCATCGCCTGCGGAACGGCTCTGCACGCTGGACAGATAGCCGCCTACCTCATTGAGGGTCTAGCCGGGGTTCCTACTGACGTGGACTTTGCATCCGAGTTTCGCTATCGCCAGCCCTGTTTGGTGCCCGGCACACTGGCCCTTTGCATCTCTCAATCGGGCGAAACGGCAGACACCCTCGCGGCAGCGCGATTGGCCGTCGCCCACGGCGCGCGGCTGGTAAGCCTTTGCAACGTGGAAGGATCGAGTCAAGTGCGGGAGTCGGACGGCGTGGTCCTGACCCACGCCGGACCTGAAATCGGCGTCGCCAGCACCAAGGCCTTTACGGCACAGGTCGTGGCTGCGGTGTTGCTGGCCGTGCGACTCGGGCGAGCGCGCGGCAGTCTGGCCCCCGACGCGGCCCGGGAGTTGCTCACCGAATTACGCTTCTTGCGCCCCAAATTGGATTCCCTGTTGACCGAGGAGTACGTGGCGGGCGTCAAGCGCTTGGCCCGCGCGCACCTGGAGCAGGACGGTTTTCTGTTCCTGGGTCGCGGGGTGAATTTTCCTGTGGCTCTGGAGGGGGCGTTGAAACTGAAGGAGATCTCCTACATGCACGCCGAGGGATACGCGGCGGGCGAGATGAAGCATGGTCCCATCGCCTTGATTGACTCGGGCATGAGCGTCTTCGTGATCAATGCCGCCGGCCCCCTCTCGGGCAAGGTGCGCGCCAACATGGAGCAGGTTCAGGCGCGCGGGGGACGCGTCGTCTGTGTGGGCTCCGATCCCGAGAGCCTGGCGGAGGCCGAAGAGGTAATGGCCGTGCCGGAGACCCTCGAATGGCTCTCACCCATACTGAACACAATTCCGTTGCAGCTCTTCGCCTATCACGTGGCGCGATTACGCGGCTGCGATATCGACAAGCCGCGAAACCTGGCCAAGAGCGTGACCGTCGAATGAACACCGGGGTGGATTGGGCATGAGAGTCTTGGTTACAGGAGGTGCTGGCTTCATCGGGTCTCACCTGTGCGAGCGCCTGCTTGCGCGCGGGGACGAGGTCCTCGTGCTCGACAACTTCAACGACTTCTACGATCCCGAGATCAAGCGCGGCAATGCTGCGGCGCTGAGCGGGGCCCAAGTCGTCGTGGGGGACATTCGCGACTCCGACCTGGTTGGCCGGCTGTTTGATGAGTTTCGGCCGGAGGCCCTGGTGCACCTCGCTGCCATGGCCGGTGTGCGACCCTCCGTGGAGGATCCCCTGCTCTACCAGGATGTGAATGTGCGCGGGACAATGGTCCTGCTCGAGGCGCTGCGCGCTTCACCCGGGACACGCTTCGTCTTTGCTAGTTCTTCGAGCGTCTACGGCGGAAACGATAAGGTGCCTTTCAGCGAAGTGGACGAGTTGCACCGGCCCGTCTCTCCCTACGCGGCGACCAAACGCGCCGGGGAGCTGATCGCCTACTCCTACCACCACCTGTTCCAGATCCCGACCACCTGCCTGCGCTTCTTCACGGTCTTTGGGCCTCGCCAACGACCGGAGATGGCGATCCACAAGTTTGTGGCTCTGATCCTCAAGGGCCAGCCCATCCCCTTTTTCGGCGACGGGGATTCGCGCCGCGACTACACTTACGTGGAGGACATCGTCGGTGGCGTGGAAGCGGCCATCGATCGCTGCGCCGGCTATGCGATCTACAACCTGGGCGAGTCCCAGACCACATCCCTGGCCGAGTTGGTACAGATGATCGGGGAGGTCTGCGGCCGGGATCCCATTTTGGAACGCTTGCCCAATCAACCCGGGGATGTACCCGTGACCTTCGCGGATATCTCACGCGCCCAGGCCGATTTGGATTATCGGCCGAACACGGCCGTGCGCGACGGATTGGAGAGGTTTCTAGCCTGGTATCTCGAGGGGCCTGGAGCCCCCACGGCGGGCGCGTCCCAGGCCCCGATCGTGTAAGGTCTGGCGACTCCGCGGAGCTCTGCGGAATCCACTTCCGCTTCATTCCCCCTGCCTCTCCCCGATTCAAGTCCATGAAGGGTGTCATCCTTGCCGGTGGTTTGGGAACTCGTTTGTTCCCGCTCACCAAGATTACGAACAAGCACCTGCTGCCGGTTTTTGACCGGCCGATGATCTACTATCCCATCCAGACTCTGGTCAACGCGGGGATCGACGACATCATGATCGTCACGGGCGGGCGCAAGTCTGGGGACTTCCTGTCGCTGCTGGGCAACGGCAAGGAATTCGGTCTGAAGCACCTGAATTACACCTACCAGGAAGGAGAAGGCGGAATCGCCGAGGCCTTGGGTCTGGCCCGCCACTGGGCCAAGGGGGATTCGGTCTGCGTTGTGCTGGGCGACAACCTGATTGAAAGGAACATCAGCCAACCCGTGGCTGATTTTCAAGCCCAGAGCAAGGGCGCCAAGATTTTGCTCAAGCAAGTCGACGACCCGGAGCGTTTTGGCGTGGCAGAGGTCGAAGACGGCAAGGTTCTTCGCATCATTGAGAAGCCGAGCGACCCCGTCTCAAGCATGGCGGTGATCGGTATCTACATGTACGACGGGCGCGTCTGGGAGATCATCGACACGCTCGAGCCCTCCGATCGTGGCGAGCTGGAGATCACGGACGTGAACAACTGGTACATCGAAGATGGCAGTTTGACTTGTGATGTGATTCAAGGCTGGTGGACGGACGCGGGGACCTTCGAGTCGCTGCATTTGGCGTCTTCTCTGGTGGCTCAAGGTGGAGCCAACCACAAGGACTGAGTTGAACCCATGACCGACGGGCCCATCGCAGGCATGCAAGACCGTGAGGCCGCTACGCGGCAGACCCACGTCCTGGTGACGGGAGCCGCAGGCATGCTCGGCAGCCAGGTATTGCTCTGTGTTCCCGACGGCGTAAACACCGTGGGTACGGATCTGAAGGACGCCCCCGGCGTGGACGCCAGCGGTGTTGACCTCGCCGATGAGGAAGCGGTTCAGGCCCTCTTCACCTCTCATGGCCCCTTCACGGGAGTGGTGCATTGCGCCGCGTACACGGCCGTGGATGACGCCGAATCGAATGAAGAGTTGGCTCATCGGATCAATGCAACGGCCTGTGAGGTGTTGGCCAAATGCTGCGCACAGGAGGGAGTTGTCCTGCTGGTTGTCTCGACGGATTTCGTCTTCGACGGACAAGCCACAGAACCCTACAAGGAGGAGCATCCGACTCGGCCCCTGAGCGCCTACGGTCGCACGAAATTGGCCGGCGAATTGGCGGCCTTCGCCGCGCACCCCGCAGGGACGCGAGTTGTTCGAACACAGTGGCTCTATGGGCCGCGCGGCAACCACTTCCCGGGCACGATGCTGCGCTTGGCAGGGGAGCGCAATGAACTCAAGGTTGTGGAAGACCAGATTGGCTCGCCCACATCCAGTTTGGAATTGGCGCCCGCGCTGTGGGATGTGCTGCGCGCACCGCTCGTGGGGATCTTTCACGCGGCCTGCGAGGGGCAGGCCAGCTGGTTTGAGGTTGCCAAAGCTACCTTGGACTATGCGGGGGTCGAGGGCGTCGATGTTCAGCCTTGCTCGAGCGAGGCCTTTCCGCGTCCAGCACCGCGACCCGCCTACAGTGTGTTGGACTGCGGACGCTTGACGGCCCTGCGCGGCCGTCCCCTGTTGCACTGGCAGGACGCCCTCAAGACCTATCTAGGAAGTGAAGACTCATGAGTGACACCCTGATCGTCACGGGAGGGGCCGGGTTCATCGGCAGCAACTTCCTATTGATGCTGGCTGAGCAGCGACCGGATCTGCGGCTCATCAATTTCGACGCCCTGACCTATGCGGGCAACCTTGAGAATCTGACGTCGATCGAGGGGCGTCCGGGATACACGTTTGTCCGCGGAGATGTGGCCGAGCCGGGCGATGTGGAGCGAGCCTTCGATGCGGCGGGCGACGGCAGCGTCAGCGTCGTGCACTTCGCGGCCGAGAGTCATGTGGATCGTTCAATCCTTTCAGGCCAGCCGTTTGTTCGCAGCAACGTCATGGGTACGCAGGTGTTGCTTGACCTGGCCCGCGCACGGGGTGTGGAGCGCTTTGTTCACGTTTCCACCGACGAGGTCTACGGCACCCTGGGGAGCAGTGGCTTCTTCACTGAGGACACGCCTCTGGCTCCAAACTCGCCCTACAGTGCTTCAAAAGCCAGCAGCGATCTGCTCGTGCGAGCCGCGCGCGAGACACATGGATTTCCCGCGCTGATCACACGCTGCTCCAACAACTACGGTCCGTACCAGTTTCCCGAGAAGTTGATTCCCCTGATGATCGCCAATGCTCGTGAAGATCGGTCTCTACCGGTCTATGGCGATGGCATGCAGGTTCGGGATTGGCTCTATGTCCAAGACCATTGCGAGGCGATCTTGGCCGTGCTCGAGCGTGGCCGTGTGGGGGACGTCTACAACATCGGGGGGCACAACGAGTACCCCAACATCGAGATCGTTCAGGCGATCCTGAGTGCGCTTGGGAAGCCTGCGAGCCTGATCGAGTACGTCACGGATAGGCCGGGGCACGACAGGCGCTACGCCATCGATGCCGGTAAGATGCAGCGCGACCTGGGCTGGACTCCGCGCTTTACCTTCGACGAGGCCCTGCCGCGCACAATCCGCTGGTATCAGGAGAACGACACCTGGCTCGCTCGCGTGCGCGAGGGCGCCTACAGGGCGTACTACGACCGGCAATACGGGGCGTCCAAGCCCTAATGGCGTGGCCTGGGCCCCGGATTGGGCCTCGAGAGTCTCTTTTTGGGTCGCTTTTGGCGCGCGGGAACCTGCTGCGTACTGGCAAATGGGCCTCGAGCATCCCAAAGTTCCTTGAGGTAATGGGCTTGGGTGCCCTCCTGGCAAGCTCAGGCCCCTGGATAGATCCAGAAGGCCCTGCGGGAGGGGTCAACCTGATGGCCTGCACTGCCGATATCTAGACCACGGACCCGTCCTCCCCGCACCCCATCCCCATGCCCAGTCTCCGCTCCCTCGGCCTTTTGGCCCTCCTCGTGTTTGTGGGCGCCTGCCAGAGTGCGCCCAACAAGCGGGCCCTGCAGTACCTGAACCACTACGGATTCGGCAAGAAGTACTACGGCAACGCGGAGGAGGAAAACTACGCCACCATTGGCGATGCGGTCCAGTACCAGGACATGTTCCACCCGGACGAGATCAAGGGCACGCAGGTCGTGGATATCGACGGCACGATCCTGATGCCTGAGTTGGGCATTGTGCACGTGGCGGGGTTCACACGCTCGGACATCGAGTCCGTTCTGCAGGAGCGCTACAGCACGAAGTACGAGCAGACGGACATCGTTGTTCAGATCAAGACCAAGGGCAAGAAGTACTTCATCTTCGGCGAGGTGGGCAAGCAGGGGGAGGTGAAGCATCCTGGTGACTTGACGATCTTTGAGGCGGTGATGCGCGCGCGCCCTAGCGACAACAGCTCCAACCTCGGGCGCGTGCGCCTGATGCGGCCGGATCCCATCGATCCTGTCATCCTGACCATCAACATCAACGACATGCTCGATCGCGCGGACATGACGTTCAATGTCCAGGTGCAGGAGTACGACATAATCTTTGTGCCCGCCACGATGCTGGCGGAGTTCGCCTACTTCATCGACGATCTCTTGTTCCCTGTGCAACAGCTGCTACGCGGAGCGCTTGGTCCGATCTTTGGATTTGGTCGCCGCCGTGGGCGCGGTCGAGGCCAGGGGTTCAACAACAACAACCTCTTTGGAGGCTTCTAAGAGCCTGATTCACGATGCCCGTTGAAGTCGAGCCCACCAGTCAGATCGAAGATGTGATGCGCGTCATGCGCAAGCGTATCGGGTATCTGCTGGTCCCACTGAGCCTGTGCCTGGCACTGGGCACCAGTTTTGCGTTCTTGGTGCCGAAGAAATTCGTGGCAGAAGAGCGCGTCATGGTGCGCGATGTGGGGGACCGTGAGAACAGGCAGGCGGGCACATCGGGAGGGCAGGTTGCCTCGCACGTGATCCGCGCTCCCAAGCGCGTGAAGGCCGTAATCGAGGAACTCAACTGGCAGTGGGATTCCCTATCCAAGGAGGAACAGGAAGTCCTGCTCGATCGCACGATTGACAACCTGAAGGTGAGTTCGCCCGCCCTGGATCGTTCGAGCAAGGAGCAAATCGTGACGATCTCCTTCGCGCACACGGATCCGATTCAGGCACTGAAGTTCACCACCACGATTAGTCGTCTGTGGCAGGATGAAGTACTCCTGGCTAGCCGCACAGCCACGAAGGCCGCGTTCGACACCTTGAAAGAGCGCAGGGATCAGATGCAGGCCCGGCTCAGCGAAATCTCGACCGAGCTGTCCGATAAGCACGACCAATACGGGATTCCTCCTTGGGATACGGCTGCCTGGGGCGAGCGCGAGCTAGCGCCGGAATTCAAGGAGTTGGAAGAGTTACGCGCCGAGCGCAAGAGGCTCGCGGAGGAATCCATTCAGCTGGGCTTCGACATCGAGGAACTCGAAGTTGCCTTTGCCAAAATGGATGACCAGGTGCCTTTCACGGCGACGGCGGCCGGCCAGACCTTCCAGAAGAGCGTGGACAAGTTACAGGAGTTGATCGACAAGGATCAACTGCGCCTCGTGACCGAGGGCTACCGCCCCGGGCACTCCAAGTACACCCTGCTCCAAGATCGGATCGCTAGCTACAAGGAAGGAATCGCCCTACTGAAGGCGACTCAAGTGGGCAGCACCTTGCCGACCGATATGCAGCAGAACATGGCCAAGCTCAAACTCGGTGAGCAAATTCGGCTTTCTGAGCAGCAACTCGATCGCACGGTCGCGCGCATCGAGGCGTTGGATGATGTTGATTTAAGGGAGGCCGAGGCGAATACGACCCAACTCCAGGCGGTGTATCAAGAACTCCACCTCCTACAGGCTGAGCGCCAACGTCTCAACGGCAATCTCGCCGCAGTTGAGGACGACTACACCCGCATGGAGGTGCTCTGGACCGAGATGGATAGCTCGGCCGGCAACCCCTTCCACATCTTGAAGCAGGCGAGCTTGCCCGTTATCCCGACGGAGCCCAGCGTGATCATGATCATCCTGGGAAGTGCGGTCTTGGGCCTGGCGCTGGGCCTTGGCAGTGGCTTTCTAGCTGAGTACGGGCGCAACTGCTTCCGTACGGTCAATGACATTACGCGCGTAATGGTTGTTCCGGTCCTTGGCACCATCAACACCATCGTCACGCCCAGGGAGCGTCGCCGCGCGGGGCTGAGCAGGCTCTTGGTGGGGGGCTCTACCCTGCTGGTGATCGTTGCCCTGGGGTTCGTGACCTACGCCTGGGAGCTCAATCAGGATCTCCTATCCGACAATCTGCGCACATCCATCGAGAGCTTCCGACGGGCCTTTGAGTAGGGTCTGCCGCGACACCTGACCTGCACCCATGCGCGACATCCTCGTCACGCTGATTTGCTTGGGGGCCATGCCCCTCAGTTTCAAGAAGCCCTTTGTGGGCCTCTTGTTCTTCTCGGTGCTGGCCTACATGCGTCTGCAGGACTTGTCCTGGGGTTTCGCCCGCGATCAGCGCTGGTCGTTCTACATCGCGATCATGACCTTTGGGGGCTACCTGCTTTCGAAGGAGAAGAGCCCACCCCTGATTAACGTGCGCACGGCCATCATGGTGCTGCTGGTGATCGTCGTGGGCGTTGGGCACCTGCTGCTGGCGGAGGGAGACGAGGCCGCGGATGTGGCCAAGTACATTGACTACATCAAGATCATGGGCGTGGCGATCTTCACCACAGCCATCGTTCGCACTCGCGAGCGACTGCGAATCCTGATCTGGGTGATCGCTATGTGTTTTGCGTTCTACGGCGTCAAGGCGGGAGTGGCGGGGATCGTGAAGCTGGGCAACGTCTACATCAAGCGTGGCCCAGGCGGCATGATCGAGGACAACAACGACTTCGCCCTGGCCCTGGCCATGTCGATTCCCCTGTTGCTGCACCTGGGCACCTCGGAGAAGCGTCCCATTCTCAGCAAGGGGGTCATGCTCATGATTCCCTTGACGATGATCGCTGTAGTCTTGACTCGCTCCCGAGGCGGAACACTGGCCATGGGATTCTGCATGACCATCTTGGTCTGGAGGTCCCAGCGACGGCTCGTAGGCATGGCCCTCGTTGGACTGAGCGCCATCGCCGTGCTGGCTCTAGCCCCTGCCGAGTACAAGCAGCGCATCTACTCAATCAAGGACTACGAAACCGAGGGCTCCGCAGCGGGGCGCCTGCGGGCCTGGGGCATCGCCCTGCGTATGGTGCAGGCCAACCCGATCTGGGGCGTGGGTTTTGGGAGGTTCCAGCAGAATTACGCAGACTACGACCCGAACCCCACAGCCGAAGTGCTCGCTGGGGAGGGAATCATTGTGGCTCACAACAGCTACCTGCAGATCTGGGCCGAGTGCGGTTCGATCGCGTTTGGGCTGTACCTCATGATGATTTTCCTGTCCCTGTGGGACGTGTGGACCATTCGCAAGCAGGCCCGGCGCAGATACCACTCGAGTTGGATTCTCTCTTACTGCACGATGTTCGAAGCGGCGCTGGGTACGTTTATCCTGGGCAGCATGTTCTTGAATCGTGCGCACTTCGACTTGATCTACCACTACGTCGCCATCGTCATGGTGTTCGGGCATGTGGCCAGGCAAGAAATGGAGAACGAGTCTCGCTACCCAGTACGTAGTTCCATGGGACGCCGTGGCGGACTGATGCTCAGGGCTTCGCGCGGTTTCGGGCGCGCACCTGAGAGGGTGAGTCGGTTCCGCACTCCACTCCTGCCCAGTCAAGGGACCTGAGCCCGGTGTGTGGCCACACGGGTTTTGTACGACGCCCTGCTAGCGTGGGTTTCGATGCGGCGTGCCTCAAGCGCATGACCGATAGTCTGTTGCACCGCGGTCCGGACGAGGAGGGCACGCTCTTGCGCGGGCCGGTTGGGTTGGGATTCAGGCGGTTGTCCATCATTGACGTGGGGGGCGGCCAGCAGCCTATTGAGTCCGCGGATGGCCGTGTAGCCGTCGTGGCCAATGGCGAGATCTACAACCACCACAGCCTGCGTTCCGGACTCGAACAGCGCGGCGCGGTCTTTCGCAGCGCATCGGATATCGAGACCATTTTGCACCTGTATTTGGAGAAGGGCCGCGACTTGGTACGGGACCTGGTGGGCATGTACTCGTTCTGCGTTGCAGACTGGCGTGACCCGGAGCGCCCAACGATTCTGCTGGGCAGGGATCCCTTGGGTATCAAACCTCTCTATTGGGCCGACACGCCCTCCGGGTTCCTGTGGGGTAGCGAATGCAAAGCGCTCCTGGCCAGCGAGGCCTTGCCGCGCGAGGCGCGCCCCGAGGCGCTGCTGGACTACATGGTCCAGGGCTACGTTGGCGGATCGCACAGCTCTTGGGCCGGCATTCATCGCCTGCTTGCGGGGCACACCCTGCTCTGGTCTGAAGCTGACGGGCCCGACCTGCAACGCTTCTGGGACCTGCCTACGGATGGGTTGCGCGGGGAAGCCAGTCAAGTCGAGGTGCTCGATGCACTGGATCGCAGCGTTGCTGAGCGCTTGGAGTCTGAAGTCCCGTTGGGTGCATTCCTGTCCGGTGGCATCGACTCCACTGCCGTTGTGGATTCCATGGCGCGCTCGCGGGGCACACCTCCAGTCGTTTGCAGCGTGGGTTTCGAAGAGCGGAGTCACAATGAATTGGACACGGCTCGGGCCACGGCCTCTGCACTGGGCGCCGTGCAGTACACCGAGATCCTGAACGCCGATCCGACCCTGGCGACAGAAGTCCTGCCTTGGTTTTTTGACGAGCCGCACGCGGACCCCTCCAGCGTGCCCACGTTCTTGGTCTCCAAGATGGCACGTGAGCACGTGACCGTGGCCCTGTCGGGGGACGGCGGAGACGAGACTTTTGCGGGCTATCGACGCTATGTCCACGACCTGGCGGAGAACCGCACCCGGTCGGTGTTGGGTCGCGGGGGACGGGCTCTGGCGGGCGCCGTGGGGCGCCTCTATCCGAAGTTGGATTGGGCACCGCGGCCCTTGCGGGCCAGGACGTTCCTGACGCACATGGGGGCCGAACCCGGCCGCGCTTATTGGAACAGTGTTTCCCAGGCCTCACGCTGCGAGGTGTTGGCTCTCTTCCATCCAGACCTGGTGAGTACGCTGCGGGATTACGACCCCTTCCATGCCTTTGAAGAGCACTACCGCAGGCCCAATGTGGACTGTCCGTTGTACCGCGCCCAGTACGCTGACTTTCACACAAACCTGCCTGACCGCATTCTGGCCAAGGTCGACCGAGCGTCCATGGCGGTGTCGTTGGAGGTCCGGGTGCCACTGCTCGACCACCGCTTCGTCGGCCAATTCGCGAATCTCCCCGCGCGCGAGAAGGTCCGCGCAGGGCGTGGCAAGCATCGCTTGCGAGAAGCGCTACGGTCGCGCATCAGCGAGCAGGTTCTCGACGGCTCAAAACGTGGCTTCGACACCCCGCTCGCTTCCTGGTTGCGAGGGCCGCTGGCAGGACCACTGGAGCAGGCCTTGACGAGCCTTCCCCAGGACTGGTTCCGGCCCGAGGCCTTGACCTCCCTGCGAACCGAGCACCAAGCTGGCCGTCGAGATCACAGTCGAACGTTGTGGAGCCTCCTGGTACTGGAGCACTGGCGCCGCAGGCATGCCGTGACGGGGTTGCGCGCGTGAGTGCAGCGCCTCTGAGCATCAGCGTGGTGACCTCCCTCTTTCCGAGCGAAGTTCATCCGCATACGGGCATCTTTGCCGAGCGCCGCTGGCTCGCGCTTGCCGCACGCGGCCACGCCGTCCAGGTGCTTCATCCACAGCCCTTCGCCCCCCCGTTTGCCTGGGGCAGGTGGGGGGAGATCCGCAAGATACCTGCTCGAGAAGTGCGGGCGGGTCTTACCATCAGCAGGCCGCGTTATCTGCACTGGCCTGGCAGGCCGCGGCAGAATGCCCTCCGATTCGCCCGCGCGGCGCAGCGTGGCTTGGGCCACCCCGACGTGGTCGTTTGTGACTACGCATGGCCCGCCTCCGCCTTGGCGCCGATGTGTCGCGAGCAAGGCCTACCCTGCTTGATCAATGGTCGCGGGAGTGATGTGCTTGAGGTTTCTGGCGAGGCGCACCTAGGGTTAGAACTTAGCCAGTACCTGGCTGCCAGTTCGGGCTGGTCCGCCGTGAGTCAGGACCTTGTCGACGCCATGGATCGTTTGGGACGGAAGGGCGGTTCTGTCCAGCAGGGGGTACTGATCCCCAATGGGGTGGACCGCACGCGCTTTTCTCCGCGCGATCGTCTCCAGTGCCGGGAGCAGCTCGACCTGAGCCTCGAGGCTCCTCTCGTACTGGTGGTGGGGCATCTGATTGCTCGCAAAGATCCTCTACTCGCCCTCGAGGCCTTCGCGTCTGGTGCACCCCCTGAGGCTCACTTGCTCTTCGTCGGACAGGGACCCTTGCAAGAGGCCGTGCGCATGCGCATTCGCGAACTTGGGCTGCTCGGCAGGGCGCGCTGTGTGGGCGAAGTGCAACCCGAGCGGCTGGCGCTGTACTACGGGGCGGCCGACCTGCTGCTCTTGACCTCCTCGCGAGAGGGACGACCGAATGTGGTCTTGGAGGCTCTGGCCTGCGCTCGCCCCGTCCTGGCCACGGCCGCAGGGGGTACAGCGGAACTGCTGGGCGCTTCCAGCATGCTCAGTGTCGACCGAGACCCCGTGCATTTGGGTCGGCGCATGGAGGCCCTATTGGACGAACCGCCTTCCGAAGAGTCCTTGCTGGAGCGCGTTGCCGACCTGACTTGGGAGCGCTCTACGGATATCCTGGAGAATCTGCTGCGCCAGGTTGGAGGGGACTGACTTGCGAATCCTCTATCACCACCGAACACAGGCCGAGGATGGCCAGGCGGTTCATATTCGCTCTCTGATCGAGGCCCTTGTCGCCGAGGGGCATGAAGTGCGCGAGGAGGCGCTCGTGCGCCGCACGGGCGAGGGATCCAGTCCCAGCGTTCGACCCGCAGAGTCGGGATCCGGCCGCAGGTGGTCGGTCTTGGGCCACCTGCCGCGCTTCGTCCGTGAGCTGGCTGAGTACGCCTACGCCGTGCCTGCCCGCCGCAAGCTCATCGCTGCCGGCAGGGAGTTCAAAGCGCAGTGTCTGTACGAGCGCTACGCCTTCGGAAACACGGCCGGGGTTTCAGCAGCCAAGCAGCTCGGCTTGCCCCTCGTGCTGGAGGTGAACTCACCCATGGTCCTGGAGCTCTCCAAGACTCGCGGCCTCTCGTTCCCGCGCATGGCGCACAAGACAGAACGCTGGATCTTCCAGCACGCGGACAGGGTGTGCGTGGTGACCCAGGTCCTCGCTGACATGCTGATGGAGATGGGGGTCGAGGCGGAGAGGTTGTTTGTGGCCCCCAACGGCGTGCACCTCGACGCCTACGAGAACCGCGATCCCGTGGCCGCCCGGAGTGACCTAGGCATCGAGTCGGTCGAGGGGCCAGTCTTGGGCTTCGTCGGTTACTACCGGCCCTGGCACCGTCTGGACCTGGTCGTCGAGGGTCTGGCGTCGCCGGAACTGAGTCGCGCACATCTGGTCCTGATCGGAGAAGGCCCTGCAGAACAGGCACTGCGCGACCAGGCCCAGGGGTGCGGGGTCGCCGACCGCGTGCACTTTGCAGGACCCAGGTCGCACGCGGAAGTCCCGGCCCTCCTACCTGCCTTTGATGTGGGGCTCGTCCCAGCCATCAATCCCTATGCTTCACCCTTGAAGCTGCACGAGTACATGGCGGCGAGCCTGCCCACGGTTGCCCCCGACCAGCCCAATCTGCGTGAGGTCCTGACTTCCGGTGAGCAGGCCTTGTTGTTTGCGCCCGGTGATGGCGACGACTTGTGCTCCGCACTGGTCCAATTGGTGGGCGATGCCTCGCTGCGATTGCGAATGGGACAGTGCGCCCGAGAGACCCTGCTGGAACGCGACCTGACTTGGCGCGGCAATGCTCGGCGCGTGATGGCTGCCCTGGAGGGGTGCGTATGAGCCCCATTCCCAGGCACGCACTCTCGTTCGATGTGGAGGAGTATTTCCACGTAGCCAACCTGCGCGAGCAGTTTCCCATGGACTCGTGGGCGGACGTTCCGAGTCGCCTGGACGTTGGCATGGATCGCATCCTGGAGACCCTGCAGCGCCACGGCGCACGCGCGACGTTTTTCTTCCTCGGCTGGGTCGCCGAGCGTCGACCTGATCTCGTGCGCCGCTGCCACGCAGAGGGGCACGAAATCTCGAGTCACGGCTACGACCACCGCTTTCTCTGGGAAGTGGGTCCTGAGGGCATCGACGACCATCTGGGTCGAGCCGAAGAAGCCATCGTTGCCGCAGGCGCACCGCGACCCGTGGGCTTCCGGGCTTCGACGTTCACCTTGACCGCCGACACCTTCTGGGCCATGGAGGCCCTCGCGCGACGGGGTTACACCTACGACTCCAGTATCCACCCCGTCCATCACCCGCTCTACGGAATGCCCGAGTTCGATCCGGGAGTCTCCGTGGTGAAGACCCCAGCAGGCCCGGTGACGGAGTTTCCTGTGGCAACTCTCAGGTTTTTGGGCCGCAACTGGCCTGTGGGCGGAGGCGGGTATTTCCGCCTGCTGCCCGGTTTCATGCATCGTGCTGCGCTGGCACGGTTGGAGCGCCAGGGCAAGCCCAGCGCCCTGTATCTGCATCCCTGGGAATTTGATCCCGATCAACCCCGCGTTCCGGCTCCGGCTCTGAAGAAGTGGCGCCACTACTTGAATCTGCACAGGAGCCTGCCACGCCTCGAGAAGTTACTGGGGCGTTTCCAATTTGGAACGATGAGGGATGTCCTCGCAGGCCACGCCGGCGATTCAGCCTAAGTTCCGGGACACTCAAGAGCCATTTGACGGTCACCGCACGAGTCGCCGGACGTCAGCCCGGGTGGGTGGGGGCGGCGGTTGGCTCTCCGCATCGGACCCCACGATTCGCGCGGCAGCCGGGCCATTGATTCGCGCTTGTCACTCGCTGACAGCTCGCAGAATTGTCCATGCAATGCTGGCCGCTCATCATCCACGCGGGTGAGCCTACTGACCCATGCCCGCCAAGGCGGTCGCGAAGTCCCGTGTGTAGGCATCGCAATCGGGTAAAGCCTGCAATGCACTCACCACGACGGGTAGGTGGACCAAGTCCTGGTCCGCACCGTGCTTCAGGAGGCCCAGGGCAAACCGACGTCCGAGTACGGGCAGGTCTACATTGCGCAGCTTGCGGCGGTTGGCCCACTGCTTTTTTAGTTTGCTCAGAGCGCGCGCGTCGATGCCCCTCCCGCGCGAGCGCTCGAGTGAGGCTAGGTTTCGAATAAAGGCGGCTCGATCGCGCAGGGCGGCGGCCTGGGGGCCGTCTTCGAGCTCGTCAGCCAGGGTGAGATGGTTGTTGACGAGAGCAACGGGCGCAGCGCTCCGCATCAACACCCAGGCTAGGTCTTGGTGGGCGGCGGCTTCGGGGCACATGCGCACGATGGCCTCGCGCAGGGCGCGTTCCTCGACCAACGGTCCTTGGACAGCGAGCAGATCGGCATACAAGTGCCACAGGTCAATGTCACCCGGGTGGGCTTGTAGATCTGAGGTGAGCAGTTCCTGCGCCAGCCCCGGCCGCACCCGAGTGAGCAAGCGTGCCCAGGCGATTGCTGAGCCGGGACGCAAGTCGTTCAAAGGGGTATGGAACGTCACCCGCCGGAAGCGCTTGAACAGGGTTTCCACGGACTCCGCCGCTAACGTTGGGTTGCGAGAGTCCAGGAGGAACCCCAGGCGCGCCTGCTCGAAAGCTAGCAGTGGGTCCTGGGGAAAGTGTTTGGACTGTGCAGCGATCAGGACTTCGACCGTAGTCAGGTTCAGACGCTTGTCCTGCGGGAGGCTCTCATCTGTCGCCACCCGCAACATGCCCACGTACTCGGCCAGGAGGGGCTCGCCTGGGTCAGACGGCATTCCGGCAAGAACGAGCGCGTATTCACTGGCGGCTCGGCCGTAGTCTTGCGTGTCGACCAAGATGCGTGCGAGCAAGATGCGTGCCCAGTGGGTGTCGCCGTCACTCTCGGTGATGGCCTTCTCTAAGATCCTAACGGCTTGCGTGCCCTTGTCATTTGCGGCCAAGCGACTGGCGTTATCGATCGCTCTGGAGATGTCCGTATTCGTTTCTTGCGAACCCAAGACTCGCGCACGCTTGGCTCGTAATTCCAGAACGGCTTTGGAGATGGGGGAGCCAGTGAGTGCGACTTGTTGTGCTTCGAGACCATTCCAGGCAGGAACGAAACGTGAGTAGTCTTGTATGAGCAGGTCGTAGAGGTCCTGCGCCTCGCGCTCCTGGCCAAGAGAGTCATGGGCGCGGGCGCCCAAGAAGGTCGGCCATAGGACGCCGCCCCCCGTCTGCCCCATCTCAAGCAAGCGCGGCAAGGCCCAAGTGCCCCAGCCTTCACGTTCGATAGACAGCAGGAGACTGAGAGCCGCGCGCGGGTCCCTACGCGCGCCTTCGACCCCACGCAGGAACAGACCCATCTCAGCCTGGGCGTTCTTGCCCATGGGCCTTGGCAGAACCAACTTGGAATCCATGAGGGACTGGGCGGCGCCCAGAATGATGGCCCAGGTGCCCGACTGAGGGTTGGCCTTGGATCCGGCCCGGGCCTGTTCGTGCCCCGCCTCCAAGCGCTCTTCGAGTAGGGACAGGATGGCCTCGCTTGGCTCACTGGGCTCGTATCCCGTGGCTCGCAGCTGCCGGACCAGTTTTGGGAGTTCGGGCCAGGCACGGTTCTCCACGGCGTAGAGAACGCGAATCAGTTCCGCTCCACCCTGGGTCAAGAAAGCCTCGGCGCGTTCCAGGACAAGCTCCAGACCTTGTGCGTCACCGCGTTGGGCTGCGGCCAGGGCCATGCGTTCGAGAACGTCTCCGCCGCGCAGTTCTACGGATCCGTCCAGGCTAAGCAGTAGACGCCCGGCCAGGTCGGGTTGCCCGCCTGCAAGCAGGTGGTCGACCACACTCAGAGCGGCCGCCCGGTTGTTCTGGGTGGGCTGAGCGAGCGCTCCGATCAGAAGATCGACCAGAGGCTCCAGAGCCTCCGACTGACCCGAGCCGAGCTGAGCTTGCACAAGATGCACGAGGGCGTCCGGACTCACTACAGAGTTCTCCAGCAGTTCCAGCCAGGCCTGCGAGGCCTCGGGGAGCCGGCCAGCTTGCCCCAGGGCCCGCGCGCGCAGGATCCGTAGCTCGGGAGGGAGCACTTCGAGCAGGGGTTCTTCCTGTCCCGGCAGGCCGGGCAGCGACAGGGGCTCGAGTGCGACGAGCGCTCGGGAGGGTTGATCGATGGCCAGCAGGTGGCGCGCAACTTCGAGTCGACCGCGGCCGTCCGGATCTTCAATCACAAGACGCTTGCGTTGTGCGGAGGGGAGTTCGTCGACACCGATGCGCTTGAGGAAGCCAGCTGACGCGGGGTCGCTACCGGCAAGTTGAATGCGCAGCAGAATGTCATCCAGCACTTCCTCTTGCATGCCTCGCTCGAGCCGGCTTTCAATCTGAATGTCGAGCACGGGCAAGAGGTGGGGGTAGGTCTTGAGGAGTTTGCGCGCAGCATTACTCGCCGCAGTGGGACTCGAGCGCCTTAGATGCGACTCAGCGATCTTGAATAGCGTCCAGGGGCCCACATCGATGGCCGGCAGCGAGCGCCCCTGGGAGCTCATGGAGGTCAAGAGCTCGTCGAGGGTGTGCCCCGCTCGTTGCAGGGACAGGGCACCGACTCTGTTCCATTCTTCCATCCACTCCGACGTCCGTTCCGGGCTCTTGGAGAGGGCCCGGGTGAGGTACTCCTCGGCATTGCGATAGCCGGCGTTCTGCTCGGCGAGCGCGAGTTCAGCCAGGCGTCGGAATTCGGAGGCCCTGATCTCCTTCAGCCACCCAGGATTGGCTAGTAGGGCGGGTCGGCCAATAGCCGCCACGAGTCGCTCGCGTTCGAGCTTGTGGGCACCCAGCTGGCCATACACGTGGGCAAGTTGCAGATTGGCGCGCGGCTGCGCGAAGGGGACGGGTGGGTCCGCAATGTCCAGCGTGCTGAATTCCACCAACTTCTCTGCAGCGCGGGCCCACTTCTTGTCCGCAGAATAGGAGTAGCCTTGAAAAAACTTGGCTGCGCTCAGGGCCTTCGTTTCTTGGAGTGCGTCGAGGCGCTTGGCGACCGCGTCGAGCTGGCCCCATTCACCGCGCATGAACAGGTGCTTGCCAACCTCGAGACAAAGCTCACGGGACGGGCGCATGCGGTCCCACTTCAGTTCCTTAACCAAGATTGAGGCACCCGCTGGCTGCTCCAGTCGCAACAAGCTCTCAAAGGTCAACCTGAAGATGTCCTCAGAATGACTCGCCGGCGGCTTGGCAAGTAGCGCACCGCCTAGTTCAGCGGCGAGTTCGTCCTGGCCCGCCGCGATGTAGAGTTGCAAGAGGGCTGTGATGGCCTCCAACCCGGGATCGCCCGCCATCGAGGAGCAGAGCTTGGCGCGTGCCGTGGCGTTCAAGCCGCTGGCCCTGTCCAGCAGTTGCAGGGCCTGCAGCAGATCCGTCCGGCTGTTGGGCAGGAAGAACTCCCTCAGCAGGTTGGCCTGTCGCGCTCGTTCTGGGTCTTCCCCCCTTGTCCGCGCTCCCATGGACGTCATCAGCGCCTTGACCTGCTTGGATTCCTCTCGCCCGAGGTCCGTATCGGCCAGCTCCATTGCCTGCGAGACCCAGCGTTGCGCCTCCTGGCTGGCCAGGACTCCGGCCAGTGCCTGTGCGGGGTAGAACTCCTCGTGGGATTCGCAGAGCGCCAACGCCATGCGCAGCGCACCGGCAACGTCTCCTTCAGACGCCAAGTACTGAATCTTGAGCGCCGTGAGAGCGGGCTCCTGCTTCTCATCGAGCAGCAGGGCTAGATCGAGGTCCGCTGCAGCCCGGTCGTAGTTTCCTAGCTCGGCCTGCAACTCGGCCCGGCACTGCAAGAGCGCGGCGGCCAGGTCTCGGTCAAGCGGATCGGGTTGATCCGAGGCGCTATTTTTGACGGCGCGATTGAGGTCACGCAGCAGCAGCGCCGAATCCGAAATCTCGAGCGCCCGCGCCGCCTCAACGCTGGCGAGAATCTCCGACGGAGTCGCCCGGTCGGGGCGCAATAGAACCCTGCCCGCGAGGAGCAATCCTCCGGTCGCAAGCAGGGCTAGCGTGGCCGTCGTCCATTTCATGGAATCTGAGCGCGAGGTGGGTCTACTGGAAGTGCAAGTCCATCAGGCCGTACTTGCGCATCTTATTGAAGAGAGTGGAACGGTTGATGTCGAGCATCGCGGCGGCGTCGTTGCGGTTTCCCGCGCAGAGTTCGAGTGCCCGGGTGATGATGGCCATCTCCGGGTCCTCGAGCGCTTCACGCAAGGAGGGTAGGTGATCCAGGTGGGCAATGCCTGCAACAAGACTGTCGGGTGCGGGTTTTCCTGCTTTCCAACCGACGCTCTCGAGAATGTCGTTGCCGAGGTGTTCCGGGCGAAGTTCGTCGCCCTGGGCCATAAGCACGCCGCGCTCTAGGGCATTCTCGAGCTGCCGGATGTTGCCCGGCCAATCGTGGCCAGCGAGCACGGCCAGGCAATCAGCGCTCAGCCCGCTGAGGGGCCTCTGGTATTCCTGAGCGAAGCGATCGATGAAGGCCTGGCACAAGGCGGGTAGGTCACCCATGCGCCGCCTCAGCGGCGGCAACTCGATGCTCACCACGTGGATGCGATAGAACAGGTCTTCGCGAAAGCGGCCCGATCGTATCTGGGCCTCCAAGTCCTGGTTGGTGGCCGTGATCAGGCGGATGTCGACGGTCACTTCGGTGTTGCCGCCCACGGGTGTCAAGCTGCGTTCTTGCAGGACGCGCAGAAGCTTGACTTGCAAGTCCAGTGGGGCACTGTTGATTTCGTCCAGAAACAAGGTGCCGCCGTGAGCCGCAGCGATACGCCCCTCGCGATCCTGGTGGGCGCCACTGAAGGCGCCGCGTAGGTGTCCGAACAACTCGCTCTCGAGCAGGTTGTCGGGCAAGGATCCACAGTTGACCGTGACAAAAGGCTTGGCAGCCCGGTCGGAATGCTCGTGGATGGCGCGGGCCAACATGGTCTTGCCGGTTCCGCTCTCCCCTGAAAGTAGGACATTGGCGCGCGTACTGGCCACCGAGCGCGCCACCTCGAGCGCTTGGGAGGTGCGGCGGTCCTGGGTGTGGATTGCGCCAAATTCAAAGCGTGATTTGAGAGCCAAGCGCAGCTGAGCGTTTTCGTCCTCGAGCAGCGACAGCTCGAGTGCTCGTCCAAGGGTGTGGCGCAAGCAAGGCTCGTCGGGCTCGAGTGGAAGGTAGGCCTGCACCCGCTGCGCGGAGACTTGGTTCGATTCGCAGGCGAGCAAGCAGGTGCGCCTGTCCTGCTCCAAGGCACGCAGCGTCCCGTCATCGAGAGCAGAGGGTCCAAGCAGGATCACGTCCCATTCCTGATCTCGGACGGCCGCGGCTGCCTCGGCAGGGGGGGGCGCAAAGGTGCCGCAACCCAAGTTGGAGACTCGTGCGGCGCACGATCGGGCCCATTCGACTTCCCCGTCCAGCACCAGCACGCGCGTGTGGGGAAAGGGGGTCTGAGCCCTGTCCAACGCCGGGTAGGGCCGCGCCCGCAGGGGGCCAGGATGGGAGTCGCGAGAATTGGACATGTCCATTTCTCTCGACAGGAGTGGCGCGGGTTCTGAAGCCCCGCCGCCTCAGCAGTCCCATCCTGAGACGCCTCCCGGGGCCGCGCGCCTAGGCGCAGGGTAGGGTGAGTAGGAAGAGGGCCTGGCCCGGCTCGGCACCCTCCCCGTACAGCAGGTCGCCGCCCTGCCCTTCAACGATGCGCGAGGCCGCCGCGAGGGCATTGGGTCCCAGCCCAGGCAGTATGCCCCGCAGTCCGTACGGTTCGAGCACTTCGGCGGCGGGCACATCGGACAGGAGGCCAGCGGGGAAGGCGATGCGTAGCTCGGCCAGGGCTTGCCCTTGCTCTCCGGAGACGGCGTGAGCAGACGCTCGCACTTCGCCTCCGGGGCCCGCAGCACTGCCAGCCAGGATCAAGAGCGCATCCAACACCTGGATCAACAAGCCCTTGTCGGAGCGAACTTCGAGGGCACCCTCGGCGCGAAACATGTAGCGCGCGCGCTGCGGTCCCGAGTCGGCCAATCCGGTCAGGGTCTCCTGCAACAGGGTGTCCAACCGAAGGGTCTCCTTGCCCTGGCTGGGCGGCGCGGCCAAGTACCCCAGGGTGCGCGAGAACTGAACGAGACGTAGGGCGTCATGCCCCAGCCGTTCGATTGGGTCATTTAGCGCGTCGACCAACTCACCATCCAGGTCAGCGTCTTGATGTTGCTCGCGCAAGACATTGAGGGCCAAGTCCACTCTTTGGGCGATGTCCGCCAGGTCGGCGACTTGCGACTTGTACCACTTGGGGGGTGCGCTGGAGGGTTCGATCGGCGACTCGTGGGGAGCCGCGGGCTCTTCGGTGGGTTGCTCCAGGAACGAACCTGACTCCATCGACGCTTGGAACGCCTCCAGCTCTTCGTGGGTCAGGATCACGTCGGACTCGGTCAACGTGTCCAGACTCGACGCGGGATCAGGCATCGCAAGGGCGGCCAGGCTGTCTCCCGAGAGGATCGACTCGATCTTGATCAAGTCCTCCTCCAGCTTGCGCGGGGAGTTGCGTGTCGAACGCGTGGAGGTCGGCGCCTGCATGGCACTTGAACTCCGTGCTGACTCTGCCGCTCGAGCGGTGCGGGTCGAAACCAAACTGGACGCTGGTCGCATTTGGCTCGCGGGCTCAAGGTCTGCACCCGGTGGCGTCGTCAGTCGTTGAAGTTGCTCGAGATCCAGGGGCCACCCACACCAGCGAGCTTGAGCGGCGCCCAAGAGTTGCCGCGCAGTTCGACTGCGATCGTCCTCACCCATCAACCACAGTTCCCAGTGGGGCACGCGGCCGAGGAAGTGGGTGACGAAGCCCACGTCCGTCCAAGCCATGCCGTCCACATCCAGGAGCAACCTGCCCGCTCGGTCTGGAGATGCCGGCGTCTCCAGCAAGTCGGCGAGCGAGTCCAGACTCAGCAGTTCCGGGTTGCCGACGCTTGTTGTTGGGCCACTGCCTTGCGCGGGTTCTGGGGCCGCTGCGCACGCCTCAATCAGCCCTTGCAGTGGAATGGCCCGGTTGGAGGGACCCAGAATCAGAGTCCAAGGCGCGGGATTCAAGGGGCCATGCATGCGCCGATCCTAGCTTGCCAGCGAGCCATGATCCACGAACCTGATTGGCAGATTCGACCGTGATTCCAGTGGAATTCCATGAACTCCGGGGGGGGCTTCAGGTAGGGACCCTCGATGCTCGAAGGAAAAGACGAGCGCGCGGTCTATGGTCATCACGAGGGGCCACTGGTCACGCGTCCGCCCCAGGCTCAGAATCGCCCGCTATGTGTCCCCCCCAGGCTCCCCAATCCCCTCAACACAAGGCCCCCGTGGCCCTTTCCGTCGTTGTCCCGGTCTACAACGAAGAGGAGAGCTTGGAACTCCTGCAAGGGGAGATTGTGCAGGCATTGGAGGGTGCAGATCCTGACAGGATTCCGAGCTTCGAGGTGGTTTATGTCGATGATCGTTCGAGCGATCACAGCTATGCCACACTCAAGCGCTTGCGCGCGAAGGACCCGCGTGTGCGCATCGTGCGCCTGGCTCGCAACTACGGTCAGAGCCCGGCCATGGCTGCGGGTTTCGAAGCTAGCCGCGGCGCCACTGTCGTGACCCTTGATGGGGACCTGCAGAACGACCCCGCGGACATCCCGAAGCTGCTCGAACGCTTGGACGCAGGTAGCGACTTGGTCGTTGGCTGGCGCAAAGAGCGTCAGGACGGTTTCCTTCTGCGCCGCCTTCCCAGCATCATCGCCAATAGGATGATCGCCTGGGTGACAGGCGCACACGTGCACGACACCGGCTGCACGCTCAAGGCCTTCCGGCGCGAGCTGGTCACAAACCTACCCATCTACGCCGAACAACATCGGTTCTTGCCGGTTTTGGCGCAGGCTAGCGGAGCGCGGCTGGACGAGGTCATTGTCCACCATCGGCCACGTATTTATGGACAGAGCAAGTACGGGCTTTCGCGGGCAATGCGCGTACTGCTGGACTTACTGACGGTGAAGATGATCTCGTCCTTCTCACGCTCTCCGCTGCAGTACTTCGGGATGCTCTCGCTACCCTTCCTGTTGCTCGCGCTAGTCTTTGCTGCGCGCACGGGGATCCAGGTGGGCGGTGCGAGCTTCGCGAGCAATTGGGGCCAAATGGCTCTGCTGGTCTACATCCTGGCTGCCATGGCGGGCGCTTTCTGCCTAATGCTGGGCCTACTGGCAGAGCTGGTTGTCAAAGTCAGCGATTTGCACGGTGGCAAGGCGTTCGCACCGCTTGAACAACACGGTGTGGCCTCTGGGAGGACGCGCTGATGGTGCCCCAGACCGATGAACCGAGTGCCCGTGCGCAAGAGACGCAGCCCGATGTAACCCTCGTGGTGCCCGTGCTGAGCGAGCGCGCTGAGGTCACGGCCGTTGTCGAGGGCTTGGGCCGGGCGATGGATGAGCTCGGACGTTCGTGGGAGGCGATTCTGGTCTACAGCGGCGTGTCCGGGGCTTGTTGGGAGGAAGGACTGGCCCTGCAGGCCAGGTCCCAGCAACAAGTGCGGACGATTCAATTGCACAAGCGCTTTGGAGAGGCCGTTTGTCTTTCCAGTGCCTTTCACCACGCCCAGGGTCGTTGGATTCTGACCGCTCCCCAATACGTACAGATCGACCCCGCCTCGCTAGGAGGCTTGTTCGAACGGGCAGATGATGGGGCAGACTTTGTCGCGAGTTGGCGTTCGCCACGGGTCGATGCCTGGGTCAATCGCCTGCAATCGAGTTTGTTCAACGCCCTGTTGCGACGTCTTGTGGGGACACGCTTTCACGATGTGAATTGCACCCTGCGGCTGATGCGGCGTGAGGTACTAGAGCAGATGACCATCTACGGCACCATGTACCGCTACCTGCCCGCCATTGCGTACAACCGCGGCTTTCGCGTCGACGAGGTCCGAGTGCGCCACGTGGCTGAGATGGCTGGCGGCGTGGGGTGGCATGGGCCAGGCGTCTACCTGCGTCGCGTGCTCGACGTGCTGGGGGTCGTGTTCCTGACCAAGTTCACCCACAAGCCGCTGCGTTTCTTTGGAGCCTTGGGAGGGTTGTCTATGTTGGCGGGTGGCTTGACGTCCGGCTGGCAGCTGGCTCTGTGGGTCTTCAAGGACGACATGCAAGGGCTCTATCAGCGCCCGTTGTTCCTCTTAGGCGTACTCGCCTTTGTGCTTGGGGTGCAGATCGTTGGCTTTGGGCTGGTGGGGGAAATCGTGATCTTCACGCAGGCTCGCAACGTGCGCGAATACCGCATCGAGCGCATAGACGAATGAACGCAGCTCCTATCAGGGTGCGCGCGGGCACCGCAGCCGACGATGGAGTACGGGACGCCTTCGTCAGGGGCCACCATTCGGGCACCTTTTTCCACCTCTCCGGGTGGAGGAGGACCGTCGAGCAGTCCATGGGGCACAGGGCCTGCGAGTTGTTGGCCTGGCGCGACGAGCAACTCGTGGGGCTGCTGCCGCTCATGGCTTGCCGCGGCCTCAAGGGTCGCGTGCGCCTGATTTCGATGCCCTATGCCGTCTACGGTGGGCCGCTTGGGGACGACGCGCAGGTGGTTGCGGCGTTGGTGGCGGCCGCGCGGGACCAGGCTCAAGAACAGCGGGTTGGGCAGTTGGAATTGCGCTGCCTGAACGACCCGGGACTGGGTTGGCCCATGTCTGCGCTGCACGCCACCTTCATCAAGGACCTCCCGAGCGACCCCGAATTGGTTCTGCCAGGAATGCCGAAGAAGGCCCGAGCGGAGGCGCGCAAGGCCCGCAAGCAGCATGGACTGGTGCATCGCGAGGGCCAGCAATACCTGGAATCCTTCGCGCAGCTGTTCCACCTCAACAAACACAGCCTGGGTTCACCCTCTTTGCCCCTGTCCTTCTTTCGCACCTTGTTGCAAGAGTGTGCGGAGCAAGTCAGCGTCCATGTGATCGAACACGAGAATCTGCCCGTGGCCGCTGTTATGGCCTTCCACCATGAAGGTGATTTCTTGGCCTACTATTCGGGTTCAGCGCGAGGCGCAGATCGTGCCTTGTCGGCTAGCAATTTCCTGTACCTGGCCCTTCAGGAATGGGCCGCTGAACAGGGTTTCAAGCGTTTCGATTTTGGCCGCAGCCGCAAGGACTCAGGCGCGTACCGCTTCAAGGTGCACCAAGGTTTCGAACCCCTCGATCTGCACTACAGTTTTCATCTTGTGCGCGACCGCAACTTACCGAGTTTCAACCCCTCGAATCCCAAGTTGCGCACTTTGCAGGCGACGTGGCGGCATCTGCCCCGCGGATTGACGCGCGTCTTGTCCGGGCCCCTTGCTCGGTTCTTACCCTAGAACGCCGCGCTGGACCGGGCGCAGTAGGACGGCTACCCTAGCGCCTATGCAACTGGACATACTGGGGAACCCTGACTACGGCGAACTAGCCATCGACCTCGAGCCGGGCGAGAAGCTCCAAGTCGAGAGTGGCGCCATGAGCCGCATGTCACCCGGGTTGGAGCTTCGCACTCACCTGATGGGGGGCATCTTGCCCGCACTCGTGCGCCGTGTCTTTGGTGGAGAGTCGTTCTTCATGGGTGAGTACGGCGGGCCGAACGGCGGCCAGATTTGCCTCTCCCCCGGTTTGCCGGGGACGGTCGTGCACCAGCACCTGGAGAACTCTGAGTTGGTCCTCACAGCGGGAAGTTTCCTGGCCTGCACCTCCGGCATTGACTTGAAGACCCGTTTCGGTGGCCTGCGTGCGCTGTTCAGTGGAGAGGGCGCCTTTGTCCTACGCGCTCAGGGGACAGGGGAGTTGTTCTTCAACGCCTACGGTGCGGTCATCGAAAAGCAAATCAACGGCTCGCTGCGAGTGGATACAGGTCACGCCGTGGCCTGGGATCCGACACTCGACTATTCAATCGCTGGGATGGGGGGGCTCAAGAGCACAATCTTCTCCGGCGAGGGCTTGACCATGGACTTCCAGGGTACGGGTCGGCTGTGGGTGCAGACCCGCAACCTCCCGGCGACCGCTGGCTGGCTGTCTCCCTTCCTGCGCGGCTGATCCAGGCTCTCTCACTCCCCCCTCATGGATATCACACTACAGGCCAACGGTGCATTTCACTCGGCACTCGTTCACCTCGAATCCGGCGACCTGTTCAAGTCCGATTCGGGTGCCATGTTCCGGGCCTCGAGTAACGTCGACAACGACGTCACGACGATCTCCCGTGGCGGCGGGATCTTGGCCGGCCTGAAGCGCATGGCTGGTGGGGACACGTTCTTCTTATCCACCTTCAAAACGACCGATGGCGGCACGGGGGAGGTCGGCGTTGCGCCCACTCTTCAGGGACACCTCAAGCAAGTGGACGTCGATGCGGTTCAGCCTTGGTTGTGTGCTGGCGGCAGTTTCCTGGGTTGCGAAGGGCACATGGATTTGAATCCTCGTTTCCAGGGGCTCAAAGGTCTCTTCAGCGGTGAGAATCTGTTCTTCATGGAAGTGTCCGGGCCGGGCCCCCTGCTGGTGGGGGCCTACGGCAGAATTCAGGAGGTCGAAGTGGATGGCGCCTTGACTGTCGACACGGGTCACGTGGTGGCCTTCGAATCTAGCCTCTCCTATACCCTCACGAAGACCGGCGGATCTTGGATCACTTCCTTCCTGTCTGGTGAGGGATTTGTTCTCAACTTTGAAGGGCGCGGCAAGCTGCTGGTCCAGTCCCACAATCCGCGTGAATTCGGCGGCATGCTCGGGCGCCGCCTACCCCCCCGACGGCGCTAGGGAATTACATTGCAACACTCCATTGACCACCGTCCGAGTTACAGCCTGCTCAACCTCACTATGAATCAGGGGGATCGAGTGCTCAGCGATTCGGGCGCCATGGCTTGGATGTCCGGCCCCTTGGACGTCAAAACCTCCACTCGTGGCGGAGTGCTTCAGGGGCTCAAGCGCAAGCTCCTTGCTGGAGAGAGCTTCTTCCAGAACGAGTACACAGCGGCTGGCGATGGCTGCGAACTGGCCCTGGCTCCAGGCTCCGCTGGGGACATGGTGGAGTACCCGATGGACGGTCAGGAACTACTCCTGGAGCGTGGCGCTTTCTTGGCCTCAACGGGCTCCGTGGTGTGTGACAGCAAGTGGGGGGGGCTCAAGGGACTGTTCAATGAAGGGCTCTTCATCCTGCGCTGCACCGGCAGCGGCCTACTGTTCTTCCACGCCTACGGCGATATCCAGTGCGTCGATGTGGATGGCGAGTACGTGATCGACAATGGCTACGCCGTGGCCTGGGAGCCCAGCCTGGACTACCGCGTGACGCGCGCCCGCAAGATCCGTTCCTTCCTCTTCGGTGACCAGTTGCTGCTGCGCTTCAGCGGTCGAGGTCGAGTTTGGGTGCAATCGAGAAGCCCGCAGTCGTTGGCCAACTTCGTGCATCCCTTCCGGCGCGTGCAGCGCTCAAACAACTGACACGAGAGATCCTTACGGAGCCTCGGGGGAGCGGTCCTTCAGGATCCGATCAACGGCCACCTCGAAGTTCGGCACGACCCGGGTGCGGGAGTCCTGTTCGGCCGGAATTGCTTGATCTTCCGCGCCCGTTTGCACGAGCAGGCTGCGACAGCCAGCGGCCGCACCCGCCTGAACGTCCCGGGTGCTGTCACCAATCATCCAGCTCGCGGCGAGGTCAATGTTGAGTTCCTCGGCAGCTTGCAAGAGCAGCCCCGGTTTGGGCTTGCGGCAGTCGCAATCGCGGCGCAGATCCGGCGGGCCGTGCTGAGGGTGATGGGGGCAGTACCCAATCCAGTCGAGGTTCACACCACGCGCCGCCAGCAATTGGCCCAGACGTGCATGGATCTCAGTGAGTGCAGGTGGACTCACGATCCCGCGCGCCACACCGCTCTGATTTGTGACGACGCACAATAACCACCCATCTTGAGCCAGGCGGGCCAGCCCACTAGCGACGCCGGGTAACAACTCCAGTTGTTCCGGGTTGGCGAGGTAGTGCACCTCGCGGTTGAGCGTCCCGTCACGGTCGAGGAAGACAGCTCGGCGCACTCTACTGATCGCTGCTGCGTCTCAAGCGAACAAAAATCCGTCCACGCACCTGGTTCTCCAGTCGCGGAGAGCTGGGCATCTTGTAGAAGAGGAAGAAGTCTCGCGACGGAAGGAAGAGAGGGAAATTCCAACCCACTGCCGACGCCGTGGCGTCCTTCCAGAAGACGAGTTCGCCTTGCCGTTCATCCCGCAGGTGCTGGACTGCCGTGGTGTAGCCCTCCAACACGAACTCGACTCGGCTGTTCTCCAGGTCCGGCACGGTCACCATGGCGGGTGTCACGAATCCTGTGTCCTTGCCGTCCACGAAAATCGCGGCACCCGGAGGGGCGCTGGAGAAGTGCATGGGCTGCGTGGCTGCACAGGAGGTGAGGAGGGCCAACAGCCCGCTTGTCCAAGCTCGCATGATCTGATTCTCGGGGGTGAAAAGGGGCAAGGCAAGTACGGGTTTGGGCCCGTTCGGACGACAATTACCTTGGGATTGTTCGGTTTTCTCCCCCTGTCCCTTGAGCTATGTCCCCCGTCCCGTCGTCCCAGTCCCCCCAGACCCAGCCTGAGGCATCCCGCACGCCTCCTGCGCCGCCGGAGTCACCAAGTGCTGAGTCCCGCCATGCGCCGCTGCTCTGGCTACTCGCGGCTTGCCTGGCCGGGTTGCTTCGGTTCTGGAATCTGGACCAGTGGAGTCTGTGGATTGATGAGGCCTACACCCTGGCCGATGCGTACCACGGGGTGGGCAACTACAACTGGGTCGGCTACCGACTGGTGCGCTGGACTGTTGAGGCTCTGGGCGAGCAACCCAGTGCATGGTCTCTGCGTTTTTTGCCTGCGCTTGTTGGTTGGTTGTGCATCCCGGCCACATTCTGGGCGCTGCACCCATGGGTTGGAGGTCGGCGAGCCGCGCTGGTGGCCCTGGTCGTCGCGCTGAGTCCGTGGGAGCTCTACTGGTCTCAAAACGCGCGCTTCTACACGTTCGTCCAGCTGAGTTCCCTGATCGGTGCAGGTTATGTCCTGCGCGGGCTGCTGCGAAACTCGGTCGCTTTGGCAATTTGGGGCTTGGCCCTCTCCGGCTTCGGCGCGCTCTTTCAGTTGCAGGCCGTGATCGTCAGCGTGGCCCTGGTAGCCGGCCCACTCCTAGCGTGGATCCGATTCAAGGGCTGGCGGTCGCCAGAACAGGCGGGAGACTTGGCTGGCGAGTGGGTAACGCCCACGCGGGTTATCGCGGCTCTCGTTCTGTTCGCAACTCTCGCTGGGTTGACCGTACTGCCCTGGGTGTTGGACATCTTTCAGCAGTACAGACTGCAGAAGCAGGACCCACCGCTCGCTTCCCTTCAGCACTTGGTCTTGACCTCTGCGTACTACATCACGCCCACCCTCTCCGCCGCAGCCTTGTTTGGCTCATTTGTTATTTGGCGCACGAGGGACGCACGGGGCCTCGTGCTGGCGGGAGTGGTGTTGAGCGGCGCGGGCGCTCTAGCGGCGGCCAGTGTTCTGGCGCGTACGAGCGCACAGTACGGACTGGCTTTCTTGCCATTCATCAGCGTGCTGGCCGTGTGGGTGACGGCCATGCCGGGCATTCCTTGCAGTCGCATTCTGCGCTGGGGCTTCGTGACGGTTATCTGCGCGCCCCTGCTCGCGGGTCTGGGGCTGTACTTCACAACTCAGCAGGGGCAACGGCCCCGGTGGCGCGAGGCCTATTTGTACGTGCAGGCTCAACGGGCGACCGAGGACATCGTGCTTGGCATGCAGGCGCCAGTGGGCGAGTTCTACTTGGTGCCCGGGTCCACCAACCTGCGCTTGCCAGAGGCTGTTCGGTGGTGCGACCGAACCCGACCGGCGGCTTGGCGCAAGGCTGCGCAAACGGATTCGAATCTGTGGGTCGTCGTGCGCCCCGCATTCCTTCCAGAGTGGGGGGCGGATGCTCGCCAAGCGTTCGAGCGCTTCCTGCGCGACGACTGCGAGTTGCAACGCAGCTTTCCCGTCCGACAGGAAGGCCGAGACTTGAACGTAGACGTCTATCTGCGCCGGGCGCAGAGGCCCTGAGTTGGGCCAAGTTAGGCCCGCCGGGGTGCTGAATCGGAGTTAGTTCGCGCGACCCAAGAACTCAGCGTTGTCGGTCTTGACCTTGATTTGCTCGCCTACATTGATGTGTAGCGGCACCTTGACCTTCAAGCCCGTCTCGAGCACGGCGTCCTTCTTGACGTTCGTAGCGCTATTGCCCTTGACCGCCATTTCGGCTTCGGTGACTTCGAGTACCACCGAAGGCGGGAGATCGATGCTGATGGGCGTCGTCTCGTGGAACGTGACGTCGACCACTTCACTTTCCTTGACGTAAGCCATGGGCCCCTCACCCTGCTCGGGGGGGATCGCGAACTGCTCGTAGGACTCTTCGTCCATGAAGATGAAGTCCCCGTTGGCCTCTTTGTAGAGGTACTGGGCCTTCTTGCGGTCGAGGTAGGCGACCTCGAATGAGTCACCGGCGGCAGGGCGGAAGGAACCCGTTTGACCCGTCTCGAGATTGCGCGTCTTGACGTGAATGATGGCGCGCCAGTTGCCTGGCGTCGAGTGGCTGTAATCCGTGACCAGCAGCAGCTGACCGTCCTTCAATAGGACGATTCCCTTGCGCAATTCGGTGGCTTTGGCGTTCATGGCGTGGCAGTTCCGGTGGGAGGTTCGGCCCGAGGCTAACAAACTGCAGGGGCTCGCGCTGCGAGGGGGAGTTGTCCGCTAGAACTCGCGCCGCTGGCTGGAAGACCCAATGTTCAGCGCGCGGCGATACTTGCTGACCGTGCGCCGGGCGATTTGAATGCCGTCCTGACTGGCCAGGGCTTCGGCGAGTTGGTCATCCGAGAGCGGTGCATTCTTGTCTTCTTCATCGACGATTTGACGCAGCCGATCTTGGATGCTGACACGACTCGTGGATTCTCCGGTGCTCTTGGTCGTCCCGCCCGTGAAGAAGTACTTGAGCGCGTAGATGCCGTGTGGGGTTTGGGCGTGTTTTCCAGAGACCCCGCGCGAGATGGTGGAGATATGTACGTCCAGTTCGTCAGCGACTTCTTGCATGCGCATGGGTTGCATGGCGCTGATCCCGCGCTCAAGAAAACCCCTTTGGCGCTTGAATATCTCACAGGCGATGCGCTCCAAGGTGGATTGCCGTTGTCGTAGGGCGTCGATGAACCAGCGTGCGGATTCCAAGCGCTGCTTGACCCACTCGCGCACCTTCTTGTCTTCTTCACCTTGTTCCTTGCCGGGCTTGGCCATCTGCAACAGGCGCCTGTAGGCCGGGCTAATCATGAGCTCACGGTTGCGCTCCCTGTCCAGTCGAACCACGAAGTCTCCATCGATCTCTTCAACGATGACTTCGGGTGTAATGGTGTTGGCCGTGCGTCCGCCATACTCGGCTCCTGGGTGCGGGTCGAGACCTCGAATGACTTCGATGGCGCTCTTGACCTCTTCGACGTTCCGACCGGTCGCCTTGGAGATGCGCGGCAGTCGATTGGCTTCCAAGTCGCTGAGGTGGTCCGTCAGGATGGTCCGTTCGAGTGCGTGTTCTCCTTCGTCGGCCTCCAGCTGCAGCAGCAGAGCCTGGCGCAGGTCCGCAGCGCCCAGAGCTGGGTGGGTCACACGCCGTAGCCTGCGCAGGCCTACGAGGACCTCCTCTTGGGAGATTGTCCTGTCGAGTTGGCGGGAAGCCTCGTGCGCCACCTCCTCGGGGTTTTCCGGCAGATAGCCGTGTTCGTCCAGGGACCAAACGATGTACTCGAGCACCTGCCGGTCTTCGTCTTCCACTTTGAGCAACGCAATCTGGCCCAACACGGCATCCGCGAGGGACTCGGGCTCGGCAGGAGCGTTCTTCATGGCCTCGTACTTGCGCTCGGACTCTTCGGGGGCCATTCGCGGGCCTGTCGGTCCATCACCAAAGTCGCGTTCGTAACGCTCCATCTCGTCCAGCATGCCTTCGAGCCCATCCGTGGTGTGGTCGTCCTGTGCGACTTCATCGCGCGGGTCGCCGGGCGTCTCCTCAGCCCCTTCAGAGGTCTGCTTCTCGGCCACTTCGAGGAACGGATTCTCCGTTAGTTCGGCATCGATGCGCTCCATCAGCTCCAAGGCCGGTAGCTGCAGGATTTGCATGGCCTGGATCATCTGCGGCGATTGCAGCAGGCGTTGTTCGAGCCGGGCAGATTGATGGAGTCCGAAGCGCAAGGTGATGGGTCGGTTGGGTCAGACCGATTGTCTATCATACTGCCGAGTGGGTCGGGAAAACCGACCCGGCGATCCGGACACAGGTTTTTTTGACTGACCCGCCGGGTTTTCCGACGCCCCGAATCGGGAATCCCAAACGGATTGGCTCTGAGAGCGTGACTTGCTCGCCATGGGGGATGTAGAAAGGGTGCATGGGAGACGCTTGGCTAGATGTGCATCAAGGGGGCGAGACGAAGCGTTACGCTCTGGTCGCGGGACGTACCCGGGTGGGGGGCGTGGGCTGCGATATTTGCTTGGACGTCGAATCCGGCGCCGGATCTGATGGCTCGGAAATTCACATTTGGAGCGAACCGCCGAGGGTGGTGTACGTGGGACGTGGAGAGCCGCCTCTCTTGGATGGGCGCGTCTTCGAGCAGGCCGCGCTCGAAACCGGTAGCAGCCTCCAGTGGCGCGGAGCTGTGCTGGTCTTTGGACAAGCGGCGGTCCTGGAGGAACTACCCTCTTCGTCCGCTGGGACGGCGGCGCCCCCGACGGCGCCCTCTTCGGGCGGACAAGATGAGGTGGGCAAGCGCGTGCGTGCTGGGCTGCTGGCAGACCTGAACATGACCGACAAGCAGGCCGTCAAGCGCTGGCGGGCGGCCGTCATGGCCTCGGAGTTCGACTCGGCCGCGTGCACGCGTGACCTGCTTGCAGGAGAGAATGCGGGTGCGGATGAGAGCCGCCTGCTCGAGCGGGCCACGCGCCTGCAGCGCGATTTGCTCATGTCGGCCCACCAGCGGGGAGTCAAGGGCGTGCGGCGCAGGGCGCGAGCCGCAACTCGCACGGGAGCGGCCTATGTCCTGGCCAATCTGATCGCGATCTCTGTCTACAGCTTGGTGGTCTTGGCGGTCCTGCTGCTCGTCCGGGTGCAGTACGGAACTAGCCTGGACGGTACCCTGGACGAGATCATTGGGGTGTTTGCACGTATTGTGGGCGTTTTCGGGGGCTAGGATCCCAGCGGTTCTTGGCTCCTGACCCCAGTCAACCTACTCTCCTCCGGCGCTCCTTCTCAGAGCACCCGTTCCTCAACTTCCAGCAAGACCCTCAGGTCCCCTCGTCGCCTGCGCCCATGCCCGAACCTCAGCAAGACAAGAGCCTATTCTCATTGGTGCAGATCCAGCATCTGATGCGAGTCGAGTTCAATCGTGCGCAACGCTACAGCTATCCCGTCTCGTGCCTGCTCGTTTCGGTCGACCGGCTTGGCCATCTGCGAGACCTGTACGGCTACGAGTCCAAGGAGGAGATCTTTGAGGCCGTCGTGGGCATGTTGAAAGTTCAGACGCGCTGCTCGGATTTCCTTGGCCGCATGGCGGACGACCGATTGCTCGCCGTGGTGCCCCACACGGATGCTGATGGGGCCACCGTGCTCGCCAATCGCCTACTCGACGCGGCTCGCGCATTGGACTTCACGACGGATGGGCGCACGATGCAGGTCACCCTGTCAGTCGGCGTTTCCCATAACGGCGGGGGAGCGGCGCTCTTCTTTGATGCCATGTTCCTGGCCGCCGAAGAGGCGCTGGCGAGTGCCGCGAGTATTGGGGATTGCATGCAATTGCTCGATCCGGGTGGGATCGCTACAGAATGAAGGTGCTACTCGCGGACGACGAGGTCACGATCTTCGTTACTCTGCGGGACGCATTGGAGGAGGCCGGCCACGAAGTGCTCGGCGCCACCGATACCCGCTCAGCCCTTGAAGCCCTGGAGGACCGTGGTCAGGGCACCCCCGAGATTGTGATCACGGATATCCGCATGCCGGGTGGAGGGGGGATGGATGTTCTGCGTCGGGCCGTGGAGCTGGAGCCCGATCGGCCCGTCATTCTCATGACCGGCTACGCGACGGTCGAAGATGCCGTGGATGCCATGCGCTTGGGCGCCGTGGACTACATCCAGAAGCCCTTCCGCAACGAGACCGTCCTCCAGCGTCTAATGACCTACTCGCGCGTGCGGGATCTTGAGTCAGAAAACGAGGCGCTGCGAGGCCAGCTGGATGCAGGCAGTGGATTCGCCGATGTGATTGGCGAGTCGGAAGTTATGCGTGCCGTGTTCGAGCGCGTGCGCACCGTTGCCGGCTCCGATGCTACCGCCCTGATCGTCGGCGAGAGCGGAACGGGGAAAGAGCGCATCGCTCGCGCCCTGCATAATCTCTCGGAACGCAGGGACCATCCCTTTGTGGCCATTTCTTGTGCCGCCCTGCCAGAGACTCTGCTCGAAGCGGAGCTCTTTGGCCACGAGAAGGGAGCCTTCACCGATGCTCGCAAGGAGCGCAGGGGGCGCTTCGAGCTGGCCGACGGCGGAACCCTGTTCCTCGACGACGTGGATGACATGCCCCTGCCCACCCAGGTCAAGCTCTTGCGTGTCCTGCAAGAACGGAACTTTGAGCGCGTCGGGGGTGAGCGCACCCTGTCTATCGACATTCGCGTCGTTGTGGCCAGTAAGGTCGATCTGCGAGCCCGAGTTCGCGAGGGGCTGTTTCGCGAGGACCTGTTCTATCGTCTCAACGTCGTCCCGATTCCCCTGCCGCCCCTTCGCGAACGCAGCGGCGACGTCGCTCTGCTCGCTCAGCACATGCTGGAACGCTACGGGCGTGGACGGGTCTACACCCTGCCCAAGAGCGCCCTGTCCATGCTGGATCGCTACCCGTGGCCGGGGAATGTGCGCGAATTGGAGAACGCGGTGCAACGTGGGATCGTATTGGCTGGCAAGCGCTCGGAACTGGCGGCTGAAGATCTCCTGCCGCAGGATTCCAGGTGGCGTGGTGCGCTGGAGGTGAACGACGAGGTGCAACCCTTGCGTGAGCTCTTGCTCGAGACCGAACGCGCGCACATGCAGCGGGCCCTCGAGGCCACCGGCGGGCACCGTGCGCAGGCCGCTTCCCTGCTCGGGATCTCGCGTAAGGCCCTGTGGGAGAAACTCAAAACCCACGGTCTCGGGCAAGGTGAGGCGGAACCCAGCGAGGACTCGGGTGCGTGAGTGGCCCACGATCGATGTTCCCGAGGGGACATTGGCTGTAGGGGATCTGCACCTCGATGTGTTCGAGTCCGATGCGCCCCGCCGCTTTCGCGCTTGGTGTGAGAGCCTCCAAGCGCCGCACTTGCTCATTCTGGGTGATCTGTTTGAGTTTTGGGTTGGCCGACACCAGGTGGACTTGCCTGGGTCCCGCGAGGTGACGCGTGGCCTGCGCGACCTGTCGGATCGTGACGTCGGCGTGGATGTCCTGTGGGGCAATCGCGACTTCCTGTTGGGCCGGCCCTTCGAGCAGGCCAGCGGGGCGCGGGTCTTCCCCCGGGGGGTGCGCTGCCTGCCTGCGGGCGAGTCGGGCGAGGCCGTTCCCGGGACCCTGTTCATCCACGGGGACGAGTTGTGCAGCGCGGACCGGACCTACCAGCGGATGCGCGCAGTCTTGCGCTTTGCTCCGCTACGAGCCCTACAGAGTTCATTGCCTCTGGCGCTGCAGCTCCGGATGGCGGGAGCCTTGAGGACTTCCTCGGCCCGTAGCACCGCCGCCAAGGCCATGCAGGAGGTGCGCATGGTCACGGAGACCGCAGCCGCCTTGGGTGAGGCCTCCCAATGCCAGACCCTCGTGTGCGGTCACGCTCATCAATGGCGTGACGAATCACTCGGCGCCCTGCGCTGGATCGTGCTGGATGCTTGGGGAGGGCCGCGCGATGCGGTGCATCTCTGCGATGGACGGTGGGAGGGCGTGAGCTCGGGTTGCGAACAGGGGGCCGCTGGCCTGCGTTGACCCCGCAGGCCTCCGCCGTAAACTGCTTGCCCCACCTCCTCTCGGGGGCCACCAGGATCCCATGATCATCGCCATCGATGGCCCGGCTGCCTCAGGCAAGAGCACCGTTGCTCGAGCTCTGGCCCGCCATCTGCACCTCACTTTTCTCGACACCGGAGCCATGTACCGCGCCGTGACCCTGGGGGTCTTGGCTGAGGGACTGGATCCGCGGGATGCCAGTGCATGCACGCACGTGGCGGCGATCACTGAGCTCGCGTTTGACGACCAAGGACGAGTACTGATCGACGGCCAGCCGGGTGAACCGGCCATTCGCTCGGCAGAGGTTACGGCGGCGGTCTCCAGTGTGGCGGCGCACCCTGGAGTTCGAGCGGCGATCGTTCCCAAGCAGCAAGCCATCGCCGCGGTACGGGGAGCGGTGGCGGAGGGGCGCGACACGACCACAGTCGTGTTTCCGGCCGCCGACCACAAATTCTTCCTCATTGCGAGTCCATTGGAGCGCGGTCGACGTCGAGCACTGGAATTGGGAGAACCGGAGCGGGCCGCTGAATATGCCGCCGAAATCGAGAGCCGAGACCGCATAGATAGCAATCGCGAGCACTCTCCCCTGCGCCAGGCCGAGGACGCGACGCGCGTGGATACCGACGGTTTGAGCCCCGAGCAGGTCTGCCAACTCCTGCTGCGCCACGTGTCGGACGAGGCCTGAGTCGTGCAGGGCGACCCTCCGCTTGTCACGCGCAAGACATGGACCTGGCGGTGCGCCTTGGCGGTCCTGCGCGTGGGCTATTTCTTGTTTTGGCGCCGGAGCGTCGTGGGGCACCAGCATGTCCCGCGCAGTGGGCCCGTGATTTTGGTCTCCAACCACCAGTCCTTCCTCGACATTCCACTCATGGCGATTGCTGTCGACCACAGGCACGTGGCCTTTGCGGCGCGCAGGAGTCTGGTCGACAACGCCTTCCTGCGCTTCGTATTCGCCCGGGTGGGGGTGATCCTGGTGGATCCTGGTCGCGGGGACAGGTCCGTACTGCGGCGCATGATCGAGCATGTGGAGGCCGGCGACGCCCTCGGCATCTTCCCGGAGGGCACGCGCAGTGCGGACGGCGAGCTGCTCGAACCCAAGAAGGGCGCCCTGCTGGTGGCCCGCACCACGGGGGCGCCCATCATTCCCTGCGCAGTTTCGGGGACCCGTGAGGCGTGGCCCCGGGGGGCGCGCTGGCCCCGCCCGGGAAAAGTCCGCATAGAGTTCGCCGCTGCGGTTGACGGATCCCGCCCAGATGCCTTGGATGTAGCCTGGGAGCGGATTGCTTCCATGCTCGCAGAGTCTTCCGAGGCCGCTTCTTCGGCCTCGGATACGTCTATTCACAACAACCCCTAGATAGAACCCGGATCGATGGCCCTTACCTCAAGACGAGTCCGACAGTACGAAATGGATCCCGAGGCTCTCGAGCGTCAGCTCGATGATGCTTTCTCGGAAATCAGTGTCGAAGAACTCAACAAATCTCTCAACGCGTCCATTTGTGACGTCAAGATCGGCGAAATCGTGATCGCCAAGGTCGACACGGTGGATGAACGCACCGGTCTGGTGATCATGGATGTCGGCGGCAAGGCCGAGGGTACGATCCCCTTGGCTGAGTTCGGCGATGAGCTTCCCGCGCCGGGAGCCGAGTTCGAGGTCTTCTACGAAGGCCTGGATGAGTACGACATGTCTCTGCTCTCCAAGCGCCGGGCCGACCGGCTGCGCGCTTGGGAACGGGTCTCCACGGAGTACAACGAGGGCGACGAGATTCAGGGCATCGTGCAGCGCAAAATCAAGGGTGGTCTGCTCGTGGATGTGGAAGGCGTCAACGTCTTCCTGCCGGCGAGCCAGGTCAACCTGCGGCGCACGCACGATATTTCCGACTTCCTGGGCGAACCCGTCCGCGCGCGCATCATCAAGATCGACCCGGAGCGCATGAACATTGTCGTTTCGCGTCGCAAGCTGCTCGAAGAAGAGCGTCAGCGTCTCAAGGAAGACCTGCTCAAGGACATCAAGGAAGGCCAGGTCCGCATGGGCACGGTCAAGAACATCGCCGACTTCGGCGTGTTCGTCGACCTGGGTGGAATTGACGGCCTGTTGCACATTACGGACATGTCTTGGGGACGCATCTCGCACCCCTCGGAAATGGTCGAAATGGATCAGGAGATCGAGGTCAAGGTCCTGCGTGTGGACTTCGATCGCGAACGCATCGCCTTGGGCATCAAGCAGAAGACCTCTTCGCCCTGGGACGGCGTGGAAGAGCGCTATCCCGTCAACAAGCGCATGGACGGCGAGGTGGTCAACATCATGTCCTACGGCGCGTTCGTGAAGCTTGAGGACGGAATCGAGGGCCTGGTGCACATCTCCGAGATGTCCTGGACGCGCCGCGTGAACCACCCTTCCGAGATGCTCAACACGGGCGACAAGGTTTCTGTGGTCGTGCTCGAGTACAACCACGAGAAGCAGGAGATTTCGCTGGGCATGAAGCAGGCCGAATCCAACCCCTGGGACCTGGTGGAGAGCCACTATCCGGTGGGTACGGTCATTTCGGGCACCGTCCGCAACCTGACGCCCTACGGCGCCTTCGTGGAAATCGAGGAGGGCATCGACGGCCTCTTGCACGTCTCGGATATGAGCTGGACCAAGAAGGTCAGCCACCCGTCCGAGATGGTGAAGAAGGGCGACGAAATGCAGTGCGTGATCTTGTCCGTGGACAAGGAGAAGAAACGCATCGCGCTGGGACGCAAGCAGCTGAGTGCCGACCCGTGGCACGAGCAGATCCCGAACAGCTATCACGTGGGGGACTTGCTCTCGGGTTATGTCACGAAGGTCACCAACTTCGGTGTCTTCGTGAAGCTCGAAGAGGGTCTTGAGGGCTTGCTGCACATCTCCGAACTCACCGATGATCGCGGTGCCAAGGCCGAGGATCTTCTCTTCCCCGGCCAGAAGGTCGAGGTGCGCGTGATTCGTGTGGATGTGGAGGATCGCAAGATCGGCTTGTCCTTCGTGCACGCGGACTTCAGCGAGAACGACGAGATCGTGGCGGCCGCCACGGCTGCTCGGGCGGCGGATGCTGAGCGGGAAGCCGCCGAACCCAGTGATGCGGGTGAAGAGGGGGCCGCGCAAGAAGCATCCTCTGAGGCTGAAGCAGGGGGAGCGGATACAAGCGCGCAAGAGCCCCCGGCGCCTGCTGCGGACGACGCGCCCGCTAGTGCCGAACAGGCTGGACCCGAAGCCGTCGAGCAAGTCGCCGCGCCGGAATCGGAGTCGACGGATGAGGCGGCCGAATTGCCCGACGCGCCCGCACCGGAACCGGAAGCTGCAGCCGACGAGGCACCCGCCCCTGAGCCGCAAGCTGAAACGCCCGCGGTAGACGCAGAGCCTGCCAGCGAAAGCGAAACCGAGGAGAAGCCTGAAGGCGAGTAACATCGCCAAGATCTCGGGTTAGTACACGGAGGGGGCTGACTGCCCCCTCCGTTTTTGTTTGCCCCTTGGGTCCTGCCCTCCCACTCATGGCACATTCACCCCCGCGTCGAGATTCGCTACCCGCCGTCTGCCTTGCGCTGGCACTGAGCCTGTGGGCTGGATGCATGGGTTCCTGCGCAGGGCCGGGTGCACCGGAGGAGACCCAAGGCCTGAGCTTTACCGGGATTCCGGCCTCCTACATGCCCGCCTTCGAAGGGCTGAAGGCAGCACTTGAAGCCGGTGAGGATGACACAGCCAGAGGCATTGCAGCCCAGATCCGCCGTAGGTTGTCGCTCGACGGTGCAACTCGGGCACAGGTTGAGGACCTCCTCGTTGGATTCGAGCGAGTTCTCCAGGGCCGCAAGCTGATCTCGGGCATGGAGCTGTGGTTGGAACTGGTGCCCCAAGCGGATTCTCATATGGCCGCCATACGGTTCCACGGCCGCTCTGGACACTCAGCCGCCGTGACCCTGCGCCCCGGCGCGGCCAGTTTGGAACACCAACGCCGGACCCTGCTGCCCGATGGTCGCAGCCACGTTTTCTACAAGACCCATCCCCTGGAAGAGATGTTACCCGTGGAGTTGGATCAAGAGTCCGGAGTTGGCCTGCAGCTGCATGAGTACGACCGACGGATTCCCACAGGGGCCCTGGCTGTCAACGATCGGTGGGTGCTGCGCCTGCGCTCGGGCAGTGTCACGGCCAATGGGGTGCGCTTCCCGGCGATGAAGTTGGCGGTCCAATCGGCTCAGCGCGTGGAGCTCGCGCCTGTCATTCCCAACGGGTCGGTGGACCCTGCTGTACTCGTCAAGGCCGCGGAGGTCTTCGACACGCCCCTGCCCGCGTTGCTCGAGCGCACGGCCCGGATTCTGCCCAAAGATCGGGAAGCCGCTCTCGACGGGCTGACGCCCCTGGTCGAGACCTGGACCCCTGAGCAGATTGTGCGCTTGGTTCCCAGCCTGCGCTGGCTCGCGGGGAATCCGGATCTTGGAGGTGATCCGCTCGTCTGGCGCGATTGGTTGAGGGCTCGGTCTGCGCGGCGCACGCAGACAGGCACGCTGGACATTTCCGACTCCTAAGGGCCCAATGGGGGTATGCCTGAGACTCCGACCCTGCATCCCCAAACCGAGACCCACCTGGAGGCCTTCCGGCGCGGCTCCGTCGACTTGATCGAAGAGTCGGAGTTGGCGGGCCTCATCTCCAGCGCCCTGCACGCCGAGCGTGGATTGCGCGTGAAGTTCGGAATGGACCCCAGCTCCCCGGACTTGCATCTGGGCCATGCCATTCCGCTCATGGCTCTAAGAGACCTGCAGCTCCTGGGTCACCAGATCGTATTGATCGTGGGGGATGCGACGGCCATGGTCGGGGATCCGTCGGGGCGCAACAAACTACGGCCCGTGCTGACGCGCGAGCAGGTGGAGGCCAACCTCGTGACCTACACCGATCAGGCGGCGCGTGTCCTGGATATGGAGAAGACCGAGGTGCGACGCAATTCGGAGTGGTTTGACGCCATGCGCTTCGACGATCTGTTGCAGCTGACGACGCGCATGACAGTCTCCCAGATGCTCGAACGGGATCTATTTCGCCGGCGCCTGGATCAATCCGAACCCATCGGCATCAACGAGTTCCTGTACCCCTTGATGCAGGGTTGGGACTCGGTGGCGATCGACTGTGATGTCGAGTTCGGTGGTACAGATCAGCTGTTCAACTTGCTCGTGGGTCGACGCCTGCAGGAGCAGGAGGGGCAGCGTGCCCAATGCGTCCGGACTCATCCGCTGATCGACGGTTTGGACGGCCGCAAGATGAGCAAGTCCTACGGCAACGCGCTAGGGCTCTTGGACAGCGCCAGGGACATGACCTTCGGCGTGATGCGGCTGGATGACCCGTTGATGGAGACTTGGTTTACACATCTGACGCGGGTTCCGGTGGACGAAGTCGCGAGCCTACTTGCGGGCCACCCGCGCCAGGCCAAGGCGCGTCTTGCCTTCGAGATTACGACCTTCTTCCACGGCGAGGAGCAGGCCCAAGCGGCCGCAGAGGCTTTCGATCGCGAAGTGCGTGACAAGGCCTTGCCCGCAGATTTGCCCGAGATGGCCTGGTCCCAGGAATGGGGTGAGCAGCTTGCGCTTCCCAACCTGATCGCGAATCTGAGTCTAGCGCCGTCGACATCGGAAGCTCGACGCCTGATTCAGCAGGGCGCCGTGCGCTTGGACGGCAATGTATTCGCGGACCCCAAGTGCCTTGTGGACCGTAGCGCCGCGCCCATTCTGGTGCAGGTCGGCAAGAAGCGCTTCGCTAGGGTGCTGGCCGACTAGGGCCGACTAGCGAACGACGCCCTGCAGAGAGGCGTGCACGGGCTGGCCGTCCTCATCGTCAAGCAGGCACTCCAGCGTGCTGTGGAACTGCCCGGGGGCCAAACCAGGTGGGGCGAGCAAGTTCAGACTCCAGCGATCGCAGCGGCCCTCATCATCGACGTAACCGACGGGTTCAAAGGAGCAGGTCAGCGCACCCGCGTGATCCCCCGTGACCGATGCCTGCCGGATTCGAACCCGCGTTCCGGGGACCAGAGCGCGCAGTTCGGCCTGGGCTTGCCCCCCATCGGCGAGGGACACCAGGCCGAAGTGGATGGGCTCGGGTCGGATGATGATGTCGGGCACGACTCGTGCCCACACATCCACTAGCAAGCGGCCAGCGTCGCCCTGGCCGGCCTCATCCGTTGTGGAGAGCAGGATTGTCTCGTGCCGTGTGCCGAGCTCGGTCAGCTGGGGCACGGTGGCCGTTAGATCCCAGCGCACCTCGCTACCGGCCAGGGTCGGTTGCAGGGTGGCTTCGATACCGCCGGTGGTCTCGAGCACCTCGAGTACCTGGGCAGGCGAATCCACATAACCCGCCAAGATCGTGATGCGTTTGGAACCACCATGGCTGAGGGGAATGTCCCCCAGGCGCAATTCAGCGGGGCTCAGGGTGAAGAGCTTCTCTGCCAGCACGTGAAATTCAAAGGTCAGGAAGGGAGTCCGCTCGGAGTCCGTGCGCACGCGCAAGATACCCAGCTTGTCGGAGTTGGGCCGGATGCTCTTGGTGTTGACCGCCACCACCATTTCCAGCACCCCGCCGGGTTCAACTCGCAGAATATTTTCGCGCATGGCCAGATCGCCCATGACCGAGGCGCCGCCGTCGGCGGGTACGGCACGCATGGCCTTGACGCGCGTGCATGTACAGGCGGGGTGCAGCGAAAGCACGGATACGGGATCGGAGTCCGTGTTCAACATGCGAATGGTGCGCTCCACTTCCTCCCCGAATTTGAGCGTGCCAAAGTCGTGGAAGGTGGGGCGATCCGGGTCGACCGCGTTTTGCACAACCAACCCTAACTGGGGCTTGGAGCTGCAGGCCGCGAGGATCAACAGGCCCATCGAGAGGGCGATGCGGATTCGCATCAGTCGGGAGTCAGCCATTGTCAGGGGAAGGATGCGCACTATGAGTGCTACGAACCCTCGAATGAGGGTGGGGATTTGATCGAGACTTGGGGGGTCTACTGCCTACTGGTCATCGTCTTCATCATCCCCCCCGTATCCCAGGTCATTCAGGCGATCGGGGGATGCGGCCGCGGCCCCCGCTCCCGGAGGCGTGACCTTGGTGACTTCCCACGAGTCCAGTTGGGCTAACAAGCGTAGCCCCTCAGCGTGTTCTGCGGTGTAGAGGTTGTTCATTTCCAATGGGTCCGTAGCGAGGTCGAACAACTCTGAGTTTTCCGGATGGGTCTCCCGCCAGACCAGCTTCCAGCGCCCGTCGCAGATGGCGTAGAGGTTGTCGTTGTGGCCGCTGGGAAGGCGCTTTCCCGGAGAGTGGGCGTCATAGAGGTTCAGGGCATCTGCATAGGCTAGGCGCGGTTCAGATTCACTCCCTCCTCGCATCAACGGCAGCAGGCTCAATCCTTCAAGGGCTTGCCCAGGGGCCAGATCCAGGAAGTGGAGGATCGTAGGCGTGATGTCGATCGTGCGAACCTGGTCGGCCACGCGGCTCACCAATCCCTTTTCCCCGGGCAGTCGTATTACCAGGGGCACCTGAATGCACCAGTCGTACAGCAGTCGGTGTTTCGCCCACTTGTGCCGCTTGTAGCCATCGAGCAGACCTTGGCCGTGGTCGGCGGTCACGGCAATCAGTGTGTTCTCGAATTGTCCGGAACTGTGCAGACGGTCGAGCAGTCGCCCGAGTTGTGCATCCATCCACGTTAGCTCGGGGTCGTACATCTTCTCCCGCCACTGGTGGCTCTTCATACCCACGAGTCTGGGTTGCGTGCTCGGATACTCGATGCCGAAGGGCTCGATGAAGTCCAGCGGCGGCACGACTGAGTAGTCGTGAACATCAAACAGGTGGACCCACAGGAACCACGGGCGCGGGTCGTCCTCGGTCTCCTCTAGCCACTTGAGGGCATCACTGATGGTGAAATCTCCCCTGCGCTGCGTGTTCGTCAGGCCGCCGGTGTCCCATTCGGTCGCGTGCTTTTGCTGGTGGGTGATGTCGATATTCTCGATGTCGACACCCGTCAAGAACTTGTCAAAACCTTGATCGAGGTTGTAGATCTCCGATACCACATAGGCACTGACCGTAGCCGCCGTGCGGTAGCCGTTCTGTTGCAGGGTCTCCGGCAGGGTCACGACGGAATCCTTCAACGTGTGGCCGCAGTCCTCCGAATAGAATGTGCGCATCCCATGTTCGTAGTTGTTGAGCCCGGTCAGAATCGAGGCATGCGACATGGGCGTGATGCCGGCCGTCGAGATGACCCGATCGAAGAGGGTCCCGCCTTCAGCCAGGGCGTCGATGTTCGGAGTGATGCCCGCGGCCGCACCGTAGCAGCCCAGGTGGTCGGGCCGTGTCGTGTCCAGCGTGACCAGCAGGACATTGGGGCGCGTCTCCCGCGGTTCAGGGTCCGAGCTTGAACAGGAGCAGGCCCCTAGGAGAGTCGTAAGGAGCGAGGCTGCGAGGAGCGGGCGGGGCCGCCGGCTGCTGGAGAGTGTGACGATCATGACTTGGGGGTGCGCTGTGGGCTCATCTACCGGGAAAACGACCTGCGGAACTCCTGTCCTCGCGGTCCCTCTTCTTGTTGGGCTTGAGGTTCTGCATACGCGCGCTGTTCGTGCCAGCCTGCCGCCGCTCAAGATAGGCGATGACCTCACCTTCATCGAGTAGGTCTCCCCGCAGCACCTGCAGCAACCACTGGACTTCCTGTTGCTTGAGACGCAGGGATCCACCTAGGGGGCGGCCCCCAACCTTGCGGCGGTAGAACGCAAAGCGGCGGAACCAGTCCTCGAGCTTGTCCTGCGACTTCTCAGGGTCGTCGAATCGAACGCTGAGCCGTTTCTCCTGACGCGATGGCTTCAGGAGCCGACACAGGTCAGCGGTGTACACCATATCCGCGACCCAAGGGTCGGGGTCCAAGATCGCGTCTTGAATGACCGAACGCGTCAGCGGACCGTCGCTGGGGTCGTCGCGGTTGGCCAGCACGTGCATGGCCCAAGCCTTCTCACGCCCCGTGCTCTCAGAGAGCATCAGCGTCAGTTCTTCGCGCGTCAGGTGGCTCGCGCGGGCTCTTTGGTACTCGACAAGCACAAGAGTCAGCAGCGCGAGATGGGGGATCCAGCTGCGGATTTTGAGCGGCAGACTCATGCCTCGTGTCGACTCCAGATCATGTCCCCGAACACCATGCTGACCTCCGGCCAAGTCATCCACCACGAGAAGAGCAAGTACAGTACGACCAGGCTACCCACGACTCGATCGCGGCGGCGCGTCACGGACTTGCGGTGTACGATGAAGCCAGCCGCCAGCACGATCAGCAGTGGGACCGTCGGAATCCGGAAGCGAGACATGGCAACCAAGAGCGTCGTGCAGAGGAAGTACCCCAGTGTGCAACCCAGCAGCAACCAAGCGGGCCGGTTCTTCAAAACAGTGACGTAACCCAGAATCCCCAGGAGCAAGACGGTCAGGGGGCAGGCTAGCGCCCATAGACTGGTGACCCTGCGCAGCAGATTCCCGCCTAGGGCCGTCTCGTTGTAGTGGCCCAGCGCTTGATGGCGGGTGAAAAAGGACATCGGTGTCAGGAGGTCGGCCACCTTGCGCAGGCGGGAACGCAGGTACCACCCCGGGTGATCTTGGGCAAATCGAATCCCGTTGGCCGTGTTGATGCTCGAGCGCTCGGCTGTGTTGATGACGGCCGGTGATTCCGCCCTCAGCCAGCCGCTCTCGCTCGCGAATTCAACCAGCGATTCGGGCTCGACCGGGGGTACAGCCTCCCTCCAGCGGTCCTGCAGAGCGATGTTCTGTCTCAGTTGAATTTGCAAGTCCGCTGCACGCGGATCGGGCTCAAACCCTGCGGCGACCCCCTTTCGGCTGGCTTTGATTGCGCTTGCAGTTTCCTTGCGCAACTCGTCCATGCGGAGATCGAGGTCCTTGTAGACAACGGGATCCACGTAATCGAAAGCGTGGCGGGCCACTGTCCGAGTGGGGGGCAGACCCCGTCGGTCGCGTTCGACGTCGATCGGGATCCAGTCGAAATTGCGATAATCCTCGTTGAGTCCATTGAACGCGTTTTCCCCAAGGCTCGTACCCAAGGGAATGAAGCGCCCATAGACATCCAGGTTGCGCATACCCCAGGGAAGAATGCAGGCCCCCACGATGAGCAGCAGCAGAGACCCGCGGCGTAGCCCCTCGAGCAGCCCACCCGCGAAGGGGACTAGCAGGGCGGCGAGTACGACCATGAGTGCTAGGGGGCTTTCCTTCAAGTAGAGACTGCCGGCAAAGCACAGTCCTGCGACGGCGACTCTGCGCGTGGCGCGGGCATCGGAGCCGTTCTGCATCAAGCGAAAAGTCTGATACAGGCCGGGCAAGAACAGGGCCGAAAAGAGGGTCTCGTTCCACAGCAGATGGGTGAAGGCCGCCAAGGGCAGATAGCCCACCCAGATCCAGCCGGCGAGGCGAGCAGCTCGCGCCCCAAACAAACGTGTGGCGAAGAGCATCGTCGTGAGCCCGATCGAGGCCGAAGCAAGCACTTGCAGGTACTTGATGCCCAGCATCCCGTTCTCGCCCAACAGACTGAGGCTATGTGCCATCAACCAGGAATACCCGGGCGGCCACAGATACCGGTGTTGGTCCAAGTAGAACCCAAAGTGGTTCCAGGCGATTCCGAGGTAGACGTAATTGGCTTCGTCGGACTGTAGTTCGAGATCTCCGACGATCCACAGCAAACACAGGCGCAGGAACACGCCCGCCGCGCAGATCGTGAGCAGCGGTCTCCAGGGAACGGTCTCGCTGCTCGCTGCGGGATTCAAAGCGGGGGTAGGCACGCCTCAGTTAGGGCAGGTCGGTCAGGGAGTTCAGTCGACGTCCCTCGCCGAGGGAGCCAAGATAAGTGCAGGTTCGCGTGGCCCCTACCGCTGTCCGTCGCCACCACCTGCTTCGTGGTCGTGCTCGTCGTGCTTGTCCGGATCATCCTTGGCCTGGCGCTCTTCGTGAGCCTTGATGGCTCGGATCAAGCCGAGTTGCGCCTCGATGTGTTTCTTGCCCCGGTCTCCCACGAGCTCGAGTCCCTGCTTGGCCAGGCGTTCGGTGAGGGGGAAGACCTTCAAGCGGTTCGTGCGTTCCATGAACGCCTGGAACGTCACGCCTGTGGGGGCGTCTTTCACGACACGATCCACGAGCTCAAACGCATCGCCAGCGCGCGCGGAAGCCAACAAGGCTTCAAAGTAGCAAGACGCATCCCGGATGATCACAAGTCTCTCATCAAAGAACCCGCTGGTCTTGGTGCGCTCATCTATCGGCGTCTTGTGCAGGGCCGTCAAGCGGGCATCGATCAAGGCCAGGGGGGCAGGATCCAAGCGCAGGATGTCGTCATACATCTTGCGCGCCACGGCTCGGTTCAGCTCGGCCCGCAGCAGCTTGCGTGCAGCGACCTGATGTTCTGGGGTGAGATCGCGCATTTCGACCACAGCATCCAAGATGTTGGGTTCGTCGCGCAGCCAGAAGCAGAAGCGCATGTACTCGTCGATCTCCCTATCTGTGGCGATGCCCGCGATGATGCCTGCGCGCCAGCGATCGCGGCGTGTGAGCATGGCTTCCGTGGCCTTGCTCGTGTAGCTGCGCAGATAGGCAAGTCGTTGTAGGAGGAACTCGAAGTAGTAGGCGCGAAATCCATCGATGTACTGATCGCCGTTGTCCAGACACCACAGGTAAGCATCCAAGCACTCGATGCTGCGCCCGGGGTCGTTGCTGAACAGGTGGTTGCCCCAAGCCATCCAGGCCAGGGGGTTCTCGGCATCTTCCCCATCAGGGCGAGTTGTCTGGCTACTGCCCAGGGTGGCCGCTGACAGGCCGATGACTACCTCCGTGGCGGTTGCGTGGCCTTCAATCTTGTGCAGCAGGTGCATCCCGTCCGGGTTGAGCAGGATAGTTTGGGGGAAGGTGGTGACCCCGTAGCGATTCCTGGTCTTGGTGTCCGTCGAAGGGACCTGAAGCGCGATGGCATTGTCGGCCAGCCAACTCTTCACCCCACTGTCCACCCACGTGCGTTCAAGCATGCGCCGTGCATCGGGTGAGTTCTCATTATCGAAGAACAAGACAAGCAGCAATTTCTCCTTCTGGGCCCGCGTGGCTGCGTCTTGCAACGACAGGTCCGCGAACGGGGCGTCGGTGATCCGGGCCGTTGCCTCGCTTGTGTTGAGGGCTTGAGTGGGAGCCGCAAGGAGAGCTAGGGCCGCCAGGGAGAGGGTGTGGATTCGAAGAGAACTGAGCATGGTCGAGGTGGCGCCCGAAATCGGGCAATCTTGGTGTCGCGGTTTTCTAGGTGGGCACTGAGCTACGGGGCTGCACCCCTGGGGCACCTGTACGGAGATTCTAGCAGGTGGGTAGGGGGGAAGCGGTTCTCGGGCGATGCTGGGAAAAAAGGGCACAACTCGATGGTGGGCACGAGTTGTGGGGCCCCAGAGAGTACGCAGGCTGAACGGAGGCGTTGGGCGGGATCCCGGTTAGGTTCAAGCCACGGGCGACTCCAGGCTGCCCTGGGCCCTCACCCGCGGGCTAGAAGTGTCGCCCCGTCTCACCGGCATGGTGCGGGACCCATGACCTGCACCTGGGGCGCACCTAGAGGGTCTCACCTGAGGGTAGACGGATGACTCCCAATAAACGTTCCCCTGCGGGGACACGGCAGCCATCGAGGACGATGGAGTGGATGACGTGCGAGTTGGCTTCCAGCACGCAGTCTTCCCCAACCACCGCGCCGGGTCCCAGCACGCAACCCGTGGCTGTCTGACTACGGGCTCCGATGGCGACGTTCCCTACCACTCGAACTCCCTCGGCTACCTGTGCATCGGGGCCACACAAGATTCCACCGCGCATCTCGCCCGCCGGGCTCAGTGAGGCAAGATCGCCCTCCAACGTGCGCAGTGCTAGTTCGCGCAGGTACACCGATGTGTCTGTGGGCCGCATGATGGGGGGGACCTGTGAACACGGATCTGAAGGCGGTTCGTTCACATCGATCTCGGATTGTTTTCGCCCTGGGGGCAGATAGATGATCTCTGGCTTGGGCCGCGTCGTCTGGCCAGGGAGGTGAACAGGTGTGCGCTCGATTCGGTTGGTTTGTTCGCCACGCCGCTGCAGCCCGAGCAAATCCGCTTCGAGCAGACCGCCGACGGGGACGACCAGGGTGGCCGTGTGTTCCGGGGAAGCCGCTCTCGCGGAGGGCGCCATGCGAGCGCGCAGGTTGTAGATGGGCCGCTGTTCAAAGAGCGTCAGCACGGCATCGCTCACCGGGCCTGGTTCCAGTACCAACTCCTGGATAGAGAGCGGCAGGAGCACGCTCAGAATCCTCTTATACAAAGGCTCACCGACGATGGGTGCGGTGAGCCAGGCCCGAAAGTCATCCCCTGAGAGGGAGTCGGGTGCGAGATCGTTCAGGCCTGTGAGCCTGACGCGGATCGAGTTGGGTTGAGTTTCTTGCATAGGGGGGTGCCGGGGTGGCTCACCCCGCGTTGCGTCCTCTCAGATCGTAGCGATCAATCTTGCGGTAGAGAGTGGCGCGGCCGATGCCCAGTCTTGCAGCTGCTTGCTTGACGTTCCAGCCTGTGCTGGTCAGAGCGTGCTGCAGAATACGGCGTTCGTACTCCTCGAAGGGCAGGATTTCTCCGGGACGTGTCCAGGGGCCCTCCTGGGGGGTCTGTTCGTCGCTAGGAGCCTCATCATTGCGCATGCTGGCGAGAACGACACGGGCCTCGCTCTCGTCGCGGGCGAACTTGATTTCGGCCCCTTCAAGGCCGATCTGCATACGGAGGCGGAGAGCGGGATCGTTGCTGACAAGGAGAATCTTAGGTTGCATTGGATTCGTTCTGGTGGTTCAGGGGTGTTCCCGGCGCGTGGAATCCGGGTCGTTACTCCCGTTTCGAGAATTGCCCCTGTGCTTCTTGTGTCGAAGTGAGCAAAAAACCAGCCCTTGCACCCACACCCCCCCTCAGGGTGCGGCAGAAGGGGGTGGCCCGCTAGGTCCCAGAAACTCGTCTCCAAACAACACACGACCGCTGACCGGTCCCTGGCTGTGCATTGCGCTGGGCGCGATGGAAGGGACCAAAACTGAACTGCCTGGGTTCGCTGGGCCGGGCGCAAGACGGCGTTCCTAGGGGCGGCGATGGACGTCGGTGCCCAGGTCATCAAGTTGGCGATGGGTCAGCGTGAGGGGCCCCAGACCCACTCTCTTGCGAATTTTCCCCACGGGCCGGCCAATTCCCGCGGTTGTGCCCAGCGAACCCAGTCAGTTCAGTAGGGAACAAGTTTCTGGGGACTAACGTCCGAATAGAGCTTGGTGGGTCGCGACCATCATCAGATGTTGGAATGGGGAGAACCGCTTCCAGGTTGTCTAACCTGGACGCGACCCACCAAGCCACTTTCACCGCAATGCCAGGGGCTCCGGACCGCTTTTCGAGGTGCCTCGAGCGGCTCTCCGCGCCCGACCAGAGGGCAGATTCTGATCCGTTCAGGATCGGGGCACTGCAGGCGGGAGTTCGGACCACAAACGGAGGCCTGACTCGCAACGCGGGCTGGCATGGCGGGAGAGAGAAGTCCAACCTCTAGTCTCCTCCTGCGTATCCTCTGACAATGATCTTCTACCTCGATTCCCGCCCCCTACGGCGCTTGATCACCTCCTGCCTGATTGTTTCGGCGGGCTGCGCGCCAGCGGACGAGCGCCGTTCCCAGTCGCCCCCCAAGGCGATGTCATCGGAAGGCACGCCCGCAATGGATGATCGGGACCCCACGAACGGGACACAGGAGCAGGGCGCAACCCTCCCTGATCCGGTCAACCCGCCCGCGGCTCTGGATCGCTCACGGCCAGCGGCTTGGGGCGCGAGCGACGAATTCGAAGGGGTGGCTGTCGAGCGCTCCACGGATCATTTCAAGGATGGTGCAGTGCGCCGCATCGCTTACTACCTGCCGGGCTCAACGGCTTTCGACGATCGCCACGGTCCAGAATGGCAGTACTTTCCGAATGGGACGATGAAGTCGATGCAGTTTTGGAGGAAGGGCGTTTTGCAGGGCGCATTTCGGGCTTGGTACCCGTCGGGGCTCTTGCACTGGGACGGGACTTTCCTCGATGGCGAGCGCGACGGTTTCTATCACCAGTACCACAAGGGCGGCGCGATTCAGTACGAGTACAAGTACAAGGCTGGAGTCCCGCAAGGGGAATGGAGAGAGTTCCTTGCTGGGGGCGCGCTCTCCAAATTGGAGACATTCGAGGGCGGGCAATTGCACGGCCGCCGGCAGACATGGGTAAGCGCGCAGGGCGAGGATCCCAGAGACCTCGATGCCCAGGCCAAAATCTACCCAGTCCTCGATGAGACGTACGAGATGGGCATCCTGCACGGGCCCATGGTCCGCTATCACGTCGGATCTTCTCTGGTCCAGTCCCGGGGCTCGAATGCTCGAGGAGCACGAACCGGGGTCTGGGAGATTTTCTTCGAGAACGGACAGTTGCTGAGCTCCTGCTCCTATCAGGAGGGCAGGAAACACGGCCTGGAGACCCAGTTCATGAGCGACGGACAAAAGGTCTCGGCTGTGGAGTATGAGCTGGGTGTTGCACAGGGTCTGAGCGAGTCCTGGTACCCCGACGGGGTACTCCAATCGCGAGGGACCCTCGTGCAGGGCAAGCGCCAGGGCCCGTGGCTGTATCAACGGCCAGACGGGACGAACAATCAAGTGTGGAGTGGGACCTACCTGGATGACGAAAGGATCTCCGAGGAACCCGCCCCATCCGACACCGGATCTGACTGACGAAATGACTATGCCTTCACTGACACCCTGCGCATTGCCTCTAGCGCTTCTCGCCCTCGCTGTTCCTGGATCGGGAGTTGCATCCGCCCCGGCTGTCCTACCCGCTGGCCTGTCCGCTGGTGGGCAGGAACCCTCGTTGCCTTCTGGGGTGCAGGCTGGGGACGAGGGAGAACGAGTGACCCTCTACCATCCTGATGGGTCCAAGGCCCGCGAGGGAATGATCCAAAACGGCCGTCGGGTCGGCGAATGGACGGCCTGGCACACCTCGGGTGAATTGGCCTACCGTGGGTCCTTTCGGAACTACAACAGGGAGGGCGATTGGTCGTTTTGGCGCCCCAATGGGACTCTGCGCGCTCGGGGTTCCTACCTCGAAGATGCTCGCCACGGAGTTTGGAACATGTTCGGTGGTGATGGGCATCTAGTCTCCAAAGCCCACTGGGCCAAAGGAGTTCTGCACGGTGAGCAGGAGCGCTACTTTGAATCCGGCAAGATCAAGTCCACCATGACTTGGGCCGCTGGCCAACAGACTGGTCCCGCCACCATCTACCGTGAAATTCCCGATAGCAAGGCGAAGGCGCAGCCTGGCGAGAAGGTGCCCATGATTCGCAGTCTGTTCGAACAGGGCGCCCATGAGAATGGGCGCCGGACCGGCGTGTGGTCGGAGTTTTATCCAAACGGCAAGGTCAAGACCAAAGGCCCCTACGTGAACGGCAAGCGTGAAGGGCTCTGGAACTTCTACCTGGCTGATGGCGGGGACGAGGCCAGCGGCCGTTACCTCGCCGATGAGCAGTCGGGTCACTGGGTGGGCTACCACCCCGGCGGTGGGAAGAAGTTCGAGGGAGAGTTCCTGGTAGGTGTTGCCCAGGGCGCATGGACTCGCTGGTGGCCTAGCGGCCAGAAGAAGGCCCAAGGCTCGATCCTGGATGGCAAATGGCACGGTGAGTGGAAGGCCTGGGATAAGGACGGGCGCGTGGACGCCAAGCTGACGGGCACATACAGCCAAGGAACCAAGCAGAAATGAGCTCACCTATGAACTACCCGCTCCTGACGGCATCCCTTCTGATTCTCGCGGGCGCTGCTGCGGGCGAACGCAGGTGCGTGCTCCAAGATTCGTACGACCTGTCTCCCAAACCAACGGCCGGCGAGGCCTGGCACCGCGAGTTCCAGGCCAAGCATCTGCTCGGGCTGGATTCTCTGACGCGCCAGGTGGGCAATGGGGCACCGGAGCGCATTCAAACGCGCACACGATTGTCAGCCGAGAACAGACTGCGTTTTGCAGATCGAGTTTCGGCCGTGGCGAACGGTCGCATCCAGACTTTCCAGCGCGAGATCTTGGAGAGTCAAGTCGTTGCCAGCCAAGACCACCTGGTGGAAGGCGCACCCCTCAATGAGGTCACCCTGAAGGGGGGCATTGCGGGTCTGCGAGCCGTGTACACCTGGGTCGAGTCGGAGCAGGACTACGGCAGGTACTACGACGGACCTGAGGCGCGCGAATCCTGGCTGGCGAGCCTGCCAGCCGACTTGCCCGGCGAGGTGCTGCTTCCGCCGGGCCCTGTGGTTCTCGACCAATCTTGGGCTATCGACCCTCTGAAGCTCCGGTCGGTGCTTGCTCCCGGGGGGGCTCCTCAATACCAGGGCGTCAAAGGCATGGAGCGCGTGCTGACTCGCACACTCCAGATGGGGGTCGGTGGCAGCTTGTATCACGGCATTCGAGGCCGTGTGAGCGGGGAGGCGAGTGCGCGCCTGGTCGCCATCCAGGAAGTTGAGGGTCGCCGGGTGGCCCAAGTGGAGTTGAGCGTAGAGGGTGTGCGTCTGCTGTCGGACATCACCGAGTTCTCGCGCGAGAACAAGCTCAAGCGCGAGCAGGACGGGGGTGTCGATTCGACCAGTGGCAAGCAGCTCGTCGAACTGACTGGCTCCGGTACCCTGCTTTGGGACTTGGATGCCGGGCGCATGGTCTCCTTCAAGTTCGGAGGCCGCGAGGCATTCCGCACCGAAATCCATGTGGTCGGTACGGGGGACACCTACACCGAAACCGTGCAGTTGTCGGGGCGTGTCGAGATTCTCTACACGTCTGCGCCTCTCAAGGAGAAGGCCTCTCGACCCACCGTCGACCGCTGAGCCCCTAAGGCAGGAAGGTGACCTGCAGCCCGTTCGTGAGACCGGATCCGAAGCTGGAACTGGGGTCTTTGAACCACAGCTGGTAGTAGCGGGTGGTTCCCACCAGACCCGATGGCACGGGTACCGAGAGGGTGGCTGCCCCGAAGAAATCGAGTTGAACCAGCTGCTCGCGGGCCAGGGGGCGGGCGACGAGCAGGGTGCCGCCCAAGGCCGGGAGGTTCGCCCTGTGGGGGCCGCTGAACAGGATGGCCGGTGTTCCCCCGGCAACGCCGGTTAGGCACGAAATCTGAAAGGATCCAGCGCTCTGGCTGGGCAGGCTGTCCCACTTGAGCCGGGCTTCGAAGCCGCCGCTGCTGATCTTGCCCGTGCCGTAAGCAAGGGGCGGGGGGAGCAGCGGTGAGTTTGGATTGAAGGGGAATGCATTGGAGAGGTCTTCGGGGTCTTGCCCCGGCCTGCGGACCAGGATTTCTCCCGGACCGGCCAAGGCGGGTGGAGTCACCGTGATGCGCGTACCGCCTCCCCAAGAGGGCACACCGTTGACCTGCACCGGAGTGCCATCCGATCCACTGGTCACTGCGGCGTGGGTGAACCAGATCTGGTTGTTGTTTGAATGGAATCCGCTGCCGTGCAATTGGACTCGCCCCCCGACCAATTCGTAATGCGTGATCTGAACCTTGTTGGCTGAGAGCACTCCGTAAATGGATTGCACTCCTGCCACGTCGTCGGCTTCGATCGATCGCAGTGCGACTCCACCGGAGGGCGTAGAGCCCCCGAACATGGTGGAGCCAGGCACGCCGCTGTGATCCAGCCCGAGTGCGTGACCGTACTCGTGGCAGGCAACTCCCTGCAGATCCCAGGCATCTTGACCGCCGACCAACTTACCGTCGGGCGAGTCATTCCAGGTCCACGGATCCTGATAGAAACGGATGCGCCAGCCATCCCGAATCGGGATCTCCGTGTAGGCCTTGATGAAGAGGGAGCCGGGGATTTCCGAGATCACATTGCCGTTCTTGTTGCCCGGTCCTGCGGCCAACCCCGAATAGAAGGCGTCAAAGTTAGAGGCTCCGGACCCGATTTGCGCCTGGGTTGGATCGCTGCGACCCGAGCCGTGGGCTCGGGAGCCCCACTCGGCAACACCCTTCCAGATCGCCAACTCGGCCCCCGTGGCCCCAGGAAAGTCGGGATCGGGGGTCGTGTTCGAGTTGGCTTCGGGGTCCGTGAAGTTGTTCCAGATGCGGAAGTCCCGTTGGGAGAGGTCGAGACGATCACCGAACACCAGGTAGCCCGCACTGTGCGCTGGCAGTAGCAGGCCCAGGGCCGCAAGAAGCCCCAGGGCTGGCGCCGTGAACCGCGCACTCCGCAGGCAGGTTCGCAGGATAGAAGTTAGCTGAATCATGAAAGCGGTCGAGGGGGGGGCTCCACCCAAGGGTAGCCCGCAACCGGGGGTCCGGGGGGGAAATGCGCCCAGGTGCCCGTAGGGGGAAGCTCGCAGGAGGAAGACGTGGCCCACCACGAAAGATGTTCCAACAACTTCCGCTGCCGAGCCCGTTGGGGGGCTTGCGGTCAGCGCTCCCGTGGGGAGAATGTTTGCGCCCGAAATCGCCGTTTGCGTTCATTTCCTTAGAACACTCCCCATGACGCCCCAGACCGAAACCAAGAGTTTCGAAGCGGAGGTCCAGCAGGTCCTCTCCCTCGTTGTCCATTCACTCTATTCTCAACGTGAGATCTTTCTGCGCGAGCTGATTTCCAACGCCAGTGACGCGCTCGACAAGTTGCGCTTTGAGTCGTTGACCCAGCCGGACCTACTCCCCGACGGAGATAGTCTAGGTGTCGTGCTCGATGCGGATCCCAAGACTCGCCTGCTGACTGTGGCAGACAACGGGATTGGGATGGAGCGCGATGAGTTGATGGACAACCTCGGCCGGATCGCGAGTTCGGGCACTCGGCGTTTTCTTGAGGCCGCTCAAGGAGAGGGCGGAGATGCCGCGCCTGACTTGATCGGGCAGTTTGGTGTGGGCTTCTACAGCGCGTTCATGGTGGCTGACGAGGTCAGCGTGGTTTCATGCAAGGCGGGCTCCGATGAGGGTTGGCGCTGGTCATCGAAGGGGGATGGCGAGTACAGCATTGAACCCGTGGAGGGGGCCGCTCGGGGCACCGTGATCCAGCTCACGCTCAAAGAGCCGAGTGAAGGAGAGGCGGATTTTTCCCAGGAGTGGACGCTGCGCGAGACGGTGAAGCGCTACTCCGACTTTGTCGAGTACCCCATCCAGATGGAGGTCGAGCGCACTCAGCCCAAGAAAGACGAAGAGGGCGAGGCCATTGAGGGCGAGACGGAGACGGTGGTGGAGACCCAGACCCTGAACTCGATGCGACCCCTCTGGTCGCGACCCAAGAGTGAGATCGAGCCGCAGGAGTACAAGGATTTCTACCAGCACCTGACCCACGACTGGAACGAACCTCTCAGCACGATTCACTTCCGGGCGGAAGGTGCGCATGAATACACGGCGCTCCTGTACCTGCCGAAGGAGCGTCCCATGGATCTCTTCGATGCCGAGGGCAAGGCCTCGCGCGTGAGCCTCTACGTGCGGCGCGTCCTGATCATGCGTGAGTGCGAGGAGTTGCTCCCGCCTTGGCTGCGCTTCGTGCGAGGGGTCGTGGAATCCGCCGATTTGCCGTTGAACGTGAGCCGCGAACTGCTGCAAGACAATCCGAAGGTGGGCCGCATCCGTAAGCGTCTCGTGAAGAAGGTGCTCGAGACCATGGGCACAATGCTCGCCAGCGAGCGCAGTGACTATGAGTCCCTGTGGGCGGCTTTTGGGCCGCTGATCAAGGAGGGCATCTACTTCGGCGATGACGAGGACGCCCGCATTTCCAAGCTCTGCCTTTTCCAAAGCAGTCGCTCTGCCGGCTGGACAACCCTGGAGGACTACGTGTCCCGCATGGGTGATGACCAGGAGTCGATCCACGTGATCTGCGGCCAGGACCGCCATACTTTGGAAGCCTCCCCGCATCTGGAGGCCTTGAAGGCCGCGGGTGAAGAGGTCCTGTTGCTGACCGATCCAGTCGACGAGTGGGTACTGCAACGCTTGACGGAATTCGACGGGAAACCCCTACGGGCCGTGGATCGCGGAGAGGTCAAGGAAGACGACACGGACCGCGCCGAGCGCGAGGCCAAGCAGGAGGAAAGCAAGGACCTGCTGGAGGCGTTGCACAAAACTCTCAAGGAGCACGTCAGCGAGGTGCGCTTCACCAACCGGCTCAAGGACAGTGTTGCTGTGCTTGTAGGAGAGGAGCATTCCATGAGTGCGCACCTGGAGCGCATGATGCGCAGCAGCGGTCGCGAGGTGCCGGTGACCAAGCGTGCATTGGAAGTCAATCCGGATCACTCCTTGGTGGCCGGACTCAGAGCGTTGCACGAGTCCGACCCGCAGAGCCCGCGCCTGGCTGAGTACGCGGAACTGCTGCACGGCCAGGCCCTCATCGCCGAGGGCTCACCCGTCGTGGATGCGCCGCGCTTCGCAGGCCTGATCACCCGCTTGATGGTCGGTGCGGTCGCGCCCTAAGCGTCGCAGCGCGCGTTCCAGCTACGGCACGATCTGCGTGCCTTCGGCGGCCGTTCGTTGTGCGTAGAGTTGGCTGAGACGAGTGGTCATGGGGCCCGGCGTGCCCGTCCCGATTGGGCGTCCATCGATCTTGGCGACCGCCGCCAGCTCACCCATCGTGCCCGTACAAAAGACCTCGTCAGCTCGGTACAGCTCGACCTGAGAGACCGAGCGTACGCTGGCCTGAATCTGTTCCTGGGCGCAGATTTCCAGCACGGTCGCGCGCGTGACCCCCTCCGGGCAGGCTCGGGTCGTGGGCGTGAACAGTGCGCCGTCCAGCACCCCGAAGATGTGGGTCGCGTTGGTCTCCGCCACGAAGCCGTGGACGTCGAGCATGAGGGCGTCATCGGCCTGGGCAGCGTTGGCCTCGATTTTTGCCAGGATCGATTGCAGCAGGTTGTTGTGGTGGATCTTGGGGTCCAGGCAGTCGGCAGGAAAACGCCGCAGGGAGGAACTCACCAGGCTAATGCCCGTCTTGTCGTACACAGGGGGCTTGTGCTCGGCGACCACGATCAGGGTGGGGCCTTGCTGGTTGAGGCGCGGGTCCATGCCCGAGGTGATCTTTGTGCCGCGCGAGAGCGTGAGTCGAATGTGCACTCCGTCACGCATCGCATTCGCCTCAAGGGTCTGGCGGATTGCGTCCTGAATTTGGACGGAAGAGGGGATCTTCTCGAACGCTAGTGCCAGGGCCGAGTGGCGTAGACGCGTCAGGTGCTCTTCGAGCTTGAAGATGCGGCCGTCATACAAGCGGAGCCCCTCCCAGCAACCGTCTCCCCCTTGGACGAGCGAATCAAATACGCTGACCTTGGCTTGTTCGCGATCAAGGAGTTCACCTCTTACCCAGATGCGGAGATTGCGGTTTGCTTCGTTAAAAACCTGCCTCATGATTAGGTTCGAATGCGGTGGGGGTAGAGGCGCTCGTAGAGATGCTGGCACTGGGCCGCCAGCTCACTGTGTTCACTTGCCAAGTGAACCTCGCGCTCACGGTACGGCGCGAAGCCCGTGGACTCCAGTGCGTTGCCATACCAGGCCTCGGCCCAACACCCGTCGGTGGGGCGCAGGCCATTCTTCCATGCCAGCATGGACTCTTGAAACTCAATCCCGAGTGTCTCGCAGAGGGCCGTAAGGCAACCCCGCGGATCGCGCAGCAAGTCCGATGAATCGAGCACTGCGGGCGTGCTGCCCGTTCGCTCACGCTCCTGCTCAAACAGTTCGACTTGCTGTGGAAGACCCGTGTCCATGAGCCCCGATGCGGGGATCACCTGGAAAAGAGAGGCCAACATGGCGGCCGGGTCGCGGATCAGGAACACGTTCCGCAACTCGCTCACCCAATCCCGCGGAATGTGATCCAGGAAGTGGTGTGCCATGTGCTTTTGATAGAAGACGCGGGGATTACCGGGTAGGGGACCGGTCAACCACTCAACGACACGCTCCCAATCGCACTCGTGCTTCTCCATGATCTCCTCCGCCATGGGGTGCGCAAGCTCCGTGGATTGTAGGTAGTGCGCATACAGGGGCTCATCGCAGACGACCGTGTCCGATCTCTCCCCGAACGAGCGCATGAGTGCCGTGGACACATTGCGTGGCCCCGACCAGGTGGCGATGCGGATCACTGACGCGTCCTATTGAGGTGCGCGGGGCTGGCTAGAGGAACAGGATCGACAAGCCGTCGGTGAAGTTGCTGGTGTTCGTGGGGTTCTTGTCACGGAACCATGCGACGAAATTCCAGGTGTCGCCTGGCAGCACGACCGTCTGTACGGGCGGGGGCATCAGGGTCAGGTCGATCTCCAGTTGGAAAGTTCCCGCAGCGCCAGAGTTCTGCAAGAACGCTGAATAGCGACCGATTTTCCCGCCCAGGCATAGGTTTCCTTGGGCGCCTCCAGGGTTCGCGATGAACCCGGATGTTTGCGAGGTGAGGAAGTAGCCAAATTGGTTCGTGGGCAGGCTGCCGGCCACAAGCGTGACCTGGTTCAAGGCGATTTGATCGGATCCGATGGCGCTCATCACAGCGGGCATGCCACTGGAGTTGGCCACAGCAGGCCCGCAGTAATTCGTCCCAATGGGGCCGATGAGATTGTTGACGAACAGGTTGGTGCCTGTGCAGTCGCCCAAGACCAGATCCATGTCGCCGTCGTTGTCGACATCGAAGACTGCGACGTCGTGCATGCCGCGCAGATCACCCGTTGTCAGTCCGGTAGCTCCTTTCCACCCGCCTCCGGACTCCTCCATCAGGGTGACGTTGCCCCCAACGCTGCCGCCGCGGTTGTGATACACGTGCATGCGTCTTGTGCAACCGGGGATGTCGACGTCCACGTCGCAGATCAGAACCTCATTCCAACCATCATTGTCCAGATCCCTGACGAGGTTGTTGCTTCCAAAACCGTCGTCGACGTTAAAGGTGAAGGCCGGACTCCAATTGACGCGACCCAGGGCATCCGTGCCCGTATTCAGCAGGTATCGGTCCTGGGCGTCATCGCTGATGACCATGTCCAACTTCCCGTCCTGGTTGAGATCCCCAACGTTGGCGTGGTAGGGCGCTCCTGAGTAGGCCTGATCGAAGATCTTGAAAAAGCCCACATTGGCGGGATCGTTGTAGTCCACGATGACTCGGGGGCCGGAGGCACCTGTGGAACCGAGGGCGGTGTTCTTGACGACGTCGTTGAACCCGTCTCCGTTCATGTCGGCGATTACGGCAGAGACGCCGAAACTCGAGTCAAGCATGGCCGCGGACATGCGCAGGTTACTCTCGTCCGCAAACATCCCGGTGCCATCATTGACGAGCAATTTGTCATTCAGATCCACCTGCGCAGACTGCTCGTAGTGAGCGAAGTACAGATCGGGAAACCCGTCCCCTGTGACATCTCCCGCCGCCACGGCGCAGAAATTGGGGAAGGTGCCGAAATCGGGGATGAGCGCATCTTCATAGCGCAACCCCAACCAATTTCCGCCGCCATCCGCACCCTGGTTGATGTACACGCGCGGGTGCGAAATGTGCTTCGGCTGATTGGGGGCAATGGCAGCGGAGGTGATCACATCCAACCAACCATCTCCGTTTACATCCGCTACGGCCACGTCGCGGTCGTTGGTTGGAGTCATGAAGCCGTTGTCTCCCGCGATGCTGGAATTCACTGCGTAGAGCGCCGTCCTATCCGTCAAGACACCGGCCTCGTTCATCAGCAGCACATTAGTCTTGCCCCCCGGATTGGTGTAAGGCGTCTTGCGCACGATGATCATGTCGGTCCACCCGTCCTGGTCGAGATCGGCCCAGGCGTAGTCTTTCTCCTCGGGATCATTCAGCACAGTTCCACTGCCTGCGTTCAGGAGACTGTTGTCCTTGCTGAAACTGGCCCAGCCTATCTGGGCCTGAGCCGCCTGCGACGAGAACTGTGCCAGGAACACGACTCCTAAAAAGCGTGTGAGAGCGCGGCATCGAATCAGATTGAGCATGGCGTAATCGCTTAGGTCGGTGGGGATTATGGGCAGACCGTGAAGAAGATAGCGTCCGTGAGGCCGACGCCTGTTCCGTCGCTGTGCAAACTGTCGCGGAACCAAGCCTGGGCGTAGACGAGCGTTCCGGGTGTCAGGCCGCGGGCACTCATGAACCCCTGGGTCATGTGGAAGTCCATGATCCCGTTGCACACGCCCAGCGTGCCTCCAGTGGGCAAGGCAGGTGTGCGCTGGAGGGTGCCGCCCAGGCAGAGAGTTCCTCCGAAGAACGGCTTGTTGGCGGGGGCGAGACTCAGCAGAAACAGGCCGGCTTCACCGCCCTGAATTGCGCTGGCCTGCAAGTGAAAGTTGTTGGGCCCGGTAGCCGAGGGCTTACCCTTCCACTGCATGCGTGGCATGCAGCTCGAGGAGCTGGGCTTGGCGCTGCAGTAGCTGGTTGGCGCGCAAGAGTCGACGATAACAGTCAATTCACGCACGGAGCCCACCTCCAAGCCGACGACGGGATAGAAGGTCGCGCCGCTCGCACCTTTCTGGATGGCGTTGCCGACCGGGTTCATGAGGTGCAGCTTGTAGGTGCCTGGCGCGCTGGGGGCGACGGCCATTCCCGTTGCGACCGTCTGCCAGTTTCCGCGTTGAGCGATACCCTTGACGACAGCTCCCGAGGGCGTGGGCGCGAAGCTGTTGTTGATCGTGTTGAGCGCTCCGCCCACTTGCAGCAGGTCTCCCGCGACGGGTGTACCCCCGAAGCCGGCCGGGTTGCACAGCCCACGCGGGCTGACGAACTCGAACATGCTGCCATCTTGTGGGGGAGCCATGGGCGGCAAGGGGCCGCCATCGAAGTGCAGATCAAAGCACACCATGGCCAGGCCATCGGTTTGGCTGTCGGAAAGGGTCGCTCGCACTTCGTAGGTGAACGGAGCCCCCGGCGCAATCCAGAGGGTGTTGCCACCCGAGCGCAGATCCAACTTCAGCTGCGTCTGGACGGGCTGAGGTCGCGGGGCCGGGCTCGTGACCTGGCCCGTATAGGTGCGCTGCAACGCACCGAATTCAGTCAAGTCGAAGTCGCCGTCCGCGTCGAGATCCGCAATGGCCTGGTCGTCGTCAGGGCCGATCGTTCCGCCCGGACCCGTCAGCCATGGCTGCAGGAAGAACCAATCGAATTCATCGAGATCGTTGTCCAACTCATAATCGAACTCGGTCTGACCGAGCGAGCCCAGAAAGCGCACCACTTCGACTCGGTCGCTGGCCGAGAGGCTGTTGAAAGCGCTGCGGGAAGCTGCCGCTTCCCCGTCGTGCGCGGCCACCACGGCCACCATCAAATTGAAGAACGTGTCACCGGCCACGCTTCCGTCATGCAGGAATGAATTGCGCAGGGCCAGGCCCCACAAGGGCCGCGTGAACATCTGAGTCTCGCTGGCGTTAGCTTGCACGATGCCATCTCCCAGGCTGCCCATCTCGTGCACCAAGAAGTCGGAGTAGGGTCGAATCGCCACGCCGGAGAGACTCGGCTCCGGAGCGGCGCCGGTGACGTAATCTCGAACGTGGCAATCTGCGCAGCCCACGGAATTAAACAGGGCCTCTCCAGTCATGCCTGCCAGCGGGGTCTGGGCGGGCGCAGCGAGCAGGCGTTGGAAGGTCGTCCAGTGCTGTACATGCGTGATGCCGGCTGCGTCGGGTTTGTCCTCCGGATCGGGCACCAGGTCGCAGGCGGCAAGCAAGGCCTGGTCTCCATTGGGGGCGTTCTCAGTGGGAGCGAAGCGTGACGTGAGACCCATTTCGTTCAGTCCCGCACCGACGGAGAAGGCGATCGCGTTCAATGCGTCGCCTTTCCAGCCGAAGCGCGCGGGGCGCAGGGCGCCACCCGGCTGGGTGACGTCTCCCACGTAGCTGACAAAGCCAGTCCAGCCTGGGGGTTGGTTGGCCGCGTTGGCCTCGATGTCTGAGTCGACAAGCTCGCTCAGAAGCCCAGATCCGAAGGCAATGGGAGTCTTGCGCTGGGCCGTGACCGTCGCTTCCGGAGGCACGACTTCGCGACACTGGAGGTCGAGCGATTGGTCCTGAAGCAAGGTGCCGCCCAGGCTGATCAGGGGGTCGAAGCGGTTGCCGCCGATGGCCGCCTTGCCGAAGCGCGTCACGACGCGCGTTCCTGAACCGCCGACTGCCGGATGGTTATGGCACCCCGCGCAGGAAGGCTCATTGAAGATGGGGCCCAACCCGTCGCGAGTTGTCAGCGGCGTCAAGAAGTCGAGCTGACCCAAGAGGAAGCGGTCGAGTTCCGTGGGGGACAGGCCCGGAACGGGCTGGCCCATAAACGGTTGAGGGTCTTGTTGAGCGAATAGGGGCGCACCGCCCGCGAGAGCGAGAACGAGCAGGCCGAATCGAGGGGAGAACATGAGACTCTTGGGGTGCGGGCGATGGGGTACCAGTCCAGTCTACGGGCTCAGGACCCCACGGGGGGTCCCAAGGCCTACCACCCCGAGCGCCGCCGGTTTCGACCCGGGGTCTAGCGCACACCGAGCGCTTGCAGGCTGCCCACATAACCCGCCCAACTGCCCGAGTGGTCGTTGCTCTCTCGCGACGCCTCCCGAAACATGCCGCGCACGCGAGAATACACGTCCCGCGCGGGCAGTCCCACATCCAAACTGCGTGTCAGGTAGCGACTCTCCAGACCGCCGGCTTCACCCCTCAGTGGGTGAGTCATGGCGTATTCGAGTGGACCCCAGCCGTAGCGAGTCTCCACGCCGAGGTCCAACCCGTCGTCGGGCAAGAAGTCCTCTCCCCATTTTGAGACATCACAGTAAGGCTCCAGTTCGAAGCCCTGCTTGGGGGCTACGGCGAAGTGCCAGCGGGGACCTGCCTGCGGTGTCTCGCTGTGCAGAGTCTCGCGCGGGCCGCTCCAGACCGGCCCCCAGTACAGGAAGTGCAGTGCGCGGTGGTGCAACTCGAGCAGGGCGGCGCTTCGTTTGGAATCGACCCCCTTCAATACCGATTCAATCAGGCAGCGTTCCGCGTGCAGGAGAAAGAGGGACTCGAAGGTCTGACTGGATGCGTATCGTCCATCGAGAACCTTGGGATTGACCTGGCGCTGCAGGATGCCACTCGGCATCGCGCCATCCAAGAACAGCTGAGCCACCCGCAAGAGCCAAGCTTGGTGCGTCGCTCTCCATTGGGGTGTAGCGCAACTGTAGGCGGCACAGGCGGCGTCGATTCCCCAGGCTTGGTCGCGACCGATGGGCAATCCGTGGCCCGGATAGGTGCGGGCGATTTCCTCGTGAACGCGCAGGGTTGCTCCCGGTGACCAGCTCTCCTCGGCGTGTCGGGCACCGTGGTACGCGAGGTGAAACAGTTCGGCTGCGTGCAGAAGGGAATCCCTGGCCAATGCGTCGTTGGCGAGCCATACCAGTGCCTTGGGCGCCGAGGTGTAGCGCACCATGTGTTGACCGTCATGGGGCCACCAAGCCAACAAGGCGTCGTCTTGGCTCGGACGCGTGCCATCGACTCTCGCGGGAGTTCCCTGGTCGTAGGGAGGACGACGCTTGGCCGCGTAGACGGCTGCCACCTGCTCAGAGGCCGGAGGACCACCTCGCGCCGGGAGCTTGAACTCCCGCGGCACCATGTTGCCATTGGTGCGGAAGTCGAAGGGCACACGGTTCTCGGAGCCGCGCCAAAGTTCGAAGCCCACAGGCTGACCGCTCTGATTCCATTGGGCGTCTGATTGCCGGCAGGCGTGCATGCGGTGCTCGAGCATCAGCGTTTCAATTCCACGCGAATCAGCCGCCGCGGCGATTCGTTGCCCGGCGATGGGATAGATCCCCGATCCGCCAGTCATGCCCTGAATCGACACACCTAGGGGGTGGCACCAGCCCATGAGTGGACCACTGAGCAGGCCGTGCTGGTCCTTGCCGCTCTTGAGCAGCTTGCGTATTCGTTGCAGCTCCTCTGCTAGTCGATCTTCCAGTGCGGCCTGCCCTACCTTGCCGTCGCGCTTATAGGACGACCAGGAGGCGAGTAGAGTGCGCTGCGCAAAATAGCGAGCGGTCTCGGGATTCCACCAGGACCACAGCCCCGCTCCCTCAACGCAAAAGGCCTGGCCTTCAAGCGCGGGGTGCCGGCCGCGCTCCGCGATCGTATCCGGCCCGTACAGAGTTAGGCGCCGCAGGAATTGCGATTGCGGACCCATCATGTGCAGTGCGTTCTGGGGCAGGGCCTTGACGAGCGGTAGTACCCAGTTCGCCCCCTCTCTGCGTCCGCGACCCAGGTAGGGATCACGGACCAGCGCATCCGCCGACCAGCCCCTGGGTAAGACCAACTCGAGAGCATCCCAGTACACGATGCCCGCTGCCGTTTCCTGAGAAGACACCGGTGCTGCGCCGGACGTGGCGCCGTTATGGATGCGCAGGTCCAGTGAGATACGCCCGTCTCCCATGCGCCGGGTGAGGTAGGCGTGTACTCCCATCAGGTGTTCCAAGGCGGGCTTGCTCGCCGCGCGGGCTTGTGCCTCCGGAGTCAAGGTCGCGTACAGTCGCACCCGCTCGTAGGCCGAGCCCGCAGCGATTTGGACCGCGTGGCTGGCGGCGCCCAGCTCGTCGAGCAAGCGTGCCGTGTAGAGATGACCATGGACATCTCGGCAACGCAGTTCGAGTTCCTTGGGCCAGGCTGCAAACACGGCCGTTGTTTGTTGGGCAGCAGCAGCCTGTTCTGGTCCGGGAGGTGAGACCTGCACGTCAAAAGTAAGCCATTGGCCTGGCCGTGACCCGGCCGGTCGCTGAACCCGCGCAGCCAATTCCACAACATCGGGTTCACCGCTCGGGTATCGAGTGACCGTTTCCCATTGGGCCTCGACCCAGGGTGCTCCTTCGGATTGGGGGCGCAGGGCGAACTGCACCCCACCTGCTATCGCCCCCCGAGGGACCGGCACGGTGGCGTGTAGAACAAACGACTCACGACTCGGAAGGCGCAGGCGCACCGCGGCCTGGTACTTCGACTCGCCCGTCTGCGAGGAGGCCCGATCCGATTGCGGTTCGTTCCCCCGGATCTCAGCCGAGGAAGCGTCGAAATCAAAGCGCTTGACGCTCCGCTCTTGCCCAAGATCTGCGAAGCGCCCTGTGCCTGCCGGGCCGGAAACTCGAGGTCCGCTTGGGTCAGGCCCGGCGCAGGCCAGGAGGCTCACAGCGAGCGCGCAGAGCTGGAGTGGGGCCCAAGAACGGGTCTTCCGGCGATCCCTGCAGCCTGTTGTCGGGCGGGCGGTCATGCGGTCGTTCTAAGCTATGGCACCCCAGGTTGCTCTCGCCGCCTTGAATTCGATCCAAGCCGGGGGCAAAGCTCGGCCTTGGCCCGGTAGGATGAGGCTCACAACTGAGTTCGATGACCCCCTCACTCTCTCACCCCAAACACAAACTGCGCCTCGCGCGCCCCAAGAAAGGCCGCGTGCGGCTGCTGGTGGGGACGCGCAAGGGCGCCTTTGTCGTGGCCAGTGATTCGGAGCGACAGGAGTTCGAAGTCCAAGCGACCGAGGGCCTGGGAGCCATGGTGCATCACATGGTGGCCGATCCGAGGGCTCCCAAGAAGGTCGTGATGACTGCCCTGGACCTTGAGCATGGCGCACACATCCGCTACTCGGACGACGGCGGTCGAACGTTCAAGAGAAGCCGCAAGTCACCCGCCTTCGCCGACGCTGCCGCAGGTCTTCAGCAACGGCGCGTGCATCACCTCTTTTGGCTCAGTCCAGGCCACGCGCAGGATCCGGACGTTTGGTACGCGGGCTCCTCTCCCCAGGGTCTGTTCCGCTCCCGAGACGCAGGGCAGACCTGGCGGCCTGTGGCCGGTTTGAACAACCACCCCCTGCTCGATCAGTGGACCGGAGGGAGCCAAGACAGCACCCCCGATGGGCCCACACTGCATTCCATTCGCATTGACCCGCGTGACTCCAGTCACTTGTACGTGGCCCTCTCCGCAGGCGGTGTTCTTGAGAGTGACAATGCCGGTCGCACCTGGACGCCTGTCAATCTGGGAACCGTGCGCTCCTTTGAGGAACTCGAGGAGCGTGTTGGCGGCCCCGGCTTCGAAGATGTGGAGCAAGAGTTTGGTCAGGACCCACACTTGGTCGTGATGTCGGATACCAACCCCGATCGGCTCTGGCAGCAGGCTCGCACAGGGATCTATCGCATGGACCGTGAAGAAGGCCAGTGGCAGCGCGTGGGGGACAACCTCCCCAGGGGTGTCGAGGATGTGGGCTTCGCCATCCTCTCTCACCCGCGCGATCCCGATGCCGCCTGGGTGTTTCCATTGGACGGCACTCGCGCCTGGTCGCGCACGGCTCCCTCGGGTCGGCCCGGTCTCTACCGCACTTTGGACGGCGGCAAGAATTGGTCCAGGCAGGATCGCGGCTTGCCCCGCGCCCACGCCTACTGGAGCGTCAAGCGCCAGGCCCTAGCCCACGATGCCCACGACCCGCTCGGCCTCTACATTGGGACGAGTCAGGGTGAAATCTGGAGTAGCGTCAATGAAGGCCGCAGTTGGCGCTGCGTGGCGCGCCATCTGCCCCAGATCTACTCCTTGGAAGTGGTTGGAGCGTCGAGCTAGGTGCACCCGCCGATTCCGCCCCAAGGCGCCGCTCCGCGCGCCGTTCGCATCCTGACCTTTGTCGCCGCCCTGTTGCCCCTGGGCTGGCTCGCTTGGAAATTCGCGTTCGTGACCGATGATGCGTTCATCACGTTCCGTTACTCCCAGAACTGGGCCAATGGACTGGGCCTCGTCTACCAACCGGGTGACACCCCGCCCGTCGAGGGCTACAGCGAGTTCTTGTGGGCCATCCTGATGGGCCTGGGCCTGCGCCTGGGCGCGGCTCCCGAGGTGTTTTCCCAGGTCCTGAGTCTGGCAGCCGCCGTACTGTTGCTCGTGGGCTGGTCGCGCTACAGCTCCCGCTACATCGCGAACGGACCCTTGGCCCTGGGATCGAGTGCGCTTTTCCTGGGCTGCCTGCCGCCCCTGGCCGTATGGAGTACGGGGGGCATGGCCACCATGCCCTTCTGCGCGTCGGTCTTCTGGCTCTTTGCACTCACGTGGTCGGAGCCCGGCCGGCGCTGGCTGTGGAAGGTGGTAGGCGTGGGGGCCTTGGTGGTTCTACTGCGAGCCGATGGTGCGTGGTGGGTGGCTTGGGTGCTCGGACCGGCCCTGGTGGGCGCCTGGTCTGGTGGTGATCGCAGTCGCTTTAGAGTTTTGCTCTCGGCAACCTCGGTCTTGGTGGGAGTCTGGGCTGCACACGTTGCCTGGCGTTGGGGTGTCTATGGGGACTGGCTGCCCAACACAGCACGCGCCAAGGTTGGCCTATCCATGCGCGCGGCCGAGCGTGGCTACAACTACCTGATGCACTTCTTGATCGTTTTTCCGGGCGTCTTGCTGGCCTTCGTCTCCCTGGGCTCGGCGCGCTGCTGGCGAGAAAGGCACTTGGGCCCTGTTCTGACAGTGGTTCTCGCCACCGCGTTGCATGTCGTCCTCACCGGTGGGGACTTCATGGCCTATGGCCGGTTTCTCGTCCCTGCTCTGCCCTTTGTCGCTCTCTTGCTGTGCGCTGGCTTGAGTGGGCTAGAGGAACAGGGGAGCCCCGTGGCTACGGTGGCTTGCGGCCTGGTCTGCTGCGCTTTGGTCTTACCAGCGGCGTTTAAAGACAAGGACGTGTTTCCCGTGCGCTGGCGAACAGCCTTTGGTTTCCGACACAGCACTCCACAGGCACTCGAACGCAGCGAATATGACCAGTGGGATCGGATGGCGAGGCAGGCTTCAGAGTGGGCAGACATGGGCAGGGTTCTCAAGCAGATCGCGGATCCGGATGATTCGGTCGTCTCGGGAGCGGTCGGCTGCTTGGGTTACTACTCCGGATTGCGGGTTTATGACCGCAACGGCCTGGTGTCCCGCGAGGTGGCCGAGCGCTCGCCGTTGCCCCAGGCGACTTCCCCGGGCCATGACAAGACTGTGCCGCCGGAGTTCTTCAGTCGCTACAAGCCCACAATCCTGGCCTGCGCATGGTTTCCTGGCGACCTGGATGATCTGCGCGAGTTTCGCAAGAAACGGCCGGGCGTCCTGCGCCCTGGCTTGCGCGCCGTGCCTCTCGCGCCCGGCGTCAGTCCGCGGCCAGACCAGACTCTCTTACTTGAGCGCGGGCCGCAGGATTGAACAAGGCGAGCTCGCACCGGGGTGCAAGCTCGCCTCAAGTGCTGCCCGAACGGGCCTAGTGAATGTGGATTCCGCGGCTGCAAACCGTACGTGCAGGCATCCAGATTCGACGCGAACGCATTGCGTAGTGACCGGGACCGAATTCGGTGCGGTAGTAGCCGGCTTGGACGAGTACCTGGATCACGGACCCGCAAGAGTCAGGGCGCCACTCGTAACGCGCGGGAACCCAAACTTGGATGGGCGCACCCTGTACCCAAACCCTCTCCGAAACGGTCCGGTAGTAACCCGCCTGGTGCGAGCAGCAGCGAACGGCTTTTCGGGATCCGAAGCCGATCTGCACTCGCGCTTTGCCGAGCCGCAGTCCAATGTCCAGTCCTGGGCCTACGCTGCGCCTGGGGTATTGGGTCACGACGCGCGATTGGATTGCCTTGGGCCCGCGCGCTGAAGAATTAGGGGCCATGCACAGGAGCGCCGTGCTGAGCAAGGTGGCGTTGCGAATGGAAGCGAACATGGGGGTCTCCTTGGGATGCGAGGTGGCTCTTCCCCCGAATGGGGTCGAGCTGCATGCCCTAGAGCAGGAAGCGTGCCAGCAACGGCATGGCTTCAAGGGCCTCCCGCATGGGCTTGCAGCGCCTGCTGGGCGATGCGACGGTGGGGGCTGTCCACTTCCGAGGGCAAGCCCGCAGCCCTAGGAGGTCATCAGGTATTCCCTGCGGCGAATGCCGAGGGCGCCAATGACCAGCAACAGAACGTAGGCGGCACCCAATCGTGCGATCGATTCCGGGACGCTGTAGAGCTGAGTTTCGGCGAGCCCGGGGATTTCGGTCAGTAGCGACGAGCTCTTGTCGTACGCGCTCGTGAGCAACCCTCGCAGGTAGAACTGCACCGACATTTTCTGAGTGGAGCCAGGAATGTTCGCCATGAAGCCTTCGATAGCGAAGGTGTACGCCAGGGCCAGGATCATGGCGCGTTTGAAGAACACCCCGAGTCCGGCACTGATCAAGGTGTACATGATGGCTGCCAGTGCAGCAGCCGCAACGAGCCCGTTGGCCAAGCCGTCCGGCAGGTCTCGTACAATCTCCACCATGACGGGGGGGCGACCCTGGGACCAATCTCGCTTCATGTTGGCAGAACCGCTGCGTGTGGTCGTCGAAGCCCAAACTACCCCGCCTGCCGAGAGGGCTAGCAGGCAGGCGCTGACAGCGGAGCTGGCCGCCAGCCGCCCGAGAAAGAACGCTGCACGGTCTGTGGCCCGTGTGAAGATGTAGGTGATCGTGCGGCTCTCGATCTCCTCGGTGACGACTGACGACCCCAAGGTCAACGATATGAGGGGTGCCACGACCTGCAACACCATGAACAAGCCCAGGATTGGAACTGTCTCGGTGGCGTCCTCGTGTGCGCCAGCGAACCACGCGATGACAACCGGTGCGATCGCGAGCAGCACACACAGGAGCATGCGCCGCGAGAGCAGCAGAGAGCGTAGTTGGAGGCGAGCCAATAGCCAGGCGGTCTGGATGAAGTGCAACATGGTTCAGCCCACCAAGTAGTCGAAGACAGCGTCGAGATTGGCATCCGAGCTCTCAAGCCCTTCGATTCCGCAACGCGTGCGGCTGGCCAGCGCGGGCAATTCCGAGTGGAACGCCTGAATGTCGCGAGTTTCTATGTGCAGTCCGCCGGCGTCTTCGTCCAGCGTTGCACTATGGACGTGGGGGAGTTCCAGCAGGGCTCGCGCCAGTCCTCTTGGGTCGCGGGCGGTGAGGTGCACCTTGCGCGGGTGGCGCGAGAGGAGCTGTCGTACTTCCCCAACTGGCCCTTGAGCTAGAAGTCGACCGCGGTGGATCAGCACGATGCGCGGCGTGAGACTCTGGACCTCGTGCAAGACGTGGCTGGAAATGAGCAGGCTCGTGCCCGACTCTCCTAACTCCCGGTACAGCTCCTGCACCTGATGTCGGGCGACGGGGTCGAGCCCAGTCAGGGGCTCGTCAGCGATGATGAGTTTGGGTTTGTGTGCAAAGGCCTGGGCCAGTTTCGTTCGCTGGCGCATGCCCTTGGAGTAGCCACGCACGGGGCGCTGCATGGCGCCCTCGAGGTGCACCCTTTGCATCGCGCGCGTCGCGGCGTTCTTGGCGTCGGTGAAGTTCATTCCACCCAGGCGCATGCAATAGGTCACGAACTGCAGACCACTCATGTGGTCGTAGAGAGCATCCTGCTGGGGACAGAAGCCCAGCTGACGGTAGAGCTCCAGGTTGGCGAAGGGCTCGAGTCCTAGGACCTGCAAAGCGCCGCTCGACGGACGCATCTCGCCCACGAGCAACTTCATGAATGTGGACTTGCCTGCCCCGTTGGGGCCGACCAAGCCTGTGATGCCGGCAGGGATCTCGACATTCAGGTCGTTGAGGCCAATGACCTCCCCGTACCAGCGACCCAACCCCTTGGCTCGAATGACGGCGGTCATGCGACTACCTCAAGCTTGCGGATGCGCAGGGAGAGGATGAGCAGGCAGATGCCCCAGAAGACCCCCAGAGCTGCAAAGGTCTGTTCGATGCTGACATCCGGACCGTGCTGCCTGCGATCGAAGATCCAGATGCCTACACGTTCAAAGTTCTGGAACAGGTTGAGCAACGAGAAGCTGTCTTCGCGGAATAGGTTGGCCATCACCTCGCTCACGCCTGAGGAGATGACAATCGTGCCAATCACACCAATCAGGGCGTGGGTCTTCCTTCCCACCAGGCTGGAAATGGCCAGCACGAGCATCGTGACCGTCGCAACCCAGAAACCCGTGTAGAGAATCACCTTTAGGATGGTCGTCCACTCATCACGTAGGAAGCTCCATTCGGGCGACGTGAAAGCGGCCACGAAGCACACCATGAGGCAGGGCAGGGTGAGTGCCAGGAATCCGAAGGCCGCCGCCCCGTAGCCCTTGCCCAGCAGGTAGTCGACGCGCGAAATGGGCCGGGCGAAGTAGAGCAGATTTGCGCCCAGACGGCGGTCCTCAGCAATGAGGCCCGCCCCGTACCAGGCGACGATCATCAGGGAGAAGAAGGACATCCCTTGCATGTAGAGGAAGATGTTCTCGACCACATCCCCGAGGACCGACGCCACCATTTGCGCCATGCCCTGAGCCTGCAGCGAGTTGTTGTTCACCAAGTCCCCCGAGAGGAGTGAGAACGCGAAGTACACCTTGAAGCACGCGATGACGCACCCGATGGCGACCGGGGTGAAAAGCAACAGAGCGGGGAGCTTGCGCTTGAAGCCCTGTCTCACGGATGAGGTTCCGATCGTCAGCCAGCGCTGCGGGTGGTCTCGCAGGGAGCCGCGGAAGGGCCTGTAGATTTCAGTGTGGGTAGAGGCCTTCATGCCGTTTCGCCCACTGGGGCCTGATCCTGGTGGGTGGCAGGAGTGACGCCGACCGCACGTAGGAAAATTTCCTCCAAACTAGAGCGCTGCTGACTGAGTTGCGTGATGGCGACGCCAGCCTGATGGGCCAAGTCAAAGACCTGGTCCGCATCGGCGCTGCTGCCCGGCCAGTGAATCTTGAGCCCGTTCTCCGAACTGGGAGTCGCTTCCAACCCTCCCGCTTGGAGATGGTGAAGGAAGGCCTCACGATCCCCTTCAAATTCAACCAAGAGCAAGGCTCCCTTGGCGGCGGTCAGTTCGCTGACGCTGCCTTGCTCAACCACCTTGCCCTGGTTTAGCACAACGACGTGGTCACAGGTGCGTTCCACGTCCTGCAGCAGGTGAGAGCAGAGCAGGATGTTCTTGCCTTGGTTGCGCCCGAGATCCTCCACCAGCTCTAGCATCTGTCTGCGTCCTTTTGGATCGAGGCCGTTCGTCGGTTCGTCCAGCAAGAGCAATTTTGGGTCGTGGGCCAGGGCCTGGGCCAGTTTCAGGCGTTGTTTCATGCCCGTCGAATACTCGTGAGTGGGCCGGTAGCGAGCTTCTTCCAATTGGACGTAGTCGAGCACCTCGTGCGCGCGGGTCATCGCATCCTCCGCTGTCAGGCCCGTGATCCGCGCCAGCGTGGATACCAACTCAATGGCACTCATGCCGGGCAGGATGCAGTCGCCTTCAGGCATGTAGCCGACCACGGTGCGCACGGACAGCCGGTCACTCCGGCGGGTAGGGTGGTAGCCCAGCACCTTGGCTTCTCCATCCGTAGGGACAAGCAGGCCCAGCAGGAGCTTCAAGAGCGTCGTCTTACCCGAACCGTTGGGTCCCAAGAGTCCCACTGGTCCAGCGGGCACGTCCAGGTTGACACCGTCCAAGGCGCGCACCTTGCCGTAGCACTTGACAAGATCGCGGATGGAGAGAACAGCTTGGCTCATAGGGGGGCAGGTCGCGGCAGGCGCTGGCAGGGCGAGGGCAGGCGTATCCTAGGTGCCGGTACGCAGGAGACGCGCACCCATTCGCATTCTTTACGGCCCCTACCGGGGTGCCTCGCGGCGCAGCCACGCTCGTACGGCGTGGGATGTGAGATCGGCGAGCAGCACAAGCAGGACCCCAAAACCCACCAACAACAACAGATCGTCGTAAGCAAGACGGCTTCGAGCGTCTTGGATTTGGTAGCCCAGGGAGACGATACCGAGCATGCCCAATACGGTGGCCTCGCGCACGCACGTTTCGAAGCGGTAGAAGAAGTAGAGCAAGAAGCGCGGAAGGGCCACTGGAATGGCCGCCAGGGCGGTGACTTGGCCACGACTGCCGCCCAGTGCGCGTAGGGCTTGCAGAGGCCGCCGCTCCAGGTTTTCTAGAGTCTCGCCAAATAGGCGGCCGAGAATGCCGCCGTTGTGCAACGCGAGGGCCAGTACGGCAGGCCATGCGCTGCCGGGCAAAATCGCCACCCAGAGGAATGCCAGGATGTACTCAGGCAGGGCGCGCGCCAGGATGCAGAGCAAGCGAGCCGAGCGTGAGGCCCATATCCAGCTAGCACCCCGCGGCCGTTTGCTGCCGTTTTGAAGGAAGGGTTCCTTGGTTGAAATGGTTCGCGCCACCCATGGGGCAATGAGCAATGCCCCGGCCCCCGCCAGGGCCATCGAAGCGACGGCGATCCAGAGGGTGGTGAGAGTGGCCTGCCCACCTCCCTCTTGCCAGTGGGCGCGCACCCAGGACCACAGACCCGCCCACGAGAACCCAGATTCTCGGAGCGGAAATGGGACCGCGTCCTCCGCCAGGAAGCGTTCGAGATTCTGCACCCGCTGTGCCCCGAAGAACCCGTTGACATCAATTTCGCCACTCAACCAAGCAAGGGAGACCAGCGAGGCAGCGGCTACTGCGCTCACCCATAGGAGCCTGCGGCTGGGCTCGACCGGGTGCTGCTCATCCGGCAGCAGTGTGTGGCCGGATTCGCTCATGAGACAAGTCGGCTACGTATCGCCGTGCTCCACCATTCGAGGAACAGGATGAGAGCCAGTAGCAGATAGATCGCTGTCCAGGTTTCGTGGAAACGCCCGTCCCCGAAACTGAGGCTGACGTAGTAGCCCAAGGTGGGGTATCCGAAGAAACCAAGCACGGCAGATGAGCGGACGGCACACTCGAACCGATAGGCCGTGTAGGCAATCATGTCGGGTAGGGCGCGCGGCAGTAGGCCGAACAGGAAGACGTGCAGCGGCCGCACTCCGATGCCTTCGAAGGCCTTGGCCGAATGGCGCGGTGCCTCATCGAGCATCTCCGAAAAGACCTTGGCCAGGGTGCCGGCGTAGGGGATTGCGATGGCCAGGACGGCGCCGAAGGTGTTCAGCCCCACGGCCGCAAGCAGGACCACCGCCCAGATCAATTCGTGTACGGAGCGCATGAGCGCGATCCAGAAACGAACGCCGGTCTGCAGAGCCCGGCCCGCAGCCGTGATGCGGGCGGACGCGAATGAGGAGCGCTTCCACCAGGTGTCTGACGCCACGACGCCGAGGGGCAGGCCCACCAAGATGGACAGACTCATTGCAGCCGCCGCGAAAATGAGCGTGCGTAGTGCGGCCAGGCCGAGCTCAGGCAGGAGAGGTGTCGGATTCGGTGTGAGGCCCCCGGGTTCCCGAGTCCAAGCCGGGTCCAATGCCGCTGCGAAGAACTCCCGGGCCAACTCGAGGCCCCCAGAGTTGGGCACCAATCCGGACGGTTTGAGTCCCAGGAGCAAAGCTGCCAGCACCCCAAAAAGCCCGATGCCGATCAGGATCAGACCCCGCGGCGTGGGTTCCTGGGGGTGTCTATCCATCGCTGTCCAGAGCCTGGCCGTCGAGGCGATAGAGTTCCTCAAGCGCGGTGTCGTCGACCTCATGCGTGGCGGCGTCAAAGGCCACACGGCCTGCCCGCAGACCCACCAAGCGTGGGAACAATTCGCGAGCCAGGCGGATGTCATGCAGGCTAGCCACCAGAGTCAAGCCTCGTTCCCGGGCCACGTCCTTCATCAATGTGAGGACCGCGCGTGCGCGAGTCGGATCGACGGAGGCAACCGGTTCGTCGGCCAAGAGGGCACGCGGTGCTTGAAAGAGGGCGCGTGCGATGGCGACTCGTTGTTGTTGTCCGCCAGAAAGGGAGTCGGTGCGTAGGCAGAGTTTCTCCGGGATGCCCACCCGGGCCAGCAATCGGTGAGCGCGATCCAAGTCGCTCCTCGTGGGCCGGATCATCGAGCGCGCCGCAGCCCAGAAACTTCTTTGACCTAGGGCACCCGCGATGACGTTCTGGTGCGCGCGGAAGATAGGCACGAGCGAATGATCCTGGTGCACAAACCCGATTCGGCTGCGAACCTCGCGCAAGTCTGCGGCGTCTAGTCGGGAGAGCCTCTGACCCTCAAAGTATGCATCTCCTTGGTCAGCCAGGAGTGAACCGGCCAAGAGCCGTAGCATGCTTGTCTTGCCTGCGCCGCTGGGGCCCACCAGGGCCACGATTTCTCCGGACGCGATCTCCAGATCTACGGACTGCAACGCATGGTGCTTGTCGTAGGAGACGCACGCCCCCTCAAGGGCAAAAGCCAGAGCGGGAGTACTCAGCGCAGCAATTCCGTTTGACGCATGGTCGCCTCAATGGGGGCGAACTGCTCGTTGTCGGCAGAGATCAGGCCTTCCGTGCGGTCGAGGGCTTTCAGGACGGCAGGATCATCGATTGCGATCAACGCCGCCTGAAGTCGTGCGATGAACCCTGCGCCGTGCAGGCGATCAAGATCGGGGTGGGCGGTCCAGTTGTAGTCCGCGTAGGGCGGGGTAGTCCAAATGTGCCTGCAGACCTCGGGGTCGATCTTGCCCTCAGCCACCATGCGTTCGTAGGTCTTGTAGTTGAGGGCGCCAGCAGAAACCGACCCCGCCTGGACCTGGAGCGCCGTTTGGTCGTGTCCGATCGAGAAGCGCTGTGGGTGACCAAAGAACTCCTCGGGGGACTGCCCCGTTTCTTGGGTGATGAAGTACTGCGGCATCAGTCGGCCCGAGGTGGACCCGCGAACCCCAAAGGTGAAGGTCTTGCCGCGCAGCCCTTCGGGGAACTGCTCCGAAAACTCGAGTCCCAGGTCCTTGTGGGCGATGAAATACGACCGGAACTCCGGGTCGACCCGGCCCTGGGCGATGGCGAGCGCGCCCGGCACGGCCAATCGAGCGCGGACCCCGGCTACTCCACCAAACCAGGCCAGGTGGATGTCTCCATTCTTGAACGACTCTACGGAAGCCTCGTAGTCGGTGCTGGGTTGGTAGACGAACTGGACGCCCATGGCTTCGGACAGTGACTCAGCGACCAGGGAGTAGCGGGCTTGCAGTTCCGATCGATTGTCATCGGGAATCGCACTGAAACGGATCACCGCAGTGGAGCTGTCGGCCCCCTTTGAACAGCCCGCCCAGGCGGGCAGCGTCAAGAGGAGTGCGGCGAGGACTTGGTGTCTCATGGAAGGTGGGGAGGGGTGTGGGGAGGCGGGAGTGTAGCACCGGGTGCAGCCCATTGAGCGCCGGCGATTGCTTGCGCATACTGCAGTTACCCGTCGAGCAGACCGTGGGCCGTCTGCGGAGAATAGAAGTCGCACGTTTACTGTAAAGGGAGCGATATTGGCTAGGTCATCGAGTCGGAAAAAGAAGTCACCGGAGAAGCGTGGCACGCAGAAAGCGGCCGCCGCCAAACCGCGGACCAGGAAGAAGGCTAGTCGCAAGGTCACGCCTGCAAGCAAGTCGAAGGGGCGCAAGAAATCCGCGCCGAAGAAGACTCGCAAACCCAGTCGTTCTGCACGCAAGGATCACGTCGGTACGACGGAGGTTGTACTCGTACCTGTTCGCAACATGGTGCTCTTTCCGGGTGTCGTCCTGCCCTTGATGGTGGGGCGCGAAGCGACTGTGCGCGCCGTGCAGGCCGCTGCCAAGGACGGATCGCCCGTGGGGCTTATCTTGCAGCGGGACGAACACCTTGAGCACCCGGGCCCCGACGACCTGTATGGCATGGGGACGATCGCAGAAATCGTGCGTTTTTGGACGGCGCCCGACGGGCGGCACCACGCGATCTGTGAGGGCGGGCTGCGCTTCACGATTATCAAGTACGTCCAACACGATCCCTACCCGGTTGCGGAGGTGGAACTGCTCGATCCACCTGAGCCAGAAACGCCCGGCATCGAGGCCAGTTTTCTCACGCTCAAGGCACGCGCTGCAGAGGTCTTGGAATTGGCACCCGGGGCGCCCGAAGAAATGGCCCAGGCCATCGAGGGCATCGAGTCCCCAGCCATGTTGGCCGATCTGGTCTGCACCTTTGTGGACGTGGCCCCCGCGGAGAAGCAGGAGTTGCTTGAAGAGTTGGATCTCGGGGCTCGTCTCGATCGGCTCAACCGCGTGCTGGGAGACTGGGCAGAGGTACTCTCTATTTCCCGCAGGATCCGAGAGGAAACTCGCGGGACAATGGACCGGGCACAGCGTGAGTACTTCTTGCGCGAGCAGTTGCGCACGATCCAGCGCGAACTGGGGGAGGAAGACGGCAAGGGGGCTGACCTGGTCGCGATGGGGGAGTCGCTCGATGCGCTGAAATTGCCGGAATTGGTGGATCGCGAGCTACGCAAGGAAATCAAGCGCCTGGAGCGCACGCCCGAGCAGGCCGCCGAGTACTCCATGCTGCGCTCCTTCTTGGAACTGGCCCTTGAGCTTCCGTGGAACTCGGCCAGCAAGGACAAGCTGAACCTGGACCGCGCGCGCACAATTCTGGACGAGGACCACTACGGGCTCGACCCGGTGAAGCAGCGCATTATCGAGTTCCTCGCCGTTCGCAAACTCAATCCGCAGACCCAGGGTCCCACGCTGTGCCTGGTCGGACCCCCAGGAGTGGGCAAGACCTCCTTGGGTCAGAGCGTGGCACGCGCCCTTGGGCGGGAGTTTGTGCGCATCAGCCTAGGAGGCGTGCATGATGAGGCGGAGATTCGCGGCCACCGCCGCACCTACGTCGGAGCCATGCCCGGCCGCATCCTGGCGGGCCTGCGCCGCGCTCGGACCCGCAACCCGGTTTTCATGCTCGATGAGCTCGACAAGATGGGCCAGGGGATGCATGGGGATCCGGCTTCAGCACTGCTGGAAGTTCTCGATCCTGCTCAGAACCACTCCTTCACGGACAACTACCTGGGCGTTCCTTTCGACCTTTCGGATGTCATGTTCTTTGCGACCGCCAATGTCTTGGATGCGGTGCATCCCGCACTGCGGGATCGACTGGAAGTCCTGCGACTGCCCGGTTACACCGAGGAGGAGAAATTGCAGATTGCCAAACGCTATCTCGTCACGCGTCAGATTCGAGAGGCGGGATTGGATTCGAAGGCATTCAGTATTCGGGTCGGCGCCCTGCGGGAGCTGATTCGCTACTATACGCGCGAAGCGGGCGTGCGTGCTCTGGAACGCGAGATCGGGGCCCTGTGTCGACATGCGGCTGTTCAGTTTTCCGGTCGGCGCCGCAAGCCCCTCGCCATGGGCGCCAAGGAAGTCCAGGCTGTCCTAGGGCACCGTCGCGTCGAACCTGAATTGGCGCGCCGCGCCCGTCGGCCTGGGGTCGCCACGGGCCTGGCCTGGACCCCGGTAGGGGGTGAGATCCTGTTCATCGAGGCCAGCTCCATGCCGGGCAAGGGCAAGTTGATCCTCACCGGCCAACTGGGGGACGTGATGAAGGAGAGTGCACAGGCCGCGTGGAGTCTGGTGCGCTCGCAAGCAGACCCGGACTGGCAACCTACTGGCGACGACCAGACCGACCTGCACGTGCACATTCCAGCGGGAGCGGTGCCCAAGGACGGTCCCTCCGCAGGCGTGGCCATGTATGCGGCTATCGTGTCCTTGCTCAGTGGTCGCTGTGTACACAACGACATGGCCATGACCGGGGAGATCAGCTTGACAGGTGGGGTCCTGCCAGTCGGTGGCATCAAAGAGAAGGTCTTGGCTGCCCGTTCGGCGGGGATCAAGCGAGTCTTGTTGCCACGCCGCAATCATGGAGATTGGGAGGAATTGGATGCCGGCCTGCGCTCGGGGTTGGACATCGGTTGGCTAGACAGCGTGGACGACGTACTCGAACAGTCCCTGCATTCCTGCTAGGGGCTAGAGCGGCTTTCGCCCGCCCTCTCGCAACCAGATGGCCAGTCGCTCCAAGCGTGCCATGGAATCTTCCAGTCCGCCGGGTCGGCTTGTTCGCAGCCACAGGGTTCGCTGCTGGCGGGTGAGCGCCTGCAACTCCCTTGCGAGGTCCTGCCGCTTGGACTCGGGGATGGCCGCGACGTCGTGACCGGCCTCCAATCGTGACCTACCCAGGCGGCAAGCCCATTGCGTGAGTTGGATGGTCCAGAGCAAATCGGCGGTCGGATCATCCGACCCAGCGCGAATCGTGAGTTCCCGCAGGCGCAGTGCGATTTCCTGAGCTCGCTCTTCCGTCGCCGCGAGGCCTGCCGTGGTCAGCTTGCTGAGTCCCCTGGGAATGGCTCCGTCCAACGGGCGCCTTAGGTACAAGAACCACGGTGTGGCGTTGAAGCTAGTCGCTCCGCATACGTCCACCAGCAGTCCCAAGTCGACGAGGCATTGGATCAGGGCTGGGGAAGAACCGCGTGCAACGTGCAACTGAGTCTGTACCGGCAGGTGATCGAGGGCCGCATCGGGATTCCAGGCCTGACAAGAACCGGCAACGTGCCCGAGCCATGAGATGGACTCAGGTTGCCAGTGACCAAAATCGCCCCAATCCGTCAGCACGTAACCCGCGGCCCCGTGGGTGCGGCCCGCGGCCGCAGCGCTCTGGACATTGGCCAACATGTTGCCGTGTCGGCCTGTCAGAGCTTGCCAGGAACTCGTGCCGGGGCAGACCCAGAAGGACGCCCCACTTGCACTCAGGCGCCGTGCCTGGTCCTCAAAGGGATGCGTGTGCTCGTACCCCCAAAGCAAGGCCACTGCAGACCGAGGAAGTTCGGGGAGCTCGCGCTCCTGCCCGAGTAGCACGTCGCCCCAAAAGAGGGGCCGGCGTGCTTGTTGCTCGGCGAGCCTTAGGACCTCTTGCAGGTACTCCACATACACGGCTCGCGCGCCGCGTGCTTTGCAGGCGCCGCGCGACCTCCCGCGACCGAGGTCGAAGGTCTCGTCGCAGCCCACGTTGACATACTCACTGGAGAAGTGAGGCAAGAGCTGGTTCAGTAACTCACGCACCAATTCCAAGCAGCGCGGGTCTGTCGGGCAGAGACTGAAGGGCTCGGGATCGTGGGCAAATGGGTGCTCAACGCCCGCGGGCACCTCCGCCAGGGGCCGGTAGCGCGCGTGTTTCAGCCAGCGGTGCATGTGCCCGAAGGTCTGTTGGCTTGGTACGAGATCCACGTGGTGCTCAAGGGCCCACTGCTCGAGCTCGTGCCAATCGTTGACGGTGATCGGGCTGGACGCGCTCCAGACAACTTCGTGCCCGGCGTAGGGGAAGATGTGTTCGCAGTACAGCTCTAGGTGGTTGTACTTGAGCTCCGCGCAGCGCTGGATGATCTGCTTGAGCCGGGCCTGACGGGGAACGCGATCGCGACTGACGTCCAGCATCAAACCGCGCCGTTCGAACTCGGGCCAGTCGAGAATCGAGACGCAGGGCAAGGTCCACCGACTCGCCCCTGAAACCTGCGCCTCATGCGCGGCTCCCCGCAGGAGTTGCCCGCACGTACTCGCCGCTCGGAATAGGCCGACTTCACTCGTGGCCTCTACCCGGATCCCTGCTCGGTGGACGATCAGCCGATAGGCCTCATTTTGCATGCTGGGAGTGGGAGAGTGCGCACCCTCGGGCAGTCCTCCCAGGGTCTGCAGCAAGATCCACTCAATCCCAGCGCCAGAGTTGTCGGACCGTAGGGGACAATTCAACTCATCTAGGTCGCGTCGTACCCAAGCCTCGGCGGAATCGGATTTTGCGTGGGTACTCGTGCTGCTCATGCCTTGGGCCGGGTCCAAGGCCCAATAGGAACCGAGAGCCTCAATCTTCCGCGGCGTGGGTGCCAGGTGCGTCAGGGATTCCAGTGGGTGGAGGCGAGGCATGGGGCCAGAGAGGCTTCAGCAGGCTCGGTCAACTGCTGTGCAACGGGTGTGGATGACTGCTAGGCTTCCGGCGGGTTGGCTCTTGGGTCGGCTCAACGATCCGAACCCCACCCCGTAGACCTGCCATGTGCCCGTCTCCCAAGCCTAGCGACAAGAGTCGGGTGCCCGCACCCGGAAGGATGCTGGTTTTCTTGGCCCTGGTGGCCTTGGTGCTGCGGGTGATCCACGTGCTGGTGTTGCGTGAGAGTCCGTACTTTGACTCACCGGCCATGGACGAGGCCTACCACGCTGATTGGGCGCAGGCCCTGGCTGCTGGTGAGACCTTTCAGGAAGGCCCGTTTTTTCGCGCGCCCTTGTACATCTGGTTCCTGGCCGCGGTGCAGAAGGTCCTGGGTTCCGGATACCTCGCCCCGCGACTACTTCAAGCACTGCTGGGAGTGGGCACGACGCTCTTGACCCACCGGATAGCCAGCCATCTGTTTCGCCCCTTGGCCGCGCACCTGGCAGCCTTTCTCGTGGCGACCTCGTGGGTGCTGGTGCACTTCGACTCACAGTTGTTGATTCCGAGCCTGGCGATCCCCCTGAACCTGGCGGCATTGCACCTCAGTTTTCTCGCGTCTCAACGGCTCACCACGCGCTCCTCAGTACTCGCCGGTTTGGCCTGGGGGATTGCCTGTTTGGCGAGACCGAATGTCCTCCTGTTCATCCCCTGCATCGCCGTTTGGCTTCACCGTTGCGCGCGCAGAGGGGGGCCTGGCCGCTCGAGTGGGCGCGCGGCCTGGTGGCTGATCGGCGCGGCTCTGCTCCCGATTTTACCGGTCACGGCCTACAACCGACTGGTTGGCGAGGACTGGGTTCTGATCTCCTCGCAGGCGGGCGTGAATCTCTGGATCGGCAACAATCCTGCCAGTGACGGGTCGACGGCCATCGTTCCAGGTACGCGCGGTGGTTGGTGGGAGGGATTCTACGACTCGGTGGCCCAGGCCGAGGACGCCGCGGGTCAGAGCCTGGCACCTTCAGAGGTGTCGAGCTACTACGTGCATCGCAGCCTGGAGTGGATGGCCGAGGAACCGGGTGCTGCCCTGAAGCACATGCTCTGGAAGCTGCGCCTCTTCTGGACCAACTCCGAATTGGGAAACAACCTCGACGTCTCTTTCTTCGCGCACTACTTCGACCCCATCTCTTCCTGGAACCCGATTCAGTTCAACCTGCTCGCCGGGCTAGGGCTCTTGGGCGCGCTGCTCTGTCTAGGGAGGAGGCACGAGACCTTTCCAGTCTGGGGTTTCATTGGCGTCTACTGCCTGGGTGTTGTCGTCTTCTTTGTCTGTTCCCGATTCCGGGCACCCGTCTTGCCCCTATTGTGTGTGCTGAGCGGGCGCGGGCTGGAATGGCTTTGGATGCGGGCGCGAGGCCAGCAGTGGGGCGCTCTCGGACGGGGCTGCGCCGTGGTGTTGGCCGTTGCCTGGCTCTCTAATCAGCGCCCGATCGGTCTGCGTCCCAGTGCCGCGGTGGGGTACCAACAGCTGGCCCAAGCAGAGGCTGCTGCGGGTCGAGACGCGCGCGCAGTCGAGCTCTTTGAGCAGTCTCTTGCTGCGGGTGGCGAGCACCCCCAGGTGATCTACGGACTTGCCCTCAGTTGCCGCGCCCTAGGCGACGGGCCCCGGGCTCTGCGCCTCGTGCGCGAGACTGTCCAAACACGATCGGCCTCAGCCGGGCCACAGAGTCCCGGTCTGACGGAGTTGAGGGGCTTGTGGGTGGCCCTATTGGTCGAGGCCGGTCAGGCAGAGCAGGCCCTCTCAAAGGCCGACGAGTTCCTGAGAGCCTCAGCGGGGGAGGTGTCTGTTCTCTATGCCCGGGCCCTGGCCCGAGAGGCCAGCGGAGATCGAGTGGGGGCCTTGGCGGACCTGGATCAGTTGCTCCAGTTGGCCCCTGACTTGGAATTGGCGCAGGCACTGCGGGCGAAGCTTCAGAACTGACTGGGTTCCGTGTGCATGGCCACAAACGGCATTCCTTCCTTTGGCCTCGTCTGTGGGAGTTGGAGACCACCCGTCGGGACCCAAAGCGTGAGGAGGGGGGGGTGATGGCGGCCAGCCCCTTTTCATTGAAGCTGGGGGCGATTCCCGCAATGGATGCACACCCAACCCAGTCAGTTCACCCTGTTTCTTCAGTAGGGATTCGAACCGATCGTTGAGTGGACGGCAGGGCCTGAGAGCGGGGGAAGCGCTGACCCAAACGGAGAGGGAGAGCCGCAAGGGTCTAGGCTGTGTGTTGGGAAAGGGCCAATACCGCAGGGGCCCACGCCGACAGGGCTGATTTCTGGAGATTCTGGCTTTTTCTGGCCCTGCTGGGCTCTGGACCCCCGGAGTTGTCCTTGTTGCCTCCCCCAAGACAGCCTCACCCCCCCAAGAAATGCCGTCACCAGTCCTTTTTCTAGCCATTCCCTCTCCAGACCTGGTCATCAATCTTTTCGCCAGCGCCAGCCAGGCATTGGGCCTGGCCGCCGTGGGCGCGTCTGGGCTGGTGATGCGCAAACGGCAGCAGCCTGGAACGGGCTCCGGTGGGGGTGTTAGCAGCCGAGTCGCCCTGGGATTGGGTGTCTTGTGGGCCCTGACGGCGGGTAGCTTTTTCCTCTATCACCTGAAGGTGTCCGACGCCCATGACGCGCGCCTGCGTCAGGCGCTCGTGCGACCTTCTATGGAGTCGGGGCAGGGAGTCGGGGATGTGAACCTGCGCACGTTGGGGTTGAGCGCGCAGGGGCACCACCCTGCTGGACTCGAGACCGAGCAGTTTGAGGCGCAACTCAGCGCAGCGCAGCCGCGCCAGATCATTGATGTTCGCGAGCCGGAGGAGATTGAAAGGGGCACGATTCCTGGAGCCTTGGCCATTCCTTACCCCGACCTGCTGGCGGGCAAGCACGACGGCGAGTTGCAGTCGGACGCCGTCCTCATCTGCTTCTCCGGAAACCGCAGCTCTGAACTCGTGGATGAACTCAGTGACGTGCACGCCGATTTGGGCTTCATCGTAGGTGGCTTCGAGAAATGGGTTGCTGAAGGCCGAGCGATCACCGGCAGTGGGGAGCGTGAGAACCTGCGCGAGCTGCCCGCTTTTCCGGGCGCCGACCGGCTGCTCGATACTCCGGACGTGGAGGCGTTGGTTGCAGAGCACGAGGTGGTCTTCGTCGACGTTCGATATCCCGCGGACTATGAGGACGGCCATCTGCCGGGGGCGATCAACATTCCCTTGCGCAAGTTGACCCGAGAGCAGGGCCAGGCTGCATTGGCTGCGCTCGGACCGGTCAAAGTCATCGTTCCTTGCTATGACAAGCGTAGTTCGTTCTACGCCAGCATCCTCGGGCTGCGCGTGAGCCGGGCCGGTGGAGAATTCCTGGGGCGCTACACCGTTCCGTACGAGTACATGGTTGCCGGTGCCGGCGAACGAGCCTACCGGGCGGAGTGGAAGCGTCAGCAAGCTGGCCAAACCCCCTACGGATGGCTCGTAGCCGGCTTCGCTGGATGGCTCCAGGCCCTGGGCGGCTGGGTGGGTCTGGGCTGGGGAACCGTCCTCTTGGCGTTGATTGCGCGCGCGCTGACCCTACCCCTCTCCTGGAAGGGTAGCCGCGATCACTGGGTGGAGTGGCGCAGCAAGCAGGACTGGGCGGCCATGGGGGCCGGCCTGGCCAAGGATCCCGTCCGCCGTGCCCGTGCCCTTGGCAAGGCGCGCAAGGACGCGGGACTGACGCCCATGCGCAACCTGCTGGGTAGCCTGTTGCAAGTGGTGCTTTTCTTGGCACTGCTTTCAGCGGTGGGACAGGTCAGCGCGAGCGTAGGGGCCGGCGAGGGCTTCCTGTGGATGGACGCCCTGGATCAACCGGACCCGTCCCGTAGCTTGGCGCTGGCTTGTGGCATTCTGGCTGCAGGGCTCGTGCTCGAAGGCCGCTGGGGCCGCAAGTCGGACCTGCGTGGGCGCGCCGTGCTGGGGCTCTCAGCGACCCTCGTGGGCGCCCTCCTGGTCGTCTTGACTTGGGAATTGCGGGCCGCTCAGGATCTCTATCTCGTCTTCTCCCTCGGGTGGGTCGCTGCCCAGGGTCGCGTGGCCAAGATCCTGGCGATCGGGCGTGCGCGCCAAGCCAAGGCCTTGGTTCGCACCCTGGCAACCTGCGCCGATGAGGAAGATGTGGGGCGCAAGGCCGAGCGTTTGGGAGTTCTGACTTCGATCGGCATGCCCGTGCCCGGCGGTTTTGCGATCACAACCCGGGGCGTGGAAGCCCTGGGACATGCCTCCCGGCGCAAGCAACTCGAGTCTCAAGTGCGAGCCGCATTCAGTCGCTTGGGGGCTGAAAAGGTAGCCGTTCGAAGTTCTGGCCTCGGGGAGGACGGAGAACACACGAGCTTCGCTGGCATCTTCGACACGCTGCTCGACGTCGACAAGGACGGGCTCTTCGATGCCATCGAGAAGGTGGCCGCTTCCTTGGGTTCGGAGCTCGCGCAGTCCAACGGAAGCGTAGACGACCGCGGCGGAATCCTGGTACAGAAGATGGTTCCGGCCCAGTATTCAGGGGTCCTCTTCACCGAACACCCCCAGGACGCTGGCGCGAGCATGCTCGAATGGACCTGTGGAGTAGGCGAGAGTCTGGTTGGTGGCCAGATCATCCCCGAAGCCGTGACTTTCGGTCGACTCAGCGGAGATTGGCGCAAGGGCGAGCAGCCCGAAGACTGCGGATTGGAAGAGCTCGTGCTCCTCGGCCAAAGGATTGAAGAGCACTTCGGCGTCCCCCAGGACGTGGAATGGGCCATCGTCGGTGGCAAGATCTCCATTCTTCAGGCGCGAGACGTGACAGTGCGCGCTGGCGCGCAGGGTTCTGGCGACGCGCACTTCGAACGCGATCGCCAGAAGCTCGTGAGTGCGGTGCAGGGCGAGGGCATGGACGAAGTCATCCTCGCGCAGGATGAAATCAGTGAATTGGTCCCCAACCCGACGCCGTTCAGTGCACGATTCGTGGCCGACATGTGGTTGGCCGGCGGCACCGTCGATCTCGCATGCCGCAGCTTTGGCGTGCGTTTCGCTCCCAGCGAAGAGGGCCCGGAGCGCGTACAGTTCGCCTTGGGTCAAGTGTGGTCGCACACGGCTGTCCAACACCGCCAGGACGGCGGCATTTCCTCCTGGGCCGGCTTCCAGCTTTCGCGTGCGCTGCCCGCCTTGGAACTTGAAGTGCAAGAGCTCGAGCAGTGCGCCAAGCAATACGCGACCATGGACCGCGCTCTGGACCTGACGCGCTTCTCTAGTCGCGAACTCGTCGACCTCTACGAGCGCCGCGTGCAGGAGTTCACACAGCAATCCTACGTGACAGCGGAACGCGTCAACGTCGCGGCAGAATGGTTCCTGGGTGGGGCGCGGCAGCGCCTGGAGAAGGCGGGGCTCGACGCGGCCGCCTATCTCGTCCCCGAAGGCACCACGGCCAGTCGCGCCATGGGCCAGTTGGCCGACATCGCGCGCGGGGATGAGCAGCGCAGTGCGTTCCTGACTCCCATGGGGCACAGGGCCGCACACGATTTCGAATGGTCGGAAGCGCGTTACGGGGAGGATCCGCGCCTGCTTGACGGTCTGCTCGCCAGGGCGACCCCGGTCCCGGTGCTGCGCCCGAGGGTCAAGAAGGAGGCCGCGCAGAAGGAACTCAAGGGCGTTCTGGCCGCCACGGTTGACCGTGCCCGACGTCTGCAAGTTCTGAAGGAAGAAGCCAAGCACCACGCTTTGGTTGTTCTGGCCCTTGCACGACGTGCGGTCGCAGAGCTTGGACGCCGGGTGGGCTTGGAAGGCGACGACGTGTGGTCTCTGGAGCCCGCCGACGTAGCTCGTCTTGTGCGGGAGAGCGATGGCGAGGCTATCCTACCCGTCGACCTGCGGGTCAAGGTGGCTCGCGCCGAGCGCCTGCGCGAATCGCTCGAGGGCATCGACCTGCCCTCGCGTCTGACGCCGAGGGATGTTGAGTGCCTGGTGCGCGAGGGGCTCGTGTTCGAATTCCCGACGGGTCACCGTGTGGGCTTGAAGGGCTCACGAGTCGCAGGGTCCGGCGACGTGGTGGGTCGTGTGCGCGTGTGCTCGGACGTTTCCGAACTGGATGAGTTCCAGCCGGGAGAGGTGCTCGTCACGCGCTTTACCGACCCCTCGTGGAGCCAAGTGTTCAGCACAGCCGGGGGTCTAGTCACTGAGGTGGGTGGCTGGCTCAGTCACGCAGCAATCCTGGCCAGGGAGAAGAACCTGGCGGCAGTCGTCGGTGTCCCGGACGCCATGCGGTCACTCAAGACCGGCATGTGGGTGCGTCTGGGTGGTGATGGCCGCGTGGAGACTCTTCCCAACCAAGGGGCTGCGGAGGGAGACGGCTACTCCGTCACAAGCGCAGTCAGCGGAGGCTGACCCCAAGTCAAGAATCACCGGTCAGGGCGATGAGCCGCTCTCCGCTTCCCGCTTCGATGGGCTCCTCGGTCGTGCTGACGCGCAAGAACCCATCTTCGTCAACAGCCAGTAGGGGCAGTGCCTGCGGGCCGTGTTCCGCACGCCACGCTTCGAAGTCGAACTCATCCGAGAGCGGAGTGACCCGGACCTCCTCGCCCCGACTGGTCCTCTCGAGGAGTTCGGTGAGGGGCAGATCTTCATGGAAGAGCTCGCGCCCGCGTAGATCCCCCACGCTGGCGGTGCGCTGGGCTTTGGAGGTCTGCAGTTGGTAGCAATGGCTGCGGCCGAACAGTTCGCGGAAGTGCAAGCAGGCGAGGGAATTGACCTCGTCATTGGGAGTCATAGCGAACAGGTGCCCTATTCCGCCCAGAGGGAGGTATTCGAGGGCGTCTTCGTTCAGCACGTTCGCGCAGCGAGCCGACAGGCCTTCCAAGTTGGCCTCGACGACGGCCCCATGGTTGCTATCAACGAGCACAACGGGCAGGTCGGCAGAGTCCAGAGCCTTGGCCAGAGAGCGAGCGAAGGGATGGGCGCCCGCGATGAGTACGCCCTGGGGGCCATGTTCAGCTAGGTTGAGGTACTTGGCGAGAGGGCGAGCGCTCAAGCCGTAGGTCACGACGGTGACGACGATGACCAGGAACGCCAGGGGGGCGAAGTGCTCGATACCTTCCAATCCCGGTAGGCCTGCCCGAGACAGTTCTTCTCCAAAGAGGGCGGAGACTGCCGCGGCTACGATTCCCCGCGGTGCCAGTCCGGCGAGAAAAATCCTCTCGGCACGGGGCAGCGATGTGCCGACAGACGAGAGGAAGACAGATAGCGGTCGGACGACCACGATCAGCACTAGCACGAATAGCCAGTCACCCGTCCGGAGCGCCAAGAGTCCCGCGGGTTCGATGCGCGCCGCTAGAACGATGAACAAGACAGAGATGAGCAGGGTGCGCACGTTTTCCTTGAACTCGATGATGTGCCGCACAGGCGTGCGCTTCTGATTGCGCAGGGCGATACCCATGAGCGTCACGGCCAGCAGGCCGGATTCTGGAGAGAGGGCATCGGATAGGGCGTAGATGCCTAGCACGAGCGCGAGCGCCACAGGACTCTGCAGGTGGTCGGGCACCCAGTGGCGGCGTAGGGGCCAACCCAGTAGTGCGGCGCCTCCCATGCCCGTCAACAGTCCTGTACCCAAGGTGAGGCCCAGACCCTTCAGCAGGGGCAGGAACTCTGGCGGGCCGCCAGCGCCGTTCACGAGGATCGTGTGGAAAACCAGTACCGCGAGGGTGGCTCCGATCACATCGGCCACAATGCCTTCCCAGGTGGCAATCGGGCCGACGACTCCGTGGGGGCGAACCTGCCGCAGTAGAGGGCCCACGACTGTCGGCCCGGTCACGGTCAGGATGGCACCCAGCAAGATAGCCAAGGGCCATGGGAGCCCGGCCAGGTGGTGGGCTGCCAGAGCGCCCAGGGCCCAAGTACTGGCAACCCCAACCGTGCACAGGCGCAAGACCGCTGGCCCAATCGATCGCAAAACGGCTAGGTCGAGCGTGAGGCCGCCCTCAAACAGGATCACGGCAACCGACAGCGACACGACCGGGAAGAGGAGCTCGCCGAGCATGGCGTCCGGATCGACCCACCCGAGAATGGGGCCGACCAGCAGGCCCGTCAGCAGCAACAGGAGGATGGAGGGCAGGCTCAGGCGCCATGCGATCCACTGGGCGCCGACGCCCAGAACCGCAATCAAGGCCAGGCTCGGGAGCAGGGTATCGATAGGCATGGAACTCGAGAAGTCGCACGCACGGTAGCTCGGTGAGCTTTGGGTACAAGCACGGAATTCCCGGAGCAGGTGTCGTGTCGGGAGTGCAACATGGCGGTCAGTCAGTCTCGGTCCACGCCATCCACCTATTTGGTTCCATGAAACCCGCCCTACACACGCTCATCGCCTGCTCTCTCTTAGCCCTTTTCTGGACCCCCACATCGGCTTCATTGGCTCTTCAGCCCGTCGAGGCTCCTGCGCAGGGGCTGGAATTTGAGGTCGACCCGCTGCACTCGGGTGTTCTCTTTCGCATTGAACACATGCAAGTTTCTGCATTCCACGGACGCTTCACCAAGATTTCGGGACGCTACTTCTTGGACCAAGAAGATCCTGCAAAATGCGAAGTGGAGATCAGCATCGACGCCGCGAGTGCCGACTCGGCTAGTGAAGGGCGCGACAAACACATCACTGGCCCGGACTTCATGAACGCCAAGCAGTTCCCGACGGCCGAATTCCGTTCCACTTCGATCGTGCCCGCAGAAGATTCCGACCCGGAGCGCCCGGTCTACCTGGTCACCGGCATGCTGAACCTGCGAGGGGAAGAGGGGGAGGTCACGTTCCCCATGACCCTTATCGGGGAGAAGGTGACGCGCATGGGGCATCGTTCTGGCTTTGAGGGCCGGCTCACGATTGACCGCAGGGAGTTTGGGATGGAGAGTTTTCCCACAGAAGCATTGGGTGCGGAGATTGAGCTGACGTTTTTCATCGAGGGGCTGCACGAGTAGCCCGTGGGCATCCTGGAACCCCTCGTATGGGGGCTTGTGGCTGCGACTCTGATCCTAAGCCTCTCCGCGCGTCGAGGTGCGGGCGCCCAGGGTGGCGGGGGGGCGCACGTCTCCGCCCGTTTTCTCATCCCCCTGGTTCTCCTGGCCGCACATTGGGGGCTCAAGCATCGTTTGCCGCACGTGCCCGCGCGCGAGGCCCTGGACTGGACGATTTGGGCCGCCTTGGGTGCTGCGTTCTTGCCCAACCTCTGGGGGCTCAACCGTCGACTGCGATTAGCTTCACTGACTGGCATCGTCCTACTGGTCTGCACAGTCATTCTGAGACCGCGCATGCAGTACCTGCCCATGGGAGAGGCCAGCCTGTTGCTCGTGGGGTCGAGTGTGTTCTGGCTCGCAGCATCCTTCTGCGTGAAGCCCGGCTCGCGGTTTTTGCTGGAGAGGCTCTTGATCGTCACCACTGGGGCGGCGGTCTGCCTGTCTCATTCTTTTGCCGGAGCGTCCTTGATCGCCGGGGCCCTCTGCTTTGCTCTGGGCGGGGCGTGGCTGTTGAGCCGACCGGGTTGGGGCCGGGTTCCCGATCCGTGGATTCTCGTCCCCTGGCTGCTGGCTGTCGGAGGCCTGGTCGTTGCGGGTTTGGCGTTTGGCGAGTTGGCTCCGCTCCCGGCAGCCTGTCTCGCTCTTTCCGTCTGTGTGTCGGCCCTTGGCCGCCGCTTGGGTGGGGGCCGGACAAGGAGGCCCGGGCGCGACCTCCTGCTAGTGGCCGTGCTCGTCGCAGCCGCGAATTGGCTGGCGTGGCCCGCTCCGAGCGCGGGCCACGGACAGGGGGATTATGGTTACTCCGTAGCTCCGGACGGACCGCCGCCACCGGTTTCTGTGCTTGAAGAACCCTCTTGAGCCTCGCCGCATGAGCCGCAGAAGCGAGCATCGGGGGCAACGGCTTCACCACAGGCGGTGCAGAATGAACCCGCGGCCACTTCGCGCTTGAGAGCTTCCCCACACGAGCTGCAGAATTTGCCGGGCGCCACCACAGCGGCGCAGCTGGGGCAGGCCATCCCAGGCGTGGCGGGTGCCAGGCTCTCTCCCCCACGCGGATCGCGAACGAGCATCTGCGCCATGCCCAAACCGACACCCAAGCCGGCTCCCCCCAGCAAGCCTGCGGCCCCGCCTTCACCACCTGCGCCGCCACCCTGGGCCATGCCCTCACCCGCGCCCATCATGGCCTTGCCCGCAGCAAACCGCTGGTATCCGTCGACGCCACCAACGGTCTTGAGGTAGGCCGCGTCGCGGTACAGCTCCTTGAGATTGTCCGCATCTTCTTCATCGATGCCGATCACGAAGTTGCCCATGCGGGCAATCTGCACGCCATAGTCCTGGACGTGAGACGTGAGTTTCTCCAACACAGAGGTCTCGAGTTCCTCGGTGTAGGCACCCGAGGTGACATCCAGTAGGGGCCATTTTTGCTTGACGATCAGCTCGGCGATCGTGTCACGAAGCACCTTGAGGACCTGCTCCTTCAGCCAGGCCTTGACCAGCGCCGACTCAGCGCGGCCCATGCCGACGAGTCCGAGAATGAGCTTCACGGGGTCGGTGACCCGGAAAGAGAACTCGCCGTGCACCATGGTCTCTACCGGAACGCCGCTCTTGGGGTCCTCGACGTGACCAATGCGCCCGCCGAACTTGATACCGGGATGCTCGCGTACATTGACGAAGAACACCTCGGCTACAAAGACGTTGCCGCCTGTGAAACTGTCCACAAGGTTCGAGAGGAAGGGCAGGTTGCTCGAGTCCAGCGTGTGCCGACCTGCGTCGAGAGTGGATACGACCTTGCCATCACGGAAGAAGATGGCCTTCTCGTCGGCATCCACCGTGAGTTGACTCTTCATGGGGATCGTCGGATCGGGGTGCTTCCACACGACCTGGGCCTTCGTCCCGTCCGGACGGGCGACCATCATTTCCTGGGTTCCGCGCTGGAACCAATCCAACATGCTCATGGGGTGCCTCGTGGTGCAAGTAGGGGGTGTCGAGGGGAGTGTACTCAGCAAGGTCGATTTCAGTCATTGGGAGTTCCAGATCCCGGTCTGCATCCTTGCACACTCGCGAGTCTCGGGCCCTCGGGAACAGACTGGCGCGCGGGGGAAATGGGGTTTTTGAGGCCCAGAGCGGGACAGGAGGGCCTACTTGAGGACTCCCTGCCTAGGCAGAACCTGGACGATGGCCGATGATGGCAGTGCACATGTCCAATCTCAGTCCATTTCGGCGTGCAAATATCGTGCACACGCTTGGAATGGCGCGCCAAGTTCCTAGGCCGCAAGGGAGCCCGGCACGTCGATCAGGCAATCTCGGCCTCTTGGCCCGCATAGAGCGTGAACTCCTCAAGTTGCGGGCTCAGTTGGCCCGCGCTACGGAGGGGGAGCAGGGCGCGGCTCGGCTTGCGGCAGCCCGCGGCATGGATGCGCAAAAGGAGAGCCACGGGATTCGCTCCTTGCGGCGGCGTATCGAGGCACTTGAGAGTTTGGTTCCGGGCGCTGCGCCTTCCACGGAGCATGTTTTGCACGAATTCGATGCTGGGCACTTGGGGTTGAATCGGGGCACCCAGCGGCGGCCCAAGCACCTGGCCATTCAGTTGCCCGAAGACCCCGTCGACGAGAAGGTCGCGATGATGCGCTCAACGCTGCTGGCTGAGATGCTTTCGGTCAACTTGGAGCTGAGGAGAGCCCTGGGGGAACGCCGACCCGGGGCGTGAGAGGGCCACAGAACCGGGCGTCGTCGCGGCCGCCTGTTGTACGGATTTTCCAAAGAGACGCATTGAGCATGGGCAGGTCTGCGGGGGGTGATACGATCTGCCGCCCAAATCCGGGCTCCGCGATCGCTGGGGCAACTGGATCGTCGCACTCAAGACCGCCCCCTCCTCACTAGCTTCCAGACATGGCCGACAGCCAAGCGAACAAAGGCTCCGATTCCAAAGACCAAGGCGTCCTGTACATGGGCATTGACTTGGGGACCTCGCGTACTTCGGTGAGCTCATCGAATGGTGTGCGCGAAACCGTTGAGTCCTTTGTGGGCTATCCCAAGGACCCCGTAGCTCGCAAACTGCTCAAGAAGGATGTCCTGTTTGGTCAGGAAGCCCGCGACAAGCGCCTGTCGCTGAATCTGCACAGGCCTCTGGAGCACGGAGTTCTGAAATTCAATCAGGACGGTGCCGAGGACGGCGAGAGCCTGCGCGCTGCTCAAGATCTGGTGCAGGAAATCGTGCGCCAGGCACGCCCGCGGAGCGACGAATTGGTCTATGCGGTGATCGGCGTACCCGCCCAGGCGTCAATCCACAACAAGGACGCGATTCTGCAGGCTGCGCGCAAGGCCGTGGACTCGGTCATGCTGTGCTCGGAGCCGTTTTCGGTTGCCTACGGACTGGACATGTTGGAGGACGTGCTGGTAATCGACATTGGTGCCGGCACGGTGGACCTGTGCCGCATGCACGGCACCATGCCCGAAGAATCGGATCAGATCACCCTCACCACCGCTGGGGACTTCGTGGACAAGAAACTGGGTGAAGCGATCTCAGCGACCTACCCGGAGGCACAGTTCAGCGTGCAGATGGTGAAGAGCATCAAGGAACGCTATTCCACCGTAGAGGCCACCGCCGAAGGACTGTTGGTCGACCTGCCCGTTCAAGGCAAGCCCCAGGGTTTTGACCTGACCGAAGCCATCCGCAGTTCCTGCAATGAGATTGTGCAGCCCATTGTGGAAGGTCTGGGGCAGTTGATCGCTACCTTCGACCCCGAGTTTCAGGATCGCCTCAAGCAGCGGGTTCTGCTGGCTGGCGGAGGCAGTCAAATCCGCGGCCTCGACACCGCGATTGAAGAGGAGATGGTGAGGACTCTTGGAGGGGGGCAAGTGATCCGCACGGAAGAGCCCGTCTACGGCGGTGCCAATGGAGCCCTCAAAATTGCCCACGATATGCCGGCTGACTACTGGGACGAGCTGAAGTAGCCCAGACGCCTGGATCTACTGGATCTCGATGGCGGCCGCGTTACCGAAGGCGCCAATTCCCGGCTGTCCGGATAGGAAACGCTGCCAGGTGAGGCAGTAGCCCAGAGTGGTGCCCGAGAGGTTGGGGTCGTTGGGGATGTTCTCGGTGTAACTCAGTTGTCCGGCAGCATCGAGGGCGCCTGCCTGCTTGCGCTGTAGGGATCCAGCCAGCATGAAGTATCCGTAGGGCGGGACGGCGACTGGGGATACATCTTGCAGGCCAGTACCGAACACCATGACGCAGCCATCGCCTGGAGTGCCCTGGCTCGTTGCCGTGTACGTCCCCCCGGGTACTAGGCTGCCCTGGATCGACACGGTTGGAAAGCGCAGAGCGTCGATCGCTGCCCGCACATTCGGGCGCGGGCCAATGGGCGGGCCGCTGGTGGTGGGGGTGCCCGTGCTCCGAAGCAGAGCTCGCAAGCGCAAAGGATCGATGGCTGATCCCGTTACCTGCGTGTGGATGCCAGCGATTTGAACGGCGGCCCCGAGCACAATGGGAGTGGCGCTCGACGTTCCACTGAACTGGGCGGTGTAGGTGGATTGCACACCGCCGTTGTACAGGTCCCCGTATCCCGCGCTGGTGACGTTGTTGCCCCAGCCGTGCAGGTCCAGGCGGTTGCCGTAATTTGAGAAACCGGCCGCGGTCAAGTTGGCTCCTTGCGAGGCGCCCACAATGACCGCCCCAGAGTCTCGGACCGATCTGTCGAACTTTCCGCCGTAGCTGGGATCATCCAAATCGTGACCGCCGTTGCCCGCCGCTGCGTAAACGTGAATACCCGAAGCCGTGGCCAATTGCACGCTGGCAAAGATGGCATCGTCCCACTCGCAGGGGTGTGGACCCAGAGGCGCATCCTGGCACTGGATTTCTAGCAACAGGAAGTCGCCGGGAATCAGGGCCGCCAAGGCGTTGGTGATGGCAGCCGGAATGTTGATAGCCAATCCCTGGTGCGTGGAGAGCAGAACGTCTGCGTCGTAGACCAGACCGCGTACACCCAGATTCTGGTGCTCTCCTACAAGCTCGCCCAACACGGCAGTTCCGTGGTCCCATGGGTAAGGTGCGCAGCAAAGCCCAACGAAGTTCCCCAGTGCTTTGTGGGCGATGTCCTCGTGGTCGTCGGTCCAACCTGTCTCGACGTCCGCGATAGTGATGCCTGTGCCGAGCCCGCCGCTGTAGGTGTTGCCAAAGTCCGCATCAACCCCAGTGGGGGCCGGCCCGCGATAGCCCTGCTGATCGGAGTAGTCTCCTGCTCCGGCGACCAGGGTGACGACGGGATCACTCACGGACCCCACCGGCCAGGCTCGGCGCACCACCTCGAATGCATTGAGCCCATCGCATAATTGGCCGAGGTCGAGGTCCTGTGGCAGGTGCAGGGAATAGAACAATGTCAAGTCGTGCAGAACCTGACCCGAACTCGTTTGCGCCTGGTTGCGCCAAGCGTCGAGTGTGGCGTCGGATTGCGGAAAGAGGCGTCGACTCTGGACTCCGAGCTGATCCAGCATGACGAAAACCGCTTCGGCTTCCGGATGCGGGCTGCTGAAACGGCCAGACTGCAACCGCACACCCGATCCATCCAGGAACTTGACCAGCGCGGTGTGTTCCGCGTGGACTGGCGAGACCTGGGTTCGAGCGGGCTTGGCCGTCAGGTTGGGCAGGCCCGCACGGGGCGCGTGCAAGTCCTGGCCATGGGCGGCTTGTCCCCATGCGCAACTGACGAGGAGCGCAACACACCAGCATCGCAGCGCACCGGCACGAGCCGGGACGATTTGGGGCAGGCTGGGCGTCGCGTGGAGTAGGCGCACTGTGGAAGGTCCGGCCGATGTCCGATGCCGTGACGCCCCATTGTAGGCGCTAGGCGAAGATCCCCGGGTGACAAAGACAGAACGACCTCGGATAGGAGTGACTGCCTGGGGGGACGGTTGATTCTTGCGCAGGCCTGGGCTCTGATGCACATTCTGGTGCTCGGATGTCATGAGTTTTTCCCCTCCTCAGCCGCCTGGGTCCCATGCCGTTGGCCAGGAGCGGGCAAGCCGACTGGGGCGCCTCGTCATCCTGGGTGTTGTCCTGGGCGGGATCGCCGTCGTGGGCTTGCAAGCCTTCCACGACCATCCTGCGCGGACCGAGTCCCTTTATTGTCGCGGACTCTTCCCCCTGGTCCGGGCCCTCTTGGCACCCCTCGGATTCCTCCCGTTTTCCGTCGCAGAGGTAAGTCTGTGGCTCGCTGCAGCGGCCCTAGTGTTGAAGCTTTTCAGGGTCGCCCTGGGCGCACGCAGCGTGGTCGGGCGGCCCGTGCAGTGGGGGAAAGCGGTCCGCCGCAGCTTGGCCTGGGTCGTGGCTCTTGGGGGTCTGGGGCTCTTTTGCTTCGAGGTGACCTGGGGCTTTCATCACGCCCGCCAGCCCTTCGCGCACCACGCAGGCTGGACCGTTGAGCCGCGCTCCGTTGAGGAGCTGGCGGACCTGGTGATGGCCTTGGCGCAGGAAGCCGAAGCGGAACGCGCAGCCTGTCTGCAGGGCTTCCCCGGTCCAGACGAGCAAGCGGTGGGATTTTCCTTGGGCGGCGGATGGGACGGGGATCCAAGCCTGCACGCCGCGTGGCTCTTGATTGGTGAGAGGTACCCGGTGCTTGCGGGGCGTGCGGTTCCCGTACGCAGGCCCCTGTCGTCGGCTCTCATGTCGAGTATGGGAATCGCGGGCATCTATTCGCCTTTCACGGCAGAAGCGCACGTCAACGCCCAGGTGCCAGACACTCAGGTCGCATTTGTTACCGCCCACGAAGTCGCCCACGGGCGCGGATTTGCACGCGAGGATGAGGCAAATTTCATCGCCTACTTGGTGTGCCGCGCCAGCCTGCAAGCGAGGGTTCGCTACTCCGGGTCATTGCAGGCCCTGGATTACGCACGCGCAGCTCTGGCGCGCGCAGACCTAGGCCGGGCCCGAGAATTGGAGGGCACGACTGCAGAGGGGGTGCGCTCGGACCTGTCGCGTCAGGCTCAATTTTGGCGCAGCAAGCAGACCGTCTTGTGGGGTTTGTCGGCAAGTGCGAACGACGCGTACCTCAAGAGCCAGGGGCAAACGGCTGGGGTGGCCAGCTACGGACGCATGGTGGATCTGCTCTTGGCTCGCCGCGCCGCGCTGAGGCCATAGCTGCAAGGGCGGTTGGCAAGGGCTAGACTGCGCCCATGAAGGCCCACTTGCTTACCGCGCTGATCTCCTCCTACCTGCTGACCGATCTGGCTTGCGGTCAGGAAGACCCTTACGTCCCGCCCGTAGCTGCCGCATCGAGTGAGGCTCGAGATACCCTTTCGGCCGTGGTCGTGCCCGAAGGCTTTGAGCTCTCGCTGTTCGCCGCTGAGCCTCTACTCGCCAACCCCGTGGCGTTCGCCATCGATCACCAGATGCGGTTTTTTGTGGCCCAGACGTTTCGGTTGAATTCCGGGGTGACCGACATGCGTTCGCACATGGATTGGCTACCGGACGAACTTGCGGCGCGTACCGTGGCCGATCGGGTCGACTACATGCGTCGTCACGAGGGCGAGAATTTTGCTCGCGATTACCTCGTCGAGCAGGAGCAGGTGGTTTGCCTGGTGGATGGGAACGGAGACGGTCAGGCCGATTCATCCGTTCTTTTCGCCGGTGGGTTTGCTGATCCTGCGGCTGGAGTGGCCGCTGGCATTCTGCCCGTGGGCGATGACGTGTACTTCGCCTGCATTCCGGACATGTGGCGCCTATGGGATTCGGATGGAGATCGAGTTTCCGATGGACGCGAGCTGCAGCACACCGGATGGGGAGTTCACACGGCTCTTGCCGGTCACGACATGCATGGGCTTGTGCGCGGGCCAGATGGCCGTCTGTATTGGTCGATCGGGGACCGCGGCTTCCACGTGGAGCACGAGGGCAAGACCCTTGCCCACCACCAGGCGGGGGCGGTGCTGCGGTCCGAACTAGATGGGTCCGGACTGGAAATCTTCGCGACGGGGCTGCGCAACCCGCAAGACCTCGTGTTTGACGCCTACGGCAACCTCTTCACGGGTGACAACAACTCTGATGGTGGTGATAAGGCGCGCTGGGTGTATGTGGTTGAAGGAGGGGACAGTGGCTGGCGACAGGCCTACCAGTACATTCAGGACCCTGTGAGCCGCGGGCCGTGGAACGCCGAGTTGCTTTGGCAGCCGTTGCACGCAGGACAGCCCGCCTACATCGTGCCGCCCGTGACCAACTTTGCCGACGGGCCGTCCGGAATTGCCTACTACCCCGGAACGGGCTGGGGGCCCGAGTACAGGGGTTCCTTCTTCCTGTGCGACTTCCGTGGCGATGCAAGCTTCAGCGGCGTGCACCGGTTTCAGTTGGAACAGAGGGGCGCTGGGTTCGCGCTGGTTGGGGCAGAGAAATTCCTTTGGAACTGCCTGCCCACCGATGTGCAGATTGGCAACGACGGTGTCATGTATTACAGCGACTGGGTTCACGGGTGGGACAAGACGGGCAAGGGCCGACTGTTTGCGGTGAACCCGGTGGGGTCGGAGCACTCCGAGGTGCGCGAGCAGGTGCAATCTCTCTTGGCTGAGGGCATGCATGGCCGGACCCCACGGGAGCTCGGCGCCCTGCTCCGTCATGGGCATCAAACCGTGCGATTGGAAGCGCAGTGGGAACTTGCCGCCAGGGCTCGTGAGTTCCCAGCGGACGGCGCCAACGACTGCTTAGAGGTGCTGATTCAAGCGGCGCAGGGACAACCGAGCGTTTCAGAAGAAGATCAAAATGGCACGGGCGAATTCGTCCGCCTGCACGGGCTTTGGGGTGCAGGTGAGGTGCTGCGTCGTGGCGGTGAATCGGCACTACAGGTGTGGGCGCAGTTGGCCTCGCTGCACCGGGACGATGATTCCCGGGTGAGGGCGCAGTGGATGCGTGTCTTGTCGGAAGCGCCTAGGGCGCAGAGCTCGACGGCTGCCAGGCGTGCGCTCTCTGATGTAGAGCCCCGAGTGCAGTTCTTTGCCTCCCAATGCTTGGCAAATCTGGGGCGGGCCGGTCATCGAGTGGCGGATGTCGTGCCCGCGCTTTTGGATTTGATCGACTCCGTGGATCAAAAAGACCCGTGGTTGCGTCATGCGGCTACGCGGGCCTTGGCTCACCAGGCTACAGGCATTGAGCTGGAGGCTCTGGCTTCCGATCCGCGGCTTGCCGTTCGAATCGCGGCGGTCGTGGCTCTACGCCGAGTCGCAGATGCACGGGTCGTACGCTTCCTGGATGACCCTGATGCCCTGGTCTCCAACGAGGCGGTTCGCGCGATCTACGACAAGCCAATCGCTGCGGGTATGGACGCCCTGGCCGGACTTCTGCCCAAGCTCGGATCGGACGATGCGAGCCTCGCGCGTCGAGTCTTGGCCGCGGCGTGGCGAGTGCATACTCCGGACTCCGCGCAGGCGATTGGCGATTGGTCCAGAAACTGCGCGTCGGACGAATTGGGGGCCGAGGCCTTGGCGCTGCTCGTCAATTGGGACGAACCCAACTCCATCGATTCGGTCATGGGCGAATGGCGACCGGTGGATCGGCCGGGCCAGGTCCTGTCCGGCGCATGGGTCGCCAGGCTGGGGAGCCAGGCTCTCGCGCGGCAGGCCTTTGGGCCGCAGCGGTGGACGGCATGGGTCAAGTTGAGCCGCTCGGTGGACGGCGGGAAGAATGACGTCATCAGCGCCTTGGCGCAGGGGGTTCCTGAACCGGGGGGCGCTGTGCAGCAAGCTGCTCTGCTCTGCGCTCTTGATGGTGAGCACCCAAACATGAAGTCCATTTTGCGCATGGCCGCGCAGTCACCCAACCGAGGGGTGCGCATCATTGCGTTGCGTGCCTTGGCGGCAAGCGAGCCCGAGCGTGCCCTGAAGTTGCTGGTTGCCGCTTATGAATCCGCGCAGGCCGGAGGCGATGTCAACGATGCCCGCCTCGCATTGAAGGTCATGGGGGAATCCGGGGCCGGGGGCCTGGAGGGTTACCTCTTGGAGTGGTTGGAAGGATTGTGCGCCACGAGCGGAGTGGGACCCCTGGCCTTGGAGTTGCAGCGGGCGGCTGAAAAGTTGAGTACGCCAGCGCTCGACCTTGCGCTCGACCGCCTGCGCAAGGCGCAGGCGCGCTCAGATCAAGTCTTGGCAGATTGGGTCTGGGCGCTTGAGGGCGGCGACCCGGACGCGGGCCGCATGGTCTTCCTGGGGAAGATCGAGACGGAGTGTCTGCGTTGTCACGCCTTCGAGGATCAGGGTGGCTCGGAGGTGGGCCCCGAATTGACTGGCGTGGGTTCCCGCTTGAGTGCCCTGGAAATCTTGCGCTCGATCAAGCGACCGGGGGAGACGATCGCGGAGGGCTTTGAGGACTGGCTCGTGCTGCTCGACGACGGGCAGACCCTCACCGGCCGCATCGTTGCCGAGGACGATGGCTGGCTTACGCTCGAAACGCCTCAGAAGGAGATCCTGGAACTGGAGCTGTCGGAGATCGAGGCCCGCAAGCGGGGCCCGTCTTCCATGCCGGAAGACGTGGGGGATGCCCTCACTCCTGTGGAGCTGCGTGATCTGGTGGCTTTCCTGGTGGGGAGCCGGGAATAGACCCTGCCCATACGTGGCTGCTGGCCCCCCCTGGCCTTGTAGCAGGCTAGGGGGGGTACGACTCAAGTGGGCCGCTAGGAATGCCGATTCCTGGGAGTCTCCTCCCATGCGCCCCTTCCAAGAACGCCCCGATTCCAACGCCACCGCGCCCCTAGGTGGCAGCATCTTCTGCCGCTCAGAGGTCGAGGGGCTCATGGCGATTGAGTTCGCCCGCTGTGAGCGAGAAGAATTACCACTCGCTTGCTTCTTGGTTCAGTTCGAAGGGCTGGAGCAACTCGAGGCGATTCACGGGCGGGAATCTGGTGATGAAGTTCGTAGGCGGGTGTCGAATCTGTTGGAGCGCAGCTCGAGGGCGGGGGATCTCCTTGGGTATCCAGAGGGTGAGTTGCTCTGCATGCTATTGCCCCATTCTGAACGCGAAGCGGCAGAGGGGATGGCTCGACGTATACGCGCGCAGGTCGGACAGTGGGACTTCTCCAACGGGGAAGTCAGCGTGCGTGTGCTCGTGCGCGTTGGAATTGCGAGCAATGTCGACGCGAGTGTGGACAGTCTCCAGAGCCTGCGGGCTGCCGCCTATGACGCGCTGCTCGCTCAATCCACACCAGGCAACCCTTTTGCCCAGGGGGCAGCAGCCGGGGCAGGTGCGGAGGTAGCCGATCGTACTGAGCCTGCGCGCGCGCGTTCTCGCCGTGGCCGGGCGAACAGGGCTCCGCAATTGAGTCCGGTGGCTCCTGACGACAAGAAGGGCGCCGTCTTGCTGTCCATCTTCGAATCCAACCTCGCACTGCAAACAGCGCTCAGCCGCGGCCGGGCGGGCTAAGAGCGGGGCAGGCCCTCTCTGCTAGAGCCAGAAGATCTGTCAGGGGCAGAAGATAATCTGCAAGCCGTCAGAGAAGTTGGATCCAGCAGGACCGCCACTTGGGTCCCGATACCAGTGCTGGAAGTAATAGGTCGTGCCGGCGAACACCTGGCCTGCGCCATTGAAGGGCGGGGCGAGGAAATCGAGCGAATTGGTGACGTTTCCAAATCCGTCGATGGCCTGCGGGGGTAGGAGTCGGAAGAGGTTGCCGCCGACGCAACGCACCCCGTCGGCTGTGGGCACGGCTGTCGGCGAATCGCCAAAGAGGAAGTAGCCGAACTGACCCGGCACACCGCCCGAGGAGGTCAGAGTCAGGCTGTTGTCGGACAGGCTAACGCTGCCCGTCAAGCCCATGACGGCGCCTGGCCCAGCTGAGTTAGGCGACGTGCTGCAGTAGTTGCTGTAGTCGCAATCGGAGGTGATACGGAAGATCTGTCCATCGGCGTAGTCCACGATGTACAGATTGCCCACTCCATCCTCCCCGAAGGAGCTGATGTCATCGATGGCATCCGCGCCGGGGGGGTCCAGTTCGGCCGTCCGCTCCTTGAATTCCGAGACCGTGGTTCCGTCGTAACGGAAGCTCCAGATGCGGGCGGAACAGTAATCGCCGTAGAAGTACGTGCCCTGCAGGGCGCTGAGTGGGCCGCGGTAGACATGTCCGCCGGTCACCGAGCAGCCCTTGTTGTGGCCGTATTCGCGAATGGGCAGGATCAGGCTCGTGTCCGTGCAATCGCATCCGGAGAGGCCCGTGCAGGCGAGAGCTTCCATGCAGCGCCAACCGTAATTCTCACCACCGACGCTGCTCGCAGGCTGAAAGTCGATTTCCTCCCAGGCGTTTTGGCCCACGTCACCGATGTACATGTCGCCGGTAAGGCTGTCGAAGGAGAAGCGCCAAGGATTGCGCAGGCCGTAGGACCAGATCTCCTCGCGCACGCCCGTTTGACCCACAAAGGGGTTGTCCGCGGGTACGTACGGGGGCGGGATGTCCACGTCGAGGCGTAGCATCTTGCCCAGGCGCTCGCTCAAGTCTTGGGCCCGACCTCCAGGGTCATTGGCGGATCCCCCGTCGCCGGTCCCCATGTACAACTTGCCGTCCGCACCAAAAGCGAGGCAACCGCCGTTGTGGTTCGCGAAGGGCTGGGGGATGTCCTGGATGATCGCCACCTTGGCCTTCAGAGCCACATCCGGATTGGCAGATACGGCGTACTCGTGAACGCGTGTGTTGCCCTGGCCATTGGTAAAGTTGACGAAGAAGCGCCCGTTCTGGAAGTAGTTCGGGTGAAAGGCCAAACCAAGCAGCCCACGCTCACCGCCGCTTGAGGCCTTGGCCCCCAGATCGAGGAAGGGTGTCGCGAGTGTGACCCCATTCTTGATGATCCTGATCTGCGCGCTGTTCTGTTCCACAATGAAGAGTCGTGCGGTGTCGCCGGGAGGCGCGGTCAGCAGGACCGGCCGGGAGAAACCACCGGCAACCAGTTCAGTGCGCAGCACCTGGGCCTCCACGGGGGCGCTCAGCGAGCTCGTCAGGAAGAGGCCAGCGAGGATGCAGCGGGCAGAAGAAGGGACATTCAGCATGGGTAGGATCCGTTAGGGGGAGACCGGTATTCTCGCGCCCAGACACCCTTTCTGTCACTGGAAACTTCCCAACTGTTGGCCCGTGCCCGACTCCACCAGCGAGCACCGACTCCAACATTGCCCATCCTGCGGAGTATCCCTGCCCTTGACCCGTTGTAATGGCTTTCCCGTTCTGAGAGCTTGAACCCCTATGGCATTGTTCAAGATGTGTTGTCGCTCATCCCGAGGTGGATCGTTGCTCGCCACCGGCCTCATGGCCCTGGCTGCTTGCTCGTGCGGCGGGCGGGAACCCGGGGGCATCCGACATGTTCTCCTCGTGAGTCTCGACACGGCCCGCGCGGACCAGATCGGAGCGTACGGAGACAAACGCGCGCGCACGCCCACGCTGGATGGGCTGTGTGCGCAGGGCGTGCGTTTTGAATCCGCCACAAGCGCAGCACCCACCACTCTCGCCGCACACACATCATTGATGACCGGCACATGGCCCCACACCCATGGGGTGGCTCGCAACGGATTTGTCGTCCACGGGGACAACGTCATGCTGGCCGAAATCATGCGTGACGCTGGATTCCAAACCGCGGGAATCCTGGGCTCCTTCGCACTCGAGAGTCGATTCCAGTTCGACCAAGGATTTGATCACTTCAATGAGGACTTCGACGTGCTGGTGGGCGCGGGAGGGGCGGATCAGAACCAACGCAGGGGGGACCGAGTGACCCAGGCCGCTCTCGCCACGCTGGACCGGGTCTTGGACAGCGACGACCCCATGTTCTTGTTCGTCCACTACTTCGATACGCACGCGCCCTACGCGCCGCCTGCGCCCTATGCCGAGCCGTTTCTCCGTCCAGGCGACGCACGCTCCAGCGACATGGTCGAAGTGGAAGCCGCTGTGCGTGCTCAGCAACAGGCCGTGACGGGACAGGCGTTCGGTCACGCAGGAGCCATCAATGCCGGCCTGCTTGGACCCTTGCGCGCATTGGTCGGCAACGTTCCCAATCGACCCGGCCTCGAAGACTTGCACCTGGCCAGCCTCTACGCCGGTGAGATGAGCTTTGTGGACAAGGCCTTGGGTGACCTACTTGAGGGCCTGCGCGTGAGGGGCCTTCTGGACGAGACGCTGGTTGTCGTTGCAGCGGATCACGGCGAGACGTTTTGGGAGCATGGTGATCTGTGGAATCACGGGTTGGCGGTCTACCAAACAACGGTGCACGTTCCGTTGATCATGCGTTTTCCAGACGGGAGCCATGCGGGGCGTCGAGTTCGCACGCCGGTATCCACGATCGACGTGGTCCCCACGCTTTGTGAACTCCTGGACCTGGACCTGCCTTTCAGGTGCGAGGGAGTCAGTCTTGTCCCCGCATTGGGTGACGGTGAATTCAAACGCGGACCGGTCTTTTCAGAAGCGACGCAACCCTGGGTCGCCGAACGCGGCCAGGTGGGGTGGTTGAACGCGCGCAAGGCCCGGTGTGTGCGCAGGGGGCCTTGGAAGTACGCGCTTTCGCCCTACAACCAGATTGAGGAGCTGTTCAACCTCGATCGGGATCCGCAGGAGCAGGTCAACCTGTTGCTGGGTACTCCCACACCCGAAAGTCTGGCGGCGCGCAATCGCTTGAAAGCGCAGTTGATACGCTGGCAGGAGGGGTGCAGCCCCTTGCCGTCGAGTTTTGATGCCAGCCAAAACGCGGAGACACGGGAGCGTCTCAAAGCCATGGGGTACACGGGCCAGGCCGCAGACGGGAGTGAGGATTGAGGGGCGCCTTCCAGGGCTCCGGATGGCCGTCAAGGCCTAGCGGTCGTCAAGCAAGCCTCTGAGCTTGTCTTTGGCTTGGTCTTCCAGGCGATCGATCGACCCCTCGGGCAGGACCTTCTTCAGTTCATCGCTCAGGCCATTGCGGATCACATCCTCTGTGGATGCGCCACGCAGTAGGGGCATGAGCTCAGAGGGTACGTATTTCTCGACCTCCACCAAGGCGCGTCCGTGAATCTGCTGAAGGAGGTGGCCCAGTAGATCATCGAGGGTGGGATCTCCTCCGTCACCCGAGCGCAGTTCATCTAGGGGCAGGGTCCAGTCCGGCAGTGTTGCGGATTTCTGCAAGTCCATGGCGCCGAACCCACGCAATTCGAGGTCGATACCGATTCCGCGCAGGGTCAGTTGACTCAGCTTCAATCGGGGCCCCGAACTCGGCTCTTCGGTTGGCCCCTCGGGGTCAGGTTCCGGGGCGCCTGGCGTCCGGATGGCCTCTGCGATCTTCATGAGCAGCGGAGTCAGATTGGACCGCGAGCCATCCTGCACGATCCGTAGTCGCAGGCCTTCGACCGACAACTCGCCCACGGCAACCGTGCCGGACAGCAGCGAGACAGCGTTCAAGTCACAAGTGACCGCGCCGAGGTGTAGCAGGTGTGCGCCTTCAAAGCCTGCTGGGTTATGGATGTCAAAGTCCACAAGCCCCAAGTGGATCTGCGAGCCGCCAAAGGACGCGTCCACACCTCCGAGCGAGGCGGGCACGCCCAGAGCTGATTGGGAGGCGTCGTGCAGCGCCGCGCGCGCGCGATCTGGAACAAGGGAAAGGCCCAGGCCGACGAGCAACACGAGCGAGAGGGTGACGAGGATGAAGCCCTTGAGAATGCGTTTCATGACTGCAGTGTGTACCTGCCGGGGAGTGCGGCGCAAGGGGTGATACCGGGACGAGTCCTGAGCGTCTTGTGGAAGGGCGATTGCCCTTCCGACCACTCAATCCAGGAGTCTTTCATGTCATTCGTATTCTTTTTGTGCCGGCCTAGCGCCCCCCTGTCCCTTGCCCTGATGTTGGCCGGGGGTGCCCTTCTCGGTCCCCTCGCCCAGGCCACCGCACCCGCCAGCCAGAACCCCGGCGCGGATCCCTGCGCCCCCCCTGGCTTGCGGGTGCCCCAGCTCTTTGTCTCACCTGGACTCGGGCAGGGCCAAGTCTCTGGCCCCTGGAATTTTGGGGTCGCCGGCGGTGCAGAACGTGCACACGGTCGTGCTTGCCTCGTGCTTGTCTCGGCCACCGGCCCGCTGCTTCCCTGGGCCCCGTGCTTGAGTGGGTTGCGCGGCCGGCTGGGTCCTGTTGTGGCCCTGGATGGCCAGGGCGTGGGGAGCTGGTCGTTGCCACCCGCCGCCCTCAGCCTGGGGTTGGACCTGCGCGTCGTGGCCTGGCAGCGGGGGGCGCCCTGGAGTGCGGCATCAGTCAGCGGACGCGTTCCGCAGCCGCCGGCGCAGTCCAGCGTGCTCAGTCCCTTCCCGGCTGGCGCCCTGGTCATCACCGAGTTCCACAAGGATCCCCAGGCTGTAGCGGATTCCGCGGGGGAGTGGTTTGAGGTCTACAACCGCAGTTCCGTCCCATTGGATATGGAAGGTTGGGTGCTATCCGATGCGGGCAGTGATCTGGCTGTGCTCGACAATCAGGGGGCGGGCATCGTGATTCAGCCGGGTGCCCGCGTGGTGCTCGGCGTGAACGCAGACAAGACCACCAATGGGGGCGTCACGGTGGATGCCGTCTATAAGGGACTGGTGCTCTCTAATTCGGCAGACGAGATCTATCTGTCGACTCCTGCCGGGGTCCTCGTGGATGGCATCGCCTACGACAACGGGGTCAACTGGCCGGATCAGGCGGGACGCTCCGCTGTGTTGCAGCCTACCCAGGAGCTGAGCGGCAACAACGACGACGGTTGGGATTGGTGCTCGTCGACGACCTACTTTGGTGCGGGAGACCGGGGTACGCCGCGGTTGGTCAACGACTTCTGTTGGTAGGCACCCGGGGCAAGCCGCGTCTATCGCGGCGCCGGCTTGCCCAGCGAGCTCCAGTCACACACCGGGACCAGCAGCCGCTGACAGCCGTCCTCGCCGTGGGTGCTGGCGGAATTGGCGGGCAGGGGGTGGGGCAGGGAGTACTCAGTGTGTTCGGGGCAGATCCAGCGCCAGACGAGTCCCGTGTCTCCTTCGTCTCCCGAGCCGGAGTATCCAAGCGCGCTGAGTGCTTCTCCTACCCCCACGGCCCCGCCGCTGCCATCGTCGGGGAAGTGTGTCAGAACCCATGGGCGCCGTTCGGCGAGGTCCGCCATCAGCCGCAGGTATGTGGCGCGCTCGGAACCAATGCGGTTGACGGTTTCGAGGGGATCTTCCTCGAGGTTGAACAACTCCGAACGGGCAGGCATGTGTGGGCGCCAGATGAGCTTCCAAGTTCCATCGCACACGGTGAAGAGAAAGGCTGCGTCCGGTCGTTGCTCGACCATCTTGGCGTTGAAGTCGTAGCCATTGATCTGATCGGCGTAGGCAATTGCCGGCGGCAGGCTCTGTCCCTCCCACAAGGGGCGTAGACTGCGGCCGTCCAGATCGAGCTGGCTGGGATGTAGTTCGGCGATGCCTACCAGGTCGAGTAGGGTCGGCACGATGTCGACTGTGCTGGCCAGGGCGGATTGGGAGTCGCCCACGGGCAATCCGGGGCCTGCAAAGATCAGGGGCACGTGAATCTGTTCCTGGTAGGTCATGCGGTGCGCGGCCCAACCGTGTCGCTTGTGCCCATCCGCTAGGCCCTGGCCGTGGTCGGCCGTCAATGCGATCAGAGTGGTTTCGCGCAATCCATTCCTCTCCAAACCATCCATCAGCCCTTGGAATTGACGGTCCATATAGCGCACTTCCGCTGAATAGACCTGTTCGTACTGGGCCGAGGCGGAGCCTCCAGCCGAGCTGCCCCCGATTCCGCTCAACCATTCGTCTGGAGGCAGGACCGTGGGATCGTGGGGATCCCAATAGTGGACCCACAGGAAGAACGGGCGGCCTCCGGATCGCAGGTCGTCAATCACTTCGAGGGCCAGGGCTGTTGTGGCATCGGATCGGCGTTGCAGGTCGTCGAGATTCCAGACGGTCTTTCCGTTGCCGACATCCATCGTGCCGTCAAAGCTTTCGAAGCGGTCAAAGTCCTGGTTGAATCCGAAGTAACTCGAAACCGGGAACGCAGAGTGGACTGCCCCGGTGGCGTAACCGGCGCTCTTCAAGTACCCGGCGAGTGTGGTGCTCGATGTGGGCAGGCGGAACCCGCTGGCAGCCGACAGGACTCGCAAACCGTGGTCGTACGGATTCAACCCAGTCAGGATGCTGGCGTGAGAAACGGGTGTCACGGCCGAGGTGGACAGTGCCGACTCGAAGCGCACGCCTGAGCGCGCCAAGGCGTCAAAACCGGGTGTGCGATTCGTGCCCCCGTAGCACGAGAAATAATCCGGTCGCGTCGTATCGAGCGTGACGAGCAGCACGTTGGGGGACGACGGCTGCGAGGGGCCACAGCTGGACAGACAGGTAGCCAGTAGGACAGCGGCCCAAATGGCGAACCGTTCGGCGGGCAGTTCGGCGGGCAAGCTTGCCTCGGCGATTGGGTCGCAGCGCGGCGAGGCCTGGCTGTAGCGGGTTGAGTCCATCAATTTGGGGCAGGGGGCGTTGAGTACTGCTGGATCCTACCGGGCTCAACGGCTGCGGGCCACGATCCCTACGGGATGCCACCCAAGTCGTTGGTCGGGTTCGAAGGCCAGGGCAGAATCCTCGGAATTCCCAAGGTAGGATCTCGCGGGACAGACCTGAACCGTATCCGTAACGATGACTCCTCCTGATTCAGCATCCATCGCTTCACGCCCCATGATCTCCGTACACCGCTTGACACCGCGCGTTCCCGCGTTGCTTTTTCTGGGCCTGTTCGGCTCGATCGCCGGCTGTGGCGATTCTGAGACCGGTTCGGGCGACGCATCCGGACTGCGCCCAGCGCAGACCTTCTGGGATGAGGCGCAGTCCATGCCCAAGACCCAGGGAACAACTCGCTACGGGAAGTTCGTGGGTGAGTACTCCGAGTTCCACCCCAACGGTCAGGTAGCCAAGCGCGGCACCTACTCAGATGAAGGTCTGGAGCAGGGCCTGTGGAAGGAGTGGCACCAGGATGGCAGGGACAAGAGTGAGGTGAACTACGCCGCAGGGCTCATGCAGGGTGAATACAAGGAGTGGTACCCGAGTGGTCAGGTGCATTCCACCGGCAACTACCGAGCAGACCAGCGGGATGGAGAGTGGCTGAGTTACCACGAAACCGGCGAGGTCCAGGAGAAAGCGATGTTTGTGGCGGGTTCGCAAGTGTTGCTCGAGGCATTCTACCCATCCGGCAAGCCACGCTCATCGATCGAATTCAAGGATGGGCAAGCGAACGGCAAGAGCGTGATCTACTACGAGAGTGGGGCTCTGCAAGCAGAATCGGTATTCGTCAACGGGTTGAAGCAAGGCACGGAAACCAAGTACTTCGAAGGCGGCGCCAAGCTCAACTCGCTTGAGTTTGACAACGGCTTGAAAGAGGGCGTGGCGAAGGGGTGGTACGCCAATGGCGAGCTCCAATCCCAGGGATCGTTCGAGATGGACGCGCAGGTGGGGGAGTGGCTCGAGTGGCACCCCAACGGCAAATTGCGGCTGCAGACGACTTTTGTCGCAGGCATCCCCGAAGGGGCAAAGAGAGCCTGGTTCCTCGACGGTTCGCCGTTTGAAGTCGCCTTCTATGCGCAGGGTGAACTGCACGGCCTGACACAGCGCTGGTATGAGAACGGCAAGCGACGCATGTTCGGCGATTTTGTGGCGGGTCAACTCAGTGGGCCGTTCTTCGCGTGGAGTGAAGACGGGGCCTTGGATCCGGACGCTGCCGGGATCTACGAATCCAACCAACGCGTCGCACCCCTCGGGGCGGCCGAACTGCTGCAGGCCGAGGAACTGGCCAGCAACACGGAAGAGGTGATCCGTTGAGTGCCGGGTTTGGCTCCCAAGCGGGGGAACGGACGGATCGGGAAGTCTGGGACGCGATCGACGCCGAATGCCAGCGCCAAGAGGATCAGTTGGAGTTGATCGCCTCGGAGAACCACGCCTCGCCTGAGGTGATTGCTGCCATGGGGACGGCGCTCACCAACAAGTACGCCGAGGGTTACCCCGGGCGCCGCTACTACGGCGGCTGCGAGCACGTGGATGATGTGGAAAACCTAGCTCGCCAGCGAGCCAAGAGCGTTTTCAACGTCGGCTACGCCAACGTGCAACCCCACAGCGGGACCCAAGCCAACATGGGCGCCCTGATGGCCATGTGCGAACCCGGGGATCGGGTCCTGGCTATGGATCTCGATCACGGTGGTCACCTCTCCCACGGTCACCCGAAGAATTTTTCAGGCGTGTTCTACGACTTCAAGGGCTATGGGGTGGACCGGGACACGGAGCGCATTGACCTGCAGCAGGTCGCCGCGCTGGCGCGTGAGTTCCAACCGCGCGTGCTGCTGGCGGGCGCCTCGGCCTACCCACGCAGCATCGATTTTGAGGGTTTTGCGGCCATCGCGAAGGAAGTGGGCGCCAGTCTCATGGTGGACATGGCGCACATCGCGGGCCTTGTCGCGGCGGGTGTGCACGCCTCCCCGATTCCCCACGCAGACGTTGTGACGCTCACGACGCACAAGACACTGCGAGGTCCGCGCGGTGGCATGATCCTGACCGACAGCCTGGACTGGCTCAAGAAGCTCAACAGTACGATCTTTCCAGGCGGCCAGGGGGGGCCGTTGATGCACGTGATCGCGGCCAAGGCCATCGCATTGCGGGAAGCTGCACAACCCAGCTTCGCCGAGTACCAAGGGCAGGTGGTGGCCAACGCGACAGCCCTGGCAGAGGCTCTGCTATCCCATGGCCTGCGCCTTGTGTCGGGTGGCACGGACAACCATCTGCTCCTAGTGGATGTCCATGCGGCCGGTCTCTCGGGAGCAGCCGCCGAGAGCGCGCTGCACTCGATCGACATCACTTGCAACAAGAACCTGATTCCTTTTGACGAGCGTCCTCCCATGGAGGCCTCAGGAATTCGACTTGGCACGGCAGCTGTCACGACGCGCGGGCTTGTCGTAGCGGATATGGCCTGGTTAGCTGGGGCTATCGCGGAACGCCTGGAGCACCCAGATGACGAGGCCTGCGCCTCCCGCCTGCGCGGCGAGGTGGCTGCTGTTTGCGAACGCCTGCCAATCTACTAGGCCGCAGCGCGGAACACGCCGTTTCTAGTGGATGGGCCCGTGCCCATCCCACTTGGCGTAGCCAAGATCGGTCAGGATCGAGAGTACCTCACCCCAGGAGGGGAAGGGGCGCCCCTGCACGCGCTTGTACTCATCAACGGCTCGTATGAACTCCAGGAGTTCGGGAGTCATTTCGTCGGCCTTGGTGGGCTTGGCCTTCTTGTTCGGCGCCGCGGTCGGCTCGTCGGAATGGGTGGGAGGTTGGGTTGCCATGGGGGTACTCGATTGAGGGAGGGGATTGGCCCAGGTCACCTATCGGTCCCACGGCGTGGCGCCCTGAAGGCTCAACCCAGAACCGGTCTCAATAGGGGGCACGCCCAGCGGGCTGGAATGAAAGAAGCCCCGACGCGCTGCCGCACGCCGGGGCTTCGGAGGATTGCCCTTGGCCCGCCTTCCGAACCGAGGGCTCGGAGGGCGGGCATGGGCAACGGTCAGTTGCCGACAACCAGCACGTCGTCCACCTTGGAGCGCTCGAGCTTGCCCTTGGCGTTGCAGCTGAATCGCAACTGGAAGTTGGCGTTGTTGCCGGCGGCGGCGGGCAGGGTGACCAACTGATCCCTCCAACCCTTCTGCTGCCACTGGTCGGCTGTCTGCCACGTCGAACCATCAAACCAGTCCAGGCTCAGGAATTCGGAGGCCTCGTAGTTCTGGCTGCGTTCCGACACGTAGATGTCGATCGTCGGGTAGCCCACTGTGCTAACCGCCAGATCGATATCGACCGTCTTTTGCAGTTGCAGACCCCACTTCCCAGTGCTGTTCTTGTTCTGGGCCTTGCGCTTAATGCGGCAGCGCAGGGCGTCTGAACAGTTCCATTGAGGGTCCAAGGTCCCACTCTCGAAGTCATCGGAGGCCAGTACCGTGCCGTTCGCACCCTGGTCCAGGCAATTGCGGCTGTCGCGGAATGATGTGATTCCGGGGATTGTCTTCGTGGCATTGAAACGGTTGGAACAGCCGATGTAGGGGTGCATCGTCCAGCCGCTGCAGGTGCAGTGGCCCGCGTTCCAGTTGTGTCCCAATTCGTGTGCCGAGAGGTCCGTTGTACACGCGAAAGAGCCGCAGCAATCCGACTGCACAAGTCCGTAACCCAGCGACTTATTGCAGATGACGCCAAGCCATGCGATTCCGATCACGCCGCCGTTCAGGTTCTTGCCCGTGAACAGGTGGGCGATGTCCCGCTGGACACTCGACTGGTTGGAAACCCACTCGTTCTTGAATTGGTTCAGCAGGGTCGAGGGGTCAGTGGATGTGTACGGTCCGTTGGAGGTGCGAATCAGTAGGTAGCTGATGTCGTGGCGGATATTGACGTCACGAAGATATTGGACGTTCAATCCATTGATGACAGCTTCAATGCGAGCTTGCACGGCGGCTGCGCTGCCGTACTTGTTGTAGTAGTTGCCATCGCAGTCACAGGCAATCTCGCAGATCCAGAAGGTGCCGGGGCCGTAGGTGCTGCCGCCACCGCCGATGGACTGGGCGACGGGATCGTTATCCGGCAACAGATCGCTACCACAGTTGCGGATCACATCGATCACGTCATCGTTGTGGTACAGCAGGTAGTCATTGGGCGCTGCGTTGTGCACCTTGGAAGCGATGGGCTGCAGCCAGTAGTCGTCCCCACTCGAGAGGCTGATGCGTGCGTACAGGCCATCATCCATCAAGCTGGCGGAGACGAGGCTGCCCGGGTCTTCGAGCACAGAGCCCCATAGGGTGCGCACGGGTCCGGATTCGACAGGAGTCTCCACACCGTCCTCATCCACCGTGACCACTTGGAATCCGCTGGTCCGAACGGATCTCGGCGTCAAATCCAGAGTCATGGGCAAGCCGCCGAGATCCACGTTAAGCAGGATCGGCGCTCCAATGGACATGGGCTGCTGGATGCGAATGAGTTCACTGTCTTCCAGGCCCAGGGCCATGTTGGCTTGGATGTGAACGAGGTTGTCTTGGGCTCCGGCCAGGGCGGCCAGGCCTAGAGCGGCGGAAAGGGGCAAGAAGCGCCTGAGTGGGAAATTGACCATGGGAGTTGCTTGGGGAGTGGTGGATGTGCACGGGAGTCACCCATGAGAGGGCGTACGAACTAGGTAGACGAAGCGGCGGCTCCCGAGGTTCCCACCGCTTGGGCAGATGTGGCAGCACCCGAACCAGGGGCTCACTTGAGTCCCCAATCCGGGTGGCCAGTTGGAATTCCAGATGGACCTGTCATAGGCCTGCCTGCTTGGCTCAGCCGCCTACGACAACGACGTTGTCCAGCTTGGAGCGCTCTTTCTTGCCGACTGCGTTGCAGGAGAAGCGCACGGCAAAGGCCGCGTTGTTGCCAGCTGCAGCGGGGAGGGTCGTGAACTGTTCACGCCAGCCCTTCTGCTGCCACTGATCCGCAGTGTTCCACGTGGCGCCATCGAACCACTCGAGGGTGAGGAATTCGGTGGCCTCGTAGTTCTGGCTGCGCTCCGCACAGACGATCGTGACCCCTGGGTAGCCGACGGTGCTCACCGCACGGTCCAGTGTGACGGTTTTCTTCAGGGCAACACCCCAGGCGCTGTTGTAGGCCGAAGCTCTCTGCATCTTGCAGCGCGTGGCCGTAGAGCAGTTCCACCCGGCCTTCATCGAGCCGCTCTCGAAGTCGTCCTCAAACAACACGTCGCCTGGGAGCGGGTTGTCGAGGCAACCCCTCGAGTTGCGGTACGAGATGAGGGCGGGAATGCTGCTGCTGGGGTGGAAGCGGTTGGCGCAGGTCAGGCTGGAGTTCATGGTGTATCCGCTGCAACTGCAGTGGCCGAGGTTCCAGTTGTGTCCGAGCTCGTGGGCCGAAAGGTCTGCAGAACAGGACAGCGAGCCACAGCAGTCAGATTGCACGAGGCCGTATCCGGAGTTCTTGTTGCAGATCACCCCTACGTAGGCAATCCCGATGACGCTGCCATCGAGGTTCTTACCCGTGAAGAGGTGCGCCACATCACGCTTGACGCTCTTCTGGTTGTTGTTCCACTCGCTGCGGAACTGGTTCAAGAGAGCGCTAGGATCCGTCTGGGTGTAGGGCCCCTGAGCGGTCCTCACGATGATCTGGGTGATGCGATGGGTGATGTTCCCATCGCGCTGATACTCAACATCCATGGTGTTGATCACCAGTTCGACGCGGTTCTTGACGGCACCCTTGCTGCCCCACTTCTGGAAGAAACGGTAGTCGCAGTCCACGCCCAAATCGGCGGTGTAGTGCATGCCCATGGTGTAGGTGTCTCCACTGGGCGGAGGCACGAACTTGGGGTTATTGTCGGCCAGTCTGTCGGCGCCGCAGGTTCCGGCGCGGCTGACCGTATCGTCGTTGTGGTAGAGGACGTACTGGTTGGCCTGCGCACCCGGCACGCGTGCGACCAGAGGCTCAAGCCAGTAGTCATCGCCACTCGTCAGGCTGATGCGCGCATAGAGTCCGTCGTCGAGCAGGGAGCCGGCCACAATGCTTCCAGGATCTTCCAGAACCGCTCCGCGCATGGTGCGAAAGTCGCCCGGATCGACGAAGCGCTCGCCATTGGCGCCCGCCACCTTCAATGAAAAGGCCGCGTCACGGATGGAGAAGGGAGCGAGTTCGAGGGTGACCGGCATGCCGGCCAGGTCCAAATCCGTTACCAACGTCTGGCCGGGCACGAAGGTCCCGTCGAGAGTGACGATCTGGCTGCTCTGCAGGCCAAACGCCATGTTGGTTTGGAGTTGCAGCAGGTTGCCCTGAGCTTGGGCCAGCGAGCACAGGCCTAGCAGACTGGCGGGCAGGAGGAGTGACTTCATGGGTTTGCGGGGGGTTTGGGCTTGTTCTAAAAAGCCGAGACTGGCCGAAAGGGAGAGAGACCCCGCAAGCGTACCACAACACTCAGAATCCTTACATATTGGGGGCTTTTGCCGCGGGAGTCTCAGATTGATAAGCGCCCCAGGCCCCGTCGGCAGCCCTTGCCCTAGGCGCGGGTCAGCGCCGACTGGATAGACGCGGCATCGGGAGCCGTGAGCAGCCCGACTTCGGTGATCAGGCCGGTCACCAATCGAGCGGGCGTCACATCGAAGGCCGGGTTGTAGGTGTCCACCCCGGCCGGAGCGGTGAGGCGACCCAGGCCCTCCGTAATCTCGGCGGCGGGTCGTTCTTCGATGGGGATCTTGGAGCCATCCGAGAGACTGGGATCAATCGTGGATAGGGGAGCCACGACGTAGAACGGGATGCCATGGGCCTGGGCCGAGAGGGCCACTCCGTAGGTGCCGATTTTGTTGCACACATCCCCATTGGCTGCAATGCGATCGGAACCCACGAAGACCGCATCCACCTTGCCCTCCTGCATGACCCGCGCAGCCATGCTGTCGGTGATCAGGGTCACGGGGATGCCGGCCTGCATGAGTTCCCAGGCTGTGATGCGCGCCCCCTGGAGCAGCGGCCGCGTCTCGTCGGCGTACACGTGCAACTGCTTGCCCTGCTCGGCTGCGACGTACATCGGGGCGAGGGCTGTTCCCATGCCTGCTGTCGCCAGGGCGCCAGCGTTGCAGTGGGTCAGAAGAGACTGACCGTCCGCAATGAGTTCCGCACCGATCTCTCCCATGCGCCGACACGTGGCGCGGTCGGAAGTGAAAATCTCGTGTGCCTCCTCAAACAGCCCAGCGATCAGGCCCGCCACGTCCAGACCCTGCTCAAAATCGAGTGCCAGCCGCTGGCGCATGCGATTGAGGGCCCAAAAGAGATTGACAGCCGTGGGCCTCGCGGTCGCCAGTTCATCGCAAACCAGCAGGGTGTGCTTCTGGAACTCTTCCCGGTTCAATGCTCCCTGGTCCTGTACCCCCAGCAAGACGCCAAAAGCTGCGGCCACGCCAATGGCCGGCGCCCCCCGTACAGCCAAGCGATAGATGGCGTTTACCATCTCCGGGACGGTCCGCACTTCGAGCTGTACATGCTGTCCAGGCAGCAGGGTCTGCTCGACCATCGACACGTAACCCGGACATTGCCCTTCCCAGCGCAGGGTCTCGACGTGGGCCTGGGCACTCACGCCCCTGCGGCCCCCTGCGTTGACTCGCGCAGACGTGCTTGCAGCTTGGCATCCTTGGCTTCCACGGCCGCCACTTGCTCCTTGCGATACGCTTCGACGCGCTCCGACAGGTCCTCATCCGAGAGGGCCAGAATTCGAGCGGCGTGGAGTGCGGCGTTGACAGGTCCACCGGCGCCTGCGCCCAAGGTGGCCACTGGAACTCCTCCGGGCATCTGGACCGTGGCCAGCAAGGCATCGAGTCCTCCCAGGGGCGGGTTGTCCATGGGGATTCCGAGTACGGGCAGGTTGGTGTGTGCGGCCACGACCCCGGCCAGGTGGGCCGCCCCCCCAGCGGCGCAGATGAACACGCGCACATCCTGGGCAGGTGCGTCGTCCTGTACAAAGGCGGCCAAGGCTTCGGGCGTGCGGTGAGCGGAAAGCACCCTGGCCAGGCAGGGGATCTCAAGCTTGGCTAGAACCGCGAGGCAGGGCTCCAGCCGTTTCAGGTCCGAGTCCGATCCCATCAAGAGGGCGACTTTCACGAGGTCACCTCCAGGGGTGAGGAGCCGGTGATCAGCTGGCAGATTTCGAGGTAGCTCGAACCCACCTTGGCGAGTACCGCAGGGTCGAGCTGCGGAGGGGGATATTCCTTGTTCCAGTTCAATGTCTCGAGGTAGTCGCGCAGGATCTGCTTGTCATAACTCGGGGGACTGATGCCTACCTTGTAGAGGTCTTCCGCCCAGAAACGGGAGGAGTCGGGAGTGAGAGCCTCGTCAATCAGCAAGGTCTGGCCGTTGCATGTCCCCAGCTCGAACTTGGTGTCCGCCAGGCGAATACCGAGTTGAGCGAGTTCTGTGGTGCCGCGTTCGAAGAGGGCCATGACAACGGCTTCTCCATGGCGATAGCGCTCCTCGCCTACGAGTTCCGCGGCTTCGGCGGGAGAGAGGGGGCGGTCGTGCGCCTCCAACTTGGTGGTGGGTGTCAGGATCGGCTCGGGGAGCTCTTGCGCCAATTGCAGGCCCTCGGGCAAGGGGATTCCGCAGACGCTGCCAGCCCTCTGATATTCCTTCCAGCCCGATCCGGCGATGTGTCCGCGCACGACCCACTCAATCGGATCGGGTTCGCAGCGCCGGACGACCATGCTGCGTCCCTGCAGGCGCTCGCGCCATTGGTTGTCCAGACCCGGCACCTCGGACAGATCCGTTCCCAAGAAGTGATTGGGTAGAATGTCCTCTGTATGCAGGAACCAGTGCTGAGCGATGGACGTCAGTACGTGACCCTTATGGGGAACGCCATCCTCCATGACCACATCGAAGGCCGAGATGCGATCGGTCGTGACGAATAGCAGGCGCTCTGTGTCAATCGCGTAGATGTCGCGGACCTTGCCGCTGGCGATCTGTTGCAAGCCGGGCGGCGCGTCATCGCGGCCTAGGTAAATCGAGTCGTTGGACATGGTTGGAGCTAGGAGGCCTGTGAGATGTGTGGCGGGGGAGTATGTCAGGCCTGCGCGGGGACTACAATCCGGAGCTATGGAGCCCGCGGCCAACGATTCGGAGAGCGCCCTGGTGACGGTGCATCCTGGGCGGCCCGCTGCGGGGAGCTTGGCTGTCCCCGGATCGAAGTCCCTCGCCCAGCGCCAATTGCTAGGCGCTTTCCTGGCTTCAGGAGTCAGCCAGGTGGACGGCCTGCCGGAGAATCAGGATGTGGCGTCCCTGCTGGGTGCGCTGCGAACTCTTGCCGGTGCGAAATGGGGGTCAGAGGGCTCCTATCCCGGAAGGCCGACCGACGGGCAAACCTCGGCTCAGGTGCAGCGCATCTTGTCCGTTGGAGAATCGGGCACTGCAGCGCGCTTGTTGTCCGGGTGCCTGGCGCTCAGTGGTGCAGCCGAGAGTCCCTTTCGCATCGTCCCGCAAGGGACACTGGTTCACCGTTCGAGTGCCCCACTCGTTCGGGCGCTACGTGACGCAGGCGCCAGGCCGGTGACGCCGAAGGGAGTGACCGGTAGTTGGCCCTTGAGCTGTCAGCCAGTGGATTGCCCTGAGCAGCTCATCCTGCGCGACCCCCAATCGAGTCAGGAGCTCAGCGCCCTGTTGTTCGCGCTAGCCCGGCGCGGCACGGGAGTCTTGACGGTCCATGGGGCCATCCCCAGCCTGCCCTATGTGCGCTTGACCCAAGCCGTCTTAGCGACCTTTGGCGTGCAGGTTGTCCAGACTGGGAAGATTTTCGAAGTTCGGGGTGAGCTCGTGGCACCCGTGGGAGTGGTGCGGGTCGAGCCCGACGCTTCGGCTGCAGCGGTGGCTTTGGCCGCCGGCTGTGTGAGTGGGGGAACGGTGTGCGTTCCCGGTCTTGATTCATCCTCCGACCAGGGGGACGTGCGGGTCATGGAGCATCTGCGCGCCTTCGGATGTCGGGCCGTCAGTGAGCCCTCGGGGTTGATTGCCGGTGGACATCCGCGCAGGGGGGCAAGCCTCGACCTGCAGGGGGAACCCGATCTCGCACCCGTCCTGGCTGTGGTCGCGGCCCTAGCCTGTCTGCATTCTGGAGAGCCCAGCAGACTGAGTGGCCTGGGCACCCTGGATGGCAAGGAGAGCCCGCGATTGAGCGGTCTGGTCGAGAGCCTGACACGACTTGGCTGGGGAGTCCGCCGGGGTCCCGACTGGTTGTCGGTGGAGTCTCCTCCCAGCGGGGGGGCCGATCCCAGGCGCGTCACCGATCTGGATCCCCGCGGGGATCATCGCATGGCTTTCGCGTTTGGCTTGCTGGGGATGGGGTTCGAGGGGCTCAGGATTCGAGATTCCGGCTGCGTGGCCAAGTCCTGGCCTGGATTCTGGAACGACTTGTCCCACCTTGGAGCAAGAGTTGAGAACTGACTGGGTTCCGTGGACCTAACCACAAACAGCATTCCTTCCTTTGGCCTCGTCTGCGGACGTTCGAGACCACCAGTCGGGCCCCGCTGCGTGAGGAGGGGGGGCTGCTGGCCGCCAGCCCGTTTTCGTTGAAGCTGGGGGCAATTCGCGGAATGAAAGCACACCAAACCCAGTCAGTTCACAAGGGTTGAATTTGCGGGCGCGTCGGGCCGCCTCAAAACCCCGACTGGGCAGCAAGGGAGGCTTCCACGGATCGCTGGCTGTACACTCCCCCGCATGGCCCAGTTACCCACGCCCCAAGGTCCGGTTCTCGTCGTTGGCGGCGCCGGGTATATCGGCAGTCACGCGGTGCAGTTGCTCAGGCAACAAGGCGTGGAGACCATCACCTTTGACGACCTTTCGACGGGTCACCGGGAGGCCGTTCAAGGAGAGTTTGTCGAGGCGGACCTGGCAGACTGTGGCGCCATCGCGAACACGTTGAAGCGCTACAAGCCGGTGGCCGCGATGCACTTCGCTGGCAAGACCTACGTGGGCGAGTCCGTCACCCATCCGGGACTCTACTACCAGGCCAACGTCGTGAATTCCCTCAACCTCCTACGCGAATTGCAGCGCGCGGGAGTACGCGATGTGGTCTTCTCCTCCACCTGTGCCACCTATGGCCAGCCCGAGGTGGTGCCGATTCCGGACGATGCACCCCAGGCCCCGATCACGCCCTATGGGGCCACCAAGTTGGTTGTGGAGCAAATCCTGGCCAGCTTCCAGCGTGCCCACGGCATGCGCAACGTGTGCCTGCGCTACTTCAACGCCGCGGGGGCCCTGCCGGACGGCAGCCTGGGCGAGGTGCACGTTCCCGAGACGCACCTGATCCCCTTGGTGCTTGAGGTGGCTTTGGGGCAGAGAAAGGAGCTGAAGATCTTCGGTCAGGATTACCCCACTCCGGACGGCACCTGCATTCGCGATTACATTCATGTCTGTGACCTGGCCCAGGCGCACCTGGACGCCGTCGCTCTCTTGCAAAGCGGCATCGAATCGCTGAGTTGCAATCTGGGCACAGGCCAGGGTTTTTCCGTGCTCGAGATCATCGAAGCTGCGCGCGCCGTGACCGGGCACGCCATTCCCGTGACGGTTGTTGAGCCCCGGGAGGGCGATCCGGCCCGGCTCGTGAGCGGTGGCACGCGCGCCGGCTCGGTCTTGGGCTGGACGCCGAAACGCGCGGATTTGACCGCGATCATCGAGGATGCGTGGCGCTTCAAGCGCGGCCATCCCGACGGTTTCGCATCCACCCGTTCGTAGTCAGGGGCGAATTTGGGATCGAGGCGATCTCGATTCGAGACGGCCCAATGGGGCCCAGGGGGCTGGGGCGGCGGTTTGGGACCCATTTCCCGCGAAGCGCTGCGGGCCGTCAGACGGCGCTCAAGCTGGGTCAGGGTCCTGATCGAAGAGGGAACGTTCCCTTTCTACCAGCTACCCACCCAATTCGATGTTCGCCAACCTACTCCTCTGCCTGTGCCCGGCCCTCCAGGGCCCCGCGCCGCAAATCCAAACCCAGGACCCGCAACCCGAAGTCAGCGATCCGGTTCAGCTGAGCTTTGGCCTGTACCAATCGGACAAGGCTACGGTCATGTACCGCAAGTTCATGCCCATGCTGGAAGCCGTTCAGGACGACGCCGGCAAGATCCTGGGCCGCGACGTCGAGGTGGAACTGCGCATTTTCCGTACGTATGAGGAGGGCATTGAGGCTCTCGCTACCGGCAAGGTGGACTTCGTGCGCTTCGGTCCGGCCTCGTATGTGCTCTCAAAGCGCAGCAACAAGAACATCCAACTGCTCGCGATGGAGCAGAAGAAGGGCAAGACACGCTTCAACGGATTGATCGTCGCCCACAAAGACAGCGGCATCAAGAGCCTCGCCGACCTGGCGGGCAAGAGTTTCGCCTTTGGCGACGAAAACTCTACGATCGGTCGCTACTTGGCTCAGGAGCAACTGGTCAACGCCGGGCTCACCGCCGAGGACTTCAGCAAGTACGAGTTCCTTGGACGGCACGACAAGGTTGCCGGTGCCGTGCAGCACGGCGACTTTGATGCGGGTTCCCTCAAGGAAGGCACGTTCAAGAAGATGAACAGCGACGGTTCCCTCGTCGTGGTTCATTCGTTCGAAAACGTAACCAAGCCCTGGATCGCGCGGGCGGGTCTGGACGCTGACGTGGCGGCTGCTCTCAAGCAGACTCTGGTTCAGATGGAAAATCCTGAGGCTCTGGCCGCCTTCGGAGTGGACCGATTCGTGCCCGCACGGGATCGCGAGTACAACTTCGTGCGCCGAGGGATGAAGGTCTCCAAGCGCTTCGGCTCTCCGACTTCGACGGCCGGCATGCTCACCGCACAGCAGAAGTAATGTCGCGACACGGTCTCCCCCTCGCCTGGCGCCTCATCGGCGCGACCCTGGCCATCGTGGCCGGCGTGTCGTGTGTGATGGGGTACCAGTCGTTCCGGGAAGACCGTCAGTTGATGGATCAGAGCCTGTACCGCCTAGGGGAGCACCTGGTCAATTCAGGAGCCTCCTCCTGCCTAGAGCCGCTGTCGGGCAATGACTATGCGGCTGTGGACACGTTTGTGGAGCTCCTGGGACAGGATGAGGAGGTGCTCTACGTTCGAATCTTGCGCGACGGAGAAGTCCTCTCCGAGGTGGGCAACTTGGGCAACCTGGCGCTCGATGCCAGCCACCACAGTGCCCCGATTGAACTGCAGATTCCGGGTCGGGAGCCGCTCTACTTCGGGACCTTGCACCTGGCCCTTTCCACGGCCCAGACCCAGGCCATCCTGAGCCAACGTGCCAAGGAAATCCTGTGGGTTGGACTGGGAAGTTTCGCCCTGTTGGCCGGGATCTTGGCCGGCCTCCTGCGTCGGCACCTGGGACGCCCCCTGGAGGTGCTCGATGCACGGACCCGGGGACTTTCAGACGGTGATTTCCAGACACCCGTGCCCCAGGTCGGTGCGGCCGAGTTGGGGCGCCTGGCCGGAACCCTGGATCACATGCGCGTCAGTGTGCGTGATACCCAGGATAGCCTGAAGGCCCGCAACCGCGAGCTGGTCAAGATTGGCGCAGAGAAGGACACGGCGTTAGCCAACCTGACCGTGGCGCTCGACCGTGCGCAAGCCGCCGAGCAGGCGCGCAAGGAGTTCCTGGCCAACATGAGCCACGAGCTCTGCACTCCATTGAATGGAATCCTAGGCATCGCCGATCTCTTGGCGCGTGACTCCAAGCCTGGAGAGACTTTGGATCTGCTGCACGATGTGCAGCACTCGGGCCAGGAAATGCTGCACCTGGTGCGCGGGGTTTTGGACTGGTCGGTCATCGAAAACGATGCCGTTCAGTTGGAGCAGGAGAGCTTCGACCTGCTGGAGGTATTCTCCGAGTACGTCGACAGGGCTCGCTTGAGGGCACTGAGCAAGGGCCTGCGTTTGACCTGTGACGTGGCGACCGAGTGGGAGCCCATGCGCATGGGCGATCGCGCTCGAGTGGGACAGATCATTGGTCAGCTGCTCGATAACGCGGTCAAATTTACAGACAAGGGCGAGATCATTTGTCGCCTTGGGGCGGACACCTCGGGAGAGGGGATCCTGTTCGAAGTCCTGGATACGGGTCCTGGCTTGCAGGGTGCCCACTCGGATCAGTGGTTGGAACCGTTCCGCCAGGCGGACGGATCCACGACCCGGTCACACGGAGGAACAGGGCTGGGTCTGGCCATCTCCTCGCGACTGGCCAAAATGATGGGTGGCCGATTGACTCTGCAGGGCCGCGAGAAGGAGGGTCTCGCTGTGACCCTGACCCTGCCCCTCACGGAGATCACATCGGAAGTCGACACACCGCCGAGCCCCTCCTCCGAGCCCCTGCGTGTGCTTGTGGTGGACGACAATGTCGTCAATCGCAGGCTTGCCAGCGTGGTCGTGGAGCGCGCGGGTCACACTGCCGAGCAGGCGGAAGGCGGAGCCCAAGCCCTGCGGGCTTTCGAGGCCGGCGCCTTCGATGTGGTCCTGATGGACGTACAGATGCCGGGCATGGACGGATTTGAAGCGACTCGCAAGATCCGGGCCATCGAGCGCACGCGCGGCAGTGCGCGAGTCTCCATCCTGGCCGTGACCGCGGGGGCCTTTGAAGGTGGAGAACAGCGCTGTCGGGACGCTGGGATGGACGGTTTTCTAGCTAAACCCGTTAGCTACGACCGTCTCCTGGCCGCCGTGGAGGCCGCAGGAGCCTCCTTGACCCGTATCGCGTAGGTCGAACGCCCCTGCCGGCGGCCCTGAGCGCTGTCCATCAGGCGGGATTTGGGCTTCCGCAGTCGCTATGCTCCCAAGTCGATGAGTCGATCTTCGCTAGCAAATCGTCTGGGAGTTGAGCCTGGCTCCTGTCGACCGGAACCCCAGAGCCACCGTTGCAGCCCCATGTTCGCAGTCGCGCTAGTGCTCGGTTCGCTGACAGCATCGGCGGTGCAGGCTGCTCAGGCACCGCCGACGGGGGCCTTGGGGGTGATCGAGAAGAAGGCCATTCAGGGCCACGTGGCCTTCTTGGCCTCCCCGGAGCTCGAGGGACGCGATTCTCCCAGCGTGGGGCAAACCTTGGCCGCCGAGTACATCTGCGACAAGTTCCGATCCGCTGGGTTTACCGTGGCTCAGGACAACGAAGATGTTTGGAAGCGCGTGGCTAAAGACGAGCCCGTTCCCGCATGGTCCACCCGCCCGCAGGGCGGCACCTTCCTGCGCCCCTTCCGAGTTGAAGTCGATAGCGACCGTCGGGGAGTCCCACACACGCGGCCCGATGCCAAGAACTGCGCATTGATACTGGCTCGTGGCGACGCAGAGCAGGTTTTCGAGTATGGGGCCGACTTTGTTCCGCTGCCCCGCTGTGGCGGGGAGTGCAGCGGAGAGCTGGTGTTCGCCGGTTTTGGGATCCGAGCCAAGAAGGACGGCTACGACGATCTCAACGGGCTCGACCTGGAGGGCAAGATTGCCCTGATCATCGAAGGCGAGCCGAACCACAAACGAAAGTTCAAGGGGCCGGAAATCACAGCGCTGGCTTCTGTCTGGAACAAAGTCGCGGCCCTCGAGGAGCGCGGCGCAGTCGGGGTGTTGATCATGCGCCGCCCCTTCCCCGAGCGGCGCGACAAGAAGGGTGGCGCTCCGCCAACTAGCGCTCCGCTGAGTTACCGCTACACGTACGCTTCGTTCAATCCACCCGACACCGACCGCTGGCGTGACGCACCGCTGCCCGCCCTGGAGATCAGCGCGGCCTGTGCCGAAGCTCTCTGTGGAAAGGACATCGGCGCACTGGCCGAACGCGTCGACCGCTCGGGCAAGCCCGCCAGACTGCGGCCGGATGGGCGTGTCGTGACCCTGAATTCAGCCACCGTGGAGAGCGATCTCGTGTTGAACAACATCGTCGCGCTTCTACCGGGTAGCGACCCTGAGCTAAGCGAAGAGGTCGTCGTTGTAGGAGCCCACTACGATCACATTGGTGTTGGAAAGCGCGCACGGGTTGGGTTCGGAGCGGATGACAATGCCTCGGGAACCTCAGCGCTGCTGCAAGTGGCGCAGGCCTTCAAGGGAGCGCAGCCCCGGAGAACTGTCCTGTTCGCCTCCTTCTCAGCAGAGGAGGACGGTCTGCTGGGTTCGCGCGAGCTGGCCGCCAATCTGCCCGTCCCACGCGAGAAGGTCGTGGCCATGGTGAATCTGGACATGCTGGGTGTGGGCCCCAGAAATGAGGTGTTCTGCATGGGTTTCAAGCAGAATCCGGGCATGGAGCGCCTCGTGGAGAAGGCCAATCGCAGCGGCCGGACGGGCATCCGCCGTATCACCAAGGTCACCGACGCGGGGCTCTTCAAACGCTCAGATCACCACTCTTTTCACGCCATCGGCGTTCCCGTCGTGTTCTTCATGGAGGACTATCCACCTGAGAAGAACAAGGACTATCACACCTGGCGGGATACGCCCGACAGCTTGGACGTGGAGAAAATTGCGGCCACGGCACGACTGGCTTTCTTGACCACATGGAAACTGGCGAACGACGACAAGCGACTGCCTACCCCTCGCGACTGATCTTTCTCGGTTCAGGCTTTGTGCTGGCGCTCTTGCTGCTGGCCTTGGGCTGGGGCGGGTTGATGGGCGAGGAGGGAGTGGAATCAGGTCATGTGACGCTGACGCGCCCGGGGCCAGGTGGCTTGGGGCCGACTGGCGCCACCCCTTCCCCAAGAAATGCCAGCGGACTGCGGGAGGATGGAGTGCCCGGCGGCGGAGACCGCTTGGGGGATACCGGCAGCTGGGCGCGAAACCTCGACGCTTCACTGGCATCTGCCGTGCAGGCTGCGATTCAGCACGCGAGCGGTGACGCTACGGCTGTGAGTCAGGGGAAGGCCAGCGCTGCGAACATTCGCGTGGCCGTTCACGTGCGTGACCTGGATCGCGGCCTGGTCCTATTGGAACGCGAAGCCCAACGGCCCATGCGGCCCGCCTCGAATCAGAAGTTGATCACCTGCGCAGCGGCTCTGGTCTTGCTCGGCCCGAATGCGGAATTCGCGACACCCGTCGAGGCCCTCGGCCAGGCCCGAGACGGCGTGCTCGATGGAGACCTGGTGGCTCGCGCGGACGGGGATCCGATGTACGTCGAGGGTGGGGACGGTTCATTGGATCCCTGGCTCGATGGATTGGCCGATGCCCTGCTGGTCGCCGGGATCAGCCGCGTGTCGGGGGCGTTGATTCTCGATGAGGGCAGCTACCGCGTACCCGGGCCCGGTCCCGCCTGGCCGGCCGAAAGGGATTATTGGCAGGAATACTGTGCGCTGTCCGGCGGATTTACGGCCAACGCTGGATGCCTCACGGCCAGTGTCGCTGCGACCCGCGTGGGTAGCATGGCTCAGGTCGTGGTTCGCCCGCGTGGACATGGACTCAGGCGCAAGGGCAGCGTCACAACCGGCTCTAGCCGGGCCAAACTCGACGTGCGGGTGGGGGCCAACGCCTGGGGGGTCACCGTGAGCGGTAGCGTCCCCGCCGGGACTCCAACTCGCCTGTGGCGCTTCGCTCACCCCGATCCAGTGGATCTGTTTGGGCACGCTCTCGTCCGAGGCCTGGAAGGCCGTGGTGTGCGTGTGGACGGGGGGTTCCGGCGTCAACGTGCCATGCCCGTGGGCCGGACCGTGGCGCGCGTGACCTCTCCGCTGACTTCGTACCTAGTTCCGATTCTGACTCACTCCAACAATTCCGTCGCGGACCAGGTCTTTTTGCACCTCGGGGATCGAGTGGGGGGATCCGGAGATCGCATCGGTGGGGCACGAGCCGTCGTGCGAGCCCTGCAGGCCCTAGGCATTCAGGATTCAGGATTCGTGCAGGTGGATGGTTCGGGCCTCAGTCGCGACAATCGGGTGAGCGCAAGCCAGTTGACGGCCTTGGTCGCAGCCGCCTTGAATCAGGGGGATGGCAGTGCAGATCTGCTTCTGGCCGCCATGCCGCTGGCTGGGCAGCGCGGCAGCCTGGAGCGCCGCATGACCGGCCCCAGCACGTCTGGCCGCGTTTGGGCGAAGACCGGTTTTATCAACGGCACCAGCGCACTCTCCGGGCTCGTCCAAACCGTCACGGGACGGCGCCTGGCCTTTTCGATCCTAGTGGAATATCCCACGATCGCGGGTCTCAACAACCGTTGCTGGAAACCCATGCAGGATCGCATCTGCGGCCTGCTTGCGGCCTGCCGTTGATGGACCCTGCTGAACGGCAACGCCTGCGCAGCCTGGCGGTGGATGCGGCTCGCGAAGCGGGACAGGTCTTGCTCGGACACTTGGGCTCTCTGGACCCTTCAGCGATCGGCCGCAAGAGCCACTACAGAGACTTGGTGACGGCCGCCGATCTGGATGCCGAACGCACGCTCGTGCGGCGCTTGCGAGACGCTTGCCCTGATCATTCAATCGAGGCCGAGGAGGAAACTCGCGACCCCGAGGACGACTCTCCGCGCTGGTTTCTCGACCCGCTCGATGGGACGGTCAATTTTGTTCAGCGATTGCCCTGCTTCGCGGTATCCATGGGTCTTTGGGTGGGGGATGCCCCTCAGGTGGCGGTGATTCATGCCCCGCTGCTGGGGGAGACCTTTAGCGCGGTTCTCGGGGGTGGGGCAGAGGTCGACGGCAGGCCCATGAAAGTCTCGGAAACCGCCACCGTGAAGCAAGCTGTGCTGGCCACTGGCTTTGCCTACCGCCGCAGCGAGTTGAGCCCCTCCAACCTCGATCACTTCGCCAGTTTCTTTCACGTGGCTCGCGGACTGCGCCGCATGGGGTCGGCCGCACTCGATCTGGCCTTCGTGGCGGACGGCCGGCTGGACGGTTTTTGGGAGTACCACCTCTCTCCACATGACGTGGCCGCGGGGGGCTTGCTGGTGACTGAGGCCGGAGGGCAGGTGACGGACGTGGGATTGGGCTCCGATTGGCTCCGAGGAGGGAGCATTCTGGCTGCGGGACCCCGTCTGCATGCGGCTATGGCAGAACATCTGGCGCGTGTGGGTTAGGGGCGCAGGTCCCACAATCTGAGGCGTGGGGGCCCGCTGGAGGGCTAGGAGAATGGCGGTTGTCTGGGTTACACTGTCGGACTCGTTTGGGCGCTCCCAATCCCCGATTCGCCCGTCTTGCAGGTCACCGTGAGGGGGCTCACGGACCGTATCTGGGGTATCGGAGCAAGCGCCGGCCGTCTCCACCAACCCCGTCCTTTTCCCTATGAAGAGCGCCCAACCGGATGACCTCATTCGCATTCGCCGTGCGCGCCAGAACAACCTGGCGGGAGTCGACGTGGATTTGCCGCGTAACGCATTGGTCGCGGTCACCGGGGTCTCGGGTTCGGGCAAGTCTTCCTTGGCCTTCGATACCCTCTACCGCGAAGGGCAGCGGCGCTTCTTGGAGACCCTGTCGGCCTACGCGCGGCAGTTCTTGGGAGGCATCTCCATGCCGGATGTCGAGAGTATCAGCGGGCTCTCCCCGGCGATCGCCGTGGATCAGCGCTCCATTCCGCGCGGCGCACGCTCCACGGTCGGGACCCTGACTGAGGTCACCGATCACCTGCGCGTGCTCTTTGCTCGGGCCGGTGTGGCTCATAGTCCCTGGTGTGGTGAGCCCGTGGAGTCTCGCACTCCTGAATCTGTCGTCCAGGAGTTGCTGCGGGCTTACACCGGCGTCCCTGTGCAGCTTGCGGCGCCCCTGGTGCGCGACCGCAAGGGTCAGCACCGTGCCCTGTTGGAAGACCTACGCCGCAAGGGTTTCGTGCGCGTGCGGGTCGACGGGACAGTCCAGCGCATCGAGGAGGTGCCCGAACTCGAACGCTACAAACGGCACTCGATCGAGGTTGTCGTGGATCGGCTCAAGCCCAACCCCGACAGTCCCGCGCGTCTACGGGAATCCGTGGATGCCGCATTGGATCTGGGCGACGGAAGCATGCTCGTACTGACTCCAGATGGTGTGCAGTCGGTGTCGACCCAAGCGGTGTGCCCCGAAACCGGACGCGAGTTGCCGGAGCTGGAACCTCGCCTCTTCTCACCCAACTCTCCCCAGGGGGCTTGCCCCACCTGCAAGGGGCTAGGATCGCTCAAGGCTCCCAGTGAGCAGGCTGTCGTAGCCGATGGCTCTCTCTCGATTCGCGCGGGAGCCCTGGCCGTCACACGCGCCAGCGGAGGTGCACTGCTGTTTCCACGTGTGGAATTCAGATTCCTCGAGCAGATTGCTGCACATGGCGGCTTCAGTCTCGATACTCCCTGGTCGGATCTGACTCCCGCGGCGCGGCGCATCATTCTGCGCGGCACGGGGGATGAGCGCTTTGAGGACAAGAAGCGCTGGAAAGGCAAGCGCGGCAAGGGGCAGTGGACATGGCGCCGACCCTTCCGTGGAGTCCTGACCGAATTGGAGCGCGCCATTGCGAAGGGAACCCAACGCAAGCTCGTGGGTCGCTTCCTGACGACGCGCTCATGTGCCGACTGCCAGGGCAGTCGGCTCGGGGAAGCTGCGCGTCACGTTCGCTTGGGGGGCGCAACCTTGCCGGAATTGTGTCGACTTCCGGTTTGCGAGCTGCCCGCGCGCCTGAACTCTCTAGAGTTGAACAAGCGTCAACAGCGCATCGCCCGCGACCTGCTGTCCGAGGTGGACCGACGCCTGGAATTCCTCGAGAAGGTGGGATTGGGCTACTTGTGCCTCGAGCGGGGTGCCGACACCTTGTCGGGCGGGGAGGCCCAACGCATTCGGTTGGCCGCTCAATTGGGCGCCGGCTTGGTTGGGGTGTTGTACGTACTCGATGAACCCTCAATCGGCCTGCACGCCCGGGACCACGCTGCCCTGCTGGGAGCCTTGCGTGACCTCGTCGATCAGGGCAATAGCGTGGTGGTCGTCGAGCACGACGAGAGCACCCTGCGCGCTGCCGATTGGATCGTGGATGTGGGACCGGGCGCGGGACATTTCGGCGGGCGCGTGGTGGCGCAGGGCACGCCGCAGGAAGTGGCTCGGGCCAAAACACCGACGGGTCGCCTCTTGCGTGGGGAGATGCACTTGCCTGCGCCTCCCGAGCGACGAGCAGGCAACGGTGAGTTCCTGAGTCTGACCGGGGCCTGCGCGTTCAACCTGAAGCAGGTGGATTTGGACCTGCCCCTGGGTTGTTTGGTGGCGGTGACCGGAGTCTCCGGGTCGGGCAAGTCTACGCTGATTCAGCGCACCCTGCGCCCCGCCGTGCTGCGTGCCCTGGGCCGCGAGTGCGAGGTGGCCGGCGAGTACAAGAGCTTGCAAGGCGTTGAGCGCATGACTGACCTGGTGGTGGTCGATGCGGCGCCGATCGGGCGTACGACACGTTCCAACCCGGCCACCTACACCAAGGTGCTGGGTCCGATTCGCGACCTCTTCGCGGCTCTGCCCGAGAGTCGTGTGCGCGGCTACGACAAGTCGCGCTTCTCGTTCAATATTCACGGTGGCCGCTGCGAGGTGTGCAAGGGAGCGGGGGCCGAGCTTGTGGAATTGCAATTCTTGGCGCCTGTCACGGTGCCCTGCGTGGAGTGTGGGGGTGCGCGGTTCCAAGCCGAGACTCTGGATGTCCGCTACCGGGACCATTCGATATCTGACGTCTTGGCGATGACGTCTGGTGAAGCACTCGAGTTGTTCAAGGACCATCCACGAATCGCCCGGCCCTTGCAGTGGATGGTGGACATTGGGCTCGGATACCTGACTCTGGGCCAGCCTTCCACAACCCTGTCCGGGGGTGAGGCGCAGCGCATCAAGTTGGTGACGCACCTGCAGAAGCGCACCCACGGTCACGTGCTCTACCTGTTGGACGAACCCACGACGGGTCTGCACATGGAGGATGTGGGGCGGCTGACCGCGGCCTTGCAGTGCTTGGTGGATCAAGGGCATACGGTTGTCGTGATCGAGCACAACTTGGAGTTGATCGAAGCCGCCGACTTCTTGATCGACATGGGGCCTGAGGGCGGAGCGGGGGGTGGAGAGATACTGGTTGCCGGAACGCCTGAAACGGTGGCCGCAACAGAGTCTTCGTACACGGGCCAGGCCTTGGCGAGCAAGGGGCGGGCTGCGAGCGGGGCTGGAAGGAGGCGCAAGTCCTCTGTCTCGGCGCCGACCAGCATCGAGGTGCGTGGTGCCCGAACCCACAACCTGAAGGACGTGGACGTGTCCATTCCACACGGCAGCCTGGCTGTCATCACCGGACCTTCCGGATCGGGCAAGACGTCCTTGGCCTTGGATACGATTCACAGTGAGGGGCGTCGTCGTTTTGTGGAGTCACTGTCCACCTACGCGCGCCAGTTCCTCGGGGATCGTGATCGTCCGCCCGTCGAGAGCCTCACTGGCCTGGGCCCCTCGGTGGCCGTGGAAGCTGGGACCGTTGGGGCTCATCCGAGATCGACGGTGGCGACCACGACCGAGTTGCATGACCACCTACGAGTGCTGTGGGCGCGCGCCGGTACGCCCCGCTGCCCCGAGCACGGCCAGAAACTCGAACCCGCGGATCCTGGCGTCTTAACGCGCCGTCTGTTGAAGAGTGAGTGCGCAGGAATGAGCGGCACCCTACTCGCTCCGATATTTGGGCATGGTCGAGCCCTGCCTGAGGATGCGACCGCAGCACTCGGACGCTTGGCAGGTGGCTGGTTGGAGTCGGGCTACCTGCGCGCGCGGGTTGACGGACAGTTGGTCCGGCTCGATGCGCTCGAGAGCGTCTCGTGTGAGAGCAGCCTGGATCTCGTGATAGATCGCATCAAAGTCGAGCCTGGCAAGCGTGCTCGAATTGCAGAGGGAATTGAGCAGGCTTCGGGACTGGCCCACGGGCGAGTGAGTTTCCTGTGCAAGCAGGGCCTGCGTTGGGAAGCCTCCACCGCTGGGGCCTGCACGCAGTGCGGCTTCCAATTGGACTCTGCGCTCGAGCCCCGGCATTTCTCCTTCAATACCCACGTGGGGGCCTGCGAGTCATGCTCCGGCTTGGGTGAAACGGTTGTCTGTGATCCCGCGCAGTTGGTGACTGACGAGAGCTTGGCGCTCGTGGACGGTGCGATCGGCGGCAAGTTGGGTCGCTACCTGACCAAGGGCAAGGGCTACTACGAAACCCTGCTGCGAGCCGTGGCCAAGGCCCATGGGATTGATCTGGATCAACCCCTGAAGCGCATGACGACCAAGCGCAAGAACCTCCTGCTGCGTGGCGTGGGTGCTCGCAAGACCTATGCGGTCACCCTGCGCAAGACCACCCGCAACACCGAGATGGTGGAGCAGTTGAGCCTGCCTTGGAATGGACTGTGTGGGCATGTGGACGCCTGGCACCGCAAGACGGATGACCCCGGTTGGGCCGCTCTGTTGGAGTCCGTGATGAGCAAGACGCGGTGCCCGGAATGTGAAGGCGAACGCTTGGCTCCTGCACCGCGCGCTGTGCTCTTGAACCGCAAGCGACTGCCCGAGGTCCTATCCATGAGTGTCAGCGACTCCTTGGCCTGGATCGGGCGCATGCGGCTGCGGGCTGACCTGCGACGGGTGATTGATCCGGTCCTGGGTGAAGTGCGTTCCCGGCTACAGCTATTGGATGATGTTGGGCTTGGATACCTGACCCTGGACCGCAGCACGTCCACCCTGTCGGGTGGAGAGGCTCGCAGGGTGCGGCTCTCCGCGAGTTTGGGTTCTGAGTTGGTGGGCGTTTGCTATGTCCTGGACGAACCGACAGTCGGTCTGCATCCAGCGGACGTGGATTCCCTCTGCGATGCCCTTTGCTCACTTCGCGACAGGGGCAACAGCGTCTTGGTGGTGGAACACGACGGCGCCCTGATGGCGCGAGCCGATTGGATCGTGGACATGGGACCCGGTGCTGGCCGTCACGGGGGCCGATTGATGGTGGCCGGGCCGCCAGGCTTGGTGGCTGCCCATCCGGACTCAGCGACGGGTGCCTACTTGCGTGGCGAGTTGACGGTGTGCGCCGATCCTGGGCCTCTTGAAGCTGACGGCTCCCCACCCATTCGGTTGCTGGGGGCCGCGGTTCACAATCTCAAGCAAGTGGACCTCGAATTGGCGTTTGGGTGTCTGACCGGAATTTGCGGACCCTCCGGGTCGGGCAAGTCCAGCCTGGTGCTCGACACCCTCGTCCCGGCTCTAGAGGGTGAGTCGTCACTGGGGCGTTGGCGTTCCTGCTCAGCACCTGAAGACTTACGCGTCGTCGTCGTGGATGCTTCACCGATCGGCCGCACACCGCACTCGGTCCCGGCCACCTACGCGGGCTTGATGGGGCCCCTGCGCGAACTGTTCGCTCGTACGCCGGCCGCCCGCCAACTGGGAATGGGGCCCGGGCATTTCTCCTTCAACTCGACCCGCGGTCGATGTCCCGCATGTGATGGGCGAGGCGCGTGCTTGATCGAAATGCAATTCCTAGCCGACCTCTGGCTCACATGTGAGGAGTGTGACGGTCTGCGCTACAAGCCGGAGGTTCTGGCCGTGCGGCACCGCGGCCTCTCGATTGCGGACGTACTCAAGCTCTCGGTGGATGAAGCCGTTGAGTTCCTGGAGCATCAACCTCGCTGCATGCAGATCCTCGCGACGTTGCAAGAGGTGGGGCTGGGTTACATGGGGCTTGGGCAGGCGTCCACGACCCTCTCGGGTGGTGAGGCTCAGCGCGTCAAGTTGGCCTCGGAGCTAGCGCGCCTGAATCAACCTACACGGCTCTCTCCACCCTCCATCATTCTGTTGGATGAGCCGAGTACAGGGCTGGCCGCCAGCGATTGCGTGCAGCTCTACAAGGCCCTGCGCGCCTTGACCGCGGAGGGCCATGCGGTGGTCTTGATCGAACATCAGACGGACCTGCTGGACGCTTGCGATGTGCTGGTCGAGTTGGGCCCGGGTGGGGGCGATCGCGGCGGGCGTGTGATTGCTCAGGGAACGCCTTCTGAATTGCAGTCCGCCACCGAGTCCTGCACCGGGCCCTACCTTGGCCGGACCGGCCAAGCGCTAGTGAGGCCAGGGCGGGCCCAGACAAAACGACGCCGAAAGCGGGCCTCGAAGGGCAACCGCGCGGCCTCCCGCCTGACAGGTGGGGTGAACTAGATGGGACCCTTCGAGCCCTTGATGGTCCAGTCCGACGGGACCCTGATGCTGCACACCGTGCACACGGTGGTCGATTCTGATGGCCGTCCAGCCAAGGATGAAGAGGGCCGACCTGTGACAGCCGAACACCCGCGCTACCCGGCCGCCCGCGATGCGCTTGCGCCGTTCGCTGAACTCGAAAAGAGTCCCGACTACCTGCACACCTACCGAGTCAGCGCGGTCTCCATTTGGAATGCGGCTGCCTTGGGGCTGACGCCTGAGCAGATCGAGGCCACACTCGATGAATTCAGCTGCGTGCCGGTGCCGCCATCTGTGCTGGAGCGTATTCGCGGCTGGATGGAACGTTACGGGCTCCTGCGCATCGAGCGCCTGGGTAGCGATGACCATTTCCAGCTCGTTTCTCAGGATCCATCGGCATTGCAGGATGTATTGGGCCATTCCTCCGTGCGCGGGCGGGTTCAGCTGGACGTGGATGGACGGGTGCTGGTCGACCCCCTTGAGCGTGGAACTCTCAAGCAGGCCCTGATTCGCATCGGCTACCCCGTTGAGGACCGCGGGGGATTTGTCGACGGCGACCCGCTGGAAGTCTGCTTGCGTGGAGAGACGCTGACCGGTGCGCCCTTCACCTTGCGGGACTACCAACGTTCGGCTGCGGACGCGTTTCACGCCGGGGGTTCGGTGTCCGGTGGCAGCGGTGTGGTCGTGCTGCCCTGTGGAGCGGGTAAAACGGTCACGGGCATGGCCGCCATGGAGCGCGTGGGCGCCAAGACGCTGATCCTGACCACCAACACCATCGCCGTCCGCCAGTGGAAGCAGGAGTTGCTGGACAAGACCGAGCTGACAGACGACCAAGTGGGTGAGTACACGGGCGACTGCAAGGAGGTCCGCCCCGTGACGATCACCACGTATCAGATGGTGACGTGGCGGCGGACGAGGAGTTCGGAGTTCGAGCACTTCTCTCTGTTCAGCAAGGAGAACTGGGGCCTGGTGATCTATGACGAAGTGCACTTGTTGCCCGCCCCGGTGTTCAGAGTGACCGCCGAATTGCAAGCGCGTCGTCGCTTGGGGCTGACGGCCACCCTGGTACGCGAGGATGGCAAGGAGGACGAGGTGTTCTGCCTGATCGGGCCCAAGCGCTACGACGTGCCGTGGAAGGTCCTAGAGGGAAGAGGCTATATCGCCTGCGCCAGTTGCATCGAGGTGCGCGTGCCCTTGGGAGAGGAGGAGCGTATCCGCTACATCGGGGCCGGATCGCGTTCCAAGTTCCGCATCGCCTCCGAGAACCCGGCCAAGACCCAGGTCGTGCGGAAGATCCTGGAGCGGCATGCGGGAGATCGGGTGTTGGTGATCGGTCAATACATCGATCAGGTGACGGCTCTGGCCAGAGAGCTGAAGGCGCCCTTGATCACCGGCAAGACGCCCCAGGACGAACGCGAGGTACTCTACTCCCGTTTTCGGTCCGGGCAGGTGGCGACCTTGGTGGTTTCCAAGGTGGGCAACTTCGCCATCGACCTGCCCGACGCCAACGTGGCCATCCAAGTCTCTGGCACCTTCGGTTCGCGCCAGGAGGAGGCCCAACGCTTGGGCCGCATTCTGCGCCCCAAGTCCGACGGTTCGGGAGCCTCGTTCTACGCCGTGGTTACCCTCGCCTCCAAGGACCAGGAGTTCGCGGAGAAGCGCCAACTGTTCCTGACCGAGCAGGGCTACAGCTACCAGATCATCGAAGCTCAGGCCTTGGACCTATCCCCGTCAGAGGGTGGTCCAGGTTCCCCACTTACCCCTTCTTGTGACCCCCGCAGTTCAGGAGCTGTGCGTTGAGCCCCTCAGAAATCTCATCCAATGGTCATGCTGGAAATGGCCGCGCCAAGAGTCGCGCTGCCAAAGCCACGCATGACCTGATCGCTACACTCTCTAAATCCGACCTCCAGGAGGCCTGGCGGTTCTGGGCTGCGGACAGACCCGGCAAGCTTCCGTCCACCCTGAAAAAGCTTCGTACGGACCTCGAGTTGTGGATGTCGGAGCCTGCACGTGTGATGGATCGAGTCGAAGGCCTTGGCCGGCGCGATCAAACCCTGCACGACCTGCTGCTCGCCGCCCCTCATTTTGAACTGACGATGGGGGAGATCGTGGCTTCCAAAGACCTGGCGTACCTGTCGAGCTACGACTTGGAGGCCTGCTTGGAGCTGCTGCGGCGGCGAGCCTTGGTGCAGGAGTGCGCGTCGCGCCGTGTTTCGACGGATGGTGTGCGCAGTTTTGCCATCTGCATGGATGTGGGCAATACCCTGCTCGGGGAACGGCGCGCCAAGAGGCGCGGGATCTTTGATGCATTGACTCTACGTGGCCATCTGGACCGACTCTACGACGATCCGGACCGCGCCAGCCGCACGACGCCCGCGCGCGTACGGGAGATGTATAAGCTGTACTCGAACGAGGCCTCTTGTGTCTCGCGCGTGGAGCGCCTGCCCGATGGCCTGCAGGATCTGATGCGCAAGGTCGTGATGGAGTTCGGGGGTGTTCTCCCGCGTGCCTTTTTTGAGCGCATGGAAACCGAGTTGCCCCACTGGAACGGCTTGCGCTGGGGAAAGATCCTCGAGGAGTCGCTCGTCGGCACCCTTGAGAACCTGGAGCTAGGTCGTTACGGGATCGGGCATTCCGGGGAGACCCTGATTGTCTTCAATGAGGTCACCCTGGCATGGCTCAAGCGTGTCGCCGTCCCCGGTGACCCGGACGCACCGCACCAAACGGCATCCATGGGTGTGGATCTGGTCGCCAACGTGTCGCGTTTCCTGACGTTCATCATCGATCACAACGTGCGCTTCACGGCCAAGGGCGAGATCTTCAAGACCACGGGCAAGCGCATTCTCAAGGATCTGATCCCTGATCCAGGCCGCGAAGTGGAGCGCGAGGAAGTGCTGAATTTCATTTACCGTTTTGCCCGGCACCTGGACCTGATTGAGCCCACCGGCATGCGCACTTTCGCCTTGACCGCCGAGGGCCGGGCCTGGGACGAACGATCCTTGGATGACAAGCTGCAAGCGCTCTTCGACTTCATCATTGAGGAGCCGGCCGCAGATCGCGACACCTACCACCAGGTGCGCCTGCGGCACATTCTCGTCAGTCTGACCAAACGTATCGATCCGGGCGTCTGGTATGACCTCATGTACCTACCCTTTCTGGCGCGTAACAACTATCTGTGCGGCTTGGACGAATTGGGTGTGGAGGAATTCTTTGAAGGCCGCGAAGAACCGCGTAGCAAAGGCGGGGAAGATCTGCAGCGCCTCTCCTGGAGTCTGGTGCGTTGGTTGCGGCAGCGGGTGCACTTACTGGGGTTGGTGGATCTCGGTTACAACGACTCCGGTCATCCTGTGGCGATGCGCTTGACGCCCACCGGTGCTCGGCTGCTGGGCGTGACCGATCCCGATCGGGGTTCGGAACGAGTGGGCAATCTGGTCGTGACGCCCGATTTCGAGGTCGTCCTGTTTCCTAGCGACGACGATGCCGCGCTCATTCACGACCTGGACCGCTTTTGTGAACGGGACGGTCAGGGCGACTTGAAGCACTTCCAGGTCCACGCTGGGTCGGTGCAACGAGCCCTGGTGGACGGCATGAGTCTGGCGCGCATGATGGAGACCTTGGAGTTGAATTCACGCGTTCCCGTGCCCCAGAACGTGCTCTATTCCCTACGCGATTGGGCCTCCCAGGCGGGGTTGCTGCGCATTACAGGGGATCTCGTCGTGCACGGTAGCGACGAGCAGTCCATGAAACGCTTCGTCCAGGATCCAGGCGTGAAGGGTTACATCCAACGCGTGTTGGATCCGCAGCGAGTGCAGTTGAAGTCCGGACCCAGCCCTGCACGGATGCGTGTGCTGTTGCGAGAGCTCTCCTACCTGGTGGAGATGGGGTGAGCCCGCTGCTGCCCCCGCAGTTCCTGGCCCTCACGCCAGGCAACCTTGAGCCTGGGCAGAGCTTCTCGTCCGACTCCGGGGATCTACTGCAGCGCGTGCGCGCTGCTTGCTCCGCGGGTTTGAGCGGCCTGCTGTTGCGTGAGCCCTTGTTGCCGGATCGGCTGTTCCTGGAGTTGGCTCGCTCCCTGAAAGCCATCCTCGGAAGCGGATGGCTGGGGCTGCACGACCGGGCACATCTCGTTGCTCCTGCCGAGGCGCAGGCTGTGCATCTGGGGTTTCGATCGATCACAGCCGGGCAGGCTCGCAGCTGTGTGGGGCCGGAAGTGGCGGTGGGTATGTCGACCCATGACGGCGATGAACGGGTGGCCTGGAACTCTGCTGATTACTTGTTTCATGGGCCTGTCTTCGCGCCATTGAGCAAGAGCGACCACCTACCGCCTGTCGGCACCGATGGCCTGCAGCGCTTCGTTCGATCGGCTGGCATTCCGACTTGGGGGCTCGGTGGGATTACGCCCGACCTGGCTCCTGCGGCCTGTGCCACTGGAGCCCGTGGAGTGGCTTGCCTCGGGGGATGGCTCCAGACTGATGACCCGGCCGCCAAGTGCCGTGCTTACCTCGAGGCCCTCGCACTGTGACTCCCAAGAAACTGAATCGCATTCTGCGGCGCGTTGTTCTGATCTGTGCGCTCTCCGGGGTGGGGTACCTGTACGTGCGTTTCGACGGACTGCATCTTCCGGCCGAGCAGGACTCGCCTCTGCTAAGATTCAGTCCCGGGGCCCATCTCGTGCTGGATCGCTACCCCGAAGCCTATTTGCCTTCGGATGCTGCGGTGTTCTTGGGTCCCGATGGCCGCACTCACCTGGCCCTGGTGATGAAGGTGCGCGAACAGCAGGGCAAGCGGCAGTATTGGCTGGGGCACGACGTACCTGATTGTCCAGTCCCGGATTCCGAGGAACTGGGGTGGGTCGCCGAAGAGTGGTTGGCCGCGCGCGTGATCCTGGTCTGGCCCTGGTAGCTCGCCGTACAAGGACGTGGGGCCGGCGAGGCCTGTTCGCTAGGATGCGCGCATGGTCCTGGCAACCGTAGCGCGTCTGGTTCTCGGTCTGGGTTGCCTTGCGCCCTGTCCGCGTGCGCAGTTGCCGTTGGAGCCCGCTGCAGCGCTGGTTGACGAAGCCGTGGAGTCTGGCCTGATACCTGGCGCTATCCTACACGTTGGGCAGGGCGGGGTCACAGAGCGCGTGCAGCCCTTCGTCCACTGTGTGGGTGCCCTCGCACTTGTGCCTGAGACCGAAGTCTTAACCACCGACTCGATTTTCGATCTGGCCTCGCTCACCAAACCGGTGGCCACGGCCACCGCCGTCATGTTGCTTGTGGAACGCGGCAAGTTGAAACTCGAGGCGCCCGTTGCGGATTACCTGCCTGAGTTTGCCGTGCGGGGCAAGGCCAAGGTGACTCTGAATCAGTTGTTGCTGCATCGCTCGGGCCTGATTGCGGACAACCCGATTGAGGACTACCTGCACGGCAAACAGGTGGCCGTCGAGCGCATCTGCAACTTAGGTTTACTCGCCGCACCCGGGACGGAGTTTCGCTACAGCGACGTGGGGTACATTCTGCTCGGTTGGCTTGTGGAGCGGGCCGATGGGCGGCCTCTGGAGGTCTTCTGCCGTGAGGAGATTTTCGCCCCGCTCGGCATGAGCGATACCGGGTTCTCGCCTGCAGAGAGCTTGAGGCCGCGCATTGCTCCAACGGGCCCGCTGGTCGACCGCTGGTTGCGCGGGGAAGTCCACGATCCACGGGCGCGTGCCTTGGGAGGCGTGGCGGGTCACGCTGGACTCTTCTCCACAGCAGGGGACTTGGCACGCTGGTGCCGCATGCTTCTGGCTGGCGGGGCCCTCGATGGTCAACGTGTCCTTCAGCGGCGAACGGTGGCCCGCATGCTGCGACCCAGTTGGTTGCCCGACGGCAGTGCGGGGCGTGCGCTGGGATTGGATGTCGACAGTGTCTATTCCAGTCCTCGCGGAAGTGTGTTTCCCCGTGGGCGCAGCTTGGGGCACAGCGGATTTACGGGCCCGGCCTTATGGATGGACCTGCAGAGTGAGACCTTCGTGATTTTCTTGTGCAGCCGATTGCATCCGCACCCCGACCAAAGTGTGGTCAGATTGAGGCGTGAGGTCAGTACGGCGGTGGCTCAGGCTCTCGAACCCGAACCTGCCCCTGCGCCCGTTTTGACTGGGGCGGATCGACTGGCAGCGGAAAACTTCAGGCGGCTGCACGGCCAACGGGTGGGCCTGCTAACACACAGCGCCGGCCGCACCCGCGACGGTCGGCGGACTTTGGATTTGATGGCTAAATGTGATGAGTTGGAGTTGGTGCGCGTCTTCACCCCCGAGCACGGTTTGTCATCCACTCAGGAAGGGGCGGTCCCCGACGGTCAGGGGGTGCCGTGGGGAGTTCCCGTGCGGAGTCTCTACGGTGACCAGCGACGCCCCTCTCCCGCGGATCTGGAGGACCTCGACGTCGTGGTCGTCGACCTACAAGACGTGGGCGTGAGGATCTACACCTATGCGACAACCGTCGGCTATGTGATGGAGGCCTGTGCGCAGACCGGCACGAGCCTCTTGATCCTCGACAGGCCCAATCCCATCGGGTTCCTTGGTCCCCGAGGGCCGCGCGCAGACAGGGATCGTCTGAGCTTCATCAGCTACCGGCCCAGCCCCCTGGCCCACGGGCTGACCTTGGGGGAATTGTGCCTCTACTTCCGTGCCGATCTTGATCTGGATGTGGACCTGCAGGTACTGACGATGCAGGGTTGGCGCCGCGACATGACTTGGGAAGAGACGCGATTGCCTTGGCGCAATCCCTCTCCGAACCTGCGCAACCCCCGGCAGGCACTGCTCTATCCCATGCTTGGACTACTGGAAGGCAGCAATGTCTCCGTGGGGCGCGGTTGCGACCAGCCTTTCGAGCAGCTAGGCGCACCCTGGATCGATGGCGAAGATCTGGCAGATCGATTGAATGCCATGGGGTTGGCGGGCCTGGAGTTCGTCGGGTTGGAGTTCACCCCGCGCTCGAGCAAGTTTTCAGGACAAGCCTGCGAAGGGGTCTACGTTTCGGTCCGGGATGCGCGCGAGTTGAATCCCGTGGCCGCAGGCTTGGCCCTCGCCTGGCAGCTGGACCTGGCGCATAGCCGCGAGTTTCGGACAGACCAGGTCGATGACCGATTGTTGAACCATGCAACCTGGGAGCGTCTTCGTACAGCACGCGATCCCCTGCAGGTGCCCTCGACTTGGGCCCCTGAGTTGGCGTCCTTTTGGCGCGCCACCGAAGCGTTCCGTCTTTACCCTGATGGACCCCGCTTTCAAGCCCCCAAGGACTAGATCTACCCATGCGCTCACTGATTCGATTGCTAGCTTCGGTAGCCCTGATCGTGACGGTTGACGCGCAGGAGTCCGCTTCTGCACCCCCGAACATGGTTGTGATCCTCGCCGACGACTTGGGCTTGGGGGATCTGGGTTGCTACAACCCCGCCTCAAAGATCCCGACGCCCAACTTGGATGCCTTGGCGGCGGCGGGCTTACGCTTTACCGATGCGCACAGTCCTTCGGCTGTCTGCACACCCACTCGTTATGGAGTCTTGACCGGTCGCTATGCCTGGCGTACGAAGCTCAAGACCGGCGTGCTTTGGGGGTATGACCCCTGCCTCATAGACCCCGAGCGCTTGACGCTTCCCGCAGCCTTGCACCAGGTGGGTTATCGAACCGGCGCCGTGGGCAAGTGGCACTTGGGATTTGGGAATACAAAACCCGTGGACTTCAGCCAACCCCTGCATCCCGGCCCGCTCGACCTCGGCTTCGATGAGTTCTTTGGAATCCCGGCTTCCCTGGACATTCCGCCCTATGTGTACGTGCTTGGGGACCGTGCAATCCAAGATCCCACGGCCACCGTTGAGGGCAGCGCTCATCGCCGACAGGGGGGCGGAGGTTTTTGGCGCAAGGGCGCGGCCGGACCGGATTTTAGGCACGCCGAGGTCTTGCCGCGCTTTGGTTTCCGGGCTGTGGAGTTCATCGAGCGCAGTGTGCGTACAGATCCTGACCAGCCGTTCTTCCTCTACTTGGCCCTTTCCGCACCCCACACACCTTGGTTGCCCAGCGAGGCGTTCAGCGGGACTTCAGAAGTGGAGCACTACGGAGATTTCGTTTGCCAGGTGGACGCTCTGGTCGGCCGTGTGCTCGCAGCTCTTGAGCGCATGGGGGTCGCGGACGAAACCCTGGTGGTGTTCACTTCAGATAATGGCTCCCACTGGCCGGATGCGGACATCCAACGCCACGGGCACGATGCCAATCTGGGGTACCGTGGTCAGAAGGCCGATATTTGGGAGGGCGGACATCGAGTGCCTTTTGTCGTGCGCTGGCCCGGAATGATTCCTCCAGGGCGCGAGTCGGCTTTTCTGCTCAGCCTCACCGACATCTACGCCACCCTGTGTGGTTTTGCCCACGTGGGGCTACCCGCGGATGCGGCAGAGGACAGCTACGATCAGACTCTGGCCTTCCTATCCACAGAGGAGGGCACGGGTCGCCGCGACGCCATTCAGCACTCTATCAACGGCACCTTCGCGCTGCGCTCGGGCCCTTGGAAACTCATCGAGGGCCTGGGCTCGGGCGGTTTTACGAGTCCCAAGACCGTGCAACCCACCGAGGGCGGCCCAACCGGGCAACTGTATCACCTCGGCCGTGACCCCTGGGAGACCACCAACCTCTGGCTCGACGAGCCCGAGATCGTGGAGGAGATGCGGGCTCGTTTGCAGGCCCAGCGAGACGCTGGGCGGACGCGCGCCCGTTAGTGCGTCTCCCAACTCGAGGAGCTAGGCGAACAGTGCCTCGATCTCGTCGATCGATAGGGACTTCAGGACTCCATCGCCGGTGGGTAGCACCGACTTCACCAGAGCCCGTTTCTTGTCCTGCAGTTCGAGGATCTTCTCCTCGATCGTATCGCGAGCGATGAGTCGGTAGGCCATGACCTTGTTGGTGCGACCGATGCGGTGGGCGCGGTCGATGGCCTGGGCCTCGGCTGCCGGGTTCCACCAGGGGTCGAGCAAGAAGACGTAGTCGGCTTCCACAAGGTTGAGGCCCAGGCCGCCAGCCTTGAGGCTCATGAGTAGCAGTGGGCAATCCGGTCGATCCCGGAAGCGGCTGACGACGGCTTCGCGGTCGCGGGTCTTGCCGTCCAGGTAGGCATAGGGGTGCCCGGCCTGGTCAAGGTGCCTGCGCACGACGCTGAGGTGCGAGGTGAACTGACTGAAGATCAGTGCCTTGTGCCCACTCTCCACCAATTCGTCGACATGGGGCAGCAAGACGTCGAGTTTGGCTGAGAGCTCTTCGATGCGATCGCTCTCCACCAACGCCGGGTGACAAGCGGCCTGACGCAGTCGCAAGAGGGCAGTCAGAACCCAGAAGCTGTCGCGTTTGCCTTCAGTTGTAGAGAGGCCGGAGCGGTAGTGTTCGCGCAGCGAGTTGTACTCGTCCCGCTGTTCGCCGGACAATTCGCACCACAGAATCTGCTCCACCTTGGGCGGCAGGTCGGGCAGGACTTCCTCTTTTGTCCGTCGCAGAATGAAGGGGCTGAGTGTACTGGCCAGTAGGGCGCGGCCCGCGTCATCGAGGCCCGCCTCGGAGCGGGAGCTGATGAGACCCTTGAATGCGCGCGCGCGACCGAGCATGCCCGGATTCAAGAACTCGAACAGGCTCCACAGTTCGCCCAAGTGGTTCTCCACCGGCGTACCTGAAAGGGCTAGGCGGTTCTGGGAATTCAGCAGGCGTGCGGCCTTGGCAGAGTGGCTGGTCGCATTCTTGATGGCCTGCGCCTCGTCCAGGATGACGTAGTCAAACAAGATGTCCTTGAGGTCGTGCACATCGCGTCGCAGGGTTCCGTAGGTCGTCAGGATGACGTCCTGTTCTGCCAGCAGGGGCAGGAATTCGGAGCGCTGCGGCCCGGTGTAATCCAAAACCTTGAGGTTTGGGGTGAAGCGTTGCGCTTCCGCGCGCCAGTTGAACATCAGGGAGCGTGGGACGACTACGAGGCTGGGCCGGTGCTCTCCGCGGTTGACATGCCGATCTTCCAGCAGGGCCAGGACTTGAATTGTCTTGCCCAAACCCATGTCGTCCGCAAGGCAACCGCCGAATCCGACGTCGCGCAAGAAGCGGAACCAGCCGAGGCCCGTGCGTTGATAACCACGGAGGTCTCCTTGGAATGACTCCATTTCGTCTTCTTCGGCCAAGCCGCTGAAGGCGCTCAGTGTGTCCCGCAGCTGCCCGAACTTCTCGTCCCAAGAGATGCCCTGCTTGCCCGCGAGCAGCCGATCGAGCAACCAGCCCTGGCTCTTGTGGAAGCGCAGACCCTCTCCTTCGCGTACCGCCAGTCCGGAAAGCACGCCCCATTGGCGGCGCAACTCGTCGGGTAGATAGCCGATCGTGCCGTCCTCAAGGGTCAGGCTGCGGTCACCCTTTTCCAGTGCAGTCAATAGGTGGCTGATAGGCACCAAGCTTCCGTCGAAGTCGACCTCGCCCTCCAGGTCGAACCAGTCCATGCCGGAGGAAACCCGCAGGGTCAGGGCACCGCCCGTCTTGCACAGCTCGCCTCCCACCTCCACGGACCAATTGAGTCCAGTCAGGCGCAGGACAACTTCGTCCAGGTCGGCGGCGTCCACGCGACCACTGATGCCGTCTCCCTCTGGGGCCGGACGCCCGCCGGCCAACAGGAAGGAGCGCAGCGCGTCTCGCTCATCGTGCCAGACCCGGCGAATGACCAGGCCCGTTTCCTTCTCGCGTACCGCTCCGCGCGCTTCACCCAAATCCACAAAGGTGTCCCCGTATTGGAATTGGATCTGACAGGTCAGCGGCGCACGTTCGGCAGCGGGGGCAGAAATGCGCAGGTGGGGGTAGGGAGTACGCGGTTCGGCCAGGTGCAAGCCCTCGCCTGACAGGAGCGGGTGGCCGGATAGGTCGATGACCCGCTGGGCCAGGTCCCCGGCATCCTCAAGCGGGCCAGTGAGCGGGCCATCCGTGCGCAAGGTCTTGAGCAGGGGCCAGGCTCCGCGGGCGTCCATGGGGGCCACAAGGTGCGGAAGGAAAAGGAAGCCCGCTTCGAGTACGAAGAGCGGGTCCTCGATGTCCTGAGTCTCGTCACGGCGCGCAAGGTAACCGTGCAGGCTGGCGCGCGGCGTGTCTTCGTCGCGTTCGAGACGAACTCCGAATGCCCACGGTTCGTCAGAATCTAGCTGCAGCGGTTCCGCCTCTTCCTCGCCCCCCGCATGCAGGTAGGCTCGGCCAGTCTCGCAGAGTAGCGGGATGACTTCAGCGGCTTCGGCTTCGTCAAGCCACCACGCTCCACTGCCTCCAAAGCTTGAGAGATGGGAGGACGCGGTCCAAGCGGAACGGCGCGCCGCGCGCAGGGCGCGGAAGATGCGCACGTCCGTTGGGTCACTGAGCTCGACTGCGTCTTCCGCTTCCGGGTCGTAGGGTCGGCGTCGGCTCCAGCGATGGTTGCGGTGCCGCTCGCGCCAGAAAGGTCGCAGCACCAGGCCCCGCCCGCTGGCCGTGTCGTCCAGGTCGAGTACATAAAGGAATTGGTAGCCAGCCCTGACGCGATTGGGCACGAGCCCATCCCAAGGGTCGGGTGCGTCCTGCTCTAGCTCGCTGTGGACACTGCCCAGGCGGCCGCGCCAGACTTCGCGCGTCGGATCCAACGTGTCCAGGCTGGGCTCATCCGCTTCCAAGTTGACGGTCGAAACGATATCCAGTCCGCGCTCGTCGACTTCCTTGACGACGGCCCACAGGTGTCGACAGGCACCGGTTTTCTTGAACAGGGGGCAGGTGCAGGAAACACTCCAAGCGGCCGGTGGGGTCAGGCGCAGAAGGATCTCTTGGGACTCCCGACCGTGAACCGTGGCGCGCACTTGCAGCGGGTCATGATCGTCAATGACCACAAATTCGACGGTGTCATTTCCACGGCCCCGGGCACGGGCGGGCAGGAGAGGACGCAATTGCTGGGCTAGACTCAAGATGCTGGACGGCTAGGGGGGGCAGGGGGGCGCGCGAAGCGAGCCATGTTGCGTTGCGAACCCGCCGGGATCAAGTCCTTGGGGAGTTTGTGTTGCGGATCTCGCAACGGTTCGTGGCGTGCTGCCGGTCGGCTGCGAGCCGCGGGCCTCGCGGCGTTCCGGATCAGCCTGTGCTCGAGCTACAAGCAGACTCCAGGGGCCCGTCGTCAAACGCATCTTGGCGCCAGCAGGGTTCGCCTTGGCGGTGGTGCCGCCCGGGCAGACCTGGGTGCCCGATGAGGTCGATTGGCCAGGCAGCAGCTGGGCGTTTTCCATCGTTCCCCGGCGCCTGCCTGCCGGTCGCGCGCCCCGAATTTGGGGTACGGCGGTCACTCCGCACCAAATGAGCGACGGTTGCGCGGTGCGAGGCTCCTAGCCGTCGTCCGTGAACCGGTCGTGGGCAGGGTCTTCCAGCCCGGCGGCCTTCTTGTAGAGCTCGCGTGCATCTTCGTCGCGCTCTTCAAGTAGGGCCCGCTCCAGCTCCAGGAATGCCTCCATGGCCACGATCATCTCGAGCCTGAAGTCCCTTTGGAATTGAGCCCGTTGCGCCTCGGGAATGTTGGCCAGCATGAGGGGGACGAGGGGCTTGGCGAGCAACAGTCCCTCCTGGCATTCTTGCACGTGGGCTAGGGAATCGGTCCGCGATTCAGGCTTGCGGATCGAGCGCCTCAAGGTCCGCATGGCATCCTTGACGCGCTCCATTTGGACCTCCAATTTTGTCAGTTCTTCTTCGGGTTCCTGGACCTCGGGCTCCTGGAGCCAATGGGCCTGGGAAGCATCGGATCGCGAGGTTGTCGCCGGGTCGAATGCAGAAAGCACGCTGCTGCAAAGCAGCAGGCTCCCTGCTACGGCCAGGGAGGGAAGCGAAGGGTGCATGGAGATTGCGCGCAGGGGGTAGGGGCGTGACTTGGAACTAGTAGGGTGCGGTGCTACCGGGCATGGGGATCGGGTAGCGACCGGATTCATCGGGCAGGGTCGGGGGATCTCCATCCCAAGCGTAGGCGCTGGGGACCAGAGCTGTCTCAGACGCCAAGGCTGCATCCCAGGCTACAGACTGACCGGAGTAGGTGGCCATACGCCCAAAGATGGAGGTCATCGTGCTCGTGGCGCCATAGCCGGCTTCATTGTGCGGCGTGCCCTCACGAATGGCGGCGGCCAGCACATCGTGCTCCACCTGGTAGTGGTTGGGGTCGTCTCCTCGGAACTTCCAGGGTTCGGCTTGGACGCAATCGATGCGGCCTGCTCCGACGTTAGCCGTACCCCGGCTGCCCGCTGCATGCTCTGAGACGCTGTTCCAGCAATTGCGGATGTGCCGGCAGCAACTGAGGAGGGTCGTGCCGTCCGCGTAGGTGAACTCGACCATGTGGTGGTCGAAAATCTCACCGTTGTCAATTCCGTTGCGCACCTGCCGGCCACCTTGACCTTGGGCGCGCACCGGCGGCCCACCCTTGATCCAGTTGGCGACGTCCAGGTTGTGGATGTGCTGCTCGGTGATGTGGTCGCCACAGAGCCAATTGAAGTAGTACCAATTGCGCATCTGATACTCCATTTCGGTCTGCTCCGGACGGCGCGGCCGGGTCCAGACTCCGCCGGAGTTCCAGTAGGAGCGCAGCAGAATCAACTCGCCGATGGCGCCATCTTGGATGCGACGCACGGTCTCTTGGTACTTGGCCGAGTGGTGGCGCTGCAAACCGACGCCTACCTTGAGGTCCTTGTCGCGGGCCACTTGGGCCGCTGCCAGCACCTGGCGGATACCTGGTGCGTCGACCGCGACGGGCTTTTCCATGAAGATGTGCTTGCCCAGATTCACCGCGTGTTCGAAGTGTATGGGGCGAAACCCCGGGGGGGTTGTCAAAATGACGAGGTCCACATCGCAGTCCATGGCCTTCTTGTAGGCGTCGAAGCCCACAAAGCGGTTCTCCTCCGGCACCTTGACGCGCTCCGGAACGGCATTCGAGATGGCCTTGTGGGCGTCTTCGAGCTGATCGGAAAAGGCGTCGGCCATGGCGACCAGTTCCACAGACCCCTGCGTGGAAAGGGCTTGGCTTGCGGCGCCGCGTCCGCGCCCGCCGCAACCGATCAGGGCGACGCGCAGGGTGCGGTCGCCGAGGGGCTGGCTGCGTCTCAGCGCGGAAGCCATGCCGGGAATGGCCGCGCCGGCGGCGGCGGCGGTCGCAGAGTGCTTCAGGAAGGAACGGCGCGTGGGGGATGTGTGCGACATGGCAGAAGCGGGGTTGAGGGAGGTGGGGGTTAGCGGCCGCCTTGGCGTTGTTTGTTCTGAATCTCGAGGAGGCTTTCCAGGTCGGCCTCCCAGTATCGAGCGCGGGCTTCGGGCTTGGGTGCGGTCAAGGGCCTCACGACGCGGAACCCAACGAAGCTGGCGTCGGTATGGTACCAGATGCTCTTTGGCAGCTGAGGGTCCTGAACCTTCCAGCCCTTCTTGGAACCCATACGCGCGGCGCTGCGCAGGTCCTCGGGGTCGCTGTCCCAGGAGCCTCCGCGCACGACCCGCGGGTAGAGCTTTGTCGGCCAATTGACTCGCCCGGCATCACGCGCTTCGCTGGCGGCGTAGTAACCCGTGTCGTGAGCGTCGAGGACCCACTCGGCCACGTTGCCGTGCATGTCGTACAGTCCCCAAGGGTTGGGTGCCTTTTTTCCCACGGGATGATACTTGTCGTCGCCGTTGTCGAAGAACCAGGCGTAGCGTTCGAGCAGTTCCGGGTCGTCTCCGAAGGAGTAGGCCGTCTGGGTGCCCGCACGGCAGGCATACTCCCACTCCGCTTCTGTCGGCAGCCGATAGAAACGCCCGGTCTTCATGGACAGCCATTGGGTGTACTGCTTGGCGGCCAACTGGGTCATGCACACCGCTGGGCAGCCTTCGATGCCCATTTCGAAGTCCATGGGTACATAGGGCGGCGTGGGGCGGGAGACGGCGTCGGCCCAAGCATCGCTCGGTCCGGGCTCTGCGCGCCGGGCTTGGTCCAACTTGAATTGCCATGCGTGGTATTCCTGCCACGTGACCTCAAACTGGCCCATCCAGAAGGGCTCCACCTGGATTTCGTGCTGAGGTCCTTCTCCGCTGCCGCGATCCACCTCGCTTGGCGGGCTTCCCATGAGAAATGTGCCCGCGGGAATTGGAAGCATGCTGAAACGGACCTGGGTGCCGGCGATCGACTCTTCGTATTGGAGCAGTTCGCCCTGCTCATTGCGATCAGGAGTCGCTAGCTCTGCGACGGGCCCAGGCCCCTCTGGCATGGGCGGGTACGCGCCCGGAGCCACATCCGGATCTTGCTGGGGATGTACGGCCGATGCGAGTCCAAACCCCACTAGGGCGAGGGCGATCGGCGGGACGAGAGTCGAGGAGGGCAAGAGGCGCGGCATGGAGTCTTTTGCGGGTGACGGGTACGTTGGAGCAGACTCTACACCGTGCCCCGTTGCTGGGGTTGCACATGTTCCCCAAACACACCATTCCACTGGCGCTTGTCTGCTCGCTTGCGGTTGCTTGCCGCACGGCCTGCCCAGTCCGCTATGAAGCCCGGGCGACCGCTATGGGGACTGAGTTTCGCGTCGTGGTCTACGACCGGGACGAAGGCCACGCGCTGTCCGTCATGCAGCGTGCGCTGAGCCGCATCCAACAGATCGACGGAGTCCTGAGTGATTACTCTGCCGGCAGCGAGTTGAGACGCTTTACGGAGGCCGGTCGCGAAGCGGGAGCTGGGACAGTCTCCCCCGACCTTTGGCGAACCCTTGTCCTGGCTGAGCAGGTCAGTTTCAGGACCGGTGGAGCGTTCGACATGACTGTGGGGCCGCTCGTGCGCCTTTGGCGGAGGGCCTTTCGACAGGCTGAATTGCCGGATCCGGACGCGATTGCGGCCGCGCTGAGGAAAGTGGGTTGGCAGGGCGTCGCCATGGACAGGAGCGCACACAGCGCATGGCCGACCACGGCGGGCATGGGCCTCGATGCTGGGGGGATCGGCAAGGGCTACGCCCTGGACCAGGCCATGGAACTCATCCAGGAGGAGGGCATCACGAGCGCTTTGGTCGAAGGCGGTGGGGACCTTGTGGTATCTGCCGCTCCCCCGGGACGCCGCGGGTGGCGCATTCGGCTGGCCTGGTCGGAGGGCCTCGCTACGGGTCCGACCCTGCTCCTGGCACACAACGCAGTGGCGACTTCCGGTGATCTGTATCAGTTCCTCGAGTTGGACGGGATGGTGTATTCCCACATTCTAGATCCTCGCACGGGCTGGGCCCTGACCGGCTCCCGGCGCGCGACGGTAGTGGGTCCCAGTGGAGCCATCGCGGACGGCTTGGCCTCGGCGTTGTGCGTAGACGGCCCGGCAGGCATCGTCAACTTTATCGAGTCCTGGCCGGGGGTGGAGGCCATCGTCTTGGAGCGGGATCCCGCGAATGGCGAGACAGTGTCTTGCGGATCTGAGGGGTGGGCCGCGATGATGGAGATGGCTGTGGGCACTGGTAGCCGGTAGCCATCACTCCTCCTCTGCACTATCCAAGTTTCACCATGGCCGTCTCCTCATTTTCCGTACCCTCCCGTCGTGTCGTTCTGCAAGCTGGCGCCACGGGGGCCATGGCTGGCATTCTGGCTCCCTGGGCGGCGGCTCGTGCCAAACGCTCGAATCAGGACGGTCCGCTGCGAGTCGGCCTGATCGGTTGTGGTGGGCGGGGAACGGGTGCAGCAGCTCAGGCGCTGCGCGCCGACGAGGGCGCGATCCTCGTGGCTATGGGGGATGCGTTTGCAGACCACCTGGATAACAGTCACAACACACTCCAGTCCCAACTGGATATCCAAAGCCAGGTACAGGTGCCCCGCGAGAACCGATTCGTTGGCTTTGACGCCTACAAGCAGGTGATCGAGGCCGTGGATGTCGTCTTGCTCGCCACCTCTCCGTTTTTTCGACCCGCCCATGTGGCCTACGCAGTCGAGATGGGCAAACACCTGTTCGTTGAGAAACCGGTCGCTGTGGACGCGACGGGGCTGCGGTCCATTCGCGAGTCGACCCTCAAGGCCCAGGAGAAGGGGCTCAGTCTGGTGAGCGGCCTCTGCTACCGCTACCAGTTTGCGAAGCAGGAGACGGTGCGGCGCATCCGCGCTGGAGCCGTCGGGGATATTCGCACTTTGCAGTGCACCTACAACACGGGTGAGTTGTGGTATCGGGAACCCCAGCCGGGTTGGACCGACATGGACACCCAAATGCGAAACTGGCTCTACTTCGATTGGCTCTCCGGTGACCACATCGCCGAGCAGCACATTCACTCGCTCGACAAGCTGGCCTGGGCCATGGGCGATGTCTATCCGGCCCAGGCCACTTCTAGTGGCGGCCGCAGCAAACGCACGGATCCCAAGTTTGGGAATATCTACGACCACTTCAACACCGTTTACGAGTGGGAGAACGGGGTCAAGGGCTTCTCGAGTTGCCGGCAGATGAGCGGCTGCTCGTCCAACGTCTCGGACTACGTGTTCGGAACCCAAGGCGTGGCCAATATCCAAGGCCACTCGATCAAGACGGATGGTGGTGAGAGTTGGCGCTATCGCAACGATGCTTCTCAGAATTGGAGACTGCGCCGGGGCGGGGCGGACGATATGTACCAAAACGAGCACGACGCTCTCTTCTGGTCCATCCGTAACGGCGAACCCATCAACAACGGCGAGTACATGGCGAACTCCACGATGATGGCCATTATGGGCCGTTTGGCCGCCTACACGGGCAAGACGATCACGTGGGAGCAGGCCTGGAACTCCACCCTGGATCTGACGCCCGAGAGCCTGGCCTTTGGTCCGGCCCCGGATTGCCAGGTCGCCGTGCCGGGTGTCACGCCCTTCGTCTGATTTCCAGTCTCCCTTTTTGAACTGAAGGACACGATCCATGGCGGCTCAAGCCACCCTCTCCCCAGTCGACGATGTGCAGGCCTTCATGGCCGGTCTCGTGCTGCGCAACCCCGGAGAGCCCGAGTTTCACCAGGCGGTCCAGGAGGTCGTCGAGAGCGTGATGCCCTTCCTGCTCGAGCAGGAGCGCTACCGCCGCGTCAATATCCTCGAGCGCATCACCGAGCCGGACCGCATTATCTCGTTCCGGGTGTGCTGGCAGGATGACCAGGGGCAGGTTCAAGTCAACCGCGGGTGGCGGGTGCAGTTCAACAATTCCATCGGCCCCTACAAGGGCGGGATGCGGTTTCACCCGACCGTCAACCAGGGCATCCTGAAGTTCCTGGGCTTTGAACAGTGCCTCAAGAATGCCCTGACAACCCTGCCCATGGGTGGTGGCAAGGGTGGCTCAAACTTCGACCCCAAGGGCAAATCCGACGCCGAGGTCATGCGTTTTTGCCAATCTCTGATGACCGAACTCTACCGGCATATCGGTGAGGATACTGACGTGCCTGCTGGAGACATCGGAGTCGGGGCGCGCGAAATCTCGTACCTGTTCGGTCAGTACAAACGCATCGAGAACCGTTTTGTCGGAACCATGACCGGCAAGGGGCTCTCGTTCGGTGGAAGCCTGATCCGTAAGGAGGCAACCGGGTACGGCCTCGTCTACTTCGTACGCGAGGTGCTCAGCGAATTGGGTGAGTCCATGGAGGGCAAGACGGTTGTCGTTTCTGGTTCGGGAAACGTCTCCATCTATGCGGCTGAGAAGGCCCTGGAGTTGGGCGCCAAGGTCGTGTCGTTCTCGGACTCCGGTGGGCGGATTTACGACCCCGAGGGTGCAACCGAAGAGAAGCTCTCCTTCCTCAAAGACCTGAAAGAGGTTCGTCGGGGGCGCATCAGCGAATATGCTGAGCGTTACAACTGCGAATACAAAGCGGGGCAAGCCCCCTGGGATATTCCCTGTGACCTGGCCCTGCCCTGCGCAACTCAAAACGAGTTGGGTGCCGAGGACGCCCGGGCCCTGGTGGCCGGAGGCTGCCGGGTGGTCGCTGAGGGCGCCAACATGCCCTGTGATGCGCAGGCCGTGCATGTCTTCCGCGCGGCAGGCGTTCACTTCGGGCCGGGCAAGGCAGCCAATGCCGGCGGCGTGGCGGTGTCGGGCCTGGAGCAATCCCAGAACGCCCAACGCTATTCCTGGTCCGCAGCGGAAGTCGACAAACGCCTGCGCGACATCATGGCCAAGATTCACGCCCAGTGCACGTGCTACGGAGAGGGTGAAGACGGCCGCATCGACTACGTACGCGGAGCGAACCTGGCGGGCTTCGTCAAGGTGGCGGATGCCATGCTGGCCTACGGCGTTGTGTAGTCGACGGCCTTCCTAAGCTCGGTCGGAGGGATCCAATGGACTCATCTCAGAACCACCAGAGGCTGCAGACCTTGTCCCTTGGCGTTCTCGCTGCAGTCGCTCTGGGTGCCGCACTCGTTTGGCTGTCTGGTATCCTCGTGCCGTTCGTTTTGGCCTTTTTTCTTTCGGTTGCCCTGCGGCCGGTGGTCCTCGTGCTGGCGCGGCGCCTGAAGGTGCCCATTCCGATGGCCTTTGTGATTAGTTCACTCTTGGGCATTGGGCTGCTCGTGGCGTTCGGGGCCCTGATCACGAGTTCGGTCTCCGAGTTGAATGCCAATCAGGGCAAGTACGTGACGAATGTGAAGGCCCTGACGGAACGCGTCCAAAGATGGGAACTCGTCGAGAAGCTTGGGGTTGGGGATTGGCTCGCGGCGGACGAGTCCGGCGAATCGCCCCTGGCCGGACCCGCGAGTGGTGCTGCTGCCGATGCACTGGGCGCCTTGGCAACCATGTCGGCCAACTTGGTGTCGAAAGGCTTGCTGGTCCTGATCTTTCTCATGTTCTTGATGGCTGGCAGCGCAAAGGGATCCGTCCGCAACCGAACGTTGAGCGATGTGGAGCAACGAATTCGGGGCTACGTCAGCACCAAGCTTCACGTCTCGGCTCTCACGGGTCTGTGTGTGTGGCTGATCTTGATGTTGCTGGGAATCGAGATGGCCCTGGTCTTCGGTCTCTTTGCCTTCTTCCTGAATTTTGTGCCCAACGTTGGATCCCTGATCGCCACCCTGCTACCCCTGCCGATCGTTCTGCTTGGGGGGCACAGTGTCCCAGTCCAGATCCTGGCAATCCTGCTCCCTGGTGGGGCGCAGTTCGCCGTGGGGAACTGGCTCGAACCACGTCTGCTCGGGGACTCCATGGACCTGCACCCCGTGACGATTCTCCTGGCTCTGATTTTCTGGGGCACGGTATGGGGCCTGGTTGGCGCCCTGCTGGCCACGCCCCTGACGGCCATCGTGCGCATCCTGCTCGACAAGGAGGAGCTCACGCGGCCCGTGGCCGAACTCATGGCCGGTCGCCTACCGGAATCGACTACGCCAGCTCCAGCAGAACCTTGATGCAGCCATCTTGGCGGGCTCCAAAGACGCGGTAGCCCTCGGGCCCGGCTTCGAGGGGAACGCGGTGGGTGAAGAGCTCCTCCAAGGGCCAGTCGCCATCGGTAGCCAATGGCAGGGTCGTGTCCATGAGTGCGCGGGCGGGGCAGCGGCCTGCGCGGTAGGTCAAGTTCTTGTCGTAGGCTTCCCCGGGGGAAAAGGCGAAGGAGGCTTCGGTGTGAACGCCCACGGCAGCCAGGGTTCCGCCGGGTCGTAGCAGGTCGAGCGAGGCGCGGCTTGCGGCGGGGGAACCCACGCACTCACAGACGGCATCGACACCGCGTCCGGCAGTCTGCTCTTGAATCGTGCGTGCGGCGCCCCCATCGATCACGGAGAGTGGCGTGGCGCCGAAGCGTGCGGCCAGGGCCAGGCGCTCGGGCACGGAGTCCAAGACCCACACCTGCTCAGCCCCCAGGTGCAACGCGCAGAGGGCGGCCATCAAGCCCACCGGACCGGCGCCTAGCACTGCCAGGGTTTTGCAAGCTGCGGCGTCGGCTTGCAATGCGCAGAACATGCCCGTGGAGAGCACGTCACCACTCAAGAGCGCACGCGCTCCTGGGACATCCTTCGGTATTCCGACAAGCGTGCTCTGCGCCAAGGGCACACGCAGCAATTCCGCCTGGGTGCCGTGCAGTCCCTGCCCGTCGGATCGCCAGCCGAAGAGTTGACCTTGTTCGCAACGCGCCGTGAGTCCGGCCATGCAAGGCGCGCAGACACCACAGGAGGTTGTGAAGGGCGCGACGACACGATCGCCTGGTCGGATGTGTTGCACATCCGCGCCCACCTCGAGGACTTCTCCGTAGATCTCATGTCCCAAGACCGTTCCCACGTCGAGGCCCTGCTCGCGGCCTTGAACTGCGTGCAGGTCGGAGCCGCAGATGGCTGCACACAGGGGGCGCACAAGTGCATCGCGCGGATCTTCCAGAACAGGATCACACGTCTCCGTCAGCCGCACGTCATCGATACCGTGGAATGTCAGCGCACGCATGGGATCTCCAGGCGAGACATGCGACCGTTGGCGCCGGCCAGGAATGCCGTGCATCCGGCTGGACCCATGCTGGGTGCGAAGGCCATGCAGTAGTGCCCGTCCAGGTTCAAGTCGCGCCAATGGACGCCGCCGTCTTCGGTCAGACTGGCTCCGCCCTTGCCCACGGCCAACCACGTGCCCGGCGCACAACCGGGCAGTGCTTGAATGCATGAGCGGTACCCGGGTTGCGGTTCTGCGCTGGGCCGCCACGTGCGCCCAGCATCGGAGCTGTAGGCCGCGGAGCCCGTGCGGCGCTCGGGGTCCGTGTAGTCGCCGCCAACGAGCAGTGCCTGGCTGCCCATGCCCAGACCCAATGAGAAGCTGCCCGTTGCTGCGCCACCCTGGGCCATGGGTGTCTCATAGGCGCTCCACGTGTCCCCATAGTCTTGGGTGACCAAGACGCGAGCGGCCCCTCCACCGGTGGCGATCATGGCTCGGCCGCCCGCCAGGCAGCGCACCAAGGTTCCGCTAGCCGCAAATCCGGCCTCCTTGTCCCGTGGAGCCGGCAACGACTCGGCCGGAAGGCCGGACCAGTTGCGCCCCGAGTGGTCACTTCGCCAAAGCGTGAATGCACCCTCTATCGGATCCCCAAAGCAGAGCCCCTGTCCGTTGGGCCAGAAGTCCATGGAGTCCATGAATGCGTCTGGATGTTCGAGACGATGGATCAGCTCCCAGTGCAGGCCCGCGTCATTTGTGAGCCACAGTTCGGCTGGTGAGCCGACCACAAGCACCAGCGCGCGGCGTGGACCGAAGAGGTGAATGTCGCGCAGGTCGCGCTGCTCGAGTCCTGGAATCTGGCCCACCGTCCACGACTCCCCGCCGTCGGTTGTGTGCAAGTAGGTGCCTGCACTTCCGCTGGCCCAGATCACTTGCGCGTCCCAAGCGGCGATTCCGCGCAGGCTGGCCTCGGTACCCGTCACCAGGGAGGTCATTCGCAGGGACTCCCATTTGGGCAGCGCGTGTCCCGGCCCGACGCAACCCCAAAGCGGAGCAACGAGCGTGAGTGCGAGCGCCCAGGTGGCTCGCCTCAGCGCATTTGGCTGGAATGCTTCAAGCATGCCAGCAGGATACCGGATGCCAGCCCTTTGGAATGCCAGTGGAACAATCTGGTGTGCACGCTTAACCTGTAGTGATGCAACACAGAACCCCGTGGCAACTCGCCTGCGTGGCGCTCTCGGCCCTGCTCGTCAGTGCATGTGTGGGCAAAGACCACAATTCCAGCACTTCTGTTTCCGACCCCCAACCACAAGAGGCCCCGGTGCCGAGCCAACCCCCGAAACTAGAGACCGCAACCCTCGGCGCTGGCTGCTACTGGTGCGTCGAGGCTGTCTTGGAACAGGTAGACGGAATCCACGAGGTGTCCAGTGGGTTCATGGGAGGCGAGCAGCCGAACCCAACCTACCGGGAGATCGGCACGGGCCTGACGGGCTACGCGGAAGTCGTTCAGGTCCAATTCGATCCAGGGGTGTTGCCCTACGCCGAACTACTGGACTGGTTTTGGCGCCTGCACGATCCGACGACCCTGAATCGACAAGGCGCCGACGTGGGCACCCAATACCGCTCAGTCATTTTCGTCCGCGGGGATCGACAGAGGGAAGAGGCTCAGCGCTCCATGCAGCAGGCGGGCGCCTCCTTCACCCAGCCGATCGTGACTGAGATTGCCGAGGCCGGGGCGTTCTATCCTGGCCCAGCGGACCACCAGGACTACTACGCGGGCAATCGTGAGGGGCGCTACTGCCAATTGGTTATCCGCCCCAAGCTGAAGAAGTTGGGACTCAAGGAATAGCCCGTGGTGCTCGCCGCAGCTTTGATCGGAATCCTAGCTGCAGGACAAGATGCCCCGCACTCCTGGCCTGACTATCGGGGCCCGAACCTGGATGGCCACATGGCCGCGGACGCGCTCCCTCCTTTGTCTTGGTCCGAGCAGAGCCATGTGCGTTGGAAGGTGCCGGTTCCTGGGCGCGGCTGGTCGTCGCCGATCCTGGCCGCAGGTCGGGTTTGGCTCACGACGGCCGACCCCGACGGCACGAGGCTCTCGTTGCTGTGTTTTGATGTGGAGTCGGGCGAATTGCTCGTCGACCGTGTTCTCTTCGAAGTGCCCGAGCCCGCCCATCGCAATGCGCTGAACAGCTACGCTTCTCCATCCGCAACCGTCGGGGATGGGCGGGTCTTTGTGTCGTTTGGGCACGAGGGGCTCGTGTGTCTGAATGCGACCGACGCCGAGGAGCTTTGGCGCCGCAGCGACTTGCCCTGTGAGCACCTTGAAGGGCCGGGTTCGTCTCCCTTGTACTTTGCTGGCCGCTTGGTTCTGCATCTGGACGGGGCCGAGCAGCAATACGTCGTCGCTCTTGATCCGGCCAGCGGGCAGACGCTGTGGCGCACCGACCGAGACCCCGCTCTGCTCGACGGGGTCCAGCCCGATATGCGCAAGGCTTTTGCAACCCCTGTTCCGCTCCTCGTGGGAGGCCAGTGGCAGTTGATCAGCACAGCCGCCGAGGCGACCTTCGGCTTGAACCCCAGGGATGGAGAGGAGCTCTGGCGCGTGGAACATGGCGGGTTCTCCATGTCCTCACGGGCGCTCACATTTGAGGGCGCCGTGCTGGTGAACACGGGCTTCATGCGTCCCCAGCTCTGGTCCTTGCAGGTGTCCAATCAGTCAGCAGACGAGTCCGGGAGCGGTGTAGTCGTCAACTGGAAGGCAACCCGGGGCATGCCAACGATGGCCTCGCCCGTCATCGTGGGTGAGCGGTTGTTTACAGTCTCGGATGGGGGAGTGGCTTCCTGCCTGGATGTGCGCAGTGGCGAGCTCATCTGGAAGCACCGCTTGGCCGGCGAGTACTCGGCTTCGCTGCTCTACGGTGCCGGTCGCGTGTACGCATTCGATCGGGAGGGCACCTGCACAGTCATCGCTGCGGACGATGAGTTCCGAGAACTGGCCGTGAATGTACTGGATGATGGATGCATGGCTTCGGCTGCTGCGGCGGGCGACGCCCTCATCGTGCGCACACGTAGTCATCTCTATCGACTCGAGGAGTCGCTTCCGCGATCGGCGAAATCGAGGTGATGTGTCACGGCGCCGGTCGGTAGACCCGCACGTGGAACTCTCGATCGCCCAGTCGCCCGGCAACCTGCGCCACGGCTTGGAACCCCGGATGGTTGGCCATCCACTGGGCGTAGCGTTGCTCGAACTCTCTGGGGCGCCCTTTGGGGTCGGGTGGATCGAGTACGAACACTTGCGGGTAGGCCCGGGTGAAATCCCTGAACTCCTGCTCATTCCACGGTGCTCCGCTTGGACCCGTCGGTTCGCTGAGGAACCAGGCTCGCTGGTCTCGAGCCCGAAACAGAATGCTGGGGTCGCGCTGCATGGTGTACAGGGTCCAGTCAACGAGGGTCGGTGGCCACTCCGTGCCCGTGCCGCCGATCCACAAAAACGCCTGCTTGGGGTCCATATGCTGCAGGGCACTGCGCAATAGAGCTTCGGTTCCCGCAGGTCCGCCCGCCGGGGCCGGGCGCTCGGCAAATGGGCGACTCCACTGAGCGCTGGCGTCGCCCATGGCAGCGAGTTGATCCGGCGTGTAGTCCCCTGGGAACGTCCACTGCAGGACCCGCACCTTGCCCAGATTGGGCAGGCCCAGGACCACGGCGGCTAGGACTCCACTTGCACACACGCGAAGGAGTGGCGTACGCAGCCGGGCAATGAGCAGGGTTGTGGCGGCGGCGCCCAGCACGCAGGCGCCAAAGAGAGTCGGCAGCAAGAAGCGGTCGATGCGGTAGGGCGCGAGGGCGAAGGCCAGAGGGGCCACGATGCCTAGGATTGCACACATGCGCGTCGCCGGATTGGACCAGCGCGGTAAGGCCCAAAGCAATCCCACTACCTGTATGGCAAACACGGCCAAGGAGTGGCAAGCCATCAGCCCCCAGGCCACGGCCAGAAACCTGGGTCCATGGGACGTGAGAATTTGATGCTTCGTCAGGTACTCCAGCATGGTGTCCCTGTGCAGGGCCCCGTATTCCAACCCCATTGGGAGGGGTAAGAAAAACCACCATCCCAGGCAGCTGGCGAGCCCGATGAAAACGTTGCGCGCCAGGGCACCGGAACGCAGGCCCGCCGGACGCCGCACGAGATCGCTCAAGCCCGACAGTCCAACGGCGCCCACGGCGAAGAGCCCGTAGTTGGATTTGACCAGCACGGCCGCGCCCAAGAGCAGGCCGCAAGCGAGTGCCCAGCGCCCAGAGTCTCGATCCCGCGCCCGCAGGTAGGTGTGCACGGTGATCAGGAGAATGGCGGCCGACCAGGCTTCGAGGTAGGCGGTACGGCAATAGCTGACAGCCAGCCAGGACCCGAGCATCATCGCCACGCAGAGGGCGCTGGCCACCGACCCGACTGGGCCGGATCCTGTCACCCGTCGCGTGAGGGGGATGCACAGGCTGGTGGCGAACAGCCAGGCCAGGGCTGTAGCGAAGCGCGGGGCTGTGTAACCCAGGCCGCTCAAGTAGCCGAGCCCCATGCCCAAGCGGCCCAGGGGCGTGTAGAACTCGGGCTTGTGGAACTCTCTCCAGAAGCCACCCCAATCGCCCAGGCGGAGCAGTTCATAGAAGCGCAAGGCCGAGATCGAATGCATGCACTCATCGGAACCGGGAGTCCCGATGGTCGGGATTGCATACAGGAGACCGTAGGCACCCAAGGCGAGCACAGCCCACGGTAGCGCCCGCAAGCACTTCGGAGCCAGGCCCTTGGGGCGTTGGGCGTGGGGAATGTCCGGGGCGGGCTGCATGGAAGGATGGGCGAGCCTGGGCGCTCTTCGCTCTTGTCCCATGCTGGCACTCGGTCACGCAAAACGCCACAAGCGGAGCGGCGACCCGCCACTTCGATGGGACTATCCGGTAGGGCAGCCCAACAGGATAGAATTGAATACTCGATGATCGCTTCCCGAACTCTCCGCTCGCCCGAGCTCTTACTACTTGCTGGGTTCGCCATCCTTTTGCCCGTTGCGGGCGCCCAGGACTTGGCTTCCGGACCGGCGGTGCCTGGCGGGTTACCTTCTGAGCCGCGCCTCGCGCAGCACAGCCAAGCATTCAACCTGCTTGATAATGGTGACTTCCAGGAGGCCTACCGGGGTGCCGATCCGGCTCGTCGTCGCCTGATCCCCTGGTGGAGGGTCAGCGGGACGCCGGATGTGATGGTGCAGGGGGCTGAAGCCTGGCTGCGTACGCCTCCAGGTTCGAGCGTCTCCCAGCCCCTTGCCGCTTATGCCCCGCTGGTCTCCGAGCTTCGAATCCTGGGGAGAGTTCGGGGCGTTGGACGGCTTGCGATCGTGGACGGCCAGGGCGGTTTGTTTGAGCGAGCGCTGGGACGGCCAGGCGAGGTGACGCAGTTCGAACTCACCGGCCTCCAGGCAGCCGCTGCGTTGGGTCGGGAACTCCAGCCGCGACTGAAGCTGACATTGCGCTCCGCGACCGATGAGCCCGCCCATTGGACCGATGTGCAGGCCTGGGTGCAGCTGCCCTGTCCCGATGAGGACGTCTTGCGCGCGGCCATAGTCGAGCGACTTGATCACGTCTTCGGTTCCTGGCTCGACAGGGGCAGGCCGGCAGGGAGTCCTTTTATCCAGCACGTGTTTGACGTGGTAACTGGCGAACCGCAGCGCCGAGCAGATGGGCAGGTCTTCGAATTCCCGGGAGGCATGTTTCCCTTATTCGAATTCGAGGGGCAGGCCTTGCTTTGGGAGGAGCGCCCGCTCTGGAGGCATTCGTTCGAGCGATTCCTGGTGGCCTACCTCGACCACTGTCTTGACGAAACCACCCAGCTCCCGCGGCGTTGGTATCCGGCCACCCAAGTTCCGGATGGGGACCGGTACCGCGAGATCGCTGCGGACATGGAGTTCCTCATCGACGCGGCTCAAGGCTCACTGGGGGAGCTGGAACCCGCACTGCGCGAACGATGCATGTGGGCCGCACGCCGCATGGGTGCGGCGGTTCTCGAGCGCGGTATCTTGCCGGACGGTGCCGTGGTGGCGTCCTACCGAGCTTCTGATGGGGCCATCAATCTGGGCACGAACCCGCTGCGCAGATTGGATGTGCCGGCCCAACTCGCTCGGCTGGCGGCGATCGACAAGGACGCGAGCCTGGCACGCGCCGCGCGCAATGCCCTGGCCGCCTTTGAATTCACGCATCACTGGCCGGGCAGTTGGCACGACGTGGATCCGGGGTTTGACGATGACTTTGGTCACTATGGCGCGCGAGCGGTGACCATGGTGGGCGCCTTCCCCGGGGACACGGGTATGGCAGCCCTAGTCGATGACGGTTGGAGTCACTACAGGGAGATGTGGCTCGATGGTCTTCGGCTGGGGGGAAGCGTGGCCGCGGACCAGGTGCGCTGCTGGGAGCTGCTCTTGTTGCGTGCTGGCCAGGAGCCAACCATGGGGGACTCTTTGCGGCCGGCGCTGTCCGCCGCCATGCGGGCACACTTCAAGTCGCAGCAGTATCGCAACGGCGCCTTTGGCGATGTGACCTTTCAAGATTTTGACCCGCAGGCGGATATCAGCGTTGGGGACCTCAGTGGAGTTCCCTCGAATCTGCTGCTAGGGCTCGGGCTTTGCTACGGGGTGCAGGACACGCTTGACCCGGCGCGCATGCGAGCCATGGCGGCTACGCTCCTGCTCGGCTGCGACGAACACTACCGCCGTGATTTTGGATACCTGCTGAGTCCGCGTGAGACCCTGCATTTCAATTCCGCAGGCGGCGGGCTGCGGCTTTGCCCAGGGTTGATCGCCTGGCTCGGGAAGCTCAACGGATCAGTCCGCTGATCCGGTGTCGTTCAGGATCGAGCTGATCTGGTCGGCATGACCGTCTGCGATCACCACATCGGGAAGGCCCTGGTGATTGAGGTCGAGGACCGTGGCCGCCATGGCCCCCACGCCCGAGCCGATACCATCCCGTCTACGCAGGCTGTATTGGCCGCGAAGGTTGGTGCGGCCTTCCCAAAGGTCGACGATGTGGGCGTACTGAGCGCAAACCAGGATTTCGGGTAGGCCGTCGCCGTTCAAGTCTGCCAGGTCCATGTCGCGCGGCATGCTCGATGTGCGTAGGCGGATCCAGTGGGTGAACTGCTTGGCGCCATCGACATCGACCTGCATCAATGGAACCACCCGGCCGTCGCTGCCTCCATCCACCAGCAACGAGAGAACCACGACGTCTTCGAGGCCATTGCCGTCCATGTCGGCGGTCCGCAGTCTCGTGGGTGTCACCGTCAAAGGAATGTCGTGTTGCACAGACCACTCGATCGGTTCTCCGGGTCCTTGCGGCGCTAGGGTCCCGATAACCACCCCTTTCTGTTTTCCGCGGGTCAAGCCAATGGCTAGCAGGGCGGCAGATCCAGGAGCGCCTGCCAGGCTGGTAAAAGTGCGCGGTCCGCCAGTCAAGGGCTGCGTGTGCAGGTACCGAAGAGGGTCGGCACCCGGTGGCGCAAAGACAGTCAGGCGTTCCAATTCAGGGGAAAGAATCAGCACTTCTTGCGCTCCATCCCCCGTCACGTCGCACATCAACCACTCACCCATGCCCTTGCCCACCGGTTGAGGCGGCGCGTTCTCGCGCGGTGCCAGGGTCCCGGTTCCGTCTCCAAAAAGCCGCCGCCAGGTGCAGCCCGTCGCGTCGGAGCACAGCAAGCCACAATCTAGATTCCCGTCACCATCGAAGTCCTGTAGGCGCGGGGCATGTGGGCCGCGATCAACGGATAGGTCCTCCGCTCGGATCAATCCCTTTGCACTCCCAAGCAAGATCGTGAGACTGTCCTGCTTAGAGTTCACGACCAGTAGATCGGGCCAGCCGTCGGCGTTGAGATCGCCCTGGGCCAGGGCATTTGGGAAACCGCCGACCTTGACTGGGGTGGGTTGGTGAAACGTGTGCGCGTCTTTGCCCCGCAGCAGACTGATGGCGTTGGAGTCCCGATTGGCCACCGCCATGTCCAAGAACCCATCTGCGTTCAGGTGCAAAAAGGTGGCCGAGGTGGGGGTCTGACCCGCATATCCGCTGTCGTGCGAACGTGGACCCTCCGGGGTTAGATCCCAGTAGCGCACATAGGCCATGGATGAGAAGCAGAGGACCATGCGCTCGGCCGACGTGGGGGCATTGTTTGGGCCGTCTACGGAGGGTGGGGAGCGGCGCAAGCCCAGGTCAATGGGGACGGAATTTTGTTTCCATGAGAGCATCGCTTGCTGTGCCGTGTCGGGCTCGAGCGCGGTCGGTCCTCCCGGCAGACCCCAGCCCAGCACCCAGATTTCGTTGGATCCACCTGCAACCAGCAGCTCCAGGTCTCCATCCTGATCCACGTCATCGAGAATCATGTCCCTTGGAATGCCAGGCAACGGGAAGCTGGTCGGGCTCTCGAGTAGTTGACCTGCACTCCAAAGGTAGCGGTCGACGCGTCGCTGGGATTGACTGCCGACAAACACACAATCCTCTCCCACGACCAGGCAGCGTGGAAGATCCGCGACGAGGGGCAAGTCCTGCTGTACACCGCTGGGTGTCACGCGCACGAGCCGCGGGCCATCGAGGGCCAGTACCAAGTCCGACTGGCCGTCGGCACCCAGGTCTCCGCCGCCTATGGCTCGCGGTACCGAACCGAGCTGCACGCTTCCAAGGATCTGCTCACCGGATGCAGCGAACGGCCGTAGCCATCGAATCCAGGAGCTGGCTCGCTCGGCGACCACGACCTGTTGGCCTTCACCGGCAGGATCCGGAATCAGGATGGGGCGTAGCGGGTAGCCGCCCACGAGCAAGTCCGTGGATTTCTCGCTTAAGCCCTTGGCGTCGCCGCGAAACACATGCAGGGATCCGGGCGAGAGAGTTGTGGCCAGCAATTCCTCGTAGCCATCTCCATCGATGTCGCCCGCTGTGACCCACTCGGGCTTGGCGGGCAGGGCCCGTTGGCGCCTGCTGTTGAGTCGCAATTCCGGCGGGCGCGGCCCGACCCGTGGGGCTGCGGTTATCGGCGGGTCTTCCCTTTCATCGTCAGCCAGTACAGTGGAGTCACTGCAGCCGGCGAGAGATCCGGCCCAGAACAGGAAGGGGGCGAGGGCTGTGGGGGGAAAGCGCATGGGCGAGTGCGTGCGGATCCCTAACATGTACCATCCCAGGCCCCGTTTCCATGCCGACCTGTTGCCCATGACGCGCCCCTCCTCCAAGAGCCTGCAATTCGACACCCGCCTGCTCCACGCGGCGGCGCCCAAACCCCGCATCGAGGGTTCGGTGGTCACGCCAATTTTTCAAAGTGCGATGGGGACGCAGTCGGCCCAGGGCCGGCAGCCTGGACAGCGATACCACGAGGCCATTCGCTACCTGCGGCTGCACAACTCACCCAACCACCTGGAATTGCAGGGTCGGCTGGCGAGTTTGGCGGCTGCCGAGGCCAGTCTGGTGTGCGCGAGCGGAATGGCCGCAATCAGCGGTACCCTCCTGACCATTCTTGCGCCGGGGGATCACCTGCTTGTCGTGGACCAGCTCTACGGGGGAACGCACGGGTGGATTCACTCGGAGCTCAAGCGACTGGATATTGCATGCACCACGATCGACGGGATGGACCCTGCCTCTTGGGAGGCTGCCAGACGCCCGCAGACCCGCGCCATCTACCTGGAGACCATGACCAATCCGCTCCTGCGTTTGCCGGACTTGCCAGCGGCGGTGGCCTTCGCCAGACGGCATGACCTGATCAGCTTGACGGACAATACGCTCGCCAGTCCGGTTCTGTGTCGACCGATCGAGCTCGGTTTTGACCTCTCACTGCATAGCGCAACGAAATACCTCAATGGGCACAGCGATGTATTGGCTGGAGCTGTCCTGGGTCGCGAAGACCTGGTGCGTAGGATTGGCCAGACCTTGACCTTGCTCGGAAGTAGCCTGGATCCGAATTCGTGTTTCCTTCTGACGCGGGGATTGAAAACCCTCAGTCTGCGCATGGAACGTCAGTGCCAAAACGCACAGGTCCTGGCCGAATTCCTGCAGGGACACCCGGCGGTGGCGCACGTGAATTATCCCGGGCTCGAGGGCCATCCCGGTCGCGAGGCTGCCGCGGCCTGGCTTGCGGGTTGGGGCGGCTTGCTGTCCTTTGAAATGGCCGCGGGCGAGGGCGCGGCGCGCGAGGTGCTCGAGCGTGTTCAGTTGCCGGCCTGCGCCCCGAGTCTCGGGGGCGTGGAATGCCTGATTACCCTGCCGGTCGACACCTCTCACGCGCTTCTGAGTCCCGATGAGAGGGCCAGTGTGGGTATGGGGCCCGGCCTCGTGCGAGTGGCTGTCGGCATCGAAGACCCTGCGGATCTCATCGCGGACTTCGACCAAGCCCTGCGAGGCTGAGCCTAGTCCTTGCTCGTGGGGAGTCGCCAGGCGCTGGCCTCCCGAGCGTTGCGCACAAGCAGCACATCCCCTGCCAAGGCCATGTTGTTCCAGGCCTTGCCGTCGAGCGCGTCGATGCTTCCCAAATCCGAAGCGGGGCTGCCCGGACCCGCGTTGGGACTCGCCGCGCGAAGCACTACCCGTCCCTCTTCCGTCTGAACGAGCAGCAGTTCCCCCGTCCCCAGCACTTGACCGTGACCGTAGCGACCGCCCTTCCAAACTCGCTGGCCCGCAGCCAGGTCGACGCACTCGAGGATGCCATCCGAGAGGCCGTAGGCGTACCCCTCGTGGATGACGATATTGGTGAGTTTTGTGCGCAGCAATCGCCGCTCATGCCACAGGGGCGTGGCGTCCAGTTGCCCGCTGTCGGCAACGGAAAGTTCCAGGCGCATGGCGCCCATGCCGTACCCCTTGCTGATCAGCACACCGTCGGGACCCAGGGGGACGGCCTGGGATGCAGCCGAATCTGCGCTACTGCTGCTGGGCCATGGGTGCTCCCAGAGGATCATGCCATTCTCAGGGTCGTGACCTGAGAGGCTGCCTTCATTTACCGTCAGGATCTGGTCGACGCCAGCCAAGGTTGCCCGTGTTGGAGAGGCGTAGCTCTGTTGCCGGGCTGGACTCTCCCAACGCACATCACCTGTGGTCAGGTCGAAGGCGATCAGTCCCACTTGCTTAGCAGTTGCCTCGCCACCACCAGGCAGGATCACCATGTCATGCGTCACAAGCGGAGAGTTGGAGCGCCCGTAGAGCACGTTCTGTCGTTCCTGATCGTCACTCACCCCAAACGCCTCGCGCAGGTCGTAGTCCCAGAGCAGGCTCCCGTCAGCGGCGGAGACACAAACCACGAACCCGTGGGCATCCTGGGCGAGCACGCGGCCCGCTGCGATGGAGGGTGTGCAGCGCGGGCCGGGACCTGCGAGGGATTGGTCGAATCGCCCGGGCCACGTGTAGGCCCAGAGCGGTTCTCCACCCGTGAGCGAGTAGGCGTAGAGGCCTGTACTGGATTCCCGTTCTTCCATGGTCACGGCCAGGTCTCCCACGACGGCGAAGCCCGACCAGCCCAGGCCGACGGGATGACGCCAGAGCAGCTTCGGAGGCGCGCTTGTCCAGTCCGGGGCCAGGGTGGTTCCATCTGCCCGAGCGTGGCGATCGAGTCCGAGGAAGCCGGGGAAGTCGTTGGGTCCCGCTTCAGTCATGCCTCCATGATCCGTGGACGGGGGAATGTGCCCTGTGCGAGGGGTGGCCGGCTGGGCCGCTCTCCAGGAGAGACTGGGAATCATGGCACCGCTGAACCCATCCACCCGCACGAGTGCCACAAAAAGGACCAGGACTGCAGGCGGGATCCATAAGACCTTTAGTCGAGCGGGCTGTGCAAGACCTGCTCGCAGCAAGAGCCAGATCCATGAGACAGCCAAGCACACGGCCGTGCTCATGAAGGTCAGCACGTTGCGCATGCCTTCGTCGCCAAACGCGTCTCCCCATCGCAGCCAGAATACGAGCGCCAAGAATGCCCCCCAAAACAACTTCAAAGGGACAGAAGGGCGCCTCATAGCAATCTTGCTGGGTCTTCCCGTGACCCCCTCAGCGTGGCGAGCTCGGTAGGGCGTCGCCGATGAAGAAGGCGAGGACGAGGAACGCGAGCAGCAACAGGGCGCCCCAGAGGGCGGCCTTGCCCGAGGGCAGGGGTTCGCCCACGGGACCGCCCGGCCGATGCAGGCGGGCGACTACGGCACCCAAACGCCCGCTGCCTGAGACAACCAGCGCGCTGATGGCAGACCACACTGTCTGGGCGCCCGCCCCGAGGCTGAGAGCCAAGCGCTTGCCCGGCCGGCGATAGAACCAGTCCGTGTCCAGGTGGATGGCCCGAATCTCCGGCGGCTCGAGGTGCGCCTTGTACATGAAGATGAAGGCGGCCAGTGCGAACAACAGCAGTTGCAGCTGGGTGACGACGTGAGAGGTGTTGTAGGGGACGAACTCCGCCTCGAAAGGCAGAAGGTCGTATAGGGGTTGGTACCAGACGCCCAGCCCCACGCACAGCGCCGCGGCACAGCCCATGGCCAACAGCATGTTCCAGGGTGCTTCCTTGGGCCTCAAGCCGCGATCGTGACCGAAGAATCCGTAGAAGGGGATCTTGATCCCCGAGTGGTGCATCACCCCAGCCGACGCAAAGAGCAAGACCAGGAATGCGCCCGTGTGATGGCCCTCCGCCGCGGCCGTCAGGATCATCGACTTGGACACGAAACCGCTAAACAGCGGGAAGGCTGAAATGGAAGCTGCCCCAATCAGGCAGAAGAACGTCGTCAACGGCATCGACTTGTACAGCCCACCCAGGTCGGTGGCCTTGGCTGTGCCCGTGCGATGCAGGACGGCGCCCATGCTCATGAAGAGCAGAGCCTTATAGATGATGTGGGCAAAGGCGTGGGCGGCCGTACCGTTGAGGGCCAGCTCCGATCCGATGCCAACGCCCACGATCATGAATCCCAGCTGGTTGTTCAGGCTATAGGCCAAGACCCGGCGCAGATCGTTCTCCAAGACAGCGAAGAAGATCGGGAAGGCCGTCATGATGGCCCCGATCGGAATCAGAATTTCCGTGCCCGCGTAGCCTCTGGCCAGCGAGTAGATGGCCAGTTTGGTCGTGAACGCAGACAGGAACACAGTCCCGGTGGGCGTTGCCTTGGGGTACGCGTCCTGCAACCAGTTGTGCAACAGGGGGAAGGCGGCCTTGATGCCGAAGGCCACGAAGATCAGCTTCGTCCCGAGGCTCTCGAGGCCCAAGTGCCCGAAGGCCAGGGAACCCGTGTCCGCGTAGTGCAGGATGGCACCCGCCAGCAGAAGCACCCCAGACAGCACCTGAATGACCAGGTATCGCATGCCTGTGCGCATCGCATCCTCTGTGCGCGTTGCCCAGATGAGGAAGACCGAGGTGATGGCGGTCAGTTCCCAGTACACGAACAGGGTGATGAGGTCGCCTGCGAACACGGCCCCGATTGCGGCGCCCGCGTAGGTCAGGCCGCTGACCTGTTGAACCTTGTCCTTGACGTGCAGGGAGTAGAGCACGCTCAGGAAGGCAGCCAGGTGGAAGATGTACCCGAAGATGCGCGAGAGCTTGTCCATGCGGACCGGCTCCAGCTCGTAACCCATGAATTGGATCGTCTGCGTGTGCAGGTCTGGCAGGGAGAGCAGTTGCAGGAAGCCCAGGACCGGCAGGGCCAGCATGAACAGCTGCGCCAATCGCCCACGTAGGAAGGGCACGACCAGGGCCCCTAGAATGAGGATCAGTCCCGGAGGGAGGGCCTCAATCATAGTAGTCCTCCTCACGCTTCAAGAGCTTGCGCAGCTGGCCAGCAATGAGCACCAAGCCCACGTAGCTCAGGAATCCGTAGAGCGCGTGAAAGCCGGTAACGTCTTCGAATCCGTAGTGCCCGTGTTTGTCGTAGAAGAAATCGGCGACGACCACCAACACACACAGGATGATCGTACCCACGATCATGCGGCGCACATTCTCGGGCTTCTCGGCCCAGCCCGGATCCTCGGCCTGGGCCGGGTCGGGTTCGTTGTGGTTGTTGGGATCCATTGTCAGGACAGGGGGATCAGGTCGATCAGACGTTTGAAGAAGGGCACGCCAAAGAACAGCGCCACGCAACCCAGGGCCGTGGCGCAGAGGGGCAGGACACACAAGAGCGGCGCTTCCTGGATGTCGCTCCAGAATTTGCCCGACTCGGATGTCCGATCATCGGGGTTCTCCTTGCAGAAGAACGCACGCGCCACGACGGGCATCAGGTAGCCGATGCTCAAGAGCGAGCTCAACATCAAGACTGCAATGAAGATGTAGTTGTGCCCCTCGGCTGCACCCAAGGCCAGGTACCACTTCGACCAGGCCCCTCCCATGGGCGGAAGCCCGATGATGCTGAGTGAGCCCACGAGGAAGGCGCCCATGGTGAATGGCATGCGGCGACCGATGCCATCCATGTCGCGAATGTCCTTCTTATGGGTGGCCACAAAAATGGCCCCAGCGCAGAAGAAGAGTGTGATCTTCCCCACGGCGTGCATGGGGATGTGCAGGGCGGCTCCGGTGACTCCCGCAGCGGTGGCCAGGGATCCTCCCAGAACGATGTAAGCCAGTTGACTGATCGTGGAGTAGGCCAGGCGTGCCTTCAGGTTGGTCTTGGTGAGGGCGATGACCGAGGCGCTCAGCAGGGTGAAGGACGCCGCGTACATCAGCCAGATCGAGGCACCTTGCTCGGTCAAGAAATCGATGCCAAAGATGTAGACGATGACCTTCAAGACCGTGAACACGCCGGCTTTGACAATGGCGACCGCGTGCAGGAGCGCACTGACTGGGGTCGGGGCCACCATCGCTGCCGGCAGCCATTTGTGAAACGGCATCAGGGCCGCCTTGCCCGTTCCAAAGGCGAAGAGGCCCAGCAGGACGGCCACCATGGGCCCCTCAACTTTGCCGGCCAAGATGCCTCCGGGGCGGAAGTCCAATGTGCCGGTCAGCCACCAGGTGCTGAGCACCGCAAGAAGCAAGAAGGCTACGGAGGTGAAGAGCAGGTTGCCGAGGTAGATGCGTCCTGCCCTGCGCGCCTCGTCATTCCCGTAGTGCGTAACCAGCGGGTAGGTCGAGAAAGTGAGAACCTCGTAGAACAGAAACAGGGTCAGGAGATTGCCTGCGAAGGCAATGCCCAGTGAAGCGAAGATGGCCAGCGCGAAGCAGGTGAAGAAGCGCGTTTGGTTGTCTTCGCCGTGTCCCCGCATGTAGCCGATGCCGTACAGCGCCGTCGGGATCCAAAGTCCGGAAGCTACGAGTGCGTAGAGCATGCCCAGGGGTTCGACGTCGAACACCAAGGGCAAGCCATCGACGACTTCCAACAACTGCACCGTCACGCGCCCGCCCGCCAGGACCTCAAACAAGATCCCCAGGACACAGGAGAAGGTGGCGAGCGTGGTCAGGATCGTGACCGTTTCGCGCAGATTGGGCCAACGGCCACACAGGCTCACGCCCAAGGCGCCGCTCAGGGGCAGGCACAAGGCTAGTTGCAGGAGCGTCTCGGGACTCACTGTGCGACTCCCAGCAGGGCTCGGGCGGCACTGGAGGCGCCACCTACCGTGATATCGGTCCACAAGCCAAACACCACACTCGCGCCAATCAGGATCCAGGTCGGCAGCCAAGATGTCCACGGAACCTCGCACACATCACTTTGCGGTTCGCCGAAATAGGCCGCTTCCACCACGCGCCAGACGTAGACCACTGCGATCAGGGAACTGAGCAAGATCATCACGGCCACCGGGTACCAGCCGCGTTCCATCGCGCCGACCACGAGGTACCACTTGGAGATGAACCCCGCGGTGCCGGGTACTCCGATCAAACCCAGTCCGCCGACGACAAATGCCGCCATGGTCAGGGGCATGGAGCGACCGAGACCGCGGATGGAGTTGAGCGACGACGATCCTGTGCGCATGACGACCCCAGCCACAGCCAAGAACAACCCACCTTTCATGAGCGCGTGGTTGAACAAGTGCACAATGCCTCCCGTCAATCCGGCCTCGGAGGCCATGCAGAGGCCCAGGGTCATGTAGCCGATCTGAGCGATGCTCGAATAGGCCAGCAGGCGCTTGAGATCCGTCTGGAACACGGCGGCCAATGACGCGGCGACCATCGCGATCAGAGCCAGGGGTGCCAGCAACCAATGCAGATGCAGCGAGTCGAAGACCAAGGCCGCTCCAAAGACCGTGAAGACGACGCGCGCCAGGAGGTAATACGAGACCTTGGTGGCCGTGGCGGCAATGAAGGCCGAGACGGCAGAGGGCGCTTGGGTGTAGGCGTTGGGAAGCCACTGGTGCAGGGGGAATACGGCGAGCTTGATGCTGCCGCCCACCATCAAGAAGGCGAATCCCGCGAGTACGGTGCGTGACGTGTGCATCGCCGGCAGCCGACTCGCCAAGTCCGCCATGTTCAGGGTCCCGGTTACCTGATACAGGAAGCCAATACCCAGCAGGAGGAACGTGCCGCCGATCGTGCCCATGACCAGGTACGAAAAAGCGGCGGTCAAGGCGCGCCGATCACTGCCCAGGCTGATCAATGTGTATGAGGAAAGGGACAGGATTTCCACGAACACGAAGACGTTGAACAGGTCGCCTGTGGAGCTGATCCCCAGTAGCCCGGCCAGGCAGAGCAAGAGGGCGGCGAAGTAGAGATGCCGTCGGCCCTCGGGCAGGGACGTTCCGGTCAGCACCGATCCACTGGGAAAAACAACCGAAGCGATGGCGGTCACGATGACCAATAGGTAGGCGTTCAGAGAGTCGAGTCGGTACTCGATGCCTAGGGGGGGCGCCCAGCCTCCCATGGAATAGGAGATCGGCCCATCCGCGTGCACACGTTGCAATAGGGTCCAGGCCATGGCCAAGCAGGTCCAGGCCACGAGGGTGGTCCAGGCGTGCACCAGGCCTGGCCGGCGCAGCAAGAGGCAGACCGGCGCGGCCAGCAAGGGCAGCACGACAACGAGCGCGATCAAGTGCTCGCTCACGACGGGCCTCCTTCGATGCGCTGCAACTCATCCTCTTCCACCGTGCCGTAGGCCTCCTTGATACGGATGACCAACGCCAGGCCCAAAGCCAGGGTCGCCACACCCACAACGATGGCTGTCAGCATGAGAACGTGCGGCAGCGGGTTGGAGTAGAGCACACCCTCGGCCGGCACTTCGGCAGGCACGATGGGGGCTGTTCCGCCCGTGACCTTGCCCATGGAGACATAGAAAAGGATGACTGAGACCTGGAACATGCCGAGGCCGATCAGCTTCTTCACCAGATGGTCCCGAGCGATGACCGTGTACAAGCCGATCATCATCAAGATCACGACGACCCAGTAGTTCCAGATACCGAGGAAGTCCATCAGGCGCGCTCCCGCCCCGCCAGGGCGTAGAAAATGGCCAACATGGTCGCGGCCACAGTGAGTCCCACACCGAGTTCGATAAGCAGGAGTCCCAGGTGTTGCCCGTGCATGGAGCTGTGATGATCCAGAGCGTTGTACTCGAGGAAATTTCCACCGCGTAGAAGGCAGGTGACGCCCACTCCGCCGTAGAGCAGGAGTCCGAGGGCCACGGCGCGCTCGACGATCGACCAAGGCACGACCTGTTGGAGCGTCTCAAGTCCGAAGATCAGACCAAAGAGGACAAATCCAGCCGCGAAGATGACTCCCGCCTGAAAGCCTCCGCCCGGGCCAAAATCGCCGTGAAATTGCACGTACAGGCCGAAGAGCAGGATCAGCGGAATGAAGGCCTTGGCTGCCACTCGGGGCAAGACCTTCTCCCGCATTCGCATGGGCGTTTTCTGATTCAAACCGAGCCCCCTTGCGTGTCGTCGCATGGAGCCTCGCTGTCGAGTGGGTCCCGGCGACGTCTGCGTCCCAGCAGGAGGGCCATGACTCCGACTCCGGCCGTGAAGATGACGGCGGTCTCGCCCAGGGTGTCAAAGCCTCGGTAGCTGCCTAGGATGGCCGTGACAATGTTGGGCAGTCCGAATTCGGCGGCCGTGCCAGCGATGTACTCGGGCGCCACGTGCTTGTGAATCGGCGCCGCTGGATCCCCGTAGCTCGGCATATCCAGAGTGCCGTAGAGCAGCATGGCCCCTGTAAGCAGCACGACAACGAATGGGCCCACCCGCATGGGTTGTTGATCTTCGCGACTGCCCGTCAAGGCCAGGGCGCCGAGCATGAGCACGGTGGAAATGCCCGCGCCCACAGCCGCTTCGGTGAAGGCTACGTCCACCGCGTCCATCAGGGTGAACAGGCAGGCGCAAAGCAAACTGAATATCCCGCTCAGCATGGCGGCAGCAAAAAGGTCACGCAGAGTTGCGATGGTTACGGCCGTCGCGATGAGCAAGGCGAAGATCAGGATCTCAATCCACATGCTCTTCACCTGCCTTCTCATCTTCATTTTGCACGGCCACGCCATACGCGTAGGCTGCCTTGAGCAGGGCATGTCCCGTCACCGGCCCGACCATGGCCAGAAAAATGCCAAGCATGGCGAGTTTTACGGTCACCAGCCCCAGTCCGGCCTGCAGCATCAGCCCGAGGAGGATGGCCCAAGAGCCTAGTGTGTCGTTGATTCCTGCGGCGTGGGCGCGGGTGTAGACGTCGGGGAAGCGCAGCAATCCGATGCCTCCGATGACGCACAGTCCGGCTCCGAACACCAGCAGCGCCCAGCTCAAGATGTCGAGCACAATCACGGGCGCACCCGCGTGTCGTCATGGGCGAGATTGCCAAAGCGGGCAAATTTCAGGACCGCGATGGTCCCGATGAAATTGACCAGTGCATAAACCAGCGCCAAGTCCAGCCACTCTGGACGCCCCGACCAGAACCCGGCCACCGCGATCAAGAGCACTGTCTGCGTACCTACCGCATTGACTGCCAGAATGCGGTCAAACACGGTGGGCCCCTTGGCTCCTCGGATCAGAGCCAGACACATGGTGACTAGAATTCCAATCAAGGCTGCTGTGTACATCAGGTCCCACGCTCCAGCTGGGTTACGCGGCGGTCCATCTCGCCCTGTTGGACGCCAGCAGCCGCCGAACGCGTCAAGGCATGCACGAGGATGTCCGATCCGCGCAGGTCCAGGGTGATCGTTCCCGGGGTGAGGGTGATCGAATTGGCGTAGATCACGCGGCCTAGCTCGGTCTGCTGGCTCGACTGGGTTCGAATCAGGTGCGAATCGATGCCGGGGTCGGACGCCACGACGCGCTTGGCCACGTCGAGATTGGCCTTCACAATCTCCATGAGCAACCAAGGCAGGTACCCAAGGCTGCGGAGCGCAAGCCCGTAGTCCAAGGGTTCGGTGCCTGCGATGCGTTCCATGCGGGCCGCAATCCCCAGCACGGCGAGGCAAGACAGGACTCCGAAGGCCACGATCAGAGGCTCGCCGTGGCCGGACCAAAGGGCCCAAGCCATGCCGAGAATCAGAAGGGGGGGGAGGAAACGCGCCATGGCCAGAGGGGGCGAAGATGATCCCAACTCCATCGCAAGTCGGCAACCGTGGCTCGGCAGGTTTCTGTGCCCTGCCCTGGGCCCTGGGAGCGCGAACTGGCTCGGCCTTGGGCACAAAGCGCTGCACCCCGCGAGGTTCGGATCCGTAGGCTAAGTGACATGAAGAGGCTCCTTGTCGTCTTGGTCATCGCTCTCGTTCTCGCCTTTCTTACCTGGGGCCCTAGCTTGGGATCGTCCGGACAGGCCGGTGATTCGACTCCACGCTCGGTGAGGGTGGAGCGCGGCTCCGTACGCTTGGACGCCGTGGCCGTGGGGCGCATCGAGGCGCTGTTTGAGGTGCCCGTGAAGTCGGCTTCCAGCGGCGTTGTAACGCGCATGTTTGTGAGCCTGGGCCAGCGCGTCAAGAAAGGCGACCCGCTTGGGGAGGTGCGACCGGTGTTGACCGAGCTGCAGAGGCTCCAGGCTGAACGTGAACTGCTGGCAGCCCAGGAGGCCCACGAATCGGCCGCAGAGTTGCGGGCTGGCGAAACGCTTGCTGGTCGAACGATGCGCTTGCTCCAAGGCGGTAAGAGCCTAGATCGATTGCAGCGCGGCGCGACGCGAGCCCGCTCGGACGCGCAGGGGCAGTTGGAATTGCTGCTCAACGGCGAAGCGCAGATTGACGGCAAGTTGATTGACTATGTGATTCGAGCTCCGATTGACGGCCATGTCATTACCCTCGATGTCGAGGTGGGTGAGCCAGTCATCCCGGCGAGTTCCTTTGGATCGGGGACCGTGCTCGTGACCCTTGCGGACCTCTCGCAGCCCGTATTTCGGGGAACCGTGGACGAAATTGACGTGGGCCGCCTGTCCCCCGGAATGGCCGCTGACCTGACCATCGGCGCTCTACCTGACGAGGTGCTTGCCGGGGAGTTGACCGAAATATCCCTGCGGGCGCAGTCCCGCAACAATGCCGTCGTCTTTGATGTGGAGCTCTCGGTCGATCCCCCTGAATGGTTTGTGATGCGCTCGGGCTACTCAGCCGTGGCACGCATACGTGTGCAGGAGGCCCTCGACGTACTGGTGCTGCCCGAGCGGGTGGTGAGCTTTGTCGATGGCCGGGCCTCGGTGTTGGTGGTCGACGGCCAAGGCGGCGAGCGTGAGACCCAGCTGAAATTGGGTCTCTCTGACGGCTTGACGGTTGAAGTGATTTCTGGACTGGAAGAGGGCAGTCGCGTGCTGGAGCGCAGCTACTGAGGAGACTCTGCGGTGCTCATTACCTCCCCGAGCGAGTGGCTGCATGGCCTTCGCCATCAACGCAGTCGCACCATTTCGACGCTTCTCGGCGTCGGTTGGGGAACCTTCACGGTCGTGGCCATGCTCGCCTTCGGTGAAGGACTGGAGGGCTTGTTGCGCAAGCGCGCCGAGGGGTTCGGGCGCGGGGTGGTGATTACCTGGATCAACCGAACAACCCGGCCGTATCAGGGCCTACCCGAGGGTCGGCAACTACTCGCCACCGATGAGGATGTTGTGGCACTGCTGGATCAGGTTCCGGGCATGGGCGCAGTGAGTTCGGAGTACGTTCGCGCGGAGCGAGTGGAAAGCCGCGGCAGCATCATTCGAACCACGGTCAACGGCGTGTTTCCGGCCTATGGCCCCATGCGCTCCATGGGCATTGCCGCCGGGGGTCGCTTCCTAAATGACGCGGACCAACGACATGCACGTCGGGTGGCGTTCTTGGGAAACGAGATCAAGCGCAAACTTCTGGGAACAGGCCCCGCCGTGGGACGAGAAATCGTGCTGGCGGGTGCTCCCTTCACCGTGATTGGAGTGCTGGAGCCCAAGTTGCAGGACAGTGATTACAACGGTCAGGACGCGGATCGCATTTGCATCCCTTCGGCGACCTATCGGCGGCTCTTCGGAGATCGTTGGGTGGACAATTTTGTGTACCAGGCGGCCCGGGTGGAGGACACAGCCCTAGTGATTGACGGCGTCTACCGGGTGCTTGGGCGACGCCTGAACTTTGACCCTGAGGACCGCGACGCGCTGAATACTTGGGATTCCACGCAGGGGGACAAGATCCGGGCAACGATGTTTGGTGCCATGGGACTCATGGCAGGTTTGGCGGGCACACTGACCCTGTTGGTTGGGGGCCTCAGCGTGGGCAACCTGATGTTCGTCCTCGTCAAGCGGCGCACGCGCGAAATCGGGATTCTGATGTCGTTGGGTGCCGTGCCGCGCTGGGTCTTGTTGGATGTTCTGCTTCAAACTCTCGTGCTTGTTGCGGCTGGAGGCTTGCTTGGCTTTCTGGCTGCCTGGGGCCTCGTGGGACTCGTGGCGCTGACGCCCTTGACGGAGTCTCTTGGATTCCCGCGCATCTCGATTCCCGTGGCCATCAGCACAGCCGGACTGCTCATGGGGGTGGGCTTGGCATCGGGTTTCTTTCCAGCCAGGCGCGCCGCGCGCCTCGACCCGGTGAAGGCCCTCGTGGATTGAGATGGGATTATTCCTTTCTCAACTGCGCGACCTGTGGTCCGAGAAGGGGCGCGTGGGATGGGTCGCCCTGGGTGTGGCCTGGGGAACCCTCTCCCTGACTCTACTGGTCGGATTCGGCAGTAGTTTTGTGCGCGGGGCCAACACGACCATCGAGAACTTTGGGGTCAATCTATTGCGGATTGGGGGCGGCGCAACGACGCGGCCCCACAAGGGTATGAGCGCAGGCAGGCCGATCCGTCTGCGACCCGAAGATGAGCCGTGGCTACAGAGTCAGGTGCCTGAGGCTGAGGCCGTGGCACTCGAGTACTCCAGCGGCAGTGGGAATCCTGTGCGGTACGGCGAGCAGCAGGTCAACGCACCGCTCTCCGGCTGCGGATCGGCCTTCCTCGAGCTGCGCGGGATGATTCCTCAGAGTGGCGGTCGCTTCATCAATGCGATGGATGTGGAGCAGCATCGGCGTGTGTGCTTCTTGGGCCACCGGACCAAGCAGCGACTCTTTGGGGACGCCGCTGCGGTGGGGGCCCTGGTCGAGATCGACGGCGCCCCGTTCACGGTGATTGGAGTCAGAGTTCCAACCGTGACCGTTGCGAGCTACAACGGAGACGATCGCGACAAGGTGTGCATTCCTCACACGACCTTTCGCGATCTGAGGGGCTGGACCGGCATCAGTTTCCTGTTCGTCAAGTTGCAAGACCCGGACATGAAGAGGCGACTGATCCGATCGGTCTACACCGCGCTGGGTGCCCGGCATGGATTCGATGCGCGTGATGAGGATGCCCTAGATGTTCAGGATTACTTGGCCATCCAGGACATGGTCAACGGCATGCTCGACGGCAATCGGTACTTCAACGGCATTGTCGGGTTCTTCGGGTTGTTGGTGGCCATGTTGGGAGTGATGAACGTCATGCACGCCATGGTGGAAGAACGCAGCTCGGAAATCGGACTCTGCATGGCGCTGGGTGCCACACCGCGCGATGTCGCCCAGGAGCGCGTCGTCGAGGGGCTCTTGGTGACCCTACTCGGTGGCGCGTTGGGGTTGGCCACCTGCGCAGGCCTCATGGCGTTGATCAGGCAAGTCCCGCTGGAAGCAGAAGTGCGGGCCTACTTGGGCGATCCCGTGCTCTCAATGGAACTCGGCCTCGTCGTCGTGTTGATCTTGGCCTTGGCCGGCTGTGTGGCCGGTTGGTTTCCCGCGCGTCGCGCGGCCGCTTTGGACCCGATTTCTACCCTGCGTGAGGAATGACCATGATCGAGATGCACGCAATCACCAGGGAGTACTCCACCGCAGGGGCCGTCGTGCGGGCCTTGGTGGACACGGATCTGACCGTGGAGGCTGGCGAGTACGTCTCAATCCTCGGGCCCTCGGGCTCCGGCAAGTCGACGCTCATGCACATCCTCGGCTGCCTGGACAGCCCGACTAGTGGGACCTACCACTTTGAGGGACGGGACGTTTCCAGGCTCAATCGCACGGAAATGGCTCATGTGCGCAACCAGGGAATTGGGTTTGTCTTTCAGCGTTTCCACCTGCTGCCACGCTCCACTGCGCTGGAGAACGTCGCCACCCCCCTGCGTTTCGCTCGTTGGAAACCGAAGAGGCGCAGGCAGCGGGCGCAGGACTTGCTGGAGCGTGTGGGACTGGCCGACAGGTTGTCGCACCGACCCGCGGAACTCTCGGGGGGCCAGCAACAACGGGTGGCTATCGCGCGCGCCCTGGCCATGTCCCCTCGGCTCTTGCTGGCCGATGAGCCCACCGGGAATCTGGACACCCAGGCTGGCGCGGAAATTATCGAGCTACTCGAGGAGGTCAACCGTGAAGGAACCACCGTCATGGTCGTGACGCACGACGGGGCGCTCTCAGAGCGAACGCCACGTGTCGTGCGTATGCTGGACGGAAAAATCGAAACCGTTACCGGCCTCTCGCGCTAGGAATGACGCGCCCCCCTGCGGCGGAGCGTCACTCGAGAAGGCCATGACCCAGACGCCCCAGAAACTCCTACTTTCTCTGCTGCTCGGCCTGGTGACTCTACTAGGGATCGCCTTGCTGACCGGATTGTTCGACAGCGCTTCAGGGTAGATTGGAGCGCAGAGCTGAGTACCGGCACCTTGTTTGAATGGGTGGGCGGGAAATACGAGCGGGTACGCCTCGTCCCCTGCCTACTGAGACCCCACGACCCGGCCCTAATTCAGTTCTGGTTGCCGGTGGGGCACGTCGGGAGACCATGATGTGACATGGGGATCGTCGATCCTGGCGCCCAAGGATGGGTATTGCGTCGGGACAGACGTGCATGGGTCCAGTAGCTTATTGCAAGTCACCCACGGATACGGCCTCGATTCTGTCGCCCACTCCCTGGCCCTCTTGCCATTCAACCCAATCCTGAGGCTTCCATTGCCTGGAGCGAGGACGCCGACGCATTCCCACCCATGAAACTCCTCATCACGACAGCCGCTCTGGCCGGCACCCTCTTTGTTCCGTCTTCCACTAACGAGCCCAGCGCGAGGAGCATTACCGCCGCGCCGACCACGCTGCACTGCCAGGTCCCCTGTGGCATCTACGGGGACGCCATGCGCATCGACATGCTGATGGAGGATTGCGCAACGATCGAAAAGGGCATGCAACAATTGCAAGCCATGGACGAGTCCGAAGCCCCGAGCAAGAACCAAATGGTGCGCTGGGTCATGACCAAGGATGACCACGCCCAGAAAATCCAGACCATGGTCGCCTCGTATTGGCTTGCCCAACGGATCAAGTCGCCCAAGGAGGATAGCGCTGGGGCCCGAGCCAAGTATCGCGATCAACTCGAGCTCATGCATCAGATGACGGTCAGCGCCATGAAGTGCAAGCAAACGACTGATACGAGTCATGTGGATGCACTGCGCGCGGCGGCACTCAAGTTCAGCGGCCTCTACTTCAAGGCAGAGGATCTCAAGCACATCCAGGAGCACCACGCTGGTGGACACAAGTAGAGGGCGCTAGACATCGATACGCGCGGGCGAGGCTGGAGGGGGTGGTGCGCGTGACAGCCGTCGTGCCTCGAACTCCGGTTGCTGCGTCCAGCTCATGCTGCCGTGGACGGCCTGAACAGATACATGGGTGGGTGCCCGCATGCTGATGCAGTGCGTGCGCAATGCACTGTGGGCGCCCACCCTCGTATTCTTGGCTCACCTATTTCTCTCCCGGGGAATTGGGGCCTACGGCGTGCTTCCTTGGCTCGACAAACCCGTGCACCTACTCGGTGGGGCGGCCATTGCCTATTTCTTCGATTGCAGCTTGGGCATTCTTGAGGAACACGGAATGCTGGAGGCGACGGGGGACCGGGTGCGCTGGTTGCTGGCCGCCACGCTCACGGCGTCGGCGACCATCGTGTGGGAGTTCGCTGAGTACACCACGGATCGGCTTGGCTGGACGCGAGCCCAGGCTGGGCTGGAAGACACCCTCGGGGACATGGCACTTGGCCTGCTGGGCGGCCTCATGTGGCTTTGGGCACGGAGCGCAAGGCGCAGGCTTCCCCCTCGCGAGTGACAACTCCGAGCTGCACAGCCCACAAGAAGGCGGTGGCCCAACGCATACCCAAATGTGGCAAGCGTGCCTTGCTTGGGTTCACAACCGAGGTGAGTTTGGAGGGCCACCCGGAAGACGTTCGGATGCGCCTCCCGAATGCATGTGGCGGGCGCTTGCTGGGTGAGTGCGCGCGGTCGTCTCGGTGTCAACCAGCCTGCTTGGGAAGGGCAACGGCCTGACACGGGTGATACACAAGCGCACCGTCTTGCGGGACTTACCCAAGATGGACCCGAATCCGATCTTTGGTGAAACACGCGCGAGGTAATTCCGTAGGTAAACGGTAGACTGGCGTAGCTCGGCCTGGAATCAGAGGAATTCGTGGCCGGCGATGTGCGCTGCCCACCCTGCATTCACTATTCCATCCATCCCGATCGGCCTCGGCCGAGCAGGTCATTACGTTCGGCCGTGGCCGAACAGCGGCGAGCCCGCGGAGAACTCCATGACAGTGCTTTTGCCCCTCTCCCTCGTCGCCACCTGGCTGCCGCTCCCCCATTCAGCCAATTCGCACGTGGCAGGGCCGATTGAGACTTGGGGGACTGTTCTGGGCACCAGCGAGTTGGATGACGCTGAGGAGGCCTACCAATTCATCGTTGGCCTAGCCGAAAAGAGCATGCACGAGGTGGTCGTCCGGGAGGCACGCGCGTTTTTGCAGAGCTACCCGCGGCATCCCAAGGCGGCCAAGGTGCGATACCGCCTGGCCACGGCCCTGTTTGATCAACAGAAGTTCCAGCCTGCCAGGGCTGAATTGCGGCGACTCGAGTCCCTGGAGCAGTTCGTCTACGCTGCCGAGGTGGCTTTTCGCCTGGGCCAATGCGAGCTGAAACTAGGAGACTCGGAGCGGGCACGGACGGCGTTTGAGAGGGTCCAGCGGCTGGACAGCGAGTACTTGAAGCTCCCGGCCACCTACCTGCATGGTGAGGCGGCTTTCCGATGCGGGGACTTTGGACAAGCATCAAAGAGTTATCAGTCGGTGTTGGGTCTCAAGCCCGCCGGCGACGGCCGTGCTCCTGGTGGGGGCGAGTACCGAGCCGATGCCTTCTATGGGCTGTGCTGGTGCGCCTACAAACTGGAGGACTACGACCAGGCTGCCAAGCGGATTGCCAATTTCTGCAGCTCGTTCAAACAAGATCCGCGCCTGGATGAGATGTTTTTCCTGCTCGGGGAGTGCCACTTGGAGAGTGGGCGGCACGCTCAGGCCCTAGCGGCCTACGCGGCAGTCGAGGCAGGTCCCAGTGCCGACGGAGCCCTGCGCGGTGCTGGGTTCGCCTGTGCGGCTCTAGGTCAACACGCGGACGCCGCGCAGTGGTTCCAGAGGTTGCTGGAAGACCATCCGAACAGTCGCTTCGCCTCCGAGGTCGCCCTTCAATCCGGCATTCAATGGTTGCTCGCTGGCGAGCCCCAATCAGCCTTGGATGCCTTGGCCCACCCGAGTACTCCGCAGGGTCCTGAGTCCCTTTTCTGGAAGGCGCGCTGCAACTCGCAGCTGGGAGATCATGGCGCGGCCCTCACTCTGCTCGAGCGTGCCCTGCAGGATCCATCGCTGCAGCATCCATCCAAGCATGGACCCAATGGGAGCGAACTATCTGCGCGCTTGGAAGTGGCTCGTGGGGACGCCTTGTTTGAGCTCGGACGCGGCGCCGATGCGGCCGCAGCTTACGCTGCTGCAGGGTCCGACTACGCGCTGCACGCGGCGGCCGTCGCCAGGCTGAACGATGGGTTTCCCGCAGAGGCCTTGCGGCTGATTGCGCCCATAGCGGCCAAGCCGGAGAGTGAATATCGGCTGGACGCCCTCTTGACCCAGGGCGAGGCCCTCTTTGCGCTGCAGCGCTTCGACGAGGCTTTCCCCCTTTTTGATGCTGTTGGAGTGCAGAGCGAGTCTCGGGAAGCGCGCGGCCGGGCCCTTGCTCGGGCAGGCTGGTGCCTATTCAGGACCGGACACCATGACCAGGCTGCGACTCGTTTTGCGGAGGTAGGCAAGTCCTATCCGCGATCCGACTTTGCACCCGAGTCCCTTTTTATGCTGGGTCGATCGTCTGAGGCCGGGGGTCACCCGGCGAAGGCCAAGGCTGCCTTTACCGCCTACTTGAAGGCTTACTCAGCTGGCCCGCACACGGTGGAGACTAGCCTGAGGTTGGCCCGCCTCGAACCGGGCGCCGCAGGGGAGCAACGACTCGAGCAGTTGTTGAAGGTCGCACCGGATGCCGACCTCGCCGCTCAGGCACGCTACGACCTTGCGGAGAGACAGAGCGCTGACGGACGCCACGCCATCGCAACCCGCAACTACCGTGCGCTCCTGGAATCCGGCCCCGATGGTGCACTGGCCGCCCCCGCGACCTACGGACTCGCCTGGGGGCTCTTCTCGCAAGAGCTCTACGAGCCGGCGGCTGTAGCGCTTGAGCACTTGCTGGCGCGGCGGGATCTGACGCCCGACCTCAAGTTGGTGGGGCTGGAGCTCACCGTTTACACGGCGCGCCGCATGGGAAACGGGGACCTCGCCAGCCAGGCGTTTGAGGCGTTTGCCGCCCAGTGCACCGACGAGACGAGGCGGCTCCAGGCGGCCAAGGTCGCCGCGGCGGCCCTGCGAGAGGCGGGGAGCCTGGGCAAGGCGCAACGGTTGTTCGCCAAGCTGTTGGGCATCACCCAGCAAGAGTCCATTGGCGTGGCTATCGCAGTGGAGCAAGCGTATCTCGCGCTGGATCTGGGCGATGCAGCGCAAGCCGAGGGCTTGTTGCGCCGCGTCCTGCCCAATGCCGCGGACTCTGCGGACCTGACAGAGGCCTTCTTCTTTGTGGGCGAGGCATGGTTTGAGGCAGGGGACGACGTGAGGGCGACCTCCAATTACCAGGTGGCCATGGGATCTCCATCTGAAGACGTGGCGGCCCGCTCTCTCTACAAGTGTGGATTCGCGATGTTGCGCACCGAGAACCACCAGGCGGCCGCAGCCTGCTTCAAGGCGCTCGTGGCGCAATACCCGGACAACACCTTTGCCGGTGAGGCAAGTTTCCTGCAGGGCGAGGCCTTGTTCCGCAGCGGCGAGTTCGACCAGGCAATCGCTCCCCTGCGGCACGTTGTGCAGGCTCACCCGAAGCATGCGGTCTTGCCCAAGGCTCTTTTCCGCCTGGGGCTCGCTCTAGCTCACACGCAGAGTTGGCAAAAGGCGCAGGTCCACTTGGCCACGCTCATCCAGCGCTTCCCCGATTTCCCTAGCCGCGATGAGGCGCAGCTCTGGCGCGGCCGGGCCCTCGTCGAGATGGGCAATCTGCGCGCTGCTCGCAGTTCGTTCCGGGCTGTGACAGAGCGCAATGATGGAGTGCTCTCTGCGCGGGCGCACATTGGTCTCGGGAAACTGTCCATGTCCGAGGGCAATCTCGAGGATGCGTTGTCGTCCTTTTTGAAAGTGAGCGTTCTGTACTCCCACTCCGAGGAGGTGGGGGAGGCGCTCTTCCTGGCCGGTAGCGTCCTGGAGAAGCAGGGTAAGCCCCAACGGGCACGCGCTCAGTACCAGGAACTCATCGAACGCGCCCCCAAGTGCCTGCACGCGAAACAGGCCAGGCAGCGTCTCATCAACTTGGGGTGACAGGTCTCCCCTGAACGGCTGATCTTCGGGTCTGGCCTCCATGTACTCAGTCTGCAGCGCTCCATTTACCCATTTGTCTTCCACCATGTTCGTGACTCTCGCCAGCTTCGCGCTGATCCACTCCGCCACACAGGGCGGCAACGAGGCTGCCCAGGCCTTCAACGCTGCAGACCTGGGTTCGCTATACAGCTTGCTGCTCAAAGGCGGCCCGCTCATGGTGCCCATCGGGCTGTGCTCGATCATGGCCCTGGCCTTTGCCACGGAGCGCTGGATTCGACTGCGGCCCTCGCACCTGGGGACCGGCGGGTCCTTTCCGCGCAAGGTTGTCGACAGTGCCAGGGAAGGGGGCGTCGAGTCCGCCATGTCCACCTGCGAGTCGGGCCGTTCACCCTTGGCGCGCATCCTCTGCTCAGGCCTGAAGCACTCGACTGGCCCCTTCCTAGAACGCGAGAAAATGGTCGAAGACACCGCTGCCAGTGAGGTGAAGCGGCTGGGGCAAAACCTCCGGCCCTTGCTCCTTGTCTGGCTGATTGCCCCCCTATTAGGACTCCTCGGGACGGTTTGGGGGATGATTGAGGCTTTCAGCGAGATTGCCATGCAGGAGGGGCTCGGGAAGCCGGAGATGTTGGCTGCTGGCATCTATCAAGCTCTCACAACAACCGCGGCGGGCCTGGCCGTGGCGATTCCCGCGGTGGTGGCTCACCACTACCTCAAGGGCCGCATTGAGTTGTTCGCAAGGAGGTCGGAGGAAATCTACCGGGAAGTGGACGCCGAGCTCGCCGCGCGTGCCTGATTCGCTCCGCCCTCACCCGTCATCGCCATGCAAATACAAGACACCGATTCCAGCGAAGACCTTGCCATGAACCTGGCCCCGATGATTGACGTGGTCTTCCTCTTGCTGATTTTCTTTATGGTCGCGACCACATTCGCGGTGCACGAGAAGGAGCTCTCTGTGGATCTTCCCTTGGCGGAGAGTGGAGATGAGGCCGGCCTGGACACTCAGGAGGTCGTGCTCAATCTCATGGCCGACGGCAGCATCGTGATGGACGGCGAAGCGATCGGCCCCGACGCACTACGCGCTCGATTGGAGCGCATCGCACGCGGGAACCCCAAGACTCCCGTCACGATTCGAGGCGACAAACGCGTCTTTCACGAGCATGTGGTTTCGTTGATGGATACGTGCAGGCTAGCCGGATTGGTCGATCTAGGCATTACAACCATCGACGGGTGAGTGCGCGGATGAAACCACATGCTCAGTAGGTTGCAGCGTTGGCGTGCCGGAGGCGGACGCCCGGATGCCAATGGGGACCGGCATCTCGGCAAGAACATCGTCATCGTGGCGGCTCTCATGGGACTGGGCTTCTTCGCGGCCTGGCTCCGGTTCCGACCGTACCTTGGCAGCGAGGGGCAATTCACCGACGGGCAGCAGGCCTATGATCGTGTGCATGACTCGGATGTGCGCTACGCAATCTGGGACACCCCCGTCCGTCTACCACAGGGGGTCAATGGCCCCGAAGGCGAAAGCCGGCCTAGCTTGTCGCCGGACGGGCGTTTCCTGGTCTATGCGGTCGGCGAACGCGGTTTGGGAAGCGATCTTTACATTGCAGAAATGGTCGAAGGCGTGCCCGTTGACCCTGCACCGCTTGCGAGCCTGAATACCTCAGCGGATGAGTTGGCGCCCTGCTTCAGCGGCGGCTCCCTGTGGTTTTCTTCGGATCGTCCGGGCACCGCCGGTGGGCTCGATTTGCACCGCGCAGCGTACGACCGTGGTGTCTTTGGGCCAGTTGAGCGCGTTCTGGGCGGTGTGAACTCGGACGCAGATGACACGGATCCCGCCCCCGTGCCGGGGGAGTTGGACCTCGTTTTCGCTTCCAACCGCGACACCCTTGGCTCGCTTGAGGACTTTCAGTTGTATCGGGCCAGTCCAGCCGCTGAAGCCACGCAAGGACCAGTTGAAGAGCCCGCAGGTCAAGCGTGGAGTGTTGAGGCCCTCGTGCCGCTGAACTCGGCTTACCAAGAAAGGGAGCCAGCCTTTACCGCCGATGGGCGAACGCTCTTTTTCGCCTCCAATCGTGCAGGCGGTGCGGGTTCGTATGACCTGTATCGCAGCACGTTTTCTGAAGCAGAAGGGCCGGGTCAGTGGCTAGCACCCGAGCCCCTCGTGGGGGTCAACACTCCCGGCGGCGAGCGCGGCCCGAGCCCGTCGAGAGATGGCTTCAGCTTGCTTCTGACGGTGGACGGCATGGCGGATGAAGGGGAACAGTCCGCCGCCGCCGACTTGTTCAGAGCTCACTCACTGGAGTTATTTAGGAATCCCGGGCCGCCAGTGGGCCTGACCGAGATTCTCATCCTGCTGGCCCTCGCCGCCTTGGCCGTTTTGGCCTGGCTTGCGAAGCGTTGGGAACAGCTGGAAGTCGTGTACAAGTGCTTCCTCGTGTCGATCATCGCCCACCTGCTGCTCATGGGCTACTTCCGGGAGGTCTACCCCGAGGGGCAAGACTACGTGTTGCACGATGGTGACAGTCGAATACGAATGCGACTTGTTGCTAGCCAATCAGTCGCTTCTCAGGCACGCAATGAGGAGCGCAGCGGCGCCCTTGAAGTAGCCCGGGCGGAAGGCGCGACTGAAGCGCAGCCGGCAACGCGTTTTACCGTCGCTGCGGATCCATTGGAAACGGATGCAGCTCCCGCAGAGGCCAAGCTCGAGCGCGTGGACCAAGTTGCGCCCCAACAACCCGAGCGAATGGAGACGGGCGATGTCGCTCCGGACGCGATTGCGGATCAGGCCGCGCGGGGGCGGGCCAACCGGGCCGACTTGCTGAGGGATACTGAGACGCTTGCCCGGAGATTCGGGACCGCGCCGTCGATCTCAGTCGAGTCGGCGAAGACTGCGGCCCATGGGCAGCGTCAGGCGGCCGACAGTCCGGGGCGGGAGCGGCAGTCTCTGGCTAATCTGGACAGTGGCGGTCCAAGCCTCTCCGCGCTGGGTCGGTCGACTCGAGCCGATCAGCCGAGCGCTCCGGCTGCTGAGCGTGTTGAGTTGCGACAGGGTGCGCTTGGGCGAATCACCCAGTCCAGTCCGGTCCTGCTAGCGCCTACCGCTGAGGCGTTTGCGCGCCGCAGCGGGGTTGTCGAATCACTGGCGGTCGAGTCAGCCAACACCGGAGGACGGGGAAAACGTTCAGAGCCTAGCCTGCGCGATGGAAGTTTGACGGCAGCGGACACCCTGTCCCTGGCGAGTCATTCCGACGCGAGCGCTGCGGCCCCTTTGCAGCGAGGAGCCGAGCGCAAATTCGACGTCAGCCAGAAGATTGAGTTCGAGGAATGGAATCGTCCCTCCCAAGAGATGGGCGTTCGGACAGACCTGCAGATTCCCACGCAGAATACGGAGGCCGGTGCTCGCAGCGGCGTGGCGCAGCACGACCTGCTCGAATCCCTGCCCCAGAATCCAGCGCTGCGTAGCCGTGAGGGTGAGAGCTTCGAGTTGCAAGCCAAGGGAGGCTTCGCCCGACCCGACCTCTCAATGGATTTGACACCCGAGCCCCGTGGGCTGGATGTGGCCGATCGGCGAGCGCAGGGCTCTTTGGGCACGCCCCTGCGCAAGAAGCTCCTCGCACATCCAGAAGGCGCTGAGTCCGGCACGCGCGTCGCTCTTGAGGCTGCCGTGGAATCGCCGCGCACGGTGGCACTCCCTGCCTCGGAGTCCGGGGACCGAGGCGAAGCGCTCGAGGACTTGCTGGCAGGCATGGTCACCGATGCGGTCCTTGCACCGCCCGCCAGGAATCGCGTCCCGTCCGGTGGCGGACTCGAGGGCCCGCAACGGTTCCACTCAGTGATGGGTTTGCCCGATCAGGGTCCTCGTTTGGAGCCCCTGCGCAGCCCACGCAGGGAGTTGCAAGAGGGGCTCACGCCCGTCATCGCTCGCTGGGATCACACCCCGTACCAATCTCGATCAGGTGATCGCAAGACCCATGCACTCGATCTGCACGGGGGTACCGTTGAGACGGAGGCCGCCGTGGCAGCCGGCCTGGCCTACCTGGCGCGGTTGCAAAACCCAGCTGGGTACTGGGGTAGCCCTCGGGATCTCGACGAGAAGTACGGGAGGGTGGCTATCGGCAAGACGGGGCTGTGCCTGTTGGCGTTTCTAGGCGCGGGCCACACGCAAGTGCCCATCGATGGCGCGCCGGATAGCGAGTACTCGCACGCCGTTGGAAAGGCGATTGACTTTCTCTTGGCCATTCAGGATTCCCGCGGGCACTTCGGGGACACCTCCTCCTACGGAAACGCAGTCGCAACCTACGCACTGGCGGAGGCCTTCGCTTTGACGGCGGATACGCGACTAAGGCGCCCACTCGAGCGAGCGATTGAGCATATCCAGGGCAAGCAGATGCACTCTCGCGACCCGCGCTTCAACGGAGGATGGGGGTACTATTATCCCGATGCTCGCAGCTTTGACCGTTGGCCGCGGGTGTCGGTCACGGCCTGGCAAGTGATGGCACTGGAATCCGCACAACTCGGCGGCCTGACTGTGAATGCGCAGGTGTTCAGCGACGCGCATGGTTTTTTGACGTCCGCTTGGGACGAACGGCACCGCGCCTACCGCTACAACCACGACCCCTCTCGCCTGAGCAGCAACTACCCAATTCTTCCGGGATCGACCCCCGCAGCGCTGTTCGCCCTCTCGCTGCTGGGGGAGGACATCGCCAGCTCTGAGTTCAACAGCGCCCGGCGGTTTGTGCTGCAGAAGGCTCCACAACGTTACGCCGACCAAGGTGATGATGCTTTCATCTTCAACGCGAGCGGCAATTTGTACTTCTGGTACTACGGTACCCTCTCCTTGTTCCGCATGGGTGGCACTGCATGGAAACAATGGAATACGGCCATGCAAGAGTGCCTCCTGCCATCTCAGCAGCCTGACGGTTCCTGGAGGCCTATCTCGGTCTATGCCGAGTACGCGGCTGACTCCAACAGTGACCGAAGCTACACCACTGCGATGTGTGTTCTTACGTTGGAGGTGTACTACAGGTACTTCACACCACTGCTCAAGGTGAAGTGAGGTGTCTCCAGCTGCGCGGGCGCGCCTACAATGGACTCCCGCCAGTAGCTTGGGTGCCCTGCCGAACACATGAAGAAAGTAAGCATTCGCGACAAGTTTGACCTCATCCAGGAGCCTTGGCAGCCCAAAGTTGTGGGTGAGCTCAATCAGCAGCAGGTCAAACTCGCCAAGCTCAAGGGGGAGTTCGTATGGCATCACCACGAGCACGAAGACGAGTTGTTCTTGGTGATCCAAGGCCACCTCAGCCTGCATCTGCGGGATCGCATCATCGAACTTGAAGAGGGGGAGTTTTTCATCGTTCCGCGGGGGACCGAACACAAGCCGGTCGCCGAACATGAGGTGTACCTCCTCATGCTGGAGCCAACGGGCACCTTGAATACAGGGAACGTGCGTGACTTCCGAACGGTCGACGCACCCGAGCACATTTAGTCCACCTCGGTGCAGTGGGGTCTGGCCCTTGCGACGGTGTATAGACGCACAGGCCGTGTTGGGTCGCGCCGCACCTGCATGGCACGGTATCCTGGCCAGCGAAGCGCTCCAACAAAGTCGACCCGCAGCCATGATCCTCGCCCTCTCCCTCTTGCCACTTGCCTTGCCCGCCCTTGCGCTAGGTTCACAGGATCCCGCGCCTCACGGTGCGCCACCAGTTCGGGCTCCCTTCGAGAACTTGGATTCTCTATGCGTCAATGATTGGTGGAACCGAGACCCGTCACCGATTGTGGAGACGCGCGTTCCCCGATCTGAGGTCGTGGCCTTTGGGATCTACACCTTGCACGCGGGCTCACTCAAGCTGACGGCTCAGTTGTTCCCCCTTTTTCCAGCCGAGACGAGGGTGGTCCGGCTCGAGGTGCTGCGCGCTGGGGCCTGGCAGGAAATTGCCCGGGCGCAAGTCCACGACATCGGGTGGTCAGCGCTGCTGCGCGTCGACGGTTGGGATAGTTCCCAGGACGTGCCGTACCGATTGCGACACGCGAGCGATGCTTTCTACTACGGCACCATTCGTCGCGATCCCGTCGGCCGCAATGAGATCACCCTGGCTGCCCTGTCTTGCAATTCCAACCGAGACCGCGGCCTGAGGCCGAATTATGTGCGCAACATTCTGTGGCACGATCCAGACCTCATCTTCTTCGCTGGCGATCAGAGTTACGACCACAAGCAGCACACCGCAGCATGGCTGAAGTTTGGCCTGCAGTTTCGGGATGTATTTCGCGACCGACCGTGCATCACGATTCCAGATGATCACGACATCGGCCAGGCCAACCTATGGGGCGAATCCGGCAAGGTTGCGAAGCTGCGCGGTAGCGCCGATGGGGGCTACAATCACCATCCCGCCTACGTGCGAATGGTCGAGCGCTGCCAGACCGCGCACCTGCCCGACCCGGTGGATCCGCGACCGATTGGGCAAGGGATCGGCGTCTACTTCACAAACTTGCGCTGGGGCGGCGTCGACTTCGCGATCATCGAGGACCGTAAATTCAAGTCCGGCCCGGCGGGCAAGATTCCCCAGCAGGGCCCGCGACCGGATCACATCACAGACCCGGACTACGACCCAGCAAGCATTGACCTCGAGGGGTTGTCGCTCTTGGGGGAACGGCAGCTGTCGTTTCTGGAGCAGTGGGGCCAAGACTGGTCTGGAGTTCGCATGAAGGCCGTACTCTCCCAGACGGGGTTTTGTGGCGGCGCACACATTCACGGTAGACCGGACAACCGCCTGTTTGCCGACTTGGACAGCAACGGATGGCCTCAGCGGGGTCGCAACCGGGCTCTGCGTCTGATCCAAGCCGCAGGCGCCATTCATGTTGCTGGGGATCAACACTTGGCCACGCTGATTCAACACGGAATCGATCGTTATCGGGACGGACCGTGGGCCTTCATCGTTCCAGCGAGCGTCAACACGATCTACGAACGCTGGTGGCGACCCGCGGGTGACACCGCCGGAGCTAACCGGGATCCCTCTTCCGTGCTTCCCTATACAGGGGACTACCTGGACGGGTTTCACAATCGCATCACCATGCACGCCTACGCGAACCCGGATGCGGGTTTCAACGGTGAGGGGTACGGGTTGGTGCGTTTCGACAAGGCTGCCGGGCAGGTGACCTTTGAGTGTTGGCCGCGCACCGTGGATGTGAGTGATTCGAGCGCACGCCAGTTTCCAGGCTGGCCCATCACGGTGCCTGTGCGGACCCGCTAGCGCTGGCCAGCGCGGATTGCCTAGGACTCACCCTCCACGCCCAACCCCTCATCGTCCTGCTCGTCAAGGCCTTCACCCCACCCGGCTTGCGCAAGGACCTGCCGCGCCCTTTCCAGCGCACTCGGCGGGACCAACAAATTTGTGCCGCGCAACATTGCGTGGGCGGCACCACCGAACTCGGCCACATCAAAATCTGGCCCGTGCTGCATGGAAGGAATCCCAGCACTCTCGAGTAGGCTCGAGGCCATGCCTGCCTGAATTCCGTTGATGCCCTCGAGGAGAACGGCGAACTCTTCGTCGTAGGACTTCATTTGGCTCCCTGCTCCTGGGCCCGGATGCAGTAGATGTACTTATCGGAGCGCACGTACAGTGCGCCATCCACAATCGCAGGCGAGGCATTGAAGCGCGAGTCGTCGACAAACTGACTCGAACCAAGAAGTTCGAACGCGTCACTCGTGGAGTACACCAGGGCCCTTCCCTCGCGGCTGATCACGTAGAGGCGGTCCCCAGCGATAATGGGGGACGCATAAACACCACCGGAAAGGCGTTCGGTTGAGCCGCCCTTCTCGAGGGTCTCGCCGCTCGCTGTATCCATGCGAACGACCAAGCCACGCCGATCCACGATATACAGTATTCCGGAGTGCATCACAGGCGAGGAAATCCCCGCAGCCTGCCGCGATTCCCACGCTACACGGGATTCGTCTTCTTCACTGAGTTGCCCGGCACGGATGGCCGTGCTCAAGCCTCCCATGCCTCCGGACACGAAGACGAGTCCGTCTTCCGAGACGGGAGTTGCATTCGGGCCGCCTCGTCCGTCCGTCTCCACGGTCCAGAGCTTGGCGCCAGTTCTGGGGTCGAGGCCCCATACCTCGCCATCCACCGCCACGACCAAGACCTGCTTGTCCGCAGGTCCCACGAGGATGGGGGAGCTCTTCTCATCCTTGAGCTTGGGTGATTCGATCTTCCAGACTTCGGTCCCACTGCTCGTGTCCAGGGCGCGCAAGGAACTCGACGGATCACCTGCGGGAATAATCAGGAGTTTGTTGACGAGCAATGGACTCGCCGCCGAGCCCCAAGCCATGCCACCGCCCCGGCCACCTGCGCCCCCGCCTCCCCAGCCGCCCCGCCATTGACCGCGTTCGCCACCGCGTTCGCCACCGC
>CAYXTP010000002.1:317833-361468 GCA_964467985.1 uncultured Planctomycetaceae bacterium
ACCGCGTTCGCCACCGCGTTCGCCACCGCTGGGTCGTTCACCCGTGGCGGGCGGCGTGCTGATGTCTTCGGGTTTCACGCCTTCGCCCACGCCGACCTCCCATACGGGTTGGCCCTTCAAGTCATAGGCGTGAACGCCGCTGCGTCCGAAGTACACATACACCTGCTCGCCATCCGTCACGGGCGTCGGAGTTGCATACCCGTGGTCGCGCGCCATGGAATCGACGCTGGCCTCCGCGTTGGCCGAGGCGACGGTCGCCGTCCACAAGACCTCCCCGGTTTCCCGTGAGAGGCAGACAAGGTGCCGCTCGAGCCCGTCCATTTCACCCGCGTCTTCACTGACTCCGTACCCGGAGTAGCAAGTGAGGAAGATGTACTCTCCGGCCACTACCGGGCTAGACGCGCCTGGTCCCGGCAGAGCCGTTCTCCAGGCCATGTTCTGCGTTGCGGTCCACTCGACGGGCGGTGACGCGGAATCAGCCACGCCATTGCGAGCGGGCCCACGGAATCCAGGCCACTCCTGCGCTGAGCAGAGCGAGGAAGTGAGGAGTAGGCCAAGGATTGTCGGAAGCGGCCGATAGTTGAGTGCCATGGCAGTCTTTGCAGGTTCGGGTTTGCTTGGGGAAGGCAATTCAGTCTTCAGAGGGTATCACCGGCCTCCAATGAGGCCCCCAACTCGATTGACTGCATTGTCGTGGGTGGCTCCGGGCCGTTGCCAGTGGGCCCCCGCAAGGCCTCCCATGGAGGCACTACCCTGGGCACACTTCTCTCGCCACAATATCTGTACACAAACGGCAAGCGTTCCCGCGGCTCCTGCCGATCAGCCCCCCATCCATGAGTACACAGAAGCAGACCGTGGAGGACATTCTCGGGCGTCTTGCTCCACTCCAAGTTCGCGCGCGCAGCATGTTTGGAGAGTACGGGTTGTATTGCGATGAAAAGATCGTTGCCCTGGTTTGCGACGACCGTTTGTTTCTCAAACCCACGGCCGCCTCCATCGCAGTGGACTCAGAGCTTGAAGCCTGTCCACCCTACCCTGGAGCGCGAGACTACTGGCTACTCGACGAGCGTGTGATGGATCGCGCTGAGCACTTGCGGCGACTTGTGCAAGCGACGGCAGATGAGCTCCCCGTAACGAAGCCCAAGCGCAAGCGGAAGCCGAAGAGTACGTAGCCCAGCGGGTTCCTCAGTTTGCCCCTTAGGCCCGCTGACCCAGGTCCATCGACGACGATGGAATCCGTCGCGCCCTGGCGGGCGTTGGGTACCGACGCACAAGCATTGTGTCGGTCCCCTGCTGCAGGTGCGTTGCTCCGCTCTCTAACCCGAGGCTGGATCTAGGCGACACAATTGCTACAAGTTGGAAAGGATTTCAGTTTGCTCCGAAAACGAAGCGCACACATCTGCCTCGTGGGGAGCCCCGCCCAAGCAGGTGCTCCGATGCGCCCAATGACGAATCCCCCCGACCTGAAGACCGCCGAGTTCCAAGAACCGTCGCATTCGGCCCCGGGCCCAGCGGTACTTGGAAACTTGCGTCGGGAGCTGTGGGACAAGGCGCTCGACCCTCTTTTTGATGTAGTGATCCTGGGTGGGGGCGTCAACGGCGCCTGCCTCTATCACAATTTGTGCTCGCGCGGCTACCGGGTTGGCCTGCTGGACCGGCGGGACTTTGCAGCAGGCACGAGCCAAGCCTCCGGAATGATGGTGTGGGGAGGACTGTTGTATCTGAGGAACCTCGACCTCGGCACGGTCTTCAGCCTCTCGACGGCCCGTGACGCGATGATCGCGGACTCCGCGCGAGTGCGCGGCCGATCGTTTCGCTATGTCTACCCACCCCGGGGGGGCCGTGGGCCCTTACAGGTCCGTGCTGCCCTGCACCTCTATTGGGCGATGGGCTGCTGTCGCAGGAAACGCCCACGCACCGAGGGCCAATTCGCCGAATCTGTGCTCCTGCGAAATGGCGCGCCCCGGGGATCGATCGTCTACGAGGAAGGCATGCTCGACGATTCGGATGCGCGCTTCACCTTGGATTGGATGACACCCCATTCTGCTGGGGGCAATGTCGCACTCAATCACGCGCGCCTGGATGGTGGGCAGTTTCACCCCCATGACAAATTGTGGCGTCTCGATGTTGCGGACAGGTTGGGTACGCACCAGGGCACAGTCCGAACGCGTTGCCTGGTCAATAGCACGGGTGCCTGGACAGACCGGGTGAACGCGCAGTTTGGAATCCGGACCCCGGTGAAACACGTGTTTAGCAAAGGGGTCTACATGTGCTTGGAGCGCAATGTCCAACACTTGACTCCCATGATCTTCGAGACGGACACCCGCGACGATCACCTGACGTGGGTCCCGTGGGGGCCCGTCGCTATGTTTGGTCCGACCGAGACGGTCGTGGACAAGATCGAAGATGGTTATCGGGTGACTGCCGAAGACCTGGAGTTGTTGATGCGCGAGGCGGACTCTCTGCTGCAGGGCGGAGCGCGCCCCTCCCAGGTGGTGTCTCTGCGCTGCGGCCTACGCTCCTTGGTAGTTCCGCACGACTACGTGGGCAACGGTCGTTCCACCGGGCTGTCCCGGCGATCGCGCTGCATCCCTGACCCTGACCGGCCTTGGTTCAGCATCTATGGCGGCAAGCTCACGGGCTGCCAACTTGTTGCCGATGAGGTGGCCCAGCGACTGCAGCGACACCTGCCTACGCCTCAATTCTCTTGGCCGCCGCCCCCCGGCCCGACTGAGGCCGTACGCTGGACCCACTTCCCCGGTCTGGTGGATCCAGTCCCATCACCAGAATGGTGTGTACAGTACGAGGCCTGCTGCACGCTCGAAGACTACTTGCGGCGTCGTACGAATATTGCCCAGTGGGTCCCGCGCGAGGGTCTGGGGCGCAACGGCGAGAACTACCGTTTCCTGTTGGAATTGAACAGACGCTGCTTTACCCGGACCGACCAGGACGCGGTGGCGGATCTTGATCGGTATGTTCAGCGGGTGGAGAATCGGTTTGATGCTCCATTGAGTCACCTCTAATCCCCGCACCCCGTGACCGAGCGTAACTCAAACTTGCCCGTCATCCTCGGTGGACGCCCCACGGTAACCGAGAATCAAGAGCATGCTGCCCGTTGGCCCCTGCTCGATTCCGACGACGAGAGCGCGGTCCTCGACGTGATGCGGGCCGGCAATCTCTCCACCGCTGGGGTGCTGCGGGAACTGGAGAACGACTACTCAGCGCTGACGGGGCGGCGCCACGCCCTAGCCCATTGCAATGGAACATCGGCCTTGCTGGCGGCCTTCTGGGCCATCGGCCTAGAACCGGGTGACGAGGTCTTGGTGCAATCCGCCACCTTCTGGGCCTCCGTGTCACCGATGCTCTGGCTGGGGGCGGTGCCCGTCTTCTGTGAATCAGAGGGTGAGCGCATGGGCCCCTGCCCGCTGGACATGGAGCGGCGTATCACCCCCCGCACTCGTGCCATGGTGATCACCCACCTGTGGGGTCTCCCAGCCCGGATGACTCAACTGCTCGACCTTGCCAAGAGGCACGGCTTGCGTGTAATCGAAGATGCGTCCCATGCACACGGAGCCACCTGGCGTGGCCAGGCCTGCGGTTCACTGGGTGACGTCTCCGTCATGAGCTTGCAGGGAGACAAGCTGGCTCCCGCCGGCGAGGGCGGCATGTTTCTGTGTGATGAGGATGACCTACTGGAGCGTGCTGTCTGCCTGGGCGACATCACTCGTATTGCACAGCTCGATACGCCGGCCCGCCGCTTTGCGGCCACCGGATTCGGCATGAAGACCAGGATGGCGCCCCTATCTGCCGCGGTGGGTCGGGTGCAGCTGGCCAAACTGGATGAACACAATCAGTCGCGTCATCGATGCATTGTGTATCTATCAGAAGCCCTGCAAGGCATGGGCTTTGAGACGTTCCTGCCCCCCGCGCACATCGAACGCGTGTACTTCGAATTCCTTGTGCGCTGCCCGCCCGGTCGGCTAGCAATGGATGCACCGGACTTGTGTACAGCGCTCGCGCAGGAGGGATGCCTCGTTAGTGCACCGCGCTACCCGCTCTTGCATCAGCAACCATTCTTCACCGAAAACCATTTCCAGCAGGTGGCGCGATTGGGACCTCAGCACTCGGTCCCCGACTATCAGCCGGACTCACTGCCGTTCACCCAGAAGATCAACGGCCAACTACTCAAGCTGCCTGCCTTCCACGCTGCTAGCGACGAGTTGTTGGAACAGTACGTTGCCGCTTTCCAGAAGGTTCTGTTGCATGCCGAGCAGATCACAGAGTGCATCGCCAAGCGAACTTCGGGCGCGACCTCATGAGTGGCCTGGCCTGGAGCATCATCAATCGCTTACTTCACGTTCTGCACGTGACGGTTATCTCTCTATGCGTGCTCGGCTGGACACACCCCGCGCTGCATGCAATCCAGTTCTGGGTGATCCTGGCCGTGGCCTTCTCTTGGTTTGTTCTCGGTCTGCGCATGGGGATGGGGTATTGCCTGTTGACCGATTTGCAGTGGAGGGTCAAGGACAAGCTGGGGCATGGGGATCGCCCCAATTCCTATGTCAAATACGCAATTGACCGAGTGCTGGGCACCGACATGGCCCCACGCCTGGCGAAGAGGATCGTCGTGTGGGGCTTTGCTCTCAGCGTGGCTGCATGCATGCTGGTGCAGGTAGGTTAGGAGGGCATCGCAGGCGCCCGTTGTGGAGCGCCGGTCGGCCGCTTATGGCCTAGGGGCCCTCCTGCCAATTGCGTATTGAGTGTCCTTGGTGGATGATTCATGAAGTGCCACATGCCACGGAGCCTCTCATGATCACCTATCGACTTCTCCCGTTCGGTGTCGCTGCAGCTTGTGTCCCCACTCTGTTCGGCCAGTCATTTAGTGACCAGGCCGCGACTGCGGGGGTGACGACAACCTTCGAGAATAGCGCCTATGCGGCCTGGGCCGACTTTGATGGGGACGGGGATCAAGATGTTTTCTTGGGCATCAATGGCGGCAGCTTCGAGGCCAATGACATCCTCTACCGCAATAATGGGGACGGGACGTTCACGGATGTGGCTGGACCGGCCGGCGTCCTCGGCCACACGGCCCTGTCGTTCCAGTTTGGTGCCGCCTGGGCCGACTATGACCGTGATGGAGACCTGGATCTCTTCGTCGCCAGCTCCCTCGCGAACGAGCTCTTCCGCAACAACGGCAACGGGACCTTCACGGATGTAGCCGTACAGGCCGGGGTGGATTTGTCCACCAGCCCGACTGGCTGCGCATGGGGGGACGTGGATAGCAACGGCTGGCCAGACTTGATCGTGAGCAATTGGAACGCGCCTGAGCAGTTGCATCTCAACCAAGGAGACGGAACCTTCCTGGAGGTCGCGGGCAGCGCCGGATGCGCCGGGGGCAATGCGCCGACCGCGGGAGTGTCGTTCACGGACTACGACGGGGACGGGAACCTGGATTTGTACGTCAGCATTCCAGGCCTGAGCACCCAGAACACTCTCTACCGCGGGGATGGTCTGGGGGGATTCGTGGATGTCACAACCGCCGCCGGTCTTCTATTTGACAGCAGTTGGGCTGCCGCCTGGGCCGACTCTGACAATGACGGTGACCTCGACCTCTTTGTCCCAGAGATGACTCCGCCGGCGAATATTAGCGGACGACACTACCTGAATCTGGGCAACGGGACCTTTGCTGAGGTCGGGTCCGCATCCGGTCTTCGGTTCACCCACGTCGACGGCCAGAACCCGCGCGGCAGCGCATGGGCAGATTTCGATAACGACGGCGACCTCGACTTGTACGTGGTCTTCAACATCACATCCAGTGGGGGCCTGCCGGCAACTAACTTCCTGTTTCGCAACAACGGCAACGGGACGTTCACTGACGTCGCTACGGGCGCCGGAACGGCCGATGGCAGTTTTGGCAACGGGGTAGCGATCGCTGACTACGATGACGATGGTTTTCTCGACATCTTCGTCGTGAACGAATGGACTTTTGCCTGCAACCTGTACCGCAACTTGGGCAGCACAGAGCACTGGACTCGGTTGCACCTCACAGGGGTCACCAGTGATACCCACGGATTGGGTGCACGGGTAGGCCTCAAGACATCTGGAGCCTCCCAGCTACGGGAAGTGACTGGAGGCGGAACGGGAAAGAGCTGCCAAGATGATTACCCGGTGCAATTTGGTCTCGGGGCTTCATCGATCATCGACGAACTCGATGTCTATTGGCCGAGTGGCGTGGTGGATCATTACTTCAACTTGCCCGCCGATGAAGCCCTCTGGTTGTGGGAGGGCGGGGAAGTCGGAACGGCATTCTGCGGCCCCGCAGTGGCGAATTCATCCGGCGTCGCGGCCGAGGCCCATGTGTGGGGCAGTACCCGGGTCGCCGACAACGCGCTTGTACTCCAGGCAACCCACATGCCCCCCCAGGTGTTCGGGTATTTCATTGTGAGTGCGACCCAGGGGTACGTGCAGGGTCCGGGCGGAAGTCAAGGAAACCTGTGCCTGGGCGGCAACATTGGCCGTTTTGGGTCCCAGGTTCAGCTGTCATCACAAGCGGGGCACTTCGATATAGCGCCTGATCTAACGAATCTTCCCGGTCTCGGTGCGGTGCCGCCTGGTGCCACGCTTCACTTCCAGGCGTGGTTCCGGGATAAGAACCCCAGCGCAACGTCGAACTTCACAGACGGAACTGCCGTGACATTCAGTTGAGAAAGAGGACGCCCATCGCTGGGGATGGGTAGCGGGCCGCGTCCAGACTCCTGGACCACGGCTCGTGGACGTTCTCGAACTCGAACGCATCGTGGCCTACCAGGTCAAGCGACTTGGGGCTCGCAGGAGTTAGCTGGAGCCCGCGGTGAGGGAGCAGCTGGAGCGTGGCGAGCTACGCCCGCACGAGAGACGATCGGAGCGGCTGCGCGTGGGCCAGCTCCGTCGTAACCTGCAGCAGGTCGGGCTGGGCATGTCGGCCTCGTTGTTCGGCAAGAGTGACGCAGGAACTGGACTCAGGCCCACGCTTGAGGATAGTGCTTGCCCGTATCTAGCCTGAGAGCGAGGGGGGCCTGGCGCCGGAATTCTGCCAACGGAGTGAGCTGGACCGCGCGCCGCAACAGATGGCGCCGGCGAGCGGTGGGGGACTCGCGGCCATCCCAGAAGGCGAGCGCAGCAGGTTTCCTATGATCTGCTCGCGATGCAAACAGACTTCGGGGTGACCCTCATGGACGGCCAGCAGTGCAACGAATGGGGTTGCCCCACAGAGCTCCAACGCGCTTCCTCAAGCTCGCCGCTGCATGACCCTCACACGCCCTATGGGCTACCGGTGACTCCGTCAGCCCTACCTCCCGCAACCTCTGGCGTGCCAAAGAGCCCGCCTTGCGGTCCAAGCCTTCGGTGCGTCCTATGTTGGACGGTATGCGAATTCTGACCTTGGCCCTGATCACCTACCTCGCGGCCCCCTGCTCCATTGCCCAATCGGGCCGTGGACATTCTGCTGCCCTCGTTCGACGACCCAATATCCTGATCGTGCTAGGGGACGATATGGGGGTCGACATGCTTACCTGCTACGCCGAAGGTTCTTCGCCACCCTGCACGCCCAACATCGACAGCCTGGCCAGCCGAGGCCTGCTCTTTCGCAATGCCTGGACGAACCCAACCTGCTCGCCGACGCGTAGCGAGTTGCTCACCGGTCGGTATGGGTTCCGCACGGGCATTGGACAGCCCGTTACCAACGGCAACCAGGGCCTGCCCCTGAGTGAAGTCTTGCTCCCGGAGTTCCTGACGGGTTACTCGAGTTCCATAACAGGCAAGTGGCACCTCGCGGGACAGGGACAGGGCAAGAGCCACCCCGGCAAGTCGGGGTTCGGCTATCACGCCGGGTCCATGGGAAACTTGAGCGACTACAACAACTGGCAGAAGGTCGTGAATGGATCGGAGTCCACGAGCACGACCTACGCCACGACAGATTGCGCGGATGAGGCGATTCAGGCCGCCCTGACCATGCCGCAGCCCTGGCTGCTCTATGCGGCGTTTCATGCGCCCCACGCACCTTTTCACGTGCCCCCGAAGGGGCTCTGCTCCTGCCCTTCGAGCAGCAACTGCGACTCCGCAAACAGCACTTCCTCCACCGCAGTCAAGGCCAAGGCCATGACTGAAGCGATGGATTCCGAGATCGGTCGTTTGCTGCAAGTGATTCCGTCGGACACGTTGGTCGTGTTCATGGGAGACAATGGCACAGGACGGGCCGCCACGGAGCCGCCGTTTGACCGGGAACGCGCCAAGGGCACCTTGTATGAGGGCGGCATCAACGTGCCGCTGATCATCACCGGCGCCGGAACGGTGCAGGGTGAATCGCATGCCCTCGTCTCGTCCACCGACATCTTTTCTACCCTGGGCGATCTGGCCGGTGTCCCGTCACTCGCCCAGGATTCGGTGAGCCTGGTGCCGTACATGGTGGGCTCCACCGAGCCCCAGCGTAGCAGCGTCTATGCCGAGTACTTCACCCCCAACGGTCCGGGGCCCTGGACGTCGCACACGCGTGCTGTTCGTGACGACCGGTACAAGCTGATCCGCGCGACGGGAGCTGCGGATGAACTTTACGACTTGCAACTGGACCCCTTTGAACAAGTCGACCTGTTTCCTGGGCTGATCCAGGGTTCACCTCTTTGGGATCGCTATCACTTCCTCGTTGGGGAGTTTGTGAAGCTGGGAGTGGAGTAGCGCACTAGCTGGCGCGGTCCGCACCCCCAACGTACTGCAGCGATTCGGTCCGACTGGCCCTTCAACAGGGTCCACGCCTTGCCGCGTTGACGGCCCTCAGCTGATTGTGGGCGATGGTTCCCCCCCGGGGGGCCGCGGAGCAGGACTGTCGTCCTCGAGCCACGCGTTTGCTGCTTCGATCGTTGAGAAGACTTGGCACTCTCGATAGCCTGCCGTGTAACGCGTAAAGAGCAGGGCTAGGGCTGTGGCGGACGGACGATTGGCCACGATAGCGAGGCGCCCCCGAATTTGGATCGCGGCGTCCCCTTCCAGCTGACACACCAAGTCGCGCAGCTGTTTTGGAGTGAGTCCTATAGTGGATTGACGCAGGTCGGCAAGCGAGCGCGTCTGCTCGCCGATGTCCTCCCTGGCTCTCAGGCTCTCCAACGCCTGCGCAACCCGGCTCATCGTGATCTCACCCGTGATCGTGTGGCAAAGCACGTTGCGCTGCGGATCGTAGTCAGTCTTCCATTTCATGGTGCTAATTGACGTTCCCTTGAGGTTGTGTCGTGGGGCCACCGCAATCAACGAATTGTGACCGCGTAGAATGACACTGGATGAGTTCCCGCGCGGGGTCTGCTTTCTCCACCCAATTGGCATAGGCCTTGAGTGCCTGATGTGCACCCCCATACAGCACTGGCTGGGCTGACCAGGCGAAGACGAACCTTCCACCCTGCGTTGGAGCGTCTTCGAATCGATTCGGTGGGGCGGTGTGGGGGACCACTTGCAACGTCAGCCACCCTGGCCCCGCGGATTCCCGCGCCCCTCGGGCAGGGGGCCTGGCGGTCTACCTCGCTCGCCCGTGTCCAAGCGGCACTCCACGCAAGCGCACAGAGAACGAACGAGCGCAATCCGCAAGCCCTCTACGGACATCGGTTTGGGGACCGAGATGGTGACTCCTCCTTCCCAATTCTGAGAGTCCACAGGCACCGAGGCCCGACTCTCGGTGATCCCGATCGAGACGATGGGCACATCAAAGGGGAGGTCGAGGCTGCCAATCCGCTCCGCAAATGGAGTTCCACTCATGCCCGGCAGCTGCGTGTCCACAACGGCCACGTCAATCCGCTCGCCTTCGGCAAGTGCCCACAATGCACCCGTCACCGATGTTGCCTGGTAAGGGGTCATCTGCCACCTGCGGGTGGCATATTCGATCTGAGACCGAATGGCCTCGTTGCTCGAGATGATCAGGACCCGGGCACCCTGCAGCCGATCCACGTGAGCACTCATCGCGACACTCGCTGAACCTCGTGGCTAGTGAACCGCAACGCATGCCCCGAGCCAGAGCAGGTTCCAGACTGCAATGCACACTTCAAAAACTTCATGAACCGCCCCCCTCCTCAGTTGTTTGGACCGCCGACGAGTCTCTTATAGCAATGGCCCTCCATTTCACGAAAGGCCCAAGATTCCGGCCTTTCTAGCCGACAAAAAAAATTTAAAAAATGTGCCCCGAGCCGGACGTCGGCCCCGGAGTCGGTACCGATACGCGGGATTGGTGCATGCAATTCTGGTGGCGGTTTCCGGGCCGTGGGCGGGCACATGCCGGAAATCAGAGGTCTGACGGCCACCGCAAAAAAAAATGCAGAGTTGTGTCGTTTTCCGCGCAGATCTTCGCCCACTGAGATCTGTCGCTCCCGCCTCACCTTCATGCCGCGGGAAGGGTGGCAACAACCGCGTAGGTGGCGGCCCCACCCGAAGCCCCTCCTAGCGTCCGGGCCCCTTATTCCTATAGTGGGGCGTGGCTCAGATCGCTACCGCCCCACGGATGCCCGCTACGCGGGTCCGCACTCTATGAAGAACTTGTTAGTCAGCTTGGCCGCATGCGCTCTCATCATTGGTTTCTCCACTGGTTGTGGCGTGGCGAGCGGTTCAAGCAGCCTGGAGCTGAATCCTGGTGCGGGCACGACCACCCGCTTTGAAATGAAGCTGCGCCAGGAAATATCCCAGACCATCATGGGCCGAGAGATGGATCAGGATCAGACGACCCAGTTTGGGTTTACCCAGACGATGGGTGAGCCCAAAGCAGATGGCACCATCACCATCGGCGTGGTGTACGACTGGGTCAGCACAGATGTCGGGGTGGCGGCCCTTGAAGAACGCGTCACCTTTGACTCTCGGGATGACGATGGAGAGGCCACAGCTTTGACCGCCGGCATGCGGGCGCTGGTCGGCAAGGGATTCAGCCTCGAGGTGACCGCTCAGGGGGAGATCCTGGCAGTAGGAGGGGTGGCGGAGATGTTTGACGCGATGTTCGCAGAGCTTGACCAGGACGAGGACGTGGCCGTCGTTCGAGACGCCCTGAAGAAAATGCTTGGCGATGATGCGCTCAGGGACTCGATGCAGCCTTTCCTATCGATCTACCCCGACCGTGACGTGGCCGTGGGGGACACGTGGAGGCGCAGGCACCAGGTATCCGGGGGTTTCCCCCATGTACAAGACAACGTCTATGAACTGCTGGAGCGCTCGCAGGGCAGTTGCCAGGTTCGGCTCGAGTCGCGTCTCAGCACGCCAAAGGATGCGGCCCCAATGGATATGGGCATGATCAAGATCCGGCTTTCCCTCGCTGGCACCCAGGAGGGGACGTTGAAGCTAGATGAATCCACGGGGTTGGTCTTGGAATCACAACTCGAGTCGGACTTCTCGGGCACGATGGAGATCGTGAGTGAGGCGACGCAGGATCTCGACGAGCAAATGAAGCCCTGGCCGATCACACTGCACCAAGAACTGACGCTACGTGCGGTTGACTGATCAGGGCGCTGCACCTGCAAGGCCCCTACGCGTTACCCGCTTGAGCGTGCGGTACTACGACGTTCGTTGCGCGAGGTGGACCATGCGCTCCGCCCGCTCACGAACGGAATCAAATTGGCCCTGTGCCAGGTCCTGGGCGTCGAAGAGGTTGTTCACGAAGCCCACACCAAAGGCCCCGGCCTCGAGAAACGCCGCCGCGTTCTGTTCCGTCACGCCCGAAGTTGGAAACAGCCGCAAGAAGGGCATGGGTCCCAGGCAGGCGCGCAAGTAGCCCGGACCCTCATCCACACCATCACCAGGCGAGGGGAAGAGCTTGACTACCTGAGCCCCAGCTCGATGGGCGGTCAACATCTCTGTCGGGGTGTAAGCCCCTGGGATGGCAAGCACATCATTCTCATTGCACCATGCGATAACCGTTGGGTCCGTCACAGGCGACACCAGGAACTGTGCGCCTGCCTGCGCGGCCGCTGCGGCATCCTCGACGCTCAAGACGGTTCCGGCACCCACGAGTAGATGCCCGTCACGGGCAAAGGCGGAGATTTGCTCGAGCGCGCCCGGGGTTGTCAATGTGAATTCCACCACGCGAAAGCCGCCCTCGACAGCGGCCCGCATGGCCGGTCCGGCTGCTTCCGTCAGCGAGGTCCGCAGGATTGCAGAACAACGATTGTGGGCGAGGGCTTCAAGTGCGTGCTGGATCGGCATGGTTGGGATACTGTGGGCCGTGAGTGCAGAGCGCCTGGAGGTGAGCGAAGAGGAGGGCAGGGAGGGGTGGGATCCTGCCTAGGAACCGGCAGACTCGCTACCTGGTACGAGTCACGACTGGACCGCCCTGAGCCAAGTTTGAGCCATGAGGGCAGCCCCAGCTGCCGATGGGTGCACTCCGTCACCGGCCCAGTAGGCAGGGGGCGCGTACTGGATCGCCTCGTCAAACATCTGCTGGAACCCGACCCATGTGGCCGAATGGGACTCCGAAACGCGGCGGGCAGCGGCCCGGTACTCATCGAATTCGGGGAACCAGGATTCGTCGACAGCCCCGCACCGAAGAACGAACGGTTCGCACACGACCAGAGCCACACCCGGCAGAGCCTCTTGCGTGCGCGTCAGCAGCGCGTGGTAGTCGCGCTCGTAGATCTCGACGGTGCCGTCGTAGCTACCATTACGGGAGTGCCAAATGTCGTTCACACCGATAAGAATGCTGAGCACGTCGGGTTGCAGGTCTAGACAGTCCCGACTCCAGCGGTCGGCAAGCTGGCACACCTTGTGCCCGCTGATGCCGCGATTGAAGACCTGGAGGTCCTGTCCTTCGCCCTGCACGAGCAGCCCGCTCGCGGCCAGCCACGCGTATCCATTTCCCATGGCTAGTTGATGGTTGGGTGTGCCCGCTTGTTCCCTACTACGCCCCGCGTCGGTGATGGAGTCCCCCTGGAAGAGCACCACGTCGCCCTTGGATATCAAATCGGGATGGACACCCGCTGTGTGCGCTGTGCGTTGGGGGCTCGTGCACCCCGCCAGGCCCAGGCCCCCAAAGGCAGCTGCGGCCCCGCTCAGGACTCGCCTGCGCGGCAATTCGATCTGTACGGGTTGGTCGTGATGCATCGTTTGCTTGAGTTTGTGGTTGGGGCGTTCGTGTGGCTAGGGTGGTAGCCCCTGTGGGGAACTTGGGAGTTGGGATCCAGCGCTTCAGAGGCCGTCTTGAGGGCTAGCGCGGAGAGAGGAGTGCCAGGTAAGCGTTTGCGATTCTGTCACCCAATAGAACCACGGCTTCCGTGTCCAGTACGAGAATTTTCTCCTGCTCCGGCAGGTCGAAGACGGGAATGTGAATCACGTGTTCGTCGGAGTCCGCTAGTTGGACCAGCTCGGCCGTTACGTCGATCTCATTGACCCGCTCATGGTCGGTGGGGAGCTGCTGGCTTAGGAACCACTTCAGTTGGGGTAGCTCAAGACTCTCTCGAGTGGCCTTCACCAAAGAGCGAATGCGTTCGGGCGCGCTTCTGCGATAAGGCCCAAAGGACATGTCGTTCTCGCCGATGTGGTAGAAGACCCCGGCCAATTCAACCGTGTGCCCCTTGCTCTCGAGGTCTGCAATCGCAGAGCGGACAGACGTGACAAACGCAGGGAATAGGTTGCGGGAGGAGGCCTCGCTGCCCTCCGGCGTCCAATCGATAATCTGTGAGCCTGAGTGGGTGAATTTGAGAATCGCAATCGGATCCCCAATCTTCGCCCTAATGGTCCGACCAAAGCTGAGCTCTGGGCCGAAGGTGCCGTAGGCCCCACGCGGACCGAGTGCCTCCCACGAGTTGGACACCTTGTATCCACCGCCCAGGCTGTAGCGGAAGGGAATGTGATCATTGTCTTGGACCAGAGCTCGGTGTCGTGAGCTGGACTCAAGTTCCTGCACAAACGCTCTCTCGCCCTCCATGTTGCGATGCCCAGCGAGCACAAAAAGTTTGATCGGGCCGCCCATTGGATAAGGCCACTTGCCGAGCGGCGCGCTCGGCTCATCTGCGCACCCGATCGTCGCCAAGTAGGCGTCGGCATAATTGGTGCCGTGTTCCAGTTGGCCCAGGGTGCCGTAGTGGTAGTGCAGTCCGACTCCGCCCCCGATTTCCACACCCACTTGAGAGGTACGCACGTAGTCACATAGCTCATCGTGGTCGGTGACCTGCCGTTGCCCAAGGCTAATGGCATGCATGCGGGGGCGCAGGTCCATTCCCCAGATGGTCTTCGTGCAGAGTTCCCCGATGTAGAAGCGCAAACGCGGAGACTTGAGGTCGCGGCGCACACATGCGACGAAGTTGGCAAGGTTCTTGCCGTAGTCACGCATGTAGGACTCCTCGAACATGTCATTCTCCCCCTGATGCCACATGAAACCCTCGATCCGATAATCGACGTCCCGCCTTCCGAGCTCTTCGAGAGATGAACGGATGAGATCCAGTGCAAGCGGGTACATCTCAAAACCGCTGGGGGTGTCCGGGTTCCAATCGCCCCCCAGGTGTGTGCCCCCCGCGGCGCACTTGATGATGGCAATCGGCGCATCCACCCGTTGCGCAACCTTCCTTGCGAAACTCAACTCGGGGCCAACCACGCCATCTACCGGTGCGAGCGCTTGCCACCCGTCGGATCGCATCTTGTTCTCCCGGCCGATGCAGTAGGCAAATTCGACGTCCGACTGGGCCTGCTCCAGGCCCGCGTAGGGGGGGAAGCGCTGGATATCGGCAACCTTGGAGTCCGAGCCGACCATGTTGGACTGCCCGGCAAAGATGAACACACGGGTGGGCTCGTCCCGATGGGCTTCCGCACTGGCGAGTACGCTCGTCGGCAGGACGATGAGCAGGATCATGAGGAGGGTTTTCTGCATGGGCCCAAGCATAGGTCATTCATGCACAGGGCGGCGTTCCGTGCGGGCGAGCGTGTTAGACTCGTGCGCGAGTCAGAAACCCCAGCCCACCGGTCTTGCCTGTGAGAGCGGGTACGCGGCCAGGTCAATGAAGCTACCCTCCATCTTGATCGGTGCAGTTGCGCTCTCCCTCGGGGCGGACAAGCCCGTGTTCTCATGGCGCTTCAGTGGCGAGCACCTCGAAGATGCGAAACTGCTTCAGTCCGAGGGCAAGTCTGCAACGAAGTCCATCTCCCTCTCGGCGCGGGGCGAACTCCGTTTTGTAGGTGGCCGTGAGCAGGCTGCCCTGGTGCGCCACGCGGACGATGCCGTCCTCGTATCCGAGGCGCCGATTCCGAGCAGGCTGCTCCCCAGGAAGGCTCTCACCCTAGAGGCCTGGGTGGCGCTCGACATGAGCCATCCGGATGGCGCCTTGCTCTCGACCTTTGCTCGGGAAGAAAGGGACAACCGTGGCTGGCTGCTTGGTTATCGTCACAACGAGTTTCGCTTCGGTATATCCACGGAGAGTCCATCGCAGCCCAGTCGCCAACCCGGCGCAAACGACGCGCCGGACTCACTTCAGTTCGTGCTTGCACCACCCGCCTTCTCTCCCGGCAAGTGGTACCACGTGGCCGGTACTTATGACGGAGAGGTGCAGCGTCTATACGTCAATGCCATGCTCGTGGATGAGCGTCCCCTAACGGGCTCGATTCTGTACTTTGACCAACATCGATTGAGCGTAGGCGCCAAGACCCCCAAGCACCAGGGCCAGTCCATGGTGGGCGCACTGTACGAGGTCCGGGTTTTTGACAAGGCCCTGTCGGCCAAGACCCTGCGGGCGCGCTACGAGAAGCTGCACGGACAGATGCCGACTCCTCAGGGTCGGTCCTTCACCGGAATCGAACGGGCTGTCGCACCTGCTGTGCTCTCCTTTCAGCCGAGCATCGAGGATGCGATTGATGGGGGTGTGCGGTGGCTGCAAGAGCGGCAGAATCGCGACGGGTCGTGGAGTTTCATGATCGACTCGCACCGCAACGGTGGGACGGCGCTCGCCCTGTACACCCTCATCAAGTCCGGGGTGAGCCCCGATGACCCCTGCTCGGTCGCTGCCCTCGAGTTCCTCGCGTCCGGGGACCCAACCCGCACCTATTCGGTTGGCTGCCAGCTCATGGCACTTGCCGCGATCGGGGACATGCAGCACAAGGAGTGGGTCGAGCGTCTGGTCCAGATTCTGCTCGAGTACGAGACCGCCAACCACAGGGGGATCTGGGGCTACCCAGGTGGTGGAGATCTATCCGTCACCCAGTACGCGGCGCTCGGTCTATTCGCCGCCTCCAAGTTTGGAGTGCAGGCGCCAGTGGAAACCTGGCAGGACTTGGTTTCCGCAGCGATAGATGACTTTCAGTTGCCATCCCGTGAAGTCCCCTGGTCCGGAGCCAATCCCAGCAAGACCGGGAGCAATCGTATCGCGGGATTCAGCTACCGGCCGAACAGTGGCCCCGGGACGGCGACTGGATCGATGACCACTGCGGGGTTGTGCGTGCTTGGGTTTGCGAACTTGAGCGTGGGCCGCAGGCTGGGCCGCCGGCACCTGCGCATGATCGAACGAGCGAAGGGGCCCGCACTCGCGTGGCTGGAGCACCACTACACGGTTGCCCGCAATCCGGCGGCCGAACGCGCTGGCTCGGGTGGCGGACGAACCCACTATTACCTCTACGGACTCGAGCGCGTAGCCGCCCTCTACCGGCTCGAGAAGGTGGGACAATTCGATTGGTACCGGGACGGAGCGCTTTGGCTGCTCGGCAATCAGAACGACGATGGTTCCTGGAGTTCACACGAGAAGACCTGCTTTGCCATTCTCTTCCTCACACGCGCGACAGATTCTCGACGTGTCGCCACGGGCCGAGAGGCAGACCGGGGCACAGTCAAGACCGCTTGGCTCAATGATGAGGGAGATGTGCACTTGCGAATCACTGGCGACTCGGAATTGACCATGTGGGTTCATGGATTCAGTGAGGGCGCCCTGCGGGACTTTGCTGCATCCGACGCTGTCCTGAAGCGACCCGCTGGATTGCGCATTCAGCGCGTCCAATACCTAGCCGAGGGTGTCGTTTTCGCCACGTTGGATGGTGAGAACGGGGGATGGGATGGCCAGCGCTACGCGATTCAGCATACCTTTGCCCATCCCGGCGCGCGCTCGATCGAGGTTCGGGTGGATCTGCACGACGGAACAGTCTTGCGCTCGCAACCTGTCAGTCTCACGACCCGCATCGACCCCACACAATGGATGCAGGAAAACCTGCAGTCGGGCCTGGACAACCTATTGCTCAAGCACCTCGCCGACGTCCAAGTCAGCGCCTCCTCTGTTCAAAATGACAACAACCGACGGGCCGACCGAGCCCTCGACGGACTGGACGGTACGGCGTGGCTCAGCGCCCCCGACGACCCCGAGCCCTGGTTGAGCTTCGATCTGAGGAGTCCCATCGAGGCCACGGGTGTTGTCTTGACACCCGTCGCGTCCAACCTCACCAACCGCGACGCCCTGGACCGAGTCGTGCGTATTGAGCTGGAAATCAACGGCGGGAAGTCGAGCATCGACGTGGGGCCGGACCCACTTGAGCGGATCGTGATCCCCTTCGAGTTGCCCAAGAAGGTGCGGTCATTGGGGGTGAAAATTATCTCGCGTACGCCCGTTGGCGAGAGCCTCGGCTCAGCCGGGTTCGCCGAGGTCGCCCTGGTACACGAGGATTAGCCGCGAGTGATCCGCTGCCCGCATGTGGAGTCCCAAGTGCTTCCAGCGAATTTGACCGAGCCCGCCCCATGACAGTCCGTTCCTACCAATCAAGGCTTGAAGAGGCTTGTGGGCTGTTTGGGATTGAGCCCAGAGGGTCGGCAACTCCGCTCTCAGGGGGCACAGCCAACGCTTCTTTTGTTGTGCAGGCCCAGGAGACGGTGATCGTGACCTTCTGCCTATCTCACACTCGCCGTAGGGCTGGGCAATTGGCGCAGCTCCTGCGACATTTCGAGCAGCAGCACCTCGAAACCAATCGTGCCCTACCCTCCCTCGCCGGCGATTGCGTTCAGGTCGTCGACGGGATCCCCGTTCTGGTCAAGACCTACATCGCGGGAACTCCTGTGGGGGCCATGACGGCGTCCCGCGCGGAGCAACTCGGCGCGCTCCTCGCACGGATCCATCGCGTGCCCGTTTATGCGCAACTACCCGCGGACCACGCCATGGCTCCCGAGACCATGGTTCGGCTAGGCCGCGCTGCCGCGCATGCCGAATTCTCGACTTGGATCGAACATGCCCTGCAGAGATTGGATCTCGACTGGTCTGGGCTCTCCAGGGGAATCGTGCACGGGGACCTCTTTCCCGACAATCTGATCGAACGCACCGACGGACGCCTTGTTCCGATCGACTTTGAGGAGGCCTGTTTGTACCCCTGTGTGTTCGACCTCGGAATGGCCCTTGTCGGCTTGGCGAACATCCACGGGCTCGATCCCGATCATGCCCGGCAACTACTTGGCGGGTATCGATCCGCTGGCGCCCTACCTCAGTCCGAGCTCGAGTACCTTCCTACGATGTTCGAAACTTCAGCCGCCATGACCGCCTGCTGGCGTTATGAGCTCAGCCGAGGGGAAGGCCCAGCTACGGGCGAGCGTCGGGACTGGAGGGACATGCGTGCGACCTACCGCCTAAGTCAGGAGTGGCGCGCGGCCGGCACCTGGGGCGAAGTCCTACGCGCCTAGCCGGAGTCGAGGGGGCAAAGTCTGCCCGATCTTGGCGCTGGACCAGCAGCCTGGTGGTAGCCCCGCCTTCCGGTTCGCCTTTTGCGGGAGCCCTGTCTTGGGGCGCATCCCTAGGGGATCGCCTTCGTGCGCCACGAGGCGGCGATGCCGTTGCTGGCAGGGGCGGCGCAGCCCTCTATTTGGAGTGGCCTAGTTGGTCCCTCGGAATGGGTACACGCTTGGACGGAGCGCTGCGGGATCCCCGGGCGGTCAGAGTTTCCAACAAGGCCTGTAGCTCGAGACGCTTCGCGCGCTCCTCGAAGAATAGATTGGTGGTCTCACCGGGGTCCGTTTCCAGGTTGAACAATTGACCTTGCGCTGTCGGCGCCGTCTCGGGTAATGCATACGGCTTCATCATCTTCGACTCATAGTTGTTCCCGCCCGAACCCATATGGGCCAGGTACTTCCAATGGCCCTGCCGTAGTTGAAACTCCCCTCGGAAACTCTGCGTGAGCATGTGCGGCCGCACCGAGACGGCCTCTGGCTGGCTACCAAGCAGGACTGGCAGCATGTCGTAACTATCGACGGCCACGTCGTCCGGAAGGGTGAATCCCACCAAGGATGCGATCGTCGCAAAGATGTCGGTCGTGTTGATCAACTGGGTAGAGACCCGTCCCGCAGGAATACGCCCGGGCCAACGTGCGATGAGGGGCACTCGATGCCCGCCTTCCCATCCATCGCGCTTCATGCCCCGCCATCCGCCCGCGGCGTCGTGCCCGTGGTCCCGCCGCATCCAATCCGTGTGGACGGTCTCGGGGCCGTTGTCCGATGTAAACAGGACCAGTGTATTCTCATCAAGCTCAAGTTCGACCAGCGCATCGAGCAGGCGACCGGTCAGGGTGTCGAGCTCACGGATGAAGTCTCCACGCGGTCCGGCTTCCGTTGCTCCCGTGAACTGTTGCGCTGGCAACACGGGTGCGTGCGATATTTGGGTGGAGAACACCACAAGGAACGGCTCCTCGGGGTGGTCCTGCTTGTGCGCGGTGATGAACTCCAGTGTCTTGTCGTAGAAGAGCAGGTCGGCATCAACGAACTGGTAACCGGGCGACATCCAGCCCTCGTCGTTGTCCCAGCGCCACTTGCCACCGGGATTGGGCAGATCGCTACGCCGGTGTCGCTTGCTGGCCGGCGTCGGCACCATTCCGTTGTGAATATGTACGTACAGCGGGTCGGTTGTGGGGCAGTTGGGCGTGACGAATGACTCGTCAAACCCCCGCGCGTTGGGTCCGTCTTCGAGTGGGGTGCTCTTCTCGTAGTCGATCAGCAAGGCGTTCTTGAATCCGCCACCCAGTCGTTGGCCCTGCGCGTCGTACCACGTCAGCCCGACGTGCCATTTGCCGAAGACGCCGGTGCGGTAGCCCTTTTGCTTGACCATGTCGCCAAGGGTCAGGACCCCCGGAGCCAGGTAGCTCGGCCCACCCGGACCTTCGAAAGCTCCAGAGCCACGCCCGGTGCGGCACACGAGTTGGCCCGAATAGAGGCCATAACGGGAGGGCGAGCAGATAGTCGAAGGGCTATGGGAGTCAACGAAGCGCACCCCCTCTGCCGCCATGCGGTCCAGGCGCGGAGTCTCATAGCCAGCCCCGGGGTTGTAGGACGAGAGATCGCCATAGCCCAAATCGTCGGCGTAGATGATGACCACATTCGGTGGAGCTTGCCCCAGAGCTGACGCGCTCAACATGCCAGCACAAAGGCTCGTGGAAATTCGCTTGATCAATGCGCGGGGCTCCTGGGGCCAAGCGGGGAGGCGAATGCGACGCGCACGATCGTGGCGACGCCCGAAGCACCAGAGGATAGCGCGACTCGCGCGAACGAACGCTGACATTTTGTTCTACGTACACCTCTCCAAGGCGCGGGCCATGGATTCCGGCATTGCCAACTTTAGGGTCAAAAAAATGGCCTGGCAGGGGTGTCCCGCTGCCAGGCCAAGGTTTTTCGACCCGCCGCCACAAGGCGAGGGGCGGTCTTGGGGCTCGGGCGATTAGAGGCTCGAACCCTCTTTGATCTCAGTGAATTCGATCTCGTTCTCGGCAAGTACCTTAGAGATCGCCTCTGCTTCGAGAGTACCTTCAGGAGCGAGGATCTGGATCGAATCCTCGAAGTAGACGTCGAGAGCACCAGTTTTTTCGATCAAGGCCACACGGACCTTGCCAGCCGTAGTGGCTCATGTGACGCCAGCATCGACGAGGTAGATGCTCTTGGCCCGCGGCCGCTCGATCTTGGTGAAGCTCTCGAGCTTCATGCCAACATCCTCAAAAGCGGTTGCGATGTCAGCGTCCTCGACCTTGGCTCCCTTCTGGAGCTGGAACACGGCCCGCGCGCCGCTCATGTGGAGTTGTTCGAAACCGTCCAGAGTGTTCATGGCCGCACGGGCCTTGGCACCTGCGCTTCAGGCACCGCCTGAGGCTTCGACGACGTAGACGACTTCGGATGTTGAGTAACGCACCGAGGCACAGGCCGCGAAAACGGTGGCCACGACGGGGAGGATTCGTTTGAGGTTCATGCTGAAGAGGATAAGGCTGTTCGCCGTGCTTGGGGAGCCCGCGAAGGGATTGAACATGGATCTTGCCGACCCAATCTTGGTTCCCTTTTACGCAAGGGACTCCAGAAAGTTGGAGCCCCGACCATTTCTATGCCCGCGGCTGCCGTTTGTGCTATCAGTTGCGGCGAATCGCGCGCTGGATGCGGACGGGTGCGAGAATCTGCTCGCCATCAGCCGCGAGTTCCTGGATCCGTCGCACCACATCCATGCCTTCAACCACCTGGCCGAAAGCGGCGAAGCCTTGTCCGTCTGGGTTGCGTCGGCCATTGAAGTTGAGTTCGGGCTGATCCCCGATGCAGATGAAGAAGTGGTGCCGGCCTGTGTCAGGATTCCCCCGCGCCATGGAAATCGTTCCATCGAGATGTGCAAGGCCCGTGTCGCGCGTTCGCTCGAGGGGGATCGCTCTCGGGAATTCAGTGGATCGGGACTCGTCCGCTCGCGCTTGCACGACTTCGATCGGATAATCCCGACCCACCTGAGTCTTTGGCGTGACCGCGCGGAAGAACTCCCCGTCGTTGTACAGGCCCTGGTGAACGTAGTGCAGGAAATTGGCGGTCGTCTGCGGCGCATGCACTCCGTCCAGCTCAAGTTCAATCTCTCCCAGCTCGGTTTGGATCAGGACGCGCGCCAGTTCCGGCAGGGCCTCCTCGCGCCACTCGAAGGGCGGAAGATTGGAAAGATCCTCAACGCTGAGGTGTGCGCGGTCGGCAGCTGCGCGCTGCGCTGGTTTCAGGTAACGCCAATCACCATCTCCAAATACCTCCTTGCATAGAGCCGCAAGTTGTGGATCGTACTCGAGCAATTCGATGCGCGTGTCGACGTGGTTGTGAAGCGAATCGTCTTGGCGGTTGTTGTCGAACCAACTTTGCACGGCCTCGGCCCAGTATTCACTGCGGTTTGTCGCCGCATAAGTACCCTGCCAGAGACCGCGCTCCCGCGCCTGCTCGAATGTAGTCGCCAGACGCTCGTCAAAAGTTGGGTCAAGGGAACCCACTCCCTGGCCGTGGATGATGTGGGCGAACTCGTGGATCAAGATGTTCTCTGTGGAGTAAGGGTCTCCCGGATGGCAGAGCAAGTTCTCCTCGGCACAACTCACGGGATTGCCACCCAGGCCACGAGCCCGGCGATCCCAAAACGCGGGGCCTTCATCCGCGAACTTGAGGTGGGCATGCTCCGGCACGTCCGTCGTGTATTCGTCATATGCCATGACCACCAGGTGCACTCCATTGCCAGTTAGCTCTGCCAGCACATCGTTGCGTCCCTGCAGCATGTGCCGGACAATCCACGCCGCCTCGCGCAGGGCGGCGTCGCTCACCCGGGACGAGCCCAATATTGGAAAGCCCGCCACGGCAATGTACTTGGCGTAGAACTCGTCCAATCCTTCCGCCGCCCGAAGCTCATCTGGCACGGGGCCGACGGAATCACCCACTCGGTCACGTTCGCTAGGGGAGGCGCAAGACACGGCGAAGGACAGGGCCAGGCAGCAAGTGAAAAGGCGCATGGGAGGGATCGTATCAGGGGGCTTGGCTGGGTGCGGGATTCGTACCTGCCCCAGGGCCGCAAGCCACTCGGCCTGCTCAACCTCCAATCTGAATCCACCCGAGAACCGCTCTTCCCCGTCTCCGCGCGGGGCGCCCGCCTCGTCAGCGTCGGGGATCGCTCTCCAGTGGAGCGATCTGGCCGCAACCACGGCAACACCTAGCGCGTTGTTCGATTCCGTGTCGGCCCAGGCGCGAGAGAATCCTGGGCAACTGCTAGCGCCCCCCCTAGACTTTGGCGCGGGTTGCTCGATGACTCCTTGCATTTGACCGTTAGGCCCTGCGGCTCGCGTCGACCGCGCGGCCCCGTCGGACCACCCCCCTCCTATCCCTTCCACCCAGGCTAGTCATGGCACGTATCTATCGCGACTTCTCCAAGCTGATCGGCAACACTCCCCTCGTCCGCCTGCCCCGCATGGGAGCTGACCTACCTGCCGAGGTCCTTGTGAAGCTCGAATGCTTCAATCCTTACTCGAGCGTCAAGGACCGCATTGGTCTCTCCATGATCGAGGAGGCCGAACGTGACGGCAGCCTGAAGCCCGGGATGACCATCGTTGAGGCCACGAGTGGCAACACAGGCATCAGCCTGGCCTTCGTCGCTGCGGTCAAGGGCTACAAGATCATCCTCTCGATGCCCGATACCATGACGATCGAGCGCCGCAACCTGCTGAAGGCGCTCGGTGCTCAACTGGAACTCACACCGGGTGCGGATGGAATGAAGGGTGCGCTGGGCCGCGCTGAAGCGATCGCCGGCGATCTCGCTGACTCATGGGAGCCGCACCAATTCGACAACGCATCGAACCCGCGCGTGCATCGGGAGACCACGGGCCCGGAGATTTGGGCCGATACAGACGGTGAGGTCGACATCTTTGTTTCGGGTGTGGGTACGGGCGGTACGATCACTGGCACAAGCCAATTCCTCAAGGCCAAGAACCCCAACGTGCATGTGATCGCCGTGGAGCCCACCGACTCAGCCGTCCTCTCCGGCGGCGACCCCGGTCCGCACAAGATCCAGGGCATTGGCGCAGGCTTCATTCCCGCGATCTATGACGCTGAGGTCGTGGACGAGGTCGTCCAAGTCACCAATGAAGAGTCCATCGAAATGGCACGGCGCCTGACGCGCGAAGAGGGCATGTTCGTCGGGATCTCCTCCGGCGCCATTCTGGCTGCGGCCTTGCGGGTAGCCGCTCGTCCCGAGTTGCAAGGCCAGCGCATCGTGGCCATCGCCCCGGATTTCGGAGAACGCTACCTCTCCAACCCCGTGTACTCGGAACTGTAGCGCGCCAGTGGCTGCCGCAGACGAGTTCACGGTGGCCCAAGCCGGGCTTCTGGAATCCGAGGCGACGGCGCGCTCTCGGGACTCTTGCGAGTCCCTGCCGTCGTTTGCCGCCGCCTCGGCACTGCTCCATGAGGCGCGAGTTCTGCTCTTGCCTCACACCCTGCCCATGGGGGAACGTTCTCGGGCCCAACTTGAGGAACGACTATCGAACTTTATCGTCGCCTTGACGCGCGAAATCGAACTGGCATTGGGCTCCCGAAAATCGGAGGTCGACCCAGATTGCGAACCGAGCGCCTCCGCGCTCGACATCGCCCACACCTTTGTGTCCGCCATCCCAGAGCTGCAGCGGGTGCTGTGGGCCGACGCACAGGCCGCCTACGACGGCGACCCGTCACTCTACTCTCTGCATGAAGCCTTCTTGTGTTACCCCGGCGTGCGCGCGGTCACCGGCTACCGCATCGCACACCTGCTGCACTGCCTTGAGGTCCCCATCCTCCCCAGACTGATTACGGAGCGCGGTCACTCCCTGACTGGAATCGACATCCACCCGGGCGCAGTCATTGGCGAGCGCTTCTTCATCGACCACGGCACGGGTGTCGTGATCGGTGAGACCGCGGTCATCGGTGACAATGTGCGCATGTACCAGGGTGTGACCCTAGGGGCCAAGACCTTTGCCGTGACACCTGAAGGTCGCTTGGTGAAGGGCAACCCACGTCACCCCATCGTTGAAGATGACGTGGTGATCTATTCCGGTGCGAGTGTACTCGGGCGCATCGTCATTGGCCGCGGGGCTGTCATCGGTGGCAATGTCTGGGTGACAAGGGATGTGCCTCCCGGCGCACTTGTGACCCAGGCCGAAGTGCGACAGACGAGTTTCTCCCACGGGGGCGGGATTTAGCCGCGGGGGCTCAGGACTCACCCACGTCGAATCGTTCGCTATCCCCTGCGAGTATCCACGCCGTGGGCGCCGGCCGGACAAGGATCCGAATAGCCCAAGCTGACCTGCGAGGGCATCACCGAGTTCGAAGGCGCGGATGACTGCCCGGGCAATCAATCCGCTCGCATCACATAAATGTGACCGACAGGGCCTGGGAGAATTTCGAAGGGGAGGCTCCGTCGCGGTGCCAATACTGGAAGTTCCAGGTCTGCCCGAGTGGTGAGCAAAGATTGCCCCCGGGAGGGTTGGGAATCGCGCCGCCGCCGCCGCCTGAAATAGCGTTGAGGATGTCCGTGCTCAGGCTGCCCGAGCCGTCCGTAACGCCCAGGTCCTTGGTGTAGCGCCCGATCGCCGCGCCGCCGAGGCATAGATCACCCAGCGCCCCTGCCGGATCGGTGATCGTCGCGGAACCCGCCCCGATCAGTAGGTAGCCGGGCTGACCAACGGGCGCGCCCGTCATGGTGATCTGGATACTTCCGGCTGCACAGGAGGTCGTGTCCGCGGCGATGGTGGCCGCGTTGTTGGGGTTGGAGTCGCAGAAGACCGATTGCCCGCCAACGAGCGCCAGAGTCATCTGTGTGAAGTCGATGCCCATCGCGACGTTGTCTGGAAAACCCGACCACAGGTCGAGCCCGAACGATGTCATGCCGGTGAAATCGTATGTGCCCAGAGCGCTGAGAATGTCTAGCGAACCCAGCGTCGAACCAACATAGCCGAGGCTGTGATTCAAATTGAAAGGCGTTTGCGCGAGGGGGACGCCACCGGGGGAAAAGGGGCTGGTGGAGACGAAGAACCCATCCGAGACGGGGAAGCCATCGACCAGGGTGAAGTAGGGGGTCTGGCCGCCGGGGAAGGGATTGAGCAGGCCCATACTGACCGGCGTGTCAAAGTCGATTGAGAACGAGGACTGAATGATCTCGTAGCCACGTGTGTCGCCCGGCACGCCATCTAGATAGTTATTGGAGTCGACGCGGAAGGTGATGGTCACGGCATCCCCTCCGCTGACCGCGTTGAGCGGTGCGCCAGCGATCATGTTGAAGGTCACCGTACCCGTGACTTCCACCTCGACGACGTCGGCCAACACGGGGCTTTGGATAGAGAGTGCGATGAGGGCTGCGGCCAGAATTCGATTCGTACGCATGGCTTTCCTTTTCCGACTTCGAAAGGCGCGACATTATCTCCGTCACGCAACTAGGTAAGTGCCGCGTGGGCCATCCGCACGGCGTAATTCACTGGGTGCGCGGACGAGCGCGCTCATCGATTGTATCAGCGTGATCACAGTCCGGGCCCTGGCGCGAAGGCTTGCGTTGCCCAACTGTTTCAGTTCGGGGTGTCCACAACTCCGACCGTGTCGATTGGGCGGGTTCCCTACCAGCCCTAGTGCGTAGCTCCCTTCCGACTGCCTGCGCTGCTCAGTTTCCCTGATCCCATGACACTTGCGACGCACGCCGCGACGGGTCGACCCAGAGCCGTGATCGTGGTGCGGGACCCATCCCAAGCTCCCTAGCGCACGATTCAGGCGAGATCCGGTAGGAACTCAGATCGATGCTACACTAGCTGTGCTGTGCATCTTCGCTCCCTTCCGGGACGGTGATGATGGCCGCGTCGCTCACTCAGTGCACTCCGTACTGTCCCTTGCCCAATCGCAAGCGACGTCAATCAACCTAATGTGTCGTTCTTGAGAACGGAGGCCCCATGTCCCTGTACAAACGCAAGATCATCACCAAGATGGGATGCGGACGGAGCTGTGAAGGATGCGAGTGGGAGGAGGATGTTGCTCCCAAGGAAACTCCGACCGGCTACTCCTACTCCTGGAGGGTGACGCGCAGCAATTGCACCATGTCACCCTTCGCCGAATACTGGGGATCCACGGCCGTGCCTTGGGGCGAGACCGGCAGTCAGCTGTTCTATTGTGACGCCGCTGGCGAATGCCCTGGGTTCGAGCTCTTGTTCACGGCGCCGTCGAAGGAGGAGTCCATCGCGGACTCAGGTAAGTAGCGTGTCGCTGGCGAGCATGTCAGATCAGGCGGCTGCTGCAGGGAAGGCCCAACAGGACTTCATGGGCACTTCAGAATTCACCGGCGGGAACAGATGGATGTCCGGGACGCGAGCCCCGCTGATGCACGCCCGCCTTAGTGGGCCGGATACCAAATCGAACGGGAACCGGCTCCGCAGGGATGCCACTCGCTGAAGAGGGCGAGGCATTTCCCGCATCCAACGATGGACAAGGCCAGCGAATCGATCCGCCTGATTCAAGCCCACCAACAGGGAGACCCCCAGGCACTGGAGGCGCTGCTGGCGCGCTACTACGACCGGGTCGAGCGGATTGTGCGTGTGCGCATGGGGCCCTGGCTGAGAAAAGTCGAGTCGATCGAAGATCTCGTCCAGGACACTTTTCTGGTCGCCGTGCGAGATTTTGATCGCTACGAACTGCGCGAGGAGGCCGGGCTGATCCAGTGGTTGGCGAAACTGGCCGAGCGCAGGATTGTGAGTGCGGCCCAGCACCACCGACGGGACAAACGGGACCGCCGTAGGGAGGTCCGTGCGCCGACGGTTGCGCCTGGCGGCGGGGACTCGGCGGCCAGCTGGCAGCTCGCTGCGGAAACGACGTCGATTCCTGAGAAGGTTGAGAGAAACGAACTGCATGCGACCCTTGAACGGTGCTTGCAGGAGCTCCCCGATACTGAGCGCGAAGTGATCTTGCTGCGCTCCTACGCTGACGGATCTTGGAAGTACATCGCAGCCGAACTTGGGCTCGTCAGTGACGAGGCGGCGCGCAAACTTCACAGCCGGGCCAGAGCCAAGCTGGCGAGTAGGCTGCAGGCGCGCTTTGGTTAGGGGGGCGCCCTCCCGCTGGATCTGGATAGCACGGCAACTGGATCTACAGGTTCGTCCTCGAGTCACTCCGCACCGCTTGGGAGGGATCGCTGGCTACCAAGTAAGGCTCAGGCCCTGCAGGGACGCAGGAGGATCGTGCCCCCTGCGCCACTCCCCAAGTGTCTTCAGCCCAGTGCCCTTTCGTCTAACCCCGTTCATCCCAAGCTGCGCAGGCCATTAGGTGGCCGAAGTCATCCGGCTCAGGCTTGGAGGCCCAGTCGCTCCTGGAACGCAGCAAGTCTTCGATCGCCTGGAGTAGCTGTTCCCTGTTTAGGAAGACGGTGTCGGTCAGGCTTTCGGGGGCGGGGAACAGCTGATCGTCGTCGGCCAGCCGCATGTAGTCTCGGTCAATGATGCTCATCTAAGTCTCCTCGGCGTTGCCGGGTGTGGGTCCACCCCTATCAGCAGCTCGAGCAGCCAAACCGGACGAAAAGAAATCAATCAGTATTTTCGTCCGGTTTGGCTGCTCGAGCTGCTGGTCGTGGCATGAAGACAATCCAAAAAAGGGGACGGCGCGAGCTCAGCGAACCGCAAAGAGCCGCACGTCCAGGGCAAGAATTTGACCAGGTCAGTGAAGCGGAGTTCGAGGAACTCATGCGAGCAAGCTGGGGGGCGGACGACCTCCATCCACCGCGCCGGCGCAGGGGCTCGGGTCGTCGCACGCGCTTGAGCCTGGCTCAGAAGATAGCTTACCGCGCACTCACGGGGCGCCGGGCACGTTGATGCCGGCCCGAGGGAGAGGGGCTCGGCCCGCGGTTTCCGCCGAGGTCGAGCCCCCTTATTCCCTCCTGGACCCAGCCCAGATACCTCTGGGGGGCAGCGGGCCAATTACGAGATGGCAACCTAATGATGGCCTAGGGTGCCGTGTTAGGCTGATTCGATGGAGTACGGGAACCCGTTCCGACCTAGGGACGAGTTGTTCGTGATGTGGAGCGCACCTCCCAGCCATGACTTCACCCTCCCCAGAAGCTGAGTCGTTGTTCGCTGACTTCCTCGCTCGACGCGCAGGTGGTGAGGATCTTGATTTCGAAACCTGGGTGCGCGAGCAATCCGCTCACGCTTCTGAGCTACGCGCCCTCTTCCGCGTCAATCGCGAGTTGTCCGCCAAACTGGGTAGCCCGCAGCCAACCCACGCAAAAGACCGCAAGTCATTCTTTCGCTCAAAGAGTGCCGGTGATCCACGCGTACCGGACCCGGCAAGCTCGAGTACGGGTGCAATCGGGCCCGGAGTCCACATCGGTGATTTCCGCCTCTTGTGGATCCTGGGCTCGGGTGGCATGGGGCAGGTTTGGGAGGCTGAGGAGCTCTCCCTCGGCCGGCGCGTTGCCCTCAAGCTGATCCGACGCGGGAGCGTCGACGCCACCAGCCTCGAACTCTTCGCTCGCGAGGCACGCGCCGGCGGGCGCCTCGCGCATCCAGGCATCGTGAGCGTTCACGCAACAGGCGAGACCGACGGTGTGCACTGGATCAATCAGGAACTCGTCGAGGGCGGCTGGACCCTGCGCGACTTCATCGATGACACTCGCAATGCCGAGAGCCTGCCCGAGCACTACTACACGAATATCGCCGAGTTCGCGATTCTCTTAGCGGATGCCCTCGACGCCGCGCACTCGGCTGGGGTGATCCACCGGGACATCAAACCCCAGAACATCCTGATCACGCCAGACGACCATCCCAAGCTTACCGATTTCGGCTTGGCGCGCATCACCGACGAGTCGGCACTGACACTGACCGGGGAGTTTGCTGGGACCTACCTGTACATGAGCCCCGAGCAGGTCGCCGCACGGCGCATGGGTATCGATCATCGCAGTGACATCTTCAGCTTTGGTGTTGTCCTCTATGAATTGCTCGCCCTGCAGCGCCCTTTCGAGGGGGACACAACGCACCAGATCGCCGAGAAGATCCTGACCTGGGATCCACCAGACCTGACGAGGTTGCGCTCCCGCTTGCCCCTTGAGTTGGCGGTGATCGCGGGCAAGGCACTCGAAAAGCGCCCGGCCGATCGCTACCCCTCGATGGGCGAATTGGCCGCTGACCTCCGACGCTATCTGGCGGACGAGCCGATTCTGGCCAGGCCCCCTGGCCCCCTACGCCGCACGGCCAAGTGGGCCCTACGCAATCCTGTGCGCAGCACCGCCGCCACGATCGGTGCCCTGGCCCTCATGATTATCAGCGGCCTCCTGTTCAAGGTCCAGGATGAGCGGGACAAGTTCAAGAGACAGAGTCGCACGCTCGGGATCGCCCTTGCAGACCTCTCGCTGCAAGAGCAGGCCACGCGCGAGCGGTCGGAAGAACTCAGCGCAAAAAACGAAGAGTTGACTGCTGCGAAGACCGAGATCGAGCAGCAGCGCGACCTGGTTACGGGAGAGCGTGATCGCCTGGAGACTGTCGTCGAATTCCAAAAGAGCCTCTTCGATGAACTCGACCCCGAGTACTTTGGATCGCGCCTGAGGCTTGGCGCCCAAGAGCATCTATCTGCGACCCTCGAGGGTCGTGGGCGAGATGCCGGGGAGATCGAGCGCGCACTCGAAGATCTGCGCCGCGCAACAGATCCAGTGAATTTCACGACGATCGGGGTCGAGGCCATCCGCGAGGCGATCTTAAACCCTGCGACCACGAGGATTGCCAGCACATTTGGGGGCGACCTGCTGACCAAGGCGAGACTGCAAGACGCGATCGCGGATGCGTTCGAACGCCTCGGGCTTTACAAGCCTGCCTTGACCTTGCGACGGGAAAGCCTGGTCGTCTATCGGGAACGACTCGGCGTGGAGGATCGCGAGACCCTCACCAGCATGAGTTCGATGGGCGTCTTGCTCGAGTCCATGGGCGAACTCGATCAGGCCCTTCCGTTTTGCGAGGCCTCCCTCGCGGGAAGGCGGCTCTTGCTCGGCCCCGAGCACCCCAGCACGCTCGTCAGCATGAGCCGTATGGGCAGCCTGTTGGATTCTATGGGCAAACCCGAGCAGGCCCTTCCTTACTACGAGGCCGCGCTCGAGGGCAGTCGCCGGGTGCTCGGCGACGACGAACCACAGACGCTTCAGAGCCTGAACGACATGGGCTACGTGCTGGATTCCATGGGCAAACCCGAGCAGGCTCTTCCGTACTACGAGGCCGCGCTAGAGGGCAGTCGCCGGGTGCTCGGCGACGACCACCCACAGACGCTTCAAAGCCTGAACAACATGGGCTACGTGCTGTATTCCATGGGCCAGTTCAACGAAGCCTACCCCTACTTCGAAGCGGCGCTCAGGGACAGCCGGCGCGTGCTGGGAGACAACCATCCGGACACGCTCACCAGCGTGATCAACATGGGCGGCCTGCTTGAGTCCATGGGGAAGCCCGACGAGGCCCTTTCGTACTACGAGCAGGCGCTTGAGGGCAGCCGGCGAGTGCTCGGAGATGACCACCCGCGCACACTGATCAGTGTGAACAACATGGGCCACCTGCTCCATTCCATGGGCAAGCTGGAGGCGGCTTTCCCGTACTACGAGGAGGCGCTCGAGGGTAATCGCAGTGTGTTTGGCAACGAGCACCCATCCACCCTGATCAGCATGAACAACATGGGCTACGTGCTGCAGTCCATGGGCAAGCTCGACGAGGCTCGACCCTTCTACGAGGAGGCCCTCGCGCTGGGGCGTCGCGTGCGTGGCGACGATCATCCGGAGACCTTGATCAGCGTGAGCAACATGGGTGACCTGCTTCAGTCCATGGGCAAGTTCGACGAGGCGCTTCCCTATCGCGAGGAGGCCCTCGCAGGCAGTCTGCGCGTCCACGGTCAGGAACACCCCTCCACCTTTGACAGTCTGAACAAGATGGGCCACCTGCTGCGTTCCATGGGCAAGCTCGAGGAGGCTCTACCCTATTACGAGCAGGCCCTATCGGGCCGCGGCCGATTACTTGGCGACGAACACCCGGACACCCTCAGGAGTGTGATCAATACCAGCTCCTTGCTGATCAAAATGGGCCGGCTCGAGCCAGCACGCGATCTACTCAAGCCGGCCCGGACCCTCGCCGTCGCCACCCTTCCTGCTGACCACAGGATCCGCAGGGCGCTCACTGAAAACCTCGCTCGCTGCTACGAGGCCCTGCACGAAAAGGCTCCAGACGCCGGATGGGAGGCCAGTGCTGTCCAACTACGCAAGGAGCTCTCCGGGTCCGGCGACTAGGCTTGACCAAGTGGGGTCCCAATCGTCGGCCTCGTCGGTTCGCCTGTTCTGGCGCGGGCACCGGGCCTTCGTGGGGGAGGCAAGGGTCCTCCAAAGAGTCGGAGCCCTCCAGTCCCGAGGGGCTGCTCGATGCCGGAACACTGCGCCTAGCGCTGGCCGGCCAATCGAGTAGCACGCCGCCCCAGGATCTTCGCCCTCACCGCGTCGACACTTGATTGGGGAGCCCCCGCGACTCAGTTCATCCGGCTGAGCAGGAAGGTCACGGGATCGGTGAGATTCCCCTCGCGGTCGTAGGAGCGCCAGTCCTGGCGCAGGCCACCGTCCTTTTGGATCGTGAGGGTCATGTCACCCATGTAATGATCGTGGCTCTCGCGCAGGTTCGAGACGCTGTCGAGCTGGAAATGAAAAACGGTGGCGTCGTCCGTCTCCACGGCCTCGGACGCGACCATGCGGGGTTGGTTGCCCGCCGCGCAGTAGTGCGTGATGACAAGCTCTCCGCCATCCATGTGATAGAGATTGGTCATCTCCTGGGGGGCACCCGGAAACATGATCTCCCGCACGGCCGAGCCCCCGGCGGTCATGGCAAAGGTGGCGGCGTGAAACGGCGCGCCCCCCTCGTCGGGCATCTCCCAATCACCGAGGAGCTCGCTTACCGGCCCGAGCAGGGCCGCATCTTTTTCGGCGCTGGCATCCGAGTGCACAGTGGGGGAGGTCATCTGGCATCCCGCCACGACGAGCAGACCCAGGATGGGAGCGATGAAGGTAGTGTGCATGGTGCGTCCTTGTCGATAGAGAGTACTCAGTGGATATGGCGCCGGGACTGGAGCACGCAAGCCTAGCAGAACGGCGAAGTACGGAGTCACATTCCCACCGCCGGACCGGGTCGACCCGTGGCGGGTCCTCGGAGCATGGCTTCTCGACACGCCGTGGGGCTGTGCCAAGCCGCAATTGCAGCGCGCCGCGACATCACCCAGGATTGCTTGACGCGAGAGTGTGCATGACTCGGCATAATTTGCGCAGGACACGCATCTGAATGAAGCACCTCGGTACTGTCTTGCTGCTGCTCTGTTTGGCCAGCCTCTTGAACTCTTGCCCAAGTGGACGGGAGGAGCCCGACCTGCATGCCTTCCTTGATGAAGCAATCATTCTGGCTGAGGGGGGCGCATTTGATGAGGCCAGCGCCATGCTTGGGCGCATTGAGGCCGAGGGGGGCTGGCAAGACGGCAGAGATCTCATCGACGAGATGATCCGAGAAGTGGCCGAGGACCCGGGCGGTGATCACCTCGGTGAGGCGTTCATTTTTGCCAGTTCCGTGACCGATCGCGGGGAGAGTCTTTTCCTGGGGGACTGGTTGCTGGCCTCTCCGGATGGAGGCCTCGGGATGTTTGAAGCCACGATCAAGCACCTTGAGAACCTCCCCTCGGATCTCGCTACGGAATACGAGCGGGCCTTTTGCGACGGCTTCTGGAATCTAGCCCTCGTCCCGACACACGGAGATGAGCTCGGTTCATTCTTGGCCCGTCTGTCTATCTCACAAGACACACGGGCTGCGCTGCGCCGTTCCGCCACGGAGAAGCTCATCGAAGCTCAGGACCTGCCGCTGCCCCTGTGGGACCGGAATCGTGCGGGCGAGCTAGCCGGTGAGGCCGTGCGATGGAATGCCGAGCACGCCGCGCCCCTCTGGGCTGAACTACGGGACTTGGACAGGTACGAGCGCTTAGGCCGCAAGGTGGCGTACGCTATTTCGGCTCGCCATCAACATCCAGCTCAACTTGCGTTCTACGAGAAGTGGCTGGCGGATACGGTTGGGCCACAAGAAGACTGGGATGAATGGTGGCGAGTTTCGGAACACGTCGATCCCGAGCATTGGCTCCGGAAGGTTATTTGGCCGCAAGGCTCGCCGGCGCCCAGCTTCGAGGAGGTTCTTGCGGAGTTTCTCCCAAGTCGCGGTGATCGCCGACTTCAGTTGCATCTGCTCCTGCAACTTCTGGCTCCTAAGGGTCCCGTACCCTTTTGGTCCCGGCAGTACGCGCCACACTGGGAGCCCGATGAGTTTTCCTCCTCATGGTTTGCATTGACGAGAACCGCCCCCGAGGAGCTACGTGTCCGAATTGGAATTCTGGTCCTGCGGAACGGGAAGCTCCAACTCGTCGACGACCGCGCCCAATCCCTAATGGCAGGCGAGGAACTGTTGGTCGAGGGCCTCGTTGCTGGAGCCATCCCGATCGCCGCGCCCGTGTTGGGAATGCAACTAGGGTCCACCCCATTCACTCTCAATGGTGGGGCGCGCAATGGAGACCTACGGTACCTCGTCAGAGCGAGTCTGAACTGGCAGCGAAGGACATTCGGTCTGGTTGTCGACACGGCGAATACAGACGTTTCCTGGCCCGGAAATTCCGCAGCTGGGCCCGGCCCGTTCTTGCAATCAAACATGTCGCCCATCATCGTCCCCAAGGGGAGCGTGCAAGTGATTGGGGCAGAACTGAAACTCTGCAGAGAGCCCGATGACGACCACCGGATCACCACGTTTGTGATCGCGACGGTGGAGTCTCCCGAAGAGAATGGCACCAAATGGAGCCTGAAAGACTGGAGACACGCTCTCTCGCGCCGCTTCATCCTGACCGCTAACCCATCGACCCCCGCAAACGTCGGGCAATGGGAGCTCCCACCCGGCAACGGAGAGTGGCAACTCGCCTCAGTCCTCCCAGTCGAGCCGGACGCCCTTGCCGCATTGCGCCAATTCGAGGGTGCCGTCGACCCAGAGGATTGGGCAGTCAGCTCTCACGGGTATTTCATCCCCCTCGCTAGACTGTTGGCTGGGGACGAGAGGGCACTCGACTCCGAATCCCAGGCGCTCTTCAGGTCGGCGCCGCACGATCTGTTCACGCATCTGCTCGCCAGTACCACGCAGAGTCCGCGGATCCGTGACTTCGCGCTGGGGCACTTGGAGCGACACCAGCCCCCTGCGAGAGATGTTCGAGCTCTCCACTCGCAGGCGAAGAACCAGGGCTGGGAGGCACCTGCTTGGCTCCGGGAGCGGGGTACGAACTCGCCGCTGATCGACGGTTGGGCATGGGCACTCGCCGCCACTCTTCTCGCAGGGCTAATCGGGGCCCATGCGATTCGTCTCGTGCGGGCCCGCAATGACCCGCAGAGGAGGGGCAAGCTCGCGACTCGACTCCTCATCACTTCGATGGCCAGCGCAGGCCTTGCCGTTTCCTACGGCGGTGTGAGCATTCCTCTGTTCGATCTGTGCGTTGCTTCCTGCGCCCTCGCCGCATGGGTCATGCTGCGCTCGATTCGAAGGCCGCACTGGGTCCACTACCTGATACCAATTGCCTGGTTCTCTGCAGCGGCATTGGGTGTTGCCGGGTACCTGTGGCCCGTTTGTGATCGAATCTCCGGTCTATTCCTGGGCGTTGGGATCGTGGCAATTCCATCGACACTCGCTGCTCTGAACTCTACCGAGACCCCCGCGCTGCGACGTGTACGTACCTGGATCTACGTCCCTACAGAATTGTGCGGACTGCTCCTTGTCGTACTCCATCAAACCAACCTCATGGGTCTGCTACTCCGGGAACTCCCCAACCCTTCGAGCCACCCCTCCAGTGCCGGCCCGTCGACGCTCCTTGAACCTGCGGCGGCATGGGTCGCACCTGTCTTCCTGACTGCGAGCGCTGTGGGCCTCGCCGCCGGTTGGTACTTGGTCCGGCGCCTAGCTAACGCGTTTGAGAACGCGGGAAGACTCACAGTCGCTGAGACCCAATCGTGAGCGGACGGCTGGGGCCAGGGAATGCTCACAACGCGGAAAGTGATTCGTGAGAGGCGCTGGAAACACAAAGTGCCTTCGATCAGCGGCCAAGAGCGGGGCCCCATCGGCACTCGCTGCAGGGGCGGGTTTGGGGCCGGGCGGGCCCGCATCTGTCTTCGCCGGAAGCCCGCGTCTCGGATTGTCAGTCGACGAGGGGGGGGGCGGGTTTCAGTCTTCGTCGAGCCAGTCGTTGGCGGCTGCTTCGGTGGAGAAGACTCCGCCTACGCGGAAGTGCTTTAGAAACAGGCAATAGAGCATCGAGAGCGCAGTGTTCATCGGATCATCAGCCAGAAACGCCATGCGGCCGCGAATGCGATTCGATGAGTCCGCTTCTATCATCTCCGTCAGGCGCTTCAGATCCGCCTGCGACATGCACACTTCACCGTTCCTTAGGTCGACGAGAGATCGAGTTCGATCACCTACCGCGGGGATCGCCTTGGCTCGTTCGATGGCGGCAAGAACGCTGTCCAGGCTGATGTCGCCCGAGAAGTCGTGCCTAATGAGGTCGCGTGCTGCATCGTAAACGGTCTTGCCTCCCATGATTCACCTCCTCGTTGTCTCTGGGCAACGGCCGACTAGGTTTCACCATGCCACAAACGCGCCGTTTATGGTGTTTTATTCGAGCATTTCGGCCGTGGGGTCCGAACACTCGGTCGCTTCGGTATGCCCGTGATCACAGCGGAATCAGAACGTCTATCCTGGAGGGATGGCAACCGCTTCCCACCAGGATACATGCCCCAGTTCGACCGGAATCACAGGCGAATTGACGCGGCTGAATTCATGGACACCACGCCCTGATGCACCATCGAGTATCTGGACAGCACGACCCCCGAGCTAGCGCGCCTTGGTGATTTTTAGCTTCTCGATCTTGGCTTGCTTCTTCACTGACTCTTCGCTCCGGGTGAGCGCGGTCGCGATCGTCTTGAGACTCATGCCCTTGCCCGCCATGAGGCGAAGCTTCCCGATCTCTGCAAGAGTCCAAGCCTGTCGGTGTCTTTCAAATCTCTTTTTGGCCATGTTGTCTCTCGGTACCGAATCCAAGGGCAGCTACTGCATGTCGCACGCCCAGTGCGCAACTCAATGGAGGTCATGTTCAACGACCCAGCGCTGATGGTAAACCACCACACTTCGACCTCTCTCCTCTCCACAGAGAGTTCGAGACTCAGGTTGGCTCGGTCTCGATCCAACCACCCCTGTTTCGTGGTGTCCATCGACTCTCCCTGAGCCGAACAGGGACACAGGAAGACTGCGCAAACTCCTCCGCGTGGGGGACTTGCGTCAACTGCCACCTACGAGAGCGCCAACCACCCCGCGCCCCCAGTTGCCTCCAGCGAAGGCAGTGGCTCCCCGACCCAAACGCTTTTGCGAACTCTTGGGAGAGAGAGCAAACGGGCTTTCCGGTACCGCCGGGGCATGTCTCGGTTCGCAGAGGCGTCGGGCTTGGTACCGGTCTCAACCGAAAAGCGAAATTACCAGGATCAACGAATCGAACTCGGGGTGAACCATGTTGGTGCCACGCGTTCCTACCGCCACATCACTGCGGTCGGCCGTGAAGTGTTCGAAGTGATCCCATCCCGGTACCAGGCCTGGAAGTACCACGTCTGACCCGGCATGAAGACAACGCCATTGGGCAGGTTGGTCAGGTCGACCTTGAGACGGAACTGCCCGTTGGAGCCGGAGTTCAGTATGCGGCCCTTGGGCGGTTTGACAAAACGGCGGACTGGCGCCCCCAGGCAGAGGTTTCCTGAGCTGCCGCCGAAGTTGGGTATGAATCCTGGGCTGGCGCTGGTCAGGAAGTAGCCGAACTCTTGATTTGGCAGGTCTCGGGCAATCAATCTGAAGTTGTTGTCCGCCATGACCGGCGTTCCGCTCAGGGCCATGTACGCGATCTGGCCAGTGGAGTTGATGTTGGCCTCGCAGTAGTAGGGTCCGAAGCACTCGTCGATGAAGCCGTCGCCGTTCCAGTCGCTGCTGGGATCGTCGGTCAGGTCACATTCGTCCGGTATCCCGTTGGCGTCACAGTCTTGACTGGTGCCGTTTGCGATGTCGATGGGGTCTAGGACGCCGTTGCCATTGCAGTCGCGCATCAGGGTGGGGTACCAGACGATGTCGCCGATCCCCCCCAAGGCCACTAGAAGATCCGGCATTCCGTTGCCTGTCAGGTCAGTTGCATACACGGAATCTGGGCAGTCCCATTGCCTATTGGAAATCACCTGCTGGGGGCCGAAGGACCCGGCCCCCAGGTTCTCGTACCAGGCGAGCTTGTCGTCAAGACAGGACGCGGACAGGACGTCCATGTCACCGTCCCCATCCAGGTCCTCGGCATGGACGGCCGCGGCGCCCTTCGCCTGCGTGGTGAGGATCCGTTGGGAGCCGAAAGACCCTCCACCCAAGTTCTCGTACCACGCGATCTTGTAGTCAAAGAACGACGCCGAAACCACATCTGCGTCGCCGTCCCCATCTAGGTCAGCCGCGTAGACTGACATGGCGCTGTCCGCGTCCAGCGTGATGACACGCGGTGGGCCAAACGACCCGCTTCCCTGGTTCTCGTACCAAGCGATCTTATCGTCTCCATTTGACGCTGAGAGGACATCCGCGTCGCCGTCGCCATCGAGGTCAGCCGCATAGACCGTATTAGCAGCGACCGCAGTCACAGTGATCACCTGCAGCGATCCAAACGCACCACCCCCAAGGTTCTCATACCATGCAATCATGTTGTCGGTCTGCGACGCGGAGAGCACGTCGGAATCCCCATCCCCATCCAGGTCGATGGCGTGGACACTGACGGCCCCAGGGGCCTTGGACGTGATCACCTGAATGGAGCCGAACCCCGCCCACCCGTTGTTCTCATACCAAGCGATCTTGCCGTCCGTTGAGGCCGAAAGCACATCGGCATCCCCGTCGCCATCGAGGTCCGCTGCGAAGAGAGATGTCGGGGAGTTCGCCGCCGAGGAAATGAATTTGTACGCCGAGAATGCCCCTCCTCCAATTCCATTGCCCATCCCCACGTTTTCGTACCACGCGATCCTGTCGTTAATTCTAGTCGCTGACAACACGTCCACGTCGCCGTCCCCATCCAGGTCTGCCGGAAAAACGGCGCTAAGATAGACTTGGCCTGAATCGATTATTTCTGGATTTCCGAAGTCCTGAGCAAGGGAGCTAAATGCGGTCACGGTACCGAAAACGAGAACAACCAATGATCGGGGAATGGCGCGTAAGGACCCACATCGGTTCCGCCACCGCGTGGCATCGCTCCGGCGTTTCTGGGCTGCTGAACTCAGGGCCGCGCTCCCTTCCCCAGTTTCGAGGCGTTCCGGCCTCTCCCTCAGGGACTTCTCCATCAGGGAGCCTCCTTGAAGACACTGAAGCCCCCACCATATTCGCTCACTAGCAGGTGAGGCGACTCGCCGTCAGCGTTAACTCGGAGATCCACTCCTGTGGTCCAGCCAGAGCTTTGGATTAGGGACTCATACACCAGCGTCGGAGGAGCACTTGTTGCGTTAGGGTTGACCTGGAATTCAAGAACCTGCACACCCACACGCGGACTCGTCACGTAGATCTTGGCCTTATTCGATCCCCGGTAGTCGATCGCAATGTCAAAGATCAGCGAGGGGATGTCGTCAAACAGATTGGGCTTGCTGTCCCACGTGGCAACGAGCTTGGTTGCATTGTCCACGGCGACGTGGACGCCAGGGTTGCTTGTAATGTCGGTGATGGAGTACACGTAAAGGTGTCCGCCGAAGTCGGCGCAGAACAAGTAGGTCTCAGGAGATTCGTTATGCGTCATCGTCACCGCTGCAATTGTGCCAATGCTCGTATTCGCATCAGGTACGACAATCTTGGCCAGGGGTGAGACGCCAGTTGCATGATTGTCTGCCGTCGTTGCTGGCCAGTAGTTCCCCGGATCGTTGACGAGATCCTCCTTCATCTCCCAGAACTGGACAAACCCGTGCGTAAACCCAGTCTGCCAAAGTGACTGGTCATCGGGGTCCCAGTCATCCGCACCCGGATTGATAGCGGGGTCGTAGATCCGCCATGCCGGATCTGCGTGAATCTGGCCACAGGGGACAGCAAGGACATAGTTTTCGGCGGGCAGCTCGATCAGCTTGGCTGGCCATGCCTGAGCCAAGTCCGGGCGGTCGGGGTTTTGTTGGAATTTCGTCCAAAACTCTGTCGTTGCCTGAGTGCCGTCGGGCATGTTGTTGAATTCTGGGTGCGTGACCAGGACCCTCATCTCATTGCTCGACCACCCATTCGAGTCGAAGCTCTTGAAGTGGTTGTTCGGATCTCCGAAGACGGTAAGGACCTTTTGACTATCTAGAACCACCAAGCCCTCCGGCGTACTCTGCCATGTCCCGAACAGGCGATCATTCCCCAGAGCTTGATCGGCGTCGAATTCTCGGCTCATTGAACCAGCTTGGTAGTACACCCTCCCGGTGCCTCCAAACCTGTTCAACGGTGGTTCAATGTACCCATGCCAGTCCTGAACAGGAGTGTTCCCGAATGCATCAAGTCCCGGGACCGTAATGTGCATCAACTTGAACCCAGCGATGTCATCCGCCGGGGTGGCGCCCTCCCATATCCCGCTCGTCCACATGTACTGAGACTCGCCCAACGGGTCCACGGGGTCGATCCACTGCATATCCGGTTCCGAAAGAGTGCGTCCCGACCCTCGCCGGTCAGTACCCGGAGGCAGTTGGTCGTAGACCTTGACGTCGTAGCCGCCCGTCGCGGGGTCCTTGCCCATCACCACAAACCCATCCTGAGGAAGTCCCGCGTCGTTTCCGGCAGTCAGAAGCAAGTTAGGATCCAAAATGCTAGAGCCGATGTTGAAGGCCATGCGGCCACGAAAGCTCGCCACTGGCCGCTTGAAGGCTTGGGTGGTTCCAGTTGAGGACCAAGGAAGGAACATGCGAGCAAGCCCAATCGCCGGAGGATTATCCACCTTGTTCGGATCCACAATGAAAGATGAATTGAATACGGCCAGGTAGGCACCCGAGGTCAACCCCAACCCGTCTTGGTCGGGGGGCACATAGAGTTCACTGCCTCCTTCGTCAAACGCACCCTCGGTGTTGAAGTCTGGATCGGGGTACGTTGGTTTGATGCGGTACAGATAGGTCCGATGGGTGGCGGGCATCCTTGTCCAAGAGCGGCCGGGCTCAAGGTGCTCGTCGAAACCCACGGCCTCGTGGGCGGTTGCCGAGAAGTGGCGCAGAATCGACCGATCGGGTCCCGTGACTACCAGCAGGGGCCCCTCTTCAGTCGTGTCCACGATTGCCAGGGAACGGGCGAAGCCCACCTCCTGGGCACCATTCCAGCCGGGGGAGGGGTCTAGCGGAGTGACGACGGGCACGGGCCCCGCTCCGTTGACGGATGTGTAGGACCACATGTCCCCCTCGTGGTGCAAAATGGGCATGGAAGGCCCGAAGGTCTGGTTCTTCAGGTCGAATACCAGCCAGAAGAGGTGATCCACGGCCACGAATAGCTGATGCACGGGGACGCCGGTCTCGTCAAGCCCATCAAACACGGCAACATCCACGAACATAGGAGCTTCGTTGCGCTCCACCACCTGAGTCGGGGCTCGGAACACCCAATCGGACCGGATGACGAAGTTGCCGTACAGGCCGTCGGCCACGTCTTGGGGGTTAGGTGCCAGGCCTGGATTCCCGTTGTAAACGGAGCCCGACCCAAATGCGGGACCGTCAGTTTTCACGGCCACGAGGGGCTCGGTGGATCCGGTGTCCGGGTTGGCTTTCACCTCCACCCGGATCAACCCATGGGGTCCCATGGCCACATAGATCATCGCATTCTCTTTCCCCGCGACATCTTCCTCCTGGTCCACGGCAAGCGCAAGGGCTACAGGTCGGGAGTAGCTTTCTGGAGACGAATTTACCGGCGCATAGGAGTTGTTGTTGAGAACGACCTGGAGGTCGGCCGTGATGGGGAGGCCCGTATAGGCGACGTTGCGAACCTTGGATAGGTCGTAGATGCGCAACACCGAGGCCCCTTTCTTGGTGAAGAGGGCCAGTGCATAGTCCACGCCGTCTATACGGCAAAAATCCACGTCGGCACACCAGCGACGAGACTTCTGAGTGCTCGGATCAAGGTTGCCCGAGTCGTCCACTCGCCAGGCGCCATTGGTCGCGTTCTGATCCACGTCGGCTTCCATGATCCAGAATCCGTCCCGGCCGCAGGCCATGTAGAGGAGGTTGCCGACGTTTACGCTCAAGTCGCCTGGAATCTGGTCCGCTGCAGGATCCAGCATCATCTTGGCGACGAGAACTTCCTCGTTGCCGATTCCAACGCGTTTGTATCCGTTTTGCGACCGGTAATCGGGTTCGCTAATGCTCGTGTTGGTAGCGTTTGCCTTGATGAACACCATGGTTCCACCCTCGCTGTGAAACAGCCACTTCCCATTCTGGGTGGAAGTGAACGCCCGACCTACGGAGGGTGAGTGCCTGAGGGCCAGATCGTTCAGCGTAGGCGGGTCTTGGGCCGTCACCTCGGGAGTCAGCGAGGCGAGCAAGGCAAGGCCGATAGAAAGACGGCAGGCGCGAGATGAGAAACCCGAAGTCTTCGTACGAGCGAGGGGGTAGCGAGCGAGTGTGACAGGCATTGCGAGAACCTCTCTTTTTGTATCGGAAATGAAAAGTGGGCTACCACCGACCCTATGTGGTTAGCCCAGTCTCGCAAGTTGAATTCTACCTCACCCCGCCAGAGCCTGCGAAAACGGTGTTTCTTCGATCTCTCTCCTGAGCTGGCGCGTCGAGCGGGTTCTGATAGTCAGCCCAGTGGCGCCCACTGGGATTCACCATGCGGGTGACTGGGGTTGTCCAACCGTCCCCCTTGGTACACCGAATTCGTGGCTTCGGGCTCATCCGCGCACAGTGAACGGCCTCTGAGCGCGTTACCCCACGTGGTTTGCTGCTTGCGCGTTATGCGCTCTGGTGGATGCCCATGCACTCGCGGTGAACCACGCCTTCCAAGTTCACCGATGGTTCACCGCTAGTTCCCCATAGCAATTCACGCGCAGTTTGCGGGGACGAGCGCAGTTGTGTTCCACCCGCCCGTGCGCTACAAGCTAAGCACCGCGGCCTGAGCCAACTCCAAGCTCAATTCCAAGTCAGGCCCTTCCTCCTCACCAGGAGTCTGTCTTGGAATATGCATCGACAACTGCCCCGGATGGGGCTCGGCTGGAGATTCAGAGAGTTGCGCTGGATTCGCTGCACCTCGATCCCGCAAATGCGCGGGCGCACGACGAGGTCAACCTCGCATCGATCCGCGCCAGCCTAGAGAGGTTTGGCCAGGCTGAGCCGCTAGTCGTCCAGGAGAAAACTGGCCGCGTGATTGCTGGAAACGGCCGACTCGCGGTCATGAAGCAGCTTGGCTACGAGGCTTGCGACGTGGTCAAGCTGGACGTCGACGACCTCGAGGCCACTGCACTCGGCATCGCACTGAACAGGACGGCTGAGCTCGCGGAATGGGATCAGCCCGTTCTTGCTCAGCTCCTGAAAGAGCTCCGTACGGGTGGTGAGCTGGATGGCGTTGGCTTTGAGGAGACCGACGTGGACGCCCTGCTCGCCGAACTTGAAGCACAGGCCAAGGGCGAGGTGGAAGATCCTGGGCCCGAGGAGCCGCCCGAGGATCCCATCACAAGAGCGGGAGACTGCTGGATCCTCGGAGACCACCGCATCCTCTGCGGCGACAGCACAAATGCAGAGGACGTCGCTCGCTTGATGGGGGACACGAAGGCCGCGCTCTTGGCTACCGACCCGCCGTACCTCGTGGATTACCAGGGTGGCAACCATCCCCAGTCCTGGGCGAACTCCC
>CAYXTP010000003.1:0-57835 GCA_964467985.1 uncultured Planctomycetaceae bacterium
GGAAGATTCTCGACTGCAGCCTCCCGTAGGAGTCTGGGCAGTGTCTCAGTCCCAGTGTGACGGATCATCCTCTCAGACCCGCTACTCGTCATAGCCTTGGTGGGCCGTTACCCCACCAACAAGCTGATAAGCCGCAACCCGCTCCCTCAACAACAGCCGAAGCCGCCGTTTACCGTCGAAGTGATGCCACTTCGGGGACCATCCGGTATTACCCACCGTTTCCAGTGGTTATCCCGATCTGAGGGGTACGTTGGTTACGTGTTACTCACCCTTTCGCCGCTCTACTCGTCCGAAGACTTTCTCGCGCGACTTGCATGCCTAATCCACGCTGCTAGCGTTCGTTCTGAGCCAGGATCAAACCCTTCAATTGAAGTTTTGATACTAACTTTATCTTTGTCTTGGAAACTGGTTTTCCCCCGAGGGGGTCCACCACGCTCTCAAGGCATTCGAGAGTCACCCTTGTTTTCAAAGAACCCGCTCGGAAGCGGTCCCAGAGGCGGGGGGCTTGGACAGGAAACGAGCCACCCGGTGGTCCAGCTGAGACTGGAACTGGATGGCCGTGTGCTGCGGTGCCTCGCGCTTGGGAGGGGAGATGATAGGGACTGCCCTTGGCTGGTCAACGCTGGGCTTGCCAAAACCTCACGCAAGGGAGGGCCTGGCGCCCAAGTTCCTAATCAAGCGGGACTTACGACGGTCAACTATTTCGAGTTCGGAGGGCAACTTGTCGGACACCCCCCGCTGCGGGGGCCAAAAACGGTCCCAATCCACCCCCCTCCCCCCCTCTCATGGACTCCCAGGGGCCGTTCCAGGCCCAGCTCGACCGAGATTGTTGGCCCCTGAGCGCCCTGCGGTAGACCTACGGGTGCACTCTCACCTGCGAGCCGCGAGGCAGAAGTTCATACAGCTCCTCCACGTCGGCATTGCGCATGCGCACGCAGCCTTGACTCACGCGTTGGCCCACACCCTGCGGCTCGAGGGTGCCGTGGATGCCAAAACTGGACTTCTCGCCCCCTCGATACCAGCCCAGCCAGCGCGTCCCTAGGGGATTGTCCGGGTGCCCGAAGGGCAACAGCTCGCCTTGGCCAGGCCAGCTCGGCTCGTATTCCTTGTCCCCGACCAGCCAATCGCCCAAGGGAGTCTCGTGCCCGGCCTTGCCGATCCCCACGTCCCAGGCACGCACGATTTCGGCTCCGTGTCGGTACACCAGCAGGCGCGCATCCAAGTAGACCTCCGCGCTGGGAACGTCCGTCGGAATGCGCAGGGTGTCACCCGGGTGGAGGTACTTGCCCGTCTCGTTGACCCAGCGCAAAAGCCCTACGCAGGTGAGCAAGCTCGGGTACTGGGCCACGAACTGTTTGCGGATGTTCACGAGGTTGTCGCCGGACTCCACCATGTAGGGCAGGGACGACCAAACCCCGTCGGGGCTCAAGCGGTGCTGTTCTTGGGCCGTGTTCAGCGTCTTGGACCACTCCAGCAGCGCCGACCGGTGGGGCTGCCAGGGAGCTTCGAGTTCGAGGTCCATCAACTCTGATGTGTTTTGAGCCGTGAGGCTCGGCAGGCCGGCTTCGACGGATTGCCCGATAGCTTCGAGCAGGAGCACCATGCGCATGGAGCGGGCCATGGGGTCCCTGGCGGTCTGGACGACGGGCACGGAACCCCCAGCGAGCACACTGGGCACACTAGACAGCAAAACCTGCCGAGCATTCGCAGCCCCTCCATCGGGAAGTTCATACTCCGGGGTCTGTACGGCCTGCACGAGGGTCTCCCAGAATTGAATGGTCAGACTGTGCATCTCGGCCGGCAGGGCCTGATGTTCATCGTTGAGCAGGGCCTGAAGCGAGGTGGGATCCTCGCGAAGCCAGGACTCGAGCAACACCCGCGCCAGGGTCTGCACCCCGGGTGCAGCGACCATGGCCCGGGGAGTCAGGGTGCGATTCGCCGCAGTTCCCGGATTGGCGAGGTCCGCTGCCCCATCCGTCGAGCGCCTTTCCGAGCCCGACTCGGTTGGTTGCGCGGGTTCACGATCGGATGTGCGCTCGAGTTCGGCTCCAGGTATGTCCTGCTGCGGTGCTCCTAGCCCAGTGTCGGTGCTCTCGCTCTCCACCTCGACCGGGTCGTCCAAGGTCATCTGCCCGGTCGGAGCGCCGTCCAGGTCGCCCGCGCCCGCGTGAACGGGTGAACGGACCGTGTCCCCATCGGATCCAAGGCTCGCGCCAAACCAAATCAACGCGCCCCCTAGGGCCAGCAACAGAATTCCCCTCATGGTGTTCCTTCTTTGGAGAGCCCCCCATCGCGGCGCGAACCGGCTCGCGCGAGGCGGGGAGGCTTGGCCCGCAGGATAGCCCAGCGGGGGGGCGGAATTCCAAGAGAGAACTGGGGTCCCCCGACGTCGCCGTGCCTCAGCTACCCGGAACCTCTAGGGTCCAGGTGGGTCGGACAGAGCACGGTACTGCCGCACTCTCGTGTTCGACCCGAAAGGTTGTCATTCGGCCCCGGAGAATCGTGAGATCACCTGCAGCGGCAGGGGAACCCCACTTGCAAGCTACCACCTGCCCCGGCGTCTCACAACGCCCGCGCGATCCCCTAGGCGTCAGCCACGGAGACGGCCTGCAGGCTCACCCAAAGGCTGCGGCCATCCAAGTCGTGCTCGCTACCCGACAGCGCCTCCGCACCCCAGCTCGGGCCGTCTCCCAAACTCAGGGTCTGGCCGGCGATCAGCGCCCAGTGGGTCTCGACCGCAGCGCGCAAGTCGCCGTCTGAACTCTGAAGACGGAGCTCGATGCGGTCGTCCAAGGCCAAGTCCGCGGCCTTGCGCTGGTTTTGGATACGGTTGATCACTTCCCGCGCCAGGCCCTCTGCGCGCAGTTCCGGGGAAAGAGTGAGGTCCAAGGCCACGGTCAATCCGTCGCTGGTTTCGGTCACCGTACCCTCCCTGGCGGATCGATCCACGAGTAGGGTCTCGAGGTCGTATACCAGGTCCTCGACCCCATCGCTCGGCACCCCTCGGCCCTCTAGAATCCCGGCCAAGGCCTCGTTCGTGAGCGCGCCGACCTCCGCGCGGATGTGGCCCAGGCGTGCTCCAAATCGCGGGCCGAGAACTTTCAAATTGGGGCGCGCGCTGTAGGTCACCAGCGCGCCCTCGTCGGCGCTGATGCAGACGGACTTGACGTTCAGCTCTTCGGCAATGATACCGACGCAGGCCTCGAGCGCCTGCCGATCCGTCGCTTCGGCGAGCGCCACGGTCAATTCCGGCAGGGGCTGGCGTGTGCGCACGTCCTCGCGCACCCGCAGGCCGCGGGCGAGCCCCACCACGCGTCGGGCCAGGTCCATGCGATGCTCCAGCGCCCGATCGACCCACTCCTCACGTACCTTCGGGTACTGTTCCAGATGCACGCTGTCCAAGCCCGACTCGCCAGCCAGGTTGGAGTAGATCTCCTCGGTGATGAAAGGTAGGAAGGGGGCCAACACACGTGTCAGGGTGAGCTGCACGTGGTGGAGCGTGCGGTAGGCGTTCAGCCCGTCGGCACTCTCGATGTGCGCGCCGTCTTCGTTCCAGAATCGGCGTCGGCTACGCCTGATGTACCAGTTGGTCAACTCCTCGATGAAGCCCAACAGCGAGGGTACGACGCGCTGCAGCGCATAGGCCGCCATGTGTTCCTCTGTGCTGGCAATCAGGGTCTGCAGGCGCGACAGGACCCATCCATCGAGTTCATTGAGCTCCGGATCGGGGCCCACCCCGTCCGGTTCCCAACTGTGGACATGGGCGTAGCGAGTCAGGAACGAATAGGAGTTCCACAGGGGCAACATGACCGCCCGGATGTGCTCCGCGACGCCGGCTTCCTCAAATCGCAAGTCCTTGGCGTTCACCACGGGCGAGTTCAGCAGGTAGATGCGCAGGGCGTCGGCCCCGTATTTCTCCAACACCTGGTTGGGGTCAGGGAAGTTCTGCTTGCTCTTGGACATCTTCTCGCCGTCCTCGGCGAGAACAATGCCGTTGACGATCACGTTCTTGAAGGCCGGGCGATCAAAGAGCGCGGTGGACAAGACGGTCAGGGTGTAGAACCAGCCGCGAGTCTGGTCGAGCCCTTCGGCGATGAAGTCCGCGGGCAGTCCCTCTTGCACGAGTTGCTCGTTCTCAAAGGGGTAGTGGTTCTGAGCGTAGGGCATGGAACCCGACTCGAACCAGCAGTCAAAAACCTCGCTGATGCGGTGCATGACTCCGCCGGGGGTCTTCTCTGAGGGGAAGGTGATGCCGTCCACGCTGTCGCGGTGCAGGTCGGTGATGGAACCCGGCTCAAGTCCCGCTCGGCGCTCCAGTTCCGCGATCGAACCGATCGAGAGCATGTCCTCGGGATCCAGATCGCAGCGCCAAAGGGGCAGCGGAGTCCCCCAGAAACGATTGCGGGACAAGTTCCAGTCACGGGCTCCAGCCAGCCAGTTGCCAAAGCGCGCCGTGCCGACGGACTCGGGCACCCAGTGCACCTGGGCGTTGCTGGCAAGTAGATCCTCAACCAGGCCTTCCACTCGCATGAACCAAGTGGAAAGGGCCATGTAGATCAGTGGCGCCCCGCTGCGATAGCAGTGCGGGTAGGCGTGGACGATCGTGTCCTGCACGACGAGGCTGCCGTCCTGTTTCAGGCGCGCAATGATCGACTTGTCCGCGTCCTTGACGAATAGGCCTTCAAAATCCGGCACACTCGAATCGAAGCGTCCGTTGCGGTCGACGGGGCACACCAGAGGCAAACCCTCACGCTTTCCTATTTGGAAATCGTCCTCCCCGAAAGCAGGGGCCTGGTGCACGACTCCAGTGCCGGCGTCTGTACCCACGTAGTCCGCCCCCACGACCTTGAACGCCACGCGTTCCCCGGCTTCATTCGCGAGCTCGTGGGCGAAATAGGGTAGGAGCGGCTTGTAGGGCCGACCAACGAGCTGTTCGCCGGGTAGCCGTTCCAATTCTTCGGTCTCGCCTACCTGTCCGCGCTCCTGATAGTGGGCCAGTCGTCCGGGTTCCAAGTAGGCCAGCTCACCCGTCTCCAGCACACGCACCTTGACGTATTCAACACTGGGGTGGACTGCCAAGGCCAGGTTGGAGGGCAGGGTCCAGGGCGTTGTGGTCCAGGCCCAAATCGACGCGTCCTCGTCTTCCAATCGAAAGCGCACCGTCACGCTGGGATCCTGCACCCGCTTGTGGCCGTCTTTCTTGGTTTCCGGATCCCGTTCCTGGGGCCCGAGTGCCACTTCGAAGTTGGACAGGGGCGTGCCCAGCACGGGCGACAGCGGCTGCACGCGATGCCCTTCGTAAATCAGGCCCTTCTGCACGAGCTGATCGAAGACCCACCAGACCGACTCCATGAACGAGGCGTCCATGGTGCGGTAGCCATCTTCAAAATCGACCCAGCGGCCCAGGCGTCGAATCGTCGTCTGCCATTCGTCGATGTAGCGCCCCACGAGTCCACGGCAGGCGTTGTTGAAGGCTTCGATGCCCAGGGCCTCGACTGCGCGTGTGTCCTCGAGACCTAGCTCCTTCTGCGCCTCATTCTCCACGGGCAAGCCGTGACAATCCCAACCCCAACGGCGCACGACGCGCTTGCCGTGCATGGCCCAGTAGCGCGGCACCACATCCTTGAGGATGCTGCCCACCAAGTGCCCGTAGTGGGGTCGCCCTGTGGCAAAGGGCGGGCCGTCAAAGAAGGTGTAGGTGCCGGACTCGCCCACATCCCGCTCTTGACTGCTGCGCTCGAAAGCGCGCGTGGCATCCCAGTGTTCGAGGGTGCGTGTCTCCAGGTCGGCAAAGGAGACTTCGGGATCAACGGGGCGAAGGGGCATGCGGTCGGGATCGCGGAGAAAAGGGGAACAGACTGTCAGTTCGAGCTGCACTCCAGAATGCGTTCCACCCCCAGACGGGTGAATTCCTCGCGCAGACTCTCTCGATAGCGCCCCTTGTACCCGATCTCGGTACGGCTCATCGAGTTCACGAGCTCGCAAACATGCTGGCCCAGGTCAGCTTCTGCACGCATCTCCTCCAGCACCGGGCGGCGGGGTTGGCCCGAACGGAAGATACGCCGGAAGGCGGCCCGCAGGGCGTCGGATTCTTCGCTACTGAGCCCGGAGCGTTCCAAACCAATCACGTTGACTCCGCGCACCCGACTGTCATGCCCTTCGACGATCATGTAGGGCGGCACATCGCGGGACATGCGCGTCATGGCTCCCACGTAGGAATGGGCGCCCACGGTCACGAAGGCCACGGCACCCGCCATGCCACTCAAATTCGCGTGGTGCTCGACGAGCACGTGCCCCGCAAGAAGCACGCCGTTGCCCAGAATCACGTGGTCCTCGATCTCACAATCGTGGGCCACATGACTGCAGGCCATGAGCAGGTTGTGACTCCCCACGCGTGTCTGCCCACCACCTTTGATCGTGCCGCGGTTGATGGTGACGAACTCGCGAATGGTGTTCCCGTCTCCGATGATCAGCTGCGTGGGCTCGCCGCGGTAGGAAAAGTCCTGCGGGGCGCCGCCCAGGCTGGTTTGGCCAACGATGCGATTGTCTTCGCCGATGTGGGTTACGCCGTCAATCACGACCTGGGCGCCAATCTCGGTGCGATCCCCTACGCGCACGTCCTCGCCGACGACGGAGTAGGGGCCAACCTTGACGTCCACGCCCAACTGGGCCTTGGTGGCAATCACGGCGGTGGGGTGAATGGAAGTGGACATCGAATCAGGCCTCAATCATGGTGAACATTAGTACGGCTTCGCATACGGGGCGCCCGGCCACGCTGCCTTTGCCTCGAACTTGGACGGTGTCGCCTTTGATGCGCATGGTCTCGACGGTCAAGCGCAATTGGTCTCCCGGAGTCACCCCCCCGCGCAACTTGACCTTGTCTAGGGACCACAACACGGCCAGCTTTCCCGAGTACTCCAAACGCCGTAGCAACAACATGCCGGCCAGCTGAGCCATGGCTTCCAGTTGCAGGACGCCGGGCATCAGCGGTCGGTCGGGGAAGTGGCCCTGGAAGTAGGGCTCATTGATCGTCACGTTCTTGATCGCTACGGCACGCTTGTAGCCTTCGACTTCGACCACGCGGTCGATCAAGAGGAACGGGTAGCGGTGGGGCAATTGGCGCAGGATCTCGCGGATGTCCATGCCTGATTCGCGCTGGATCAGGCCACCCGTTTCCTGCGCCTGCATCAGATCCACCAGGCGGCGCACCAAGTCTGCGTTGGTCTTGTGCCCCGATCGGGTCGCGATGATGCGCGCCTGAAGGTTAGCCCCCAACAGGTGCAAGTCCCCCACCAGGTCCAGCAGCTTGTGGCGCACGGGCTCGTGGGGCATGCGCTGGGTGGATTCCGGGTCACCCAATACCACGGTGTTCTCGCGCGTGGCGCCCTTTCCGAGGCCCGCGGCCTGCAGGGCCTCGACCTCCGATGCCAGGCAGAAGGTTCGCGCACCGGCCAATTCGGCGACAAAGGTCTCGGGAGAGAGCTCGATTTCAAAGGTCCCACTCTCCACCCCCGGCTCTTCGAACGATGAGACGTACTGCAGGGTCAACCCGGGAGTCTCGGAGGGCAGGGCCACCAACGTGGCGCCCCCTTCGTGAACGAAGACGGGTTGTTCCAATGTGAACAGGCGCGCCTCTTCTTTTTGCGCAACCAGTCCCGCTTGCTGTACGAACTCCACCAGGGGCCGGGCTGAACCGTCCAGGCCTGGAAACTCGGAGCCCGAGAGTTCCACGCGCACGTTGTCCAGCTGCAAGCCTGTGCAGACGGCCAAGAAATGCTCCACGGTCTCCACTTCGGTGCCCTCGCGCATAAGCCGAGTGCGTCGATCCTTGGGAGAGTGGAAGGCGATCTCCGCCGGCACGGATACGGCATCTTCCTGATCCGTGCGAATGAACTCGATACCCGCGCTCGGGTCGGCGGGTAGCAGTCGCACGTGGACCTGCTCGCCGGAGTGCAACCCGATACCGGAGAACTCGACGGACGTACGCAGTGTCTGTTGGCGGCGTGTCATGAGGGATCTTCCTCGAGGGCCCGCAAGCGCTCGCTCACTTCCGCCAACTCCTCGCGCATGCGCCCCAAGCGTTGCAGCGCCTTGTGGTCGCGCAGGGCACGCAGCTTGGGCCCGGCGGGCGAACCCCACCATTCTTCTCCGGCAGGGACGTCAGCAAACACAGCTGACTTGGCTCCGATGCGCGCACCCTCACCAATGGTCAAGTGACCTGCCAGACCCGCCTGGCCGGCCACGATCACGCCGCTGCCCACGTGCGTCGATCCGGCAACCCCGCTTTGGGCCAGGAACATGCTGGAGCGGCCCACACGTACGTTGTGGGCGATGTGGACCAGGTTGTCGATTTTGACGTTGCTCGCGATATGCGTGCGGCCAAAGCGTGCACAATCAATGGTGACGTTGGCGCCAATTTCGACGTCGTCGTCGATCTGCACGCTCCCGCCCTGGGGAGTCTTGACCCAGCCCTGGGCGGTGGGCTCAAAGCCGAATCCGTCTGCTCCAATGACCGTGCCGGAATGCACGACGCATGCGGAACCAATGTGAACGTGGGGGTAGAGCACGACGCCTGCGTGCAACACGCTGTTGGCCCCAACTCGCACGGCGGCTCCGAGGACGACGCGCGCGTGCAACACGGCGCCCGCGGCGAGGTGAACTCCCGGACCCACGACGCATAGCGGGCCAACGCTCGCGCCCTCGTCCACCTCCGCCGTGGCATCCACGACCGCGCTGGGGTGTACACCGGGATCTGGACTGGGGATCTCCGGGGCGAAAATGGAGACGATCAGGTTGAAGGTCGCTTGAGGATCGCTGCAGCGCAGCAGGGCCAGGTCCGTGCGTTCCACGCGCACATCCTGTGCCAGCACCACGGCCGCGGCAGCGGTGGACTGCAGGGCTCCGGCGTGGCGTTCGTCCGCGAGAAAACTGACCTCCTCGGGGCCCGCATCGGCCAGGGAAGCTGGGCCACAAATCGGGCTGCTCCCCACCCCAGGCGCCGCCTCCTCAAGGCGCGCTCCGATTCGTTCGGCAAGTTCCAACAGGGTCAAGGCGGGCATGGCACGAACCTGTCGGCCTCGGGTCCGACAAAATCAGAGGTGGGCGGCGTCCTACAGAGCGAACAGCCTGGTGTGGAATGGCGCCCCCAAAAGGGGAGCCGGCACGGGATGGTGTACCGGAGCCATCAGCTCCTGTCAATTGGATCGGCGCGCGTAGGAGCCGCCGAAGTCCCCTGCGCGCACGGTCTGGTCCATATGGGGATCCTCAGGATGAATGAGGAGATCAACACAGCCCGCAGCGCTGCGTATGTGGGTTACCCGAAACCGACTAGCGACGAAGATCCAGACTGAAGGAGAAGGTCTCTCGCAAGTCTCCGTCCTGCTCGTTGATCGGGAACCCGAAGCTGAAGGTCAGAGGCAGGGGATTGACCAGCCCGAATCCGAAACCCACCGAGGCGCGTACTTCGTCGGGATTCAAGTCCCAACCGTCCACGCCCAGGACGCCCGCGTCCAGGAAGGTCACAATGCGAAACATCTCCCGCCGGCGCGAGGTACCGGCGATGGGCGTCGAGTAGATGGGGTGACGGTATTCGATCGTCGCGCGCGCCATCGACTCACCACCTAGGGCGTAGCGTCCTTCCATGGGGCCAATGCCGCGGAAGTCAAACCCGCGTAGCGAATTGCCGCCCAGGAAGAAGCGCTCAGAGTAGTGCACCTGGTCGGTATCCCCGAAGGTATCGCTAAAGCCAGCACCCGCTCCCAAGTAGAACCCGGGCCGCAGATCATCGCTGACCTCACCAAGCAGAAAGTAGTGCGAGTAGTTGAGCTCGGTCTTCAAGAAGTTCTCGTCGCCACCCAGCGCTCCACCGTAGTAGGTGTTGCTCCAGCGGTAGTACGAACCCTCACGTGGGCTGATGCGACTGTCGAGCCGGTCGTAGCTCAGGTCCACGGTCAGCCCGCGCAGATCCGTCTTGCCCTGTGAATTGACCAGGGTGCTGGGAGAGTCGGCCGGGTCGGTCAAGTCATCCACCGTGATGGAGCTCCAGCGCGGACCAATGCGCAGGGACAGGTCGCCGGCCCCAAACAGGCGCGCCACGGTCAGGCTCGCCTCGGATTTGGACTCGTCGTGGGAATTGAATCGACGGTCCCGGCCAAGGGCTTCGGTGCGCACGACGAAGCGGTCGTGGTGGGTGCCCAAGGCATCGGGGTGGGCATACATGAAGCGCCAGAAACTCACCTGCGAGCCGGGGGAGAGATCGATGGCCAGCTGCTCGCCGTTCCCGTGAAAAGCCTCCTTGTCGTAGATCTCGCGCCCAGCAGACCAGAATCCGCTGGGCAGGTTGCCGATCGCGAAATTGCGCATCGAGAGGGTAATCAAACCCACCACACCGCTGTCGCTGGCCACGCCACCGGAGATGTTGAAGTCCACGACGCGCCCTTCGCTCAGGCGATACTCGACGTCGATGATGTCGGGATCGTCTTCATCCACTTGGAAAACAACGATGGGCGGCGCGTGTGTTGGATCGTAGGGATCGTCGAAGTAGTTGGTCCTGCGCACTCGAGCCAGGCCGCGCTGGATGTCACCAATATTGGCCTGGTCTCCCGGATTGAAGTCCAACTCGCGACGGACGACCTTGTCCTTGGTGTACGTATTGCCGTTCACCCGCACCTCGCCGATGAAGCGCTTGCGGCCCTGAACGAGGCGGTAGGTCACGTGTACCTCGTGTGTGTCCCAGTCGTAGACCACGTCGGGATTGAGGAACCGAGAACCTCCAGCGCTCGCGTCCTCGAAGTAGCTCTGCTCAAGATATCCGCGCTCGCCATAGAACAGCATCAACGCGCCCATGTCGTGCACGATGCGCGCCTGCTCGAAGGGCACTCCGGCCTTCAGCTCTGTCAGCTCTTGGAGTTCATCGACCGTGAAGAACAGGTCCTGTTGAGCATCCAGGTCGTCGGGATCGACGCCCAAAATGTTCAGCGATCCCACGCGCCACAGGGGTCCCTCATCGACGATCAACTTCACCACGACCCTCTCACGGTCGGCGCTGAAGTCAAGGCTGTCGATCGTCACCGTCGCATCCAACCAGCCGCGTTCGCGGTAGACCTCACGCATGGCGACGATGTCCGCATCGAGCACTTCCCGATCAAAGACGCCGCCCCACCAGCGAAAGATGCCGCGGCCCTTGGTGGACAGCTCGGCCAGGGAGAACAAGCCCCCCGACCAGAGCCCCCAACCCGTGTTGGGCAGGTTGGTGTTGCCGCTGACTTCGATTCCGGTACAGCGCACCTTGGGTCCTTCGCGGATCTCAAAAATGAGCTCGCCGGCTACACCCTCCCCCAGACCCCCGATCACCTTGTCGATCTCGACAAAGTAGTGGCCAGCCTGGCGGTAGCCCGCCATCAGGCGTGAGCGGATCGCGTCCGCTTCATGCAGGTACACCTGCTCGCGGTCGAACAGGAGAGCCCATTCCTTGAGCTTCTCCAGATCCACCTCGCTGTGGCCCACAAAGCGTGGTTCCAGATCGAGAGGCAGTTCGGTGACGGGCAGGGTCACTCGCAAGCCCTCCCCAATGCGCGTGAGACGCGGCTCACCCACCACGATCTTGTAGGTATCCCAGACCTTCAGGAGGCCCGAGCGCATGGACTCTGGATAGGGCTCGCCGATGCGAATGCCCAAGGCTGCCAGCACGCCCTGCTCGCTGTACGTCTCGAGCCCTTCGAAGACGACCTCTTCAACGGGCAGCTCTTGGGGAGGCTGCAGCAGAGGCGGACCGGCGACCGGATCCACGAGGGGATCCTGGCCGGGGCCGGCGGCTGCGAGGGCAGCGGTGAGAAGCAGTGAGCAGATCAAGGGTGGGAAGGGTACGGCCCTGGGCGGGACCCGTACAGAGGCCTAAAAAAGGGGCCTTGGAGGCCCAAGGAAGGGCGTCAGAGGATGCGCTGGCGAGAGCCCCCCTGAGGCCGCGAGCGGAGCTAGAGGCTGATGGGCTCGGCGATGGCCGCGGCCGGGTTTTGGAAACGCAGGATGTTGCCCGTGAACTGCAACTTGACCTTGCCGGTGGCCCCGTTGCGGTGCTTGGCACAGATCACTTCGGCTTCGCCGCGGTTCTCCTCGGTCTGGTTGTAGTACTCGGCCCGGTACAACATCAAGACCACGTCGGCGTCCTGCTCGATGGATCCCGATTCTCGCAGATCCGAGAGCTGGGGGCGCTTGTCCTCGCGCGACTCCACACTGCGCGATAGTTGAGAGAGGGCCAGGATGGGAACTTCCAGTTCGCGCGCCAACTCTTTCAAGGAGCGAGAGATGAGACTGATCTCCTGTTGCCGGCTCTCGGCCTTGGCGCTCATCAACTGCAGGTAGTCGAGCACGATCATGTCCAGCCCATGTTGGTGCTTGAGGCGCCGCGCGCGACTGCGCACGGCCATGATCGACAGGCCCGGAGTGTCATCCACGAACAGGTGTGTTTTTTGCAGATCTCCTGCTGCGTGGGTCAGATCTGCAAAAGAGGCCGGATCAATCTTCCCCGTTCTCATCTTATGCGCATCCACTCGGGCGCGCGAGCTGAGCATGCGCTGCACAATGGACAGGCGGCCCATCTCCAGGCTGAAGAACAGGATTGAGGGCTCGTGATCAAAGTGTTGCGGGCGATGTGTGGCGGCGTGCTCCATCAAATTGAGGGCGAAGGCCGTCTTGCCCATCGAGGGTCGCGCGGCGATGACCGTCAATTCGCCCGGGTTGAACCCACCTAGCATGTCGTCCAGGTCCATGAATCCGCTGGGCAAACCCGTTAGGTCCCCGCGGTGGCGCTGGGCTTCGAGGCGCTTGAAGGCGTCGGCCAGCACGTCCCCCACTTCCACGGCTCCGCCAATGTCTTTGGAGGAATTGATCTTGAAGATACCGTTCTCGGCTTCGTCCAAGAGCTGTGTGACGGACTCCTGGTCGGGCCGCGTGCCGTGGCAGCGACTGATGATGTCCGTGCAGGAATCGATCAGCGTGCGCAGCAGACTGTTCTGGTTCACGAGCCGCGCGTGGTGCATCAGGTGTGCTGCGTTGGGCACGACACCGATCAACTCGACCATGTAGCCGTCCCCGCCGCTGGCGGCCAAGGCGTCCTGAGCCTTGAGAGCCGTACCCACGGTGATCGGATCCACCGGTTGGTTGCGTTCGGCCAGATCCACCATCTGTGCGTAGATCAGGCGGTGCCGACGATCGTAGAAATCGTCCGCCTTGAGCATCTCTACCACGTCGGGCAGGTTCAGCGGGTTCACGAGCAGGGCACCGAGGACACTGCGTTCGGCAGCCAGGTCGTGGGGAGCGATTCTCCCGTATTGGGTCAGTTCCTCAGGTTCCAAGAGTGCTCTCCAAGTCGTCGCGCCCGGCTCCAAAGCAAGCGGTTACGAGCGGAGAGCAGGATAGCGTCCGGGTCCCCAAGTCGCTCGCGTGGACAGGGGCTTTTCCTAGCGGCGGCGAAGGTCAAGCGAGTTCCATGGACACAACTCAGGCCGGACTCGCGGGTTAGAGGCCCGCGCGTCCGGCCTGGTCTTGGTGACTGGGGACCCCACCGGGGTCCCATCACGCTAGAGGCTTCAGCCTTCGGCTTCTTCCCCGGCCTCAGGCGCCTCGCTGGTCTCCTGAGCAGGAGTTTCGGCCGGCTCCTCAGTTCCCAGTAGGGACTCCATCGGGGCACCCTCAGCCTGCACTTGCACGCTGATCTCCGCGAAGGACTCGCCATGCACATGAATCGAGACCTGGTGCTCGCCCACGGTCTTGATCGGCGCATCCAGATGAACACGCTTGACGTCGATCTCAGTGCCGGCCGCCGAGCACAGCTCGGCGATGGCGAGGGCCGTGACCGATCCATACAGCCGGCCGTTCTCGTCCGCCCGCTCGTTAGCCGTCACGCTGAGCTCGGACAGGGCCGCCACAGCGGCGGCGACCTCTTCGGCCTTCTCAGCCTCTTCCAACGCGAGCCGAGCGGCCCGTCGTGCGATTTGGCGTTTGTTGTCCTCGGTCGCCATCGCGGCCAGGCCGCGCGGCAGGAGGAAGTTGCGTGCGTAGCCGGGGGCCACGCGCACCACATCCCCACATCGTCCGAGGTGTCTCACATGCTCCCGTAGGAGGACTTCCATGGCTTTCATTGGGGATCCTCCTTAGCCCACGAAGGGCAGAAGCGCCAAGTGGCGGGCGCGCTTGACGGCCTTCTTGAGCTGGCGTTGGCACTGTGTGCAAAAACCACTCCGGCGGCGGGAAACGATCTGACCCTGGGGGGTCAGGAACTTGGACAGGTACTCGGTGTCCTTGTGGTCGATGATCGGATCGTCACAGTTGCGACTGGCGATCACCTTGGGAACTCTGCGCACCATGGCTCAGGCCTCCTGCTTTTCAGGGGTTTCGTCGGACTCGTCTGAAGCCGGGGCTTCGGCAATCGCCGCTTGCGGCGCGGACTCGGGCTGCGCCGCGGATTGCTCAGCTTCGACAGGCGCCTGTTCAGCAGCGCTGCCCGATTGAGCTTCGGCAGACTCAACGTCATGAGCTTCGTCCGAGCCGTGCTCGCTTCCGCCTTCAGCACCTTCCTCGGGCTCCGGTTCCGGGTCCACGGCGTCGTCGTCCGGGGGCTCGGGGACCGCAAAATCATCCGCTCCCTCGGCCTGAGCCAACTCCACTTCCCCCTCGGGAACAGCGTCCACGCTGGTGAAGAGGTAGCGCAGCACCCTCTCGGAGAGGTCGAATTCACGGCGCACGGCCGGCATTTCGGCCCCGTCCACTTGGTAGTAGGCGATCACAAACGTGGCCCGGCGACGCCCCTTGATGGGGTAGGCCAAACGACGTTCATCCCACCGGCGAGCACTGAGCAACGTGGCTCCGTGCTTGGCCAGGGCATCGGTCACGAGTGCTTTGGCGCCCTCGTACCCTTCTCGCACGACATCGTTGTCGAGGAGGAACATTCCTTCATAAATCTGACTCAAGTCGATTCTCCTTTTGTGTCGGCGATGGTCTGAGTCCCGTGGTTTCCCAAGGGGCTCAGGTGTCCTGGTTCCAGCGGCTGTGGAACCGCGTCATGCACCCCTCGAGGTCACCCTTGTCCAGCCAGTCGAGGAGAGCCTCGGCCGCCTGGGCGTAGGCCACTTCGATCTCTTCGCGCTCGGAAGCGGAAAAGGGTTGAAGCACGTAACGCGCCGCGTCGGTCCCCTCTCGTCCGATCCCCACCTTCAGGCGCGGAAACAAGTCAGTCGAGAGGTGTTCAATAATGGAGCGCACGCCGTTGTGCCCACCCGCCCCTCCGTGGGGTCGAATGCGCAACTGCGCCGGTGGCAGATCGAGGTCGTCGTAGACAACCATCAGGCCTGGGTAGCGGGGAGCAGACGGCTGTTCCAGGCCCTCGCCTTGGGGAGGACTGGGCCACAACCACCGGGCCAGAGAAGCCAAGGCCCGGCCAGAACGATTCATGAAGGTCTGGGGCTGAATGAGCAAGGCATCCAGGTCCTCGAGATAGGCCCAGAGGAAAGGAATGCTCGCGAGCCCGGGGGCGATGGGCGGCAGACCCGGCCGGTCCGTGAGTTGACGTGCACTGCGAAAGAGCTGGCCTCCCTGTTCCCGAGCTAGCCACTCGAGGACTTCGAACCCAGCGTTGTGCCGGGTCCCGGCGTAGTCTTGGCCGGGATTGCCGAGTCCGACGATGAGCCGGGTCATGAGAGGGTGCCTCGCGGGATCCACGAGGGCGAAACAGTTTAGCCCTGGGCCCTATTTGCGCAAGGGCATCGGGGATTGGATTGGTGAGCTGCCTGGACGGAGGCACGACCCTGCCCGCAGGGTCCCTGGACGCCCGGAGGAAAAGGTCCTCCACCGGACGCCCGCCAAGCCGCTTGGCAGACCCTCAGTCTCCCGAGGAGTCGTCGCCGGACGAGTCCTCTTTGGGCTCGCCAGGTGCGTCCGCGTCGGAGTCAGCGCCCTCGATCTCAACGTCACCGGCCTCCTCCTCGACCACTTCCTCCACCTCGGCCTTGAGGTGCCCAACCACCGCGATCTCGAATTCGGGATCCACGGCCAGGGTGATTCCTTCAGGCAGCTGAATGTCGGATGCGTGCAAGTGAGCGCCGGCTTCCAGGCCGTCGACCTCCACTTCCAGGTTGTCCGGGATGAGTGACGGGATGCAGGAGATCATGATCTCGGTCACGTTCTGACTGAGCACAGCGTCCTTCACCTGTCCGTGGAACGAGAGCGCGACATGGGACTCAATTGCCACTCCGCGCTTCACCGGTCGGAACTCGATGTTGTTCAGAGAATCACCCAGCGCGTCCCACTGCAGTTCACGCACCACAGCCGTGTGCATGTCGCCATCCACATCCAGGTCGTAGAGGTGCACGTGATGACGCCTGGAGGCGTGGAACGCCTCGGCTGAGACATGGATGTTCAGGTGCGCGCTGTCGCCGTCAGCCTGGATGCTGGCGGGAATACGGCCCTGGGCGCGCAACTTGCGGGAATCACGGCTGCCGACCTTGTCGCGCAGACCGCACTTTAGGGATTCAGTAGAACTCATAACGGGGCCCTGGTTGGTTCGTCGTCCGGGTAACGGACGCACAGGGGTTGAAGCGAGGGATTCTCGCTATTCGAAAAGGGAACTCACCGATGTCTCGGCGTGGATGCTTTGGATGGCCTTGGCGACGAGCCCGGCGACGGTGACGGTCTCCAGATTCTTGGGGGCGGGATCGGCCGTAGGAATGGTGTCGGTCACCATGACGTGGTCCACGGGAGCCGCGTCGAGGCGCTCCACCGCAGGACCGCAGAAAACCGCGTGGGACACAGCGATGACGATCTGCTTTGCCCCCGCCTTGCGAAGCACGCTGGCCGCCTGGGTGATGGAACCACCGGTGGAGATCATGTCATCGACAATCACACAGTTGCGCCCGTCCACCTCACCGATCACGTGCTCAATCTTGGTCTCCGACCCGGAGATACGACGCTTGTCGACGATGGCCAGGTCAGCCTCCAGGCGCTTGGCATAGGCGCGCGCCATCTTGGTACCCCCCACGTCGGGGGTCACGACTACGGGGCGCTCCAGCCCCAACTTCTGCACCGCTTCCAGCAACACCGGCCGCGCGTAGAGGTGATCCACGGGCAGATCGAAGAAGCCTTGAATCTGGGCCGCGTGCATGTCGAGGGTCACGAGGCGGTCGGCACCCGTGACACTCAGGGTGTTGGCCAGCACCTTGGCGCTGATCGGAACGCGCCCCTCGTCCTTGCGATCCTTGCGCGCGTAGCCGTAGTAGGGCATGACCGCCGTGATACGACCGGCGCTGGCGCGTCGCAGGGTGTCGATCAACAGCAACAGCTCGACCCAGTTGTCGTTCACCGGAGGACAGGTGGGCTGCAACACAAAGCAGTCCCGCCCGCGGATGTCCTGGTTGATCTTGATGTCGATTTCGCCGTCAGGGAAACGCCCCACGTGGGCGTCGGCCAAGGGCATGCCCAATTCTTTGGCGATGTTCGCGGCCAGGACCGGGTGGGCGGTCCCCGCGATCAGGGTCATCTTGCCGTTCAGGGACATGGATAGGGCCGAGTGGGCGATTGGGGGGGCAGGTCGACGGGCAATGAGGCCCAAGGCGTGCGCGGGGCAGCCGAATTGGGCCGCCCAAGATAACGTCAGTTCGAATCGGCGCCATCTCCCGACGCCATCTTCCGCGCCGGCACGCCAATCCAGACCTCACCCGGCCGCACGCCACTGTTGCGCGTCAGAACTGCCCCCGCACCCGTGGTGGCGCCGTCGGGCACCTCATTGGGGGCCACAATGGTGGTTCCACTGCCCACGAATGCTCCGTCCCCTACGCGCGTCAGGTGCTTGGCCTTGCCGTCGTAGTTCGCGAAAATCGTGCCCGCCCCGATATTGGTGCCCCGTCCAACCTGCACATCCCCCAGATAGGACAGGTGCTTGGCCTTGGTCCCCTCACCCAGGCTGGCGTTCTTGCACTCGGTGAAGTTGCCCACCTGGGAGCCCGGCTCCATATTCGTGCCCACTCTCAGGTGGCTGAAGGGACCCACCTCGCAGTTGGCGCCGATGGTCACTCCAGCGCGAATAACGGTGCAGGGTAGGATGAGAGTGCCAGCCCCGATGGTCACGCCGGCATCGATGTACGTGCTGGCCGGATCCTCAATTCCCACACCCGCGGCCATGTGCTGCTCGAGAATGCGCATCTGCATGGCCCAGCGCACCTCGGCCAATTGGGAGAGGGTGTTGACGCCCAGTGACTCTTCCAGATCCAGGTCGACAGTCACCACGGGTCTTCCGGCCTCGGCCGCCATGCCCGGCAGGTCTGTGATGTAGTACTCGCCCTGGGCATTGTCGCTGCTGAGCCGCGGCAGGTCCGCGCACAGGGCGGGACCGTCGAAGCAGTAGACGCCCGTGTTGATCTCTTCGACGGCGCGTTGCTCGGGCGTGCAATCGCGCTCTTCGACGATGGCGGAGAATTCGCCGTCCTCCGAACGGAGCACGCGCCCATAGCCCGTCGGGTCCGGACTGAACGCGGTCATCATGGCGATCGCCCCGGTCCCGGCAGCGGTCTGGCGGTCAACCAATTCGGCCAGGCTGTCCGACTGCAACAGCGCCATGTCCCCGTAGAGTACGACCACCCGCTCGCATCCCTGCAATTCACTCGCGGCCATCTGCACCGCATGCCCGGTACCCAGCTGAGGCTCCTGAACCACCACGCGCAGATCCCGATCGGGAAGCAGCGCACGCGCCTCGGCCTCGACCGCCTCGCCACCGTGACCGATCACGAGCACGACGCGCTCGGGGTCCAGGGACGCTGCCTGGCCCAGGACCCAACCCAGCAGGGATTTGCCGCACAGGCGGTTCAGGACCTTGGGCCGCGTGGACTTCATGCGCGTGCCCATGCCTGCGGCCAAGATGACGACGGTGGTTTGGGATGCCATGGGAACCTGAATTGCGGAGCGGACGCTGTGGCGGGAGGAGGAAGGTCTCGGGATGTCGGGCTCGATCCTAGCGGCTCGCTGCCCCGATTTCCCCCCGCCCGAGCGCGGGACTGTCGCCGACCTGGGCTACCCCGACCGCCCCCGTCCAGCGTAGGCTCGGCCCCATGTCCACTCCATTGCGCCGGGCCCTGTCCCTCACAGTTGGTTGGTTGGCCGACAGGCGCGTGCCCCAATTCCTGCGCCGGCCCCTGTACAGGGGTTTCGCCCGCTTCACCGGCGCTGACCTGTCAGAAGTGCGTGGTCCCCTGGGCGAGTTCCCCAGCCTGGGGGCGTTCTTCGTTCGTCGCCTCGAACCCACCGCGCGCCCCGTGGATGCCGATCCCACGTCGCTGGTGTCTCCCGTTGACGGCCGCGTTCAGACCCTGTGCCCCATCGAGCATGACACGATCCTGCAGGCCAAGGGCCATGCCTACCGCGTGCGCGACCTGCTGGCGGGAGTGGGATCGGATGTGCCTCTGGAAGGTGGATTTGCCTGGACCCTCTACCTGGGTCCTAAGGACTATCACCGCATCCACTGCCCCGAAGATGCCCAGCTCACCGAGGCGCACTGGGTCCCAGGCTGCCGCTACTCGGTCGCCGCAGGAGTTCTCGCTCGCCGCCGCGTGCTGGACATCAACGAACGATGTGTCTTGCGACTAGAGAGTGAACGCGGTCCCCTGATACTCGTGCTGGTGGGCGCCCTGAACGTGGGTCGGATCCGGGTCCAGGGTGTGGACCCTGCAGCTTCAGGGGTACTGACCAGCCCGCGCTCCCTGCAACGCGGCGAGGAGCTCGCGCGCTTCGAATTGGGCTCTACAATTGTTCTCTTGACTCCCGCTGGCATGGCCTCGCCCCTACCCGATTTGCAGCTCGACGCCCCCGTGCGCCTGGGCCGGGCCATCGGTCGTTATTCATGAGTCGCGCAAACGAAACCCTGGACGCCAAGAGTCGGCGCCTCCTGCGGCTGACAGCCGCGGTTGTCCTCGGGGACTGGGACCTCTTGGCAGAACTACGACGACAGGCGCCCGAAAACGAGCCCGACCGAGCCTGGCGGGAGGTGCTCCTGCAGTGCCATCTGTTCGCAGGGTACCCACGCGTCGTCGAGGCTTTCGAGATTCTGAGCCGCCATGGAGGTGCGGGCGAGGCGCAAGAGGGAGAATCCGAACTCGAGGGCGACCCGTCCCGCGGCCGTGACCTCTTTGAGGCCATCTACGCAGACCTCGCCCCTGCCGTCGAACAACGCCTGACCGAGTTCCACCCCGATTTCGCCCGCTGGATCGCCGAACACGCCTACGGCCGGGTCCTGTCGCGCCCTGGCCTCGAGCCGCGCCTGCGTGAACTGAGCGCAGTGGTGGCCTTGACCGTCACCGGTCAAGCGCGGCAGCTCGCCTCCCATGTTCGCGGGGCCGTCCGCCTAGGATCCAACGAACGCCAACTAACCGCCAGTCTCCAGTTGGTCGAACACCTCACGCCACCCGAGACGCTGGAGAGAGCCAAGGCCTGCGTAGGCCAATTTGGGAAGTAGAAGCACCCTACTTCCGGCCGCCCAGCCGCTTGGCTTCGAGGCTGGCCCAGAGCAAGTCCAATGACTGGCGCGAGTGCAGGCTCAAGATGGGATCCTTGGGCAGGGGTCCCCTGGGCAGAGACCGCAGGCGCAGGGGCTTGCCATTCAGCTGCACTTCTACGTTGCCCTTTCTTGGGTTCACTTCGATCTCGAGCTCCAAGGGGCGATCCGTGTCGTAGGAGAAACCACTGAAGCCCGTGAAGCCCGCTACGGATCCTTGGCGTACCTGCTCCAAGATCTGTGCGGGGTCGCCGCGGCCGGCCGCAAAGGAAGGCTGGTTGGGGTCGTCTTCGAAGACCAGCGTCAGGCCCGCCAATTGCAAAGCGAGTTCGTTGCGCTGACCCGGGGCCGGTCGCGCGAGGAATAGGTGCAGCCGCAGGGTGAACGGGCTATTGAGGTCCAATGGTTCAGCCAGGTCGAGCTGCAGCGCGTGGTTGTCGTCCCAGAATTCTTCGTCGGTGCCGCGCGCGACCGGTGCACGCAGGCCGCCAGAGAACAGCAGCCAATCCCCGTGCTTCCAGGCACCCACGTCTCGACGGGTGAAGTCCCAGGTCAGTCGGACGGCCTGACGCTCCAAACGCTCCAACTGGCTAGGCTCGAACACGTCCTGCAGAGTTGGTTTTGGCTGCTCGCCTGGCGGGGCCGCGCGCCGCGCTTCTACCTTCCTTCGGATATCGAGCAGTTCCGCGCGTTCTTCCTCGCTTAGAAGTCCCGCGTGGCCCTCTTCAATGCGCCGAATATCGGCTAGCAGGCTGGTCGCATTGCCTCCTTGGTTGACGCTCGTCCGCAGAGCCTTCATGCTGTCGTTCTTGGCCTGCAGTTTGGGGTCTGGAGCACTGTTTCGCAGTCGTTCGGCCAAACTGGCAAAAACATCTGCCGCGTCCACGGGTCCCATGGGCAGGCTGACGCGGGCGCGGAGAAGTTCGCGTTCATGGAAGAGGAACAGGCTGCGCAAGAGGCGCTCGTCCGCGCTGGCTTCGGTGGCTTGCTCCCCCAATCCGGCCAGTTCCAAGAGGTCGGTAGCTTCCAGCACGCGGTCCGCCCTCGGTATGGAGGCACTGCGAATCAAGTGCACGCGGAAAGAGGGAATACTCGGCGCGCGCACCTCGAAGCCGCGCTTGAGCGCGTCAGACGTAGTGAGAATCCTGGTCCCTGGATAGGGGATGCGATCGAAGGTGGGATCGAAGGTCGACCCCGCCAAGGCCTGGAGATTCTGGAGCGTGCGCTCGATCAGACCCTCCAGCAACAGACACTCCTCGCGTAACAACTCCATGGGCCCGTGCACTCGGCTGCGCCAAGGCTCGGCCAGGTGCTGTTCCAGCAGCCGACTCGCCTCGCTGTAGCGCCGATCGGCACAGAGCGCCTGAACGTACCTGCTGTCCTCCACGAAGGCGGCCTCAGCGGTGCGATCCAGGTGGCCTTGAAGGTCCAGGTTGAGCTCTTCTTCTGCACGCTCAAGCGCCAGTTGGGATCCAACGGAGCGACCGTTCGACTCGATCCACCCCTGGGGAATTTCCTCGGGCACGATTCCCATATGCCGAGCCTCTGCCGTGAATGCTGCTCGCAGATCCTGAGCGGGATTGGGCCGATCACCGGAGATGATACTTGGACGCAGGCGATCCGCTTCATCACGGGCGAAGCCAGCCAGGCGGCTGTCCAATCTGAGATAGTGATTGCGGGCACTCGACCGCAGGCCTTCGAGGTCGGAGCGCACGCTGCCCAAGAGTTGGCTGCGATCGATGTCTGAGAATCCGCGCGTGTCGGCCAGGGCACCGTCCAGTAGCAGCAAGCCCCCTCCCGTGTGAGTCAAGGCCGAGGCCCACTGATTCTGCCTCAGGGCCTGGTTGAAAGCGGGGACCACCGTTTCATCCAGGTGGCGGTGCAGAGCCGAGCGCGCCTCGGCCATCGCCATGGTGTGCTCGCTGTCCAGGCGCGATTGTTCGCCGTTCATCCAGCGCTCGAAGCCTCGGCGCAGGCGTCCAGCGGGTAAGTCCTCCTGAGAGTCGCAACCGGTGCTGGCTCGCAGGGCCACGGCCACGCTCTCTCCCAGGTACGAGCGCGCTTGCTCGTATTCGTGATCCCCGAGCCAGGCGTCAACTTTCTGGCTACCGGCTTGCATCAAGCGAGCCAGGCGTTGATCCAATTCTTGCAAGACCTCGCGCTCCAACTCACCCTTGCGAGCCCCCCAGCCCTCGGGCGCGTCGGGCAGCAGCGCCAATTCGACCAGGGCGTCGCCCGGATCCAGCTGCTGTGTCACCCAGGTTTCTTGAAGCCGGGTAAACGCAGGCCAGGCCCGGACCGTCGCGGTCACTGGAGTTGGATTGGAATTGGGCAAGAACAGACGCCAAGGCCGCCCGGCCACCAGAGACACCACGACCAGCGCCGCGATGGTCAGGACACCCGGCCGGCGCCAATAGGGGATATCCATGGCCACCGGGTCGAGGTTGGCGGGGCGCACGGCTGGCGCGCGGCGTTCGCGCAGGCGCTCGAGGTCGGCCAGCAATTGCTCGGGGGTCTCGTAGCGGTCACCGGGTTCTCGGGCCAGGCACTTGCGAAGGACCAGGGAAATGCCCTTGGACAGGTGCGGGGCCAGGCTGCGGGGTTCTGTGACTCGGTGGTAAAGCACGCCGGAGAGGATCTCCCCCACGCTCTCGCCTTCGTACGGAGGCGACCCGCAAAGCGAGTGGTAGAGGGTCGCTCCCAAGGACCAGATGTCACTGCGTTGATCAGCCGAGGTGGCATCGCGTGCTTGCTCGGGGCTCATGTAGTGCGGGGTTCCCAGGGTGCCCCCCGAGCGGGTCATCGACGGGTCGTCTTCCGCGAACGCCAAGCCCAGGTCCACGAGCCGCGCGCGCCCGTGCTGGTCGATCAGGATGTTGGCCGGCTTGATATCCCGGTGAACCACGCCACCCTCGTACAGATGCTGAAGTGCATCACAGAGGGGACAGAAGAACCGCAGAGCTTCGCGTTCGGTCAGCGGGCCCCGTTCAGCCAGGCGTTCGGCCAAGGAGATTCCCTCTACTAATTCCATGGCGTACCACCAGCGGCCATCCTGCTCGCCCATGTCGATGGCCGAGATGATGCCGGGGTGGGCCAGGCGCGCGGCCGTTCGTGCTTCCCGTTGCAGGCGACGCACGGCCCGCCCGGCGCCCACGAGTTCGTCGTGCAGAACTTTGATGGCCACGGGCCGATCCACAGCGAGTTGAACGGCGGAGTACACCACGCCGGTAGCCCCACGACCCAGCACGCCCTCGATGCGGTAGCCGCTGATCCGGGGACGTCCCTCGATCGGTTCGGGATCGCCTGCGCCCCAGGCGCCGCGCCCGCCTACTGCTCGTTCGTCAGGAACCACTGACGCCACTCCTTGTCGGCTGCGCGCCAACCCATGCCCACTGCTTCATGAAAGGCCTTGTCGTAGCGAGCCTGTCGCTCAGCTGTCTTGACCAGCACACGCTGCGGCGCACGCGGGCCACTGCGCTTGAGGGCCTCTTGGAAGCGGCGCAGGCTGCCGGGGCCGTGTTGTTCGATCCAGGCGACGATGGCCATGGACATCGCCACATCGGCGGGTCCCAATTCGCCGAATCGCTTTTGGGCGAGGCGATCCAAGTCCACCAGGGCCGCATCGCCAGCCTCTAGCCCCGAGCGCAGGTTGCCTTTCCATGCGCCGGCGCGAAATTCAGCCTGGTTGAAGACGTAGACCTCCTTGGCCTTGGCGTTGGTACGCGATTCGGTGCCCACCTTGGTGAGACCCGCCACGCACAAGACCTGGTTGCACTGGTGGATGTGGTACTCAAACAGACAGGCAAACCCCTCGTCGAACCAAGGGGGCAAGAGGCGTCCGTCGTACCGGTGTTGGTTGATGAGGATGTGGCCCGCGTGGTGAAAACTGTGGCCCGCCAGGTGGGCTTCGGGCCGTCCCATACAGCGCGCAGCCGAGATGCCCCGAGGCTCACAATAGTAGAACCCGTGGGTCTTCTTGACTGCCGCGCCCCAGCCCTCAGGCACGGTGTCGGTCAACCTCACAAGTGGATCGACACACTGCACGTAGGGGTCAGATTCTTGGCCAAACACATAGAACTCGTGCAGCGCCGCGACGCGCCCCCTGGGCGTTGGCGCAGAGGGCTGACCCTTCTCAGGACGCATCAGTTCTTCAACCCAGCGGGCGCCACGCTCAAGGCCTTCCACGATGCCCTCAAGGAAGTCCCGCTCAAAGGGACCCGCAACGAGCACCGTGTCTCCAACGACGATCTCGCCTTGTACCTTCGCGACCTCGAGCACGGAGCGGGCGTTCAGCACGGAAGCGGCTCGGGCTGCCGAAACCCACTCGCCGTCCAGCTGTTCGAGCCCCTGTGCCCGCTGCAGATCACCGGGCTTCAACCAGCGACCCTCAAAGTAGACCTCGCCCGCATCCAGGTGTTTCTTTTCGGCCAGGGTGACCCACTCGGCATCGTGCAAGACCAGCCCTCGCTCGCGCATGTCGGCCGCATGCCTGTCCGCCTTCAACTGATCGCGCTGCTCGGGCTTGATCCACTTGCCTTCGTAGAGCACCAAACCAAGGGCTTCGCCCGCAGCGGCGTGCTGGGGGTCGAGTTCGAGAGCCTTCTTCATGGCTTTCCGCATGGCACTGCGCAGTTTCTTGTCCGCCGCCCACTGCCCCAAAGCGAAGTAGTCCTGAGCGGTCTTGCAGTCTTTCCAGCGCCGGTCGAACTCCTGGGTGGGCGTCAGACCCTTCTCCAGCGATGAGATTTCCGAGCGAGCGAAGGTCATTTTCCCGAAGCGCGTCTCGAACACGACCTCTGTCGCACTCTCCTTCAGAATCATGCCCTCGAATCGCCTTCCGTCCTTGAGTTGGATCAAGTCGGCTCGCGCCAGGCTTAGGAGCAGCAGCAAGCATCCCACGAACAAGGCGGGCTGAGGGATCCTGGGGATGCGTAGCATGGGCAGCGAAGCAGTCTTCCCCTATAAGATCGGCCGAAGTCGGTGGTAACGCAACGAGTCGATTTCAGAATGGGACAAGTGCAGGCGTCATGCCTGGCCTGGGTCCTACCTGGCGGTTGCAGGACTCGTCAAGTGCCCTGTGCCCCTAGTCCCGGTCCGAATCGAGCCCGTATTTCTGAATCTTGCGCTGCAAGGAGTAGCGACTGATACCCAGAATTTCGGCCGCCGGAGACTTCATGCCGTCGCTGGCTCGCAGGGCGCGTCGAATTGTGCGCTTCTCCACCTCGGCCACCGCGCTGACGAGTTCAGGGACATCGCCACCGAGCAGGACATCTTCACCTCCCCGCTGCACTGCGGCGGAGAGGTCCTCGAGCTGCACTTCGTCGTTGACCAGCACGACGAGGCGCCGCATCTCGTTTTCCAATTCGCGCACGTTGCCGGGCCAGGGATGGTGGACGATGCAGGTCAGGGCTTCATTGGACAGGCTGGGCGCGGCGCGTCCCGCCTCCCGTGCGGCCCGTGCCAGTAGGTGTTCGGCCAGGAGGGGTACGTCACCACCGCGCTTGCAAAGCGGCGGAAGATCCACGGTCACCACGGCAATGCGATAGAACAGGTCCTTGCGGAAGCTGCCCTCGGCCACCATTTTCTTGAGGTCACGATTGGAAGCCGCCAGCACGCGCACGTCCACGGTCACCGTGCGCGTGGACCCCAACACGCGGAACTCTCCGTCCTGCAGAACACGCAGCAGTTTCTTTTGCAGATCGGGGCTCATGTCTCCGATTTCGTCGAGGAACAACGTGCCCCCGCTGGCTTGCTCGAGAATCCCACGCTTGGATTGGAAGGCGCCGGTGAAGGCCCCGCGCGCATGACCGAATAGCTCGGACTCAAGCAAGGTGTCGGGCAGGGCCGCGCAGTTCTCTGTGACGAAGGCCTTACCCTTCCGCGCTCCGTTGTGGTGGATCGCATTGGCGATGAGCTCCTTGCCCGTACCGCTCTCGCCTTGAATCAAGACCGGCAGGTCCGACTCGATGATCCGGTCTACCTGCTTGAAAACAGCCGTCATGGCGTCCGAAGCGCCGACAATCGAGTTGTAGTCGTAACGGCCCCGCGCCCGGCCCAACTCGGCGCGCACCACGGCTAGCTCCCCCTCACGGTCCCGAACTTTGCGCCCGAGCTGCTCGTTCAGGCGTTCGATCTGCTTGCGCGAGAGGTCCAGGTGGTGGTTGCGACCGCGCAGGGTCTCCAGCAACCGCGCGTTGCGAATGGCGATGGAGGCCTGTCCGGCGAGCATCTCAAGCAGGTCCACGTCTTCTTGATCGAAGGCGCCCGATTGCAGGCGGTTGTCTACGTACAAGATTCCCTCGACCTGCTCCTTGCCGGCGCCGTCGGTCAGGATGGGAATACAGATCACCGAGCGCAGGCGCAGGTTTTCCACGCTCGCCATGCCACCAAAGCGCTGATCCGTCGAGGCATCTACACTCAGGATCGGCTTACCTTGCTCGACAACCTGACCGGCAATCCCCATGGAGAGGCGCGTGCGCGGCACGGCCACGTTGGTGTGATCGAAACTGCGAGCCACGCTCACCGTCATGGCACCTGCGGTATGCGAACCGCGTGTGCCCTCGGCTTGGGCTTCGCGCAACAACATGAACCCGCGCTCGCCCCCCACCAGGGATACGGCCGAGTCCACGATCAGATTCAAGAGGGGCTGCAGTTCCGTGTGCGCGGCGAGTTCGCGGGTGATGCGCGCGAACACACGTAGGTTCTCGTGCTCGCGGTGCGCCTCGCCTGTCAGGGTGCGCATGCCCACTTCATCAGCAGGGTCCCAGTCGTGAGCGGTGGGCACGTCATCCCCGAGCACGACGCGCACGCCAGGCCCCAGGGAGATTTCGTCTCTCGCCCGCAGCATGCAGCGGTCCACAGATTCGCCATTGACCTCGATCCCGTTCGCGCTGCCCAGGTCCATGATCCAGGGGGCTCCACCCTGGCTCTCGATGCGCGCGTGGTGGCGGGAGACGCGGGTGCTCTCCAATCGAACGGCATTGTCCTTGGCGCGACCGATCGGGATCACTTGCAGGTCCAGGTCCAATTGCGAGTGGACCCCGTCCTCAATAATGGTCAGTTTCATGGGCAGCAGGCACGGTGTGCGATTTTGCACATCCGAGTCAAGGATACCCAAGATTGGATGTCGAGTAACCGCACATGACCTAGAGCGAACCTTGAGCCTTGCTCTTAACTGTATTTTTCACATACAGTTACGACGATGAGTAGCCAAGAGAAAGACCCCCACTTGAGCCCTCCCCCGTGGTACGCGGAAGGCCTGCGATTCGGCTGCACCTCCAGCGGGCGCTGCTGTAGCAACCATGGGGAACACGCCTACGTGTATCTGATGGAATCCGAAGTGAGCGCCCTGGCGGGGGTGCTTGGCCTCTCGGATCAGGAATTCCTGGACGGCTACACCCGTGAAGAGGAGGGTTGGACCCTGCTCGAACCCAGGGGCTCTAGCTGCGTCTTCCTGGGGGGCAACGGCCAGTGTGGTGTCTATGAGGCCCGTCCCGTGCAGTGCCGCACCTGGCCCTTTTGGCGCGAGAACCTGACCAGTCCGGAGGCCTTCGAGGGTCTCGTAGGTGGAATCTGCGCGGGAGCAGGTTGTGGGCGGCTGTACAGCGCCGATCAGATTCAACACATCGCCGACACGACCGAGGCCTGGTACGAGGGTGAGTTGGAGCATTTTCCGCCATCAGCTGAGGTAGGCAGCGATTCCTAGCCCTGCGGGCGATCGCTCGGTCAAAAAAGGGCCTCCGGGACAACAAAATGGCGTGATTGCGGAGCGGTGGTAGGATTGGTCGATGCAGCCGATTTCCTGGATCTACACCGCAATCACCCTACTGGCATTGGGAGCGGGGGACTCCACCCCAGCACCCAAGGCTGACCCGGCGAACCCGACGGCACCGTCGGGTGCCGTTGATCCCACTTCCGTCCCGGAGGTCGTGAGCCCCTTCGCGCGCCTGCCCATCACGATCATCTTGCTAGACGATCTAGGCTTCGAACTGCTCAATCAGTCGAACACTCCCAACATCGACGCCCTCGCCGCAGGAGGCCTCAACTTCACTCGCGCCTGGGTCTGCCCGGCTTGCTCCCCCACCCGTGCAGCCATTCTGACTGGCCTCTACCCGACGCGCACAGGCATCGGGACCATCCTCAAATGGGGCTCGTTTGCCGACCACGACTTGGGGCTCGAGCACACGACCTTCGCCGAGTTGCTGAACGAGCCCGTGCACGCGTTTGGAAAATGGCACGTGAGCTTCCGGCACACCGACCCCAACGCCCAAGGATTCGATCACTACGCGGGCTGCCTGTTCAATCTCACGGGGACGGGCAACGGTTACTACGACTGGTTGCAAACGGTCGACGGCGTCACCAGCCTGCAACGCAAGTACACGACCACGGCCACCACAAACTTCGCTCTGAAGTCCAATGCCGGTGTGCGCTACATCGCCTACCACGCGGTACACACGCCCTACGAGAATCCGCCAGGAGGCACGGCCACGAAACCACTCGGCAAGGCGATCGAGATGACGGAGTACCTGGATCAGGACATCGGCCGCCTGCTGCAAAATTATTTTGGTTACGTGATCATCCTGTCGGACAACGGGACGGCGCAACGCTTTGGGGGAGGCAAGGGCTCCCTGCTGGAATCGGGCATCCGTGTGCCCTTCATCGTGAACGGTCCCGGCATTGCTCCCGGCACGACCAACGCCCTCGTCAACGGCGTGGATATCTTCGCCACCCTGGCCGAGATGCGGGGAATTCCTCACAACTCTCCTGACAGCATCAGCTTCCTACCCGTGCTGCGCGGCGGGCAGGGAAACCGCCGATACAACTACACAGAGTCTTTCAAGCCCAACCCGGTCACGGCGAACCGCAAGTGGGCCATCTGCGATCAGGGGTACAAGCTCACCAACGAGTACGACTTGTCGTCGACCAAGGGCGGCCTGTTCCTGTTCACGATGCCCGACGAGACGTTCATTCCCCCGTCTGCTTACACCAAGCAAGATCGGGACGCACGCGCGCACTTGCTCACCAAGCTGCCCTTCTGAGGTGGTACCCTCGGGGAGTGAAGGCCCCCTCCCGCGCGCGACGAGTCACCACTGGCCTGGTCGTCTGCACTCTCTGCTTGCCGTCCTGCAAGCCGGAAGCGCCCATCCCGCGAGACCTCTCGCGCTGGAACTGGCAAGAGGCGCAGGAGGTTGCGAGCATCGTCGACGCACTGAGCGCCCTGCACCTGCGCGCGGACGGCACGCTGCTAGGCCTGGACGACGACGGCTTTGTCGTGTCCATCGCTTCCTTGGAGACTGACGCCCCCGCTGAGGGCTGGCCGCGCTGGCCTCTTGCTGGTGGCGGGGACCTTGAGGGCCTGTGCGGAACCGATTCGGCCGACGTGCTGGTGCTCCTCGAGGACCGTAGTGAATTGGTGCGCTTGGGTTCGAACGGTCGGCGAATCGCGACACACACTCTCGATGCGCAGATCCCGCGCGGCGAGCAAGGCCTCGAAGGACTGGCGTGGATCCCATCCGCGCAGGGCGGGGCCAGCCTGTGGCTGGGCCATCAAGGGCAGGCGAAGGTGTACGTGGTGCGCGCCCCTAGCGGGCCAGAGGAATCCAAGCCTCTCGAACTCCTGCGCGTCTTGGATCTTGAAGACGAGGCGCGCGGGCTGGTCTTCGATCCAGACCTGGGCGCCGTTCTCGCCGTGGTCGACGAGGCGCGCGAGGTCTGGATGGTCGAATTGAACGGCCGCATCCGCGACAGACGAGCCTGGCCAAAGGGAACCCGTGACGTGGAGGGCATCACACTCGGCCCGGGGGGTTGCCTACTCCTGGCTCTGGACGGCGGCGGGGTTTGGCGTATCCCAGCAGTCGAAGGCTGAGGGCCGAGTTCAGCGCCCCTCGTAACGCGGCTTGCGTTTCTCAGCGAAAGCGGCCAGGGCTTCCAATCTGTCTGCGGTGGGCAGGATGCGCTCGTAGCACTCGGCCTCGACGGCCAGCCCCTCGCCCAACGGCGCTTCACAGCCTTGATCAATCGCGGCCTTGGCAGCGCGCACAGCCACCGGGCCGTTGTTGGCAATCGCCTGTGCCAACTCCAGGGCACTCGACTCCAGCTCCCCTGCAGGCGCGAGCCGATTGATGAGTCCCATCGCTTGAGCCTCTTGGGCCGTCACCCGACGACCGGTGAGAATCAGGTCCTTGGCGCGGCTCTTTCCGACCAGACGTGGCAGGCGTTGGGTCCCGCCGGCCCCGGGAATGATGGCGAGGGTCGTCTCGGTCAGCCCAAGCTGGGCGTGGGGTGCGGCCACGCGCAGGTCGCAGGCCAGGAGCAACTCGGTACCCCCGCCAAAGGCGAAGCCCCCCACGACGGCGATCGTCGGCTGGGGCAGGGCTTCCACATCGTCCATGAGGGCGCGGATGTTGCGCACGAAGTCGGGCACCCGCTCGGGGGCCATGCTGCGGCGCTCCTTGAGATCGGCACCGGCACAGAAGGCCTTCTCGCCGCGACCGGTGATGAGCACGCAGCGCACGCTCAAGTCTTTGGCCAGTCGCTCAAGTAAAGTGCGGAAGCGCCTCAAGGTTGCGAACGAAAGGCAGTTCATGACCTCCGGTCGTTCCAAGGTCAACCAGACCAGATCCCCCTCCCGACGTTCGGATACGAGTTCGGGTGAGTCGGGAACGTCCGCGGGAAACTCCTGGGCGACGGAAGAGGTGCTCATGGGGGCATGGTACCCCCGCGGCGAGACCGGCTTCAACGGATGCAGCCCAGCTCGGACTCCAGTTGCTACCCTCAGCCCATGACTCATACACACCTAGCCAGCCTCACTCTGCCCATTCTTGCCGTCGGCATCGCGTTCACCGTTGGGTCCCAAGACAAGGTTACCTACGACGACACTCCCCTCCTGCCGGGAGGCCTGTACAGGGTGCACGGTGAGCGCCCCTGGCCTGAGGTGATTCAGCCTGGAAACGCCGAGCATGCGCCTTCCGATGCCACGCTGCTGTTTGATGGCCAAAACCTGGAGGCCTGGTCGGGTGGCGGCGGAGACGCGGGTTGGAAGGTGGTCGACGGCTACTTCGAAGTCAACGGAACGGGTCCGATCCGTACTCGAGCGGATTTCGGGGACATGCAGCTGCACCTGGAATTCCAGACTCCGGCGGAGGTCAAGGGTTCCTCTCAGGGGCGGGGGAACTCGGGTGTATTCCTCATGGAGCGCTACGAAGTGCAGATCCTCGATTCCTTCGAGAACCCTTCGTACCCGGACGGACAGTGTTCGGCCCTCTATGGCCAACAACCACCGCGCGTCAACGCGTGCCGGGCGCCGGGCACCTGGCAAACCTACGACATTCTCTTCAGGGCGCCGCGCTTTGAGGATGACGAGCTCGTTCAGCCAGCGCGCGTCACGGTGCTGCACAACGGAGTGGTCACCCACTGGGACCAAGAGTTCATCGGTGCCACGACCCATCGGGCTCTGGCCAAGTATTCCCCCCACCCGGCCAAGGCGCCGCTGCAGTTGCAAGACCACGGCAACCCGATGCGCTTCCGCAACATCTGGGTGCGCGAACTCTAAGCCGGAGGACTCACATGGCGCGGCGCGTGGGAAGCAATGCGGCCGCGCCGAAACTCAGCCGCGCGGGCCCACTCGCGCCGGGTGCGAGCGCCGTGGATTCCGCGTAGGTCGAGGTAGCGGGCGAGGAATCTCAACCTCGTGGCGGCAGGTAGGCGCGCGGGCAGGGAGAACAGGAGTGCGCCCAGGTCCTTGGCCAGCCAACGCGACCGGGGCCTGGCTTGTTGGCGGGCCCGCCCGAGGTCCAACAAGCACAGATTGCCGTTCGGGAGCAAAGCCACGTGTTCTAGGTAGAGGTCGCGGTGGTACCAACCGGCCGCGTGCAAGTCGGCTACGAGCCGGGCCAGGGACTCCAGTTGCTCGGGCAGAACACGGTCATCTCCATCTTCCAAGCACTGCCTCAGGGTGCGGGTGTACCCCACGCGCTCCATGAGCACCAAGGACAGGGCACCTGATCGCCCCCAGCCCAGGGCTCGAGGGACCGGGATCCCCGCCTGGGTCAATTTGCGAAGATTTTCAAACTCCCGTTGGCCGGGGCTGCGCAGCCGGCCGCGTAGGTAGTCGTGCCAGCGGTCCCGAAAGAGGTCCCCCCGGGTGCGTTTCACGATGGCTCTCGGATTGGATTCGGGCCAGGCGAAGGTCTGTCGGTGAGGCAAGCTGCGCAGAGGCTCTCGGGGCGCGGCGAGGAAGAGTGCGTGCAGCTCTAGGGTGCTTGCCGCGCCAGGCGACCAGTCCGGGTCAAGCCAACCCTGGATCCTCGGCGCGTCATGTCTCATGTGAATCGTCTAGCCCCCTCGAATCGAGGCCCGCCTGCTTCTCAGCCAAAAAATACTTGCCCGGGGTCCCCTATCGCTTTTGAGTGGGGTCGAATGGTACAGGGTGCGGACCCGTGTCCGCGCCCCGGAAAGGACGATCCCTTTCGGCCCCCTCTTCACTCCCATCGAACCCGACGTTCACCGGCCCAGACGCCGGCCCGGTCCAGATGTCCACTGAACCTGCAGTCGCACCCAGCCCGATCGACCCGGACGAATTCAATCCGTTTTTGTCCATGGCGCAGCAGTTCGACCGCGCCGCGGACCACTTGGAGTTGGATGAAGGCCTGCGCGAAGTGCTGCGCATGCCCAACCGCGAACTGAAAGTCTCGCTGCCGGTCATGATGGATGACGGCCGGATCAAGGTCTTCACCGGCTACAGAGTCCAACACAACTTCCTGCGCGGGCCCTGCAAAGGTGGCATCCGGTTTGCGCCCGAGGTCAACCTCGATGAAGTGCGCGCTCTCGCGGCCTGGATGACTTGGAAGTGTTCGGTAGTGAACATCCCGTTCGGAGGCGGCAAGGGGGGCGTCATCTGCGACCCGCGCGGCATGTCCAGGAATGAGCTCGAACAACTCACGCGCCGATACACGGCGGCCATCATGGACATCCTCGGCCCGGACCGGGATGTGCCCGCCCCGGACATGAACACGGGCGAACAGACCATGGCTTGGATCATGGACACCTACTCCATGCACGTGCGCAGCACGACGACGGCCATCGTGACAGGCAAGCCGCTGTCCATCGGAGGTAGCCGAGGACGCAAAGAGGCCACGGGCCGCGGTGTGATGATCTCCGCCAACGAGGCGCTAAAGATGAAAGGCATGCGTCCGGAAGACACACGCGTCGTGGTGCAGGGTTCGGGCAATGTGGGCGGCATCGGCGCCATGCTCATGCACCGCCAGGGCTACCGCATCGTCAGCCTGAGCGACATGTACGGCTCGATCTACAACGATTCCGGGTTGGACGTGGCTGCTGTACTCACCTACCTGGAAGACAATGGCCGCTTGGAGGGCTTCCCTGAGGCCGAGAGCGTCAAGACCAGTGAGCAGCTCGAATTGGATTGCGAAATGCTCGTGCCCGCGGCGACCGAGAACCAGATCACGTCCCAAAATGCTGAACGCATCAAGGCTCAGCTGATTGTGGAGGGAGCTAACGGCCCGACGACCTCCATTGCCAGCCGCATGCTCGATGACCGCGGGGTCATCATCGTGCCCGACATCCTGGCCAATGCGGGCGGCGTCACCGTCTCCTACTTTGAGTGGGTGCAAGACCGCATGGGTTATTTCTGGACCGAGGAAATCGTCAACTCGCGCTTGGAGCAGATCATGGTCGACTCCTTCCAGGAAGTCGCCGAGACGGCTACCAAGAATTCCATCTCACTGCGCGCAGCGGCCTACATCGTTTCCATCGATCGAGTGGCGACGGTCTATCGCATGCGCGGCATGTTTGCCTGAGATTCGGTCATGATTGAGAGTGCTTCCAGCCCGGACGATCTCACCACGGCGGACCTGCCCAAGACGCCTCTGCTCGACGACGAGACTCCGTTCGCCACGATGATGGCGAGCTTCGACAACGCGGCCCAGCGTTTGGGTCTCGATGAAGCCGAGTACCGTGTCTTACGCCAGTCGGACCGCGAAGTGGCGGTTTCGATTCCGGTCGCCTTGGACGACGGCAACGTGGCAGTCTTCGACGGCTACCGCATTCAGCACAGTCAAGGGTTGGGACCGTTCATGGGCCCGCTGCGCATTCATGCCGACTTGCGTATCGATGAACTGCGCGCCTTGGCCGCTTGGATGACTTGGAAGTGCGCCATCTTGGGTGTGCCTTTTGGTGGTTCAGCCGGTGGCATCCGCATGGACCAACACGCGCACAGCGCTGGCGAGCTCGAACGGACAGTGCGCCGATACACCGCCAATTTATTGGGCGACATCGGGCCTGAGCACGACATCTTCTCTCCGGACGTCTACGCCGACCAACAGGTCATGGCTTGGATCCTGGACACGATCTCGATCCACGAGCGTCACACGGCCAACCCCTCGGTGACGGGCAAGCCCAAGGAGATGGCCGGCACGGTCGCCAGTGAAGACGCCGTGGCCCGCGGGCTGTTCGCGATCCTGCGCCTGGCCATGGCTCACTTCCAGCTGGGCGGTAGTGGACAGGACATCATGATTCAGGGAACAGGCACGGTGGGAGGCCACCTGGCGCGACTGCTGCACGCAGCTGGGCGCCCGGTGATTGGCCTGTCCGACGTCCACGGTGGGCTGGTCAACCGCAAGGGCCTCGACATCCCTGCCTTGCTTGAGCACCGCCAACGGCACGGATCCCTGCTCGGCGTCAGCGGCGACTTCGAACGCATGACAGGCAAGGAGTTCATGTCCCAGCCCTGCGACGTGCTCGTGCCCTGCGCCGTGGCGAACGCGATCCACTCCAACAATGCCGAGTTGGTGGAGGCCAAGTTGATCGTTGAGGGAGCCCACGGGCCTACGTCCGTGCGCGCTGACCGAATCCTGCAAGATCGCGGGATCCCCGTGGTGCCCGACATCTTGGCCAACGGTGGCGGGGTGGTGCTCTCCTATTTCGAATGGGTTCAAAATCGGCAGGGCTTGGCCTGGCTGGAACCCGTCATCGATGGACGCCTGAAGCGTTTCATGTCCGAAGCCTGGAACGCCACGCGCGGATTGCAGGAGCGTGAGGAGGTCGACCTGCGCGTCGCGGCCCACCTGTTGGCGGTGGAGCGCGTGGCCGAGGCAGACCGTCAGCGCGGGCTCTACGCCTGATCCCCTCGCGCGCGCCAGCTATCGAGTCCAAAGCGCAGGGCGGCGAAGAGCAGGATTCCTCCCAGCCCCGATCGGCCTACGCTCGCCACGCCTTCGAGGTGCACCAACTGCACGCCCAGCACCGCACCCGCCGCAGCCCCCGCGCCGAACCAACGCCCCACCCGCCAATCCACCCAGCCCGTCTTGCGGTACAAGAGGAGGCTGCGACTCGAACTCACGACAGCCGTCGCCAGGCTGGCCGCGCGCGCACCGAGGAACCCGATTCCGGGCAGGACCAAGTCCAGGGCCGGCACCATCACCAGTCCCCCGCCGATCCCGAGCATGGGCACCAAAATCCCTGCCAGCAGGCCAATCGCCACCACAACCCACACCTGTGAGACGGCCAGTTCGAAGCCCTCGGTGTCTGCGTTCACGGGCGCCGCGCCCCCGTTCAGAGCCGCGTGCACACCCAGACCGATAAACAGCACACAGAAGAGCAGCTTCAAACGCTGTACGTTCAAGCGCTTGATCAGCTCAAAACCCAAGCGCGTCCCAGCTAGAACTCCCGCAACCAAACACGCGACCACCTCCAGGTTGAGCGCGCTACTCGAGTGCAAGGCCTCCGTGGCGGTGGACGAAATCGAAACACACCAAACGAGGCACAAGACCGTAGCGACGGCTCGCTTCAGGGGCACGCCAAAGAGGTAGTGCAGGACGGGCACAGCGAAAGCCCCGCCACCGATGCCGCACATGGAGCTGAGCGAGGAGATGACAAACCCCAACCCAAAGAGCACTGGACCTGGCAGTTGCCGGGTCGTGTCCCCCTCCGAGGCAACGCTCAATCCGCGCCGCCCCTCTCGGGACCCGGGCCCTCGTGTTGGGAGTCGCCGCCCACGGGCTGGGTTGCGTTGCGCAGCACCGATTCGATCACAGCCGTAGTCGAACGGCCGGCAAGCAGAGGAGCCAGGATCACGCGCCCCCCATTGGACTCCACCCATTCGCGACCAACCACGCCCTTGTCCGCCCAGTCTTCACCCTTCACTAGCACGTCGGGCGTCACTTGTTGGATTAATTCGAGCGGCGTATCCGTATCAAAGGCCACGACACCGCCTACGGCTTCCAGGGCCGAGAGTACAGCCATGCGGTCGGCCAGAGGATGAATCGGACGGCCCTCACCCTTGAGCCGTGCGATGCTGGCATCGGAGTTGACTCCAACCAAAAGAACATCTCCCTGTGAGCGGGCGAACCCCAGATACTGAACGTGGCCGGCGTGCAACACGTCAAAGCAACCGTTGGTGAAGACAACCCGACGGCCTTCCTGTTTCCAAGCGGCGACTCGCTCAGCCAGGTTAGACGGGTCGAGAACTTTGGGGAGGAACTGTTGAGGGGACTGAACGGGCGTACTCGCAGCTACGGGACCTCTCAGGCTCTCCAGGAGTTCCGAGCGCTGCACCGCATGGGCTCCTAGCTTGCCGACGACGATGCCGGCCGCCTGGTTGGCCAAGGCCACGGCAGGCTCCAGCTCCCAGCCCTCAGCCAGACAGATCGCGAGCAGGGCCACGACCGTGTCTCCCGCTCCCGTCACGTCGTACACGGCGCGCGCCACGGTTGGAAGGCAACCCTCGGGTCCACGCTGGCCGTCGCGGTCCCCATCGCGGAAATAGATTCCCCGCGGACCGAGGGTGATCACGACCTTGTCGAGTTGAACCGTGTCCTTGAGCCAATCTCCGGCCGAGATAATCGACGGGTCGGAGTCCAATGCCCATCCAACGGCGAGCTCGGCCTCGCGCCGGTTGGGAGTGAGCAAGGTGGCTCCAGCGTAACGCGAGTAGTCCGCGCCCTTGGGATCGACGAGTACGGGGACCCCTTGAGCACGGGCGTAGGTCAGGATGAATTGCAACAACTCGGGCGGCAAAGTTCCCTTGCCGTAGTCCGAAAGCACGAGCGCGTCGGTCTCCTGCAAGCGCTGCTCCAAGCAGGTGCGCATGGCCTGCAACACGCTACCCTCAATCGCTCTCGGATCTTCCCAATCCACGCGCAGCATCTGGTGCACACCACTGAGCATGCGTGACTTCTGGATGGTTGGTTTTGACTCGTCCCGCACCAGATCTGCACGGATCCCCAGTTCATCCAGGATGCTCTGGATCATGCTTCCAGGGCGGTCGTCCCCCACGACGCCGATGACGTGTACGCGCGCTTCCATGCTGGCCAGGTTCACGGCCACATTGCCCGCTCCTCCCAAGCGGTGCTCGCTGGACTCGGCTGCCAGCACAGGAATCGGCGCCTCCGGTGAGATGCGCCGCACCTCACCGGACACGTAGCGGTCCATGATCAAATCGCCAACCACCAGCACACGCGGCTGGCCGAGGTTCTGAAGCTGTTGGGCTAGGTTCGAGGCAGACATGTGGAGGATCTTAGCTCACGAGCGGGAGGTCCTTGTAGCGATCGTGCAACCAGAAATACTGCTCGGGACAGGCCAGGATCAAGCGTTCGCTCTCGCGATTCACGAGCTCCATCACCTGGGCGGCATCCAGGCCCTTCAGATCGTCGGGGAAGACCACCCGACTGAATACCAAACGATAGGGCCGCGGACCCTCCTGGAGATAGCAGGCCACGAACACGAGCGGAGCCTGCACCCGTCGTACGAGCACGCCAGCGCTGCGATCGCAGGCGGCCGGGCGCCCAAAGAATGGGGCGATGATCGGTCTCTGCCGGGCGCGATGGTCGAGCAACATCATCACGGCCCCTCCAGCCCGCACGACTTTGGGGACGGCCTGCATGGCTCCCCTGCGTGGAATCATCACCCCACCGGACAGCGTCCGTTGCCGGTCCATGTGCTCGCCCAGGTACGCATTGCGCGGTGACTTGCCAACGGCGTAGAAAGGAGACAGGCCCATGCTGGAGAGTGGGATCCCGAGGGCCTCCCAGATGCCCACGTGCGCGGTGATCACCAGCGCTCCCTGCTCCGCGGCCAAGACTTCGTCCAGTCCCTCGCAAGCCTCGACATCAAAATGATCGCCGAGGCGTTGTCCCACGAGGCGCCCCATCGACGCGCTCTCGATCGCCACTCGCGGAAGGTGACGCCAGGCGCAGGCGACAAGCTCCTCTACTCGCTCGGGAGGAGCAGCGGGCAAAGCCGTTCGGATGAACTCACGGGCGGCGCAGGAGTGCCTGCGGTCCGCACCTCTGGCGATTCCCGCCAGGGTTTTGATCCACGCGTTCTGCATGGGGCCAGGCAGCTTCAAGCCCAACGCAATCGCCGAGCGGGCGCCCATGGACTCGAGCCAGGCACCTGGTCCGCGGCGGCTGCGTCGGCTAACCGGCGCGTCGACCTCGTAATGCTCCCCGCGCGAGATCTTCAGCTCCAGATCTTCGAAGGGCTCAACCATGGAGACCGGCATGCAGGGCGTCGCGCTGCGTGCGACCCGTCGGGGCAGGCAGAGCATCGAGGAGGGCGTGCAGCACGGGCTCGCCCTCAAGCAGGGCAAACTCCACATCCAAGACGTGTACTGGCAGTCCCGAGTTCTCCAGTTTCACGCCGTCCTTGGCCGTCGCTAGCACGGGCCGTTGCCCAAGGCCTTTCAAGTCGTCGGCCGTAAAGGCGTGGTGATCCGGGAAATTGCGGATCTCTACAGGCCTGGCTCCCAGGCCCCTCACGCTGTGGCCAAAGGCCTCTGGATTGCCGATGCCAGAAACCAGATCCACATCCAGGCCTTCGAGCGTGGGCAACCCGCGGGGCAACCACTGGCCGTTCTCCAGCGAACGCAGGCCGACTGGACGATGGCGTGCTAGCGCGACCCCTACGCCCGGTGCCAGGACTTGCAGTTCTTGCTTGAGGGTGTTGAGCCGCGACGGCTCCAGCGCATCGCTGCGGGTAATGACAATCAGATCCGCTCGCCTGAGGGCGCGCGGAGATTCTCTGAGTAGGCCGCGTGGCAAGTGGGCGCAAACTGGCAGGCCGCCCTGCGGAGGTGCCGGCAGGCCCCAGGGCCGAGTCGCGTCGACGAGCACGATGTCCACCTGGCGACCCAAACGCCGATGCTGGAACCCGTCGTCCAAGATGATCCAGTCCACAGCCTGGCGCTCCAGCGTCTGCCCGCCCGCCACTCGATCCACTGCCTGGACGTGCGGCACCTCGGGCAGTAGCTGAGCAAGCAGCTGACCCTCGTCGTTGATCTCTCCGGGACGGCTCTTGTAACCGCGCGAGAGGATTCCAGGCCTCATCCCTCGGGCCAGTGCTTCGCGTGCCAACCAGACGGTCATGGGTGTCTTGCCCGTTCCCCCCGCCGACAAGTTACCCACGCTGATCACCGGGGTGTCCAACTTGTGGGTGGAAAGGACACGGCGGTCGTAGAGCCAGCCTCTAAATTGAGCGGCCGCGCCGAACACGGCGGCCGGCGCGCGTAGGCATTCCACAAGTCCCCCTCGACGGGCGAGGGCCCGATCTGCGCGGCGGGGAGCTTCAGACCCCGGGGACATGTTGGCCTCGCCTGGCGGCGACGCGCCTACTCCTCCTCAGAGGAGTCGCCCGAGCGGGAATCCCCCAGGCCTTCACCCATGCCTTCCTCGTCGGGAATGAGCTCGATCAATCCACGTTCCATTTCGAGGAAAGCGATGCGGATCGGGTTCGTCTCACGGGTGTCGATCAGGGGAGCAGCTCCACGAATCAGCTCACGCACGCGCTTTTGAAGCAAAGCGGTCTTGTGAAACGATCCCTGGACGGATTGCTGCAAACGCTGGGGGAGGGTCAAATCCATGGGTGTGATCGGCGGGCTTCAGCAGGCTGGCCCCAGCAGTCAGAGTGCGCTGGGCCGAGCGGTGCCAAATGGGAATTCAGGGAAAGCTCGAACCGCCCAGTCTACGCCGAGCCAGCCACGGGAGACAACCCCACCGGGGCGCTCCCCTCCCTATTTTAGGTCCGCTCGAGAGGCCGCAGGGGATTGGCCCCTGAGAGGGTGCAGTGGGCCAGGTCCGCTGGCCGGTGCTCCTCATTCCAGCGGGCCTGCCATGGCAGCAGCACATCCGTTGCGAACTCAAGTGCTGCCAAATTGTGACGCGCGTCTCGGCCGCGCACGCGCTGCAGGCTCAGGGACTCGGGCAACTCCAGGTACAGATGGACGTCACAAAGGGACCGCAGGCGCGGATCCAGGAGCATGGCTCCCTCGAGAATCCTCAGGGACGAGCCGGAGGGCTGGGCTAGGCGTTGCTGAAGAGCTGCCAGGTCGTACGCCTGGCTGAGAGGATCCTCAGCCCTGCGATCGGGAGCCACGCGCACCGACTCCAACTCGATCCTCTCTACTTCCCGCCCAGCAAGTTGCGCCAAATCCTTGGCCAAGAGCGTCTTGCCCGCACACAGGTCTCCGCTGATCCCAAGCGTGATCCCGCGACGGTCGCGAAGCTCAGGAACGAGCTCCTGCAGCAGGGTTCGCAGATCCGCTGCCCGCTTGCCGAGCAGCTCTGGCAAGTCCGCCATGCTGGCCAAGACACCCTGGGCGGCCACATGTTCCCCGGCGATTGCGTAGCCGTCGGCGACGTGGATGTGGGGCAAGCCGTTCGCCCAAGCCGCATCTCGATCACCCTCCCTGTCCCCCACCATCAGCGCGCGGCGCGTGTCAAAGACCGCCAGCAGGTCTTCGATCATGTCGCTCTTGTCGCGCACCCTGGGCGAGTGCAGGCAGCGAGCCTCGTCGATCCAGCGCGCCAAGCCCAGATCACCCACAATCTGATCCAAGTAGCGGGCCGAGCAATTGCTTGCGATACCGATGCGCAGGCCAGCTGCGTGCAGGCACTCTAAAGTGGACTCCACCCCGGGCAGGAAGGCTGCTCGACCCTGTGCCAGGTACGCATGCTCGGCTTCGACGCAGCGCTGCAGGACGTGATGTCGGGCTGCACCGTCCAGATCGGGCAACAGGCGCGCCACGCCCGCCTCCAGTTCACCGCCGACGAGGGACATCCACTGCTCGGCGGTCGGGACCTGGCGACGAATGCCGAGCTCTTTGAAGGCACGGGCAGCACCTTCCTCAGCCGCCTGGGGCCAGTAGCGGTCGGTTGCGATCAGTGTCCCGTCCAGATCGAAGATCACGGCCTGCCAGGCGAATTCGATCGGGGGCGCATCGCGCGCGGGAACACCACTGTCCATGGGCGCACCCTACGACCTGATTCCTGTGGATCCAATCTCGGGCGCGGCCCTGCCGCGAGCGAGAACCAGGTGCCAGCCCTCGGATCGCTGCGCGGGGCCCCGTAGGATGCTCGCCCCATGTCCTTGCTCTGGCACTTCTTCCAGCGCTTCTTGCGCTACCGGGGCTCCCTGATTCTAGGTCTGGTGTGCATACCTGCCGCTCAACTGGCGGATGTGGGCATCACGCTCTTGATCGGGGACGCTCTGGACCAAGTCGCTCAATCAGATGACACGAGCTACATGCCCCGCATCCTGGGCCTGCTCGTGGGCGCGGCGCTCTTGCATTCGGCCTTCCGCTTCTTCCAACGCTGGTGCATCGTGGTCGTTTCGCGTCGCTTCGAGGTCGACCTGAAGCAAGACCTGTTCGACCGATTGGCGTCACTGGACTTCGCCTTCCACGACCGCAGTCGATCCGGAGACGTGGTCAGCCGCATCACTAGTGACGTCGAGAATCTGCGCATGTTCCTGGGGCCGGGGCTCATGTACAGCGCTGGAGCCCTGGTTATCGTGCCGATCAGCGTCGGTATCCTCATGACGCTCAACGCCCCACTGGCCCTGACCATGGTCATCCCCATGCTCAGTGTTGCCCTGGTGATGAAACTGCTCACACCACGATTGCACCGTCACTCGCTGGCCGTGCAAGAAAGCCTGGGCGAGATCAGTCATCGAGCCCAAGAGAATTTCAGCGGCATTCGAGTGGTCAAGGGCTACGACCGCGAAGATCAGCAAGGCGGGCTCTTCGCGGACACGAGCAGCGAGAATCGCGACAATCAAATCCGCCTGGGCAAGGCGCGCGGGCTGACACACGCCTACATCCACACGGCCTTCGACACCACGTTTGCCTTGATCCTCGTCCTGGGGGGCCTGGCTGCCATCGAGCGCACGCTGCCCCTAGGTGACCTCTTCAAGTTCATCGACCTGACGTTGAAAATCTTCTGGCCCTTGATCGCCATGGGTTGGATCGCGGGCATGTACCCGCGCGCCGTGGCCAGTGCCGAGCGGGTGAAGGACTTGCTCGGGCGTTCGTCGTCGATCCAAAGTGGCTCGAAGCGGTTGAGCGAGGAGGACGTCTCCGGGGACCTGCGCTTCGAGGGCCTGAACTTCACCTATCCTGAAGCTCAGCGCAGCGCTCTGCAGAACATCAACCTGCACGTGCCCGCCGGCTCGACGCTGGGCGTCGTGGGTCCGACCGGAGCCGGCAAGACGACCCTGCTGGAGATGGTTGGGCGCTTGCACGACGCGCAAAGCGGACGCCTCTGCCTGGATGGCGATGATGTGCGCGAGCTCAATTTGGACGACCTGCGCCGAAGTCTGGGGTACGTGCCCCAGGACTCGTTCCTGTTCTCGGAGCCATTCCACGAGAACATCCGCTTCGGAGCGGACGAGGACTTGAGCACTGAGCGGGTCGAGGAACTGATCATGCGTTCCATGCTCAGCGCCGAGGTGGCTTCCTTCCCGGACGGGGCGCAAACCCTCGTGGGTGAACGCGGAGTGACTCTATCGGGCGGGCAACGCCAACGCACCTGTATCGCCCGCGCGCTGGCCCGCGATCCGCGCGTGCTGATCCTCGACGATTGCTTGTCTGCGGTGGACAGTGAGACCGAGAAGGCTCTGGTCGACCACCTGAATCACGAGGGGCGCGGGCGCACCGTGCTCGTCGCCGCCCACCGACTCTCGACGGTGGCCCAAGCCGACCAGATTCTCGTACTGACCGAGTCCGGGGAAGTGGAGGCCGTGGGTACGCACGAAGATCTCGTGAATCGCGCCGGTTGGTACCGAGACACGTGGAACCAACAGCAGTTCCGCCAACAGGAGGGGGATCGGGCATGAGCCCCAGCGAAGAAGAAGTCATCGCCACCAAGGCTTGGGATCACTCCCTATTCAAACGCCTGCTGCAATTCGCCCTGCCCCACAAGGGTCTGTTTGTGAAGAGCTTCGCGGTTCTCATGAGCCTCTTCCTGCTGGAACTCTGCGGGACTTGGATTTGGCGCGGAGTGATCGATGGACCGGTTGCGGAGGCCGCCAACACGGGCCTGGGACAGGCCAGCGCACGGGCAGATCTGGTACGCGCCTTGCTGGCCTGGGTCGGCTTGTACCTGGGGCTCATCGCCGTCATGGGCGTGTTGCGTTTCTTTGAGGTGTCGACACTGACGCGCACGGGCCAGACCGTGATTCACGACTTGAGGTGTCAAGTTTTCCGCCACCTGCAGCATCTGGACCTGGCCTTCTTTGACAAGCAGCCGACAGGCTCCCTGGTGACGCGGGTCACCACGGACATCGAGAACCTGAGCGAGCTCTTCACTTCTGGAGTCGTCGTCCTGCTGTTCGACATCCTCAAGGTTGTCGGGGTCTTGGCTCTGCTCTTCGCCATCGATGCGCACCTGGCCCTGGTGGTGACGCTCATGACTCCGATTTTGATCGGTCTCTCGATCGCATTCCGGGGAGGAGCGCGCCGGGCACACCGCTTGGTCCGTGCACGACTGGCCCGGCTCAACGGGTACTTGCAGGAGGTCCTCTCTGGCATCCGCGTCGTGCAGGTCTTCAACCGCGAACGACGGGTGTCCACGCGCTTTGCGGAGCACCTGGGCCTCTACTTCGAAGCCAATCGCCGCACAATTTTCCTGTTCGCCCTCTTCTATCCGTCCATGTCCCTGGCTGTTTTCCTGATTCAGGGTGCAGCGCTATGGGTCGGTATTGAGGCCATCGCGTCGGGCAGCTTGAGCTACGGCCAATTTGTTCAGTTCTGGTTCTTGCTCAGCATGCTTGTACGCCCCATTCGCGAGCTGGGGGAGCGCTACAACGTCTTGCAGTCGGCCTTCGCCTCAGCTGAACGCCTCTTTCAAGTGCTCGACACGACGAGTTCTCTGGCTCTACCCGCGGAGCCAACGCCCTTGCCCCGACGAGCTGGAATTCCCAACGCGGTGCGTTTCGACAACGTGAGTTTCTCGTACCTGCAAGGCACGCAAGTGCTCGAGAATGTGAGTTTCGAGATTCCGCCAGGCAAGACGGTGGCCGTCGTGGGAGCGACAGGGGCAGGCAAGTCGACGTTGGTCAACTTGCTGCTGCGCTTCTACGATCCCAGTGCAGGACGGGTGCAGTTGGGTGGCGTGGACCTGGACCAGATTGGACCGGAAGAGCTGCGCAGTGAGTTCGGCCTTGTCCTGCAAGAGGACTTCCTGTTCAGCGGCAGCGTGCGTGAGAACGTGATCATGGGACGCACGGGCATCGATGACCAGGACCTGGCCCACGCGCTTGCAGCCAGCGGCGCCCAAAACTTCATCAAGGGCCTCGAGCATGGCCTGGAATCGCAGGTCGCGGAGAGGGGAGCCACCTTTTCAACAGGAGAGCGCCAGTTGCTCGCCATTGCTCGCGCACTCGCTGGACGGCCCGACCTCATCATTCTTGACGAGGCCACTGCGAGCGTGGACTCAGACACGGAACGACGCATCGAAGAAGCTACCCGGTCGCTACTGTCCGACCGCAGCGCATTGGTCGTCGCTCATCGCCTTTCGACGATCCGGGAGGCGGACGAAATCCTCGTCATGGAACGCGGGCAAATCGTGGAGCGCGGCACGCACAAGGAGCTGCTCGGGGCAGGCAGGCAGTACGCACGCCTCTACCACCTCCAATTCGAGGACCAAGAGGAGCCTGGAGCCGGTCCAAACTAGGCCGAACGGTCTTATTTGCTAGGCTCTGGGCCGAGACTGTCTCTCCATGGCTTGCTCAACCGTCCAACGCCCACGCTGTTCGTCGGGCCCCCTTGCGTACCTGGCGCTGGCCGTGTTCGCCAGCTGCGGTAGCGGCCCGGATCGCGGGTCGCGCCAGGCCAGCCACCCACCGGGGACCATTGTCGAGCTGCCGGGTGGAGGGTTTTTTATCTCGGACCCCAACCAAGCGGGCAACGCGACGGAGTTGCGTTTGGCAAGAACGGCCCACGGCCGACTCGTGGAGATCTTCGGCTTGGATGCCGCGGGCGCCCGCCTGCCCATGGCCGGAGACTTCATGATCGGGCCCCTGCTGGTCAGCGACGGTAAAGACTTCAGCCTGGAGACCAACGCGATCACTTCCCAGCAGGCCTTGGTCATCCTGCGGGACGTGACGGACACAGTTGCGGGCGGCGGCCGCGATCAGTTCTACAGCCTGCTCAAGACTGCGGAAGCCAACGTGATTCCCATCCAGCCCCTGGCCGCAGGTGGGGCGGGCACCTACTCCATGTTGCCCCGCAATGGCGCGCTGATGTTGCAGTTCGATGATCTGGTGGATGAGACCAGCTTGGACGAAACAACCCTGCGGGTCTTAACCGGTATCCCCTCAACGATTCCCTTCGAGGCCAGGCTTTTCGTGGACGCCAACCACGGCGGACTGGCGAACGGACAGTTTCGATCGTCCCGTGTGTATGTAGACATGACGGTCAGTGAACTGGAGTCCTATAGCACTTCGCCACCCCTGCCCATCAACCCGCTGGGACTTCCGCCAGCGATCGACGTCAACTTAGCTAATGTGGAGCTGCGCATACCCACGGCCACGAGTTCGAGTACCGGGCAAAATCGATTGCTCGTCAACGTTTCTGGGCACCCACTGGCCACGGCAGGCAACGGTCCCGTGGACTTCAACTCACCAACTCTCGATGTCGTGCGCGCCGTTCGCTCGGGAGGCAAGCAGGAGCAAACAGGCGATGCCTACAACGGATTCCTGCCCGACCAGCAAGCCCCGCTCATTGTGGGCACGCAGGAGGTTCAAATCCCCTTCCCCCCGGTCTATCAGGGCGGCACCTCCTTCCTGATACCCGAGCTACGCTTCGACTCAAAGCCCTGCGCTCAGACACCTGACGCCGGGGACCTGATCGTCCAGCCCGGAGTTTTTGCGGAAGTCACGCGCCCGCCGGCCTTGGTGAAAGATGGGATTCTCAAGAACGTCGAAGTGCGCTTGGTCGTCTATCCGTTGAATTGGGACACGGGGGACGGACCCGCGGAATGGCTCAATTCGAGTGTCGGTGCGGCGGAATTCAATGCCCCGTTCGACCCCGTGTTCGATTCGGGAAGCGCAGCCTGCTACGCACGCATCCTGCCCCAACCGAGCGGCTATCCAAGCCAGCCGGGGGTCGGTTTGCACACGTCATCCAGCATCGAACTTCGTTTTAGCGAGGCCATGGACCCCCTGTCTGTGACGGCCTTCGACTCCATCACATTGACGCGCTCGCCCGCGCCGGTTGCCGGCGGCACACCCCTGGCTACAGACCAGTATGTGGTCGGATCGATGGCGCAGTCAGCGGACCTGATGCGCTTCACCTACGTTCCTGACTTACCCCTCGCCCACGCGGTGGGCATGGCGGAGAACTACTACCTGAATCTGGCTGCAGGTGTCTGGAGCCCCACGGACCTCTCCGGCAATCCCCTCGACTTCACTCTGCCCGAAGTCACGATGAGCATCGACCCGACTCTCGCGCCCCAGAGCACCGGTGGACGGGTCAGCCGCTTCAGCGCGCTAGACGAAGAGGCGCCCTTTGGCGATGAAACCAAGGCCCTGCCGGAATGGGCGGGCCAACACCTCTACGACTTCGGTTTGGAGGTCATTCGCCCCCGACCGGTCGTGCGTTCGTTGGGCGTCGTCGACCGAACGAATCCCGTTCCGGCGATCATGGCCTACTTTGTCCTGGGCGTGCAGACGCCCCTATCCAACTACGGCAGCCGGTGTCAGGCCATTTGGCGTTACTGTGATTTCGGCTTGGGTTTGACGGATGCCTCAAAATTCAATTTGGACCTGGAAGGTATGTACTGGAGCCCGGCTGCAGGCTCGGTGGTCTTCGATAGCTATACCCAGTTCGAAATCAAGCTGGCTCACTCGGCCTGGGTGCCGGATGAGTACGTCAATTCCGCCACCAACCTGCCACAGTTCGGCGCCTCGGGGTTGACCAACTTCTACAGCAAGAACCTGCTGGATGCCGCGCAGGATCCACTGAGTGTGGTGCACCCGCGCTACCTCGGCTACCAAGTGAACCCTGGAGACATGGTCACCACGAGCCTGGGCACCGACCTCATGCCGTACCCCTGGAACCGCGGGTTGGCACCCGACGATTGGACATCGTACACGTGGCGAGACACCTCCCTGCGCAAGCGGGCGGGCAAGGGCGGCGCTGGGACAGACCTCTTCCAGGTGTACTTCGCCAACGGCAAGCCACGTCCCTCCAATCCCCACTTCCAAGCGAACCAGGTGCGCACGTCGGGACTGAGCCTGCTGATGGACTTTAGCTGTTTCCCGGACGAAGGTGCGGTGGGGCAAAATGCCCTGGCCATCGCCCTGGCCTCCGCATCAGCAGCGCAACCCTACTTCAGGGCTTTCACAACAGGTGGAGTGAAGCCGAACGGAAAGACCAAACTGATCAATCCCGACAAAGAGACGCGCGCCAACGGCGGCTTCAACCCTCTGTCGAACCCACCGGGAGCCTCCACGCCGGGAAACGACCCGGTGGTGTACATGGGGGCCGCCGATTTTGTCGTGCGCACGAGCCGCAGCCACTCCATTTGGTTCCCGGCCACCGATCCTATCGGGGGCGGGACGTTCTCGGCACCCATCTACAGCACCCCGATCACCGAGCCCAAGGCCGAAGACCAAACCGTGGGCACGTCGGTTCTGCTCGAGTTCCGAGGCATGACATCGTTTGCTCCTCCGGCTGATCCCTGCACGGGCCAGCCAGTCATGAGCCCCCTCGAAGATGCGACCATGTTCGATCTGTACGGTGATCACTACAACGACAGTTGCATCCCGAACCCGACTGGGCAAACGAACCACAGCACGAAGTACGAGAATCTCGGAATCACTTTCCTCAACACCGACGACACCTGGAAGCCCTCCATCCAGCTGATAGACGGGGCGCCGTACTACCAGATTCGCTTGACGTTCATCTCGGACACCGTCTCGGGCCTCAGTCCAGAATTGTCCGCTGTGGCCGTGAGCTGGGTGGAGTGACGCAAGCTGTACCTGTGTAACTCGGTCGCTTGTGAGCCGTCAGCCCGGGTGGGTGGGGGCGGTGGTGGCTGATTCCGGTGCAGGGGTCACGACCGAGGCCCGTGAATTTGGAGGCGAACTGAGCGCCGATCTGTCTCGGCGGGCGAGTTCACCTAGGCCTTCACACACAAGCGCCCGGTGTAGTCAAGCCTGCCGAGGAACACGCGCTCTTGGGACCCCTCGAAGTATTCGTCCACAGCCTGACGGGCCCCCTCGAAGTGCCCGTAGTCATCCACGATCAAGACCCCTCCGGATACCAACCGCGGCCACAGGTGGTTCATCTCATGCAGCGTGGACGCGTACCAATCCGTGTCGAGGCGCAGCAGGCCGATCTGCTCCGGTGCCGAACCTGGAATCGTGTCCTCGACCTTCCCGGCCAGAAAATGCAGGCGTTCGGCTGGGTACCCGGTTCCCAACAGCGCTTCTCGCACGCGCTCCAATGAACAGGCAAGCCAGTTTCCGGAGAGGGAATCGAAGTGTTCCGATGCCGGCGTTCCATACAGGTCAACGTCTTCTTCCGTCGGTGCGGGCATGCCCTCGAAGGTGTCGTACAGGTACAGATCCCGGTCGGTCACTCCCAATTCCATCAAGGTCAGGGCCACTGCCATCATGGATCCGCCCTTGTAGACACCGCACTCGACGAATGCTCCGGGCAAGTCGTGCCGCACGACATAGCGCACACCCTCGATCAGGCCGAACAAGCGCTCGGGAGAGGTCATCGTGTGGCCTCGAACCGCGGCGATCACACGCCGATGTCCCTCGTCAAAGTCGCCCGGCAGGCCGTCTCCTCGGTAGGACACGAACTCGAACCCCAACTTGCGAGTCAACCAGCGTAGGGCACCCTTCAGGCCACCGGTGACCGTAATCATTTAGCGCGCCCCCATGTTGCGTTCCAGCAACCAGCCGCCCAGGAACATCACGCCGCCGATCGCCAGGCCATAGGTTTCCGCCTTCATCGAAGACAAGCCCTCGTCCCCCATCCCAAGATTCACGCTCATCATGACGCCCACACCCACGACGAGTAGCCCGACACCCTCGAGACCCTTGGCAAGGCTCCACATCCAGTTGCGTTTCATTCGTTCAGTAGCTCCAGAACAGCCGAGCTGAGGCGCTCGGGGGTGATGGACGAGTTGTCTGCATCGGGTCGGTAGGAACAGTAGTCGCTGGAGGTGCTGCGAATCGAGCGTCCGCGGCCAAAGAGATCCACTTCTGCCGCCGAGGTTGGCGCAAAGAACGCCACGACCGGCCGATCTTGGGCGATGGCCATGTGCAGGGCGAGCGAGTCGCTGCTCACGAGCACATCGCAGCAAGCCACCTGAGCTGCAAACTCTAGCAGGCTGTTGTCCGTCCCGCCGTTCAGAACGCGCAAGCCGGATAGGCCCTCGAGAGACTTGAGCAGGTGCGAATTCCGTTCTGCTTCGAGAGCTCCGCCAAGCACCAGGAAGCGCACATCGCCATCTCGAGCGTCATGAACCTGACGGGCCAACTCGGTAGTGCGCTCAATATCCAGGCCCTTGGAGGGCCAGCGTTCGCCAGCTCCGGTGTTCAAGCCGATCAAGGCATCCTGACCCTCGAAGCGCTGACGCTGAACCTGCGCCTCACTTTCAGGAACGGTCAACTGTGGCTTGCCCGGTTCGACGTCCAGCATGCAGGCGAACAGCTCCGCGTGGGTCCGTTCATTTTGCAACTTGCGCCGATCCGCTTCCTGCTTTCCAGCTCGGGACAGCAGCCCCATGCCAAACCACGGTTCGACATCATCCGTATAGACGCACGCGCCGCGGGGATCCTCCAGGGCTCCGGACAGTCGAGCGCGACTCAGCTCCTGCATGCGAGTGGCCAGGCGCGCGGGGCCAGGCTCATCATCAAAGGACAGGATCCAACTCCAACCGACTGGCCCCAGATCTTCGCATAGACCCTGCACTCCCCCTGGATCCCCATCCCAAACGCGCACACTGTCCACTAGCGGATGGTCGCGTACCAGGGCATCCGCTCCGGGAGCGGTGATCCACAGAATCGGCGCGTTGTCCGTGTACTTCTTGAGCCCGGGCAGAATCGAAGTCGTGCGCAGGACATCTCCGAGCGCGCCGGTCTTGATCAACAGGATGCGATCTTGCATTGGAGCAACAGAATCAGGAGACCCGCGGTTGGATGCCAGTCTCATCCACCGGAAACCACCAAGACCAGATCCAACTCGTCCCCATCGCGGATCAGATCCCCATCATTGAGCTGGCGTCCGCGGCGATGCACGCCAGGCAGCACGTCGCCCTCGCGCTCCAGTAGAGGCGCCGCATCCGGCCAGTGTCTGGCGGCCTCGGCCACCAAGCTGCGCACACCGGTGGGTAGATCCAATTCCAAGATTGCCTGCTCGCCCAGTTTCTGCCCCAAGGGTCCCGACGCTCGTAGCCGCACCTGTCCTGCTGCGCGGCCCTCGACTCGGTCGCAACCCGGGCCGGGGGCGCGCTCGGGAGTGTCCAGTCGAGCGAGTGCACGTTCGATGATGCGCTCCCCGAGTGGGTCCTCTGCGGGCAACCCCACGCCCCGCAGGAGCTGATACTCATTCCACATCCCGGGTAGTTGCAGGACCGACTGGGCTCTCTCTCTGGGGCCGCGGTCGGAGTTCACAGCAATGCGAGACCACAGCTCGGCGAGCATGGCTCCCCGGCCCAGCCATTCGACGGCGGGTGAGTCCCCTTCCTGCACCCCCAACAAGCGAGCCAGACCGTCCAGGTCCAACACGCCATCGGCCAGCATCCCAGCGGCCGCAAAGGAACAGAACCCAGAGAGGTCGAGAGCCAAGACCAAGTTCTCGTGCCACCACACGAGCCGCCCCTTGCCGTGAGGTTGTGCCGGATCCGCAGCACCAGGGGGCAGGGGCATGGGCGCGACCAGGCGCTCCAAGCCCTCGCCTTCCAACCCCGTACCAACCAGAAAGGGAAAGGTCCGCATGGGCTCTCCACCCCGTACGCCCGCACACGCCCCGAGCACCACGGCCAAGTTGGAGTCCAAGCCCGCGTCACCCCGCGCTGGCGCACGCGCGCCGGGTCCCGGACCAACTTGAGGAGCCCGTTCCCGAACCCCATGGCCCAACGCCATTTCTGGTTGTTCACCCCGCACCATCTGTTCGAGCAATTCCTCCAGGCCAGCTGCGTCTCCCCACAGCGCTGGCCTCTGGCGCGCTTCCCATGCCAAGCGCGCTCCAGCTTCCTTGGCATCGATGCCCAAGCGGTTGCAGCAGGCCAGCAAGCGCCTTGCACCATCGATTTCTTCGAGCCCCAGATTCTGGCCCAGTGGATGCAATGCGCTGAATCGGGCAGCGGCCGGCACGTCCTCGGTTTCCGGCCCATCCAAGACCCAGCCGCAGGGTGTGGGGCATCCACTGCACCCGTGCCGGCGCGCCAGTCGTTCCCGCGCCTGGCGCCCAAACGCCCGTGCATCCTGCAAGGAAACGCGTTCCTCACCGCCGCGTGCACCCAAGGCCGATCGGGCAGCTAGCGACTCGAACAACTCCATGCTGCCGCCTTCGGCACGGGCGGCCAAACGCGGTGAGGCCCCCAGGTGAGCCGCCCACTGACTATCGTGCAGGGGCGCGACTGCCTGGGCGGTGATGGCCAGGGCCTTCAGGCCGTGGGAAGCGAAGGCGGCGCCCAGGCCCCCGCGACCGACAAAGCTGGCGGGCTGCGTCCCGGCTGCCAGATTGGCCAGGTTCAGACCCGCTTCTCCGGCGGGTCCGACGCGCAGAGTCGCGCAGGGACCCAAGAGTTGCTCGAGGGTCCTGTGAGTTTGCTCGGGGTCGAGGCCGACGAGTTCGGGTAGGAACTCTAGGCGCATCGAATCATCGCCCAGAATGAGCACCGCGCCGGGTCCCTCTACGCGGCCTTCCAGCCACAGGAGATCGGTGACACGGGCCAAGCGTCGAGCGAGGTCGGAGCCCACCTGGCCCTCGCGCACGCCACCCGCGAGCGGGGCATGGGCCATCACCACGGCCCGCGCGGACGTGGGCACACCGCGGGCCACGGCCGGGCCGACAGCCAAGGCGAAGGCGCCCCGCTGGCGATCGGTATCCTGAAACAAAGCGAGTGCGGCGGCGGGCCCTCCCCACGATCCAACGTGGTCGATCAGAGGGTCGCAGGCACGCCATTCCTCGGGGTCCACGGCCGCCTCCACGTGAGGTTCCAGCGCGCCGAGATTCACGCGCAAGCAGCGCGGGCGCGGGCGATTGGAGGGCACCGGGCCGGGGGATGTGTTGAGCCCACTCATGTGAGGCCAGTGTACGCCGTCCCGAGACGCTCAAGCGGTTCTTTGGAAGCCGTGGCCTCCCTTTCCCAATCTTGGCGTATAAGGTCCCCCCTGCAGCTCGGACCCAGCAAGCCCCAAGCCCTCGTGAACGAATCCTTCTCCATCGGCCGCCCCTTCGGGATCGAAGTGCGGGTGCACATCTTGTTCCTCTACATGGCGGGGATGTTGATGCTGGTAGGAGGCAACCCCCTGGGCACAGGTGTCCTCTTGTTCTCCCTCTTCGGACTGGTCCTCCTGCATGAATTGGGTCACAGCCTGGTCGCCAAGCACCATGGCATCCGAGTGCTGGATATCGTGCTTTGGCCATTGGGTGGCATGGCCCGCATGAGCGAGATCCCCGAGTCGCCTAGCGTGGAGGGGCAAGTCGCCATCGCTGGGCCGTTGGTCAATCTCGTGCTCGCCACGGCGGGGCTGCTCACCCTCGGCTTGCTCGGTTACCCCCTCGGGTCGCCCGGTTGGGCGATCGATCAGATTGCTGCGGGAGGCACCCAATTTGTCGCCGCGTTCACCTGGATGAACTTGATGCTTGGCATCTTCAACCTCGTGCCCGCCTTCCCGATGGACGGCGGACGCATCCTGCGAGCCTTCTTGGCACGCAAACACGACTACGTAGCGGCCACCGAAATCGCCGTCCGAGTCGGCCGCTACTTCGCCTTCGCGATGATCTTCTCGGTCTTCCTCACCGAGAGAGTGAACTGCGCCTTGCCTGTCATCGGACTGTACGTCCTGTGGACCGGCATGCGGGAGTTGTGGTCCGTGCGCATGCGCCATGCGGGAAGCGGAGCGAGCCCCTTTGGACCCGATGCAAGTCCGTTCGGCGGCGGTTCCCGAGTTTTTCGCGTCGATCTGGCCGAGCAATTGCGTGCCTTCAGGCAAGGCAGACAGCCGGGTGATGGCGGCCAAGCCCCGCCTCCATCAGGCCCGCCACCCAGCGGGGGCGGTTTCAGCGACGAAGAGCTGCGCCGACTGGAAAACGAGCCTGGCCCTCGGCGCCGCCCGCCGCAGGAATAACGGCCCAGCCGTCAGTCCTCCAGACCCAAGTGGCGCAGGAATGCGTCTCCGTTCGGTTCGCGACCGAGGAACTCGCGCACCATGTCCAGGGCCTCGACCGTGCCCCCACGGGCGAGCACGAGTCGCCTGTATTCGCGCGCCGTTTCCTTGTTCATGACGCCTTCCGATTCGAAGCGACTGAACATGTCCTGGGCATAGACGAGGGACCAGAGGTAGCCGTAATAACTAGCGTGGTACCCGACCAGGTGTCCGAAGCTGCCCTGACTGGTCAGCCCCTCGATCGCTGGAAAGACTCGAGTGTCGGCGTAGACCTGCGCGCGCACGGCGGTAGTGTCGACCTCGCCGTCCGGGTCCGTATGGAACGCCATGTCCATCATGCCCAGGAACACTTGGCCTTCGGTGGCCAGGCCGGAGCCCATGTTCTTGGCGGCCAACATGCCCTGCAAAGTCTCTTGCGGTAGAGCCTCACCGGTCTCGTAGTGGCGGGACAGACGCGCCAGGACGCCAGCGTCCCAGATCCAGTTCTCCAGCATCTGGGAGGGTGCCTCAACGAAATCCCGTGCCACAGCCGTCCCGGCGAATTCAGCGTAGTTGGCCGTGGTCAGGATGGAATGCAAGCAGTGACCGAACTCGTGAAAGTAGGTTTCGACCTCGCTGTGACGCAAGAGCGCGGGCTCCTCAGCCGTGGGCTTCGTGAAATTGCACACGAGAGCCACCAAGGGCTTGGCCACGCTGCCGTCGGGCAGCAGCTTGCGGGCGCGCAGTGGAAATTGAGCCGCATGGGTGTACTTGCCCGGACGCGGGTGCAGGTCGGTGTAGAACTCCCCTAGCAACTCACCGCTCTCCGAGTCGTGTACTTGGTAGAGCCGCACATCGGCGTGCCAGACGGGACGCCCCTGCTCCCGAGCCTGCGTCGTGATGTCCGTGAAACGCAGGCCGAACAAGTCCTGGGTCACCGCAAAGATGCCCTCCGTCACCGTTTGGATGGGGAAGTACTCGCGCACGGCTTCGTTGTCCACGGCGTACTTGGAGCGCATCAAGCGGTTGCGGTAGAAGCTGCTGTCCCAGGCGTGGAACTCGGCCTCGGGATCGCCTGTGTGCTCGCGTTTCGCAGCTTGCAGCTCCGCAAGGTCGAGTTCAGCCTTGCGGCGCAATTTGGGTTTCAGGTCGGCGTAGAAAGCCGCGACTCGCTCGGGCGTACCCGCCATGCGCGTCTCGGTCTGGTAGTGGGCGATGGTCGGGTAGCCAAGCAATTGGGCCTTGCGGGAGCGTAGGCGGAGTAGTCGCTCCAGAACATCCACATTGCGTTGACCGCCCCGCTTGGAATACGCGATGGATAGCTTGCAGCGCGTCTCCTCCACCTCGCAGTAGGCAAAGAAGTCCGAGACGGACGAACCGAGCAGGGGTACGGAGTACAGCGGCCCCTTGCGTTCCACACGGGCCAATGAGCGCTCGGGAACGCCAAGGCACTCCTCGGCAGTCAGGAGCACCGTGGTTTCGTCTTCGTCAATATTGGAGCGGAATTCGATGCCCAACTCCTGCAGCTGGCCCTCGATGGCGAGCAACTCGGAGCGTTCCTGCTCACTGAGGTCCACTCCACTACGCTTGAAGTCGCGCAACAACACATCCCGGTAGCGCGCGTCTTCTCCATGCAAATCGGGGTGGGTCGCGCAGAAATCCGCGACCGCGCGGTACACGGCGCCGTTCTTGTACAGCTGATCAAACCAAGCCGATGTTTCGACTTGCACGCGGCGCCCCCTTTCGCGTTCATCCGCGTCGGTGGACACCGCCGCCAGGAACCCCTCGAAGCGCACGCTCTGGAAGAAGTCCCACTGCACATCGTCCACCGCTCGCAGGGTATTGGCCACCGTACGCTGCGAGTCGTCCAGGGCCACGATAGCAGCCAGGGAAGCGTTGGCCTTCGCGACGGCCTCGGTGATCAGCCCTTCCTGATCCGCTGCGGCCAGCGCTTGTGGCCCTGCGGAGGTCGGCTTCGGAGAGGCCGACACCTCTGGTCCGGGGGCATCCGAGGCGACGTCGACGTGAACGACACAGGACGCGAGGAGGGTGACGACGAGAACCGGAAACGCGCGCAACGGCTTGGGAGTGGTCATGGCCAAGAGGATAGCGCCCCGGCCTGAAAAGGGATCCCCCCTCGTCTCTACAGGTTGCCCAAACTGATCGCCTCCGTGGGGCAGTTGCGAACGCAGGCGTGATCGCGCGTGCATTCGAAGTTGGCACTCTTGCGCACGGTGGCTATGCCCGCTTCGGCCCAGAAGCCGTCGGTCTCGCACACCATCTGACACATGCCGCAGCCCACGCACAGGCTGGGGTCGAGGTGCAAGCTGACGTGGTCCTTGGGCGCCACCGGGCAGACGAGCCCCTCGCGGATCTCCTCGGTCACCAGGCCGCGGGTCGACGTGTGGGCCGTGAGCACACGCAGGGCTTCCTCCTCCCCCGCTTGGATGACGCTCGCGACCTGGCTGAAATCGAACCGGTGCAGGTGGCCGACCTTAGGCTGGATCAGGGCGACCCGGTGGTCGACGTGCATGTGTAGCGACTGCTCCACGAGCACACTTTCGACAATTTCAAACATGCGGAACAGGGTGGGTAGCACGCGCCGTTGGTAATCCGGCGTCTTGTACGTGCTCTTGACCGTCAGGTCCACGGCGATGATCAAGTCCGCGTCCAAGGTCTTGGCAAATCTCAGGGGCACGGCATCGGTGATGCCGCCGTCCACATAGTTGTTGCCCTCCCACTCAAGCGGCTCGAACACACCCGGCAAGGAGCACGAGGAGTAGACCGCGTCCACAAGGGAGATCTCCGTGAATCCAGGTGTCCCCCAATAGACCGTGCCACCCGATTCCAGACGAACGGCGTTGCAGTAGAACGGGATCTTCATGTCCTTGAGTTCCACATCCGGCAGCATCTTCTCAAGACTCTCCCTGAAGACTTGGCCCTGGTACATGCTGGGGGCGCGCGTGCCCTTGAGCAGCAGCTTGACGGTGTTGAGCCGGAAGTAGTCCTGCTTCTGCACCTCGATCAGCGTCTCCTCAATCGCCTCCAGGTCGCAGCCGCCGCAGACCATGGCTCCGACGAAGCTGCCGATGCTCGTCCCCACCACGGCGTCGTAGTGAATTCCGAGTGTGCGCAGCGCCTTGAGTACACCAATGTGGGCCATGCCGCGCATGCCTCCCCCACCCAGCACGAGTACGGTGCGCGGACGAGGTCCACTACGGCCCGGCAGGCGCAGGGGCAGAACGTCGGTGGGATCGATGAGGTCGCTCATGGGGGGCATCCTTGAGAGGCGGGGCTTTCTTTTGGATTGACCGGCAGCGCCTGCTTGAGCGGCTGCCTGGCCCTGGGCAGGGTAGAACCCTGGGAACCCACAATGAAGCCTCGAAGATCCTGGGAAACGTTTACCCACATCCCCACCCGCACCCTGCGCCGCAAGCAGGACAAGGCCTTGGCGCGCTATCTGCGTGAAGAGCTCTACGCCCTTTCGCCCTACTACCGGCGGATCTTGGACGAGGCGGGAGTGGATGTGCGACGCGTGCGGGGGGTCGCCGACCTGGCCAGCCTCCCGTTCACTGAGCCCGCAGATCTAGCCCCCGGGGCCAATCCCATGCTGCTCACCCCTGCGGCCCATGCCATTCGCGAACACTGGGGTTTCAGCCGCAAGCTGGCCCTGGTCCT
>CAYXTP010000003.1:57935-72913 GCA_964467985.1 uncultured Planctomycetaceae bacterium
GAATCCACCGATCGACTGGCCCAACGGACCCATGCCGGGTGGCTAGTAGTCGTTGGCACGGAGACGATCAGCCATGATGAGGCCAGCATCTGGGCCAACCGCGCCCCCGCAGCCCATGTCCTGCGCGTCCACGCCCGTCCCGACCTTCCGATGGCATTCTTCGAGGCCCCCCGCTCCATGTCTGACTGGGCTGAGGATCCCAGTGCTGGACCAGGCTTCATTGTGCACCCGGATCTTTGCATCCTGGAGGTCATCGATCCCGTCACTCTCCAACCCGTCGCCGAAGGTCAGCCCGGTGAGGTGGTCTACACCTCCCTCGTCGCCCATGGTCGTGCCCTACTGCGCTATCGCACGGGAGACTGGGCACCGAGGGGTTTGACATGGCCCGCACGGGGCGAATCGGCATCCGGCTACCTGCCGCTCCTGTGTTCGAACCTGCGCTCATTGGACTCCGGTCCGCGGAGTCCATTGACTCAGTAGCCCCGAACCATGCCCTCCCTCTGCCCCACAACGGACATCGTTCTGGCCGCTGGCCTGCGTACTCCGTTTGTGCGCGCGGGAGGAGCCTTCAAGAACGAAGACGCGGGGCACCTGGGAGCGCGGGTGGCACGGGAAGTCTTGGCGCAAAATGCTTTGGAATCCGATGTCTTTGACGAGTTGATCTGCGGCTGCGTGGGGCAGCCCTTCGACCAGGCCAACGTGGGCCGTGTCATCGCTCTGCGGGCCGGGCTTGACCAGTCCACGCCCGCCCGAACGGTGGCGCGCAACTGCGCCAGTGGAATCGAGATGGTCACCCAGGCGGCCACGGCGATCGAAGCGGGGTACGGGGAGACTTATCTGTGCGTCGGTGTGGAAGTCATGAGCTCCTACCCGCTGGTGTTTGGGCGCAAGATGACCGACCTCTTTGCGAAGCTCGCGGGTGCGCGCTCGCCCCTGGCCAAGCTCAAGATCCTCTCGTCATTCCGACCGTCGTTCCTCACGCCCCGTGTCAGCTTGATCGAGGGACTCACGGACCCCACCTGCGGCATGATCATGGGCAGTACGGCCGAGCTGTTGGCGCGCGAGTTTGGGATCACGCGTGAGGATGCCGATGCTTACGCCCTGCGCAGTCACCAACGCGCCAAGGCCGCCCGCGAAGACGGCGTACACGGCGAGGAGATCCTGCCGCACCTGGGCGCCCAAGCTCGGGGAGGAGCCGCCTCGATAGAGCACGATGACGGAATCCGCGACGACCAGACCCTGGCGGCCCTGGCCAAGCTGCGTCCGTACTTCGAGAAGCCGGACGGCGTCGTCACAGTGGGCAACGCCTGCGGCATCAGCGACGGAGCCGCGGCCTTGATCGTGACCACCGGCCGCCGCGCCCAGCAGCTAGATCTGGAAGTCCTCGCCCACCTGCGCAGCTTCGCGTGGGCCGGACTCGATCCGCGGCGTATGGGATTGGGTCCCGTGTACGCCTCAGCACAGGCCTTGGAAGCTGCGGACTGCGAACTGTCCGATATGCACTGCGTCGAACTGAACGAGGCCTTTGCCGTTCAAGTGCTGGCCTGCGTCAAGGCCATCGAGTCGAAGGACTTCGCTGGCCGCCACCTCGGCCGCAAGAAAGCCCTCGGAGAACTCGAGCCCGGCCGGCTCAATATTCATGGTGGAGCCATTGCGCAGGGACACCCGGTGGGAGCCACGGGTGGGCGGCTCCTGCTGAGCGCCGCGCGTGAACTCAAGCGCTCGGACGGGGAACTGGCCCTCGCGACCCTTTGCATCGGCGGTGGCCAGGGCGGCGCGGTTGTGCTCGAGAAGGGGGACGACTGACATGAGCCAATTGCCCAACTGGGAAGGTCTTCCGACTCCCGACGACATGCCTCCTGAGGGATCGTGCGTCGGTATCGAACGTCCTGAGGCCGGGCTAGTCGTCTTGACCCTGGACCCGCCCCACCGCAAGGCCACTGTGCTCGACGTTCCATTGTGGCGCGACTTGGCCCTGGCCCTTGCGACGGTGCAGCCCAGTGCTGGAGACCGTGGCCTGGTCATCCGTGGTCGAGAACCCCTGCACTTTGCCTACGGCGCCGACATCAGCACGATCGAGACCTTGACGGAACCCGAGGTCGTGCGGCGCATGACTCTGGAAGTGCACGGCATTCTCGAGCACTTGGAGAATCTGTCGCGCAGCATGTGCACGGTGGCGGCGGTGGGCGGGCCCGTGCCCGGCGGCGCCCTGGAACTTTCCCTCGCCTGCAAGTTCGTCCTGGCTGCGGATGCCCCTGGCACACGACTCGGGTTGCCCGAGACCAAGCTTGGCATCCTGCCCGGCTGGGGTGGTACACACAGACTGCCAAAGAAAATCGGCGTTGCGGCCGCCTTGCAGGCCATCCTGACCGGGCGCCTCTACAGCGCGCGTCAAGCTGCAAGGCTCGGAATCGTCGATCGCTTGGCCCAGCCCGAGTACCTCTTCCGCATTGCCAACGACCTGTCCTTGGGTCGCGCGCAAGCACGTCCCAAGAAGCGCGGGCTAGCACGCTGGTTTGTGGACAGAAACCCCCTCGCTACGCTGTTTATCGAACACACTGCGCAGCAGAAAGCGGAAGCCAAGACGCGCGGAAAGTACCCCGCTGTGGAGTTTGTCATTCCCATGGTGGCCAGCGCAGCCCGGGTGGGTGTGCAAGCCGCGGCCACACGCGAAGCCGAAGCCATCTCCGTCTTGGCCACCGGCCCAGTGTGCAAGAACCTGGTCTCGATCTTCCAGTCATCGGAGGAGGCCAAGAAGTTGGGCCGTGACCCGGACGGCAAGCGCGCTCCCAAGCTCGAACGAGCGGCCGTCGTGGGCGCTGGGGTCATGGGCGGCGCCATCGCCAGCCTGTTGGCCGAGCGGGGCGTGGCCACGCGTCTGGCGGATCTGTCCCGCGAGGCGCTGGACAAAACCTTGGTGGACCACGAACAGGTCGTTCGCAAGAAACTCCGACAACGAAGGCTGGACCCCAGTGGCGCGCGCGCCACCCTCGATCGCCTCGACGCGAGTCAGGGCATCTGCGGCATGGGCCGCGTCCAGGTCGCGATCGAAGCGGTGGCTGAGAACCTGGCCATCAAGCGCGCCGTGCTCAGCGAGTTGGCTGAGGAACTCCCGAAGAAGGCCATCTTGGCCACCAACACATCGTCCCTGTCGGTCACTGTAATCGCCAAGGGGCTGCCCGATCCCGGCCGAGTGATCGGGCTGCATTTCTTCAACCCCGTGCGCCAGATGCCTCTGGTTGAAGTCGTTCCTGGGGAGAAGACTCGCCCAGAAGTGGTGCGCGCGGCCGCGGGCCTGGCCCTGGCCTTGGGCAAGACACCCGTCATCGTCAAAGACGTGGCAGGCTTCTTGGTCAATCGTCTACTCGGGCCCTACCTCGACGAAGCCCTGAGGCTATTCGAAGGGGGTGTCCAGCCCGAGCGCTTGGAGGCTCTGTTGTTGGATTTCGGCATGCCCATGGGGCCCCTGCGGTTGCTCGACGAAGTGGGCTTGGACATCGCGGGACATGCTGCCCGGTCCTTGCATGAAGCCTACGGTGCGCGCATGCGTCCCTCCGAGGCGCTCGTTTCCTGGATCGAGTCGGGCCGCCTCGGCCGCAAGAGTGGCATGGGTTTCTTCGATTGGTCTTCGCCCAAGAAGCCCACCCTCGCCGCGGACGTCGGCCGCTTCCAGACGAGTTCCTCCTTGACTGAATTGACGGACGAAGACATCGTCGCGCGCTGCGTCTTGTCCTTGGTCAACGAGGCCGCCCGCTGCCTGGAGGAAGATGTGGTGCAGGGCCCGGCACAGATGGACCTGGCCACAGTCTTTGGCATGGGATTCGCGCCCTTCCGGGGCGGAGTGTTGCGCTACGCGGACAGCCTCGGCGCGGCCCTCGTAAGAGAGCGGCTGGACGCCCTGGCTGCCGCCCCAGACATCCACGCCCGCGCAGGTGGGCGAGCCAAATTCAATGCTGCTGACCTGATCGTGCGCCTGGCTGCCGAGGGTGGGTCATTCTTGACGGGGGCTCCGAACGGAGAGTCCGGCTCCTAACGCAGGGCCTGCTCGAGGGCCGTAGCCGCGTCCGTTCTCTCGTCGCGATACTTGACGATCAGTGCACAGGCCGCTGCCAGCCCCTTTTGCTGGGCATATTCGCTGGACAGGGGGCGGGTGCCCGGAATCACGACGGCCCCAGCGGGGATCTCCAGCGGATGATCGCCTGCCCCACTGAGTTCTCGTTGGTTGACGAGATCGTGCACGACCGTCCCCGACGCCAGGACGACCCCTGCGGCCAAGACCGCACCGCGCCCGACCAACACGCCCTCGTACACGCCACAGTTGCCACCCACGAAGGCGTTGTCTTCGATGATCACCGGTCGCGCACCCGCAGGCTCGAGCACTCCACCGATCTGGGCGGCGGCGGAAACGTGAACACCCTCACCCACCTGAGCGCAGGAGCCCACCAATGCATGGGAGTCGATCATGGAGCCCGCTCCTACAAAGGCCCCCACATTGATATACATGGGCGGCATGCAAACGACACCGGGACCCACGTAGGTTCCCCGGCGCACCGCCGAGCCACCCGGAACGAGACGAACATCGTCTTGGGCGCCGAATCGACGCACGAGAAACGGCTCCTTGTCGCGAAAGGCCAGGCGCGCGGGCTCGCGTGGGTCTCCGGCCAACTCTACGCCCTGCGGAACGATGTCGGTCGTACGGAAAATGTCCAGAATGCCCTGCTTGACCCAAGCATTGACGGCCCAGCCGTCACCAGCAGGCTCTGCGGCCCGCACTTCGCCTGACTCAAGGGCGTTCAACAGGTCGGTTCCGCTGAGATGAGATTGCATGGGCTTACGCTACACCACCGCCCACAGTCTTCCAGGCTTCGCTCCTTCCTTTCTCGCGTGAGACGGCCGGTGTCCCCCACACAGACAGAGCGCGCCGTGGCGAGTCGGCTTCTCCGGCCCATTGGAGTCGCTCCCACCCCTGGCTCGCGCCGTGTACGATTCGGCCATGGATGCACCCTGGAATGTCGGCCTGCTCATCTTTGATGGAGTCGAGGTCCTCGACTTTGCGGGCCCCTTTGAAGTCTTCTCTCGTACGCGGCTGACAGCGGGACTCGACTCTCGTCGTTCGGAGAAGGGGGCGCCCTTGCGAGTTTTTACAGTGGCCCAAACTTCAGGCGAAGTGACGGCAACTGGTGGGCTGCGGGTCGTACCGGACTACACCTTCTCTAGCGCACCTGCCATTGACTTGCTTGTGGTGCCCTGCGGTTTCGGAACGCGGCCGCTCTTGGAGAACAAAACGACCCTGGCGTGGATCTCGGAAGTGGCCGCGAAGGCAAAGAAGGTTTGCTCGGTGTGCACGGGGGCCCTGCTGCTGGCCAAGGTCGGGTTGCTCAGAAACAAGCGAGCCACGACCCATTGGGGTGGATACGACAGCCTCGCAGAATTGGATGAGACGATCGATGTCGCTCGCGGTGCCCGGTTTGTGGATGACGGAGTCATCACCTCTGCCGGGGTTGCGGCCGGCATCGACATGGCTTTTGGAGTCGTGGAGTCTCTCTTCGGGCGCCAGGTGGCCGACGAGACTGCGGCCTACATTGAGTACCCGCGGGACAGGTCTACAGCCTAGTCACGGCGCCCGGTGGCCTGGATCGCTCAACCGATCGAGCAGGTCCGCTAGCGCAGTAGGTCGCGCACCGTCTGTTCGTACCGCAGGCTGGCGTCGATCAACTGCTGCTTGCCCACCTTTTCGTGGTCGGTGTGCGCATCTCGGATCGATCCGGCGCCGAAGAGTAGAGGTGTGCCCCAGGCGCGCATGTGTGGGGCGTCTGTTCCGAAGGCCACCGCGATGGAGTCCTCGCCGGTGGGCACGTGGAATTCGACCGGCCCGTAGCCGAAAGTCCCTTCGAGCTGCACGTGTTCACTCAAGCATCCCTGCACACGCGCGTCGACCGTGGCCGGATCTTCCACCGTGCGGATCAATAGCTGCGCGTCGGCGTGGTCGGCCACGACATTCGGCGCGATTCCACCCTGGATGTTGCCCAGGTTCAACGTGCCCTTGCCCAACGACTCGTGCTCTCCCCAGTCGGCGTCCAAGAGCCGGCCCGCGCTCGTGACGAGTTCGTGAATGGCGCTAGGGCCTACTTCTTGCGATGAATGCCCCGCCTCGCCGTGTCCGACCAGGCACCCGCCGAAGAGACCCTTGTGACCACGGACGAACTTGCCGTCTGTGGGTTCCCCAATGATCACGTAGCGCGGGTTCCAGGGATCGGCGAGGTGGGTGTTCGCAAAGCTCGCCCCGGCGCTGTCCGTTTCCTCCCCCACGGTGAACAGGAATCCGATGCGGTCTTCGCCGGAGTCCAGCAGTCGTTGGGCTGCGGACAACATGGCCACGGCCTGACCCTTGGCATCGCATGACCCGCGGCCGTAGACAAAATCGGAATCCTGACTCGAACCAAAGAAGGGCGGGACCGTGTCCAAATGGGTGCAGAAGACAATTTCCGGCATGCCCGCCCGGGCCAGGAGATTGAAACGGCCGGGTTCGACCTCTTGGCGTTCGACCGCCAACCCCTTGCCCTCAAGTGCACGTCCGAGCGCATCCCCGTAGTCCGCTTCGGATCCTGTGATGGACTCGATCTCAATCCAGTCCACAAGTGTCTTGGCCAGCTCTTGCATGCCTGCCAGTCTAACGCTCTGAGTGCTCGGCCACCTTAGAGACTGATGTCGAAACCCACCCCGTTCGTGACTTCGGGAGTGGGGCCCGCGAGCCAGGCGCTGAACTCGAGTCGCAGACCCACGAGTGACGCAGAGCGCACCTCATCCATGCGCAAGATCGCGCTCGCTCGTCCGATGCCATCCAGAGTTCCGTGGGAACCAAAGAACTCAGCAGGCCCCGGGGGCAACCAGGTGGCGTTGAAGAAGGGATCTCGATTCAGGGCGACGTGAACGCCCATCAGGTCAAAGCCCGGCTGGGTCCCACTCAGGCTTCCCAAGATGCGGTAGGGCCGGCCCGCATCCACTGCAGCCCGGTTGAGAGTGAACGGCACGAGAGTCGGTGCACCCACGTTGTATTGGCGGATCCCCACGTGCAACTCAGCCAAGGGATCGTTGCTGAGGCTGATGGAGGGGCTCAGGCGAATGGGCCGAGGCCCCCCCACGTCAACATCAACTCGCCACTGCCCGATACCGGGCGAGGTGGTCGCAGTCAACTCGAGTGAGTACGTGCCGTCTCCATGATCCGTAACGGGCCCGACGATGGCCTTGCGCGGCAGGGGATTCTGACGCTTGAGGTTGATCGACGCTCCGCCTTGTGTGAGCGGCACTCCGTCGATGTCTTTGAGCCGTATGGTGATCCGTGCACGGCTGCGACCGTCGGCCACAAGGCTCTGACGATCGACTTGGACCTCGGACAAGTAGTGATCCGGAACCCCCGCAAGAGCTGCCCGCCACTGAGCGTATTGGTCGCGCAACTCGATTACGGGGTCGACGTTGGTCCAGTCACCACCGACCTTCAATGACAGGTAGTAGTCGCCGTTCGCGCAGCCCACCGTTCCGTTGCACGAGCCGTTCTTGTCTCCAGGCCGGGCAAGAAACATGACCGCCTGGTGCGCGCTCTTGTCGAACGAAGGAGGCGGCGAACCGCAACTGTCGGCAGCGGATGGACTGCATGAGCAGCGGCCGTCTCCGCCCATGGAGCGTGCGGCATCCATGGCCATCATGACCTTCAGGGACAGGTCACCGGGAGTGTTCAGTAGGGCTTGCTCCGCGGCGAGCACCACGTTGGCGCCAGTCAGACTGTTGCCTTGGATCGCATAGGCCAGTTCCTGCGTTTCGCCGCTCAAGCCACCAGCCCAGGCCGCGACCTGAGAGTTCAGATCGGCGCCCGTAAACGTCACGGGTGTTCCGGCGAATGACACAATCCCGAACTGTCTGGCCCCCAGATTGGAATCGGAGTTGCTGATGAAGTCCATAATGCGCGCAGGCAGAATCTCCTTCTTGAATCCCGAGAACATGATCTTGCGGTTCTGAGCGCTGCTCAACACGAAGGCCTGCGCCGCGCCCGCTCCCTTGCCGACCACGATCACGGGCACCATCGTTTCCAGACCCGTGCCCTGGATGCAGGTTGCCGTGGCGCTGCAGACCTCGCCGGTTTTCTTGTTGATCACGACGATGGACCAGGTGGCTCGCGACGACTCAATGAGCAGGGCGAAGCCGAGCAAGATCGCCAAGCAGCGCCGCGCCAGCCAGCTGCACGTATTGGAATCAATCGGAAGGCAACGCATCGCGCATCCAGTCTACCCTGCTTACCCGAATCGGTGTCTTCTGCTCACCACGACGAGCCGCGCGTCCCGGTCAGTCCTGGTCCAGCCCCGCCAGCCCCACGAGCTTCTCGCCTGCGCTCACGGCCTGCCCCGCCTCCACGTGCAGCACACTCACGCGACCGGGCCCGGCAGCAAGAATCTCGTTCTGCATCTTCATGGCTTCGAGAATCAGCAGGGGTTGGCCTTCCTGTACCTCATCGCCAACCACAACGAGGGTCTCAACGACCACACCCGGCATGACGGCCTTGATCAGCCCGCCACCCTTGTTGGCGGCACGCTCGGCCACATGCGCTGCGTACTCTCGTTCGTCTTCAATCTGCATGACGTAGTCGTGGCCAGCCAGGGTCACGCAGATGCCCGCATTCGCTTCCTCGATCGAAACTCCGTAGCTCCGGCCCCCGTGCTTCAGAGTAACTTGCCCCAGGCGGTCGGCTTCGCTGTAGGTCAGATCCGTGGGTTGACCCCCGATCGTGACACGCAATTCGCCGAGATGCCGGGTCAGTTCGACTTCGTGCACGCGGTCGCCCAAAGTGATGAAGTACTTCATGCGTCGCCCCCTCGCTCCCCAGCGCGTCGAGTGAAGTCACTCACCGATCTCCGGCCGCGGTCGCGCCAAGCCTCGCGCGATCCTTGACTGGGCTCCAGGGCCCGGCGCCGCGATCGGTTGTGGACGTACATGGCGGCCGCCGCGGCCACGAGGGGTTCAAACTCCAGCGGCGGTGCCAGGAGCAAGGACTCCAGGAAGTGCGTGTCGACATCGCCTGCTTCGAACTCCGGAGTCTCCAACACCTGTAGGGCAGCCGGCAAGCTGGTCCTCACACCGCCTACATTCATCTCCGCGATCGCGCGCCGCATGCGTTGGATGGCTTGCTGCCGATCCGACCCCCAAACGATCAACTTGCCGAGCATCGGATCGTAGTTGAGCCCAACCTCCATACCGCGGTACATCGCACTGTCCAAGCGCACGCCGGGACCGCCCGGGATGCGCATGTTGCGCAGGGTGCCGGTGGAGGGCAAGAAACCACTACAGGGGTCTTCGGCGTTGATGCGCACCTCGATGGAGTGCCCATTGACCGTCAAGTCGTCCGGGTTGAAGCCCAGGGGCTCACCGGCGGCAATACGTAACTGTTCGGCGACCAAATCCACTCCGGTCACGAGTTCGGTGACTGGATGCTCGACCTGCAAGCGAGTGTTCATTTCGAGGAAGAAGAACTCCCCTCCCGACCAAAGGAATTCGACCGTACCGGCACCGCGATAATCCACGTGAGCTCCGGCGCGCAAGGCGATGTCCCCCATGGCGGCACGCTGCTGGTCGTCGATCGCCACGGAAGGACTCTCCTCGATCAGTTTTTGGTGCCTGCGCTGAATGGAGCACTCGCGTTCGAACAGGCTCACTCCCCGGCCCTCGTGATCGAACAGGACCTGAATTTCGATGTGGCGTGGGTGATCGATGTAACGCTCGATGTAGAGGCGCCCGTCTCCAAAGGCGGATACGGCTTCCCCGGTTGCGGCCCGGAAGGCGCTCTCCATGTGCTCGCGCTCGCGCACGATTCGAATGCCCTTGCCCCCCCCTCCGGCGGCGGCCTTGATCGCAACGGGGTAGCCGATTTCGTCGGCCGCCTCGAGCGCGGCGGCGGGATCATCGACCGGGTCGGTCAATCCAGGAACACAGGGAACGCCAGCGTCCGTCATCGCTCGGCGACTGGCGATCTTGTCTCCCATGACTTCGATTGCCCCTGGGGGAGGGCCGATCCAGGCCAAGCCGGCCTCGGTCACAGCGCGTGCGAAGGCCGCGTTCTCTGACAGGAATCCGTAACCCGGATGGATCGCTTCGGCTCCACTCTGCTTGGCCGCGGCCAGGATCTTGTCCATGTCCAGGTACGTCTCGGCCGGTGTCGAGCCCTCCAACGCCACCGCCAAGTGAGCCATGCGGGTGTGCAAGGCCTGTGCGTCGTGGTCTGAATAGACGGCCACGCACTCAATGCCCATCTCCCGGGCGGTGCGAATGATACGCAGGGCGATTTCCCCCCGGTTGGCGATCAGAATGCGTTGGAACATGACCTGGGAACCTGCGCCTAGAGGGGGATGTTGCCGTGCTTGCGCAAGGGGCCGGGTTCGTGCTTGCTGGCAAGTAGTCCGAGGGCTCGAATCAGATAGGGACGAGTCGCGGAGGCCTCGATGACGTCATCGACAAACCCACGGGCAGCTGCGCGGTACGGGTTGTTGAAGGTCTCCTCGTACTCCGCCGCTCGCTGGGCTTCCACCGCGTCCGAATCCTCGGCCGCGGCGATTTCGCGCCGGTGAATGATCTTGGCCGCACCGGCAGCCCCCATCACGGCGATCATGGCTCCCGGCCAAGCCACGTTGACATCCGCGCGAATGTGTTTGGACGCCATCACGTCATAAGCGCCACCATAGGCCTTGCGGGTGATGACGGTCAGTTTGGGCACCGTGGCCTCGCAGTAGGCGTACAGCAACTTGGCGCCGTGGCGGATGATGCCGTTGTGCTCTTGATCCGTTCCGGGCAAGAACCCCGGTACATCTTCAAAGGTCACAATGGGGATGTTGAATGCGTCGCAGAAGCGAATGAAACGCGCACCCTTCTCGCTTGCCTCGATGTCCAGGCAACCGGCGAGGACTGCGGGTTGGTTGGCTACGATTCCCACGACTCGCCCGCCCAGGCGGCCAAAGCCTATCACCAAGTTGCGTGCAAAAGCCGATTGAACTTCCAACCAGGACTCGCGGTCCAAGACGAGGTCGATCACCTTGGTCATGTCGTAGGGCTTCTGCGCATCGTCGGGAACGATCGAGTCGAGGGCCGACTCGCGCCGATCTGACGGATCGTCCGTCTCTACGAAAGGGGCGTCCTCGGCATTGTTGAGCGGCAGATACCCGAGCAGTCGCCGCATGAGGTTCATGCAGGACTTGTCATCCGCCGTTGAGAAGTGAGCGACGCCACTCTTCGAGCAATGCACCTCTGCGCCACCCAGTTCCTCGCTGGTGACATCTTCGTGGGTCACCGTCTTGACCACGTCGGGCCCCGTGATGTGCATGTACGAGTTACCCTCCACCATCAGGGTGAAGTCCGTGATGGCCGGACTGTAGACCGCACCTCCCGCGCAGGGACCGAGGATCGCCGACAACTGCGGAATCACCCCTGAGGCTCGGGTGTTGCGCCAGAAAATTTCAGCGTAGCCGCCCAGACTCTGCACCCCTTCCTGAATCCGCGCTCCACCCGAATCGTTGAGCCCCAGGACGGGCACGCCCACCTTGGCTGCCATGTCCATGACCTTGCAGATCTTCTCGGACTGGGTCTCGGACAAGGATCCGCCAAAGACCGTGAAGTCCTGACTGAACAGGTAGACGGGCCGACCGTCAATGAGTGCGTGTCCGGTGACGACTCCATCGCCCAAGATTTTCTGCTCGGCCATGCCGAAGTCCGTACAGCGGTGAGTGACGAAGCGATCGAGCTCGACGAAGGAGCCTTCGTCAACGAGGAACTCGATGCGCTCGCGAGCTGTCAGCTTTCCCTTGGCGTGTTGCGCGGCAATGCGGGCCTCACCACCGCCCGTCAAGGTCTCTTCACGCAGTCGCAGCAGCCGCTGCTGGGGGGTTTCGTCGGCCATGGAGTGAGGGTTGGGTTGAGTGGCGCCCGTGCGCCTCAATCGGGGTCCTGAACGAGTTCCATCAACACCCCGCCGGTCGCAGAAGGATGCACGAAAGCGATCGTCGTTTGGTGTGAGCCGGGTCGTGGGGCCTCGTCGATCAAGCGCACGCCCTGCTGTGCCAGCTGGCCGATTGCCTGTTCGACCGAATCGACCTTCCAGGCCAGGTGGTGCAGCCCGGGCCCGCGCTTCTCCAAGAAGCGCGCCACGGGCGAGTCCTCCCGCGCTGGAGCCACGAGTTCGATGCGCGTCGAACCCGCCTGCAGCACGACCACGTTCACACCCTGGTCCTGCACGAATTCGGGCTCGCCCAGGTTCAAGCCGAGGGCTTGCGAGTAAAAATTGCGTGCCTCTTCCAGGTCGCGCACGGCGACGGCGACATGGTGCAATCCAGTGACGAGGCCCCTCAATACCTCGGGGGGAGAGCCAGTTTCCGGGCGGGGGTGGGGGTTGGCAGCTTCCATGGCGGGCACAGGGGGGGGCGAGAGGGCGACCTAAGCCCACGCGCAGGGAAGAGAGTACGGACCCGAGCGAGCCCCGCAAAGGGCCACTGCCAGCGGATTGCCAGTGGAGAGTGAATACGCGACCGTGGCACGCATACGCATCAGACCGGATAGCGCCGCGGGGGCACCAGAACCATGCTGGCCGAACGAGAATCGCAACGAGATCGACGCCCCGATTCTTATCAGTCATCCGGCCTCGCGTAGCTCCCCAAGCACAGGATTGATCCTATGAAACAACTGTTAGCTGTCTTGGCCTTAGCCGTAGTTGCCACGTTAGTCATTCTGAGCTTGGGCGAGGACGACTCACGCGCGCACCTGCCTACCACCGACACGGTCACGCCTCAGGAGCCCACTCGTCTTCCCGTCGATGCGGCGGAGCCCGAAGAAGAGCTTGAGGCCTTGGCGCCAGACGCAGATGAGCGGCGAGAACTGGAACGGACGGATGATTCCTGGCACGAAGGCCAGATCCAATGGCCAGCCGGCAATCACGAGTCGACCGATGACCTTGCGGTGATCGCGGTGCCGAGGGCTATGGACTACGCCAGTTACCTGCGCTGGAGTCATGCGGAGGGTGAGTCCCTCAGCACCTATCCCGTCGACGAGAGTGGGCAGTTCCGCGTACCGACAGGAGATGACCAGGAATCCGCCTGGGTGATCGTACGCGGCAAGTTTGCTTACAGCCCCGAAGCCACGGACCTGAGTGCGAGCGGCGCAGCGCCGATCCTTCTGGAACTCGGCGCCTACTTGCAGGGGCGCCTCGTTTCTGACGTACAGGGCGCACTGTCGGAGACGACTCCCATGGAGTTGAGTCAGGCCAGCGCGCAACTCGACCCGCTGTCGATGGTCGGATCCCGCCCCTTCAGACCCGTGACTTTTGACGCACTCGAGGGAGGGAAGTTCTCTTTCCGCGCGCTACCGGCAGGCACCCATTATGGGCTGCGCGCCGTGCACCCCTACCTGACCGGCGACCGGGTAAGCCTCGAACCAGTGATCGAAGGTGCCCAGATCGAAGAGGTTCTCACGCTCGTGGCCGGTGCCAGTGTCAGGGGTACGGTTGTAGACGAGGCTGGCGCGCCTGTGGCCGAGGCCACGGTCCAGGTCGTTTCAGATGGCCTCTTGGGCTCGCTCGGTGCCGACTCCGAAAGGGAAGTTCAAAGCGATACCAAGGGTCAGTTCTTGCTGCGTGGCTTGAATCCGGGCGAAGCGAAGTTGCTGGCGACAGCCGAGGGCTTCCTCGAAGGGGAGCGGCACCCCCTGAACCTGCTCGCGACCGAATCTGTAGAGGGCGTCACGCTGACTCTCAGACGAGGCCAGTCGATCCGCGGCAGCTTGCATTGGGCCGACGGCCGCCCGGCTGTGGAGACCCAAGTCCAGGCTAACTTCGACGTGGCGCACGCCGTGGGGCTCGGGGGCATAAATGCCATGCGGGGAGCCCGTTCCTCAACTCTCACCGATGAGGGAGGTCAGTTCACGCTGACGGGTCTGGGCAATGGTCCCTTCGTCGTGAGTGCAAGTTCTGAAGCTGCGCTGCTACAACCTGGACCGGGTTCGGATGGATCGGAATCGGTGAAATGGAGAGCCCAGGCCAGCGCGGTGCAACCCGGAACCCGGGGTTTGGACCTCGTACTCGAAGCACCGCTAGCGATTGCCGGCAGGGTCGTCGATGAGACGACCGCACCTGTGCAACGTTTTGCAGTTCACTACGCCCGCTCGAGCAAGGGTCCCGCAGGTGGGCTCTCAGCGAAAGTCTCCAAACGCTCCAAGACAGTCGAGTCCGACGAGGGCCGGTTTGTGATTCAAGACTTGGCCGCTGGCCCCTACGTCGCCTGGGTGCAGGATGAAGAGCATGCGTCGGCGGAGCCCGTCGAGTTTGATGTGCCTCTGACCGAGGAGCTCGAACTCGTGGTTCAGGCCACGGGTCGCGCGACCGGCCGAGTGTACGGGACTGATGGTACGCCGATCGCTGACGCAGCCGTCCAGACCAGCCACGGCACTTCGCTGGAAGAACTGATGGCGGTGGGGCTCGAACCGGCCAACACGACTACCGATGCGGAGGGCCGGTTTGACCTGAAGGGCATCCCAGCAGGCAGCTGTCAGTTGATTGCCGAAGCGGAGGGTTGGGCGAAGAGCCCTGGAGTCCCCGTCGAACTGGCACCAGCAGAACGAATCGAAGGCGTACGAATCGAGGTACCCCAAGGGGGAACGCTAACTGGCGAGGTCTTCGACTCTGCCGGAAAGTTGGCCGATGGGTTTCTCGTCACAATCGTGGCTCTCGATTCCGTGAGCAGTGGCGCTGGACTCACTCAGAAGCTGGTCACCACAGATTCGGCAGGCGCGTTCGAGTTCACCCACCTACAGGCCGGCACCTGGCAGGTCACAGCAATCGACACGGACAAGGGTCTAGGAGGCGACGCAGATCTCGGCGCGCTCATGGCCAACATAGAGCTCAGTCAAGCAGAGATTCTCGATGGCGAGTCGACGCATGTGGTGCTTGGCGCCCCACC
>CAYXTP010000003.1:73013-83268 GCA_964467985.1 uncultured Planctomycetaceae bacterium
CGGAGCGACCGCATGTTCGGCGGACAGTACAGCGAGCTGGTAAGCCTTGAGGACGGGGAGTTTGAAGTTCTGCCCCTGCGAGCGGGTGTCTATCGGGTCAGTGCCGGAGGCGCTCCCATGTTTGGCATGGGTGAGGGTCACCTGGGTCGGGTCACCCTCGGCGGTCTGATCCTGGCAGAGGACCAGACTCTGGACGGGCTCGTCCTCGAGCTGCCCGAACCGGGGTCGATCCTGTTGACCGTCGTGGATCCGGGTGGCGCGCCGGCCGGAGGGGCCGCGATTTTTGTGCGCGACGCCAGCGGGCGCATCCTCGAGCCCTTTTCCATGCAAACGACAGGCGCGGAGGGATCGGCCCTGCTCAAGGCCCTGGCGCCGGGGCAGTACACCCTGCTGACACGCACGCAAGATCTCTGCAGTGCTGAGAGTGCTCCACTGACAGTGCGCGCCAACGCGACCTCCGAGATGCGCCTGACTCTCGACGTAGGCACGATCGTCAAGGTGGAGTTGCAGTCCAAGAGCACCCGCGATCCCGTACGTGGCAGCGTGCGCGTGCTCGACGCAGCGGGGCGCGACTACGCCAACCTCTTCGGATTCCAAGACCTGCAGTACCTCTACGTCGAGGGCGGTTTCTCCCCCACCGAGCACCGCTTCGGGCCCCTACCCCCGGGCCGCTACGTCGTGCACGGGGAAACATCGGAGGGCAGCGCCAAGAAGCCCGTCACACTGAACGGTGGAGAGCGACGCGTGGTCTTGAGGCTGAAGTAGCGGGCTCGGGCCTGGGCCCCCAAACCCGGGCTCGCTGCTCCACTCCTCTTCCCCTGGTCTTGCCTCACTCCTCCGGGGCATGGACAATGACCCCATGCGCAACCTGCACCTACGGGTCAACGGGGATCGACTGACCGTCGCAGCCCCTGACCATTGGACCCTGATCGAGGTCCTGCGCTACAAGCTAGGTTGGACGGGCACCAAGCAAGGCTGCGACAAGGGAGACTGCGGGGCGTGCACGGTCCTGCTCGATGGTCAGCCAACCCTGTCCTGCATCCTGCCGGCGGCCCATGCCGAGGGGCATGAGGTCACGACCATCGAGGGTCTGCTGCCGGCCCACCTTGAGGGCGGGGCGACTGGACCCGACCCCGTTCAGGACGCCTTTGATCGCTGCGGTGCCCTGCAGTGCGGGTTCTGCCAGCCGGGCATGATGCTCTCCGCGCGGGCCCTTCTGAACGAAAACCCCCGTCCGACGCGCGACGAAATCAGCACGGCACTCTCGGGCAACCTCTGCCGTTGCACGGGCTACACGCAAATCATCGAAGCGGTGGAATTGACCGTGGCGGAGGCCGCGGGCGAGGATCGCGAACTTCCGCCCTGGCAGGTGGATCGTGACGCTGAAGACCTGCCGCTCGCTCCGGTCAAGCAAAGCGAAGGACGGGAAGACTAGTGGCTGCGCGAGACATCCACGGACCCCAGCCGCCTTGGGGCGAGCAGTTCCAAGTGATCGGTCGCGGCCATCGCAAGGTGGATGGGCTGGCCAAGGCGACGGGGTCGGCCATCTACGCCGACGACATCGTCCTGCCTGGCATGCTGCACGCCAAGACCCTGCGCAGCCCCCACGCCCACGCCAAGATCCTCTCGATCAACACGCAGAAGGCACTTGCCCTGGAGGGCGTGCAGGCCGTGATCACGGGCGCCGACCTGCCGCAGTGCTATGGAGTCATCCCCTGGACTCCTGATGAGAACGCCCTAGCCGTGGATCGGGTGCGCTTCATTGGAGACGAGGTGGCGGCCGTCGCCGCGACGGACGAGGACACGGCCAATGCCGCACTGGAGTTGATCGAGGTTGAATACGAGCCCCTGCACCCATTCCTTGACCCGCGTGAGGCCCTGGAGAGGGCCGAACCCCAGATCCACCCGGGCCGCAAGTCTGGCAACGTCTCCAAGCACGTGGAGTTGGAATTCGGAGATGTAGACGCGGGCTTCGAGAAGGCTCGCGCAGAGGGCGTGGTCGTGGAGGGTGACTACTCCTTCCACGGAACGACCCATGCGGCCATCGAGCCCCATTGCGCCCTGGCTCAGGCTGGCGCGGATGGAAACCTAACGCTGTGGTCTTCCACCCAGATCACCCACTACGTGCATCGTGAAATCTCCAAGGTCTTGGGTCTCGCACCTCAGAAGGTGCGCGTCATCCAACCGTGCTTGGGGGGCGCCTTCGGTGGCAAGTCGGACCCCTTCAGCCTGGAATTCTGCGTTGCCAAGCTGGCCCAGATCACCGGCCGTCCAGTCAAGATGTTGTGGACGCGTGAGGAGGTATTCTACGCCCACCGCGGTCGCCATCCGGCCCAGATGCACTACCGCACGGGAGCCACGCGCGACGGGATGCTGACCGCCGTCGATGCCAAGATTCTATTGGACGGTGGCGCCTACAGTTCCTTCGGTCTGGTCACGACCTACTACTCGGGCCAGTTGCTGACGGGGCCCTATGACTTCCCCTCCTATCGCTTCGATTCGACGCGCGTGTTCACGAACACACCTCCCTGTGGCCCCAAGAGAGGCCACGGCAGCGTGCAGCCGCGCTTTGCGTTTGAGATTCAGTTGGATCAGTTGGCGGAACAGCTCGAACTCGATCCGATCGAATTGCGTCGCCGAAACTTCCAAGGCGAGTCCACCCAGACCGTCAACGGTCAACGCATTACATCCAATGGATTCCTGGAGTGCTTGGACAAGGTCGAGCGGGCTAGTGGCTGGAAAACTCGCCGCGGGCAGCTGCCCTTCGGGCGCGGGCTGGGCGTGGCGGGTTCCATGTACATCACGGGCACGAACTACGCCATCTACCCCAATGAGATGCCCCAAGCGGGTATCCAGATCAAGGTCGACCGCTCGGGGCTCGTGACGGTCTTCACCGGCGGCAACGACATCGGTCAAGGATCGAACTCGGTGGCCGCGTACCTCGTGGCCGAGGAGTTGGGCCTCGACGTGGCCGACGTGAGAGTGGTCGCGGCCGACACGGACCTGTGCCCGGTGGACCTGGGTGCCTACTCCTCACGGGTCACGTTCATGGTGGGCAACGCCGTCATCGATGCCTGTCGCAAGTTACGGACTCAGATCGTCGACAGCCTTGCGGCCAGCTGGGACTGCGACCCCAAACGCGTGCGCCTGCTGCGCGGCATGGCCATCGACCTGCAGGACAGCGAGCGGGCGATCCCCATGCGCGAGGCTTTCCACATCACCGAAGCCGCCTGCGACACCCTGGGGGCCACGGGCTCCTACAACACACCCAAGCTGGGCGGTGACTACCGCGGGGGTGCCATCGGCGCCTCGCCGGCTTACTCCTTCACGGCCCACGTGGTCGAAGTGGACGTGGACGTGGAGACGGGCGTCATCAACGCGCGCAAGGTCTGGTGCGCCCACGACTGCGGTCGCGCGTTGAACCCACGTTTGGTCGCGGGACAGATCGAGGGCTCGGTCTACATGGGCATCGCCGAGGCATTGATGGAAGAACACAAGGTCAATCGTTTCGGTCTGCACGACGGACCCTCACTTCTCGATTACCCGCTACCCACGACCCTCGACACGCCTGAGATCGAGGCATTGATCGTCGAGAGCGTTGACCCGGAAGGACCGTACGGAGCCAAGGAGGCAGGCGAAGGTCCCCTGCACTCATCCATTCCCGCTCTGGCCAACGCCGTGTACGACGCCGTCGGTCTGCGCTTGACCGACCTGCCCTTCACCCCGGCCAAGGTGCTGCGCGCTCTGCGCGAGTTGAACACGCCGGACAAGGTGAGCTAGACCATGCTACGCCTACCCGCCTACCGCCTGCTTGAGCCCACCAGCGCCGCCGAAGCCGTGGAACTGCTAGCCGCCGAGCCCGGCGAAGCCCTGGTCGTGGCCGGGGGCACCGACCTGGTGCCCAACATGAAGCACGGCCTATTCGAGCCCAAGACCGTCGTATCCCTGGCCAAGGTGAAGGGCCTGGCGGGCGTAACAGAAGACGCCGGTGGCCTGCGCCTAGGCCCCATGACCACCCTGACCGCCGCCAGCGAACACGCGCTCATCCAGGAGCGCGCACCGGCCCTGGCCCAGGCCGCGGGTCTGGTCTCGGGCCGACAGCTGCGTAACGTCGGCACCCTGGGCGGCAACTTGATGCTCGATACGCGCTGCCGCTGGTACAACCAGACTTACTTCTGGCGCAAGTCACTGGGCTACTGCCTCAAGAAGGACGGAACAGAATGCCACGTCGTCGCTGGCGGCCAGCGCTGCGTCGCAGCAGCCTCGAACGACACCGCACCAGCCCTGATGACTGTGAACGCGAGCGCAGTGTTTCTAGGACCCGAGGGCGAACGAACGGTGCTCGTGTCGGACCTCTGGAAGAATGATGGCATCGTCAACAAGCAGGTGGAGCCCGCGGAGCTACTCGTCGCCATTCATATCGCCGCACCAGCCTCCGGCCACCGCGGCGTGTACCTGAAGCTGCGCAACCGCGACTCGATCGACTTCCCGCTCTTCGGATGTGCCGTGCGGCTCGACGTGGGCGATGACGGAACCGTCACAGGAGCCGACCTTGCCGCGATCGCCTTAGCGGCTAGGCCCATGCGAGTGAAGGGCGCGGCGGATTTGCTAATCGGAACAACGCCGGGCACGTCCTCCTTTGACGACGCCGTCACGGCCGTCGCAACCCTGGCCCACAAACGCTGCCGCCCCCTCGACAACATCCCAGGCGACGCAGACTGGCGACGAGAAATGGTTCCGGTCTACGTGAAGCGAGCGTTGCGCCAGGCCGCGGACTGAACGGACTCGCTTAGCGCACCACTCGCGACACGACCTCTCCTTCGATCACGACACCGATGCAGTGGGTCGTGTACTCGAAGGGGTCGCCGTCAAAGAGGGCCAGGTCGCCATCCTTGCCCACTTCGATGGAACCTACTCGGTCGTCGATCTTGAGTAGGCGGGCGGGGCTCAAGGTGATGGCCTCCAGGGCGCGGGCCGGACCCAGGCCGTGGGCGGCGGCGAGGGCGGCCTCAAAGAGCAGCACGCGAACCTTGGGCACGTAACCCTCGTAGCCCGTCTGGATGGCGAACGGGATGCCCGCTTCGGCCAGCTTCTGGGCCGTGGTGAACGAGAGGTTTTTGGCGTCGCCCGCCGCGCGGTACATGGTGGGGTGCAGGAGGACCGGGACATTGGCCGCCTTGATCTCGTCGATCAGGGTGTAGGCCTCGGCCGCCATGTCGAGCCACAGATTCAGATCGAACTCGGCTTTCAGGCGCAGGGCACTGGCGATGTCTTGGGCCTGATTGGCGGTGACGATCAGGGGAGCCTTGCCCGCGAGCACCTCTAGCAACGCCTCCTTGGACAAGTCACGGGCGGGCGGCGGGCCCTCTCCGTCGTACTTGGCCAGGGTGGCCTTGTACTCCTGGGCACCGATGAGTGTTTCGCGCAGCACGGCCACAATCTTGCCACGGGTCCCTGGCGCTCCGGCGCCGTTCTGGGCTCCAGGCGTGAGGTTGGCGGCCACGCCGAAGAACGGATTGAAGACCGCATCGGCGACTGTGGTCGTGCGGGTCTTGGCGAGCATGGTTTGCCCCGAGATCAGGGGGCCGGGCGCGTGGCCCGTGTGGATTGTCGTGACTCCGTAGGAACGCACGTAGTCAATCAACTCCTCGCGTGGGTTGTAGGCGTCGATGGCACGCAAGCCGGGCTGAACAGGCTTCGACGTCTCGAGCATGTCCTGATCATGGGTCTGGTTGTCGCCGTTGTAGATGCCCGTGAGCCCCGCCGTGCTGCGCACATCCACCAGACCTGGTGTAACCACTGCCGCCTCAAGCACTTCGAAACCAGTGGGGATGCGGAAGTCGACCGCCGGACCCACGGCCGCTATCTTGCCCTCCAAGACGATGATCACACCATCTCGGATCACTTCTCCGGAAACCGTGTGGATCTTGCCCGCCTTGACCGCTACCTGCGCGGCGCTGACGGAACTGAAAACCATGAGGGCAAGCAGTGCCCCTGTGAATCGGGTGCGCATCAGTTGTTCTCCGAGTTGATCAGGTGGTCGTAGCAGCAGTAGTAAGGGGTGATGTCATCCGTGGCGCCGTAGCCGCCCTCGGCAAAGATCTGATGGTCGGGGTTGGACAGGTCGAAGACCTTTTCGCCTTCAACCCAGGTCTGCTCGACACGGGTGTAGACGCTGAGTGGGTCGCCGGAGAGCACAATGAAATCCGCATCCTTGCCCGGGGTCAGAGACCCCACCCGGTCGGAGAGGTCCAGCATTTCTGCCCCAGCCAGGGTCAAGGACTCCAGCGCCGCCTGACGACTCATGCCCCCACGCACGGCCAGGGCCGCGATCCGCAAGAAGAGCCTGGAGTCGGTGATCCAATCGTCTGTGTGGAAGGCCACCCGAACCCCGGCCCTCTCCAGGATCGCCCCCGACTCGATTACGTGGTTGAGGGCCTCGAGCTTGCCGCCCGGGGAATCCACCAAGATGGCCGAACAGGGCACGCCCGCGGCGGCAATCTGGTCGGCCACCATCCAGCCTTCCGATACGTGGTGGAGCACGACTCGGAAGCCGAACTCCTTCGACAGTCTCAGGACCGTGAGAATGTCATCTTGCCGATGCGTGTGGTGGTGGACGATGCGCTTGCCATCCATGACCTCGAGCAGGGTCTCCAGGTGCAAGTCCCGGGGGGGCAACTTAGTCGCGTCGGGGTTGCCGTCCTCGTCCACGGCCGCCGCGATCTTGGCCCGGTACTCCTGAGCTTTGATGAAGAAGGAACGCACGAGGAAAGCGGACTTGCCGCGGGTACCCGGGAAGCCCCCCTCGCCGCTGTTGCGAATCGAGTTGGTGCCGTTCGCCATCTTCAACCCGCCCATGGGCGAACCATCGGGGAAGCGATAAGAGATGGAATCGATCGTGCGCGGTGTCTTCTCCCCCATGCGAAGTTTGACGTACACCGTCTGACCCGAAGACAGGTGGCCCGAACCTGGCATGAGGTTGGCGGTGGTAACGCCGCCAGTCAGCGCGCGCTTGAAGCTGGAGCCACGCACGTTGATCGAATCGTAGACCCGCACACCCGGCTGGATCGGACCGGAGCGATCTGCCGCACCCACGCCGCCAATGTGCGAGTGGGTATCCACCAAGCCAGGCATGACGATTTTGCCCGAGACGTCAACGACTGTGGCTCCGTCGGGAATGGCCACATCCTCGGCCTTGCCGATGGCCGTGATCTTGCCCTTCTCGTACAGCATCACGCCGTTCTCAATCGGCGGGCCATCGATGGGCAAGAGGGTGGCCCCCTTCAGGGCCGTGGTCTGGGCAGGGAGCGCGGCAGCACTCAACAGGCCCGCGGCCAGGGTGAGGAAGGTCCGGTGCAGGCAGTTGGGGGGAGTATCCATGGGCCCGAGGGTACAGACCCCCGGGTCACTCGTGGGCCGTGAATACCCAGCCCCAACAAATCCGCACACGTTCGACCCGTGAGCTAGAGGCCTTCTAGGTTGCGAGTCAGCAACTCGAGCTCGACACCCAGCTCTTTCAATCGGACCCGTTCCCCTTCCACGATCTCTGGGTCCGCACGCTTGAGGAAGTTCTCATTGGCGAGCTTGCCTTCGGTGGCACCGAGCGCCGACCGCATCTTGCCCGCGCGGTTGACCAGCACCTCCTTCAACTTGCCCAAGTCGGTTTCCTCGCCCAGGGGCACGAAGACCTCCAAGCCGCCGAACACAGACACGGCCGAACCCGCCGGCCGCTCCAGGTCCGCGCCCACTTGCATCTCGCCCAGGAAAGCCAGGGTGGAGATGGTGTCCGCGTGGCGTTCAATGATCGCCCGCTCGTCATCGCGCGGGGCCTGGATCAGAGCCACCAGGGGCTTGCGTTCACCCACGGTCGTCAGGGTGCGAATGCGGCGCACAGCACCGACGACGCCTTGCAGCACGGTCATTTCTGCCATGGACGTCTCGTCCACTTCCAGGTCTGCCCCATCAGGGAAAGGAGCACGAATCAGGTCGGATGCGGGCTCCTGCTCTAGGGTTTCGTGCAGGCCCGTCCACAGTTCTTCGGTCAGGAAGGGAGTGAAGGGGTGCAGCAGGCCGAGGATGTCGGTCAGCACGCGGGTCAACACGCCGCGCGCAGCCGCAGCACTCTCGGCGCTGGCTTCGGACTCACCGAAACGGCCCTTGGCCAATTCCAGATACCAGTCGCAGAAGTCATTCCAAACGAAACGATAGAGGGTCGTGGCGGCGTCATTGAAGCGGTAGTCGTTGAGAGCTTGGCCCACTTCGTCAGCGGCACTCTTCAGGCGTGAGAGAATCCAACGGTCCTCGAGCTCCACGGGTGCAGCACTGCGTTCGCCGACCAGGTTCATCATCACAAAACGCGCTGCGTTCCAGACCTTGTTGCAGAAACGGCTGCCCTGCTCGAAGCGGTCTGGGGAGAGGCGCACGTCCTGTCCCTCCTTGGTGAGCAGCACCAAGCTGTAGCGCACGGCGTCGGCGCCGTACTTCTCGATCATGTCCAGAGGGTCGATGCCGTTGCCGGCCGACTTGGACATGCGCTTGCCCTTGCCGTCGAGAACGGTGGCGTGGATGTAGCAGGTCTTGAAGGGGTTGCGTTCCTCTTCGGTGCGCTCGGGCATGAAGGCGTAACCCGCCATGACCATGCGCGCCACCCACAGATAGATGATCTCGGATGCGGTGGACAGAAACTGGGTCGGAAAGAAACGCGCCAGGTCGGTGGAATGCGTGTCGGGCCAACCGAAGGTGGCGATGGGCCACAACCAGGATGAGGCCCAGGTGTCGAGCACGTCAGCGTCCTGACGAACAATGGGCTTGCCCGTTTCGGGGTGCGCTGAGCCGACTTCCAATTCTTCCACCGAAGCGACGGGCACGTCGTCCTCGTCGTACCAAACGGGGATGCGGTGTCCCCACCAGAGCTGACGACTGATGCACCAGTCGTGCACGTTCTCAAGCCAGTGGCGATAGACCTTGCCCCAGCGTTCGGGGCGAAACTCGAGCCAGCCCTTGTCGAGCGCCTTGAGTGCGGGCTCGGCCAGGGGCTGCATGGAGACGAACCACTGTTCACTGACGAGCGGCTCGACGATGGACTTGGATCGATCCGAAAGGGGCACGTTGTGGCGGATGTCTTCGATCTCGCCCAAGAAACCTTGCTCGTCGAGGGCGGCCAAGACGTTCTTGCGCGCCAACTCGCGGGCTTGACCTGCAAACTCGCCGCCCTCGGCATTGATGCGGCCGTCTTTCTCGAGGATGTTGATGATAGGCAAGTTGTTGCGCTCGCCACGCTCGTAGTCGGCCGGGTCGTGACCCGGTGTGACCTTGACGGCGCCCGACCCGAAGCTGGGATCCACCGACTCGTCGGCCACGATGGGAATGTCACGCTCCGTCAGGGGCAGGCGACAGGAGGTGCCGACCAAGTCCTTGTAGCGTTTGTCGTCGGGGTGCACCGCGACGCCGGTGTCGCCCAACATGGTCTCGGGCCGGGTGGTGGCCACGCAGATGAACTGGCCCGGTTTGGCGTTGAGCGGATAGCGCAGGGTCCACAGCTTGCCCTTACGCTCCACGTTCTCGATCTCGTCGTCACTGATGGCGGTCTCGAGCACACAATCCCAATTCACAAGTCGTGAGCCGCGATAGATCAGCCCCTTCTTCCACAGGTCCACAAAGGCCGTGCGCACGGCGTGAGTCAGGCCTTCGTCCATGGTGAAGGCCGTACGCGACCAGTCACAGGAACAGCCCAGACTGCGAAACTGCTCGAGGATGATGTTGCCGTGCTCTTCCTTCCAGTCCCAGACCTTGGCCAGGAAGGCCTCGCGACCGAGTTCCTCGCGAGTCTGCTTGTCTTCGGCGTAGAGCTTCTTTTCCACGACCGCTTGGGTGGCGATGCCCGCGTGATCCGTACCCGGCACCCACACCGTGTCGAAGCCGGCCTTGCGCCGGTGCCGAATGACGATGTCCTGCAGAGTGCCGTTCAGGGCGTGCCCCATGTGCAGGCGGCCAGTCACGTTGGGCGGGGGGATGACCACCGAAAAAGGCTTGCCACTGCCTTGGCCTTCGGCCGGAGGTTGGAACGCGCCGCTGGCTTCCCAGGCGCTGTAGATCGGTCCCTCGAGATCGGCAGGCTGATATCGTTTGGAGAGGTCCATGGCCCGGAGAGTCTAGGTCACCGAAGCCCCTAGCGCATCGCTTGGGCGAGGCCCGCAGCCACAGCCAACAGCGGTGTCTCTAGGGAATCCCGTGCCAGCGAACTGTCGAGGCTGGC
>CAYXTP010000003.1:83368-353117 GCA_964467985.1 uncultured Planctomycetaceae bacterium
CAGCCAACAGCGGTGTCTCTAGGGAATCCCGTGCCAGCGAACTGTCGAGGCTGGCGTCCGAGGGCCGCTGTTCGTAACCGGGATGATCGGTCCGGCTTCGAGAGGTCAATTCCTCCCGCGCATCGGAGGCTTCCAGTCCCATGGCTCCCAATACAGCCAGCCCGAATTCGAACCTGGAAATGCGCTCGGGCCCGCCCAAGTGCAAGATTCCCGCCAGGTCGGAATCGGCCAGTTCCATGAGGGCTTGGGCCGCATTGCTGACATCCAAGGGTGTACGGAATTCGTCGTGGAAAAGGCCCGGCGACTCGCCACGGTCGATGGCCTCGAGCAGGCTGTCGGAGGCGCCCAGGCCTCGGCCTCCTGAGTTGCCGTAGAGCAGGGGCAGTCGCACGACCAGCGCTTCGGGGTGAGCACTGAGTACGGCCTCTTCGCCCGCGTATTTGGTGCGACCATAGGTGGACAGGGGAGCGGGCGGGTCGGACTCCGCAAAACCCGAGGCAGGCGGAGGCTCGCCACCGAAGACGAGATCGGTGGAGATGTGAATGAGCCGCGCGTTGTGAGCCGCGCACCAGCTGGCCGTCTCAGCGGGAAGCTCGCGATTGAGGCGCTCTGCCCGTTCGGATTGAGCTTCGCAGTCCGCAACGCGGGTCAAGGCAGCGCATGAGAAGACGAGGGTGGGTTGAATTTCGTCCAGCAGTGAGGTCACGCTCGACTCAGGTTCCAGGTCCCTTGCCAGCCACTGAATGCTGTCCCGCGGGTTGCAGAAGCAGGGAGCCGAACTGGGATCCCGACCCACAGCAAAAACCGGCGGCCCGTGAGGTTCGGCCAGGGTGGCTAGGGGCAGGGACCTGTGCACGGCCGCGGCGGACACGTGGGCGCCCAGAAAACCCGTTCCGCCAAGGACGAGGGTGGTACTCATGCGGGGAGCGTAACCGAGGAGGGGAGCAAATCGTCATCCCGGGTGGGCGGGGGCGGTGGTGGGCACGGGCAGCCCACCTGCCCTCACCACCCGTCGATCACACCCTGAAACCTGCAGGGAATCGCCCTTCCCATTCCTCGCGCAGGACGCCGTAACCCATGCCGTCGAAGTGCTGGCCGTTGACCATACGAGCTCGGCGGAAACACGCCTCTTGGGCGTACCCGAGCTTCTCGGCCAGCGTCATCGTCCCGCGGTTTCCCGACCAAGTCCGTAGATCCAGCCGCGCGATAGTCGGCAACTCCCGGAATAGGTAGTCGCTCCGAAGGCCGAGGGCCTCGTACCCGAATCCTCGCTTTCGGTTCTCGGGATCAAAAATAACGATCCCCGCCGAGAGCCAATCGGTTTCCTCACTCTGCCAGTAACGGCTGACCTGGCCGATCAGTCGATCCTCGGTAACATCCACGATCGGGAGGACGACCCGGGGGGTTGCCCAGCGTGATTCCTCGACCCGAGTACGCAGGAGTTCGATCTTCGCGGCAGTCTCTTCAGGAGTCGGTTGGGGATAGTAAGGACCGTCGAGCTCCTGCCACTCATGGCCCGGAGTGAGCCAGGTGGAATAAAGATCCAGATCCTCGAGAGTCCAATCTCTCAAGGCCACAAGCTGACCGCGAATACGCAGGGGAGTCGCCATTCTGAGCACGAGAAGCGAGTGAGTGGAGTGCAACACGTCTGCATGCAACTCTCCTGGACACACGAGACCCTCTAGTTGTAGCCACTAGGTTGACCATCTGGAACATGAGATTGAACCAGGGTCGCTGAAGGCAGTCGCCGCCAGTCTGGGGCCTGCGAGCTAGCCGACAGAAAGCTAGGACTGCCTTCCGACGCGCGCCCCGCCTGCAGCCTCGTCTGGCCGCTCATCACGGAGGGTTTCTAGCAGCCTCGCAATAGCCCGAACCCTGTTGGCCTCGGGTTGGGGGCGCGGGTTGAAGTCCAGCGGATTGTATTGAATCCCGCGAGCATGCATGTAGCTATTGAGGACTGAGAACATACCCACGCGGACAAATTCGTGTTCGTGATTCAGGAGTCCGGCCAACTCCGGATAGGCGGCTTCCCCAAAGGGCTTGAACACATGGCTGAAATAGCAGTTGAGCGTCCAGTTCATTTCGCGCCGCCCGGAGGGGAGCTCAATGAAGAAGGCCTCCGAGCCCCCGACAGTGCCCTTGAACTCGCCGATGTTGTCCTCAGTCAATACGAATGCGATCGCCTCATCCACTGTCTCGAAATACGGGAGCCCAGCGTTCAAGGGAAGCTCACCCCATTCAACCTTGCTGCTCTGACAACTAGCAAGGACGAGAATTCCCAGCAACAGGGTGCGGCGTGCCGCCCCTTCCGTGACCGGTGTCATGCATTGCCCCATGACCGCCCTACGGAGTTGGACGGGGCGTGTTGGCGTCCCCTGATTAGGCTGACTCGCCCGCAAGCCAGCTGTCCGACGGGCCATTCGTCTCGAGGAACCCGAGTGTCATTGGGTTCAGGGGAGCGAGCGAATCCGAGCCGCACAGCGAGCCGCCGAGGAGCGGAGTCATGTCGTGCGAATCGGAACTGTAGCCCATGGTCGTGTATCTGGCAGATCCTGGGACCGAGACCAGGGGCTCCAAGTTACTCTGCACGCCATGCCCGCAACTTCACGCCTGCTGTGGAAGGTCCAAGCCCCGGATCCAGAAAAGGTCTCCCGGCTTGCGAGAGATCTCGACCCGATACTGGCCAAGCTGCTCGTGAATCGAGGTGTCGAGACTGCGAGCCAGGCTGAGCAGTTGCTCACTCCGCGGCTCACGGATCTGCACGATCCGGCCTTACTGCCAGGTATGGAACAGGCCACCCAACGCATCCTCGAAGCCATCGAACGCAACCAGACGATTCTGGTGCACGGGGACTACGACGTAGACGGGGTCACGGGGACGGCGCTGCTGGTGAGGCTATTCGAGCACCTCGGGGTCAAGACCGTCTGGCATGTGCCGAACCGCTTCACGGATGGCTACGCGTTCGGGGACCATTCGGTCAGGCGCGCCACGGAGACCGGCGCAGCGCTCGTGATCAGCGTCGACAACGGGACGTCTTCCACGGAGACCATCTCCAAACTGGCGGCCGCGGGGATCGACACGATTGTCACGGACCACCACGAGCCGCCCGAAGGCGAGTTGCCCGCGGCCGTAGCCATCGTGAACCCAAAACTCCCAGCGTCCGAGTATCCATTCAGGGAACTCTGTGGTGCCGCGGTAGCGTTCAAGCTCGCATGGGGGCTGGCCACGAAACTCAGCGGCGCAGCGCGGGTGCGGGACGACCTACGCGATCTACTTGTGGATCTGACGGCCTATGTGGCCATCGCCACAGTCTGCGATGTCGTCCCCATGGTCGGAGAGAACAGAATCCTGGCCCACTTTGGGCTCAAGGCGCTGGAGACTACGTCCTCGGCTGGACTGCGAGCACTGCTGCTGTCAGCGGACTTGGGCGGGCGACGCCTCGGTGCGGACGACATCGGGTTTCAGATTGGGCCTCGCATCAATGCTTCCGGGCGGCTGGGGACCGCCGGCACGGCGTTGGAAGCTCTCATGACTACCGACCCCACGCGGGCCAAGCAACTCGCCGCCGAACTCAACTCATTGAACCTTGAGCGGCGCAAGATCGTCGAGGACCTGATGGCCGAAGCCTTGCCCGCGGCTGAAGCATTCGCCGATGCCGAGCGCTGGCCCGTGACCGTGGTCGCCGGGCAGGATTGGCATCAGGGGGTCATCGGAATCGTCGCTGCACGCTTGGTCGAGGCCCTGGGCAAGCCAGCCATCGTCATCGGACTCGACGGAGATTCCGGTAGGGGTTCGGCGCGCTCAGTGCCTGGATTCTCCATCCTGAACGCCATGCGCGGCGCCTCCCATCTACTCGGAAAGCACGGCGGGCACGAACAGGCTGCAGGGTGTGACATCGAGGCGGAACAGGTCGATGCGGTGCGCGAGGCTGTGTGCCAGAAGGCGCGGGAGATGTTGCAGGGCAAGAGCCTGCCCGAGCCCGTCTTGGACATCGATACGGTCGTCCCCTTCGAGCACATGACCGCTGACCTGCAGCGACAACTGGATCGGCTCGAGCCCTTCGGCGCACAGAATCCTGCGCCGGTTCTGGCATCGGCTGACGTACGCCTCGCTGAACCCGCACGCATCGTAGGCAAGGACCGCAGCCACATGATGCTCAAGCTGCGGCACGGTGAGCACGTACTCAAGGCCATGGCCTTCGGCATGGCTGAACGGGAGGGCGAACTTCAAATGGGAGCGCCCATCAAGGTGGCCTACACGCCACGCTGGAACACCTTCCGGGGCACGACCTCCCTCGAGCTCACCCTGCACGACTTTGAGGCTTAGCCCGCATCGACACAGGGCACGTCTCGAATTGGGACAGGTCACGAAGCACCGGAGGGTCGCTACGATGGGCGGGCGCGCGTTTCCAATGGACACCTCCCCCCAGCAATCTCTGGCACCGCATGTGGGCCTCCTGCTCTGGCGCCGCATTCTCACGGGCCGAGAGGTGTTCGTCCTGGAGTACGAGGACCAACTGGTACTGCCCAAGGGCCCCCTCGAACCGGAGGAAACGGAGCGCGCGGCGACCGCTCGCCTGGCCGCGGCCTTCGCGGGAGCACGGGTGTCCAATCGGCACCACCTCTCCTCGGATCACCCCGAGGGACCCGCTGGCCGAACCTCCGTGGGCTGGTGGAGTCTAGAGTGGATGGGCCTGGGGCCCATGCAGCGCGAGTCCCTCACCGGCCAGGGACACTGGATTGCAACCGCAGAAGCCAGCGTCTTGTTGCACCACGCGCGTGAGCGGGTACTCGTCGCCGGCCTCCAACCGACACGCTGGGAGAGAATCACCCGGAGTTTGAGTCGCTGGTCCGGATCACCCCAGGACCGCAGCCGCCGACACCTTCAGCAGCGTCGGTGTTCGATCTTGGGTCGAACTCACGACTCAAACCCCGACGCCGACTGGCAACGGGAAGCCTTGGAGCAGATCGACCTGGCGGAGAGTTGCCTGTGCGATGGTGACGGAGCGGGTTATCGGGAAGCCCTGGATTCGGCTAGGCGGTTGGAACTGCAGGGACTCGATCGCTGGGAACTGGACCAGGCGCGGGACGAGTTGGAGCGCGAGATCAAGGACGAACTTCAGGGTCTCGAGCGCAAGCACGCTCGAGCTCTCTTGGGTGATGCCCGGGACGCGCAGGCCCTGACCCAGGCGGCGGCAATCCTGGGCAGCGAACGTCAGAAGAAGAATCAGGTCCGCGCGGGTCGCAGAGAACAACAACGCTGGCTCGGAACGGTCTTGCTGGCAGGCGTGTTGGGGATCTGGCTCGCCGGGCCAGGCGCCGGACCGGCGGACCCCACGCACCTGACCCTACTGTTGCACGGCCTGCTCGGAGGTGCGTTGAGTGCACTCCTGTGGCCCAAGGCCGACGGCCTGGAGCCCGAGTTTCTGGATGTGGGTCGCTTACTCTTGCGTCCCCTGCTCGGCGTCTTGTGCGCGCTCATTTTCTGTCAACTGCTGAGCGTGGGCGTATTGCGCATGGGGTCGGACGACGAGAGCGCCTGGCGGCTGGCTGCGTTCGTGGCCGGGTTCGGAGAGAGGCTGTTCTTGAGCCGCAGGTAGCTCAGCGGCTCACGTGGTCACCTGCCCCCGTGGCGCAGGTCGTAGCGAGCCGCAGCTCATTCGAAGGGGCCCTGCACCTGAACGATCCCCTCCCGCACATGCCAGGCCCCGCTCGCCATCACACTGTGAATCGCAGCATCGCTGCTGAGCACAACCAGGTCGGCCACCGCACCCACTTGCACTTCGCCGCGCCCCCGCAACTTGGCCAGACGGGCCGGGTTGGATGTGAACGCGGGCAGGAATTGTTCCGGGCTGCGCCCACTGGCGAACAAGTGCTGTAGGGCGCTGGCGAGGTACACCCCGCTGCCCACGTCCATGTGCAGAAGAGCCCCCGAATGATCGAATACGGGCAAGCAACCGCCGCTGTCCGAACTCACCGTCACCTGGTCTGCAGACAGACCCTCATCCAAGTAGCGGGCAAGGGCCTCGTCCGCTGCGAGCCAAGGATCCTCGGGCCCCACCGGGCAGGCGGTGAGATCAATACTGCAGCCGGAACGGGTCAGCTCGAAGGACTCTTCGAGCAGTGCTTCCCGCCGGTTGACGTGCGTCGGATGAAACAAGTGAGCGGGCAATTCACTTGTTTCCAAGGCCGCCCGTACGAGTTCCAGTCCACGCTCACCGGCGCCCATATGCAAGTGCAGAAGCCCGGCCTTGCCGCCTAGCATGCCCCCCACTTGAGCCTCCGAGGCGACGCGCAACAGCTCCTCCAAGGTCGGTTGGCTCGAGCGAAAGTCGCTCAGGGCCAACTCCCCCACACCGATCACTTCATCGAGATGAACGATGTCGCCTCGTAGGCTTCCGGTGAGGGTACAGCCTGGCAAGTGGTAGCCACCCGTGTAGCACCAGGCACCCAAGCCGCCCTCTCGCAGGGCGCGAATACTCGCGAGCAGCTCGGCCATCGAGCGGGTTTCCCCATCCGTGCCCAACAAACCCACAACGGATGTGACGCCTGCGCGGGTATAGCTCGAGACTCCGGGAGCGGGGACACGGGTGGTGGCCCCACCTTCCCCGCCGCCACCCGTGGGGTGAGCGTGAAGATCCACGAGCCCCGGAATCAGGCGGGCTCGCCCCAGGTCGACTTCCTCGCCCACCAACTGCGCTGGCAACTGCGGTAGATCCGGACCCATCCAAAGCACTCGGCCCCCTCCTACAACCAAGTCTTGCGTGCCCAAGCTGCGGGGAGCGTAGAGCTCGGCGTTACGCAGAATGGTGAGCATGGGAGGATCGAGGTGCAGTGCCTGAAATGAGCTCAAGCTGCAAACGTCACGTTCAAGACTCGACGCTCGCTTTCAATAGGGACGGCCTAGACGCGCGCCAGGAGCACCACGTAGTTGTGACCGTAGGCCTTCGCGCATCGCGGACAGGTCGTGTAGAAAGCATAGATCGTCTGCGCAGTCTGGCCCTCAGCTGCGAGGGTCTCGCTCATCTGCTTGCGCCAGCTCTCCGCCTCTTTGTAGTGACCGTCAAAGACCTGGGTGCGAAAGGTGCCACTGAGCGTCTCGACCTGGGCCCCTTCACTCGCTTCGACTCGTTCGCGCTGACCTTGCTTGTCTTGCCCAACAGCGAAGTACAGCTCGGTCTTCCAAAGCGAGCACTCATCCGCCAAGACCAGGTTGTCCTCGGTCAGGGCGTCGGCTTTCTCAAGCACACCCAAGCTGCGGGTCATGGCTTTCCCGAAACCGATGGGGATGTGCAAGAAGCAACGTACGCGGTCGCGCAAGAACGGCCGATTCTTCCAAACGACCTGGCCGCTCTCCCAAGGGGAGGGATCAAAGACTGGGCAGCAGCCAGTGGGTGCGGAGGACTCAGGCATGGTCGGCGGGCTGCGATTGTACCGCCCCGCGCCCGAGCAGGCGTGTGAGAATCACGCCCAGCAAACACAGCCCCAAGGCCTGGAACACTTGGGAGGTGGCGGGTGAATAGGTCTCCAGCGCCTCCCCGCGGGCCTTGAGATCTCCAGGGCTCTGCCCCTGGTGCAATTCTGCAAGCGCCTCCAGTTCCCCAACGCTGATGCTCAATTCAAAAGTCTCGACGACGCTTGCCGCTGGTTCACCCGCGAGCACGGCCGAGGTCGCCTTGCGCACGCTCTTCTGCACGAGCATCGGGTCGCTGGGTGTTTGGAAGGGAAACAAGCCGAGCACCGATCCGCAGAGCAGTCCAAGCAAGACACCATGGGACACGCGGGAGTAGCTGGAGAGCAGCCACTTCAGCGCGTTGGAGAGCAACGCAATGCCTGCCGCCGCCCCGAAGACAAAGGGCGCGACCACCCGCGCGCAGGCCGCCCAGTCCTCGCGTAGTGCCCCCAGCGACAGGCTGCCGAGAACCGTGTCGTACATGCCCAGGATGAGCAGGATGTAGGACCCGGAAATGCCCGGCAGAATCATGCTCGACGCAGCCACCGCACCGACGACCATCAGAACCGGAATCGAATCCGGCAACTGGGCGCCGGTCATGCTGAAGGTAAGCCAGGCCATGGTGACCATGCCCAGCACGATCGCCAGCCAGACTCGCCCAGCACCCGCGTCCTTGCAGCGAGCCTCCTTCACCAACTCGGGCACGCCCCCCAGGGTCAGACCGATGAAGAGGCTGTACATGACCCAGCGCTGCTCCGTCACGAGGCTCACGGCGAGACCGGAAAAAGCCAACACAGCCCCGACCACTCCAATCCCCACCAACCCCAAGAACACAAGCGACTCACGCTTCCACCTCAAGCGCGTGAGATCCGCCACCGCCCCGATGAACCGATCGTAGAGCCCCACCGCCAAGATCATCGTGCCCCCGCTGATGCCGGGTACCAAATTGGCCAGCCCCATCAGGACCCCACCGGCCAGGCTGCGCCCCACGGGTGGGGGGATGTTCGATTCGTCGGGGTCTGTCACGGTGCGCCGACCATACCGGACTGTCACTCGCTCAAGCTAGAGGCAGATCTCAGCGTTCCCGTCCTTCTCGATCACCTTGAACACCCTGGACTTGGGGCAGCTGCCGACGATGGGTTTGCCGCTCTTGGGGTCGAAGGTGAAGTTGTGCAGGGGGCAGAGGGCGTACTTGCCGTCGACCAGGGGGCCCGGGATCAGGTAGCCGGCCTCGTGAGGGCAGAGGGTGTCGATGGCGTGGATCTTGCCGTCGACGCGACAGAGCAGAACTTCCAGGCCGCCGCCCGCGCTGTTGCCGATCGACACCTTGCGGGCTTCGCCCTCGGCCAGGGCATCCGTGCCCGGCACCTCCACGCGTGCGCCGCGGAACATTCTCAACAGCTTCTTGATCATCGGCGGATCATAGCAGGGTCGGCGCCTCTCCTCCGCAGACGACCTGGGGAGAGGGGAATCGGACGCGGGTCGCGCCGCCCGATTACTGGAGGAGGTCGAGGATGGCTTGGGCTTGTCCGGCCAGGTCTTTGGTCTCGATCGACTGCTCGACGCGGCCGTCGGTGCCAATCACAAAGGTCAAGCGCTTCGCGTACTTCGCGTCGGCTGTGTCGCAGGCGCCGTAGGCCATGGCCAGCTCGCGCTTCTCGTCGCACAGCAGGGGAAACTCGAAGCCACACTTCTCCGCGAAGGCGCGGTTGTCCGCGGGGGAGTCGAGCGAGACGCCGAGAATCTGGATCTTGCGTTCGTTGTATTGCTGGGTTCGATCACGGAACCCGTTACCCTGGACTGTTCACCCAGGTGTGCCGGCCTTGGGATAGAACCAGAGCAGGTAGCGCTGCCCGGCAAAGTCCGATGAGCGCACCACATTGCCGCGGTCATCGGTCAAAACAAATTCGGGTGCAAGGGTTCCGGGGACCATGGGTGCTGGGGCCTTGTCGGCTCTTTGTTGTTCGGCGCGGCGGGAAGCCGCTTCGGCGGTGCGATCAGCTTGCTCGGCTTGAGCCCGTGCCTCGTCGCCACTGGGACCTTGGCAAGCGGCCAGGACAAGCAGCAGCAGACAAGGCAGGCGCCGGGAGGTCCGGATTCTGGTATCGGAATTCCAACGGGTCGCGTGTTGCATGGCCCACGATGGTAGCAAGCCCACGGCCCCACGTCATCCAGCCACCAATCGGCGATGGGTGATCCCGCGCCGGAAGAGTAAACTCAAGCTCCATGCTCCTCGCCCCAGCTCTGCTCTTGCTGCCCGTCCACCACGCCTTCCAGGACTCCCTGGAAAAACACGCGCTCTTTGGACGCCTGACCCTAGAGGAGGTCGCCTGCCACAAGGCCATTCGATTCCTGGTGGAGCCACCCAAGAGGCCGGATGCTAACCACAAGACCTCGGTAGTCGAGTTGTACGTCCCCTGGGTCGCGGCCGCGGCCGCCGCCGTAGAGAACGAGTACGGCATCCCGAACCGGCTGGAGAGTCAGGCTGCAGGAGCTCTGGACGTGGTCGTTGTCGGCTCGATTCCCACCTACAAGAATGCCCAGCGTTACGATCCGCGTCCGACAGACGAATTCGAACGAGCGATCTTGGTCGATCCGCCGCGAGTTGTCACGACGCGCTGGGACCGTTCCTTGTTGCGCGCCCCGGCACACGAACTGCGGGCCCCCGTCTTGCGCCTGGTCGTACGCGAGTTGCTAGAGGACTACAGGCCCGAGGACACGCCGCTCGAACCCTGGTTGCGCTCGGGCATTCCCGAGTACATCGCCAACCACGGACCGGCTGCCACACCCGCGGACTTGGCCCACCCTGCGCCCTGGGCTGCCGCGCTCGAACGCATGCGACAGGTAGTGAACGACCAGGAGCGCATGCAGCGCTTCCTGATCCCCTTACAAGAACTGATCGACTGCGCGGGTCCGGAGGAGGCCGCCAAACTAGGACAGAAGCACGCGCGCCTGGCAGGCATCAAGCTCGGGCACCACCCCTACGACCTGCCCGGCAGCCACGTATTTGCCGAGCAATCCGCCCTGTGGATCCACTTCCTGCACCAGGGCCGGGCGGGTCGCTATCAGGAAACGTTTCGCAACTACGTGGCCAAGGCCCTGCACGCCAACGGAGGTAGTGAGCGACTGGCGCGCACCCTCGGCGTGGACTCCTTGGACGAACTGAACACGACGTTCCTCGCCCACATGGACATGTTGCTCGGTGGAGGATTGATCGCCTTGCCGGAAATCAAACTCGAGCCGCGCGCCACCGTGCACCATGCAGGAATCCTCCCCACCTCGAAGGACCTCGACGGTCTGCGAATTGCCGCCCTGGCGCGCGCCATTGCAGGAGATCTTGAGGCGGCTGTGATGGAGCTCGAGAAGGCTTCCCTTGAGAGCACAGACGCGGCCGTGCGTGAGAGCTTGCTAGAGGAACAGGACCGGCTAGTGCAGGCCCAAGACCTGCGCAGGAAGTTTGTCGCCTCGCTCATGGGATCCTCCCGCAAGCTGCGCCTGACCCGAGCTGGTGAGAGTGTTAGCGTGGAACTCAAGGGTCTCGTGGACGACGTGCTGTACTTCAAGCCGGGACGCTCGGACCTAGAACAACTCCCCATCGCGGAAGTCATGCCGGCCGATGTGGTGCGCTCCATGGGAAGCAAATCCATCGACTACGGACCCGCCTGGGTCACGTCCTACTTGGCGCTGCTGGGCAACGACCCGCGCTGGGATCGCAAGCTCGATCGGGAGGACGCTGCAGGGGCAGCCCTGGATCGGGCGGTCAAGGCTGGACTGGCCGAGCGAATCCAGGCGGCCCGCTTGCACGCTCAACTGCTGACGCTTGCCACGACGCCCAAGCCCAGTGCGCCGTTCGAAGCCGAGGCGCTCTTGGCCTTATGTACACAAGCGGACGGCCTAGATCGAACGAGCGAGCTAGCTGAAGCGCTCTGGCAATCGGCCCGTCCCGGACTGCGAAACCTGGCGGCCGGCTGTTGGACTTTCCTGTTTGACTCGAATGGGACGGAGGGCCTCGTGAGCGTACCCATCAAGAAACTGGGTGACGGTCGAATTCGATTGAATTACGAGTTCAACGATCCGGCCGAGACGACGGACTTCGTGTCCGCAGACACCTATCTTGCCCAACGCAGTCGAGACCTCTTCGACCTGGAAAACCCTGAAAGCTCCATGGCCGTTGCCGGTGGGGAGTGGCGCGGCCGGGGGCATGCGGTGTTCCGCCACCCGCTGGTCCTGCAGACGCCGATGCGCGTGCACTACGAAGTCGTTTACGGCAGGCCGCGCCCGGGCAAGGGCCTGGAGTCCACAGTCTTGGTGGGCATCTGCGACGACGGTCAGGAGAACTACGTGGGCGCCTGGGACCTTTTCGATCTGGAGTCCATCGACATCCCCAGTCGCCAGATCGAAAAGGACTACGAGCAGGGCGACCGCCCTCTGAAGTCTGCCAAGACCTACGCCATCGAGTTGCGCCACGACGGGCAGTTCGCCGAATTACTCGTGGACGGTGAGAGCCAAGCGCGCGTCAAGGCCGACAAGCGTACAAGTGGCACCTTCGTCCTACTGGTCCACTCTCAGATCACGGTTGCCATTCGACGCCTGGAAATCGAGGGCAAGCTAGCGGGGGATGCGATGGATGAGGCTCGCAAACTATGGGTCGCGGGCAAGGTGCAGGGTATGGGACTATGAGCCGCGCGCATCGATGGATAGGCGGCGTATGGATGGCCCTGATCGCCTTGCCATTGGCAGCAGCCCAGGTCGAAGATGCGCGACCCAACGTGCTCTTCATCATCTCCGATGACCTGACGGCCGGGGCCCTGTCCTGCTATGGCAATACGCAATGCAAGACGCCGGCGATCGACGCCCTGGCCGCGCGCGGCACGCGCTTCACGCGCACTTACTGCCAGTACCCCGTGTGTGGCCCATCGCGTGCCTCCATGTTGTCCGGCCTGTACGCCAACAGTCTGGAGATCATGAACAACGCAACGGCCACGAGGATTGGCAAGAACCTCGGAGACCGACTCTCCCTGCCCCAATTGTTCAAGCGCGAGGGGTACTTCACGGCGCGTGTCAGCAAGGTCTATCACATGCTCGTGCCTGGGGACATTACGCGTGGGGTGCATGGCCCCGACCACCCGGCCTCGTGGGTGGAGCGCTACAGCTTTGAAGCTCCCGAATGGCGCAGCGTGGGGCGGCATGAGCACTTGAGCAACGAGACCCTTAGGAAGCCTAAGAACAAGCACTACTCCCTTGGTTTTGGGACGGCCTTCTACGTCGTGCAGGGAGAGGGGGAGGGATCCGAGCAGGTCGATGTCCAAGCCGCAAACAAGGCCATCGAGATCCTCACGCGCGAGCACGCCCAACCTTTCTTTTTGGCGTTGGGGTTCGTGCGCCCCCACGTTCCGCTCGTCGCACCCGCTCGTTACTTCGCTCCCTACCCGGCAGAGGCCATGCAGCTGCCGCGCATTCCAGAAGACGACTGGCTGGACATTCCGAAGGCGGGCATTCCCAAGAATTCGCAGACCTTTGGACTCGATACCGAGCTGAAGAAGCGCAAGGTCTTGCAGGCCTACTACGCATCCGTTTCGTTCATGGATGCCCAGGTGGGGCGAGTGCTCGAGACCCTCGCCTCCCAGGGGCTGGAGCGCAATACGATCGTGGTGTTCACCTCGGACCATGGCTACCACATGGGCGAGCACGAGTTCTGGCAGAAGTCGAGCCTGCACGAGGAGTCCGCACGCACGCCGCTGATCATCGTGGCTCCCGGCCAGCAGCCGGCTGTGTGCGGAAGTCTGGCCCAGCTCGTGGACCTCTACCCCACCTTGGCCGAGATGTGTGGGTTGCAGCCGCCGGAACACCTGCAGGGCAAGAGCCTGGCGAGGCTCCTGGAAGATCCCGCCCAGGATGTGCACGAGTTCGTGTACTGCGCGTTCGGTAGCCCCCCGCGGGTGAGTCATCTCCTGCGCACCCGACGTCACGCCTACATGGCTTGGCCTGACGGGACCGCCGAGTTGTACGACATGCAGCAAGACCCCCTGCAGTTCACGAATCTGGCGGGCCGCGAGGAGGTCCAACAGATACAGCGCAGGCTCGAAGCCCAGTTGAAGTCACATCTGGAAGAGATCGATCCCTAAGGCCATCGGGTAGGCTCCTGCCCATGCCCCCCACCGCCAAGCCGCGCCTGTTTCTGCTCGACGGCACTGCCCTCGCCTACCGCGCACATTTTGCGTTGGCCCGCAGCGGCCTCACGTCCATGGCCGGCAAACCCACTGGGGCGGCCTACGGGTTCACCATGACCCTGCGCAGGATCCTCGACCAGGAGAAACCGGACGCCATCGCCGTGGCCATGGACCCCAAGGGTCCTACCTTCCGCCACAAGCAGTACGCCGAGTACAAGGCCACACGCGAGAAGGCGCCTGAAGAAATGGTCGCCCAGCTCGACGACATCCGCAACATCGTGCGCGCCCACGGGATTCCGATCTTCGAGGTCCCTGGCTTTGAAGCCGATGACGTCATTGGGACGTTGACGGTTCAAGCGCAGGCCGCTGGTTATGAGGTGTTTCTCGTTACGGGCGACAAGGACCTGATGCAGTTGGTGAACGAGCACGTGCGCCTCTACAACATCTTCAAGCGCGACCAAGACCTGGTCATGGAAGGCATTGAGGAGGTGTTCGCCAAGTTTGGCACCACGCCCGATCACGTGATCGACGTACTCGCCATCATGGGCGACAGCTCCGACAACGTGCCGGGCGTCAAGGGTATCGGTGAGAAGGGAGCGGCCAAACTGATCGCTCAATTCGGCAGCGTAGCGGGAGTGCTCGAGAACCTGGATCAGGTCAAGGGCAAGGCGCGCGAGTACATCGAACGCGACCGCGAGCAGCTCTTGATGTCGCTCGAACTGGTGACCATCGACAGCGCGATGGAACTGGACCCGGGCATCGAGTGCGTGGGCCCGGCTGAACCCGATTCGCAGGCCTTGATTGAGGTGTTTTCAGCCCTGGACTTTCAGGGCCTGGTGAAGCGCGTCGCCGGCCAGGATGCCAAGGCCGCCGGCGACCGTGATTACGTCACGGTCGCGGATGAAGCCGGCCTGGCCGCTATGGAAACCGAGTTGCGTAAGGCCGGCACGTTCGCCTGGGACTCGGAGACGACGGGGCTCGAGTCCCTGCGGGTGGACATTGTGGGGCTCTCCTTCAGCGCCAAGGCCGGCCGGGCGTTCTACCTTCCGTTCAACGCCAGTTCGCCCGTGGTCGAAGGCGGCCCCCGCGCCGTCCTGGAGAGGATCACGCCTCTCCTTACCGACCCGGACCTGAAACGCATCGGCCAGAACCACAAGTACGATGCCTTGGTGCTCGCCGGGCACGGGGTCGACGTGCCTGCGCCCTACTTCGACACGATGGTGGCCAGCTACTGCGTTGCCGGGGCCACGCGCCGCCACGGCCTCGATGAGCTGGCGCTGCACTACTTCAATCTGGCCAAGATTCCGACATCCGATTTGATCGGCAAGGGCAAGAAGCAGGTCACGATGGCCGAGGTGCCCGTCGAACAGGTGGCGGAGTACGCCTGTGAGGACGCGGATGTGACCTGGCAGTTGTATGAGGTCTTGAACAAGGAACTGGACGAAGTCGAGGCGCGCAGGTTGTTCGAGGATGTGGAGATGCAACTGGTGCCCGTGCTGACCGCCATGGAGCGACGCGGAATCACCCTGGACACAGACCTGATCGAGGAGATGTCCAGCGGGCTAGCCAAGGACATCGCCGAAGCCGAAGCAGAGGTGCGCGACCTGGCTGGTGAACCGGGGCTCAACTTGAACAGCCCAAAGGCCCTGGGCGCCGTGCTCTTTGAGAAGCTGCGCATTCAGGACGAGGCTGGCGTCAAGCGTCCCAAGCGAACGAAGACGGGCTTCGCGACCGACCACGGCACGTTGACCCAGCACTATGAGCGCGTGCCGATCGTCAGGCGCCTGTTGCAATACCGCGAGGTCGCCAAACTCAAGAACACCTACGTGGACACCCTGCCCGGGTTCGTGAACCCCAAGACTGGCCGCGTTCACTGCCATCTGAGCCAGACGACAGCCGCGACAGGCCGCCTGGCCTCCAGCAATCCCAACCTGCAGAACATCCCCGTGCGCACCGAGCGCGGTCGCAAGCTGCGCGAGGCTTTCATCCCGCGTCCCGCAGACGAGCACGGTGAGTGGTTGCTCCTGGCAGCCGATTACAGCCAAGTGGAGTTGCGCATCATGGCGCACCTCTCGGGTGACCCTGGGCTGCGCGCGGCCTTCGAGAAGGGCGAGGACATCCATGCCTCCACAGCCAAGGTGGTCTTCAACGTGGAAGCGGAGAATGTGGATCGCGCCATGCGCTCCCAGGCCAAGGCCATCAACTTCGGTCTGCTCTACGGAATGGGACCCCAGCGCCTGGCGCGCGAGACAGGATTGACCCTGCTCGAAGCGCAGGCCTTCATTCAGCGCTACTTCGATGCCTTCCCGCGGGTGCGGGAGTGGATCGATGCCACGCTCGAAGGCGCCCGAGACAAGGGCTACGTGGAGACCCTGCTCGGCCGCCGGCGCACGATCCCCGACATCAATTCAGAGAACCAGCGGGCGCGCGTCTTCGCCGAGAACGCAGCGGTCAACACCCCGGTTCAGGGCTCGGCCGCCGATGTCATCAAATTGGCCATGATCGGGCTGGAAGAACGCCTGACAGCTTCAGAGCTCAAGGGCGAGATGCTGCTGCAGGTCCACGACGAACTGCTACTGGAGGTCCCCGCCTCGGAACTCGTAGCCTCCACCGAGCTGGTCCGAGACTGCATGGAAAACGCCCTCGACTTGGAGGTGCCCCTGAAGGTCGAGTTCGGCTCCGGTCGAAACTGGCTGGAGGCTCACTAGCGCAGGTACCGGGCGCCGCTCGCCGGGTGGGGCGCCCTGGCCGTGTCCCCTTTTGAGCTCTCGCAGTCAAGGGGCAACTGGGCCCAGACCTGTGCTATCTTGTACCCTGCCCCTTGCGCGAGCCCCTGCTGGGGGGGCATTCTCTTGGGCCCCACGGGCCTGCAGCGGGCCCCGACCCTTCCCCCTTTCTCGATCTCCTCTCCTGCACGCCATGGCCGAGACCGCACTCGAAAGCACTGTCAGCGCCGGGATCTTCGCCGTCGATCCTGTGCTGTGCATCGCTTGTGATGCCTGCTGTGAGGACTTCCCCGAGATCTTCTACATGGGCGGGGACGAGAAGGCGCACACGCTGGATGACCAGGAAGCGGACAAGTACAACGCGCGCACGGTGGTGGACGTCTGCCCGACCGACGCCATTGGGTTCTCGGGAGAGCTCCCTCCGGCCGAATTGACGGTGGAGTTGGAGGAGGTCGACGGCTGGGAAGCTGAATGGGCGCGGCACCGGGGTCTGCCCGAGGACCGAGTCGAACGCGACCGCCGCTATGGGCTGGACTTCGACGTCGCCAACGAAGACGGGTACGTGGAAGTGACCTTGAACATGCCCACAATCGTTCCGCCCGTGCGGGATCGCTTCCGTTACGGGGCGCCTGACCTCATGCCCGAGTACAACGTGCACGTGTACCGCACAGAGGGTCACTTGGCGATCACGGCCTGGGTCAAGTCGCTCTCCCCTTCGGACAAGAAGGATGTAAAGCTCACCAAGGCCAAGATCCTGGCCCTGACCCACACCTCCAGTTCATTCCCCGCGCGCTTCACCACGGAGATTCCGCTGCCCGAGGAAAACTTCGTCGGGTTCAAGGAGCGTCACGATGCGCACGGCCAAATCCGAGTGCTGCTCTTCACGGACCAGGCCAAGCTCGACGCGTGGCAGTGGCAAGCGCACTTCATTACGACCGACTGCACCTCTTGCAGCATCTGCGAGCGGGTCTGCCCGACCAACGCGATTACGGGCGGAGAGCGCTACTTCATCGAGCCGGATCTGTGTATCAACTGCTCAGTCTGCGGCGTCTACTGCCCGTTTGACGCCATCGACGACAGCCGTGAAGTTGTGGTGCCCAAGATCAAGCCCAAGCAGATCCCCAAGGCCCTGGTGCACGACGAGTTGTGCACGGGTTGCGAGTTCTGCGTAGACGTCTGCCCCTTCGACGCCATCGCCATGGAGTCGATCGTGGAGCCCAGTGACTACCCACTGCCGCAGACGAGTCAAATCGCAGTGGTCACGGGCAAGCTGTGCACCTCCTGCAAGCTGTGCGAGCAGGTTTGCATCAAGGACGCCATCGAGGTGCCGCGCCCGCACCAGTTCGAGGACATCGGGATGAGCTTCATGAGCTACATCACCGATGGTCACTAGAAGCGGACTTCGGGCCCGCCCCTATTGACCGTCTTCGGCCGCGGCAGGTTTGGGCTCTGTTCGTCCGTCATCGGCTTGCTTGAGCTGTCGCAGCAAACTAGCTGGGACGACCGTTCGACGCCCGTACCGGCGCCGCAGTTCGTCCATGCTCTCGGTAGCCGCAGCGAGCTTCTCGCTGGAGGCCAGCCAGGCCTCGCGGCTGCCCTCACCCTTGCGGCCGTTTTCTGCACCTCCGAACAAGCTACCCTGAGCCGGCTGGCGTACGTCCTCAAGTCGCGAGACCTGGACACCTAGCAGGCGCAACGGTTGACGCTCGATCCGGTCGAGCAGTTGTTTGGACGTCGCGTAGATGCGTGGGCCCAAGTTCGTCGCGAACTCCAGGGTGCGCGTGCGGGTAATCGTGCGGAAGTCCGCATAGCGCGCCTTCAGGGTCACGGTTCGACCCCGCAGACCCTTGTCGCGCAGGGTGAACGCCACCTCCTCGGAGAAGGAGAGCAGCATGTTGCCCAGTTCATCGAAGTCGCCAATGTCCTTGGCGAACGTGCGCTCCATGCCGTGAGACTTCTCGACACGCTGGCTGGACACGCGGCGCAGGTCGATACCGTGGGCCAGGTCGTGAATCCAGAGTCCCGACGCGCCGTACTCGGCTTGGACCTGCTCGCGCGGGAGCTTGGCCAGATCGGCGATAGTCTCGATGCCCTGCTGATTCAGGCGCCGGGCGGTGCGCGGCCCGACGCCAAAGATCTTCGACACCGGCAAGGGGTCGAGCACCTCGCGAATCTGATCGCGTTCGATCACCCGCAACCCGTCGGGCTTGTCTAGATCCGAGGCCAGCTTGGCCAGAAACTTGGTCGGCGCCACCCCCACCGAGGCCACGAGCCCCGTCTCCCGCAGGATGTCGGCGCGCACTCGTACGGCCACCTCCCGTGCGTCTCCAAACAGGCGTTCGGATCCGGCGACGTCCAAGAAAGCCTCGTCCAAAGACAGGGGTTCGACCGTGGGCGTGTAGCGCCGGAAGATACCCATGATCTGTTTGCTGACCGCCGTGTAGCGATCGAAGTCCGGGGGCAGCAAGACCATGTTGGGACACTTGCGGCGCGCCAAGGCTGTGGGCTGGGCTGAGTGCACGCCGAACTTGCGAGCCTCATAGCTGGCTGCGGAGATCACCCCGCGACTGGACGCCGGACCACCGACACACACCGGCAAACCCGCCAAGGACGGATTGTCGCGGACTTCGACGGACGCGTAAAAGGCGTCCATGTCCACATGCAGGATGGTGAGGGGGGGGCTCTTGGACATGGGACCCCATAGCCTGCCTTTCGCGTCCCGGAACCGTCAACCGCAGTCAAGGTGCGGGTTGGACCGTATGCTCTGGCGCGCCCATGCACCCGTCCCTGTCCTTCGAATCGGTACGAATCCGATCCCTGACCCACGCCCTGCCTGAGGAGATCATCAGCAGCGATGAGCTCGAGCAGCGCCTGCGTCCGGTCTACGACCGGCTAGGCCTGCACGTGGGAAGGCTGGAATTGATGAGTGGCATCCGCGAGCGCCGCTTCTGGCCCCAAGGCACGCGACCCAGCCAGGTGGCCGCCCGTGCGGGTCGTGCGGCCCTGGAACGAGCGCAAGTTGCCCCTGAGCAGATCGGCTGCTTGATTCACGCAGCCGTGTGCCGTGACTTCATGGAGCCGGCAACCGCATCGGTGGTCCATGCAGAGTTGGGTCTAGCCCCCCACTGTCAGGCTTTCGACCTCTCGAACGCTTGCTTGGGTTTCTCCAACGCACTGGTGATCGCGGCGGGCATGATCGAAAGCGGACAGATCGAGGCCGCATTGATTGTCGCGGGCGAGGACGGAAGGCCTTTGGTGGAAGAAACCCTGGCCGCGCTGAACTCCCGGGCGGAAACCACGCGCGATGAAATCAAACGTGCCTACGCCTCGCTCACCATCGGGTCCGGCGCCGCCGCCTGTGTCTTGAGTCGCTGTTCACAAGCCGACTCGTCAGGGCCGAGGTTGATTTCAGGTGTGGGCCTCTCCGCCACGGAACACCACAAACTGTGTTCCGGGGACCGGAAAGACGGTCAGGGGCCCTTGATGGAGACGGACGCCGAAGCGCTATTGCAAGCGGGCGTCGAGTTGGCCCAAGCGACCTGGGCGCTGTTTCAAGAAACCACGGGCTGGAGCGCAGACAGCGTGGACCGCTTCGTCACCCACCAGGTCGGACGCGCCCACAAGCGGGCCCTCTTCGAGGCCCTCGGCCTGGAGCACGCCAAGGATTTCACCAGCGTCGAGTTCCTGGGCAACATGGGCTCGGTCTCCCTGCCGGTCACCCTGGCCCTCGCCGTCGAGCAGGGCTTCATCCAAGGCGGGCAGCGAGTCGCCCTGCAGGGCATCGGGAGCGGGTTGCAGTGTCAGATGTTAGCCCTCGAGTGGTGAGAGTCGTAGGTCCTGAGGCCCGCGGACGGGGTAGGGTAGAACTGGCCCCACGCCTGACATGAATTCGCCCAACCCCACCTCATCCGCTCCCGAACCCGACGTCGAGAGTTCCCCCCAGCCGAGCCAGGCGCGTTGGCCCATGAAATTGGGCTTGCTTGGCGGTGCGCTGCTGGTGGCCGTGGCGCTGACGGAAGTGGGTCTGCGCCTGGCGGGAGTTGAGTTCCACATGCACCCGGTGCGCCTGGAGTTCGGCTACCCGAACCCGACCGTGATGGAGGACTACTTCGCCCCCCACCCCGATTACCTGTGGGTCCCCAAGAACTACGACAAGAACTTGGACCTGGCGCGCGAGACGCAGCCCTATCTCGTTTTGTGCGGCTGCTCGTGCACAGCCTGGGGCAAGTTCGCCAAGCCCCTGGCACGCCGTGTCGCGAAGGCCGAGGGCACGCGGCCACTCAAGTTCGCCAACTTGGCCGTTGCTGGTTGGTCGAGCTACTCGGGCTTGCAGCAATTCAAGCGCGACGTGATCGAACTGAAACCCAAGGTGGTGACGATTTACTTCGGCTGGAACGATCACTGGGTTGGCTACGGGGTGGACGACAAGACCGGCGGGGAATTGGCGTCGTCCAAGATCTTGAACAAGCAGGGTCTGCGCATTGTGCAAATGCTGACGCGCATAATGGTGGCGCGCAAACGAACCAGTGCAGACGACGGTGCGCGTCCCCTGCGCGTTTCACTCGAGGATTTCCGTTCGAATATTGAGAACATGGTGGAGCTGGCCCTAGCTAATGGAATTGAGCCAGTCTTGGTGACCGCGCCCACGTCACACCGCGTCGGAGCCGAACCGGAGTACCTGCTCGGTCGCTGGATCGAGGACCTCAATGACCTGGTGCCCTTGCACCAGAGCTACGTGGAAGTCGTGCGTGAGGTGGCAGCCGAACGCAAGGTTGCGCTTTGCGACCTGGCCGCGAGTTTCGATGCAATGCCGCCCGAGTCCCTGAGCAAGTACCTGATGGAGGACGGCATTCACTTGACTACGCCCGTGGAGGGTGAGAAGGGACCCTCGGGCAGCGAGAAGGTCGCTTCCCTGCTGTTCCGGTGCCTGCAGGACAACGACCTGCTGCCGATGGCCGATGGCAGCGGCCCCCGGCACCCCCCGCGCTAGTCGTCGGACTCGTCCTCGTCCCCGCCCATGTAGCCGGCGGCCTTGAGTTGTTCGAGATCCGCCGCGCTCAACTTGCCTTCAACGGGAACGGGGGCGGCCATGGGGTATCGCTCTTCCCAACCAGCAAGGAACTCCCGCATTCCACGGGTCACTTCTTTCTGTGCGCCACTGACATCTGTCAGCAATCCATTGGGGCGCGAACCGATCAGCTGCAATTCATGCCGGGGCAGACCCGGATGCTTCGCGCGGTTGTTGAAGTACTGCCACTCCTGACCGACGGCAGAAATCTTGCTGACCCCACGAAAGAAGGTCTCGCTCACCATGAGTTCCGGCAATTCCAAGGGCCGATGGGACCCGAGGACTAGTGGCCAAGCCGAGACGCCCAAGCAATCGTGCGGGGCGCCCAATTCGAGCACGTCCAGCACGGTGGGTAGCACGTCGAGCAGCCGCAGAGGTTCCTTCACGACTCGGGGCTCGGGCGCACCGTGTTGACCGACGTTCCAACTCGGGTTGTAGAAAATCAGGGGGACGCGAATGGAGGACTCGTACAACAGTGCGCCGTGGCCCTTGGAACGCACGACGTTGGGGTGGTCATTCAGACCCTCGCCGTGATCGCTAAGGATCACGAAGAGCGTGTCCTCCCAGCCCGGCAGGGCCGCAATGCGCTTCACAAAGTCCTCTGTATCGTCCGTGACCTGGCGCACAGCCCTTAGGTAGGCAGCCGATTCTTGTCCGGCGAACAGCCCCTTGTAGGGATCACGCAGATAGATGTCGGATTTGTGCTCGTGCACCTCCATGAGATTGAGCTGCAAGAACGCCGGCCGCGAACCGTTCATGGTCCGAGCAAACTCCACAGCAGCACCAAAAATCTGAGGTGCAGAACGTAGGGGCGCCTGCAGGTAAGACGTTGAGCCCTCGGGTATCTCACCGCCCGGCATGTGGAAGACCACCGTGCTGTCAGAATAGGCGTCGAAGCCCTGATCGAAGTTGTAACGGCTGTTCAGGTTTGGATTGGCTGTGATGCCGAAGGTGGCGTAGCCCGCCTCCTGCACTATTTCTGCGAGGGTCAGTGCCTCATCCGGCACGATCTGCCCGTCCTCGGTGTACAGGCCCAGACTGCGCGGATAACGAGAAGTGAGTAGCGAGCCCACCGAAGGCAGGGTCCAGCTGGATTGGGCTGTAACCGAGTCGAACTGCACACCCTTCTGCACCAGACGAGTCAATGCAGGGGACGTATCGACCTCGCAGCCGTAGCTCGAAACCTTGTCTGCCCGCAGCGTGTCGATCATGACGAGCACCAGATTGGTTGGACGCGGCGGCGGGTCCGGAGCGCAGCCACCTGCGGTAAGCCACAGGGCGACGGCCCAGGTCGGCCGCAGGAGAAGATCACGGGTCTTGGCAGTCATGGGCTTCACGATACCCGCCCGGTCCCTTTCGCGCGCTCGATCTCGACCTGGGTCACTTGATCGCCCCCCTTGGCGCGCGAGCGGGAACTCCAGCCCGAACAAAGACGTTCAGAAACCCTGGTCGTCCTGGCAGGGGCAAGCTGAACGGGTGGTAGCTGGCTGGGAACCTCGGGCTCATGGCGATCTGCTGCTCGCTGATGCTGAACGCCTGGCGTTTGGCCTGGGCGAGCCAGTTCTTCTTGCCGGCCAGGGGCTCGGGAGTGGCCATCAGACGCAAGAACAGAATGGCCTGGGGCTGCCGGTCCAAGACGTACTCCCCGTCACCCTTGAGGTGTCCCTCCAAGGCGCCTGACGCCTCCGGTCGAGCCTCGACGCGCGCGATATGCCGGTCGCTGAGACCCATCATGTCGATGCAGCGCCGGCGCGCGAAGTAGGGCACACGACCGGCCGCAGTAGCCGCGATCCAATCGTCAGGTTCGAGCACCTCATCCAGGAGTTTGCCCACGGCTAGGAGATCGGCGTGACGGTCGGCCTGGCCCGGCCAGTAGTCCGCACGACTGTGTGCAAAGGCCACGCTAGCGAGGCCCACGACACCGAGCACCCATCCTGCAGTACGAGCACGATTCTTTCCGCTTGCGGCCTGCCCCCAAATTGAAATCGAAGCGCAAGCGAGGGCGCTCCACAGGGGGAAGATGGGAAGCAGAAAGCGGAACGTGGGCATGTAGTCCCCGCCCACGTAGATCACGTACAGGGCAAAGACGGACGTCAGCCAAAGACACACGGTGCGGGCCCCGCGCAATGGCTTGAGGTACAGCAGAAGATAAGGTGCCAGCAGAAGCGGCAACCCAAAACTCAAGCTCGCATCCCACACATAGCGCAGCCCCTCCACGTGAATCGTGGAGTCGGAAGCCACTTTGGCGTGGAACGTGTTGGGCACCCAATCGCCGTAGGTCCATCGACGCCACATCACGTGCGCCCCTACCACAAGCCCAAAGGGCAGGGCGCGCGCGAGCATGGACTGAGCCCAGGAGCGCGGGGCGAGACCGGAGCGCCAAGCCGAAAAAGCATCTGCCAGCTCCAGCAATCCGAAGATCATCACACCCTCAGGCCGCGTCAACGCCGCGGCGGCCAACCACAGGCCCGAAGTCAGATCGCCGCGCGCTGTGCGTTCGGGCCTCAGTCGCGGCAAGAGGCCAGGTAACAACAGGGCCGCGAACATGGATGTCTCCAGCCCGCCCATGGCGTGCACTCGTTGAGTGGGCTGCAGAGCAAAAAGCAGCATCGCGGCAGCGGCGAACGCCGGGCTTGCCCCTAAACGCGTAGCCAGCCGCCCGCAAAGCACCGTCGCCAAGACGGTGAAGAGCAGACCCAGTCCCGGGCCCAACCACTCCGGGTCCAGACCCAGTCCCATGCCTGCGGCGACGAGCAGGGTCCAGAGGAAGTTGGTGTACCCCTCGACCGGCTCCTCCCCGGCGTTGAAGACGAGGCCGTCCCCAGCAACAAGGTGCTCGGCGTAGCGGTAGGTGATGTACGCGTCGTCCTGGGGTGCATCCGTTCCGAACCAAGGAACGGCTACGGCCAGGGCGATGGCCAGGACCCACAGTGCCCTGGCCCATGTGCCTGGGTGGTTCTCATTCGTGACGCCCATGGCCGAATCCTACCCGCGTGGGGCAGGGCACTCCTAGCAGGGCCTTCACAAGGCACCACGATCTGAAGGAAACCCAGAGAGTAGAGTGCCCCCATGTCCAAGCCCCCCCCGCCCCTGCCAGACGGCTATCCCGATGCACTGCCCCCAGTGGAATTGCGCGAGTGGACCCGAGATACCTACCGCAACGCCTTCGCGCTGAAAGTGAAGGAGCACCAGAACGGCTTCGTTGCCGACAACGTCGGGTCACTGGCCCAGGCGCTCTTCCATGAGGAAGCACGCCCACTGGGTTGTTACGCCGGCGAATTGGCGGTGGGCTTTGTCATGTTGAGCGTCGAGGACGTGGGCAAGGGCATCCTGTGGGTGTGGCGCTTCATGATCGGCGCAGAGCACCAGGGCAAGGGCTTCGGACGTCAGGCGATCGCTGCCGTCGTGAACCATGCGCGCAGCATGGAAGGAGTCGAGCGCATTCACCTCAGCCACGTCCAGAAGCCGGGACACCCCGGGCCCTTCTATGAGTCCGTCGGTTTCACCTACACGGGAGAGGTCGAGCACGAGGAACTCATCATGAGTCGCGATCTCACCCCACTTGAGGTCTAGCGGGCGACGACGGGTCCTACTCGACCAGCAGGGGGTCGGACTGTTGCTCCATGACCGCGGCCAGTCGTCCACGCAGGTCTTCGAGGCGATCCGCTTGAGCCTCGTCCGACGCGAGGTTGGTCAACTCCCAGGGGTCTTCTGCCAAATCGAACAGCTCCTCGACGGGCCGGTGTTGAAGATCCCACACGCGCTGAGCCAGCACGGGGTCGGACAACGCGGCCGATTCGATCGCGCGCCAGGATGCTGAAGTGAGCATGACCGCGTTCTGAAAAACGGCGTCCGGGTCGAAATTGCGAATGTACTTCCAGTCACCCACTCGGATCGAACGGCTGGGCACATCCGGTTTGTGTCGGTGGCTGGTGTGTGAGGCGAAGATCGACTCGCGGTGCGTGTCCGTAGTCCCGCGCAGGACCGGGACCAGGGAACGGCCGTCCATGTCCGAGGGGGTTGGCGCTCCGGCCAGGTTCAGGAAGGTGGGCAAGAGATCAGCCAGTTGAACCAAGGCTGGGGTTGCGCGACCCGGTTCGATGGTTCCCGGCCAACGCGCAAGCAGGCCAACACGGATGCCCGCCTCGTACAGGGTGGTCTTCGCGAAGGGGAAGGGGCTGCCGTGATCGGTGGTGTGAACTACAAGCAGGTCTTCAGCTGGAACCTGCTTTTCCAACACCTTGAGCATTTCTCCCACCGTGACGTCGAGGCGCCTGAGGGAGTCGTGGTAGCGAGCAAATTCCTGGCGCACTTCAGGCAGGTCGGGCAGGAAGCCTGGTAATTGAACGGTTGCCGGATCGTGCGGATCCTCGGGTCCATCCGACTTGCCCGTGGGGGCGCCGTCGAGGGGAAAGGGGTAGTGGGCGTCGCGCAGGTTCACGACCAGACAGAACGGTCGCGTATCGTCGGTCGACAGGAACTGCTCGAGCTGCTCCACGTACCACTCCACCGAACGGGCACCCGGATTCTGGGGCAGGGTGCGCGCGAAGAAGTCGAACTGGAAGCGCTCTAGAGGTTTGCCGCCGAGTTTTCCAATGAGGCCCGTGCGATAACCCGCGGGTCCAAGCAGGTCGCCCCAGATCGGAACCCCCTCGCCGATGGGGCCAAAGCCATCGCATCCGTTACGCGCTGGAAACCGTCCTGTGTAGAGGGCGGCGCGTGATGGCGTGCAGACCGCGCTGACCGCATAGGCACCGTCGAACCGCAGGCCCTGGTCCGCGAGCCGGTCCAAGTTTGGAGTGGTCACAGAGGGTGAGCCGTAGGCCCCCAGGAAAAGACCCTGGTCGTCGGCCACGAAGAGCACGACGTTCGGCTGCGCGCCGATGTCCGCAGGCTCAGGCAGACAGGCACCGCAGAGCAGTGCTAGAGCGATCGAGAAAATGAAGTTCAAACGCACAGCCGCACCCTAACCCAGTCGTGGCGCAGAGTCCGAAGCAATCTCGCAGGGATCAGGGCACAGCATCCGGGTCGAGCAAGCCCACACTTGAAACTCAGCGCGGCTTGAATTCCGCAGCGTACAGGGCGGCGTGGATTTGCTTAGCCACAAGGGCGTGCCCGCGCACATTCAAGTGCAGGTCTGTTTGCCAGTAGAGGGCCTCGGGGTTGGCGGCAAAGACGGGGCGCAGGTCCAAGGTGGCCACTCCTGCCTGTTCCAGGGCCACTAGTGTCGCGTCGGCCAGCTCGTCGCAGATGCCCAGGCCTTCGGGATCCGCACCGATGCGGTCCATGGCCTGCACGAGGCGGTCCCGGAACAACTCCGGCTGGCCAGCTGACGGCGGTGGCAGGTAGACGAACAGAAAACGCGCGCCGCGTTCCTTGCACTGTCGATCCAACTCCATGCCACAGGCGGACATCAGCCGCGCGGCGTCCTGGCCCGAGTCGGGATGGGTCAAGAATGTGAGAGCCTGGTGGATCTCCTGGCCTAGCATGGCCGTGCCATCCTTGCCCTCTTGGCGCAGGGGCGAGATGAATTCCAGGGGCACCGCTGAGCCTGGGGATCGGCGGTAGAGGTACCACCAGGGTCCCAATGCATCCCGGAAGTCGTTGCCGCCGTAGGAGACGAGTACGACGTCCTGAGGCTCCAGGTGCCCGTAAGCCGTCAGCGTGCCCAGGTAGTTGGCACACCCGTAGCCACTCACTGCGAGGTTCCAAACCTCCACGCTCTCCGCGGGCCGCTCGCTCCGCAACCGGGCTTCGAGCCGGTTGGCCAGGGTCTCGGAGTTCGAGCAAACCCCCTCGGCGTGGGAGTCCCCCATCACGAGCACGTTCAGGTCGGCCGGCGGCTCCGGCGGGTCGTAGTTCTCGCGAATGCCCAAAGAATTCGTGTGACGTTTGAATTCCCCCGCCGGATGTTCTGCGAACTTGCGTTTCCAGCGCTTGTTCGGGAGCAGCGCGTAGTGAACGCCGGGTACGCGCTTCACGCGCTTCTTCTTGATCTGGGGGAAAAGCACGTGCAGGTCTTGTTCCGTCAACTCATCGCGCAGCCGGCGAGCGAAGTCCAGGCCTAATTCCGCCGCACTCTCGAAGGAGACGAGTTCTTCACCGGAAACTTCCCTGGCCGCGAGCGCATCCCGAAATTCGGAGGCGTCGCCCACGAACTCGATGGTGGACTCTTCCTTGGCCCCGCGGTCCAGATACCACCAGGCGCAGCCGAGGGCGACGAGGGTCGATACTGCCGCCAGACCCAGGCGCCGGGCGAGGATAGGGGCGGGCATGGTGATGGGTTTCGGGGGCAGTGAGTGGCAGGAGAAGCTCGGCTACACCCTACCCCAGGGAACTCCCCCAGTCTGAGGCATTCTCGAACTCACCCGCGGCGCGACCCGCCGTAGGACAAGGTACAGTTGAGCCATGCTGCCCCTCCTTCGCCTTCCTACTCGAGCCCTCGCCCTGGCTGCCCTGGTTCTGGGCGCGGGATGCGGGGGCGAAGACAGTGGAGTGCCGCAGGGGCCGGTACCTGAACGCGGCGGTCCCGACGAAGGACGCTGGCACACCTACCGCACGCATCGCTTCGACGACGGGCTCACCGATGAACAGCGCGCCGAGATCGAAGCACTGGAGGCCATGGGCTACGCCAGCGGCAAGCACAGTACGGACGTGCCGCGCGGGGTCATGCTGCACATCGAGGACCGCGCAGAGCCCGGATGGAACCTCGTCAACTCGGCTCACGCCGCACAAGCACAATTGATCGACATGCGCGGGGTTGTCCAGCACACCTGGGCCATGCCTTTCGTTGAGGCATTCCCGAACTTCCCGGGAGAACACAACCATCGCTCCTTCTGGCGCCGCACACATCTGTTCGAGAACGGTGACCTGCTGGCCATCTTCGAAGGCCTGGGCATCATCAAGATCGACAAGGACTCCAACCTCTTGTGGGCCAGCAGGGTGCGTGCGCATCACGATGCCGCACCCCTGTCGGATGGAAGCACCTGGGTCCTGACCCGCGAAGCACACATGGTTCCGCGCCTGCATAAGCGTAAGCCGGTGCTGGAGGACTTCATCTCCCTGCTCGACTCCGAAGGAAAAGAAACGCGGCGCATCTCGGTCTTGGAGGCCCTCGAAGCTTCCGACTACCACGATCTCTGGTCCGGCAAGGTCTGGCGCGGGGGAGACCTCCTGCACACCAACTCACTGGAGTTGCTGGACGGTTCGCTGGAGGCGACCAACCCGGCCTTCAAGGCCGGCAACTTCCTGATCTCCATGCGCTTGCCCAACATGATCGCCGTGCTCGACCCTGAGCAGGAAAAGTTCGTCTGGGCCAGCACGGGTACCTACCGCACCCAGCACGACCCGACGGTGCTGCCAAACGGACGAATCCTGTTGTTCGATAACAACCCAGGCCGCGAGGCGTCAGCCATCCTTGAGATTGATCCGGCTAGCGGCGCCGAGACCGTGGTCTACCGGGGCACGAAAGAGGACCCCTTCTACTCCGAGACCTGCGGTCTGTCCCAACGCCTTCCCAACGGAAACACGCTGATCACGGAGTCGGACTACGGCCGCGCCTTGGAGGTCACGCCTGAAGGCGAGAAGGTCTGGGAGTTCTACAGCCCCTACAGTGCTGGCGACAACAACGAGTACATCGCGACCCTCATGGAATTGGTGCGCCTGCCCCAGGTCGAACTCCCCGACTGGCTGAAGAATCCAAGCGAGGCGCCAGGGGCAGACGCCGAGGGCCGATAAGGGAACCGGCGTCCCGCATCCCGCCGTCCCACCACCTGCCGTGCCCTCCGGATCCCCTACCGCTCCGTCTGCCGACCCGACCTGGGCACCCCTGGCCCTGGTGGCCATCGTACTGGGGGCCTTGCTCGTGGCTCTCTTAGCCCTGGGGCAGACCCAGTGGATCGACGATTCGTTCATCTCGTTCCGCTACGCGCGCAACCTGTTCGAGGGCAACGGACTGGTCTACAACGTGGGCGATCCGGTCGAGGGCTACACAAACTTTCTGTGGTGTCTAGTCGCCTGGTTCGGCCTCAAGCTGAGCATCGATCCGATCCTATTCACCCAGGGCGTCAGCCTCGTGGCCCAGGCCCTGACCCTGGTGTTGGTCTACCGACTTGGCCGTGACTCCCTCGGATCCGCGGCCAAGGCCCTGGTGGCTCCGGCCCTGCTGACCCTGCAGATCGCCTTCGTCTCCTACCCCATGACGGGTATGGAGAGCACCGCCTTCTCGTTCTTCGCCACACTGTGTTTCTATCTGTTGCACAAGCGAGCCCAGGAGAAACCGGGCGGTCGCGTGCTCCTGATCCTGAGCCTCTTGGCCCTGTCCGTGACACGCTTTGATGGTTTCGTGTTGGCCGGCATCCTGGCGGGATTCCCGCTGATCGTGAAGCGCGGTTGGCGCGGCTTGTGGATGCCGCTCGTCGCCGTGGCCGTGGGGTTGTTGGCCTACAACGCCTGGCGCATCAGCACCTACCCGTCTCTGCTGCCCAACTCTTTTCACGCCAAGATCCACTTCTCTCCCTTCCGCATCCGCAAGGGACTGAGCTACCTGTGGGCCTTCTTCGAGACGCGCGGACTGATCCTCGCCCTGTGCCTCTTGCCCCTGGCAGTCGGTCGCCTCTCGAGCCTGGGCCGCTACCTGGTGTGGGCGGTGGGCATCCAGCTGGCTTACGTCGGATTCGTGGGCGGCGATTGGATGCTGCACCACCGCTTCATCTACCACGTGCTGCCGCTGGTCATCCTCTTGGCCCAAGAGGGCACCTGGAACCTGTGGGGACACTTGCAGCCCAAGCTCTCGCGGGCGAGCCGAACGGGCGCGCTCCTGCTGGCGGTCCTGTTGGGATCCACGGCTTTGACCTTCTACGAGGATGTGCAGGACGCGCGCAAACCCGACCAGTTCTTCTTTGACCCCCATGAGGCCCAGATCATCGGTGAGGCCCTGGACGAGCTCCTCCCCGAGGGTTCCCTCGTGGCCCTCGAGTGGGGCGGGATCATTCCCTACTACACCCACCACGAGGTGCTCGACACCTACGGTATCACCGACACGGAAATCAGCCGCGGCGACTTCCCCAGTTCGATTTGGGGCCGACAGGTGAGCCCCGAGTACGTGGCCAGCCGCGGGCCGGACCTGGTCGCGCCCTGTGCCCGCGTCTTCGAAACGGAGAAAGCCGCCCTGCGCAGCACGCGCGGCAAGGCGCCCTGCAACTACCGCTACTACATGGAGATGAACCGGCCCTCTATGGGTTACGTGCTCAAGATCCTGCGTTTGGGCGAGAAGAAGTACTGGCCCGCCCTGGTGAAGGCCGACGGTCCTCTGGCCAACTAGTCGGCGGTCCGAGTAGGGTGTGCGGCCCATGACCACCCAACTCCTGGATTGCGTTGAGGTCCCCCCGGCTGGTGAAGTCGATGCCGCCATCATCTGGTTGCACGGCTTGGGCGCTGACGGTCACGACTTCCCTCCCATCGTGCCCCAGTTGGACTTGCCCGCCGATCACGGGGTACGCTTCGTCTTCCCGCATGCCGAGCCCATGCCCGTAACCGTCAACGGGGGCATGGTCATGCCCGCCTGGTACGACATCTTGGGCATGGACTTCGAACGCCGCGTGGACGAAGCGGGTGTGCGCGCGTCCGCCCAGCGCATCGAGCACCTGATTCAGCGCGAACGGGAGCGCGGCATCGAATCCGAACGCATTCTGCTGGCCGGGTTTTCCCAGGGGGGCGCCATCGCCTTTCATCTAGGGCTGCGTCTGAAGGAGCCACTCGGCGGTATCGTGGCCCTCTCCACCTACCTCGCCTGCGATGCCAACCTGGACGAAGAGCGCAGCGCGGCCAACGCCAGCGTGCCCATCTTCCAGGCCCACGGCAGCCTGGATCCAATGGTCCCCATGGCCCTGGGCCAGGCCGCCCGGGAGCGACTCGAAGGCCTGGGATACGAGATCGAGTGGCACGATTACCCCATGCAGCACCAAGTCTGCTTGGAGGAGATCCAGGCCCTGGGGGCCTGGCTGCGGTTGCGTTTGGGGCCGGACGCCTGAACCCGGGGCCCGAGGCGTGGCCCCGCACGGGAACGCCGGATTCCTGCCCACTTTTGCCCATGTGCATTGGACGCCGCCCCAGGGGATGCCTATAACCCCCTTCGTCGATTTCAGGAAAACCTGAAATCCGTGGATCCCCGGCCGTATCGCTGCCCATGCCCCCCGAGACCCAACCCGCAGAGGCCGCCCAGGCGCCGGAAGCCGAGTCCACGGCGCCGGTGCCGGTTCTCGATGCGGAGCTGCGGGCCGAGCTGCCGACCTTTGAAGTCTTCTTCAAGACCTTCGGATTCCGGCGCATTCTGGGTCGAGTCTGGGGACTGCTGGTGCTCAGCGGCCGCCCCCTGAGCAGCAAGGAGATCGCCACAGAACTCGGCATCTCCAACGGCGCCACCAGCACGGCGGTCAACGAACTGGCCGAGTGGGGCGCCATTCAGTCCTCCTTCGACAGCACGCGCCACTGCCACCTGCACGCCGCCGTGGGTAACACCATGAGCATCGTCGCCACGGTTCTGCGTCGCCGTGAGCAGGTGGTCTTCGAGCAATTCAAGGCGGGCGCGGAGCGCATCCTGGGCCACGTGGAGAAACGCTACGGCAAGGCTGACCCCAGGGTCCTGACCCTGCGCTCCATCATCTCTTCGTGCGAGATCGGCGAGGCCATGATGCAACTGGTCATGAACGCGGTGGGCACGGCCCTCGGCGATGAGGCCAGCCTCTTGTCGCGGGCCGTCAACCGCGCCCTGCGGGTAGGCATGTCGGTGCCGGCCAAGATTCTCTCCAAGAAGAACGCGAACGTGGAAGAACTCGAAGCGGCAGAGGAGTCCTCCGATGAGTGACTTGCCGCGTGTTGTGATCACGGGGGTGGGACTCACCAGTCCCAACGGCAACTCCCTCGATGAGTACCGCCAAAATCTTCTGGCGGGCGTGTCAGGGGTTGAGGCCTACGAGATTCGCCACTTCGGACCCACGGTGGCCGGGGTATGTCACTTCGACACGAGTCGCCACCAGAGCCGCAAGTCCCTGCGCCGTGGCACCCGAGCGGGTTCCATCGCTGTGTACTGCGCCGAGGAATCCCTCGCAGATGCCGGCCTCGACTTGCAGGACATGGACCGCTCGCGGGTGGGCGTGTACGTAGGCACGACCGAACACGGCAACGTGGAAACCGAGCAACAGATCCACGAGGTGGCCCAGTACGACTTCGACCTCACCTATTGGTCGCACCACCACAACCCGCGTACCGTGGCCAACAATCCCGCCGGGGAAGTGACCTTGAACCTGGGCATCACGGGCCCCCACTACTGCGTGGGCGGGGCCTGCGCCGGGGGGAACTTGGGTCTGATCCAGGCCATGCAGATGCTGCAGCTGGGTGAAGTGGACCAGGCCCTGGGCGGCGGAGTCTCCGAGTCGATTCACACCTTTGGCATCTTCGCCAGTTTCAAGGCCCAGGGTGCCCTGGGGACCCATGCCGACCCCACCCGCGTGTCGCGTCCCTTCGACAAGCAACGCAACGGCATTGTGGTCAGTGAGGGCGGCTGCCTGTTCACCCTGGAACGCCTGGAAGACGCCCAACGCCGGGGCGCGCGTATCTACGCGGAGGTCGTCGGGCACCACGTGAATTCCGACGCCGCGGACTTCGTGCTGCCCCTACCCGAGCGCCAGAACGAGTGCATGCGCGCCGCGGTGGCCAAGGCCGGAATGGAGCCGGGCCAGATCGACCTGGTCAATACCCATGCCACCTCCACGCCCCAGGGCGACATCCAAGAATGCGGCGCCGTGCGCGCCGTCTTTGGTGACTCGCCGGACACCCTGGTCAACAACACCAAGAGCTACATCGGACACACCATGGGCGCGGCCGGAGCCCTGGAACTGGCGGGCAACCTGCCCTCCTTGCAGGACGGCATCGTGCACCCCTCCATCAACGTGGAGGAACTCGACCCGGACTGCGAACTGCGCGGTCTCGTGCTGGACACGCCGCGCGAGACCCCAGGCATTCACACCATCCTGAACCTGTCGTTCGGGATGCTCGGTATCAACTCCGCCGTGCTCGTGAAGAGCATGGCCTGACTCTCTTTCTCTCTAGCGCACGAGCGCGTCCCCCCCATGACTCACGAAGACATTGTCCAGGCCGTCAAGGACATCATCCTTACCATTGCACCCGACGAAGAGGTGGGTGGATTGAATCTGACCGATCCCCTGCGGGAGCAGATCGAGTTGGACTCCATGGACTTCCTCGACATCGTCATGGAACTGCGCAAGCGCTACGGCGTGCAGGTTCCCGAGGACGACTACAAGGAACTCGCCACCCTGCAAGGCTGCGCCGACTACCTGTCGCCGCTCCTGGCGGACCACGAGCTCGTCAAGAGCGCCTGAGCCTCCCCCGGCCCCGCGCTTCCCCGGGGCCCAAGCGGCCTGCCGTGATGAGTGCCTCCCAGCCCTACGACACGATCCTGATCGGCGCGGGCATGAGCGGCCTGGCGGCGGGCATCCGCCTCGCCCAGTTTGACCAGCGTGTCCTGCTGCTCGACCGCCATTACCTGTGGGGCGGTCTCAATTCCTACTACAAGCAAAAGGGCCGGCGTTTCGATGTGGGGTTGCACGCCCTCACGAACTACGTGCCGAAAGGCACTCGCGGGCGACCCCTGACGCGCATCCTGCGCCAATTGCGCATCCCCTACGACTCCCTGCGACTCGGTGAGCAGCGAGGGTCGCGCTGCAAGGTTGGCGATTGCGAGCTGCGTTTCAGCAACGATTTCGAGTTGTTGCGCGGTGAGGTGGCCAAGAGCTTCCCCGACCGTGCGGCAGCCTTTGACGTCATGGCGCGCGAGCTGGAGGAACTGCCCTTTGACGTGCCCGCTGGCACGGAAAGCGGCCGGCAGTACCTAACGCGACACCTACACGATCCGCACTTGGTGGATTTGTTGCTCTTGCCGATTCTGTTCTACGGATCGCCGACGCCACGCGACATCGACATGCCGTCGTTTGTTGTGCTCTGGAAGAGCCTCTACGAAGAGGGTTTTGCGCGGCCGGCAGGGGGCATCCGTCCGCTGCTCGATGCCCTACGTCAGCGCTACTTGGACCTCGGTGGCGAACTGCGCATGAAAACGGGGGTGGCCGAAATCGTGCACTCCGGCGGCCAGGTCCAAGGGGTGCGCCTGGACGATGGGACCGAGGTCGAAGGCAAGCGGGTCGTCTCCTCTGCGGGACGCGTGGAGACCCTGGCCCTGTGCGGGCCCGAGCTAGCCAGCTCCTTCGGACCCGATCGAGCTGGGCGCCTGACCTTCGTGGAGAGCACCACCCTGATCGACCAGCCGGCACCCGATCTGGGTTGGAAGGACACGATCCTGTTCTTCAGCCGGGGTCAGACGGCGGTCTACGAGGAACCCGCGGACCCGGTCTCCTACGAGAGCGGCGTCATCTGCTGTCCCGAGAACTACGCCGGCCAAGACCCCGAACCGGAGGGCGTCCTGCGCTTGACCCTGGTGGCCAAGGCCGAGCCGTGGAAAGCCATGGGCCCGGACGAGTACGCGGCAGCCAAGGAACAGGCCTGGTCACGGGGCCTCGACACCCTGGCCCAATTCGGTCCGGACATCCGCCCGCACGTGGTCGCCAAGGACACCTTCACCCCGAGCACCATCGAGCGATTCACCGGTCACCTGAACGGCGCCGTCTACGGCTGCCCGCACAAGGACCGCAGCGGCGAGACGCCCCTCGACGGCCTGTACCTGTGCGGCACGGACCAGGGTTACCTGGGCATCGTGGGCGCCATGCTGTCGGGAGTGGCCATGGCCAACCGCCACGCCCTCATGCCGGCCTGAGACCATGAGCCGTTCCACCCACTACTTCACCGGCAGTCGCGACGGCAAACGTCCGAGCGCGGGCAACCCCCTGGCCAGTGCCAAAAAGAGCTATGACGTAGTCGTGATCGGTTCGGGCCTGGCGGGTCTGACGGCGGCCAACATCTTGGGTCGCGCCGGGCACTCGGTCTGCGTGCTCGAGCAGCACTACAACTTCGGCGGCATGGCCACCTGGTTCAAGCGCAAGGGCGGACACGTCTTCGACATCAGCCTGCACGGCTTTCCGATCGGCATGAAGAAGACCTGTCGCAAGTACTGGGGCACTTCGATTTCCGATCGCATCGTGCAGCTCGACGGAGTGCGCTTCGACAATCCCCAGTTCTGTTTCGATACGACCTTCACGCGCGAGGACTTCACGAACAAGCTGGTCGACGTCTTCGGCTGCTCGCGAACCACGGTCGAGGCCTTCTACGAAAGCCTGCGGGCAATGAACTACTACGACGACGACGGTCGCACGACGGCCGAGTTGTTTGAGGAGTTCTTCCCGGGCCGCAACGACGTGCATCGCCTGTTGATGGAACCCATCAGCTACGCCAACGGCTCGACCCTGGAGGACCCGGCCATCACCTATGGCATCGTCTTCTCCAACTTCATGTCCAAGGGGGTCTACACCTTCAGCGGTGGCACGGATCTGCTGATCAAGGAGATGCGGGCGATCCTCAAGCACAATGGGGTGGATCTCTTCGGTCGCTGCCAGGTGGATGAGATCACCGCGGAAGGGGGCCGGGTGCGGGGTGTGCGCTTGGGCGACGAGGAGATTCGCGCCGATGTGGTGATCTCCAATGCCGGGCTGCTGCCCACCCTCGAGCGCCTTGTGGACCCGGCCCACTTCGACCAGGACTGGCTGGCGGCCGCCCAAGCCACGCGCCTCAATTGCTCCTCCACCCAGGTCTACATGGGCCTGCGCGAGGGCCAGACCCTGCCCTGGATCGCCGACCTGCTCTTCACCAGCACGGCTCCCGAATTCGACTCGAGAAGCCTCTCCGACCTGCACGGCCAGAGCCGCACCTTCAGCTTCTACTATCCCAAAGTGCGCCCGGGCACGGAGCGTTTCACGGTGGTCAGTTCCATGAACGCCCAGTACGAGGACTGGGCGGGACTCTCGGAAGCGGACTACTCCGCAGCGAAGGCTCGATTGGAAGAGGACACCCTGCGCTCGTTGGAAGTGCACCTGCCCGACATCCGATCCAAGTTGACGCACGTGGAATCCTCCACCCCCAAGAGCTTCGCCTTCTACACCCAGCACACGCGCGGGGCCTCCTTCGGAACCAAGTTCGAAGGCCTGCGCTACTCCATGGAATTGCCCCAACAGATCGAAGGCCTCTACCACTCTGGCTCTGTGGGCATCATCATGTCCGGCTGGCTGGGAGCCGCCAACTACGGAGCGATCACCGCCAACAAGGTGGACGCCCGCCTCGCAGCCCTGAGCACCTGACCCCCATGAGATTCGAGAACCAACACGTCGTCATCACCGGCGGCACCCGCGGCCTGGGCCGCGCCATGAGCCTGGCGTTCCTGAACGAAGGCGCCCAGGTCCACGCCACCTACTTCGGCAACGACGCGGCGGCCGAGTCATTGCGCGAGTCGGCCGCTGACCACGCCGAACGCCTGCACCTGTCCAAGTTCGACGTGGCCGACCACGAAGCCTGCGCCTCCTTCTGGACCGAGCTTGAAGGCACCGAGGTCTCCGTCCTGGTGTCCAACTCCGGCATCCGCCGCGACGGCATCGTCGCCAGCATGTCGCCGGCCGACTGGCAGGCCGTGCTCGACACCAATCTGACCGGTGCCTTCAACATGTCCAAGTTCGCCGTGCTCAACATGATGGGTCAGCGCTACGGCCGCATCGTTTTCATCACCTCGCCCGCTGGTCGCTTCGGCTTCGAGGGTCAGGGCAACTACGGCGCCTCCAAGGCCGGCCAAGTGGGCCTGATGCGCTCGCTCTGCAAGGAAGTGGCCAAGCGCAAGATCACGGTCAACTGCGTCTCGCCTGGGTTCATCGCCACCGAGTTGATCGATGATCTGCCCCAAGACCTGGTGGCCGCGCACAAGAAGAGCGTACCCATGAAGCGCTTCGGTGAACCCGAAGAAGTAGCCGACGCCGTGCTCTACCTGTCGTCGCGCGGGGCCTCCTACATCACGGGCAGTGTGCTGGAGGTCAGCGGTGGACTGTAAGGCGAGCAAGCAAGAGATCCTCGAGCGCCTCCCCCACCGGGATCCGTTCCTTTTGGTGGACGCCATCACCGAACAGGGTGAGGACTGGATCGAGACCGAGTGGCACGTACCGGAAGACATGGACGTCTTCCGCGGGCACTACCCCGGCAACCCCGTCTTGCCCGGCGTGCTCATCAGCGAGCACTGCTTCCAGAGCGCCGCCCTGCTAGTGGGCCAACTCACAGGCCCCGACGCCGCTCCGGGCATCCCCGTCCTGACGCGCATCGAGGACGCTCGCTTCCGCCGCCTGGTACGCCCCGGCCAGACCCTGCACACCAAGGTGCAGCAAACCGAGAGCCTGGCCAACGCCCGCTGGTTCATCGCCAAGGTCACCATCCCCGAGGGCAAGGTCGCGCGCCTGCAATTCGTCCTGGCCCTGGCCGAGGAGCCCACCCATGGCTGAGCCCCAAGACCTCGCCGGCCTGCAACTCGCCGGCAAGAAGGTGCTCGTCACCGGTGTGGCCAACAAGAAGAGCGTCGCCCTGCACATCGGTCGTGGCCTGGTCGCCGCCGGTGCCACCCCCGTCTACATGGTGCGCACCGATGAGCGCCGCGATTCCGTCACCCAGTTGCTCGCCGACTCCGACATTTACGTCTGCGACGTGCGCCACCAGGACCAGATCGAGGCCCTGGCCGAGTCCCTAGCCGCCGACCACCCCCAACTCGACGGCTTCGTGCACTCCATCGCCTTCGCCGACTACTCCGACGGCTGGAAGCCCTTCCACGAGTCCTCCAAAGAAGCCTTCCTCGAATCCGTAGACGTCTCCGCCTTCTCCCTCGTCAACCTGTCCAACGCCCTCAAGGACCTGCTCACCCCCCAAGCCTCGGTGGTCACGATCTCCATCTCCACCACCACCATGGCCGCCGAAAACTACGGCTTCATGGCCCCCGCCAAGGCCGCCTTGGACTCCGCCGTGGTCTTCCTGGCCAAGTCCTTCTCCGCCTTCTCCCAGGTCCGCTTCAACGCCGTGCGCGCCGGTCTCCTCAAGACCTCCTCCTCCGCCGGAATCCCCGGCTACGCCGACTCCTACCTCTACGGCGAAAAGGCCACATTGCGCGGCCGCGGCCTAGAAACCAGCGAAGTCGCCAACACCGCCCTCTTCCTCCTCTCCCCCCTCTCCAGCGGCATCAACGCCCAGGGCATCGTCGTCGACGCCGGCATGGGCGTGAACTACTTCGATGAGGGGATCGTGCGGGAGTGAGTTCACACCGCGCGCTGGACTCGCTCCAGGCAATCAGTGCGCAATCTCCGGCGGTGTATAGGGCCTGAGGGTCGCGGCGACGACCGTGAGGGTCTCGATGAACTCGTCGCCTCGTTTCTCGAAGCCGTCTGGCACGCTTTGGATCTCCTTCAGGAAGGTCGGGTCCTCAAAGTAGTAGTCGCGGAAGGGGCCGGAGTTACTGGCCAGGGTGCGCACGGCGAAACCGTTTTCCTCCAGGCGTCGTGTGGTTTTGGCGAGGTCGGCCATGGAGGACTGGACGAAGACCAGGGTGCCGCCTGAGTTGAGGCGTTTGTGGGCGTCCAGGATCAGGGAGTCGATGAAGTAGCGGCGGTTTTGCTTGCCGCTGGCCATGAAGGGGGGATTGGCCACGAGCACGTCGAAGGTGCCCTCTGTGTTCAGCCAGTCCGCGGCGCGGTACTCGATTTGGGGCTCGGGCCAGGGGGGGGTGACGTTGCGCTCCACGTTGCTGCGGGTGGTGGCGAGGCGTTGTTCGGTGATCTCGGTGGCCACGAGGGAGCTCGCGCCCTGGCGCAGGAGAACGATGGTGTGATTGCCCACGCCGGCTCCCAACTCGAGCACGGTCTTACCGTGCACGAGGTTGGTTTCGGCTAGGGCCTTGGCGAGCAGTTGGCCGTGGGGTGTGGGCGACCAGTCGTCTTCACTTCCGGACAGGTCCATGTCCAGGAGATCGCTGGGATAGGGGTCTTGCATGTCGCCCACATTCTAGCAGGTCTGCCGAGCGGGATCAGGGGGCGCAGAAGCCCCGAATCCTAGGCCATAACGGCCCAGGGGACCTTGCCGTGAACGTCGGTCAAACGGAACGAACGGCCCTGGTAGTCGAAGATCAGCCGTTCGTGGTCGATGCCCAAGAGGTGCAGCACGAGGGCCTGAAAATCGTGCACGTGGATTCCATCTTGCGCGAGGTTGTAGCCCAGCTCGTCGGTATGACCATGCGAAAGACCCGCGCGCATGCCACCGCCCGCCATCCAAACCGTGAAACACCGCGGGTGGTGATCGCGACCGAAGTTGTTGGAAGTCAGCTTGCCCTGGGAGTAGCAGGTGCGGCCGAACTCCCCGCCCCAGATCACGAGGGTGTCCTCGAGCAGGCCGCGCCGTTTGAGGTCGGTGACGAGTGCGGCGGAGGCCTGATCGGTTTCCTTGCACTGGGTCCGGATCGCGGCGGGCAGGTTGCCGTGCTGATCCCAGCCCTGGTGGAACAACTGCACGCAGCGCACATCGCGCTCGAGCAAGCGGCGAGCCAGAAGGCAGTTGGCGGCGTAGGTTCCCGGTTCCCGCGCCTCTTGACCGTACAGCTCGAAGACCTCATCGGGTTCGGTCGAGATGTCGGTGGCCTCAGGCACGGAGGCCTGCATGGAGTAGGCCAACTCGTACTGGGCCGTGCGCGATGCAATCTCCGGATCGCCCTCGCGGTGTTGCTGCAGACGATGCAGCTCACCCAGAGTGTCGAGCAGGCGCCTGCGCGTCGCGCGATCCACTCCGGGGGGGTCGCCTAGGTACAAGACCGGATCCCCCGACGACCGAAACTGCACTCCCTGATGTCGGGAGGGAAGGAACCCCGCGCCCCACAACCGAGCGTAGAGCGGTTGGCCTCCCTTGTTCTTCGTGATCAGAATGCAGGCGACGGGCAGGTCGGGGTTGGAACTGCCTAGCCCGTAGGAAAGCCAGGCGGGCAGGGAAGGCCGGCCGGCGAGTTCCGATCCGGTCTGCACAAAGGTCACAGCCGGGTCATGGTTGATGGCGCTGGTGTGCATGCCCTTCAGAAAGGTCAGGTCATCTGCGATGCGCGCCGTGTGGGGCAGCAGGGAAGAGACCCATGCGCCGCTCTGGCCGTGTTGGGCGAACTCAAAGGGCGAGCCGGCGAGGGGCAGGCTCGATTGGTTGCCACTCATGCCCGTGAGTCGTTGGCCCATGCGTACGCTGGCGGGGAGTTCCTCTCCATTGCGCCGGATCAACTCGGGCTTGGGATCGAAGAGGTCCAGCTGGCTGGGGCCACCACTCTGGAAGAGAAACACGACCCGTCGCGCGCGCGGCGGGTGGTGCAAGCTGAGCAGCCGTCCATCGTCCGCAGCCGCGCACCCCAAGGTCGCAGTTCCCAGGCCCAGGCCGGCCGCGCCCAGTGCCTGTCGGCGTGTCAGTCGGATGGGACTCATCGCAGGGTCAAGGCCTCGTCTGTGGTGAGGAGCGCGCTGGCCAACAGGGTCCAAGCGGCGACCTCCGCCGGATCCAGATCGGGGTTCGGATCACGGGCTCCGACGGCGACCAGCGCCTCGGCAGCCAGCGGGTCCTCGACGTAGTGGGTGAGCACGTCCATCCATAACTCCATCAAGGCCGACAGCTCCTCACCCTGGGGTTCACGGGTCATGACGATTCGGAACAAGCGATTCAGTTGCCCATGGGGATCCCCAGGGTCCGCAAGAATCTGTTCAGCCAGTACCCGAGCCGCCTCGACGAGCTGAGGATCATTGAACAGAACCAGCGCCTGCAAAGGAGTGTTAGTGGACTGCCTGCGGGTGACACACACATCGCGCTTGGCCGCATCCAGGATCATCATGGAAGGCGGCGGAGAGGTCCGTTTCCAGATCGTGTAGAGGCTGCGGCGATACAGTCCATCCCCCGTGTCCGGCTGATAGGCCGCGCCCGATTTTTCCTTCCATAGGCCCGCGGGTTGGTACGGCTTGACGCTGGGGCCGCCGACCTGCTCCACAAGCAGACCTGCGCGCAGCAGCGCCCCGTCGCGCAGGGCTTCCGCACGCAAGCGATGCACCGGGAAGCGCGAGAGCAGGGCCCCGTCGGGATCGGAAACACGCGAGGCTTCAGTCGCCCGCGAGGATTGCCGGTACGTGGCAGACAGCACGATGCGGCGCTGCATGGCCTTCACGTCCCAGCCAGATTCCACGAAGTCCAGGGCGAGGTTGTCGAGCAGTTCGGGATGGCTCGGGGCCGTACCTTGGACTCCGAAGTCTTCGGAGGTGGCCACGAGGCCTCGACCGAAGAGCCCCTGCCAGATGCGGTTGACCGCCACCCGCGAAGTCAGGGGGTGGCCGGGCCGGGTAAGCCAGCGAGCCAGGGTCAACCGGTCGGGGCGCGTCTCCGCACGGGGCAGTGCTCCCAGGGCTTGGGGCACGCCGCGGGTCACGATCTCCTTGGGCAGGTCGTAGCGCCCGCGATCATTGCGATGCACGACTCGCTGCTCGCTCGTCTCCTCCATCGTCATAATCTGACGCACGCGGTCGCGCAGCTCGTCGCGTTCCTTGCGCGCCAGGCGCAAATCTGCGCGCCGCTGGATGTCGCTGGGAAGGCTGTCCCAGTCTTCCTCGGTGCGCTGAATGGCATCCACAGGGAAGACCTCGCGGAACAGTCCCGCCACTTCCTGTGCGCCGAGCACTCGATCGAAGACCACGAGTTCGTCCACCTGACCGCCAGCCAGCCCCCGATCGCGAAACCGTTCGCCAAGAGTCAGGTCCTTCTCACTGCTGCCCACGATCGAGCGGGTCAGCTGATCACGAATCACGTCAACCGCCACGGACCGACCGTTGACGTAGAGGTGCATGCCAGCCGCTCGCGAGGAGCCATCGTAGGTCATGGCCAAGTGCACCCACTTCCCCACGGGCAAGGTCTCCGCTGTGCAAACACGCAAAGCGTCCCCCGGCCAGAAGTGAATCAGCGAGGCAGAGAATCGCCCGTCTTCCACCAGCCACTGGTAGCCGCGACTACCCGAATCATGCCAGGCCTTGGAGCGGTGCAGGATCACCGCGCGCTCGTAGTGCTTCGGCAAGCGCACCCAAAGGGAGAGCGTGAAGGCATCCCAGCGCCGGAAGTGTCCAACGTCCGGGAAGGTAACGGGATCGTCACCGGTGAGCTCCAAGCCCCTACCCTTGTAGCTAGGTACGCGTCGATTTCCCCCGCCCAGAGATCCCGCTGGTGCGCCCTCCAACTGGTTCGCAAGGACCTGACCCTCCTGCTCGTCCATGGACCAAATGCCAAGGGGACCGGGCCGGGGGACTCGCAGATCGAACGCGGGGCGAGATGAGAGAGGCTTCTTCTCGAGGGCGCGCACCCGCTCTTGGGCCAGGGCCAGGTCCCGTCGCTGGTCGTCTGTCGGTAGTTCCAGCGCGGGCGTGGGCACCGCTGAAGTGAAGTGAGAGTACAGCCCACTTTCATCGATGGACGAGAAGAAGGACGCCAGCGAGTAGTACTCCGACTGCCTGATGGGATCGAACTTGTGGTCGTGGCAACGGGCGCACTCAAACGTCATGCCCAGGAACGCAGTACCAAAGGTGTTGACCCGATCGGCCACGTATTCCTGTCGGTACTCCTCTTCCGTGGAGCCCCCCTCGTTGGTCTGTCGATGCAACCGATTGAACGCCGTCGCCAGCCGTTGCTCGCGGGTCGCGTCGGGTAGCAAGTCTCCGGCCAACTGCCAGGTCAGGAACTCGTCGTAGGGCAGGTTCTGATTGAAGGCCTCGATGACCCAATCCCGCCAAGGCCAGACTTCCCGGTACACGTCGCTCTGGTATCCGTAGGTGTCCGCGTAGCGCGCCAGGTCGAGCCAGCCGCTGGCCATGTGTTCGCCGTAGCGGGGCGAGGCCAGGAGGCGATCGACGACCCGTTCGTGTGCCCCGTCTGCGACATCCGCCGAGAAGGCGTCCACCTCGTCGGGGGTCGGAGGCAACCCGGTCAGGTCCAACGACACACGCCTCAGCCACTGCCAGCGCGGTGCCTGGGATGCAGGGTTCAGGGCCTGCTGCTCAAGACGTTCCAGCACGAACTCGTCGAGCGAGTCCCGGGGCCAGTCGCCATGGGATACATCGGGCTGGGCGTGACGTTTGGGTGGGGTGTAGGCCCAGTGGTTGGTCACACCCTCCTCTCCATCCACGGGAGGGTCCTGAACGGCTAGTGCGCAGGAGAGTAGAACGAGGGGAACAGGGTTCACCCGTAGACCTTACTCAACGGTGGAAGATCGGCAGGAAAAAGAGGCGTCCCCCAGCAAACGCCGTCCCGGCGTGACGCAGTTCGCCCGCAAAGGCCAGGCGGCTGCGAACAGGTGCTGGCTGTTGCTCGTCAAGCGCACCCTCGGTGCCCGATTCCACTAGCTCCCCTCCCCTTCGATCCTGGCGACGCGTTTCAGGAACAGGTAGTGCGCTGTGCCCATGACCAGGGCGAAAATGTACTTGAGGACCATCGTCTCGGGTTTGGGTCGACCTAGAAGCGACCCCGCATCAAACGCGATGGCGCAACCCGCAAAAGCAGCCAGGGCGATCACGCCCGCCGCACGACTGGGTTCTGCGGCGTCCTTCGCAAACCGAGCCGCACCCGGGGCGCCCGTTCGGAAGCGCCAACAGTTGATTCGAAAACCAATGAACGCTCCAAGGCTTGCGCCCAGGAGGAGCATGAAGGATTGTGTCCAGTCGATCATTTCGTACCTCGTTCGGTGGCCAAATTGCGTGGTTGTGCTTGGGTTGCCCTTGCCACGCACTCGCTACGCAGCAGCCAGACGACCAGAGCTGTAGGTGGGAGACCGACGGGGCTCAGCGCCAGGCCGAGCAGGGTCCCAAGGAACGCGGCAATCAGGATTCCGCCCAAGAGCTCCAGGGGTCCCTCTTGCCAATTGATGGGCACGTGTCCCCCGAGGGCGATGGAGCAGTCATATCCACCCCCCCCACAGCGGAACGAGAAGCGCGGTCCCCACCACGTAAGTCAAAGCAGCCGCACCAAGAAAGGGAAACTTGGGATCAGAGATCTGCTTGCGCATGAGATACGCGGCAACCAAGGAGGTGGCCGCGAAGGCCAGCCCAGGAACCAGCCAAGACCTGACCGGAAAGAGCCAACCCGGTGGACTGACCACCCCGCTCGTGATGGGCATGCAAAGCGCCAGCACAAAGAGAGGCACACCGCCCATGAACGCTATCGCCGAGTAGCGCACCTCAAACCGGACTGACCTTCGGGTTCGCAGTGCTGCCTGGGCATCCATCTCGACTGTCAGCTTATCAAGCGCATAGGGACGGCGGTCATGGGTATCATCAGCTAGGTGAAAGTGGCCCTCGACTGCCCCGCCTGCGGTCTCACCTACGCACCGGGTGACGCTCGGTGCACGCGGTGTGATGAGCCTCGAGAGGGCGATCCACGGGGTTTTGCCAGCTCTCCCCTCCCGGCCCACGCCAAGGCCCGGTCCTTCTTTCTGTCTTGGATGGCCAGTCTGGGCGTGCTGTGCACGATGCTCGTGGTTTGCCGTGTGCTCCCGTTCGCGCCTGGCCCCCAAGGATCACACTCCATCAGTTTCTCTTGGCTGGGCATGCTCGCAGCCCTCGGATTTGCATGCATGCTCTTGGCGAGTGTTCTGGTGATTCCGTTCGCCCTGTTTCGGGCGCTCATTGGAACGGGCCTCCAACGCCGATACTGGCTTTACTCGGCCGCCGCTGCGGGGTTGCCCGTCTTGATTATTGTCGTAGGAGCGATTCATCGGGTCACAGGGGCTGTGCGCGAAACCATGATTGAGAGGCTCGGGGATCGCGCCAGTCCTCTGATTTCCGCGATCGAGACCTTCGATTTGGATAACGGAAGCCCTCCTTCTGCGTTGACCGACTTGGTTCCGAAGTACATAGACGAGCTTCCCCAAACCCGAATGATGGGCTACGCGCGCTATGACTACGAGAGATTCCCAATAGACAAGAGGAAGCACGAGCTGGTGTGGTACGACCTCGGGCCGTCAGACCACCGCCGATCCGGGAGCCCTGAGACTTACCCTGATGGGGATCCCGGCCACGCGATTCTCGTCCTTATCCTGGGAGCCGAGGAGCGTGTGTCCGACATCATCGTTGACCGGCTCCCACAGGAACACGCCCTGAAGCAGTTTGAACGCGAAGCCTGGCAGAGCGGACAGGGGAGAATCGCTATGGCTCCGGACTTGATGAATTCTGTGATCTGGAGGGGAATGTCATTGACCGACATCTGGACCGTGCTGGGCTCGCCCAGTGGTAGGAGGCTGCTATCCCCCCGTTGGGAGCTGCTCGTCAAGGGCGCCGAGGATTTCCTCAGCGGGCGCAGCATCGACAAACTTATGTTCAGGCCAAACGGCCACTATCCAGAATCGGGCTTCGGCCTCCGAGTGAGCCGCTTCAAGGACTGGGCGTATGTGGTCATGCCTGACTGACCCGGTCGATACGGCTCTAGGCTCGTTGCGCGGCACGCCGCAGGAGCCAGACGACGAGGCACGCATAGGGCACGCCGAGTGGGCTCACGAGTAATCCCATCAGCAGCGCGGTCTTTGTGCCAACGACGAGGGCGTGAACTAGGGTGGATCCCAGCTCTCCCCAAGGCTGCGGCCCTCCTGAGAAAACATTGGCGTAGCCCGATTGCACGGCGAACAGGACGGGGGCAAGCAAGGCCGCGGCGAGGACAAAGTAGGTCACCCCTGCCAGCAACACTCGAGGGGATTCCCCGGCGATCAGCGGCCTGAGAAGCTGGGCAATCAACACAGATTCGAGTCCGATCGAGAGGACGGTGAGCGGTGACAGCTGCCACGACTGTGCCCCGGCCGCCAGGTAGATGAGACGATGGGCCACAAGGGCGAATGGGATCCACGCCAGACCCGCCGTCACTGTGTAGCGCAGGTCAAACTGAAACGCCGACCGGGGCTGCATTGTTGCTTCAACTTCCATGCGTGCGGTCATGATACACGCTCGCACGGCGCCCCGGGCTGAATTGGTCCATATGGGCCCGGCACCCCGACACCGGCCTCGCCGACCACCTAGCTGCCCGGCAGGCTCGCTGGTCGCACACTCGCGCCCCCAGTTGGGTGAAACTCGGAACTACCGCAGACCCACGGGCCACATCATCCGTCCGGTTGAGGCGGCGTATCCGCCGACCGAACACGACGATCACTGTGCCTCAGTGGACACCATGTAGATGGTGAGGTCTTCCCCTGTGTCCCACGGAGCCGGACCAAACTTCTCCCTCAGCAGGGAGACCATCAGGCAAGCCCAGGGATAGCCGACAGGGCTCACGACGGTAGCCCCGACCATCCCCATCAACGCGACGTCGAAGACCTGCTTCAGTATGGACCACAGTTTCTCCGGCCCGACTCCGTCGTTGCCCATGAGGATGCCGATGCAGAAGGCCATCCCTCCAACGACCGGGAGATAGAGGGCCGCTCCCGAGGCGTAGCACAAGAAGGCGATCCCGGACACATGCCTCTTCCCCTTAACGATCGCTCGTCTAAAAATGCAACCGCCAATAGCAGAGGTTACGCCCATACCGAGAGACAACCACAGCACGAGGAGAAGCATCTTCAGCACGGGTTTTGAAAACGGAGACCCGAACAGTGAAAGGACGAACACAACGAGCATGGCGAGCGGCAGGCCCATGTAAAACGCCGCCCAACCGTAGCGCAATGTGTGCCTGCGGGACCATGGAGGCTGTGTAGCGGCTGACGACTTCATCGCACGCCTGATCTTAGCATGGGCGGATCTCAGTCCATTCGTGAGGACGGCATCGACGGTCCGCTAGGCCTCGATTCTGGTTTGTTGCCGGGGTGCGCTGCAGTGCCACTCATCCGTCGTGGGGGGCTGGAGCCCCCCGATTGCCAGAGACGCCGCGGAGGATCACAACGACCAGGCAGGAATAGAGTACGCCGAAAGGGGATAGGGCCAGCCCTACCACCAGCGTAGCCAAGAGGATGCCGAGGAATGAGAGCGCGGCTCCTGCGATATCTGCTGCGAATCCGTTGAACAAGACGCCGCCCACAAAGACAACCGGCCAGAAGAGAGTGAGGCCAAGTAGGTAGCCGAGACAGGCCACTGGAAGCACGGGCCTGGTTCCGCGCCGCAGCTGACTACGGAGGATGTAGGCCACCAAGATCGAACTAGCCCCCAAGGGCGGAATGAACCACGGCGGAACGCGAAACAGCCCCTTCAGCCCATAGTCGACAAGGCTAATCAGGAGGATAAAGGGAATCCCGACCACAAAGGCCGTCACCGCGTAGCGTAGTTCGAACCAAACCGACCACTCCGCTCGCAGCCTCGTCGTAACATCCATGCGGGTTGTCATGATAGGCGTGCGCGAGGGCCATGGTTGGATAAACTCGCGCCTGTGTTCATCGCCTTGTTGCCCACGCCTGACCAGGCAACCGAACGGCCCGCGCGGCAGAGGGTTGCAGCGCAGTCAGCAGGGGCCCGGCTGGCATTGGCCGCGGCAGCGGAGGCCGCTGGGTGTGCGGATATGGAGTTCGAAAAACAGGACGACGTGCCCCAGCCCTGGAACGGGTGGCATTGGTCCGTGTCCCATGACGACACGTGGGTGATGGGCGCCTTGGCGCGGGCGCCGATCGGGGTGGATTTGGAACGGATCCAAATGCGGCGGGCGGCGTTGCGTGAGGCGGTACTGAACGCACGCGAGCAGGCGCTGTTGGGGCGCGTGGATGCGCTCGGGTTCACGCGGCTCTGGACCGGGAAGGAAGCGGTGCTCAAGGCGGCGGGGGTTGGACTGACGCGGCTCTCCCATTGCAGGCTGGATGGGGTGCCGCCTGAACATCTTGTCCACGTGCCAGAGCTCGCAGGCCAGGTCCTGCCCCTGACCCTGGATGGGGAGCCGGCACCAGTCTTGCAGTTCCGTTGGCACGAGCACGTCCTGGCGCTGTACGTGCACGGCGGGGAAGACGAGCTGCGGTGGATCCTTCCGCCTGATTTGGACGTATCCTGTCGGGCAGCCGAGTCGCTGCCCTCGTGAATTCCCCCACCGCCCAAGTCCGGGACCTGCTCGCGCCCTTCCGCGACCAGTATCCGTTTGAGTCGCACTTCCTCGAAGTGGATGGCGGGCGTATGCACTTTCTGGATGAGGGGCCTCAGAACGCGGCGCCTCTGCTCTGCGTTCATGGCAATCCGTCCTGGTCGTTTCTGTTTCGGCGACAGGTGCAGAGTTTCGCGGGCGAGATGCGGGTGGTGGCTGCGGACCACGTGGGCTGCGGGCTATCGGATCAGCCGGACGATTGGCCCTACCGGCTGGCGGATCACATACAGAATCTGGTGCGTCTGATCGAGCACCTGGACCTCTCGAACATCACCCTGCTCGTGCACGATTGGGGCGGAGCGATTGGGATAGGAGCGGCGCTGCAGGTCCCCCACCGTATCGCGCGCCTGGTGATCACGAACACGGCGGCTTTTCCGTCGGACTTGATGCCCACTCGCATCGGTCTGTGTCGCCTGCCCGTGATCGGCCGCCTGGCCGTGCAAGGCTTCAACGGATTCGCGCGGGCCGCCACGTTCATGGCCGTCGAACAGAGCATGCCACGCGCGACCCGTCGCGCCTTCGTGACGCCCTACGCCCTACCGCGCAGCGCCCGCGCCACCTGGCGTTTCGTGGATGACATCCCCATGGATGAAGGGCATCCGAGTTGGGAGACCCTGGCCGCGATCTCTGCTGGACTGCCGACCTTCCAAGATCGCCCCGCGTTGATCCTCTGGGGTGAGAAGGACTGGTGTTTCACGCCCGCCTTCCGCGCAGAGTGGGAGCGACGCCTGCCCGGTGCCACCTCCCACCCGATCGTGAGCGCGGGGCATTACCTGTTTGAGGATGCGCCGCAGGAGATTGAAGCAACGCTGCGGGCGTTCCTGCAGCAGGAGGGCGTGGTGTGACGCGACCGGATCCCTTCACAGCTCTGGGGCCCCTGCCCAAGCGCACTAACACCGCTACCTTCCTCGCCGCCAGCGCCAACGCCTGGCCGGAGCGCGAAGCGGTGATCGAAGCCAAGGGCAACAAGCGCATCACCTTCGCTCAGTTGGAACAACGCGCCAACCACATGGCCGCCGGACTGCGCGAAGCCGGTATCGAGTTCGGCGACCGGGTGTGCGTGTTCGTTCCCGCGAGCATTGAATTCGTCGCCCTGACCTTTGCCCTGTTCAAGTTGGGCGCCGTGCCCGTGTTGGCGGACCCGGGCATGGGCAGGAAGCGCCTGCTCGAGTGTGTACAACGTATCCAACCGCGGGGGCTCATCGGCGTGGCTAAGGCCTTGGCCGCGCGACGCTTGTTCCCGGCCGCTTTTGAGAGCGTCGAGGTCACCGTGTCCGTGGGCCGCAGCTTGCTGCTTGGGGGCCGAGCCCTGGCCGCAGTTGAGTCCAACGGGGCGAAGCTCCAGGGTGACGACTTGGGTCTGCCCGCCGACACGGCGGCAAGCGACGAAGCCGCCATCCTGTTCACCTCGGGCAGTACAGGACCACCCAAGGGTGTGCTCTACACCCATGGCATGTTCCACGCCCAGGTGCTGGCACTGAAAGCGCTCTACGGCTTTGAAGCGGGGGATGTGGACCTGGCCTGCTTCCCGCTCTTCGCCCTGTTTGATGTCGCCTTCGGCAGCACGAGTGTCTTCCCAGAGATGGACGTCTCCCGGCCCGCGGAGTGCGATCCGGCCAAGATCGTGCGCGCCGCGCAGGCCTATCAGACGACGAGTGCCTTTGGGTCGCCCGCCATTTGGAAACGCGTGGCCCCCTGGTGCATGGAACAAGGTCAACGCTTGGGACCCATCACCCGCATTCTTGTTGCGGGCGCGCCAGTGGGTCCCGACCTGATCCGCGCCCTGCACGCCATCCTGCCCCTGGAAGGCGACGTGCACACGCCCTACGGCGCGACCGAGTGCCTGCCGGTGGCTTCGATTGCAGGGCGCACGGTGGTGCCCTACTTGGAAGGTCCGATTCAATCTGGACGAGGCACGTGCGTGGGCCGGGTGGCCCCTGGAATCGACCTGCGCCTGATCGCCATTGAGGACGGCCCCATTGAAGCCTGGAGTCCAGAATTGGAAGTCGCCCCGGGTGAGCTGGGTGAGATTGTCGTGCGCGGCCCGGTCGTCACGGCTCACTATGTGGGTCAACCCGAGTACGACGCCCTGGCCAAGATCCCGGGCGAGCAGGGCGAGCACTGGCATCGATTGGGCGACCTGGGTTACCTGGACTCCGACTCGCGCCTGTGGTTCTGCGGTCGTAAGGGCCATCGTTTGCACACCAGCGAGGGCGTGCGTCCGACGGTGCCCGTAGAGAACATCTACAACACTCACCCGCGTGTTGTGCGCACCGCTCTTGTGGGCATCGGGCGTGAGGGTGAGCAGCAAGCGGTTCTCTGCGTCCAACCCACAGCCGGTGCCATGCCCAAGGGCAAGGCCATGACCTTGGGCTTCAAGAACCAGCTCAAGGAAATCGGCCGCAAGCACCAGCCGACAGCCAGCGTGGAGTCGTTCCTGTTCCACCCCGACTTTCCCGTGGATCCCCGGCACAACGCCAAGATCGAACGGGAGCAACTACAAGCGTGGGCGAGCGAGCAATTGCTGTGAAGGTCGCGGTCACGGGGGGCGGTGGATTTCTCGGCCAACGCATCGTGGAGATGCTGCGGGAGGAGGGCAGCGAGGTGGTCTCGATCTCGCGCGGGCACTACCCCGAACTGGAGGCTCTGGGGGTCGAATGCCGACGTGCGGACCTCACGAACGAGGCAGCCTTGGCGACGGCCTTGGCGGGAGCGGACGCGGTCATCCACGTGGCAGCCAAGGCGGGTTTCTGGGGCAAGCGGGAGGACTTCATGGCGGCCAATCTGCGGGGGACCGAAACCCTCTTGGCGGCTTGCGCTCAGCACGGCATCGGACGGCTGGTGTATACATCTTCGCCGAGTGTGTGCTTCGACGGTCGCGACCACCTGCGGGCGACGAATGACTTACCCCGAGCGACGCGCTTCCTGTCCCCCTATCCGGAGAGCAAGGCTCTGGCCGAGCAAAGCGTCCTGGCAGCCAACTCCGCGCAGTTGTCCACTGTTGCCCTGCGGCCCCACTTGATCTTCGGCCCGCGCGATCCGCACATCATCCCCCGCCTGCTGGAGCGGGCCGCTCAAGGGCGACTGATCCGCGTCGGTGACGGACGCAACGAAGTCAGCCTGACCCATGTTGACAACGCCGCCTGGGCCCACGTGTGTGCGTTGCGCGCACTGGAACCGAACGCCGCTTGCGCGGGCCAGGCCTACTTCGTTGGCAACCGCGAGCCCGTGCTGCTTTGGGATTGGATCGACGGCCTGTTGCAAGCCCTCGGGTACCCGGCCGTGCAGCGCAGGCTGCCCTTGGGAATAGCGCGCGCCCTGGGACTCGCTTGCGAAGCGGCTTGGACCCTGCTGCCGCTCAAGGGCGAACCCCCCATGACGAGGTTTGTGGCCCTGCAACTGGCGCGCTCGCACTCCTATGACATGGGCCCCGTCGAGCGCGATCTCGGTTACGAAGAGCGGCTCGACATGGCTGCCGCCACGGCGAACCTGATCGAGGACTTGAAGCAGAACGCCTAGGGCGAAGTCAGGCGCCAGAGGACCCAGCTGGCCATGGAACGCAGGGGCGCCCAGACTTCTGCCCGCTCTTCCAGTTGCTTGGGCGTCGGCCTCTCCTTCAAGCCGTCGAGGATGCGCAGGCCTTCCTGCAAGCCCAGGTCCCCGCCCGCCATCACGTCCTGGCGTCCGAGTCGAAAGAGCAGGAACATCTGCGCGGACCAGACGCCGATCCCGCGCACCTGGGTCAGGATCTCGACGACCTCTTGATCGGGACGACGTCCGATGGACCGCAAACCCAAGCTGCCGTCCAGGGTCTTCTCGGCCAGGTCCTTGATGGCCGCGGTCTTGGCGCGCGACAAACCCGCAGCCCGCAATTGCACTTCGGGCAGGGCTAGGATCTGGGGCGGGGTCGGGAATCGGGGACCGGGGCTCAGGGCACGCACGCGGCCGTGGATGGTGCTGGCCGCCTTGACCGCCAGCTGCTGGTGCACGATGGCCTTGGCCAGGGAGTGAAAGTGGGAACCGGTGTCCGCCGCCACCGGAAAGGCCGGGAATGGGGGCACCTTGGACATGGCCCTGGCCAACACCGGATCCCGGCGGCGTAGCGCGCGCACCTGTGTCGGCGTAGGTGGGCCGCTGCTGAAGGCCGGGGACTTGCTTCTTGAAGAGGTCATCGTGGTCACCGTGCTCGAGCTGGCTCGGCCAGTCTAGGACCTGAGAATCGATCGCGGCGATCTCGCCTGGACAGAGGATTGTCGGGGCCAGACTTCAGTTGCCCAGCGGGCCCCGCTACATTGAGCCCAGAGGGCAGGCTGGGACCCCCCATTTCCCCGGCCGAGACCTCTGGCCCTGCCTTTTCAAAACCGACCCTGAACTTCAGGGGAATCTGCTCCAACCATGATGGCAACCACCCGGCAAGATGCGATCCGCACCATCTCGTCCGAGCTCCTGTGGGACTTGGAAATCGACGGACAAGAAAACGACAGCCAGCTCCCGGAGTGTTTCGGGAAGTACGTATTCAACGATCAGGTTCAACGGCAACGTCTGCCCAAGCCGGTCTACTCGGCCCTGCGCAAGACGATTGAAACGGGCGCACCCCTCGACCCCGAGGTAGCCGATTCCGTCGCTGCGGCCATGAAGGACTGGGCTGTGGAGCACGGAGCGACGCACTACACCCACTGGTTCCAGCCCATGACGGGCTCTACGGCGGAGAAGCACGACTCGTTCCTCAACCCGACCGACGACGGAGGGGCGATCTTCGAATTCTCCGGCAGGGAACTCTCCCAGGGCGAGCCCGATGCCAGTTCCTTCCCCACCGGAGGACTGCGGGCCACCTTCGAGGCCCGCGGCTACACGGCCTGGGATCCCACCTCACCCGCTTTCCTGCGCAAGTTTGCGGGTGGCGCGACGCTGACGATTCCCACCGCCTTCTGCTCGTGGACCGGCGAGGCCCTCGACAAGAAGACGCCGCTGCTGCGTTCCTGCGAAGCGCTCTCCACCTCGGCCGTGCGCCTGCTGAACCTGATCGGCGAGAACCACGTAACGCGTGTGATGCCCAGCGCGGGCACGGAGCAGGAGTACTTCCTGATCGACCGCCAGTTCTACCGCATGCGCCCTGACCTGGTGGCCTGTGGGCGCACCCTGTTTGGCGCCCGGCCGTTCAAGGGCCAGGAGTTTGACGACCACTACTTCGGCAACATCAGTCAACGTGTCCTGCGCTACATGCACGACATGGAGAACGAGCTGTGGATGCTGGGTGTGCCAGCCAAGACCCGCCACAACGAAGTGGCCCCCTCGCAGTTCGAATTGGCGCCCGTGTATTCCAGCGTCTCGGTCTCCACAGACCAGAACATGCTGACCATGGACGTCATCAAGGAGGTTGCGGAACGCCACGGGCTGACGGCCCTCTTGCACGAGAAGCCCTTTGCTCGCCTGAACGGTAGTGGCAAGCACCTGAACTGGTCGCTGGGCGACAACATGGGCAAGAACCTGCTCAACCCGGGCAGCACTCCCCATGAGAACCTGCGCTTCATCCTGACCTTGACCGCGATTGTGCGCGGTGTGGATCTGCACCAGGACATGCTGCGCGCTTCCATCGCCTCGGCGGGCAACGATCACCGTCTGGGTGCCAACGAAGCGCCGCCGGCCATCATCTCCATCTTTGTGGGACAGCAGCTCGAGGAGATCGTGCACTCGATCATCGAAGGTCGCCATCCCAACAATGGGGCACAGGCGGAGACGATCCGCCTGGGTGTCACTGCCCTGCCGGAACTGCCGCGCGACATTTCGGATCGCAACCGGACTTCGCCTTTTGCATTCACGGGCAACAAGTTCGAGTTCCGTGCCGTGGCCTCGAGCCAATCGGTGGCCTACCCCGCTGCCTTCATCAATCTGATCGTGGCCGAGTCCATGGATTACTTGGCGGACCAGATCGAGGCCAAAGGTGGCCCCTCAACGGAGAACATCCAGGCTGTCGTGCGGGAGGTGCTCGCCGCGCATCAACGGATCCTGTTCTCTGGGGACAACTACTCCGACGAATGGCGTGAAGAGGCCGCGCGGCGCGGCTTGCACAATCGTCCGGGAACTCCCGAGGCCCTGTCTGACTGGACCAGCGAGGCCAACCTCTCCTTGTACGAACGCTATGGCGTGTTCTCCCGGGGCGAGGCCCTTTCGCGGCTCAGCGTGCAGATGGAGACCTACACCAACAAGGTCAATGTGGAAGCGATCGCCACGCGCGACATCGCCATGACCATGATCCTGCCCGCAGCCATGACGTACCAACGGACCCTGGCCGATTCGGTTGCTGCGACAGAGAGTGCACTGGGAACCCTGATCGATCCTTTGGAGCTCAAGCCTCAACGCGAAGTGTTGACCTTGACCAGCTCGCAGATTGCAGACATGAAACGCGCCATCGACAACCTGCTGGCGATTCAAGAAGAGCTTGAAGAGAGCGAATTGGGCGAGATCGAAAAGGCCCACGCCTACCACGATCGAGTTGTACCCGCCATGGACGCGGTCCGCGATCGCTGTGATCTCCTGGAGCGTTTGGTCGGCGATAGCCTCTGGCCGCTGCCCAAGTACCGCGAGATGCTCTTCATCCACTAGAGGGTCGCGCCGCGCCGCCCGGCGGGGAAACTCGCTGGGCCGGCAGTCCACTGTGCCTCCCGGTGGAGACGGGGATGGTAGCGGTGACTGGACTTGAACCAGTGACTCCAGGCTTATGAAGCCTGTGCTCTAACCAACTGAGCTACACCGCCGATTTGCGGGGCGAACTCTAGCCCCTGCCCCCGCCCAGGGTCAAGCAGACCCGGCGAGGCTTGCGACTCAGTCCCCGTGCTCGGGTGCCGTGTTCACGACCTCGATGCCCCCACGCGCTACCGCAAACAGCAGACAAGCCGGGTTGCCTGGGCCTGATGGCGACTCGCAATCTCCCAAGGCCACGGGCGTGTGGGCCGACTGGGGTGGGTAGCGCAAGTAGGTGCCTTGGAGGAACTGCCCGAACTCATCCCGATAACCCCCAGCCAAGATGAGAACGTCCTCGAAGTCCAGATGACGGTGGGCAGGATAGCCGCAACCCGGCTCCATTCGAATCAAGACGCCCATCCCGCCCGTGCTGGGGGTACCCGGTATCAGCGGCTTCCAGTGAATGCCACTATGGCGCGTCTCGAGCCATTCGGTGTCATCCGAGCACGGCTGCAACGTGCCCTGGACACCGAGCGCCACGACGACAGGCGGAAGTGCACGGTCATCTTGCATGTTGGAGGGCATGTGACCCAATTCTACCGTGGAAATGTACCCAGGGGACCTGGCATGGGGGCGCCCCGGGTCCGGCCGTTTTTTTTTGGAATGCGGGTGCATCCCCCAGGAACTAGCTTATTCTCTGTATGGATGACTTCGGTCGTCCGTGACAGTGAGTTTCGGCAGGAGACGCTTGGTCTTGCGAGCGGCCTTGAGTCAGGGAAGCTTGCCGAGACTCCTCTCTCCCTCGGGCCGGTAGAGGTTTCCCCCTCTGCCGGCCCTCTTTCGTTCACTGCTGATTCACTCGGGCGGGGATCCGCGCCGAAGCAACTCCAGCGCGACGCCGTGGCGCAATCCGAAGGAACTGATCAACGCGTGTCTCGCGCCGATACGCTCGAGGGCGAGTGCCAGGCAGACGAGGCCGGCGGGCAGGATCTGTGCGCGGTCATTCTCAATGGGCAAGTGCAAACGCTGCTCGATAGTCAACTCCAGGAGACGCCCGGCCCAAGCTCGCACTGCCGCGCTGCGGACGCGGGTGCCCTGCACCTGGGCGGGTTCGAAGCGCGCTAGCTTCTTTTCGAGGCACGCCAGATTGGCCGCGCTGCCACCGAGCAGAACAACCGGTCGGCAATCGCCGAGCCCTGCGTCAAGCTGGCGGAACCCTCGCTCCGCATGCTCCCACAAGGCTGCCGCGCCGCCAGTCTCCTGCGGGGCCAGCGAGTCCACCTCGAAAAATTGCTCACTCAAGAGCAGAGCGCCCAAGGGAATCGACATTGCCTTCCCCTGCTGACCAATGGACACCTCTGTCGAACCGCCTCCCACATCGACGCTGATCCAGTCTTCCGGTCCCATTAGCCCTAGGGCGTGCCTGCCGAGGCGCGACTCCTCCGTGCCCGAGAGAATCTCGACCTGTAGCCCCAACTCCTGTGCACAAAGGCCCACAAAATACGCCGCATCATGGACCCTTCTCAACACCGCGGTTGCGGTGACACGCGTGTCCGCGGGGTTCACGGCCAGGGTCTCTGCCGTCTGCTTGAACTCGGTCAGGGCGGTAAGAGTGCGCTGCACTGCGGCCGGCGAGAGCAGCGGCGGATCATCGCTTCCGGCCGCTGAATCGCGCTGTCCGAGTCGAGTACTCACACAGCGCTCGGCAAGCACTTCCAGCCCTCCCCGGTCCGTCCTGCGCGCCACCAGCAACAGGGCCGTGTTAGTCCCCAAGTCGATCGCGGCAACCGGCCTAGAATTAGAATTCACTGATCCCCACCACCCCGGCGGCGATCCTTCGTCAACTGCACATTAAAAGTCTTCGAGCTGTTGGAAACCTTGACCTGGAGGGACTTGGCTTGCCAGGCCTTGTGACGCACGACGAGTTGCCACTTGTACATGCCTACCTGGTCGAAGCGGAACTCGCCTTTGCGTTCACCGGGCTGGAGCCGCACGCTCTTGGGAATCACGAGTAGTTCGCCTCGATCCTCACCCGGGATCCTCTGCAAGATCACGTCCGCGTCTGGCAAGGCACGTCCAGCCCCATCCGTTACATGTACGGTTACGGCGATCGTGTGCCGTGTCTCGACGCGCCCCAAGTCCACGCGATCCCCGGCGGCCAGGTGCACCATGGGGAAGGTCACGGATTCCGCCTTGGGCGAGGTCGCCGTAAGGGTCAACTTGTTGGCCGGGGGTCCCGTCAATTCGAAGCGCGTGCCGTCTAGGCTGATGGTGCGGTAGCGATAGCCGTGGAAGCGCAGGCCAGGGACTGGAGTGCCATTGCCCTTCATTGCGATCTCCCCCGTGAGAACGCACGGAGCTCGTTCGACCTCCGGCTCGAGACGCAACACGATGTCGGTTGGCACCGGCACTTCCACGGCTAGGGCGCCCCCACTTCCCGCGCCAAAACCCGAAGCCGTGGCATTCACTCCCCAGGGTCCGGGCGCCAAGTCCTCGAGGATGAAGCGTCCGAACTCGTCAGCAGTGGCTCGACGGGAACGACGCCGCGCGTCGCGGGCTCGCACGTGAGCACCCCCGATTCCCCAGCCGGCGGGGTCGAGCACGACACCCTCCAGGGTGTGGGCGGGCTTGGCCTGAATCTCCAAGCCTTGCATGTTGCCCTCGACCTTCTTGTCCAGGTCATTGAGGGTGTAGCCCTCGAGCTCGGCGGTCAGCCGACAGCGGCCGGCAGGGACACCGTGCAGCACAAAGACGCCATCCGCATCACTGCTGGTCACCCGTGCCTCGAGTTCCTGGCGCTTCCACGTCACCGTACCCTGGACCTGGGCCCCGGCCAGGGGCAGGCCCTCCAAGTCGCGCACCGTTCCGCGCAGCTCAAACCCTTCTCCCAGGCGCAGGATCAGGCCGGCCCGTGACTCGCCCGACTCGAGATGGACGGGCCCCGACATACCAAAGCCCCCTACCGCCTCTGCGCCACCGGACCCAGCCTGGGACGAGGTCGCGGCGACGGTGAACGAGGTGCGCGTTGGCACGCGCTCGAACTCAAAGTTGCCGCCGGCATCCGTGATGGTTGTCGCCACCTCGCCACCCTGCCGCGAGGACACGCCACCCCAACCGCCAAACCTGACCCGCCCGCCTGATTGGATGGACCACTCCGAGCGCTGAATGCAGCGCACTTCGCTACCGGACACACCTTGGCCCATGGGATCCACCACACGACCCGACAAGCGGGCGGGAGGAAAGAACAAGAAACGCTGCTCTGGCTTGCGGACCTGGGTTTGAATCTCGACCTGTTCGGTCAGTTCATCCCCCCAGGGGGTTCGAATCCTGACCCGGTGGGTTCCGGATTTCAGACCGGTGAAGGGTGCCCGGCCGTTGGCTTCCGTCAGCGCTTCACGAGTCACCCGTTCTTCCAAGGGGTTGTCGCGACCGACCAGCAAGGGCTCGAGCTCCACGACAGCCCCCACGACAGGCCCGCCGCGACCTCGAAACTCGACCAGGGCCGTGAAGGCAGAACCCAGCGGAATCGTGACGAGCACATCGGTCGACTGCCCTCTTTGCACTTCAACTCCGCTGCGCAAGATCGGCGGCGCACCGGCCTTGATCGCCGCCACGGCATAGTTGCCGGTGGGCAGGTTGGTGAACTCAAAGCTGCCGTTGTCGAGCACATCCTGCACGCCCATAGGGAGGTCTTCCAAGCGGCCAGAAGCCCAACGCCAGAGTTCCACCTGAGCCTCGCCCTCCCCACCTGCACCGGGTCCGACTAGACGGCCGCGGATGGATCCTGCCGGCTCCATGGGGATGACCCACTCCTCCTCAGTGGGTTGGGGCAGGTTGGGCGTGTGCAAATCCACGTATTCGGGATGGGAGACAGACAGGGTACCGACCTGAATGGCGGGCACGAGAATCTCAAAGATGCCGTGCTCGGAACTGGTGGCACTACGCGTCAGCTCGCCGAACTGGATCAGAACTTGACCGCCTACGATGGGCAGTCCCGAACCCAGCTCCTCGAGTCGCCCCCGGAGCGCAGCCCCTTGGCCGGACGAATTCGCTTGAGTGCGCCGAGCCCCCGTGCTCTCGCCAGCGACAAGTGGCAGCGCCTGGCTCGCGGGACGGTCGACATCGCTACCCGATGGACCTCGATCGCCCATGTGCGCCCCACCCTGGGGCAGGGGTGGACTAGGCGACGAGCCCCCATCGCGCAGGAACGCAACTCCTAAGCCTGTGCCCACCATCAGCATGATGAGGATCAGGAGGAATGAGTGGTTTCGGGCCGCCATATTCAGGGCTCACATCCCCGCCAGACGGGGAAAACAACCGTAGCACTGCCCGTCGGCACTGAATACCTGTACGCGGGTTCCATCTTGGTCAAGCACGTACACACGCCCGTGGGCGCCGCTGGAGTCGACCACCACATCTTCGAGAGCCGAGACCTCCCCCACGCGTGTGCCCTGCTCAGCCAAGACCCTACGCAGCCGACCGTGACGGTCGAGCAGCAACAGTGCATGCTTGGGTTCGGTGACCGCCACCACCAGAGTCTGTTCGTCTACCAAGTCCACAGCCACCGGAGCAGCTCCCTGACCCTTCCCGTCGAGCACGGGCAGGCTGAAGTGGTAGTCCCCTGAGCGGAAGACCTGAATTCTGCTGGCGCCTTCTTCCGCTGCGTACAGCCATTCGCCCGCGTGCGCCAGGCCGGCCAGGTCTTGGAAGTGCCCGCGCGGATCGCCGAGCGGGCGCAGGGACCGTACCCTGCCCTCACGGGCGCGGAACAACTGCAAGGCGTGACGCCGCACGCCGCGCGAGGCGACCACCAGGGTCAGTTCGTCGTCGCTTCCCTGAACGAGGACATCGGAGGGGGAAGCCAGCACACCGCGCGCGTCCCGGGCGCCGGCTTCGGGCGGATCCCCAACGGCCGCCACCTCTACACCGAAGAGAGTGAATGCGCGCACACGACCTGCCGGTTGATCGGCCACCCAGAGACGGTGGTCATCATCCACGGCCAACCCCGACGCACTCGAATGCCCACGGACCTCATCCCGAAACGAAAAACACGTCTGCAGTGGGCGGCCATCCAAGTCGTAACTAGAGACCCAGGCCGTCTTCGCGTGACGCCCCACGTACAGGACTCCGTCACTCAGTGCGAGGCTGCCGTACATGGCTAGAGAGCAGGGCTCCCCTCTAGGCGCACATACACCACCTCTGCCGGAACGCCCACACGCAGGGGAACAGCCACCACACCCAGCCCGCGAGAGACGATCAGGGTCGTGGGGCCCAACTCAAGCCTCAGACCCGGGTGTTGCGGTCCCAGGCGGCGCAGAAGTGGCAGGTCCACCTGGGTCCCGTGCGTGTGCCCCGAGAGAATGGCTGTGCATCCTGCCCCCGCAATAGCCGAGGCCCCACGCGGGTTGTGACAGAGCACGATCTCCACATCGCCCGCCTGCACCGGAGCACGGGCCTGTTCGAGGTCCACCTCTTTGGCCTCTTCAAGGTCCTCGACACCGACCAACGCCAGGACGCCGGACCCGACCTCGATTCGCTCGCACTCGTTGCGCAAGAAGCGAATCCCCCGTTGGCCATAGGCGTCCGCGATGCGCCCCTCTTGCCGGCCGCGGTAGTCGTGGTTCCCAAAAATGGCGAAGGTCCCGAGGGTTGGATTCAACTCGGCCAGGTCATCCAAGACGCGTAGGGACTCACTCCAATGATGGGCGATCATGTCGCCCGTCAGCACCACCAGGTCGGGGCAACGGCGATTGACCGCCTCCACGACCGGACGCAAATCGCCCGGGCCGAGAAAGGGGCCGGCGTGCAAGTCGGAGAGTTGAGCCAGGGTCAAGCCTTCCAGCTCGGGCGCCAGGCCCGGCACGCGCACGGTCTCCATGCGTTCCACAAATCGCCCCTGGGCCAGATGCCGGCGTCGGTACCTCCACCGGCCTCCCAGGGCGACGAAACTGTGCTCTGCGATCCAGGCGATGCTGCGGCGCAATCGGCCATGACGCCGAGCCGGCACGCGCACGCCCGAATCCGTAGCCTGCTTGGGATCGGAGCCAGTGTCCATGAACGCTTTCGGTCCGAGTCAGGCGAGCCGCACCACGGCCTGACGGATTCGCTTCAAGGAGGACTCGAGGCCCAGGGCTTGCATGACTTCGAAGAGGTCAGGGCCCCCAGGTAGGCCGGTCAAGGCACAGCGCAGAGGCTGGAACAGCATGGGGATTTTCTGCTCGCGGCCTGCGAGCCAGAGTTTCGTCGCTGCGGCCATGTCCGCGGGCGAACCGGGAGGCTGTTCGGCCAGCCACCCGGCGTAATCGGTCAAGGTCTCGGTGCAGCCCGCGTGCTTGCGAGCCCCCTTCTCGGCCTTGGGCAGGTAGTCGACCTGGTCATCCTGCGCTGCGAGGTAGGCGAGACGCGCAGGGAGTTCGCTGTAGATGCGGATGCGTTCCTTTTCCATCGCAATCAGACCCAGGTACCAATCCCATCGACCACGCAGGTCGGCCTCGCTGAAGAGACCAGAATCCACAACGAAAGGCAGGCAATGCTCGGCGAGTTCCTCGTCGCTTTCCTTGTGCAGGTACTCCCCTGCTAGCCAGAGAAACTTATCGAAATCAAAGATGGCGCCACCGCGGCTCACATCCTTGAGATCGAAATGCTCGACGAAGGTGGCCATGTCAAACACGTCCGTCTCACCGTCGAGGGCCCAGCCCTGCATGCAAAGGAAGTTCAAGATGGCCTCGCGCGGGTAGCCCTGATCGCGGTAATCACTGAGGGATACGCTGCCGTCGCGTTTGGAGAGTTTCTTGCGGCCCTTACCCAACAATAGGGGCAGGTGGGCGAACACGGGCGGGTCCACACCCAGCGCGCGGTACAACAACACCTGCTTGGGCGTATTGACCAGGTGCTCTTCCCCGCGCAAGACGTGGGTGATCTCCATGTCCGCGTCATCGCACACGACGACAAAGTTGTAAGTCGGACCCCCGCTTTGACGGACCATGATCCAATCATCGATCTCACCGTTCTCGAAGGCGACGTCCTTGCGCACGAGGTCCTTGAATGAGGTCTGCCCGGCAGGAACCTTGAAGCGCACGGCGAAGGGTTCTCCCGCGGCCGCTCGAGTTTGCGCCTGCTCTGCCGGGATGTCCCGGCAGTGACCGTCGTAACGAGCGGTCTCTTTGGCCGCCTGCTGACGTTCGCGCAGTTCTGTGAGCCGGTCGGTGGTGCAGAAACAGGGATAGGCATGCCCCGTTTCGAGCAGGCTGGCGGCCAATTCCCCGTGACGCTCGACCCGCTCGCTCTGCCGGTAGGGACCGAATTCGCCACCGATTTCGGGCCCCTCGTCCCAGTCGAGTCCCAACCAGCGCAGACCCTCCAGAATGGCCACTTCGGATTCCTCTGTTGAGCGGGCGCGGTCCGTGTCTTCAAGGCGCAGGATGAATTGCCCCTCGCGGCCCCTGGCGTAGGCCCAGTTGAACAGAGCGGTCCGGGCCAGGCCGAGGTGCATGGCACCAGTGGGACTGGGGGCGATTCGAACGCGTAGGGGGCTGGACATAGCCGTGGCAGGATACGCCCGCAGAACACCGGGCTCAATCGCTGCAGCCGACTTGGGCTCGCTGGCCACGTACTTGCCCAACCCAACCAAGATCGACAGGGCATTAGATCCTCCTCGCTCGCCCGCCTACAGTATCCCCATGCCCCTGACGCGCGAGCTTGTGCACTCCCTCCCCAAGGTGCTCTTGCATGAACACCTGGACGGTGGATTGCGACCTCAGACCCTGCTCGAACTCGCTGCGGAACAGGGATACGAGGGGCTGCCCGAGTCGGACCCCGAGCTGCTTGCCCAGTGGTTTCTGCGAGGAGCGAACAGGGGCAGCCTGCCCCTTTACCTCGAGGGGTTCGCTCACACCACAGCCGTGATGCGGACTCCGGCTGCCCTCGAACGCATCGCATTCGAGGCACTTGAGGATCTGGCATTCGAGAACGTGGTCTATGCTGAACTGCGCTTCGCGCCGCACTTTGCCCAGACTGAGAATTTGGGCCTGGATGCGGTCATGGACGCGGCGCAACGCGGCTGCGAGCGAGCCCGCAAGGAACACGGAATCGAGTACGGGTTGATCATCTGCGCCATGCGCAACGAATCCCGAGCCCACTCGCTCGAGATGGCTGAACTCGCCAGCTCCTGGTTCGATCGCGGCGTGGTGGGCTTTGACCTGGCGGGGGAAGAGGAAGGGCACCCTTCGAAGCACCACATCGAGGCCTTCCATCTCATCCAGCGGCGCAACGGTTCGATCACAATCCACGCGGGTGAGAGTTTCGGGCCGGAGTCCATCTGGCAAGCGCTGCAGTACTGCGGAGCGCACCGCATCGGACACGGCACCCGCTTGATCGAAGACATTGGCATGCACGCTGGAGAAGTGGTGCACATGGGCGGCCTAGCCAACTACGTCCTGGACCACCGCATCCCCATTGAAGTCTGCCTATCCAGCAATGTGCACACCGGCGCCACTCCCACCCTTGCCCAGCACCCATTCCCCATCCTGTTGCGCGAAGGATTCCGAGTCACGCTCAACACGGACAACCGCCTGATGAGTGGCGTGGACATGACCGACGAGCTGCTGCTCGCCCAAGAGCACTTTGGCTGCCAGCTCGTTGACCTGGAACGCCTCACGGTCAACGCCATGAAATCCGCGTTCTGCGGCTACCACGATCGTAAGCGCATTCTGGCCGAGCGCATCGTGCCCGCCTACAGGCAGGCCGCAAGCGAAGACTGCGAGGCCTAGGAAACGCCATGAACTCCGACCGACTGCTGCGCGATCCCGACACCTTTCAGGGTCGAGTGGAAGTCCACCCGTTCGAGAGCAAGGCCCTGGCGGGCAATGCCCTGGGAGACCCCACGCTGCGCGAGACTCCGGTCTACCTGCCACCGCAAGCTGAGAACCAGTCCCTGCCCGTCATCTACATGCTGGTCGGCTTCACCGGCCGGCCGCACAACTTGCTGGAGACCCATCCCTGGAAGTCAGGTGTGATCCTGGCTCTGGACTGCGCCATGGCCGCGGGCGACATCCCACCGGCGATCTTGGTCTTGCCCAACTGCTTCACGCGCTACGGAGGCAGTCAGTACGTGAACAGTCCCGCAGTGGGTGCCTACGAAGACCATGTAATCGACGAGCTCGTCCCTTGGGTCGATCAGACCTTCCCGGCCCAGGCAGGCCGACGGGGAATTGTGGGAAAGAGCTCGGGGGGGTTTGGGGCCCTGCACTTGGGCATGCGGCACTCGGACCTCTTCGGCGCGGTGGCCTCCATCTCGGGCGACTGCCACTTTGAGTACGGCTACGCCCAGGATTTCTTACCCGGACTGCGCGGGCTGGTCCCGTTCGACGGTGATCCGGCGCTGTTCCTCGCGAACTTCGAAGAGAATCACGACCTACAGGGCGATGGGCATGCCACCCTCAACCTTCTGGCCATGTCGGCTTGCTATTCACCCAACTCAACCCAGCCCCTCGGGTTCGACCTGCCAATCGATCCCCACAGCGGCGTACGTGTGCCAGCCGTTTGGGAGCGCTGGCTGAGCTTCGACCCCGTGATCGCTTGCGAGCAGCATGCGCAGGCATTGCGGAGCTTGGACCTACTGCACCTGGAAGCCGGCAAGACCGACGAGTTCCACCTTCAATTCGGGCTGCGTATCCTGGCTGAGCGTCTGCGCAAACTGGAAGTCCCCCACGTTCATGAAGAATTCGAGGGTGGACACTTTGGAATCAACGACCGTTACGTCCAACTGGTACCACGCCTCAGCGCGGCCCTTTCCACCAGCCCTTCGTAGAGGGCACGTCCGTCACTTTTCTTTTCAATCATGATTGCCTCCTCTGCCCTCGTACTCCTCGCCTGCGCGTCCCCGTTCCCTCAGGATGCGGAGACGGTGCCGAACCCGCTGGACCTCGAATCCGAACCGACCAGCCTGTGGGCGGCCATGGCCTCCGGCAATCACTGGGTGGACCTGCGCCTGCGCGCGGAGAACGTGGACGCCAGCGGCATGGACGACCGAGCCATGGCCTTGACCCTGCGCGGGGCCGTGGGCTGGATGAGCCTGCCCTACGAGGGATTCTCCGTTGCCCTTGAGATGGAAGGCGTTGGGGTGATTGGAGCGGACACCTACAACGACACCTTCAACGGTGAGACTTCCAGACCCGTGATCGCTGACCCCCAGGGCGGCGAACTGAATCAAGCCTGGGCGCGCTACGAGCTAGCCAATGGCTTCGCCGTGCAGGTGGGTCGGCAACATCTGGACTTGGGCAACGGGAGACTTGTGGGATCCGAGCCCTGGCGCCAAACGGACCGCACCTACGATGCCGCAACCCTCTCTGGCGAACTCGGCGGCGACTTGCGTTTCATGGGTGCCTACATCCAAGAAGTTCACGGAGTGACCGGTCTGTCTACAGAGGCGGACACGCTGCTATTGCGCGCAACGTACCCACTCGGGGACCTCGGCCGTACGGAGGCTTATAGCTATTACGTGGACCTTGAGGATGCCCTGTTTCCGGCCACCCATACCGTTGGTGCGCGTGCGGAGCTCGAGATTGATGTGGGCGACCGGGGCCTGGACTTCCAGGCTGAATTCGCCAACCAACGGGACAGTGGGGACAACCCGAATCGGGTCGATGCGGGCTACTGGCACATCTCATTGGGTTCACAATTCGGTCCGCTCACCTACAAGGCGGGCTCTGAGATTCTCCAGGGATCGACGGCTGCGGGAAATAACTTCACGACGCCCCTGGGCAGTGTTCATGCCTTCAACGGCTTGGCGGACATGTTTGCGACAACACCTGGCCTGGGCCTGGATGACCTCTACCACTCCGTGTCGGGAGAATTGGCTGGATTCCAGTTCGAAGCCACCTACCACCAGTTTCGCTCCTACCGCTCGTCCCAGAAATACGGCACAGAACTCGACCTTACGGTTGGTCGCACTCTCGCATCGGGCCTGCGCACCGGAGTGGGGACGGCGGACTACAAGGCCGACACCTTTGGTGTCGACACGCTCAAGGCCTGGGTCTGGATGGCCTTTTCCTTTTAGGCGATCAGGCCGTGTGTGAGGCTTCCACGACGGTGTGAATTCCCCCGCGCACCATGAAGTCTCCTTCAACGCACATCTCCCGCGGCTTCAACAACCGCACGAGGTCATCGAGGATCTGATTCGTGACGGCCTCGTGAAAGGCGCCCTGGGAGCGGTACGAACCCAGGTAGAGCTTGAGGCTCTTGAGCTCCACGCACAACTTGTCCGGCACGTAGCGCACACGGATGGTCGCAAAGTCTGGCTGCCCTGTACGCGGGCAGAGACAGGTGAATTCCGGGCACTCGAAGCGGATCAGGTACGAGCGCTCGGGGTTGGGGTTCTCGAAGGCCTCGAGTTCACCGCTGGGCTGGCTGGACATGCCGAGCAGGATAAGCTCGCCGACCTCCTCTGGCTCGAACCCCCAAGGAAATCTGGCCCTCCCGCGCCGGATGGAACAGAATCAGATTCCCATTCGGATCATTTGACCCGAATTCCGATAGCCCATGCCGAAACGACCCATGCTTGAGACCTTTCAACCCCTGCTCCAAGCCGCCCATGGCGTGCCCCTCGATGACCCTGCCGCCGCAGTGTCGGAATTGAATGCGCGCTTCGATCCAGCGGGTCCGGAGGCTGCGGCCTTGAACGAGGCCCTCAAACTCCTGCTGCAGGAAGGCCGCATCGCCGAGCGCGGGGAGTTGCCCGTGCGCTGGGGCCGGGCTGCCAAACCCTCGCCGGAGAGCCTGGGATTCTCCATCGACGTGGTGCTGATGAATGGGGCCGGACCGCGCCATCGGCATCCACTGGGCGAAGTGAACTACTGCGTCGCGATTGAAGACTCACCTACCTTTCAGGACCAGGCCCCGGGCTGGGTCGTCGAGAGTCCGGGATCCGAACATGTACCCACAGTGACCGGCGGCTTGATGCTGATCGTGTACCTGTTGCCGGAGGGCAGCATGGAGTTCCTGGGGGCCTGACAGGCGCAACTGCCAACGTCTCGCCAGATCGTGCGTAAGAATTCGACCGAGCGACCTCCCCCCCCATTCGATATCCAAAATGAGATTTCTTCGACCAGGTTTCGGTCCCACTTGTCTGCTTGCCTGCATGGTTATGGGTGCCCCAGCCTGTTCCGGGGATGGCTCGAGGTCGATTGAGATCGAGAGTCCGGGCAATCCGATCACGCAATTGGAGGCGGTGGAAGACGCCACCGAGGAAGTCGCGGACCGCCTACTGGCCTTTTCCGACAAGGTGCGACGCAGGGATTGGGATGCGGCAGCAGATTGGTTGACTGAGGACTTTCAGGGTGAAGGCCTAGCCGGACTCCCCGTCGCGAGCAGCACGCGCGAGCACATGGATGTCAACATCCTCGGGTACGACGTGGATGCGGTGCGCGGCCTGGACAAGCAGGGCTTTGTGGCCAACCTGGCCGAGCTCCTGAGTGACTGGACCCGCGTCGAATCGGCTATCTGGAAAGTGAAAGCCGCGGAGTTTCAACGCGGACGCGGCCAGCGTTGGGGCCGCGTCAAGCTCTTCATTCACATTACAGGCGTTCAGCAAGAAGGCGGGGGGATCGGCCTGGCAGCGTGGGGCTACGCCAAGGCTGTCCAAGATGGCGGCGACTGGAAGCTGAGCGCGGTCGATCTCGATTCTCTGACGGTGACCGAACGCAAGGACCCCATCTTCACCTCCGTGTCCGCGGCTGCAGGTATCGCCCACACGGCAGCGCGGTTCGGGTCCCAGGAAAACAACAGCTTCGCGTTCAACGGAGCAGCCTGTGGGGACGTGAACGGAGACGGCCGTTGGGATCTGTTTCTTCCCTCCGACGGACGGAATTTCCTGTACCTAGGGCAGGCTGACGGCACTTTTGTGGAGACCGCTGAATCTGCCGGGCTGAGCGCGCCAGACGGAGGAACGGGCGCCGTCTTCTTTGACTTTGACAACGACGGAGATCAGGACTTGGCTGTGGGCCACGTGGACGATGATGTCGGCGGGTCGCGCTTGTGCCTCTATCGGGGCGACGGCAAGGGGCACTTTGAACGGCAGGCCGACGGGCTCGGGATCGGAATCCCGTCGCTATCGACCTACTCCTTGACGGTCTTGGACTACGACGGCGACGGTTGGCTCGACCTGTTTGCCTGTGGCTACGGCGTGCTCGCCAAGGAACACAACAACTCCTGGATCGAAGCCACAAATGGCGCACCGAACGCCCTGTTCCGCAATTTATCGGGCGAGGGGTTTGAGGACGTAGCCGAGAGGGCGGGAGTCAGGGGCGACAGCTGGAGCTACGCTGCGGCTGCCGTGGACATCGATGAAGATGGTGACCTAGACCTCTATGTGGCCAACGACTACGGAACGAATCGACTGTACGTGAACCAAGGGGACGGCACCTTTGCTGACCGCGCCACGGAATACGGCATCACCGACCAAGGCAACGGCATGGGAGCGGCCTTCGGGGACCTCACCGGAAACGGAAGGCTGGACCTCTACGTGTCCAACATGTCCTCGACGGCAGGCAACAGAATCCTGGACCGCTATCAAGAGGATGTGCCGGAGGAGATTTACGCCAGCCTCAAGAAGGCCGCCGCGGGGAACACAATCTTCACTCGTCGGGAGAACGGGACGTTCGAGAAGGTCCCCAAGTCGGCTGGCGGCGTCGGCGCGAACTGGGCTTGGTCGCCGGCCTTGGCGGACTTCGACTTGGATGGCCGCCTGGATATTTTCTGCACCAATGGCTTCGTCACCGGCGACCTGCCCTTCGACACATGAAGCACCTACTGGCGCCACGTGCTGGCGTCCTCCCTTGAAGAGGGGTGCTCCTCGGATGTCCAAAGTGAGTCGGTAGGGAACACGGGCTACGTGCAGCGCCACAACGCGCAAATGTTTGAGGAGGGCCGCTCGTTCAGTGGTAACGAGCGCGACAAACTCTTCCTGAACCGCGGCAACGGCTCCTTCGCCGACCTCTCTGACCTCTCGGGTTGCGACAACCCCAATGACGGCCGCGCGACGATCTACTGCGATTTCGACGACGACGGGGACGTGGATCTGTTCGTGCACGAGCTGCAACGGGAACGACACAGCCTCTACAGGAACGACCTGGGTACGACCTACGGAGGCTTCCTCAAGGTCCGCCTGAGAGCGACTGTGGGTCAGTGGGAGGCGATCGGAGCCAAGGTCATCGTCGAAGGCCCGTACAGTCCGACAGCCCAACTGCTCTCCCGCGGTGCCGGTTTCGTGAGCTGTCAGGCGCCGGAGCTAATCTTTGGCATGGGGCAGCTCGAGACGGCCGCCGTGCAGGTGCTTTGGCCCTCAGGGGAACTGGAGGACTTCGGGCCCATGGCTGCGGGGACCAGGGTCTTGCTGGTGCAGGGGACGGGCCGTGGTGAGGTGATCGATGGCCTGGCTACACGGCTGCCCGATCCTCTGCCACCCGGGCTCAAGCTTCACGCTGGGGCTGCGGTCAGTGGGCTGCAGCTGCTGGACGGGGCAGGGCAGCCCGTTCTATTTGATGCAGCATCGGCGGCCGGAGACGGGCGAGTATTCCTCAACCTCTGGGCGAGCTATTGCGGACCTTGCGTCGCCGAGATGGGTTACCTGGCCGAAGTCAACAAGCGGGATGATGCCCAAGTCGTTTGCATTTCAGTGGACGCACCGGCGCAACAGGCCAGCGCAAAACAGCTGCTCAGCCAGCGGGCGCCGGGCGTGACGGGCTACTACCTGGCTGAAGACGGTGTGGGTGTGGCCGCTCTGATCGACCTCAATCGACTGCCGATCCCCACGACCCTGGTGATCAATGGCGAGGGAGTGATCGAGGGGATCGTGCAGGGTGTGCTGGAAAAGGGGGACGCGCGCTGGCGCTGATCCCTTCAGGCTGAAGTGTGGTCTGGAGTCCGAGGTTGCGGAGGAATGAGGGTGCCCGGCTACCGAGCTGCCTGGGCGCTGCGGTCAAAGAGAGAAGTGCCGGCACCCCGTCTCCTATGCGCTGACGAGAACCGAGAGCCGCACCCGCGACGATCTGCAGTCCTCACCCACACGCAGCCCCCCTGCGATCACAGCGACAAGCGCGCTGCGCGAACACCCGTCACTCAAGCCCCAGCGCTATTGCCCCGGTGAGGTGTCCCGCGCCGGCATGCGGGCCAGCAATTCGAGTGCAATTTCGTCCAGGACGGCGGAGCGCAGTTCCGCCTCTGCGCTGTAGTTCGTCACCTTGTCCACTTCCGCCTTGCCGTTCATACGTGCGGCCCAGAGCGGGGTCCCCCCGGCGGGTGCGGAGGGATCAACCAGGCGCACTTCGACGTCCACCTCCAAGGCTCGGTCGGTTTCCCAGTGACGCTCGCTCCATGAATGAACGATGATCTCGCAGACGGCCTGTTCACCCACGGCTCCGGGTCGGTACGAGGCATTGACCACGCGACTGTCCACGAAATCCAGGGCCAGGGGGCTGTAGCGGCGGCGCACGAGCGCACGCTGCATGGCCTTCCGAAGGCCCAACTGGGGAACGGCGTTGCGATGCCGTTGGGACTCACCTTCCATGTGTACGACAACCGGCGCGACAGCCACGTCACTGGGATTGAGCTCCGACAAACCGGTCCCGGCCAGAACGGCCACCTCACTTCCACGGCGGTCCGGAACGCTGCCGGGCATGGCACAGGATGAAACGGCCACTAGGGCCGTGAGTGCCAAAGCCAAGGAGGAACCGGCAGAGGAAATTCGGGAGAGGGGCTGGGGCGCGGACATAGACATGAAGAGCTCCGATGCGGTGAGACCGAGTGCGGTAGGGCTCGATTATGGCCCATGGAGGATGCAGAAGAAAGGACGCAGATCGGCGGGTCTCAGTAGCCTCTCAGGGATTGCGGATTCTGCCCGAGCGCCATAGCTCGTGGCTCTAGGGCAGCACGAGCGGAATGAATGCCGAGTGGGTGAAGAACTCCTGTTCCCGTCCCAGATCTGTCCAAAGGACCCCGGCGCTGGGGTCAAAGTCAGTCCAAGCGAAGGTCGAAATACGGCAAGTCAAGGGGCCGCTTACCAGTCCCACGCCGCCAACGCTGGCAATATCGGGCACCTGCACGGTCACCTGATTGCCCGCACTGCAATCCGTCGAACTCCCGCCACTGCCATCCTCCCTGTAGAGCGCCCAGCTGCGGCCAGTTTGGTCGGTCAGCACAAACCGGTGCATGCCACCGAGCCCCTCCGAATCCGGAAGGCGATCACAAGCGGACAGGGCGAACGCCGGTCCTCCGGTCGAGGCGCCAGGCGACGGATCCATGAGCACAGGCACGTTGGGCGGCAGGAGCACGCCTCCCATCCCAGCCAGGTTCGACAGGCGCGGACGCAAGCCTGCGCGCCCGCCCGACCCCTCCAACTCCACACGCAGGAGCAGATCCGGCTGGATGGTCCCGTCTGTCACGAGTTGTCCGAGCACATCCCCCGATCCGTCATCGATACCGTCTGCCATGCCCGCGTAGGCGGCGCGCAAATCGTAGTCGCCCCCGCCCACGTCAAAGGTCATGCCCAGACCCACGGCAAGACCTCCGGGCAGCCCCGGCGAAACGCCTTCGACCGTGACCACAGGCGCACCCACGAGCGCGCCGATGTCCAACAACTGGTCGTCAACCAGACCGATGGAGCCCAAACCGATGGGGTGTTCCTCCCCATCCAAGCTCAGCAATAAGTTGTCAACAAGCACGTTGCCCGTCACCAAGATTTCGCCGTCGTCTTGGGGCCAGAGCGGAATGCTCAAGCCGATTGCGCGCAAGAAAACGACGGGGTTGAACGTCACGGGGCTGAGGGTGAAGTCCGCCGAGAGCAAAGACAGGGCAGCCAATTGATGGGGCGCCACGAACGCCGGACCATAGGGGCAAGCGTAGATGCCCGCACTGGTCTGGGGTGTGCAGGCGCTGACAGGGATCAGGCGACTGCGCGAATCGCTACGCCGGTTGTCCGCCACCTGATTGGTCAGGAACGAAAGGTCAACCGTCGGGAAAGGACTGACGATGTTGCCCGCCACGGTGGCTTCGGTCCATGTGCTCGGCGTGAGGGACACGCCCAGCACGTCGCGCGACAGGCCGTGCAGGGTGAACAGATCGTATCCACCCATGTCGACGCTGATCAGCGTCTCGCTCCCGGCCACGCCCGACGTCACCGCTGCATGTCCGGTAGCATCGGTGACTCCGTTGGTCACCCAGGTTGTCACGCCGCCCAACACCTGGTGGGACATCACCAATGCGCCCGCAACCGGCAAGAGAGTCGAGGCATCGCTCACGTAGACATCCACCGAACCCGAGACAGGGATCACCGCACCTGGCCCCAATCCAGAGACCTGACGAAAGGTCCCCGAGTACACCTGTTGGGAGGAATTGAGGGCCTTGTCGAACAGAGTCACGCCGTAGGACACCGCTGCCGCCCGCGGATCCACGGCGCCAATGGCTACGGGAGAAGCAACAAACAAGTACTGCGGCTCGGGTGCCCCTCCACCGACTTGACGGCCAGCCTCGTCTACCATGATCACGCCCGGCGCGGCGAGGTTGTCCAGGCCAAGGTTGGTTGTCACCTCCACCGCTCGCAAGGGCTCATCGGCACGACCAACGACCACGAGATCACGCAGGTCTGAAGTGAACGACGACGTTTGGGATGTGGTTGTCCCCAGACCCTTGAGGTTGGGAGCGGTGACGTCGAAGTAGAAGGGTTGCACGCCATCCTCGACCACGTCCACGTCAGCCATACGCACGGTGGTACGCCCGCTGGCGCTCCTCACGAGGGCCGCCACGTGCAAGTCGGCGTCGGCGAAGACCCCCGCAGAATTGGCATCCCCTGAGAGCAGCGCCAACTCTGACGGTAGGAACTCCGCGAGGAAAGTGTTGGACTGGATGGCCTGGGTTCGAACCTTCGCCCGTAGGAACTGAGAACTCAGCGGATCCTGTCCAAACAGATACAGCTCAACGTCGTCCCCTGGGCTGAGCACATTCAGCACCTCGATCTGAATGACGGGCACCACATCCAAAAGGTTCGGTCGACCGATGGCATCCGTCGGACTCGAGAGCACGGCCTTGGATACCAGTTTGGGAGTGGGCACGGGGCCGATGTCGTACTCGAGGATGGTCGCCGGCAGATCCCCGCCATCCTCATCCTTGAGCTTGTTCGGCGGTTGCGAGTAGTCAACCTGCACCTCCCCACTGGGACCCAAACTCGGACGGTACCCCTGCGCATCGACGCTAGACCAAGTCCAGACCGAGTTGATCTCCACGGTCACGGGTCCCGTGGTGATCGTCACCCGCTGCGGGTTGGGATTGTTGACTGGAGTGATGTCATTTACGGTGACGCGAAACGAGTTCGTGTCAAACGTCGATGGATCCATCGGACGATCAAAAACGGTGACGATTTCGCCGATATCACTTTGGTTCGTGGTCAGATCCATCGGCCAAGTAACGAGCACCGTCGGAATCGGATCGGGATTGGTCGTGACAGTGAATTGAGCCAATTGGGACGACGCACCGCCTTGCACCGTCTGACCCGTCACATCCGAGAGCAAGGCTCCATCCCTCAAGCGCACCAGGTAGGTACTGCCTTCGGTCAGCGGAATCGCCGGAGCCAAGACCACGACACGACCATCACCCACGACGGGCGCAGGCTGAACCGTGGGCACCTGGGTTCCGAGGGAACTCTCGACGATTTCGAACGCGCTCGAAACGCTGCCGGGATCCATACTCTCGGAGAAGAACAGGACCACCGGCGCCTCGGGGTTGACGTCATTGCCTGCGGGGAAGATCTCGTCCAGGGTCGGCGCCCCGGGCAGGATCCACGCGCCATCGGAGGGAATCGACGCCGGCTGGGATCCGACGCCACCCCCCCCACCGTCGTCCTGGCAGCCATTGGGGGCGTAGATGCAAGCGGGATTGTCGCAACCTTGGAAAGTCGCCAGGAGAACCAGAATCGAGGCCTTGGCCATGAATCTGAGGCCCCGACCTGAGAGAGCCGGGTCGGGTACGGTGAGCTGTTGGATCATAGGGTCGAGGAGCCGGTGACGGGCCCAGGGACTAACGCGATAGGGTGCCTTGCACCCAGACGCCCGGGAAGGGGCGCTCTTCCTCTGGACAGCTGTACTTTATACGGCTCCCCGGTACGGAACGGAAAACCTGTGACCCCGAAGGCGGGCATCCCTATTTGGGGCGGGGGTGGGCTGCCTCCCAACTCCCCGGGGGCGACCCAGCGCGTGGTGTGAACGGTGCAGGGGCCCTAGAATGGTCGCCCACGTTCCAGCCTCCCCGGCGCGCCCCCCTCTCGTTCTCCTATGGTTGCCCGTCTACTGCCCGTCTTGACCCTGCTCACTGGCCTGGCCTGCCACTCCCCCGGAACTCAAGACCGGGCCTCAGTCCAATCCCGAGCGGAAAATGGCGCCGACCCAACACCATTGGAACTGGCCACGTCAGCCGCCCGTGCTGCCCTCGATAGCGGAGATCTCGAATTGGCGCGGGAACATCTGGCCCAGGCTCGAGCTCTGGAACTGGTTGCGGAAGCCCGAACATGCCTCGCCCAGGACCGGCCTTTGGACGCCCTCGTCCCTCTGGACGAAGCTCTGGAGCTGGGTGGCCGCAGCGCTTCGGTCCTGTACCTGAGGGGCAACGCAGCCATGCAGGCCGCTCCAACCAGTTCCTCGCCACAGTTCTTGTACGAGGACGCCACCGAACACCTGATGGAAGCCCTGAAGGCAGGCGCCGGGGTCGAGGTCTACTTCGAAGCCAGCCGAGCCGCACGCCGCATCCCCGATCCGGAGAAGGCGTTGCTCTTGGCGCGTCGCGGAGCTGAGTTGCTGGAGCAAGCGGATCCGGCGCCCGAGATTGTCCCCCACCCCTCCAGGACCTGGGCTGAGGCGGCGTTTGACCAGTACATCGAACAGCTGGGGCAGAACAAGGACGGGCAAGAGTTCTACATGGAAGCGGAGGACCAGTTCTCCAGACTCCTAGGTCGCACGCCCGAGGACAACTGGCCGCGACTGCAACTGGCCAATCTCTATCAATGGGGCGGCAACAACCCACTCGCGCTGCGGCAGTTGGAGCAGGCGCTAGAGATCGACCCGAGCGATCAAGCCATCCACGCGCGCTTGCAGACCCTTGCCGTTGAAACGGAGGGTTACGCCCAGCTGCTTGAGTTCTACAAGGACTTTGCCGCGGCCAGGCCCGATGGTCGAGTCTTGCGGAATCTGGGTGTGGTGCGTTTCTATGCTGCACTTGAGGCCTTCGAGAGCGGGCAGCGAGACGTGGATGCCTTCGTCCAGGCAGAAAACGACCTGCGCCGGGCAAGAGAATTGGACGAGTCTCTGCACTCTGACTGCCTCGGGTTCGAAGTCATCGCGCGCAACGCTCAAGGATGGTGCCACTACCGTTCCGAAGACTGGCGCAAGGCGCGCGACGCGTTCTTGTCCATGGAGGACTTGTTCGAAGGCGGACTCGCTTGGAGCCTGGGGCAACGATTGCCCGATGGCCTCGTGGGGCTTGGATTCGTTGTGGGTGCACTCACCCGCAATCCGAATCGAGTAGAGGCAACCGAAGACCTGCTGGCCGCCGCAGCCATCACGGACTACCTGCACGCCTATCGCCCTGCGGACGGGAACATGGCCAACAACGCGGGCTTCGTGAACCGCGATGCGGCCGTTCTCCTGATGAGAATGGCCCAACGTCGAGCGCTGACGGACGAGTCTTCCGGCGAGGACCTCCATGCCCAGGCTCTGGAGGTCATGGGCCGCAGCATGCAAGCCTATCGGGTAGCTGCTCGCCTGCTTCCCGAGGACGTGCGCGTGGTCAACGACGCGGGCCTGATCATGACCTACTACCTGCGCGACGATCCGGAGGAGGCCGAACGCTATCTGTTGTCGGCCGTCGCCCTCGGCGCCGAACAGGTTCCCAGGCAAGCACTGGCTCCTCGCGAGCAGGCCCAGCTGGAAGAGGCCTGGGGCGACGCACATCAGAACATGGCCATCTTGGAGCTGACACTGCGTGGCAATGCCGAAGCCGCGAGGGAATGGCTGCAGAAGAGCCTCGATATTGGACCTGCCACCCGTGAAGGCCTGCGGCCGCTGCTCAAGGATTGCGACCGCATCTTGGCCGGAGAAGACGTGAACGTGGCCGAGACCATCGCCGGACGCATGGTCTGGATCGATCAACCCAACCCCTGACCCCCATCCCATGATTCTCACAACGCTAGTCGCCCCCTTCTTGCTCTCCGCCGGTTCGTCCTTGGCGCCCGTGGCCCAGGAGCGGCATGTGGATGACCTGATCGCTCGCGGACGCGCGCTGCTCGACGAGGGCAAGCTCGGTGGAGCCCTCGAACTCTTCGAACAGGCGGATGCCGAAGCCAAGGGCGCCCTGTCCACGCGCATGTGGGTGCTGCGGGTTTGGTTCGCCCAGGGCCGGATCAACGACGCGTTCAACCAAACCGATACGCTGGCCGAAACCAACAAGGGGCCCGACCTGGACTACTTGTACGGCATGGGCTCGTTCCTGAAGGCCAAGAAGTACATTTCCGAGAACGTGCCGAACAACACGACCGGGTTTGCACTGCAAGACGCGCAGTCTTACTTGACGCGAGCGTTGGCGGAAGAGCCCGACAAGTTCTACGACGCCTGGTTGCCCTTGGCTGAGGCTGCTTGGTTGAACCAGGATCCCCAAGCAGCGGAGACGGCCGCGGCCGAAGCGGTGAAGCGCAACCCCGTGCCCAACGCTGTCTATCTCCAAGCCCGCATTCTATTTTCCCGGTACCAGGTACTTGCCGCCGACGAGAAGACGGTCAAACAGGCCGGCGAGACATTGACCCGTTCCATCGCGGCGTTCCGTGAGGCCATCTCGGGAGTCCAACCCAAGAAGGAAGAGTCCACGCGTCTGGGAGACATGTACAAGAATTTGGGTTTGGCGCTGCAGTGGGCACAGGACGGCCCGGGTGCAGAAGAAGCCTACGCCGCAACGATTGGTTGGAATCCCAACGCTTTCGACTTCGGCACCTACTACGGCTCGCTTGGAGCCGAGGCCTTCACTCGCGTGCTGGTGGACGGGGCTGCCCAGTTCGAACAACGCTGGGGAAACAAGACGGCTTCGGATGCCACGCTGCTCTGGTGGTTGGGGTATTCGCATTTCGCCAACGGCTCCTATGCCGAAGCGGAGGTGAGCTTCCAAAGCGCGGTCCAGAAATGGCCCGCCTACATGAACAGCTACTTTTACATCGGGATGAGCCGCTACCACCGTGCCGACTACGAAGGGGCAGCCAAGGCCTGGCGCGAGCATTGGCAGCGCAAGCCCGCCGACTTGCTGGGCATGGTCAATTCCAACCCGGAGCTCTATCCCAAGGTGTTCGCGTTCACCCAAGGAAAGTGCGCTGAGCAGGGCCAACCTCCCCTGGGCCTGAAGCCACAGCTCAACCTGGATGCCGCGTTCTTGGGCGAGGTGCTGTGCGCCGTGGATCCCTCGCAGTGGAAGTCCTGGAACGACTTGGGGCTCTTCTCCCGTGACGGTGGAGCCTACCTGCAGAGGCGCGACAAGAAAGGCGACGCATCCGAAGCAACGAAACTGTTCGAACGTTCTTACGAGGCCTACGGCAAGGCTCTGGAGTTGTCTCCAGAGCGTCCACACCTCTACAACGACCAAGCAGTCCTGCTGCACTATTACCTGGAACGGGAGTATCCACGGGCCTTGGAACTGTACGAGAAGTCCCACGCCATGGCAGTATCCCAACTGGAAGCGGGCGGCTTGAGTCCCGATGACCAGAGCGCGGCTGAGATTGCCAAGCGCGACAGCGCGGACAACATCCTGAAACTCAAACGCAAGATTGAAGGCGATGGCGGCGATGGTGATGGAGATGGAACACGCCGGTCTTCCTGACTGAACCGATGGACCTGCCCGTTCGCATTCTCGCGGCTGCCCCGAGCGAGCCCGTCATCTCGGTCGATGGTGCCTTCGACGCCCCCGGACTGAATCTCTCGCACTGGCCGGGCAATCAAACGCCGGCGGCGCTCAAGCACGACCTGTCCACGGGCATCGCTCTGGCTTTCGCTGCCCTGCCCAGCTCGGAACGCGAGCAGTTGACCCAAGGTTGCACGGCCTTGGTGAACAACCATTACGACACGGACGGGATCCTATCGATGTTCGCAATACTGCACCCGGAACAGGCCCTAGCCAACGGGCGGCGACTCTTGGAGGCCGCCGAAGCGGGAGACATGTTTCACTGCCCCAGTGAAGAGGCCTTTGTGCTCGACTCCATCATGACGGCCTTCGGTGATCCTGAGCGGTCACCCTGCGCAGACCAACTGCGCGGGCTCGACGATCAGCAACGCAGACAGCTGGCGACCGAACACGCGCTGGACGCATTGCCTGGAATTCTGGCGGGAGACTTGGCCCCCTACGAATCACTCGTGCAAGGCCCACTGGATGCACTGCATGCGGATCAGTTGGACCTCCAACAGGCCGGGCTCGATGATCTCGTGCATCTGGACTACGTGGTGCGCGCAGCACCCATAGGGTTGCAGTCCTCCCGCGACGGGGCCGCGGGCAACTTCGATCCCGGCCGTCACGCACTGTGGGGTGCACATCTCGCGGACAGACAACTGGTGTTGGGCCCAGGAGAACAGGGGACGACTTGCCGGTTCCTCATCGGAACACGGTCCTTCTTTGACCTCGTCACGGCTACCAGCCAGCCGCGGCCCGACTTGGAGCGCTTGACACAGCAACTCAACGCCGAGGAGGGCACCGACGCGTCTTGCGAACAGGCTTGGCGCTGTCAGCCCATTGAAGGCGCCTCTCCGGAGCTGTGGTTTGGCCGGGAGGGATTACCTGACTACGTCGAACACGCCGGCGCATTCCTCGCGCCCAGCTCCGTCGCAGTGACGAAGATCAAAGCCTTGGTCGTCGATGCACTGCGGGCCACCTGGCAATGGCCAGATGAGAAGGAAACCGACCCGAACTCTGTTTCCGACAGCCGGCCCCAACCCTCTGCATGAAGACCGCAGCTCACTTCCTGCTGGAAGGCAACCCTGACGACCCCATCGTGGTGTTGCGCTCTGCAACCTGGGCCTACAACTCAATCGGCTTGTTTGATGGCGACCAGGCCTGTGTGGTCGACCCAGGCCTCTCGACGACTGAAGTTCACACTCTGCGCCATCAACTTGCCTCAGGCAGCGCAACCCACGCTCAGCGCCGCTTCAGTCACGTTCTTCTGACCCACGCGCACCACGACCACATGCGCGGGTGGATGGAGTTTCCCGGCAGTACGGTCAGTTTCCCCCGCGTGGCAGCGGAGAAAGAGGCTCTGCCGCGCAAGCGCATCCTGGCCGCCAAGGCGAAGTTCGACGAGCGACTCGAGGACTCCACTCCGGGGTTTCGTTATCCCGAAGCGGACATCACTTTCGACGAGGTCCTTCACTTGCAGGTGGGCGAGCTTGAGATCGAGCAGCGTTTCTTGCCGGGTCACTCCAACTGCACGTCGGTCGTGTTGATCCCGGCCCTCAAGACCCTGCTCAGTGCCGACTACCTAGTCACCCCGGGCATGCCTTATTGCCGCTGGCAAGCGCGCGAATTCGAGCAGGCCATCGAAACTCTCCGAACCTGGACTCTGGAAGAGGGTCTTGAGCGCATCGTGCCGGCGCACCAGTCGATCTTGGTTGGGCAGGATGCGATTCTGGAAGCCCTGGACGAAGAACGTGACTACATGCGTGCTCTGCGGCAGACCGTCCGAGGACTGGTCGCCGATGGTTGTGAGACAGAATCCGGAGTGCGGCGCGCGGCGCGTTCCATGGTGGAACGCCGCGGCTCCGACTTGGGTGGCCGGCGCCAGGATCTGGACAACGCACGGCGCATCTGGATAGAAGAAGCAGGACCCGCTCTCCCAGGGGAAGAACGGGCCCTGACCTAGATCCTACCTTGGCGGTCCCAACCGCCAGGATCAACGGATCAGACCACCACGATGCGTGTCTTGACGGTTCCAAGCACCTTGCCGAAATGGTCGAGGTACTCCACGCGACCGAGTGACTTGCCCACGGGGAAACCCTGCAGTAACAGGTCGTAGCGCTCACCGGGACCCAGTTCGATCTGGCGCGCCGAATACGGCACGGCAAGCGGGCGACCGTCGGTCGCCACAACCTGGAAAGCGTTGCCCCCGAGATTCACGCGGGCCCACTGATAGGAAGTGTTGGTTAGGCGCAGGTACGCCGTCTGGGCCGCACCGAATTCGATACGGCTACACACGTCCTTGCGCGCATCCTTGGTTTCCAAGCCATTGAGCAGAAACGCGTCAGGCTTCATCCGAACGGTTTGGGGTCCTGAAGTTGTCAGATTCGCCCAGGACGTGTCGTACGTGGACAGATGCCACAGCACCTCTTCGTCAAAGATTGGACCGCCGTCCCAAGCCTTGTTGGTCGAGGCGTCCGGAGGTCGAACAATCACCGTGCCATGCATGCCCCGCACGAGGTGCAGGACCGTATCCACATGGCAGTGGTACATGTAGGTGCCCGCGTGGGGTGCAGTGAATGAGTAGGTAAAGCTCTGCATGCCACCAACGGGGAACGACGTTTGAGGGACGCCGTCATTTGCCTGGTCCACATCCAACCCGTGGAGATGGATCGTGTGATCCATCGGACTCATGTTGTCGAAGGTCAGCGTGGATGGCTGCCCCTCGATGAATTCCAAAACAGACCCCGGGAATGCACGATCGCCACCGAAGCCGTAACCCGTCCCCGTGGACGAGTCCGTAAAGAACCAGGGTGTAACGGTCTGCCCGCCGAGGACCTGGCCGCCAGCCATCTGAGCTCTGAGGTAAAGATTTGCTCCGACATTTCCGCCTAAACCAGCCATGATGGGCCTCCTAGGTCGCGACGATCAGAGTCAACTGACCGTAAGGGTAAAGGCCATTGGCCGTGACGCACTGAACATCGTGCGGGTGGAAGGGGTACATCCCGGGCTGATTCAGGGTGACGATGATGTCGGCTGTGTTTCCCCAGCCAAACCCGATCGTGTCCTTCTCTCCAAGATGAAATTCAGGCACGTTGTTCTGAGCGGCCACCTCGAAGTGGTACCCATGCATGTGCAGTGCCTGCCGGGCGCGACCCATGTTGCTGAGTCGGAGCAATACGCGCTCGCCGTTCACCGCCGCGATGACCGTGTCCGCATCGCCCGCAATTTCAGGGAACCCCATCCCATTGAGCCTGTAGTAATTGGGCTCATAGGGGCCGGGCAACTTCGCTCGCGGGTCCGCTTGAGTCGCATTCCAACGATCGTCGGCGTCGTCATAGAGCAAGACGTACTCCCGATCGAATGCGGGACCACCGTCGTAGAGCACCTGTTGACCACTGGCGGGCCTGGAGACAAGTGTCCCCCACAGGCCGCTCGTTGGGCGCAGTACATCGGCGCGCGGAGGGCCCAATGCGGTGCTCGGAGCGGTCGCGAGTAGCCAGGTGCCGGCCGAAGGCATGCTGAAGGTGAACGAGTCTGTCTGCCCAGGTCCGATGAGCGGACCGCGGGCCACGCCCAAGACCGCTGGTCGAATGGCAATGGCCAGTGAGTTGGTGACGGCGATGGTCATGCTCGCCCCTTCCGTCGCCTCTGCGTAGGGCAACTTGCCCCGGGTTTGGCCGCCCCCTGTAGCTTGAAACTCGAAGTAGGGGATCGTCGCCCCGTCCCCAAAAGTCGTGGCGCTTGCGACGGCATCGAGAGTCCAGCTCGCGGGTGCGGCGTTGGGGCCGGCTCTAGGAAACGAGAGCGCTCGCTTGGCGGTCGCTGTGGCGGTTAGACCCGCTCCTCCGGCGAGGAATCCCAACAGGGTTCGACGCGAAGGAGTGGTCGGATATCCGGAGTGATTCATGTGTTGCCTCTTGAGTGAATGGGATCCGCGGGGCAAGGCCTGCGTGCAATGACCTCCGCGATTCCACCACTCTCAAGCTATCCCTCGTATCGCGTCCCAGGGGTACGCAAAGGGACGCACGAGAACCTTCGTCACCATCCGATTCGTTCGCACACTCTACGGAGATGGGTCCCTGTGCTCTCATCGGAAGACACCCACACCGGCGGTCAATAGGCCATGGCGCACAGACTCAGGAGTGGAGTTTGAATCCCGTGTCGACGATGCCGTGCGCCACGATCAAAGCAATGGGGTTCGCGTTCCTGGTTCAGAAACGCGAACCCCAATTGAGCCCACCGGTATGGTCTGACCGACTCAGGTCACAACAATGCGCGTCTTGGCCGTGCCCAGGACCTTCCCGAAATGATCGAGATAATCGACTCGACCAAAGGACTTCCCGGCGGGGAATCCCTGTAGCAGGAGGTCATAGCGCTCACCGGGACCCAACTCGATTTGACGCGTCGAGTAGGGCATCGCCATGGGGCGTCCGTCGGATGCGACGACTTGGAAGGGCTGGCCACCGAGGCGCACGCGAGCCCACTGGTACGAGGTGTTATTCAAACGCAGGTAGGCCGTCTGTCCCACTCCGAACTCGATCCTGCTATAGAAGTCCTTCCGTGCATCGCCGGTTTCCAGACCGTTGATCAAGAACGCGTCTGGTTTCATCCGCACAGTCTGCGGCCCGGAATTCGTCAAAGTTGACCAGGACGTGTCGTAGGTGGAGAGATGCCACAGAACTTCCTCGTCAAAGGTCGGACCGCCCTCCCAGGCTTTGTTGGTGGAAGCATCGGGCGGCCGGACGATGATCGTGCCATGCATGCCACGAATGTAGTGCAGCACGGTATCCACATGGCAGTGGTACATGTACGTGCCGGCCTTGGGAGCCACAAAGGTGTAGGTAAAACTCTGCATCGCCCCAACCGGAAAGGAGGTCAGAGGCACGCCGTCATTCGCCTGGTCCACATCCAAACCGTGCAGATGGATCGTGTGATCCATCGGGCTCATGTTGAAGAAGTTCAGGCTACTGGCCTGCCCCTCAATAAACTCTAGAGTGGACCCCGGGAAACCCCGATCCCCACCAAACCCAAAGCCCGTACCCGAGCTGGTTTCGGTGAAGAACCAAGGGGTCACTGTCTGACCCGCAAAGGTTTGGCTACCACCCATTTGGGCTCGCAAGTAGAGGTTGCTACCGACATTTCCGCCTAGACCAGCCATGGTTTAAATCTCCTAACTCGCGACGACAAGCGTCAGGGCTCCGAAGGGGTAGCTGCCGTTGGCCGTTACGCACTGCACGTCGTGTGGGTGAAAAGGGAACATCCCGGGTTGGTTGACCGTGAGGATGACATCCACGGTATTTCCCGAAGGCAGACCCACCGTGTCCTTCTCGCCCAGGTGAACCTCGGGGACGTTGTTCTGTGCAGCCACGTCGAAGTGATACCCATGCATATGCAGGGACTGGCGGACCTTGCCCATGTTGCCGATGCGGATGAGTACTCGCTCTCCGACCATGGCGGCCAAAATCGTGTCCGAATCGGACATCGTGGCCGGGAAGGCTATTCCGTTCACACGGTAGTAATTGGGTTCGTAGGGACCCGGCAGCTGGGCACGAGGATCAGCCTGCATGGCGTTCCAGCGGTCGTCTGCATCATCGTAGAGCAGTGTGTACTCACGGTCGAATGCGGGCCCGCCATCGTAGAGCACCTGCTGGCCGCTGGCAGGGCGAGAGACCAGTGTTCCCCACAGGCCGCTCATCGGTCGTCCGGCAGTCGCAGCTGCGTGACCTTGGGCGCGCAGGGGCACGGTCGCGAGCAGCCAGGTTCCAGCTGCTGGCATCGTGAAGGTGAAAGAGTCCGTCTGACCCGGCGCGATGAGCGGTCCGCGGGCCACTCCAAGGACAGCCGGTCGGATAGGAACTGCCAGGGAGTTGGTGACCGCAAGGGTCATGCTCGTCCCCTCCGTGGCCTCTGCGTACGGCAGGCTTCCACGGGTTTGTCCTCCACTCACGGCCATGTACTCAAAGAAAGGGATCGAGGCCCCGTCACCGAAGCTGGTCGACGTATTCACGGCGTCCAAGGTCCAAGTCGTCGGCAGGGGCTTGGTGATCGGACGCGGGACCGCGAGGGCCCGTTTGGCTGTTGCCGTGGCGGTCAATCCAGCGCCCCCGGCGAGGACACCGAGCAGAGTCCTGCGCGAGGGTGTGGTAAGCGGATTGGAGTTGTTCATGTGTTCACTCAGAGAAGGACAGTTCCTGCCGGAGGATGAATCCCGGGCGGGTGACATGAAGACCCCGCGCCTGCCTAGTGTACCACCCTACGGTCAATTGGAGGTCCAAACCCAGAGCACGGCGCGAGGGTCGATTCCGCATGAAACCGCGTCCGGTGGCGTCCAACGCACGTTCTTGCAGCAGGTAGCCACAAGTAAATCTGGATTCGACGGAACCCTGGGTTCGGGAATACGGAATTTTCTTCCGGTGCCGTCGCGGGGCCGCCTTCCCCCTGACCCAACTCAGTTCCGGTAGGACTGAATCGGGGCCGGAATGCGACCGCCCCGAGCGTGCAAGACAGCACACGAAAAGTTGCCCGGGTCCTGCACGATAGCCGTGCCCAACAATCCTCCCCACTCCACCTTCTCGCCAGGCCCCTTGCCCGGCACCGGGATGATGCGCACGGCTGTCGTTTTATTGTTCACCATGCCGATGGCCATCTCGTCCGCCACGATTCCAGTCAAGGTGGCCACCGACGTGTCACCAGGAACGGCCACCATGTCGAGGCCCACGGAACACACAGTGGTCATCGCTTCTAGCTTGGCCAAGGAAAGGGCTCCCGCCTCCACAGCCGCGATCATGCCCTCGTCCTCGGAGACCGGAATGAAAGCTCCGGACAGGCCGCCCACGCTGGAAGAGGCCATGGCGCCGCCCTTCTTGACCGCGTCCGTGAGCAGGGCCAAAGCAGCCGTGGTCCCGGGCGCCCCCGTGCGATCCACACCGATCAACTCCAGGATGTCGGAGACCGAATCACCAATGGCCGGGGTGGGTGCAAGGGAGACGTCCACGATTCCGAAGGAGGTGCCCAGGCGCCTGGCGGCTTCGCGGCCCACCAACTCCCCCATGCGGGTCACCTTGAAGGCCGTTCGCTTGACCGTCTCGGCCACGGCGAGCAGGTCCGCGTCAGGTCCTAGGCGATCGAGCGCGGAGCGCACGACACCGGGGCCGGAGACACCCACGCTCAACACGGTCTCGGCTTCCCCTACTCCGATATGGGCGCCCGCCACAAAGGGGTTGTCCTCGACTGGGTTCGCGAAGCAAACCAACTTGGCACAACCCAACCCCCCGCTCGCCTCCGTGCGCGCAGCCGTATCCAAGACGACCTCGCTGAAGCGCACGACGGCATCCATGTTGATGCCTGCACGAGTGGAGGCCAGGCTGACGGAGGCGCACACGTGCTGCGTCTCGGCCAGGGCGCTGGGAATCGAATCGAAGAGCGCCTTGTCCGCGTTGGTGAATCCCTTGTGCACGTAGGAACTGAAGCCCCCAATGAAATCCACGCCCACCTGATTGGCAGCTGCGTCCAATGCCAACGCCAAAGGAGTCAAGTCCTCGGCACCCGAAGCCGCAGCGACCAGTGAGATCGGCGTGACGGCAATGCGCTTGTTGACGATGGGCACGCCGTAGTCGGCGGCGATGGCGTCTGCTGTGGCAACCAGATTGCGCGCGTGATGCAGGACCTTGGTGTAGACCTTCTCGCAGGTGCTCTCCAGGTCCGGATCAGCGCAGTCAAGCAGGTTGATCCCGAGAGTCGTGGTGCGGATGTCGAGCGTTTCCAGCTCGACCATGCGCACCGTCTCGAGGATTTCCTGGTCGGTGAATGCCACGGCAGGTACCAGGTCCTAAATACGGTGCATGAAGCGGAAAACGCGCTCGTGCATCACACGCACGACGTAATCGTCGCAGCCACCCAGTCCGTCCATGCGTTCCTTGAACGCTGTAAAACCACCGGGGCCCGAGAGCAGGTCCACGGTCAAGGCCATATGAAAGTAGCCTTCGACGGTGTGCTGCGAGATGTCGCGCACATCCGCACCCGCATCGCCCAGCGCAGCGGTGATCTCCGCCAGGATCCCAGGGCGGTTCTTGCCCACAGCCGTCACGACTACGCCCGTCTCCGCCCCTTCAGGCTCAGGCATGTGCGGCAAGCTCGCGGCGGATCGCTGCGCATCGGGACCGCGGTTGGGGTCCGGCTCGCTGTAGGCCTGCCCATCGGAGCGCCTGAGGTTCACACCTGCCAACTCGGCCACTTCCAGGGCCTGGGGCGTCACGACGGTGTCCGCGTCCAATACCAGCTCTCCGCCACTGGCACGACGGATGTCTTCTGAGGTCACAAAGCGTCGGGTCATGACTTAGAGGAATCTCACCAGGTCGGAGTGGGGCCTGGGAATCACGACCTGCCTCACGAGCTGGCCGGCCTCCTGGGCACTGTCCGCCGCGGCCGCCACGGATGAGCACACATCGCTTACCTCGCCGGTCATGGAGACGTAGCTCTTGCCCCCCAACCCATTGGCAATTCGCAGTTCCAACAAGTCCACGGTCGCGCGCTTCAGCGCCGTGTCTGCCGCTTGGATGCAGGCAGCCACGGTGCGAGTCTCCACCACGCCGACCGCGTCCAGTGTGCCATCGATGCTAACATCCTCCCGACAGAGGGCGTCCAATGCCCGCGGGTGCACCTGGGGAATCAGGAGTTGATCGACGAGTTCGCAAGCGGCCAGCTCAGCCCCGCGAGCCAGGGCGCTGGTCAAGTCCTGCACGCTGCCCGTAAAGAGCAAGACGTACTTGCCGGGTTGAACGTGAGTAGCCACGAGTAGATCGATGTCGGCTTCCCAGAGGATTGCGTCGGCCACTTCCATGCCGCGCGCAACGGAGCCGAGCTCCAGAACGGCGATAGCCTCGTGCAGGGTCGCGTTCTCACTCAGATGCGGGTTTCTGTCGTTGCGATTCATGTTTGTCTCCGCGCCCTAGTGGGCGGGCAGGTCCTCTTCTTGGGTAGTCCCAACAGCCCGCCCATCGGCGAGTTCCATGCGATCGATGATGGCCGCCACGGCGGTCTGAAATCCGATGTCGTGCCCGCGACCGATGACGTGCCGCGCCGCCCGGCCGTGAACCACGAGAACACGTTCGCCGATACCAGCGCCGATGGGATCCGCAGCCACATAGGTCTCGGCCGTGGTGTCCCCTCCGGCATTCAGGGGTTGAATCACCAAGAAGCGCAGCCCTTCGAGGGTGGCGTCCTTTTGAGTCGCCCACAGGTGACCGACGACGGTGCCTACGTGCATCAGGCTTGCCCCCCCGGATCGTCCGCGAGTATCGGAGAATCGGAGGACCAGTGACTCGGCGCCGACGGCACATCGAAGTCATCGACAATGCCCACGATGGCCGCCTCCAGAGCGTAGTCCCCGTCTCCCCCACAGGCCACGCGCGCAGCCTTGCCGAAGGCCACCAGCACGTGTTCGCCGACGGCGGCCCCGATGGGATCCGCAGCGACGACCGGGGTGACCTTGGGCGCGCCGGGTTCGCGGCGCTCATCCAGTGACTCCACCACCAACAAACGCTTGCCTTCCAGGTCCGCACTCTTGCGGGTGGCCCACACTTGGCCGATGACACGTCCGAGGAACATGGTCAGCGGCCCTCCACATGGTCGCGTCCTGCGACGCCATCCAGGGCTCGGCGCACCGCGACCACGGCGGCATCGATCTCGGCGTCGCTGCCGGCCAGGCGCAATCGCCCAACGGCTCCCTCCGCTCCCATTCCAACCAGGCGAACAGGTGATGCCTTTTCCGCTTCGTTGGCCGCCAGGGTCACGTAAATGGCGGGATTCACTTCGAGCGTGTAGAGGGCATCGTCCCCCAACACCAACATCCCGGAGCGTGTGCGGTTCAGCAGCATGGCCTGGTGTGGGGACACCTTGCGAATGACCTCGTCGGTCAGGATCTTGGGGCTGAGCCCATCGCTCAGCTGAACTCCTGCGGCCTCCAAGATCAGCTCGCCAGCGTGGATCACCTGCCCTTGGTCCGGGCCGTGCACTTCCAAGGTCCCGTAATGCCGCTCCGTGATGAGCGCACCCGGGGTCACGTCGCAAGACTTGAGGGCCCGGTCCAAGAGTCGGTTGACCACGATGCCAGGACAGACCTCCAACCAGAACGCGCTCTCCCCAGCCACGGGGAAGTAGCCGTCCGTGTTGGCCGCGCAGGTGGCGGCGAACTGGGGCTGCATCTGATCGATGTGCAGGGCGCCGCGCAGTTCAATGGCTGTGTCGATGGAACTCATAGGCAAGGTGCTGGAGCGCGGGGCGCCCCGGCCCGAACTACTCAGCCTGGGGATCGACGGGCAGGTAGCCCTCCAGGTCACCAGCGGGGCGCGGGATCACGTGGGTGGAAACGAGCTCCCCCACACGTTTGGCCGCAGCGCTGCCAGCGTCGACGGCGGCTTTTACAGCGCCCACTTCGCCGCGAACCATGACGGTGACGAGGCCGGCGCCGGACTTCTCCTTGCCGAGCAGGTTCACCTTGGCCGCCTTGACCATGGCATCGGCGGCTTCCACCGCACCAACCAAGCCGCGCGTCTCGATCAGCCCGAGGGCAATACTTGTATCAGTCATCGTTTACGTTCCGTTCTAGGGTGAGAATGCAGAGTGAATGGGATGGTTGTTGCGGCCAGTTGGCCTAGGCGTCACAGGTGCCCGTGCGAACGTTGTTGAGTGAGCAACCCTGGCAGGGAGCCATCGGACAGCCGCCACCGGCCTGCTCGAACATGGATCGGATCTCGCCCACACTCAGCGCGCTGCCCACGTTTGCCCCTGGGGTTTGCGCGGGTGCGAGCGATGCTGCCGGAAGCGGGCGCGCTTGAGCAACTGGGGCGGGCCTAGTCATGGTCTGTGCCGCCGGCCGGCCAACCCCTTGCCCGCTGGCCAGTGGCGCACTGGGCCGCGTGAACGTGGGCGCCTTGGCGGGCCGCAATCCAGCAGCGGCCCGGATTTCAGAGTGTGTCGCTTCGACTGAAACCGAGGAGTCGGGTGCCCGCCGCGGAGGTGCCGGAGCTGCAGTGAGCTGCACCCGGCCCAAGCGTGGGTCAAGGGCCGGATCACCGGGCATTCCGCTCCCGCGCGCGACCCCTGCCCCGGTCAGGGCCGACGCGCGCTCGTGTGCCGTGCGCTCTATCTCGCGCCAGTCCTTGCGCGGGTAGGCTGCACGTTTGATGTTGACCAGGTGTCGAGCGGTGATGTTGTCGGAGGTGATGTTCCCTGCCTGGGGCCCGCAGCCCAGACTGAATGAGGCGGCCAGGTGGGTACTGAAACCCACGGCGCCCGCTGAGGAGGGTCCGTTGACGATGATTCGATTGGCGGGCTTCTCCAAGAAGAAGGCATCCAGTACGGAGGCTTCCCGCGCGTGCACGGACAAGGTGTGCCCTAGGCCGCCGTTGTGCAGGATGCTGGTTGACACCTCGCAACCCTCGCGCCAGCCATCAACAAGATGCACAGAGAGCAGGGGACACAGGATTTCGATGGATAGAGGATGGTCCCTACCCACACCATCCTGGTGGGCCAACAGCACTGATGTACTGCGCGGCACACGGAACCCAGCGCCCTCGGCGATGCGCCACGGGTCGAGGCCGACGATGTCCGGATTCATGTGGCCGCCGCGATTGCAATAGACCTCGAGCAGGCTGCGCTCGGCGTCGGAACACAGGTGCGCCCCGCGTGCCACCATTTCCTGCAGCAAGGTGTCCGCGATGGGCTTGTCGAGCACCACTGCCTGCTCCGAACAACACAGGGTCGCATTGTCGAAGCTCTGACTTCTGACGATGGCCTCCGCGGTGGAGCGCAGGTCTGCGGAACGATCGACGTAGGCGGGCACATTGCCCGGCCCGACGCCGTAGGAGGGCTTGCCGGACGAATAGGCCGCACGTACGAGCCCGCTGCCACCCGTGGCCAGAATCACGGACACGCCCCGGTGCTTCATCAGCGCGCCGGTGGATTCGATGGTCGGATTCGTCAGGCATTGCACCAGATCCGGGGGTCCACCGACGCGCTCGATGGCGCGCCGCATGACCTCGACCGTCTCCAGGATGCAGCGCCGCGAACGCGGGTGAGGGCTGATCACGATCGCATTGCGACCCTTGACGGAGATGATCGCCTTGAACAATGCGGTCGAGGTGGGATTGGTCGTGGGAATGACTCCGGCCACCACGCCGACGGGGGTCGCGACCTCATGCACACCCGTCGCTTCGTCTCGGGAAACGAATCCCACGGTCCGTTCGTCCTTGATGGACTCCCAAGTGCCCTCGCTGCCGAACAGGTTCTTCAGCACCTTGTAGTGCAGTCGGCCGATACCCGTCTCGTCCACGGCCAGTCGACCGAGGTCCAGTGCAGCTCGGGCACCGGCCTCAGCCATGGACTGGCAGAGGCGGTCTGTCTGCTGTTGGTCGTAGTGCGCTACAGCCTGGACGGCCAGCTTGGCGCGGGCCACATGGTCCCGCACCTCTTGCAGTGCACGCAGATCGGGGTCAAGGCCCTTCATGGTCGAGTGGAACTCGGGTGAACCCCAAGTGGAGCTGTGGGCCTACTCGGTGGCACTCAGGGCCGGAAGGACCTTCGAGAGTTGATCGTGGGGGCGCGGAATCACGTGCACACTCACCAGTTCACCGACGCGCCGCGCGGCCGCAGCCCCGGCATCCGTGGCGGCTTTGACAGCACCCACTTCGCCCGAAACAAAAAACGTCACATAGCCGGCGGTCACTCGCTCCGTGCCGGAGAGTTCGACCAGGGCGGCCTTGACCATGGCATCAGCCGCCTCGATGGCGCCCACCAGCCCCTTGGTCTCGACCATGCCCAGTGCAGAAGGCTTCATAGAGATTCCTGTGCGGTTGTCTGAAAGTAGGAACAGGGAACAAAAGGGCCCGACCTCAACGGGCCCCGAGCCAACGAGTTTAGGAATGGCCTCGCCCGGACTCAACGATCCAGCGCGGAAAGGCGTCTAGTGGGCACTTAATGGGCTCTTAATGGGCATTTGGAATGCTCACTTCGCACCAGCAGGACGCAATGGATGACGTTGATGCCTATTTGAGATGCAAATACAAGTCACATGCTCACGATGGCAGCGCGAGTTTCTAGCGCAGGGGTCCAAGCCTCGTGAAGATCGCCGGATCGAACTGTGACCGGGTCTTGGGGGAACGCACGACCCGCTTGAGGGCCAAGTCGAAGCTCAGGGGGTTGTGATGGTAGATCTCGTTCAGCAGCTCGCGCTCCTTCGTCGTCAGGAAGCCCGCCCACTCCAGAGCCCGAGTTTGATAGAGCACGTTTAGCCCCGGCAGGGGCCAGTCGCTCCCGTTGATCAGCCGCGAGTGCAGGTCAGTTCGCTCCAGCAGCGTGGCTAGGGCATTGGAGTAACGGTTGACCTGGGTCACGGTTGAGATCTCGCCCCACAACTGGCCCTCATGGGCTGGCTCCCCCATCAAGCGCAGAAACAGATCGAAACAATCCACACGAGGGGGGTCCTCACCCCCTACATCCAGGTCCAAGGCCGTGCCCGAGGAAGCACAGTGGGCCACGATGAGTTGGACCCCGGCCGCCAGCGGCCGTCGCAGGCGTAGAGGATTGCCCAATTCTTGGTCCGACTCGGCATCCACGGCCATTTCCTGGCCACAATGCACCAGCAAGACCATGTCGTTCTCCACGAGGGCCTTGTAGAAGTCATCGCACAGGGGGCTGGCGGGATCCATGCCCTGGGCCCCAGGCAACCACTTCACGAGCTGAACGCCCATGTGGGCCCAGTGTTCAAGCATCCCCACAGCGTCTTGCTGATAGGGGTGGACCGAGACCGCGCAGCGGAATACGTCGTCGTGTTCCTCTGCAATGGTGAAGGCATGGGCATTGGACACGTAGAACTCACTGCGCTCCAGATCGCGAACCCCGCTGGACGTGAAGCGGTAGTCGAAGGCGAGTAGGTAGTGCAGAGCGGGGCGGGACCGGGCCCGCGCCAGACCCGCAAGCTGATCGACCCATTCCGAATCCGGGGAGTCCGGCCCCATACCCGCCGCCGATAGGTAGGAGCGCATGCGCAGGTAGTCCAGGGGATGTAGGGGCGAGAGCAGCCGCGGGTTGACCCAACTCTGCGACCCGGAGCCGCGGCCCGCCAAGTGTGCGTGGACGTCGATCAGAGGCCCCTCGGGCAGGTCGTCAAGGCACTTGGCCAGGAGGGCGCTGGCCTCGGGCGAGAGGCTCTTGCCCGTCAGGCTGCCGCGCTCGCTGTTTCCCGCGAAGAGATCGATCAAGGCCCCATGCCCAATCCATGTCAGGAAGACTAGGACCAAGCCGGCGCACAGGTACTTGGACCTGCGGGCAGTGGACTTGGTGCCTTTGGGCTCGGAAGGCTGCGGATCAGCTGAAGTCATCGATTACGGTCTCGGGTCAGTACTACCCGCTCATGCGCCGGGGTCCGTAGGGTATTCCGGTGACCGACGACGCCAAACAACTCTCTCTGATCGATGCCACCCTGCTGGTCATGGGTGGAATCATCGGGGTGGGGATCTTCTTCAAGCCTCAGGGCGTCGCCACCTTGCTGCCGGAAGCTGGGCCCTACTTCAGCCTGTGGATCCTGGGCGCCCTGGCCGCCCTGGCAGGCGCCATGACCTTCGCGGAATTGGCCGGCACACTGCCCAAGAGCGGGGGTTGGTTTGTCTTCATCCGCACCGGATTCGGTCCCCTGGCGGCCTTTCTGTTCGCCTGGATTGTCCTGCTCGTCATCTCCACCGGGGCCTGCGCCGGGGTGGCGGATTTTTGCGCACAACAGTGGTGGACCCTCTTCGCACCGCAGCACGAACCCTCCTTCGTCGAGCGGCGCGGCCTGGCCGGCCTCCTGATCTTGGGGGTCAGCGCTTGCGCCTGGCGCGGCATGCGCAGTGGTGTGCTGCTCCAGAACCTGTGCATGCTGGCCAAGCTCGTTGCGCTGGCGGTGTTCGTTGTTGCCGGTCTAGCCCTCTTTGAAGGGCCCGCGATGCAGCCCTTGCCAACCCTCACACCCAGCACCCCCCTCGGGAGCAGGATGATCAGCGCCACCCTGCCGGTCCTGTTCACCTTCGGCGGCTGGCAGTTGATCACGTACATCGCACCCCATGTGCGCGACGCCCCGCGCAACCTGCCACGCGCCATCGTTCTGGGCGTGGTCGGTGTCAGCGTGGTGTACTTGGCATTGAACGCAGCCTACGTGCGCGTGCTTGGAATGGGTGGAGTGTCGGACAGCACGAACGCCCCCGCAGAATTGGCGCGCATCACTTTGGGGCCCAGGGGTGAGGCGTTCCTCACAGCCGCCATGGGCATCAGTGCCCTGGGCTTTCTCGTGGCGACCTTGGTCACGACTCCTGGCATCTACGTGGCCATGGCCCGCGAAGGACTGTTCTTCAAGGCCGCCGGCAGTGTGCACGCCTCCAGCGGCGCACCACGTGTGGCCCTCGCGATCCAGGCCAGCCTGTGCTTTGTCTACCTGTGGGTCAGCGAAGACGTCATCGGCCGTCTGGGAGACAGCGTGGTCTTCGCCGAGTGGATCTTCCACGGCCTGACAGGCGTGGCCCTACTGCGCTTGCGCAGGAACCGGCCCGACCTGCCGCGTCCTTTCCGAAGTCCCGGCTACCCCCTCTTTCCGGTGGCCTACTCGCTGATGGCCACAGCGGTGGTCGTCGGCAATCTGTGGACCAGCGAGTGGGATGTAACCGGACTGGGGCTGGGAGTCCTCGCCGCAGGTGCCCTGGTCTACATGCCCTGGCGCACGATGTTTGCTGTGCCGCCGGGAGAAACCCCGTAGCTAGAACTTCACGTTCAAGTCGAGCCGCAGACGCCACTCGTTGTTGTTAGAGAGTTCAGAGGCCTCGGACACCATGCCCCAAAGGTGCAGACCCACTCCGTCTGTGAGTTGATGGTTCACGCCTAGCAGGTGACTGTCGAACCCCGTAGCGCGGGTGAAGTCGTCCTGCGCGAAGGGTGAGAAGACCGCATCCCGATCGATCGACTGCCATTGGTAGTACACACGCCAGTCTCCGGCACGGGCCGCGCGCCCCCAGGCCACGCCCGTCGCCCAACCGTTTTGCGTTTGCGAAGCACGCACGTTGTCGATCCACTCAGCGCTCACCACCCACGGCGTCCCCGCTCCAGAGAGACTCACGTCAGCGTTGACATCGAGCACGCCAAAGTTTTCGGCGAAGTCGCCGGCGATCACGTTGTTGCCCCGATTGTCGTCCAAAAGGATCGAGGAAACCCCTGGTGTGGGATCGTGAACCAGAGTCAGAGCCGCGCTCATGTGGGTCTCCACGCCCTCTTGCAAGCGGCTCTGAAGCGCAACTTGACCAAAGGTGCATACGGCATCGTCCCCGAGTTGCTGTTCCGACAGGAGCCACTGGCCTAAGCTGAGTTCGAGCGAATCGAGCCATCCGCGCGGGGACCATGCGGCTTCCAAGGCCAAGCCCTCAGGTTGAATGTCCGCATCCCAAACCAATTCGCCATACACCGGATTGCGACGCACGGGATTGGAGAACTTGCCCGCGCTAACCCAAGTGATGGGTCCGAGTTGTGGACGCCAGGTAGCGTAGGCACGATCCAGACTGAGCTCCAGGCCGTCCAAGCCATCGCCCAGGGTCACGTGCGACGAGCGGGGATCCAGTCGGCTGCCGGTCACGGCCCGCGCCCCCACTTCCAGATTCTCATGCGCCAGCCACGTACTCCCCAAGCGCAGACGTACGCGACTGCGGTGGCGCTGGGGAGCACCGGATAGGCCTGTCGTCTGTTCCTGACGCAGACGCAGATCGCCGTAGATCGAAAGGGCGTCAAAAGGACTTGGATCGGCTGCCTGCTGCGCGCTCAGGTATTCGTCGACAATACGCGCCACGTCCCCTTTGTTCAGGAGCGCATCTTGAGCTGTCGATACGGCACTCGTCACAAGCAGGGCCGGGATCAGGCAACGGCAAGGCTTCAAGGTCGCCGCTCCACGAGGCGCTTGAGCACATCCAGCTCAGTGCTGCGTCCTGCGCTCACCGTTGCAAAGAACTCCACCGTGCCTGCAGCCGACGTCTCTGTACGCACCAGGTAGACCCCTGGGGGAAGCGCGATGCGAGTGGGCCGTTCGTCGTTGTTGCCGCGATGGTTGCGCACGCGACGCAAGAACGTGCCGTGACGGGTGAGCAGGTCGTACGGACGATGCGTGTAGTACAGAACACCTCCGTCCAGTTGTTCGTTGGTCTGGGTCAGGACCGTGAGGTAGCCCAAAGCGAGGTCCTGGCTCTCCTGCGCCCGCGCCTGCACTGAACCGCGCACATCCAGACCCACGAAGTGCCTCATGACCACGCGCTGGCCCGCGGGCGACAGGGCCCAGTCCACGAAGTGACCGACCATGCGATTGGTTGGCCGCCACAACAGGTTCAGAGGGCGCGCCAAGGGATAGTCGAAATTGGCCTCTGAGGGGCGTTGGCCATCCACAGCCAGAGCCTGCACGCCGGAGGCCCCATCGAGAAAGGCGAAACTGATCGCACCGATGCCACCTGGGCTCGCCGCAACCCGACTCACAAGTGCCGCATCGGGTTGAACCTGTTGAGCACCAACCACATCCGAGCCTTGCAACAGCTGCTCGCGGAGCACGCCACGCGTTGCCGATCCCGGTGCAACGACAAAGGAGACCAAGCGAATGTCCTCGCCGCCGAGCTGTGCCCAGGAGTCGACCTCTCCGCGCAACACCCGCGCCAGGTCTGCCTTGCTGATCGAGTCCACTCCGACCGCTGGGTGAGCGATGATGGCGATCGCATCGCGTCCGATCTGCGTCACGCGTATCCCGGCTTGTGCCAAAGCGGCGCGTGGCTCGCGAGCGATACCGGCTAGATCGCAAGCGCTCTCAAGAATGGCCTGTTCCCCGCCGTCGCTCTCGCTCGTGGTGTCCATCTGAATGGAGGCCCGTGAGTAATACTCATCCGCTGCGGCCACGAACGTCCCGACCGTTGACGAACCTACGTACAACCAATCCTGGGTGGGTGGCTCAACCGCTCTGCAGGATGCAAGCGCCAGAAGCCCGAACCCCGCTGGGAACCACCCTTTGTGTCCGGTCACATTGAGAGTGCACATGCGGGCAGCGTACGTCCCGCCTAAGCGCCCGCGAACTCTGCTCTAGGGAAATCCACGCGCATTCGAACTATGGCCCGTGCCTCGGGAGCGGGACACTGGCTCAGAACGAGCGGAAGGCGTCTTGGTCTAGGCTGGAGTCCTTGTGCGCAGCCATGCCCACCGCCAGCCCCAGGGCCAAGAAGGTGGCGAGCAGGGATGAGCCCCCGGTGGAGAAGAGCGGCAAGGTCAGGCCGGTCATGGGTAAGAGCCCGATGTTGACGGACACGTTGATGATCAGGTGCGCAGCAAAGTAAATGCCCACGCCACCCACGACGAGACGCGCGAAGCGATCGCGCAGGCCCGCGGCGCTGGAGATCAAGAGCACGCTCATGAGCACATACAGCAGCACGATGCCAGCCGCGCTCACGAATCCACCCTCCTCAGCCACGACCATGAAAATTGAATCGCTGTCGCGCTCCGGCAGCAAGCCCGTCTCACTGGCGACCCCGCGACCGAGCCCCCTACCCATCCATCCGCCATTGCCCGCCACGAGACGCGCGTGGTACAGGTGGAAGGCGGCGCCATCGCGGCTGGCAATCAGCTCATCGGGTGAATAGGTCTCGAGCCAAGTCTCCACGCGCTCCAGCTGGTAGTCCCTAACGAGATCCGCCTCACGCGCCACGAGCCCACCAGCGAGCCCCAACAAGCACAGGCTGGCAAGAATGGGTCCGCGCGCGCCAGCCATGTAGAACATGCCCACGGTGACAGGTACCAGAGTCATGGCCGTTCCGAGGTCCGGCTGACCCGCCACGAGCAACAGCGGGAGACCCGCAACAACCAGTGGCACGATCCAACGGCTCGCACTCTCCATGCGATTGGAGACGAGCACGCGCGCCAGGGCCACGATCGTGGCCACCTTGGCGAGTTCAGAGGGTTGCAAGTCGAAGCGCGGCAGCTGGATCCAGCGCTGAGCGTTGTTGCGCTCTTCGCCGATCACATAGACCGCCACGAGCAACAGAATGCTGCCCGCGTAGAGCCAGATTGCGTGGCGCCGCAGCCAGTCTCTGCGCAGCAAGAGCCCCAACAACAGGGCCGGCGCGCTGAGTAGGACCTTCTGGCGGTGAGCCGCGTAGGACACGTCCCCTCCGAGTTCTCCTGCTGCAGCACTGGAGAGCCCGTGTACGAAGGTCACCCCCGTGAGCAACAAGACCAAGGCGATCACAAGCACGTGCCAGTCGAGGTCACGTGGATGCAGGTGCCGAGTGGAAATCACGCGGCCGAGGGGACCCTTGAAACTCACCGGCCTTGCCTCACGTACTGGCGCACGGCGCTCGAGTTCAAGAACTGGCGCATGACGTGGGTCGCCACGTGGCTTGAGGTGGTCGACGTATCGTGCACGTAGACAACGACGATGGCCTGGGGATCGTCGGCCGGGAACCAACCAGCCACCCAGCCGTGCTTGCGCATGCCGTTCTTCCAGCCGCCGGCGCCATCCGGAACTTTCCCCTTCTGGTAGTCGGCGCTGCCGGTCTTGCAAGCCAGGGAGAAGCCCAAGGACTGGGTGTCCAAACCCGTTCCTGCGGCCGTGCCGGACTGTGGCACCTCGCGCAGCGAGCGGCGCACAATCTCCAGACTCTCAGTGGAGAGAGACAAAGGATCTTCGCGGCGCGGAAGGTCCACCCCGCCCACACTCTGTACCATGCGCAGTTGCGGCAAGCGACCGGTAGCGAGTCCCACGTAGGCTCGGGCCACCTGAAGAACCGTGGTTGAGATGGCGGTCAGTCCATTGCCAAGGCGCTGCAGAGTTGGAGCAGTCGCCGGACGCTCTTCCTGGAAGAATCCACTGGAGCGTTCGTCCTCGCGCAAGCCACTCGGGTGCCGGTCCCCCTGATCCAACGAACGGACGCCCGTGGGTCGGTCAAATCCGAACGCATGGGCCATCTCCCGGAAACTGTTGGCGTCGTAGAAGGTCTCGCCCACCATGGCAAAGTAGGCGTTGCATGAATGCAACAGAGCATCACCCAGCGTGAGCACGCCGTGACCCCAAGTACTGTGGCAGTGAACCTTGGCTCCTTCGCGGTGCATGCCCCCCACCTCTCCAGGACGCGCACGGCAATCGACATGGGTTTCTCGCGGGTCGATCCAACCCTGATCCAAGGCCCAAGCCGCCACGAAGGGCTTGAACACCGAGCCTGGCGGTTGAAACGTGTGCTGCCGCAGGGTGCGGTCGTAGGCAAAGCGCGCCTGCCCGTCCTGGTGCAGGCCGGGGACACGGCCGAGCACGGAAGGTCCCGAGGCCGCTGCCAGCACGTCCCCCGACGCGGACACGAGCACGATGGCTCCCACCGGGTGCTTGTGCCAAAGCCGGTCCGGACGCTGCTCGGAACTCGGCGGCGGAAGCGGCGCGTCGATAACCGATTGGGCGGCGCGCTGCAGGTCCAAATCCAGGGTGAGGCGCAAGTCCTCGCCATCCACGGCCGGCTGAAACGAGGACTGCACGGTGCCGGCCACGCGGTCTTGCAGTCCGCTGCTCACGTGAAACCCGCTGCGCCCCTTGAGTGCCAGGTCGAAGTAACCTTCCAACCCGCTGCCACCCATCACTTCGCCCGCCTGCAGGGTGCTGCCCACCAGGTCTTGGATCGTGGTTAGGTCCTCATCCCCCAACTGACGCTTGCGCCGCAATTCGCGCAGGCTGCCTTCCCGGGGCTGTTGCTCAAGAATGCGCAGGAGGTAGGGCGACCGTACGCGCCCGATCAGGGGTGCGGCCACTGCGACCGCCCGGCCGTTGTTGGAATCATCCAACTCCAGTCGCAAGCGACGCGTGGTGGCGCGCACCCGGAACCCAGCGTGGGTCTCCGGATCGCGGGTGACGGCGTAGACCAGGTCGTAACTCGGCTCCGGATCGAGCAGTACAGGTCGCGCGCCCCAGTCCCGCACAAAGTAGGCGCGCCGTTCCAAGGCCGCTTCGACCCACTCGTCGTCCAGCCGCAAGGGACCTGGAAGTTGTGAGAGAACCTGATCCACGCGTTCCTGCAAGAAGCCATCCCAATGCAAGAGGGCGGCCACGAAGGCTGGCTCGTCCTCGGGCGCCCAGGTGGGCGACGCACTGTCAGCCACGTTCAACATGCGGCGCGCATTGTCGCCGGACGATGCGGGTCGCGCCTCCGTGGCCGGGGGCAGAGTGGCCTCCAAGCGCTGCTCGTCATCCAAAGCAAGCAACCCCTTGTCCTGGCAGGGCAATACGAATTCAGCCCATTCAGCTAACATCAGGTCGGGTTCCGCGCAGCGCTCCATCAAGTGTGCCAAGCCCACGATGCGCTGCACTTCCCACCAGGGACGCGGGGCCGCTCGTCCGGGAAGAGTGCGTTGGGTGTCGGCGTTGAAGGCCAGGGCCAGGCTGGACAGAACTCGTTGTCCCGGAGGAGCCGCGCTGGCCTGCAACTTGGAGCGCACGATGCTGTAGCCCGCGAGGTACTCAGTCACCGATGCGGGCCAGGCACGACCGCGATCCACGCGCCACTGCTCTAGGCGGGCCTCATCCCAGTAGAGGGCGCGGCGCAGCCAATCCAAGTCCACTCGAGCCAAGTTGGCCGCGTCCAGGCGTGCAGGATCGAAGCCCGCGGCACGTCGGAACAGGGCGTCCGCTGTGGCGAACTGCACTTCGCTGCGCTTGAACTCCACCAGGGCCAAGAGACGCTCAGCGAGTGAACCGCGATCCCATGGGCGTGCAGCCTCTCCGCTCTCCGAAACCAGCAGGGCCCAATTGATGCGCTGTGCCAGGGCGTCCAGTTCGACCAAGGCTGCAGTCAGGCGTGCGCTGACCTCAGCCGCCTGCGTGGACGCGTCGCTGCCCATGACCTCCGCGGCCAAATCCAAGTAGGAACGCTCTGGGAACTGCTTTCGCAGACGCTCGAGATCGCGAGACGCGTCGCGTCCAAAGTTCAGTAGGGCCTTGGTGTAGAAGTGCAACTCTGAGGCCCGCGATCCTCGGCGCTGGTGGCGCGCAGCCGACAAGCGCGCCCGCCGCCCGTGTTCGAGTAGTGCGGGAACTTGCATCGCTCCAACTTGTAGGGTGCCCCCCTTCCCGAAGCGGTCAATCTGGGCCGGTGACAGCGACAGGAACGCGAGGGCCCAGGTAGACAGGTCCTGCCGAGCATCCTGCAAGGGCACATAACTCATCCCCAATACGGAGCGCAGCTGGGCCACCTGCCCCAGGCCGTGCCCACGTCGAAATTCGCGCCAAACAAACTCCAGCTCGTACACGCGCTCGTCTTGGACGAGGTTGCGGCCCTTGCGGTCAAGGATTGCCCCACGTTGGTAGGGCATGACCTCCCACGAACGAGAGAGGTTGACCGCCTCTCGGGCCCAGGTTTCGTGCTGCCGCACTTGCACTTCGTACAGGCGTGCCACGAGAACCGCGGCGGCCAGTCCGATCGTCCCCAGCAGGGGCCCGCAACGGCGCAGATTTACCACAGCCGTGACCTCCGCCGCAGGGGCGTCATGCCGGGTAGCCAAGTCAGCCCCTGGAAAAGCACGGCGCCCGCCAGAGTGGTGACTAGGACACCCGGCAAGAGGGGCAGAAACTGCTGGCCCACTGCTGTAGGCGTCCCCTGAGCCCCCAACTCCGCACTGCGCACGAGGGCCATCCACCCGGCGAACAGCAAGGCCCCGGAACTCACCATCGCCAGTCGCACCGACACACGGTTGGCATCGGCAAAGCGCCTGGCCCAGTGAATCAGGACGGACAGAATGCCGAACCCAGCGAGGATGGCGGCCGGCGAATCCACTGTGGTCGCTGTGCGACAGAGGGCCAGAACAAACGCTGCGGGCGCCACGTCTCGACGATGCAGCTTCGCCGCTGTGGCCACGACCAGCAGCAAGACCAGGTCAGGTACCCATGGGCCCAACGGGCTGCGCGTAATGAGCAGAGCCTGGGCTGCGGACAGCCAAGTCCCCCAAGCGGCAAGCATGATCCAAGCCAGGAGTCGACCGCGTTTTCTCACCGCGCTCCTCCATCTTCGTCGGCGTCGAGGCCCGGCGTTGCATCCATTGCCACTCCCGACGAAGCGGCCGAGACGCCCACCCACACTCGCGCCCCGTGGCCCGAGCGCCCGTCCGTAGCGGGATCAACCTCGATCACATGGGGGCCGGGTCCGTAGGGCAGATCGGCCTCGCCGACGAGCAGTCCCCGCGGCAAACCGAGGTCACCCGAACCGGTCCAAATCTGCACATGCAGGGACCCCTGCGTCGCAGCCCCCTCCGGCTGCGGCAAGGGCAGGGTCGCCGGCCAGTGGAAGACGACCGTGCCCCGCGCTCCGCGTCCCATACTAGTGAGCTGACCCAGCACGTGGGTGACACGGGGAAGGCCGTCGCCTAGGGAGGCGATCGTCGAAATGCGCAAGCCCGGGTCCGCGAGCAGTGATAGGTCCGCCCCCAGAGGGCCGACGCGAATCACCCGACCCAGCAGATGAGTTCCAATGGAGACAGCGGCGCCAACCCTGACATCTCGGTAACTGCCCGTGGCAATCTTGCGGCCCGCGCGCAAGGGTGACACCTCCCCGCGCAACAACAAACGAGCGGGCCGCCACGCGCTCGCATCCTGAACGGGAAGCAGATCCATCTGGCCCTCGACGGCCGGCAACGACTGCGCGCAGTCCGTGAGAATCAGTACCTGATGCAGCCCGTGCGCCAGGTCCATGGTGGGTTGGATTCCCAAGATAGACTCTTCCGCAAGACGGGCGCCCGCGAACCGCCAGGCTTCCGGTACGCCGCGCTTGAGAATTCCGAGCACAAATCCGTTGGCCAGGTGTGTGCGGGCGCCGGCGCGCTCAGCTTCGTGCACGATGACGCGCGCTCCGACGCCCCCGGGTTGTTCCGGATTGTGCACGGCCAACAGCACCCGGTCAGGATGGGCCGAGAGGCCGCCCACGACCATGCGACGACGCCCCACAATCGGCCCTGTCGTGCTGGGATCTTGGGGGTCAACCTCGGCCCCCACGCGGAAGCTGGACCCGGTCACGAGTCGCACCACGACGACGCCGGTCAGCTCGGACAAGCGTGTGGCCTCCATGTCCACCGTTCCCACAAACGCATCGCCACTGACCACAGGGTCACCGGTTTGCAGCCCTTCAACGGCGCGCTGATCGGCCAGCCGTAGCCAGATGCGGTCGCGATCGTCCCGTGGACGGCCACTGACCTCTGCCCGCAGTGGATACAAGTTCGCCAACAGATCCACGCGCGACCGCTCTTGCGGTTGGGCAGAAGCCAACACGGCGCGTTCCAGCGCGACCTGGGCCGCCTGGGCCTCCGCTGACCGGCCCTCACTGGCCTGGGCCGGGCGCAGGTGGACCCAAGCCAGGGGAGAGCAGAGGTGGGAAAGCAGCGCTGCGGGCGCCAGAAGCACGTCCAAGCCCCGAACCAGCGGCCCAATGGGCTTGAGAGCCAAGAAGGCCAAGCCCGCCAGGAGCAAGTGATACAGGGTACGTGAGCGTGAGGTGCGCAAAGAATCGCTCTCCTCACCCGCGGGGCGTGCCGTGCCACGTTTCAACGCGGCGCGTTTCCCCTCCCGTCACGCCCCTCCGAGTGAGGTCGGGTTCAACTGCCTCCACCGTATGAAAGTGAATGCACTGAATCCAGCACACTCCCACCTAGGAGTTGAGCACAAGACATGCTCCCCGTTGGAATCCGAGAAGCGCGCACTCGACCCTCAGTTCAGAAACCCTAGGTCTACAGATCCTCTTCGGTGGCCAGCACCTTGGAGAACACGTCGAGCTTATCGAGGAAGATGCCGGTCCCACGTGCGACGGCAGTCAGCGGATCTTCCGCCACACGTGCAGGCACACCCAGGTGATCTTCAACAGCCTCGGTAATTCCGAGCAGCAGTGAACCACCGCCGACCATGATCAGGCCGCTCTCCACCAAGTCAGCTGAAATCTCCGGAGGGGCCTGCTCCAACTGTCCGCGGATGGCCTCGCAAACCAAACGCACGGGGTGGGCCAGCGCCTCTCGGATCTCGATCGAGGTCACGGTGGTGCGGCGCGGCAGCCCGGTCACCGAGTCCCGCCCCTTGACCTCCATGGACAGCTCCTGCTCCATGGGCCAGGCCGAACCAATCGTCAACTTGACCCGCTCGGCGGTCAGCTCGCCGATCAGCAAGTTGTGATGGCGGCGCAGGTGGCTGATGATGGCTTCATCCATCTCGTCCCCGGCGATACGCAGGGAAGTTGAGTTGACGGCTCCGGCAAGGGAGAGCACGGCGATCTCTGTGGTGCCGCCCCCGATGTCCACGATGAGCGAACCACGGGCCTCCGTCACGGGCATATCGCAGCCGATTCCCGCCGCCATGGGCTCGTCGATCAGGAACACATTGCGGGCGCCCGCGCGCTCAGCCGAGTGGATCACAGCGCGCCGTTCCACAGCGGTGATGCCCACCGGAACGGCGATCACAACGCGCGGCTTTACCCAATGCCGGCCGTCGTGCACCTTGGTGATGAAGTAGCGCAGCATCTTCTCGGTCACATCGAAGTCCGCGATCACCCCGTGACGCAGGGGGCGGATGGCCTCGATCGAACCTGGAGTCTTGCCCAACATGGCCTTGGCCGTGTTGCCCACAGCCATGCCGTCCAGTAGCACCTCGTTGGTGCCCTTTTTGACGGCCACGACCGAGGGCTCGTTGAGGATGATTCCCCGATCCCGGGCGCAGACAAGAGTGTTGGCGGTACCGAGGTCGATACCCATGTCGACGGACAAGTGCCCAAAGGCCCACTCCATCGGTTTGAAGACGCTCACGTGGCGCTCCTGCGAAATAGAACTAGAAGACCAGCGGATTCGACGCCCCGAACCGCCCGGGGCGCACCCACCAAGGGCAGTCTTCAGAATGGGGAACCCCGATACAAGAACGCAATGGAATGCTATCCAGTGGTTTTTCTTGGAGGCCGCATGCGCCTGAGCAGCTCCTATACGACTCGCGCGGCTAGCCTACAACGCAACACGCCTCCACAAGGGAGGCGTGTTGTGCCCCAGATCTCGCGAAGCGGGGCTTCGAGTCGCACGAAGCGTGCACTCGGGAGAGTAGGGATCCTTCCTAGAAGAACGTCCCCGCGCCGAAATAGGCGCCCAAGTGGTAGTCCACCATCAGAATCGTGGCCACGAGGATGACCGTCGTCACCAAGACGATTCCATCCTCAAAGCCCAATCCCTTGCCTTCCTCGACAACCTCGACCTCAGCTGCTGCCGGGGCCGACTTCTCCTTGCGGGAGCTGGTCTTGGAGCCCGAACGTCCGCGGGAGTCCTTTCTCTTGCTTGAGCGTGCCATGGGTACTCGTTCCTACCTGATTAGGTGCTGGGTGCCTGTTGAGAAGTAGAGTCGAGAACTAGATACGGGTCGAAGCGCGGTCGCCCTGGGAGATGCTGCGGCCATCGTAGGTGTCGATGATCACGGCACTGCACATGTCAGGCTCGACGGTTTCCACGCGCACGCGGCCCTTGAACTGGCCACCGTCGTAGATGTCGAAGGTGAATCCGCGCTTGACGCCGTCGGTGGCGCCACGGTTGATGGAGACCAAGCCGGGGTTGATGGCGTTCGAGACCAACAGCACGGCCCCATCAATCTGGGGCATGATGATGAAGTCCTCGGGATGGGCACCTGTGACGGCGATCATGGTGTCGAGGGCCGTCTGGGTGTCGCCCAGGGTCTTCTGGGTGCTGGTCAGGTCGGTCGAGAGGCTGGCGATCTGGTTGTTGGCCACGTCCAACTCCCGTTGCAGCCGGGCCTGCTCGTCCTGGGCATCCTCTTGCGCATTCTCGGCCGTGTGACGGGCCTCGTCTGCGGCGCGGGCGCGGCCTTCAGCAGCTTCGGCACGGTCGGCCTGCTCTTTGTTCGTCGCGTCGTAGCTCTCCAGGGTGCCCGAGATCTCTTGCACGTCGGACTGCAGGCTGTCGTAGCGGCTCTGCAGGTCGGCGAGCTCGCGACCATTGCGGTCGCGCTCGGCCTCGGCGGATTGCTGCCCACCGCGAGTGTTGGCCAGGTCACGCTCCAAGCCACTCTTCTCGGTGTTCAGTGCGTCAAGTTGACCCTGGAGGTCGGCCTTGGTCGCACCGTGGGCAGTTTTCTCGGCCTCGAGTTTGGCCTTGTAGTTCTGGCTATTGACGAGGTTCGAGGAGGCCCAGCCGAGGAAGACCACGGCGAGGACCAAGTTCAGAACGATGAAGATACGTCCGATCGGGCTCATGCTAGCTCTGGGGGGGAGAGGGGAAGCCCCGTAAAGGGCGATCCGGCCATCGGGAGTCGACCGAGCCAACGGGGCTCGATCGTTGAAAGGGGGTGCAATCTTAAGAGAAGACCGCCCGCAAGTGGGCGGCCGCGTTCCCAGCCGGATCGGCCACGGGGCCTAGCGGAAGGGCGCGCGAGTATAGGTGGGGCCTGAGAGGCGGTCAAGCGGGAGTCGATTGGGCAAAGGATTCAAAATTCGGACTGGAGCCGGTCCGTGCTGGACCTACGCCCTAGCCTCGGCTGGGTCTAACCCCACCGGATGAGCCAGTTACTCCCCCACCCCCAAGGACCGTCAGGAGAACCACAAGCACGGCCCAAATAGCAGGTTGGAAGCGCCCAGTGAGGACCCAAAAAGTGCGTCCTCCGCCCTCCTGGGCCTCCTGCGGCACCGGAACCCTGGCGGAGAGGGTCCCGCGCGCCATCTTGCGCTGCCCATCGGCATCCTCCAGGACAGCCACAGTCCGCCCCTCCGGGTCCACGACGATTGAGATCCCTGAGTTGGTCGCGCGCACGATGCTGCGGCCGACGGAGACGGCCCTCAGTCGAGTCATGGCGACGAGGTGGTCCATCTCTACGCTGCGCTTGTACCAGGCCTCATTGGAGAGGATGCAGAAGAAGTCCACGTCCCCCCGTTCGAGCGGTTCGCGATAGGCATCGTCGAAGACGTTGTCGTAGCAGATGGAGAGGCCCAGCTTGTAAGAACGCCCTTGTCGACTCTCGAGCTGCAAGACCGCCGCCCGTTCAGCGGGGACAAAGTCAGGCACGTAGCCGCCCACTGCGTTCAGTGCACTGAGCACGAAGGGCAGCGAGGTGTAGGGGTCCGCCTGCTCTGCCCCAGGAACCAAATGCACCTTGGCACCCAATTGAGGGGCTCCACTGGGCCCCCAGAGCGCGGCAGCGTTCTGCTTGCGGATCACTTCCCCGTCCACGACCCAGGTCACAAGGCCCGTCAAGAACGACGTGCCCTGGGGAATCACCCCCTTGCCCTCGAGAGCGGACGCGTACCAGGGGGACCCGGCCATGCGTTTCAGCGCGGGAGCAAACAGCCCGCCGCCCGCGGCCATCGGTTGCACGCGCCCCAACAGGACCCCTTCCACGAAGGTCGAGACTCCCGCGGCATGCACGGCCAGGGTGTCGGGTTCCAGAGTCCAGCCAGCGTGTTCCAGGGTGCCCATTCCACCTCGGTACGCCTCCTCCACACCTTGATCGGGAAGGAAGAAGGGCAACATGCTCTCCCCCCAGAGGACCAAGTCGGGCACGACGGCCCCGGTCGCCAACCCCGCGTGGGTCAAGTCCACCGCGTCTCGGTAGAGCTCCTGCAGAGGGTCCGTTCCAAAAGCCTTGATGCTCTGTTCGATTCCCGGCTGGACCACGAGCACGTTCGGACCGGGCTCCATCTTGGGGGCGGGCACGAGGCAGAAGGCGAAAGCCAGTGCCAGGGGGCCCAGCCCCAAGACGTGGACTCGAGAGTGGGGAAAGTTCTGGGTTTCGGCCGGAGGCAGGCGTCGCAGACGAAGCAGGTCAGCGCACCAACCCCCAAAGGCCGCCACGACCCACGTCAACCCCCAGGTTCCCCAGATCCTGGCGCTCCCCACGACCCAATCCGTGTCGTGCATGAAAAGGCCTAGCCGCCACCAGCCGAAGGAGAGCGGGGCGGGCAGCCACCAGCGCAGGAGTTCAGCCAACATCCACGCCGCGGGTACTGCCAGGGCCAAGGGATAGCGAGTTGCCATGCGGCGCAGGGCCACCCCGCCCAGCGCCATCCAAAAACCGGGGATAATGGTCATGGGAACCAGCAACCACGGAAGCAGGTGATGCATCCACAGACTCATGCCCCCCACTCCCAAGGCACAGGCTGCCCAGTCGGCCAAGAAGGCTCGCGGCCCTGGTCGGCAGCTGTAGTAGGCCCAGGGGATCAAGGCCACAAAACCCGTGTGTCCAAAACCGGCGGGGCGACCCAGACCCGGTTGGCTGAGGTAGATCAGGATCCAGGTGCCGAGGGTGGCCAAGAAGCGGTGACCGGGGCCGATGGGCTCGAGGGTCCCGCGGGGCAAGCCGGCTGACGGGGAGGGGGTCGTGGGCACTGGACGTCGCTCCCAACTAGTAGAGTGAACGGTAGGCCACGAGCTCCCCCTGCTGAACCTCACAGCCCGCTTCCACGACGGCCAGCGCGGTGGCCGTCGACAGCCCCACGATGTCCGCCGAACCCGACCACTGAATCGGGGTCAGCACGTCTCGCCCCTGTTCGTCCTGGACAAGGGTGACGGGCAGGTTCTGTTGCCGGGGGCCGGGCCGCGGGCTGGGAGCGTTCCAGATGCCCTTGCGCAGGATGATCTGCTCTTCGTCCGCGGCACCCTCCAGGCGCGCAAGTGCCGGCCGCACAAAGACCTCGTGGTCCAGAAGGCACGACACGGGATTGCCCGGCAGAGCGAAGACCAGGGTGGTGCCCCGCTGGCCAAACCACATGGGCTTGCCCGGCTTGATCGCGACCTTGTGAAAGACCTGCTCGACTCCAAGTTCGAGAAAGGCCTCGGCCACTAGATCGTAGCGCCCCATGCTCACGCCCCCCGTTGTCAGGACCACATCCGCCTCGTCCAAGGCGGCTCCGAATTGTTGGACGAGTTCTTCGCGGTCATCGGCCACGAGTCCGAGGCAGGACACGTCTGCTCCCGCGCGCTGGGCCAGGGCGGCCAGGTGCAGAGTGTTGGTCTCCCGGATTTGCCCCGGACCTGGAGTCTCGGTGGGTGGCACGAGTTCATCACCCGTGGTCAAAATGGTCACCCGCGGCTTGGGCCAAACGGGAACCGGGTCGCAGCCCACGGCGGCCAGAACGGAGAGATCCGTCGCTGTCAGGCGCCGCCCTGCTCGTTTCACGCTGCGGCCCACCTCTAAATCCTCAGCCCGGGCGCATATATTCTGCTGCGCTGCGTAGGGCTGGCCCTCGAAGTGAATGGCATCGCCCTCTCGTCGAGTTTGCTCGACCATGACGACCAAATCACAGCGATCGGGCACTTCGGCACCCGTGAAGATCTCTACGCAAGTCCCGGTAAGAATTTCACCTGCAAAGGGGGCCCCGGCTTTGGATTCGCCGATACAGGTCAAGGGGCCTGCCGCGGCAGAATCGAGATCCGCTTGGGCAAGGGCAAAGCCGTCCATCGCGCTCTTGCGAAACGGCGGCATATCCACATCGGACAGGATGTCCTGCGCCAAGACGCGGCCAGTTGCAGCGAGTAAGTCTATGGTCTGCCCCTCGCGCGGCCGCGAACAAGAGGCGAGAATCTGCGCCAGCGCTTCGTCCGGATTGAGCATAGCCGGAAGTGTAACGCCCCGAACCTGACCCTGCCCATTCGCCCCACCTACTCGGCGGTTAAGTTCCGTCGGCTTCCTCGCTGGTTCGCAACGCTTGTCGAACCGTCCCTCCTGTCCATCCCCCACAGGCTGACCGCCTGGGCAACTCCTCCCGACTTTGGTTCTTGCTGACGTGACCCGCACCCTACTATCCGTTTCCTGCCTCCTCCTGCTTCTCTTCGCCAGCGGCTGCAAACCTGCAGGCTCTGAAGAGAATGAGAACCCGCTCGGAGATGTCCAGATCAAGACCCGAGCAGCCACTCGAGTTCGCACCGCTGGCATTCAGCTTCGAGAAATGGTGCGCACCACATCCACTACGACGAACGTGGAGTCGGTCAATGAGATTCAGGTCTTCCCGCGCGCCGCAGGGATCGTGGACTCCGTGCTTGTAGAGGAAGGGGATCGAGTCCAGGCGGACGCCGTCTTGGCCGTGATCGACCCACGCGACGCTCAGGCTTCATTGAACGATGCCAAGATGGCATTGAAAGAAGCCAACGAGGCAACGGCTCGGCTGGAGCTGGCGCGGGATGAAGCCGACCAGCGCGTCAAGCGGGCGCGCTTGGCTTGGGAGCAGGCCCAGCGTGAAGTGCAGCGCAACGAGGAGGCAGGCCTGCTCTCCGAGGTAGACTTGGACAAGCTGCGCTTGGCACGCGACACAACCGAACAAGACTTCCTGGCCAGCGAGCTCTCTGCCCAAGGCAGTCAACAGGAGTTGGAGCGTCAAGACACGGTGATCGAACGGGCGCAACTCGTGGTAGAGCGGCAAGCTCTGGGCCTGAGCTACACGCAAGTCGTAGCGCCCTTTGCTGGAGTGATCGCCGCCCGCACGATCAAGAGGGGTGACTCCGCCAGCAGCGCCATGGCTGCCTTCACGCTGACCGACCCCGACAACCTGCGCGCGGTCGTCTACCGACCGCAGCGCGAACTGGGTTTCTTTCAGACGACCAGCAACCTGAATGCTGTCGAAATCACGGCGCGCCCGGAGGCCCTGCCGACCAAGGTGTTCGCGGGGACGATTCAGTTCCTCTCCCCCAATATCGACCCCGCCTCGGGGTCGTTCCGAATCACCATCGCTCTGGAGCAAGCGGCTAGCCCCGAGCCGAACCAACGCCTGGCCCCAGGCATGCTCGTTCGCATCGACATCATCACCGAGCGGCGCCCCGACGCCTTGGTCGTGCCCAAGCGCGCCCTACGGCGCGAGGGAGACACGCAGTTCTTGTTCGTCATACGCGAAGGCAAGGCGGTGCGGGTCGAGGTCCGGGAAGGGCTCTCGGATGACGAATTCGTCGAACTCCTGGCGCTTGAAGGAGACGCCGGGCAGGACTTCGTTGTGGCGGGCGAGCAGGTCGTCGTGGTGGGCAATCGCGACTTGGAAGGCGGCGAAGAAGTGCTCACGAGTCCCTGGGAATCCAACCAAGGCGGCGGCGACGCCTAGAAATGGAAGAGGGCCCTTCATCGACGCCGGCGGGCGAGTCTTCCGCCCCAGCCCAACCGGGCACATCGCCTTCCACGCTAGCCCGGGGCTCATCCCCCTTGGGGTTCGTCGCCACGCGGCCGGTGGCGATTTTCATGTTCTTTGTTGCCTTGGCGGTCTTCGGCATGGTGTCGCTGGCCAAGCTGCCGATGGATCTTCTGCCCGAGATCAGCTACCCGACGCTGACCGTGCGCACGGCCTTCCCTGGGGCTGCACCTGAAGATGTGGAGGACCGCTGTTCGGTACGAATCCAGGAGACCCTGGCCACGATCGGCAGTTTGGTTCGGGCCACGTCCACCAGCCGCGCCGGATTCTCGGATGTGACCCTGGAATTCGAATGGGGCACGGAGATGACCTACGCGGTGCAGGAAGTCCGCGATCGACTCGATGGCGTGCGGCTACCCGGCGCTGCCGAGCGTCCTCTGATACTGCGCTACGACCCCAATCTCGACCCCATCCTGCGCGTCGGCCTCAGCCCCAACGACGGGGTAGAGCAGAGCGACGCGCAGTTCGTCCATCTGCGCTGGGTAGCCGAGAAGAAAATCAAGCGAGAACTGGAGGGCATCGAGGGCGTCGCCGCGGTGCAAGTGCGGGGTGGCTTGGATGAAGAGATCCGGGTCAGTGTAGATCCCGGCAAACTCGCGGCCCACAACATTGATCTGGCAACGATCGCCACGCGCCTCAGTCAGGAGAACCTGAACGCCTCCGGTGGCCGCATTCGCGAGGGCTCCACTGAGTACCTGGTGCGCACGCTCAACGAGTTTCAGAACCTGAACGAAATCGAAGACCTCTCGATCGTGCGAAGAGGTGGGACCCAGATTCGAATCAAGGACGTTGCCAGCGTCGTGCGCACGCACGCAGAACGTGAAGTGGTCACACGCCTGGATGGGCGCGAGGCAGTAGAAATTGCAATCTACCGCGAGGCGGGCGCCAACATTGTCGATGTGACTCAGCGCGTGCAGAACGCGATTTTCGGCACGCAGACCTCACAAAAAATTGCCGCGCAGAAGCGTAAGGAAGGCAAGACGCGGACGCGCGACCTGAACTGGCAGGAAAGACAGCAGTTGAGCTTCTTGGCGTGGACCCTGGCCGATGAGGGGCAGTTGGAAGTGCTCTCGGATCAATCCAAGTTCATCGGGGCGGCCGTCAAGGATGTACGCGACGCCGCGCTCTTCGGAGCCGCGTTGGCCATCGCCGTGATGTGGGTTTTCCTGCGCCGGCTCTCGTCCACCGTCATCATCGGCTTGGCCATTCCGATTTCGGTGGTCGTGACCTTTGCGCCCATGTTCCTCTTGGACGTATCGCTGAACGTCATGTCACTCGGCGGACTGGCACTGGGCATTGGGATGTTGGTAGACAACGCCATTGTTGTGTTGGAGTCCATCACGCGCTGTCGCGATGAGGGTGATTCTCAGGCGCGCGCTGCCGTGCGCGGTGTCAGTGAAGTCGCGGGCGCCATCATTGCCTCAACCCTCACGACGGTAGCCGTGTTTGCGCCCATCGTGTTCGTGCACGGGATTAGCGGGCAGATCTTCGGAGACCAAGCCGTCACGGTGGTGTCCGCGCTACTCGTCTCCCTGCTGGTGGCGGTCCTGTTTATCCCCATGCTCTCGAGCCTGGGGCTCAATCGAGCCCTGGATTCGGCCAAGGATGCAGCCTCTGGGAAGCGAGCCGTGACCCGCCTTGAGTGGAGCGCAGCGCAGTTCATACCCAACCTATTGACCCTTGCCGGCCGGCTAGTGCTGTTCATCGTCACTTGGACCCTGCGCCTAGTTCTGCTTTTGGCGGGGGCCGTGGGAATCGTGCTTTCGGGCCTCACGTTCCTACCACGACGCGCCTTCGACTGGGGCTGGGGGGTTCTAGCCAAGAGCTATCCGCGACTTTTGCGCGGCGCATTGAGTCAGCCGTTGCTCGTGCTGGGACTGGCTGGTTTGTTGACCTTCGCTGCCTGGCGTAAGGCGGATGACCTGGGTGTAGAGCTGTTGCCTGAGATCCACCAGGGGGAATTCACGGCGCACGTCGGATTGGAAGTCGGTACGCCCATCGATGTCTCCGATCGCGTGTTCAGTGAACTGGCCAGGCAAATCGGCTCCCTCGTCGAGGTGCAGACGACAGCCCTGACCGTGGGTGTGGAGAAAGACACGCTGACGCGCGAGATTGAGGGCGACCACACGGCACGTTTGATGGTGCGTCTCACACCCGAACACTCGGGCCTCGAAGATGAACAGAAGGTGGTCGACGCAGCGCGCCGCATGTTTGAGCTGCAACCCGAAGTGCGCAGTGTGGATATCACCCGGCCGACCCCCTTCGCGCTGGACGCCCCCATCGCCGTCGAAATTCGGGGCCACGACTTGGAGGTGCTGGGTCGGGTGGCAGATGACGTCGTCGCGCGCCTGACCAATATTCCAGGCCTGACCGACGTGCGCAGCACTGTCCGCCCGGGGCACCCCGAAGCGCGCGTCGTGTTCGACAGGGACAAGTTGCTCGAGTACGGATTGGACCTAGGGCAGGTGGCCACCCTCGTTCGCAACCAGGTGATGGGCAGTGTCGACACGCGCTTCGTCGAAGGTGAGGAGCGCATCGATATCCGCGTTGAGGGGGATGAATTGCTGCTCTCCAACATCGAGGACGTGCTCGACCTTGTGGTCAATCCAGCCTCCGAACGGCCTGTTCGACTGCGCTCGATTGCGCAGATCGATGAGACGCGCGGCCCTGCTGAAATCCGCCGCATCGGCAACAGCCGGGCGGTCGTCGTCACGGCGGCCCGTTCGGGCATCGATCTGGGCGGACTCAATACCAGCATCGAAGAGCAATTGTCCGGTCTCGACCACCCGGCCGACGTCTTGGTCGATCTGGGCGGTCAGAAGCGCGAGATGGAAGAGGGGCAACGCAGCTTGATCTTCGCGCTGGCGCTGGCCATTTTCCTCGTCTACGTAGTCATGGCCAGCCAGTTCGAATCGCTCTTGCAGCCCTTGATCATTCTCTTCAGCGTGCCACTTGCCGCTGTGGGAGTTGTCTTCTGGCTCGCCTTCCTCGATGTGCCCCTCTCGGTGGTCGTCTTTATTGGGCTGATCCTGTTGGCCGGCATCGTCGTCAACAACGCGATTATCCTTGTGGACCGCATCAACGCGCGGCGCGCGGCCGGAATGGAGTTGGTCGAAGCCATCGTCGAGGCCGGCGAAGCACGCCTGCGCCCGATCTTGATGACCACGGCTACGACGGTCCTAGGCCTGTTACCTTTGACGGGCTGGCTCGCCTGGGTTCCATTATTGGGAAGCTTCGGCTCCGGAGAAGGAGCTGAAATGCGTGCGCCCATGGCCATTACAGTGATCGCCGGACTGATCAGTTCAACGTTGTTGACGTTGGTCGTTATTCCTGTGATCTACAAGGTGATTGGCAAGCGCCAACGGCAGGGATCGACTGAGGAGGCGCTGGCCTGATGGCTACCTCACCCACTCGCGGTGTCTACGCCACGCTTGTGCGGCGTCCTGTGGCAGTTGGGGTTCTGTTCCTGACCCTCATCCTCTTGGGGGCCATCGCCTACTCGCGCATCCCCTTGCAAATGATGCCCGATGGCATCACCGGTACGCGCCTGACCGTGATGATCTCGCATCCGGGATCTTCAGCCAGTGAGAACGAGGAGAAAGTCGCGCGGGTCATTGAGGAGCAGTTCCGAACGCTCCCCGACCTCAAGGACATCTCTTCTAGATCCGGTGAAGGCTCGATCAACATCAGCGTCTCCTTCAACGGGTCCAGCGACATGGGCCTGGTCAAGGCCGAGTTGCGTGACCGCATCGAGCGTGCACGTCCCAATCTGCCATCCACGGTCGATCGCATCTTCGTTTGGGCCAACGGAGATGGAGATCTGCCTGTCATGTTCCTGGGCCTCCTCATTTCCGAACGCACGCCGGAGATGGACTACCTGATCGAGCATGAGATTCAACGGCGCATCGAAGCCGTGGACGGGATCAGTCGTATCCAGGTCTGGGGGACTCTCGAGGACTCCGTCCGAATCCTGCTCGATGAAGACCGCGTGCGAGCCGCCCGCCTCGACCTTGGCAACCTCGTCTCGACCCTGATGCGTGACAACTTTGCCCAACCCATGGGTGAGATCACCGACGGCGGTCGGCGCTTCCTGCTGCGCTCGGACATGCGACTGCGCTCCTTTGAGGAAATCGCGAACTACCCCATCCGCGATGGCCTGCGCCTGAAGGACGTGGCTACGGTCGTGCGCGCCAAATCCGTGCGCGATCAACTCACACGTATCAATGGGCGCGACGCGTACTACGCGATGATCCAGAAGGAGTCGACGGCCAACATGGTCGAGGTCTCCCACGCCCTGCGGGACCTGTTCGCAGAATTCGAGGCCGACGAGGCCCTGTCGAGCAAGGTCCAGGTCAATGTCTTCTTTGACCAGGCCAAGTACATCGAAGTCTCTCTGGCTCAGCTGCGCCAAACGGCCATGTGGGGCGGCGGACTCTCGATCATCGTGCTGCTCATGTTTCTGCGTCGAGTGCGCATGACCCTGTGCGTGGCGCTGTCGATCCCCACATCCGCCCTGCTAGCCATCACGTGGGAGCACTTCACGGGCGGCTCGTTCAACGTCCTGACCATGACCGGCTTGACCCTGGGCATCGGCATGCTCGTGGACAACTCAGTCGTGGTGATGGAGAGCATCGCGCGCCAGCGCGGCGCGGGCAAGGGACCCCTGGACGCGGCGGTCGCCGGAGTGCGAGACGTCGGCTTGGCCATCTCTCTTGCGACCCTGACCACCGTCGTTGTTTTCCTGCCCCTGATCTTCATGGGCGAAGACCCGATGCTGCAGGTCATGCTCGGATCCATGGGCCTGCCCCTGTGCGCCTCCCTGCTGATCAGCTTGCTAGTGGCCCTGATTTTCTTGCCCGTGGTGTCGGCGCGAATCCTTGAGGACCGCGCACCCGGCGCTGAGCGCCTGGCAGCAGTCCTGGGCCGCGTCACCCAGGCGCCCGTACTCGTGCTGGCATGGATGATCTGCGTCCCGCGCTTTCTCTTCCACGCCGGCCTGTTCGTAGCGCACTTCGGGGTGCGCGCAGCACTGCGGGTTCTCGTCCCCCTGCGCTGGCCCGCAGCCATCGGCATCCTGGTAGCGGGCTACTTTGCCTTCCAGCGGCGCGAACCGATGCAGCATCTAGCGCAGCAGTTGGCGGGACTGGGCTTGCCGGCGCGCATGGCAGGCGGACTGGCTCCCATCAACGGGGCCCTGGCAGTTCTCGCTATCACTTCCGCTTTGCTGTTGATCTTCGCCGCGCCTCATTGGGGCCGACGCCCAAGTCGGCCACCTCGCTGGCCGGCCCGGCTACGCCCCCAAGGGCTATCCGTACTGGCCTGGATCCAGGAGGCCAACCGCGCACTTCTATCCTGGACCCTCGAGCACCGCCTGCTGGCATCCTTGGCGGCCTTCGGTGCACTCAGCTCAATCGCCGTCCCCATGAAAAACATGAGCATGGCCGCCTTTGGGCGAGAGGAGGAAGCGAGCGAAATCGAAATCCGGTTGGATATGGAGGACAACTTCACCCTCCAAGAGGCCAGCGAAGAGTTCGCCCACTACGAGGCCATCCTCGAGCAGCGGCGTGAGGAATGGGGATATGAGAATCTGGTAGCCCGCTTTGGTCTTGGCGGCGGTAGCCTCGAAATGAAATGGGGCGAGATGCCCGACCCGGACCACATGCAGCGCATTCGGTCGAGTCTGCGGGACGTGCTCGAGGACCGACCGGGCGTCAAACTGATCTTCTCGGGTGAGTCGAACATCGATGTGGCGTCCCGCCAATTCGTACACTTCGAGCTGCGCGGACCGGATCCCGAACAACTCGAGACGCTAGGCCTGGAGGCCGTCAAGATCCTGCGCGGCGTTGCGGGCCTGAGCGACGTGACCACATCCCTGGAGACGGCTCCTGAGCAGGTGCGGTTGCAAATCGACCGAGAGGCCGCCGCCACCTATGGGGTGACTTCCAACGCCGCAATTCAGAGCCTGACGTGGGCCCTGCGTGGAGCCGCGCTGCCGCGCTACCAGGACACGGATCGCGAACTGCCGTTCATCATCGAGTATGACGAGACGCAAGTGGCCGGGCTGGATACGGTGCGGGACTTGAATGTATTCACGACCACAGGCGTCGTGCCCCTCTCGGCATTCAGCGAGATTGGGTTCCAACCGGGCGCGGGTCAGATTCGCCGACGCAATGGCAAGATCACGTTTAGCATCCAGGCGCGCGTCATCAACCCGGCGCGCCAGACTGAGCTCGTGAAAGCCGGCTACGCGGCCCTGCAAGCCTTGGAGATGCCGCGCGGGTTCAGCTTCGGGCTGGATGACTCGGTCGCGGCCAGGCAGACAGAGGAGATGAATGAGCTCAGGAACGCCCTGCTGCTCTCGGTGGTCCTGGTCTTCTTGCTCATGGGCATCTTGTTCGAGTCCTTGCTGCTGCCCATCTCCGTTCTGACGACCATTCCATTCGCTGTGCTGGGAGCCCTGTGGACGATTTTCGCCACGGGCACGACGATGGATTCGGTCGGGTTCATTGGACTGATCATCTTGGTCGGGGTGGTCGTCAACAACGGCATTGTTCTCATCGACAAGATCCACAAGAACCGCGGCTCCTCTGCTACCCGCGAAGCGGCCGTTCTGGCGGGCAGCGCCGCGCGCGTACGGCCGATCCTGATGACAGCACTGACCACTGTGTTTGGCTTGCTGCCCATGGCGTTGAGCGAGGCCAGCAGCGATGGGATCGACTACCGGGCCCTGGCCACATGCGTGGCGGGTGGTTTGGTCATCTCGACATTCTTCACCCTGTGGATTGTGCCCTTGGCCTACACGGTCATGGACGATCTGGCGCACATCCTGACGGGCGTCGTGCGCGACAGCCTGGGTTGGTCTCGCAAAGAGATGAAGCCCTAGCCAACATTCAAGAGCTCGAGGCTGCGCGCCGAACGGCATGCGCCTAGACTTGTCCGCGACCGTTCGGCTCCTTCCTATCTCCACCTCTCCAACACCGGTCTGACCCGGCCCATGGCACGTAACCCCTCGAGCCCCCACCGATCCGACTGCGCGCCGCTGCAGGCGGGCACACGCTTGGCCGTGGTCGTTTCCGAGTTCCACGCGGAGCTGACATCAGCCATGCTCGAGAGTGCACGCGGTGTTTGGAACCGGGCTGGATTGCCCGAAGAGGACCTCGAGGTGGCGCGCGTTCCGGGAGCCTTTGAGTTGCCCCTGGTCGCCCGGCGCTTCGCCCAACGAGCAGACATCCATGCCGTGGTCTGCCTCGGGCTCGTACTCAAGGGTGAAACCACCCACGACCAGTGGGTGGCCCATGCAGCGACGGAAGGCATCCTTGAGGTCAGTCTCAAGACAGACACTCCCGTGCTGTTCGGCGTGCTGACCTGCGACAGTCTGGACCAGGCGCGAGCCCGCGCTCTGCCCGTATCCCAAGGTGGAGTTCACGACAAGGGCGCCGAGCTGGCTCAGGCAGCCCTGCAAACGCTGGCCGCACTGAAGTTGGCGGATGGGACCTCCGGCACGGCGTCCCCCAATCAGGAGCAAGCGTGAAGAGTCGCACACGAGCGCGGCAGCTGGCGCTGCAGTTCCTGTACCAAGTGGACCTTCTGGGATCGGAAAAGCTCGAGGACTTGGTGGGTTTCCTGCAACAGGAAGAGAAGGCCGGTGAGGCGCGAACCTACGCCCGCATGCTCGTCGAGGGCACCTTGGAGGCCCGCGAGAGTCTCGATGCCACGATCCAATCGGTGGCTCAGAACTGGGAGATCTCGCGCATGGCCGTCATCGACCGCAATGTGCTGAGGCTGTCCACCTTCGAGTTGCTGTTGTGCGATGACATTCCGCCCAACGTGGCGATCAACGAAGCCATCGAATTGGGCAAACGCTTTTCGACGGCTCAGTCGGGAGCCTTCATCAACGGCATCCTCGACAAGATCAAGAACCAGACCGAGGGCACCGACGCCGAGAATTCTGAAGCCGAAGAAACGCAGCCCGAGTGCAGCGCGGAATCCGAGGAATCGGAGACGCTGTGAGCCTCTTCCAGCGTCTAGCCCAACGCTTGACCCGCACGCGCGGGGCACTGGCCGACGGCCTCTCGTCCTTGTTTCGAGGAGGGCGGCCCATTGACGAGCAGCTGCTGGGTGAACTCGAACGCCTGCTCTACACGGCAGACCTGGGCCCCACCGCCGCCGTCGTCACAGCCGAACTGAAGCGCTTGCACGCGCGTGGTGAACTACGCGGCGAAGAGGATGTGCGCAGTGCGTTGCACTCCATGCTCCTGGAGCGGCTGGACCAAGATGGTGGGGAGGTCGACCTCGACACCCACGCACCCACGGTCATCCTGGTGGTAGGCGTCAATGGTTCGGGTAAGACGACCAGCATCGCCAAGCTTGCCCATCGCTTCCAGGAACAGGGAAAGACTGTTCTGCTCGGCGCTGCCGACACCTACCGCGCCGCGGCCGCTGACCAATTGGAGATTTGGGCCGAACGCAACGGAGCTCAGATCGTGCGTCAGCACACAGATCGCGCTGACCCCGCGGCCGTGGCATTTGACGCCGTCAGCGCTGGGATCGCCCGCCAGGTGGACGTGGTGTTGATCGACACGGCAGGTCGCCTGCACACCCAGAAGAACCTGATGGAGGAACTCGGCAAGGTACGTCGGGTGATCGACAAGTGCTTGCCTGGGGCCCCCCATCACACCTGGTTGGTACTCGATGGAACCAACGGCCAGAACGCGATCCAACAGGCCAAGTACTTCACGGACACCGTTGATGTGACGGGCTTGATTGTCGCAAAAATGGATGGGACCGCACGCGGGGGCGCCCTGTTCGGAATCAAGGAAGCCCTGGGTCTGCCCGTGCGCTACATCGGTACTGGCGAACAGTTGGGTCTGCTCGAGGTCTTCGAGCCCGAGGCATTCGTGAACGCCATCGTGAGTTCAGGGCAGGAAACCCCCAGCAACTGATCCGACCCGACGCCCACCCAGCCCACCTATGGCTTCCCCCCAGCACTCACCCGCGAAGCCATCCGACATGGATCGATTGCAGGGCTGGCTCGTGGCCCTGCCTGCCCTGGTGCTAGCCCTGCCGGGTCGCCTGTCGCTGCTGCGCGACGTGCCCACCACAACGTCGGCCGCCGCGGGCATCCTGGCCCTGGGCTGCTTGCCCTGCTTGGCTCTATTGGCCCTGCGTCGGCGCCCTGTGCACTTGCGCGGGCTCCTGCCCTGGCTGACCCTTCTGTTGGTAGCCGCCGTGGGTGCGCGTGATGCAGGGGATCCTTTTGCGGCGCGACGGGCGATGCTGAGTTTGTCGGCGGGGATCGGTTTGATGCTGGCCGGAGCTAGCTTGGGTTCAGAAGGTCGCCGTTCAGTGGTGACGGGGCTCTGCGTGGCTTGTGGGTTGCTGCTGGCCGACACTCTGGTTGATCGGCTGGGAGACGCAGAGCACCTGCCGCTGGGCAATAGCGGTGATTTGTCGGAGGCCCTGCTGCCGGGTGCGGTCATCGCCATCGCGAGTTCCGTGTACTGGTCGCGACCCTGGTCGGGTCTTGGGCTCTTGCTGGGTCTGGGGACGATCTTGTTCATGGGCGTGACCCCGGTCCTCGCGGGTTTGGTTGCCTTGTTCGGAACAGGCGTCGTGAGTCTGCTTGCCGTGCGCTCCTCGTCGGGAACGACGGCCAACTGGACGCGCAACCTGCTGTTGATGGGCTTGGGCGGTTGGCTGGTCCTGGCCTCGGGCTTGGGAGGGGCCAGCGAAGCGCAAGACCCGAACCCCCATGCGACGGCCGCAGTCAGGACGACCACGGGCGGTTGGAGGGTACGCTCCCTCATCTGGTCTACCCTGCCCAGCGTGGTGAACGAAGCCCCCGTGCTTGGCCACGGCCCTGGGCAGTTCGCGCGCGTCTACCCCCCCCACCGCGACCCCGCTGAGCTCGCCCTTTCGAGCCACGATCACGCCGAGCCAACCCCGATCGAGGTCGAGCACGTCCACAACGACTGGCTGCAACCCTTCGTCGAATGGGGATGGGTGGCGGGTTTCGGGTGGGTGGGATTGCTGCTACTCGCCGCGCGCCGGGCCCTGGCTTTGCTCTCAGCCTCCCACGGCCCCACGCGCGCCTGCGCCGCGGCGGGTTTGGCCATCTTGATCAATGCCGCATTCAATTCGCCCTTGCTCTACGGAGTGGCCAGCCCCGCCTGCGCCTGGCCACTGCTGGGGATCTGCCTCGGTTCGACGCCGCCTGCTGGGGCAACAAGTCCACTGAGCCAAATTCGGCAGCGAAGCGGCAACTTGGCGCCCTGGCTGATCCTGCTGATCCTGCTCGCCAACGCGCGGTCTGCCTACGCCTTCTTTGTCCACGGTGCCGAGTTGGCCGGGGTCGTGACAGCACCCGTGGTCGAGCACGACGGTGTATTGAGTCAGTCGCCCGATCAGGTTGGGCCCCACCTTGCGCGTGCCCTGCGCGCGGCCCCCGACTCCGTCGTGGCGCTGGAAAAGTACTACCAACTGCAGACGGCGACAGGGGTTGAGCCCGCCGAGCGCGCGGTCACCCTCGCGCGCATTCTGAGCGCACGACCCTATTCATTCGGTCCCCTGCTCGACCGCGCAATACTGGCCGCCCAACAGGGAGACGACGAGCAGGCCCTAAGGCTCTTCTCATTGGCGCATGACCTCGATCCGCTGCATCCGAAGCTGCACCGCAACCGCCTATTGTTGGCTGTGGACGTCGGTAGTCAGGCTGAGGTGCGTGAATTGCTGGCTGCTCTGCCGAGCGCCCTTTCGCCTGCGCCACAATGGCTCGAAGGGGTGGCGGCCAATGCCCTGCTCAACGGCCGTGTGGCGGTGGGCCGCGACCTCCTGGGAGTTACCGATGACTCCTGGCAATTTGGCGAAGCGTTGCTGGCTGAGAGCCAGCTGGCCGGCCGACCCAACACGCCATTGGGGGACGGACTCGTCGCCTCCGGCAACGCCCTGTTTGCACGTGACCACGCCAGCCGGGGAGATTTCGAGAGCGCTCTACGTCTGTACCGCCAGGCTATGCGCGGGGCGCAGAGGTACCCGCTCGTACCTGGGGGAGGACAACGGCTGCGGCTGGAGTTGGCCGCAAGCCTGTGCCGCCTTGACCGAGTGGATGAGGCCAGGGATCTACTTGAAAGCCACAAGGCCAGCAATGTTCGCTACTTGCGCGAGTTGCCCGTGTGGGCCGGTCAAGCCCTGATCGACGCCGGCTTGCTTGGGGGCTAGGTCGCGCTGTGGGTCCGCGTCGCGGACATCGGCTCCGGAAGGGGTCGCCCGCGACCGATCTGGCCAGGCGCATCCAGCGACCGGCGCCGGTAGGAGGTAGAGTCGGTGACTTGAGATGAAAGTCCTCAGCCTACTGCTTGCGTCCCCCTGCATGCTGCTGGTCAGCCCACGAGTGGCGGTCAGTCAGCGACCCAACGTGCTGCTGATTTGCATCGATGACCTGCGGCCTGAACTGCGGTGTTTCGGAGCGCAGTACATAAACTCCCCCCACATCGACGCCCTCGCCGCGCGCGGGCGGGCCTTCCAGAACCACTTTGTTCAGGCGCCAACTTGCGGGGCTTCGCGCTTCACCCTGCTCAGCGGCAAGTACGGTCCCGCGGGGAACGACGCCCTGCTAAAACGCGGCCAGTCCCTGCAGGGCAAGAGCCTGCCCGCCTGGTTCCGGAGACAGGGATACGAAACGGTATCCGTGGGCAAGGTCTCCCATTTTCCTGGTGGCCGTGCAGGTGCGGACTGGAACGATGAAGCCCGACCAGAGATGCCCGGAGCTTGGGATCGACACCTCATGCCTAGTGGCGACTGGCAGCACCCGCGCGGGGCCATGCATGGCCTAGCCAACGGGGAGATCCGCAAGCGTGCCGGAGACATGGCCGTGTTTCAGTCTTTCGAGGGGCCCGATGAGACCTACCCCGATGGACTGATCACGAACGAAGCCCTGGAGCAGATGACCGCGCTGGCCGAAACCGAGGCGCCGTTCTTCCTCGCGGTCGGCTTGATTCGTCCTCACCTGCCATTCGGCGCTCCTGCCAAGTACATGGAGCCCTACCGCGAAGCCCAGCTGCCCCCCACACCCCATCCTTCAAAACCGGCGGGCAAGACGACCTGGCACAACTCGGGCGAGTTCATGAAGTACAAGCGCTGGAAGCGCGATCCCAACGGCGATGCGGACTTCGCCTTGGAAGTGCGCAAGCACTACGCCGCTTGCGTGAGCTACGCAGACGCCATGGTAGGGCGCCTGATGGCGCAGCTCGACGAGTTGGGCCTGCGGGACAACACCTTGGTCGTGCTGTGGGGTGACCACGGCTGGCACCTGGGCGAGCACGCCATCTGGGGCAAGCATTCGCTCTTCGAGGAATCCCTGCGCTCGCCCTTGATTGTCAGTTACCCCCACATGCCTTCCCCCGGAACATCGACCGCGGCCTTGGTCGAGACCCTGGATATCTTCCCCACCCTCTGCGAGCTCGCGGGCCTCGAGACGCCAGATGGCCTAGACGGAGAGTCGCTGGGCTCCATCCTGGACGACCCGTCGGCCAAGGGCCACGCGGCCTATGGCTACAAGCCGGGTGCGCGCACGGTCCGCACACAAACTCATCGCCTGGTGATGCATGCAGACGGACAACTCGAGCTCTACGACCACAGAACCGATGCCGGCGAAACGCACAATCTGGCCGCGCAGCAAGCGCTGATCGCCGAACGACTGAGCCAGCAGCTGCTCGACCGGTTGCAGTAGGGTGGCGGGGGAGGGAGTCACGCGGCTGGCGAGTAGGTGATCCGAACCGAATGCCTCATGCCGGTCGACCACGGCTGGGCCGCCGGAAGCGAAGTACGGTAAACGCTAGCGACCCCAAGCCCAGGCTCCAAACCCACCACACCCAGGGCCAGCAGGTGGGTCGAAACTTGAACACGACTGTGTGCTCACCAGAATCCAACGGCACACCGCGCAGCAAGCTGTTCACGGTCCAGACCTCGCTCAAGTCGCCGTCGACCGTGGCCCTCCAGCCCGGGTAGTCCTGTTCGCAGAGGACCAGCAGCCCCTGGCCATCCAGAGTCACAGTCAACTCGACCCGCTCAGGTTCGAAGCCCAGCACTTGCACGGAACTGGACTCGAAGGGCTCCGACACGGACCAGGAACGGCCCTCGGCCAGAAAGGCTTGGGTCCTCGGATTGAACGTTCCCGGGTCCGCCAAGACCTGCTCGCGATCCACGATCTGGTTGACGCAGAATGCACGCGGCAAGGGGTCGCGGGCCCGGTAGATGAAGACCTCGGCAGCCGCGCCCGCCTCTGCTGTTGCCCCCGACGGACCCGCGACCCATTCCCAGTCCTCCGAACCGGCGGCCCCAAAGAGCGGAGCTGCGGTGACCAGGTACTCGCAACCGAGCAACCGCAACGCTGGCGAGTTCAAGTCGACCCCACGCGCGTTCCAATCGAGCAGAGGACCGCGGCCCGGCAACTGAGCAAAGGGCTTGAAGCCGTCGAAACTCGCCACGTCCATGGCGTCGTAGCCGTCGAGCCCCACCAGTCCATGCACGATGCCGGTGTTGTAGGGCAGGACCCCCGGACCGCCTAAGAATCGCCCCGGTAGAAGGACCGACTCTTGATCGGCACGCAACCAACTCGTGGTTGCCGTGTCCGGAAAAACGCGCGCTCGTGAGCTGGCCGGATTGCGCTCATGGCCCACCCACAGACCCTGGAGCAGCGCGAGGCCCAACAGGATCGCGACCCACCCACCCTGGCCGAACGTCCCAACACCCAGCCAAAGGGCAAGAATCACGGCGCCCCACAGCGCGCTGTCGATTCCGGTGTGGGCAGGAAGTGAGACGCGTGTGCCGCCCAGCAGGCGACTGCCCACCAGGCGGACTTCACCCGACGTGGTCAGTGCCAGAACCTCCAACGTGAAGGTCCACTGACCTGCGGGGAGTTGCGCGGCCTCCAATTGGGGACTGGAGAAGGTCACGCTGTCCTGAGGAGCGCCCGGGTGCAGAGTCAGAGGATCTGTCTGCGCGTCTAGCCCAAGACGCAGGGTGGCGCCCTCACGCGGCTCACCCGACCGGTCGAGACTCTCCACGCGCAAGACGAGGCGTTCGAAAGGCAAACCGCGGTGAATCCAACCTCGCAGTTGCAAATTGCGACCATCGGACTCGGAAGGCAGGGGTTCGACCAGGCCGTGCAGGGAGTCCGCAGGACTCGCCTGGGGAAGGGATGCCGAAGAGCTGGAAAGCACGTTCCAGAGGGGCAAGTGCATGGCCAGCAGCACCAGAGCCAAGAGCGAGGCGGCAGCCCGCCGTGGCCAGGCGTTGCGAACTCCGAGCCCGTCACCTGCCAGCAATGCCAATCCCAGGCAGGACACCACGGCCGCGCGACTCCCAGCGCCCTCGCCCAGCACGGGCAGACCCCGCCACAACCACCGGATTCCGTCCAGGTCGAGGCTGAGCCCCAAGGCCAACAGGGTGCCCAGGGCGATCGCCCCACGACCGCGCAGACGACCGCTAGAAGCGAGTACAGAGACACAGGCCAAACCCAGGGCCACGGCGTTGACCCAGGTCGACGACTGCTCGACGAAGTCGCCGCCCCCTTGGTAGCCCCCCCACCCGGGCAGTCCATGCAGGCCAGGTAGGAAGAGCAGACTGCGTGACTCCGGGCCAGCGCGTAGAGTCAAGAGCCACAGACCGACAAACAGCCCGAGTGCTCCGCCTACACGCCCGGCCTGTCCACGACGAGCGAGTCGCAGACCCGCCGCGCTGACAAGAATGAGAGCCAACCCAGCCGGACCCAGGCCGGCCGCTGGCGTCACGGCCTGGCGCGCGAGTCGTGCTCCGGAATGCCCCAGGTATTCGAGGAAGGGGAAGATGGAGGGTGCTGCGAGCGCCAGTCCAAGTCCAATACCGAGGGCGGCCCGTCGACCGCCATCGCGGTCGAGCATGTACAGGCGCGCCGTCCACAGGCCGGCAGCCACCAAGCAGAAGAACGCCGTCTCCGGGTGACCCCCGAGCCATGTGAGGAGCGTCGCCAAGCACACACTCGCTGGCCCCCACCGACTGGCCCGGCCGCTGCAGCGCTCAAGAGACCAGATCAGCCAGGGCAAGATGGGCGCCACGTGTCCGAGGCTATGGCCCAACCAACCGACTACAAATCCGGAGGTCTGAAAGGTCACCGCGACGAGGACCGATGAGGCCACAGACAAGCCCAGCGTGCGGGCCAAGAGCCACGCGCCGAAGCCGGCAGCAAACAGTCGGCCCAGGGCCAACCAGGCGAGACCGTGATCGAACGCCTCACGACCTCCCAGGCGCTCCAACAATCCCAACACCATCACCTCTGGATCCAGCACACCCCACTGCGGATTGGCGAGAGAGGGCACGCCCGCGTGGATGTCCGGGTTCCACATGGACAATTCGCCCCTCGCCCAGCGCTGAGCCACCTGCCTGTAGGCCGGGTAAAACACCATGGCCTGATCTGACAGGTCAGGCGCTCGGGGCGGGCTCAAGTCCTCCTCGAGCACCGCGCTCCAGGGCAGGTGTCTCGCGGGTTGATCCAGGGCCAGCTGCACCCGGTCACTGTCCCAGAGCGATGGCCCGATCTGCAGGCAGGCGAGGCCCAGGATCAGCAGAATGACCCAGCGCGTGGGCCTCGCCTGGGTTGATTCGGGGAGAGTGGAGTCCATTGCTGGATTAGGAGTGGAAGCGCGCGGCTCCGAGGAGGATGCTGCCGATCCCGGCCGACGAATGCCACTTCCATGACGTCCCCTCCCTCTCGACCCAGATGGCCCCTGCGTGCCACCCCTTCCCTGGGCAGCATGAGCCTGGTGTTGCCCGTCTACGATGAAGAAGCGGTGCTGGATGCCTCCATTCCTCAGCTCCTGCGGACCCTGGGTGCTTGGGACCTGGAACTGCTGGTGGTGGATGACGGCTCGAGGGACAGCAGCGCCGCCATCGTTCGTCGCTGGGCCCAACGAGACGGACGAGTGCATCTCCTGCAGTTGATTGGCAACCGGGGCAAGGGCGCGGCCGTGCGCGCCGGGCTAGCCAGGGCACGCGGGGATTCCATCCTCGTAACGGACGCAGACCTTTCGGCAGATCCCGCGTGTGCCTGGAAATTGGTCAAAGCGCTTGAGACGGGGGCCGACGTGGTATTCGGCAGCCGCAGAACCCAGGGTGCCCGTTTGGAGCAACGCCAACCCCGGCTGCGCGAGGAACTCGGCCGCGGCTTCACGGCCCTCACCAATCGGATGTTTGGTCTGGGCTTGACGGACTTGACCTGTGGGTTCAAGGCGCTCAATCAAGCGGCCGCCAGGGCCCTGGTTTCGTGCACACGCGTGGAGGGCTGGGCCTTCGACGTCGAATGGGCCGTTTGTGCGCGGGCTCAGGGCTTTCGACTGGAGGAGGTTCCCGTGCGCTGGTCTCATCAACCCGACAGCAAGGTCAGGGTGGCACGAGCGGTGTTCTCTTCGCTCCTGGAGCTGAAGCAGATCTGGCGCGCGGCTCGGCGCGGCCAGTACTCGGATCGCGAATGGAGAACAGGATCTTTACGAGATCACCACAGTGTGCACACCGAGGACCCCCGTAGGAACGAACGCGCTCGCAGCTTAGAGGAGTTCCCCCTGCCCCCGGAGAACGGTGGCGTTACCATTCCCTCTCCCATTCCGCCCCTACACCATGTCTGAATCCAGCCCCCACGTCTCCGGTTCTTCCGAGCCCAATGCCGACCTCGGCACCCCGTCCACAGGCACCCCGTCCACAGGCACCTCGACCAAGACCGTTTTGGTCATCGAGGACGAGCAAGCCTTGGCCCTAGGGTTGCGCGATGCCCTTGAACACGCCGGCTACCGGGCCCACCTGTGCTTGGACGGCAGCTCGGCCGCTGCGGCCATCGCCGAACACCGCCCCGACCTCCTGGTCTTGGACCTGATGCTGCCCGGCAAGAGTGGCTTGGACATCCTGCGAGACCTGCGCCAGGCAGGTAGCAAGGTGCGAGTCCTGATCCTGTCGGCCTTGGCCAGCGAGGAGGACCTGCTGGCTGGCTTCCAGCTCGGGGCGGACGACTACATGAAGAAGCCCTTCTCCCCGCGCGAGTTGATCGCCCGTGTGGAGTCCCAGTTCCGCAGGGTCGAGCTCGATACTGCTCCGCCGGAGATGCTTGAACTACCCGATGGCATTCGCGTGGACCTGGCTCGCCTTGAGGTGCACCGCGATGGACAGGTCATTCCGCTCACGCCGCGCGAGGGAGACATGCTCACGTATCTGATCCGCAACCACGACCGGGTCGTCACACGCGATGACCTGTTGCTTGATGTGTGGCACTACAAGAGTGCCAACGTGGAGACGCGTACGGTGGACATCCACATCGTCGGCCTACGACGCAAAGTGGAGCCTAACCCGTCCGAGCCCACCCTCATTCAAACGGTACGCGGCAAGGGCTACCGGTGGTACAGCTGAGCCGAACGGCTTCCTCTAAGCCCCAACCGACAAGGGCCACGCGCACAGAGCAACGGGCCCTGTTGATGTACACGGTCTTGGTCCTCGTGCCCGCTCTGGTGCTCGGGGGCCTTCTTTTTTCGCAGCTGTTGAGTAGCCACACCACTCAGCTCGAGCAGTTGCCTAGGGATGTGCGCGACAGCGCTGTCGGCTTGCGGGCGGGCATCGAGAGCCGCGTGAGGGACCTGATCGCACGCGAAGACGTGCGGCAGTTCTATCACTACAACCAGGATTACTGGGAACGAGGCACCGTCGTCGGTCCTGGAGGGCGCTCGACGCTTACCCCCATCAGCTCGGAATTGGCGCTGCAGGATCGCCCCCCCGGTGTGCTGGCCTGGTTCTCGTGGAATCTGAGCCTGGGTGAGGGGCAGGAACCCCTGCTTCTGCGAGGCGGACCCCAGATCCCCGCCGGGCTGACTCCTCAGGAGGAAGCCGACCTGTTCTCGGAGGGAGTCGAACGTGGACTCGAGCAAGCCACATTCGTGCGCGAAGTTCTCATGTGGCGGGAGTCGCAAAAACCCCTCGACGGACTCAGCACCGAATTCCAGCGGGGCGAAGGCAGCTTGGGAGAGCCCTTCCCCATCGAGTTGCTGGCTCTCAACCTGGGAGCGCGACGCGACCCGGCCTGCCTCGACGCCGACATCGGTCTCTTGCAGGACAGCATTGGGGAATTGGAAACGCTGCGCGTGCACACCGGCCCCCTGCAGCTTGAGGGCCTGCGGGACAAGCAGGGCCGCCTGCGTCTGGTGGCCATGCGCCGGGTCTACATCGAACCTCTGCCCGCCCTCATCTCTATCCCCGCCTGCTTTGAGGACATGGGCCACGAGACGGTCCTGGTTCAGGGATTCGAGTTGGACACGGAGTGGTTTCTGCGTGACCTTCCCCAAGCTCAAGCTCGAAGCAGTCTGAGACCCACGATGCATTTGCTGAGGCATGGGGATGAGCGCGGCGACGAGTCGGCAGGGTTGGTCGTGTCCCGCTTCAATCTGTTCGAGGAATTGGACGTATCGTTGGAGAACGATGACGATCTCGACCTGGCCTGGTTGGAGGTGGCTTTCCCCAGCAGTGAATTGCGCAGGCGATTGCGCACTCAGCTGGCCTCGCTTCTGGGCGTGGGAGTGGTCATGATCATCTCCCTTGTTGTGGGCGTGCGGCTGCTGCGTTCCAGTGTCCAGGATTCCCAGGAGCGGGCGCGTCGCACAGAGAATTTCGTGGCCGCGGTTACCCATGAACTGCGCACTCCACTGGCTTCGGTCAAGATGTACACCGAGATGTTGCAGGAAGGATGGGTGAGCGACGAGCAGAAACGTGCCGACTACATGGAACGCATTGCCAAGGAGACCAATCGATTGGACACCCTGGTGGATGGCCTGCTGGAATCCCGCCGATTGGCCGACATGGAGGCCGCGCCGCAGGCCGGGGATCTTAACGACGCGGTGCGTGCCGCCTTGCCCGAGCTGCAACTCAACGACGGAGCGGAGGCCACGGACATTGCGTTTGAACTGCAAGAGGGCCTGCCCTCGGTCCTGCTCGAGACCGCAGCCGTGCGCTGCATCCTGGTCAACTTGGTGGAGAACGCGCGCAAGTATGCACCGGTGGAAGAGGGCACGCAGCCGTTGCTGGTGCGCACAGGTCTCGATAGGCGCGGGCGAGTGCTCTTGGAAGTAGCCGACCGCGGACCTGGAATCCCTTCCACCGAACGTCGGCGCATCTTCGACGCCTTTTATCGAGTGGGTGACGAGGCGACGCGCCGCACCCAGGGCACGGGTCTGGGACTGCACCTGGTGCAGATGCACGTGGACGCAATTCGTGCGCGCATTCGGGTACATCCGCGCCAGGGCGGTGGCACGCTGTTCCGCGTCACCCTGCGCAATCAGCGGGTACAGCGCTCGTGAGCGTTCAGCTGCTTGATCCTCCCGCGGCGGACTTGCTGCGCGATGCGGCCTGCCCCCTTTGCGGCGGGACCCAACGCGAGGCTCGATTCCAGGATCCGCCCTTCGGCGTGTGGCTCTGCACGGGTTGCGACCTGACCTACGTCAGCCCACGGGTCGCCGATGAAGCGCTGATGAGCGAAGTGTACGACGCCACCTACTGGGCCTCCCCCGCGCCTCGCTTGCGCGGCTACCGAGACTACGTGAGCGATGAGGGCCTGATCGCGGAGACCTTTGGTCGGAGACTGCGGGGTCTGGCCCGACACCTACCTGAACAAGGCCGCGTCTTGGATGTGGGCTGTGCAGCCGGTGGTTTCTTGCAGGTCATGCAACAAGCGGGCTGGCAAGTGTTGGGCCTTGAGCCCTCCGCCCCCATTCGCGCGGTGGCCCAAGAACGACTGGGAGACCAGCAGGTGCGGGCCGGAGGCCTGGAAGCCTTGGAGCCAAGCGAGCGATTTGAGCTTATCACGATGTGGGACGTGCTCGAGCACCTGCCCCAACCCCAAGTCGCTCTCGAGCGAGCGGCCCAGCACCTGGCGCCAGGCGGTCGAGTCTTGGTCCTGACTCAGAATGTCAGTAGTGGCTGGGCACGACTGCTGGGTCGTCGCTGGCAACACTACAAGCACGCCGAACACCTCACCCATTTTCACCGCGGGACTCTCACGTCGGCCCTCGAGACGGCTGGCCTGGAAGTCCAGTTCATGGGACCACGACACGCGGGCAAGGTCGTTCGCCTGGACTTCGTCGTGGAACGCGCTGCGCGCATTTCACCTCTTCTGGAACGCGCATTGCGACCTCTGTTGCGATTCGGCAACCCACGTTTCTACTTCAACCCGATGGATGAGCTGGTGGCCGTAGCCAGCGGCCGTTGATGGACGCCCTGGCGTCCCAACAGCTGGCCGAACTGGAGGCGGGGCACTGGTGGTTCCGAGGGCGTAGAACCCTGTGCTTGGCCCTGGAAGAGGCTACGCGCGGATCTCAGCCGTTGGGACGGGTGCTGGATATCGGCGCAGGCGTTGGTGGGTTCCTCCCCAGCCTCAAGCCACTAGGCGGGGCATTGCACCACCTCGACGCCCACACCGAACACCTCAGCGCCTGCAGAAATCGGGGTTACGCACACGGCGTGCAGGCGGATGCCGGACGGCTACCGTATCGGACAGGCAGTTTCGATCTCGTCTGTCTATTCGATGTGCTCGAACACCTCGACGACGACTGCAAGGCCCTGAAGGAAGTCTCGCGCGTGCTCACGCCAGGCGGACGAGTGCTGATTCACGTTCCCGCCCACCCAATCCTGTTCGCCCAAAACGACCGCGTAGCGGGCCATCGGCGTCGCTACAAACGCCGCAGCCTGCGCCAGGCAGCCGAACGAGCGGGTCTCGAAGTGGAGCGGTTGACTGGCAGCGACCTGCTGCTGCTGCCCGTCATCGTCGTCGCTGTTCTAACCCTCAAGGGTCTCGAGGCTTTGGGCCTGGGCAAGCAGCGTGCGCACACAAACCTCAGTTGGAAGTTGCCGGCTTGGGTCAATCAAGTGTGCGCTTGGATCTACTGCCAAGAGGCGCGCTGCGTGAAACGCTTCGACCTGCCGACGGGTCATTCTCTGGCCATGGTCGCCCGACCGCCCAAGGTGCAGTGCGCAGGCGGCAGCTCCGCGAACTACTCCTGTGAATCTGCGTCCGCGTCCCCGTCAGTCGCGCCTTCCCCGGCGGCATCTTCCTCGGCCTGATTCCAGGGCTCAAAATCCACCTGGAAGCGATCCTTGAACCAATCGCTATCGAAGCGGAAGAGCGACTCTCCCAGGGAGTTGCTGGCCTCGCCAGACACCTGCTGGCGGAGGCGCATGAGATCGGCGGCCTTCATGTCCGCGAGGGGGCGATCGCGCTTGCCGGAGAAGCGCACCAGGAGTGCGTGGGTGTTCTCGGCATTGGCCATGGCCCCGGCGACTTGCCCGGGCTCCAAGTCAAACAAGTCGACACTGACCCGGATGGCTTTGTCCGCCGCGCTCATGGCGTCGTAGTCGTCGTCGGGAACTTCGAATTGCTCCAGCCAGGGGCGATCGACCATCTGGAACCCCGCATCGGCGAGCAGGGTCTCGAACAATGCCTTGTCTGCAGTGGGTAGCCAGGGGCCGGGATCCTCGTCCACATCGACCAGAGCAGGGGTCTCATCCGGTTCATCGGGAACGGAATCGTCAGTGCTCTCCGCGGGCCGCTCGCCAAGACCATCGCGCACCGCTTCCAGAGCTTCGACGGCCATGTTCACGGCGCGCTCCTTGGCCCAGTCCTCGCCCACAGCCTCCCGAATCTGGTCCATCGGGGGCTCTTGGCGGGCGACCTTCTCTGTCAACTTCCCGGCCACGATGGCGCCTTCTTCGAGGATCACAGAAGAGAGCAAGTCTCCCTCGAGCGCATAGGTGAATTGGTTCGAGAGGAACTTGCCGCCCCATCCTTCTTGCTCTTCCAGTTGGACCTTGGTCAAGGCATCTTCGATGCGCACGACCGTCAGACCCACGGCCTCGGCCTCGGTCGCAAAATCCAGGGGTGCCTCCTCGGGTGCCGCGCTCATGCGCATGCGCAGGTCGGCATACCAGGCCGTCAGGGCAGCGTGCAGGGGAGCCTCGCGTAGGCACTGTTCCGAGACATCCTCGAAGGGCTTGTAGAGCGGGGTCTCCTGGATCTCGTCCGTCTCCGATTCGTCGTCGGCGACGTCATCCGATGGAACCGAGTTGTCTTCGTCCTGGGCGCCCTCTCCAGCCTCTTCACCTCGGGACTCAGCCCCGGTTTCCACAGCAACTTCTTCAGATTCCTGGGGGGCCGGAGCAGGTGCGGGAAGGTCCCCGTCCGATGCCTCGTCGTCTCCAGTTGCCTCTGCGTCAGTACCCGCTTCGGACTCTGAGTTGTCCCCACTAGGTGCGGGCTGCTCCTCATCAGGCACCTCGTTCTTGAAGCGCACGTTGTTGAAGCGGTTGTAGTAGCTGCGCGCTTGCACGTCCGGGTCCAGTCCCTCGGGCGCAGGGAACCGTTCCAGCAGCGCCGTCGCGTCAAACGGCTCGTCGAGCGAGGCGTAGGCAACAAGCCCCCGGAAGCTCTCCTCGGTGAAATGCCGTTGTTGCTCAAAGAGGGGTTGGGCGTGGAACCACTCCTGCAACTCTTCGTCCGCCGGCACGCTGGCGAGGGCCTGGTCCATGTATTGGGCGCCCTCGACCTCTGCGTACTGGAACGCGAATTGGGGGTGCTGTTCCTTCCAGAGTGCCTCGACCTTCTCGGCGTCGGCCCCCGCAGTGGCTCCTATGTTCAAGTAGATCATCAGCTTCTCGACGCGCATCTGATCACGCAGCAGGCGCTCAAGAGCCGGCACCGTCAGACGGCGCTGGCGGGCGGTCGCGGTCACATTGGCCGCCGTCTGGAACAGTCCCAGCAGTGACTGCTGAAATTCCCCGTCGCTGACCTCGATTCCGGCGTCGCTGGCCATCTGATCGAGCACCAACACCAAGCCGACATCTTCAGGTGTCACGCGCGGACGTTTCTTACCCTCGGGAACGTGGCGCGGCTGGAAGACACCGATGGAGTGCAAGGTGTCCAGTCCGGTGAAACGCCGGCGGAAGTCTTCGTACTCCACCTCGTGCTTGACCTGCGTGGTGGGGTCCGTCCAGCTCAGGTAGATGGGGTTGGTGTCCTCACCCCCAAAGAGCCCTCCCATGGCGTTTTGAAGGCTGTCGCCCACACTGAAGATGAGCAGCACGAACAGCAAGAGTCCGAGCGTCAACATGAATTGCAGCTTGCTCTTGCCCTTGGGGACGACGATCAGGTCATCGTGATGATCCGGCGTCGAAGAGTCGTGGGTAGAGTCGTGCGATGTAGAAGCAGCTTGCGGCATTGGCTGGACCGTGGACCAGGGGGCTTGTGCGGGGGGGCGAACCCTCCCCGGGGAGAACATGGACCGCAGAGGATACGGGCGGGGCTGGAAGGCGTGCAAGCCGAGGCGCCCATCGCTTGGGTTAGGCCGTCAGACGGCCCCCATTCGCGCCAAGCCCCTCACGCGCGAGGGAGCCTCAGTCCCGCGCCAGCTCCGAGTCCCGGGGCAAATCCCCGAGTTCCATCAGACCGAAACGATCCAGGAATTCCTTGCCCGTGCCGTACTGCAGGGGGTGGCCCGGGACATCCGCCCTGCCCAGGACCCGGACCAGACCGCGATCCACCAGAGAGCGCAGGACGGGCCCGGCTTGGACTCCGCGAATGGCCTCCACTTCTGCCTTGGTCACCGGCTGCCGGTAGGCAATCACGGCCAGGGTTTCCAAGGCTGCCGGGCTGATGCGCTCGATCGCGTTGCCCTTGGCCAGGCGCCCCACGACCTCGCCTAGATCGGCACTCGTCATCAGGGTGTGCCCGCCCCGAATGGCGCGTACCTCCAAGGGCAGCCCCGTTTGCGAGAGTTGCTGAGAGAGCATCTCAAGGGCTGCCACGACTCGCTGCTTGCGCGGTCGCTCGAGCAACTGCACCAGCCGATCGACCCCCAGGGGTTCAGGTGAAGCGAAGAGCAGGGCGGTCAGGCGCCGCACGAGCTCCTCGTCGGACAGCTCTTGGCCCGGCCCCACTCGCGATCGCTTGTGGGCCTTGGGCTCCTGCCCCTCCTCGAGCTGCGCATCTTGCCCCGGCTCCGGCACAGAATCCTGCGGATCCTGCGGTGCGTCGTCGGGAGTGTTGGCGTTCGTATCCGTGGGCTCTAGCAAGGCGGCGTCGGGGTTGGATTCCATTGCGTGCAGGATCGGGTTTCCCCGGCTGATGATCAAGCGCCCGCAGGGTGAGGAATTTCGTTTTCCAGTGGACCCTGGTCTTCAATCGACGGCCACATTTCCCATCCACTGGAAAAATGGCTCCATGTCCACGTCGTGCAAGAGCACGACCGCTGCCTTCCATTGCCAGTATTCCGGATCTTCGATGGGCCGCTCGAGCAGGCTGGCGGCCACAGACTGCGCGAGTTCTCCGGGTCGGGCTGGGGACAGGGGCTGGGGCCTGGAGTCCACGCGCAGGAGAAGCCAGCGCTCTCCTTCGCGCACGGGGCCTCCCACTTCCCCGACCGCGGTCTCGAAGGCCAGCAGCGCCAGGGGTGTTCGGCCGCGGACGACCGGCGGCACGCGCCCCCCATTGACCCCCGACTCGTCGACGCTCCAGGTACGTGCTAACTCCTCGAAAGCAACCCCAGCCGCCAGCTCCTTCTGGACCTCGGTGATTTGCTCGCGCTCGTCTACGACGATGACGCTGACGTGCGCGTGCTCGCTACACAGCAGCCAGGCCCGCACGACACGCTGTGCCAACAGGTCGAGTTCGGCCCGCTCGACAATGCGCTGCCTGTAGGGGCCAGGATTGAGGCCTAGGCGTTGGCGCAGGAACTCATCTCCGCTCAGGCCGCTGCCCCCACTCGCCACGTCTTGGTCCAAACGCTCCATCGCCCTGCGGCGCGACTCCTGACTCTCCTCTTGGTCCAGGCGGATCCCCAGGCGTTCGGCTTCCAACCGCACAAGACGGGCGAGAATCAGCTCGTCCAACAGTGCTCGCACGCCGGGGCTGTCTTGGTGCAGCCAGGCCTGCAGGAACTCCGCGGTGGTCAGGGGTTGGCCCCCAACACGCGCCACGCACGACTCGTCGCCCCTGTCCGGGACGAGCACGTCACCAACACCGGGGCTCCCCGATTTCGGGCTCGCGCAGGCTGTGACACAAACAGCGAACGAGAACAGGACCGCAGCCCTCTGGAGGGTGAACACGTCCGCGCTCAGCGGTAGTACACGCGGCGGGCCACCGCCACACCCCGGCATACGTGACAGGCCACGATCTGCACAGCGGCATTCTGCTTGCTGCCACCCCCACCAGCGTAGATGATCTCGTGCGCGCCTCGGCCCCCGCAGGTCGAACAGGCCTTGAGATAGGGGTGGTCCCGCAGCTCGTAGTCGCCGGCAAACTCAACGTAGTAGGCTTTGATCCAGTTGGCGCGCTTGCTCAGTGCAAACGCCGCCCAAAAGGTCTGGAATTCGTCCTCCTGCGCGGCCTGGGCCTGGGCGCGCCGAGCGTTGCGCTGGTTCTTCAAGAAGCGCTGGATCTTCTCTTCTAAGTCGGCCCGCTGCTTGTCCTTGTCGGTCATGGCCTCGCGCTTGACCGAGTCATCTTCGGTCCCCGCGTGTGCCTTGTCCTCGCCCAGCATCCAGGTACCTTCCCCGTAGGTTGCATTGGCGAAGCGCAGCTTCTTACGCGACACCCAATAGGCCACGATCTGATCCTCGGTGGCTTCGGAATTGAATTGCTCCTGCACGTCGGCCAAAACCGCTGCGCGGATGTCCTCGCCCAGCCCCTCCTCCGCGTAACCCACGGCTCCCGCGTAGTCAGTCTTGCCCGCCACTTGCCGGGTCAGGCGTGCGAGCCAGTAGTTCCAGCGGGTGCGCACGAAGCGAGTCACCTCATCGTCGCGCGCAAGCAAGACCTGGTTCTCCTTGGCCTTCACGTCGAGCATCAAAGGGCTGTCCGGAAAGACCGTCGCGAATTTCTCGAGGTCTTCGAGAGCTTCCTCATACTGTCCCTTCTTGCGCAGCACATCCACGGCGCGTAGGTAATCGATCTGTGCCTGCTGGGCGGCTTTGATCTGCGCCTTGACCACGACCTGCTCCAACTCGGGGTGCTCCCCGTTTTCATCCAAGGCCAGGGCTGCTTCGAAATGCTCGAGTGCGTGCTCGAAGTCCAGGAACTGCTCGCAGGTACGGGCCAAGTCGATCTGCCCCTGCAAGTCGGTCTCCACAAGTTCCGTGGAGTAACGCGCGTACAGTTCTTCGCGACTGTAAATATCCAAGGCCGGCGCCTGGCCGCCCTTTGAGATGCTCTGCACCCGACGCTTGGGCACGAGTTGCAGATTGCCCTCCACCTGCACGACAAAGTCGGTGCCCTCGCGTGAGAGGATCACGCCAACGACTTCGTGCCCGTCAACCAGAATCAGCCGCTCGACATCGACCATCAATTCAGCGGTGGCCACGTCCACGTAGCCAAATTCCTCGCGCAGCAGCTGCTGTTGACTTGGGTCCAGAGCCGCCCACGGGACGTCGGCCACACCGCCGTGAGAGAGCAAGGAAAACCGGAATCCGTCCGGATCATGGGAGAGGATGTGCCCCCAGCGGATTTGGCCGCTGCGCAACTTCAGCATCAATGCCGGTTGTGAGACATCCTGCGCCGCGGGAACCGGATCCTGCAGCGGAGACTGGAGCGCGGTGGCCGAAGCGCACAGAACAAATGCGAGGCTCAAGAACTTGGTGGGTGTGATCATTACGGTCGGTCCGGGGTGGAAATCACTGCGGTCTGGCCCTCTTCGCCGGCGGGCGTCTCGGGGGCGCGGGGAATTGATCGAGCTTGGATGAAGCGCCTGCGCAGCCGCTCCCCAAAGGGTACTTCACGTAGCAACAGGGTGGTGAACTTGCGCGCCCGACGCACGCCGGCGGCCTCCCAGAAGACCTCCACGTCCACGGCGAATTCGTCGGGGTTGTCCGGATTCACGCGCGCCAAGGCGGAGTAGATCACTCCTCGGGCACCCGGCACCCGACGGTCAACGAGCACGCGCGGATCCCCTACGCTGCCATCCTCTTCCAAGGGGAAGAGCGAATTCTCCAGGTCAGCCACCACCCCCTCGATGGCGGTGGAAGCGGCTGTGCGCAAGGCGGCCGTACGTGTCAGCGCTGCGCCAAAGGTGAACAGACCCAGCAGGGAGGTCATCGCCATGACGAGTAGACCCATCGCCAAGACCACCTCGAGGATGGTGAAACCCCTCGACTTGCGGGCCTTGCTCGCGGGTGAACGTCTCATCGGCCATTCCCCAATCGATCGGAATTAGCGGGTCGGCCCAGATTCCAATCGTCGCTGTGCATGGCCACGGGCACTTCCACGGTGATCGTCTCTCCGTAGCGCACCACCGCGCCCACCTCATGGGGAACCGCGGACGTGCCACGGGCAGCACGCTTCACGTGGATGCGGTCCCCGCGCAAGCTTTGAACTTCCATCCACTCCCCGTCCACGAGGATGTGGCGGCCCTTCTCGTAGGGCAGGGCGCTGCCCTCGCTGACCTCAAAGGAAGCCGTCTGTTTTTCCAAAGGTTCGAGCAGAACAGGTCGGCGCTGTAAGTCCGCAGGGCGCTCAAACTCCAGTTCCATGCGCACGCGTCGGGGCAACAGGGGGCGACCCGACACAGCCGGCATGCCGGCTCCGGGCAAGTTCCATGGGTGCGCTTCCCCGTCTGGTCGCTGGGAATTCCAGGCGTCCCACGATGCACAGCTGTTGGAGAGGTCGGAGCCCATGGTCCAGCCATCCCAGATGATGCTGGTCTGCGTGGCGAACTGCAGGCCCAGCCACAAAACGCCACCGCTCACTTCCTCCAGCGCACCCACCGGCGGGCGACCTCCGGTAGAGAAGAACTCCGAGCGGAAGAAGGTGCCCGTCGAACCTGGTTTGAGCAGGGCTTCGCCTCGCATGAGCAGACCCGCTCCGCGGTCCAGTCCGCTCGAACCGATCGGCACGACGGCCCAGGCCACTTCCATCAAACCGCTCTGAATGGGCGGGGGCGTGCGTTCGTCCTCTGGAATCAGGTTCTCGACGTCCACGCCCAATTCTCGCGCTTGTGCGACCAACTCGGGATCAATGCCGCGTGCGGCCAGACGCACCACATCCTCCATGGATGCAGTCCGAACGAGGCGCAGTCGGGGCCATACACGATCCACCCGACCATCGCGGTCCACGTCGAAATTGACCCAGTCCACAAGGAGATCTCCCTGGGATCCGCCGTGCAAGGAGCGCAGGTCGGCCGCCATGAGTTCAGCCGTGGCCACGCCGCGCTCCACGACGAGCCGCTGGTCTTCGCCACGCGTCCACATGTCCAAGGCCGTGTCGAGCAATCGGAAGAGTGCAACCATCAGCATGGCCGCAAGCCCGGAGGCCACGATCAACTCCACCATCGTGAAACCACGGCGAGTGCCTGAGGTTTGCCTCGAGATGTTGGTCCTCATTTCTCCACGCTCCGCAACACCTGCCCGGGTGCCTGATAACCCACACCCAACCGCAGCAAGCGTGGGGTTTCTTTCCAACCGTGGGAGAGTCCCGTGCGCGCGTCAAAGGCCCCCGGGTCGTAGCGCACAAAGACGCGCCAGTCGATACGCTCGGACTGGATACCAAGGGGCAGGGCCTCGTCCTGGTCTCGCCCCTCGAGCAAGAGTTGCAGGCCGTTCGCATCCTCTGGATCAGCGTCCCAAGGAACAGTGGGGTCCGTGCGCTGCAGGACTCCCAGGTGGCACTGCCCGTGAGTGGCGGGTTCAGAATCCCAGAAGGATTCCATCCACCAGGCGCCGGGCTGTTCCAACTCGAAACCGAAGTACGCCAGTTCCGGTGCGTCCGCTTGTTCGGCCCAGCGGTCCCAGTACCTAAAGGGGAAGCGGATCACGGTGGTGCGCACGGCGTGCGCGCTGGGCACGGTGCCGTAGCGCCCGCGGAAGAGGCCCGCACCCCGTCCACCATCGTCCCGGGAGGTGGAATCCGGGTCCTCGGCTCCGTAGCCACCGCGCGGCATTTCGAGGGCACCCTGGCGTTGACGCGTGAAGTGGATCAGTTCATCGCCGATCAGCACGGTGCCCGAGGTGCCAAATCCCACGGCGCTCTCGAGGGGCAAGACGGCGTCGGAAGGGCCAATTCCCGCGCTGAGCGAGGTCACGGCCCAGCCTTCCATGAACGTCACCAGCTCGGTGGGTTGATGGGGCTGCGGATCCGTGCCCAAGAGCCCGCGACCACCCGCGGCAAGGGTGATGTTGCCCGTGTCGGTGTCGCGATCCGTGTAGGCCAAGATCTCATCGCCGATGCGCAGCAGTCCGCCGTCTTCATCCAACGCTGACAGCGCACCCTGACCGCCTGCCCAACGACCTCCGGGGATGACGAATGACCTAGGCGCAACCTGCATCGTCTCAGTGGTCTCGTCCATGGCGAGGGTCAGGATCATCTGCGCTCCCTGGCTGTGGGACGAGGGTTGGGTTCCGGGCAAACCGCGCAAGAATTGCTGCGAGCCGAACGCCACCTCATCCACCACCGCCAGCGGCACTTCGCCGCCCTGCGCGTCAAAAGTCGATCCCACGCTGACCGCAGAAGCCACGCGCGGGCGTTCCCCCGAAGGGAACTTTGTGATGCGCGCCATGAGTCGCGTGTCCGTGACATTCGTTCCTGCGGTCAGCATGGCGATCGATTCGGGATTGGGTTGGTCGAAAGCCACGTAGATGTGCTGGATGACCATGTCCGTGTGACTGACTTCGCCGCTCTCGGGGGAACTCGCGTAGGCCACCTCGCCGCGATTGGCATCGAATTCCCAACCGTAGTAGGTGTACTCGGCTGCGGGCAGGTGCGCGCGCTCCACGACCATGGGCCAGCCCACATGACTCGGATCCCCACCCGAGACAAAAACCGCGTCTCCAGCCCCGGGCCGGCCACCATCCACGCCGCGATCCAGGAGGTGGAAGACTGGCAGGACTTGAGTGCCCGCCGGGTGATCGTGGGAGTAGGTTCCGAGAACGCCGCGGAACTGGAAGGCCGATGAGACGGCCCTGGAAAGGTAGCGGTCGTCCAGTTCCGATTCCCCACGCATGGGATCCCAGACGGCTCCGGCCACCTTGGAGTTTGAGGGCGCCGGCGCTGCTGGCGGCGCTCCCTGGGACGAGTACGTACCGCCTTCGCCGGATGATTCACCTCCGCCTCCGCTGCCCACTCCGCCACCTCCGGGACCCCCACTACCTCCGTCGTCGGTGGTGCCCAGTAGGTCGTTCAACACTCGACCCGAGAGGGTCAAGCTGACGTACAGGGCCAGGATCGCCTGCTCGCGGTCGCGCACAAGTTGCCCCTGCGCCGTGGCCAGTGTGTCGTAGCGCACCCACTCGGTCATTTCAGCGTCGTCCGGTCGAGTGAGCTGCGCGAACTCTGAGTTGTTCAGGGCCGGAAGATAGGTGAGGTCATCCGCGCCCGGGCAGGGCAGGGAAATGGGAACGCAGTACATGCCCATGTCCATCTGGCCCTGCACGAGATCCCCATTGCCGTTGGTCGTCCCCTCCCAATCCACAACAAAAACGCGCACGCCGCCTGCGTAGCCAGTGGGGTCTTGGGCGCCGTAGTTGGGCAGTTCGCTGGCTACCACATCCCCGCGCGCCACTACGTTCAATACATCGCCGGTGTAACCCGAGTAGCGAATGATCTCGACGCCACCTAGGGGTGCATTGGGTGGCACAGACGAAGTGCCGGTCTGGTCGAACGCCCAGCGCTGTTGGACTAGGGCGGCATAACCCCCGGAGGGGTTGAAAGCGTTCATCACTTCGGTGGAATCTTCCTGGCTGCGCGGATCATCGGCGAGGGCCAGGACCAAACCGCTCAGGTTGGTGGCCTCGTATCCATCTCCAAAATCCTGGTAGCCTCCGAGAATGGGATCGGGACCCGAGCCCGATGAGTTGTCCACTTCTACAACGCGAGCCACCCGAAAGGCCCCGATGGCGTCGGGCAGTTGCGAGTTTCCTGCGGGCAAGTTCGAGGCCAGAATCGAAGAGTAGCCGTACAGGGAAACGCTGGCCCCCGTGGGGTGGTCGGTGGTGATCCCTCCTAGGTTGGCGGGCAGGCCTTCCACACTCCAGCGGGTGCGGGCCAAGCGTCCGCCCCGACCGGCGTCGGGGCCCACTTCTTGGTGAGCGACTTCCAGGCCACCCGAGGAGAGGGTGTACTCCACCAGCTCGTTGCCCACGCGCACGACACCCTGATTCGGAAAGCCCTCGGTGTCCTCCAGGGCCAGGAACCCGGCACCCTGGGCGGCCGGACCAGCGAGCTTGGACATGCCCGGGCGACGCACGCCGGATGCCGACCCGTTGACCATCAGGCCCAACTGATCGGGGCGCGTTCCTACGACTTCCACGGAGAGGTGGCTCCAAGTGTCCACGGGCAATCCCGGGCCGTCCCCTTCCGCTAGGGCCAGTCGAGCTTCGGCCGCCTCTTTGAATCCGGGTGTATCCACATGATCGCCAAAGCCGTCGAGCACGCGCAGCACCAGATCCTCGCCCTCGAGCAGCAAACTGATACGGTCCGACTCACGGTCCGCGCCACCCACATCCAGCAGGTAGCCACCGCCCAAGACCGCAGGTTTGACCCAGAGCTCAAACAAGATCGGACTGAGCAGGCCTCCGTCCCTCGCGTTGGCCCAAGTCACACGCCGGTCGTCGATGGCAAAGCCCAGCGTCTCGTCGGGCAGGTAGCGCCCCTCCAGGTCACGGGTTTCGCGGTCGAAGTGCAATGTGCGACCGCGGTAGCGACCGTCCTCGGTCAGGCGCGCGGGCCAGAGCTGGGCGAAGGCTTGCTCGTCGCGGGATGCAAAGATGTGCTCGCCGGGACCGGGGTCCGCGCTGTCTGAATCGTCGGGCGTCAAACCGGGTAGGTACACGCGCCCATCGCGTGTACCCATGTGGGGCCAGACGCGCGATGGCGGTACGGTTCCGCCGTCCCATTGAGATGTGGCCTCAGGGCCCGTAGCCCACCAACTCGCCCTGCGCGTCAAGCGCATGGCCTCGTCAAAAGCCTCTTGCGTGGCCCACAGGCTGAAGAGATCTGTTTGCGGCACGATCCACTCCACTCGTTCACGCATGGCGTGTGTGCGCTCCAAGCCGCTGGGCGCATTGACTGAGGCACGCAACTGCATGGCGTACACGTCTTTGGAAGTGAAGCACAATGGCATGGTCGAGAAGGTCAGCGACGCGTCGTTGGCATTGAGGCTGTTGACGTAGAGCGCCAGCGAGTCGGCCGAAGAGATGACTGCTCCCCCAGTACCCGCAAAGCGGTCGGGAGTGATGGGAGAACCCGAAGGCAACTCCTCGATTCCCGCTGCCGGCAGGACGATGCGCTGCATCCAGTCTTCGAGTCCCTCAAAGGGCCGACTCTCGAGGGTCAGTTGCGCCAGGATCTTCGCCTCACCCGAGGTGATACGTGAGTTCTGACCGCGCAGTTGTAGGTTCTCGAACAGCGCTCGGAGGACCAACTCGGAAGCCGTATTCACATTGACCGGCCGACGGGCAAGGACGCGCACCTCGCTCTCCCATGCCAGGTAGTCCCGCTCCAGCACGCGATCAAAGAAGATGCGTCCGTTGTTGGTGCGCATCTGCACGTAACGCAGTTCCCCACCCTCGCTGTCGCCGATCCAAATGGTCGCACCTTCGTTGATGTAGCGTCCATCGTCCACGGCCAGGGAGAGGGTCAGCCCCGCCTCGATCGATGAAACCAGACGCACCGACTTCTGCCAGGAACTGCCGGCGCACACACCCGCATGCACGCTGCCGATTTCCCCCAGAGCCGAGTAGGCCCCGTCTCCAACGCCCCCCACCAGGGCAAAGGCGTCGGCTTCGCGGAGCTGTTCGATCGTGTCAAACTCACGCAGACGATCGTCCGGCCCGGTGATGCGCCAGATCGCGGGTGCGAAGGCCCTTTGATCCATGACGTGCGCGCCGACCGGGTGAGCCGAGGGGGGCCGCGGGCCGTCCGTGAGCCAATCTCCGTCTTCGTTCTGCACGGTCCCCACCCCACGCGTGCGAACCTGAATTTCCCCATCCTCATCGATCGTGTAGTGAATAAACTCACCCTGAATCACGAGGAAGCCCTCCTTCCCAGCGAAGGGATCGGGATCGTTGAGGGCCAAGTCCTCGGCCGAACCGTCGAGCACATCCGAAGTGCGCGTAATCAACCCCATGGCGTTGGCCATGAGCTGGGGTGGCGCACTGTTCAGATCGATCAACCCGGCCACGTCGCGCACGTGCAAGTCCCACATGGCGCCCGTGGCGTCATTGGCGTTCATGAACTCCTCGGCGAACTGATTGTCCACGCTTAGTTCGTCGAGGGAGTCGGCGTATGGCGAGAGGTCGGGGAAACCCGCGTGGGATGCCCCCAGCTGCGCGCGCGCGTGACGCGCGGCGGAATCCAGGTGCAAGCGTGCTTCGGCTCGGTCGGCCAGGTGCACGCTCGCGCGATCCGCATTGCGTGCAGCCAGCAGAAACGGTGCGCACAGGACGAGCAACGAGAGCACGACGAGTAGCACGGCCATCATGGCGAAGCCGGCCTGGCCGCGGGCTGCACGGACGCTGATCGGGTCGCAGCGCTGGAGAGACCGAGCGCGCATGAAGTCGGGGAGTTCGGGTCTGTTCATTCCACTGTCCCGTAGACGTTCACACGCACGATTTCCACGCGACCCTCACCGAAGTCCAAACCCACCTCGACCGGTCGTTGGTGAACAGTGGGGTCCAGGCCGCCACCGGCCATGAATTCCACCGCTGCGGGAGTCTGGGCTGTGAAATTGACGCCGAGCGGCAAGAGGCCTCGCTCACTGCCCACGACCACAGCCAACACGAGCCGATCCAGCACTCCCGAGGGCAGGGTCGTGCCCCCCCCGACGAGCAGCGGCCCCTCGACATCCCAAACCGGCACGGTCGCGGAGGTTGAACCAAGGGGTACGCCGTTGATCAGGATACGGAAACTGCGGCGGTCGTAGACACAGCGGATGTGGTTCCATTGATCGGGTCGTAGTACGCCGGCTGCCGTCTGCACGCTGACCCTGGCCCCCTGCTTGCGCTGACCCAGGGCATCCACTTCGCGTCGGTAGAAAACGGCAGTCACCCCCCCCGAAGAACTGGTTTGCAGTTGGAATGAATCACCGATTTCGATCAGTTGCGCGCCGACCATGCTCTCGGGTTTGTAGCTGATCTCCAAACTGAACCCGTCGGTCAGATCGAAGCCCGGATCATCCTGCACGGGAAATTCTGCGCGCGCGCGGGCGGGGGCGCCATCGAAGGATAGGCCGCGGCCCATGAAGCCCTCGTCATCCAACAACGAACCGCTCCCGGGGAAGACCCCGTCAATTCCATCTGAGCCACGCAAGCTCTCATCTTCAAAGTGCCAGGTGCCGACAACGCGCATGCCCACCGTGAGGATTTCACCGCTGTCGCGATCCAAGGTCACTCGTGCGGGGGCCCCCAGGGCCAGCGCGGTGTTGTGCGCCGTGCGCAGCAGACTCGTGACCTGTCCCAAGGCCGCACGCCGACCTGGATCGAGGGAGGCGAATGCACCCAGGCCAATGCCCATCATCACCGCCAGGAGCCCCATCACGAGCATCAGCTCGATCAAGGTCATGCCCGCACTCTTGAGAGCCGCGCGCCGGGGACTAATCCCGCTCAATCTTGAAGTTGGCGATGTCATCGTCGTTCCCGAAGATGCCGTCGGGGCCGGCCGAGATGATCTGGAAACTGGACTTGCGATAGGGATCACCGGTCTTGAGGGACTGGCGTCCCTTGACCGGGTTCTCCACCTCCAGGCCGGCCTTGTCGTAGGTCAGGTAGTGGATTTCCTTCTCGTAGTCCCGCCGGTGGATGTAGGCCAGTGGATTTCCCCAGTTGTCGATCAACTCAAAAGCATCGGGGCTGGTGAAGCGTGTCAGGCTGGTCTTGGTGCTGTCGAGATCCGTGTTCCCCAGCGCGCCCTCGCCTAGATCCGCCGCCTGCCAAGGACGTCCCTGACGCCACAAGCTGATGACCAGCATCTCTGAGCCCATGTTGATGCGGTTCGGCTTGGGGTCGAGGCTGGATGGGAAGGTCGAGGGCGGATAGCTCTCGAACTCGTTGTAGTACTCGTCCACGAGGCCACCGACTTGCTGGATCAGGGACTTGGTGTTGCCGATCTCCACGCTGCGCTGGGCACTGCCTGCAGAGCGTACGAGGAAGGTCACGAGGATCGAAAGGATGAGCAACACCGCCAGGATTTCGATCAGGGTGAATCCGCGCTGGGGATTCACCTCGGCTCGGTTCTCGAACGGGGGGAGTTGAGGGATGTGGGACATAGCGCAGGTGCGATGCTAGGAGCTAGAGGCTGCGCCGCACGACGCCCACCTGATCCACAGACACGGCGGCCATTCGTCCGGCGCGGCCTTCTACGAAAATTCCAAAGCGCAGGGGCTGGCTGGAACGACCTAGCGTTGGCAAGGACAGGTTCTCGATCACAGGGACTCCGTCAACCCAGAGCGTGATGGTGGTGTCGGACGACGTCTCCCCACGCTTCTCAATGCCGACGCGCATGGGTTCACCGACGTTCCACTGGGTCGTGAAGAGGTCCTGGGCTCCGGCGTCCAGTTCTCCCTTCTTGGTCAAGGTCACGCGTACAGCTCCGTCCCAATTCCGCACGAGTTCGACGGCGGCGTGGGTCCGAACCTCCTCCGAGCGGCTTTCGGTTTCGCGCGAGACGAAGATGCCCACGGTCACATCTCGTGACTCGGGCTGTACGGTGATTTCGGCTTCCAATGAGAGCAAGCGATCGGCGGGCAACTCCCTGTAGAGGCGCGTGCGACTCTCTTTGTTGAGCTGGCCTTCGATCCAAACTGCCCCGTCGTGCAGACGCACCTCGGCACCGTAGCCCTGATCGTAGGTCCAACCGTTTCCGACGCGCCCGACACGATCAAATCGATCGCGCCAAAATTCCTTGCTCTCGTGGTCGCGGATTCGTGCACTCTGCTCCTCGGCGTAGGCACTCGGCAAATCGCCTTCGGGTTCGTTGCGGCGTACGTCCACGAGCTCGGCGAAACTGGCCTGGGCTTGACCGGAGTCCCCGCTCAAGTATTGCCACCAGGCACGGCCGTTGCGCGCCGACGCCAGATCGGGTGCACGGCGCAAGGCCTCACTGAAAGCAGACTCGGCCTTGCTCAGTTCTCCTAGGACCAGGAAATTCAAGCCGCGTCGAGCGTGGATGCTGGGACGTGCGGCGTCGATTTCCAGGGCCCGCTCGAAGTAGCGCTCGGCCGCTTCAGGGTCGTCGCCATTGCTGGCCAAGGCCCCCATGGCGATGAGTGCGTCGGGGAAATCCAACTCGTGGTCGAGTGCATCGCGGAAGCTCGCCAGTCCCTCGTCCAGCTCGTCCCGTTGCACTTGCAATCGACCTCGTTGATAGAGAGTCCAGACGTCCTCGGGATTGGACTCGTAGGCCATTTCGATGTAGGCCCACGCCTCTTCTGGGTGGCTGGTGATCTCTGCCAGCCAACTCAAGCTGCGCCAGCAGAGCCAGGCCCGGAAAGGATCCACGGCCGCAGCCTGGCGCAGCAGACGCAGCGCATTGGCGTCATCCTCTTGATCCAGGGCGGCCAGCCCGCGCGCGAAGAGCAGGTCGAAGCTGGCGTCCGGTCCCCCGCCCTCATCCTGCTCCAACAGGTCGGCTTCGTCCCCTAGCAGGACCGATGCAGCCAGCACACCAGCCGGCCCCAGGTCCCCTTCGGGGTCTGCGTTGGCACCGCGCTCAAACGCGCTACGCGCCTGTTCAACCTGGCCCAAAGCCATGAGCACACGCCCGTAATCATTGCGGATGCCTACGCGTTCGGCTCGTAGGTTGCTGTCAGTTGGTTGGCGCGACTGGGCTTCAGTCAGGTGTTCAAGTGCCAACCCAGGCTGACCGGATTCCAAGAGGAAGCGTCCATACAGCCAACGCACGAGCCAGTCCGTGCGGGATCTGCGCAGTCCCTCCTCGAAGGCCTGCTGAGCGGGACCGTTCATGCGGAAACGGGCGTAGAGGTCGCCGAGTCGAGCCCAGGGCTCGGACTCCGTGTGCAGTTCTCCTTGCGTCAAGGAGAGGTACACCTCCAGGGCGGCCTCGAACTTGAAACCGAGCTCGTAGCAGCGAGCAAGGCCCAGGTGCGGGCGCACATCCGTGGGCTGCAACTCAATGCACAGTCTGTAGAACTCCTCGGCAACCTCAAGGGCACGGGTGGTGTCATTGCGCAGCTCGAGACACTCGCCCGCGAAGCGCATCGCGCCGGCAAAATCACCAGGGCGCAGTTCCGTTCCTAGCGCGGCGCGACCCAGCTCGACCCGGTTGGCCGGCGTGTCGGCCAGCCCAAACTCCTGGACCCGCGAGGCCTCGTAGGCAACTGCTTGTTGACCGGGAAAGCGCTCCTTGCCCGTGCTGGGATCAATCTCCAGAAACAAGATTGCCTCCCCGCTCTCACTCAAGTCGAAGCGACTCGCATTGCGGATGTGCCCAAATTTCAGGTTGGCCACCACGATCCAGTCGTAAAGTTTCTTGCGCGCCTCGATGCGGGCCAAGCGCTCGTCCACCGTAAGGTCCTCATCCGACGTCACGTTCACACGGGTCAACCCATCTGAGTTGCCCGAACCAGCGAGCGCTGCGGGCTCCATGGAAGATGCGTCGAACAGGCCTGCCGCCAAGCGGTGCGTGATGGGTGTACGCAGGTGCTCTCCCATGGCGCGCGCTGCGGGACCGTAGGCACTGGGCGGAGCCAAGGCGGGCAGCGCCCCGAGGGGCGGCATGACCAAGTCCAGCGGGGGCAGGGGAGTGGTATCCCGCGGAGGCGAGAACAAGTCCCGCTCAAAGGTGCCGCTGCGGACTTCGCTGGACAAGGCGAGCGAACTGTCGGGCACACGGATCGCGGAATAGGACTTGGCTTCTCCTGCACTGCGCCCGCGTAGCGCTACGTCCCCATCCGACACCAGCCCGTAGGCGCTCCAACCCAGCAGACCGGCCACGGCCAGGAAGACACCGACTTCCTTCTTCATTTCCATGGTTCTGATCCCGGGCTACTGCCCGGCCTCCTCGTCACTCAGATCCCGCTTGACGCGAACGACCTGGAACTCGATGTCTGCCTTGACCGAACCGATCTTGTTGCGTTCGTTCTCCACACTGAACTGACCGATGGCGAGGGGGCCGCCGGATCCCTCATCACTCGCCGGCTCTTGGCTGGCCACGATCAAGTCCGTGACGGACTCGGCGCTTGATAGCAAGGAGAAGGTGACGCTTGTACGTTCCAGCGCCCCCAAGCCCCCACGGGATCCGAAGCCCGGGTCGAGTTTCACCACGATGCGACTGATGCGATCCACTCCGGACTCTGCGGCCAACCGGGCCACTCGCTCTAGAAGGTCCAGGGCCTCCAGGCGCCGCTCGATTTCCGGCAAGTTGTTGGTCTCGAGCATCTCGATGCCCCACCCGTCCGGGTAATTCATGCGCCGACGGCTGGCCAGCAAATCCAGATCCTCGCGCACTTCTTCCACGCGGGTGAAGTACGTCCCGCTGGGAGACCCCCCGGGCTCGACGACAAAGCCGGGCCGAGGCTGAAAGGCCGTAGCCTGGGAGAGCACGTCGATCGCCGCGCGCAGGGCATCATTCTCGTCAGAAGCTTCGTCGCGATGCGCGGCCGAGTAGCGTTCTGCATTCAGGTCCCCGCGATTGCGATTGCGCAAGCGCTTGGCAGTGCTCAAGTCCGATCCGTACAGGCTCTGCACGACGAACAGGCCGATGACGAAGACCAGAAACCCGCTGCCGAGGGTGACCAGGAAGCGCTTGTTCTCTTGCCAGTAGTCGTTCATGTCCATGGCTAGAACTCCTCCTCGGAATCGTCTTGCGCCGGAGGCGGCGGCCCAAACAGACACAGGTCCAAGGAAAACTGGTCGCGATCGATAGACTCTTTCATGCGCGCGCCACTGCTCCCGTCCCCGACCAGGGATTCGCGCAGGTTGAGCGTCATCTCCTGAAACTGACGGCTGGGGGAGTCCGTGCCGGGCCGGATCTGGCCGCGCACGAGGACCATGGGGCGATCGGAATTGCGCTCGACACCCAGCTCGGGGTCAAAGGACCATTCGCTGCTGAGTTCGGAGACCCAGAAGTCCGCCGGCAGAGAACGGTCAAGCTCGCTCATCAAGCGCGCACCCTGCTCACCCAAACCGGCCACCCCTTGCAATTGGCTGGCGAGAACTCGCAGGGATTCGTTTTCCTCGATCAACTGTTCAGCCTCGCGGTGAATCCGCGTGGCCCGCGACAAGCGCGATTGCAGTCCAGCGTTTTCGCTGTTGACCTGATCCAGTTCGTCCGCCAGATGCACCGTCTTGAAACCCAAGTAGCAGACGGCCAGGAGGGCCGCGGCGATGAGCCACAGCGTCTCGCCCCAGAATGCGCGTTTCTTGGCCAGGGCCGCAGGCAAGATCTCCAAGCTGTAGGCCGCTGGATCAGAGCCCATGGTGGCCAGGCCCAGGGCGACGACGGCCTCAAGCTTGTACTCCTCGAGTAGAGCCGCGCTGTGTTCATCCAGCTTGCCCGTCTCAACCATGCGGAAGGCATCGAAGAGTTCGACGCTCACGCCCATGCCGCTGGAGATGTACTGGGGCAGGCCGTCCAGGGCAGCCCCCCCGCCACAGAGCAGTACGCGGTCCACCTTCAAACCGCTGATCTTGACCTGACTCTTGCAGAACAGAATCGCCGACTGCAACAGAGACAGGATCTGACCGGCCGCGCCCAAGATTGCACGACTCGCCTTCTCGTGATTGGGCGTCGCGTGGGACGCACCGGGACGCAGGCTCGCGAATTGCACCTTCAGCTTTTGCGCCTGGGCCAGTCCTACGCTGAAGCGCTGAGCCAAAGCCTGATCGAACAGTCGACTGCCACCGGACAGGTTGCGTGCAAACAGCAGGTCGGGCCCACGCGCGATCACGACATCGATGTTGTCATGGCCGATGTTGGCCAACAATACGGTCTCGTCTTCGACTACCCCGTAGTGAGTCCAGGCGTTGTACAGAGCAATGGCACCGGGGCTGAAACTGTCAAAGGTGCCACCCGTCCGGTCCAATCCTTCAAGGTGGTCTTCGAGCAGCCCTTCGCGGGCCATGGCGAGCATGACCACATCCTCGCCCTCGACCTCAGGAAGTTCCGGCAGCAGATTGAAGTCGCTGGCCACATCCGACCCGGACTGGTCTCCGATCTCGGAAACCTCAAAACGCATCAGATTGCGCAGTTGCCAGTCGGGGACTCGAGGAACGCGGGTGTAGCGTACATTGACATCGCGTCCTGTCAGTCCGATGCGTGCGCCGGCGGGTTTGAAGCCTAGGGCGAGCTCTTCCCAGCCGCTCGTCAGCCAGGCCGTGTCCCCTTCCCCAGCATTGGATCCAGCATTGGATCCCAATGAGGGGTTGGCCGCCGCGTTGAATTCGGTGATGTGGAACGTGTTGCCCTTGTACTGCCCGCACAGGGCAACCGCCGAGCCGGCTCCTACATCTATGCCTGTTGAGGTTCGTGCCATGTTGCTTACTGGCCGCCTCCATCATCGTGGGTCACGTTGAATTCGTCCTTGAGATAGGTTCGCATGCGAGCCGCTAGGCCTTTGGCCTCTTGCCCGTCGAGTGTGTCGAGGATGGACTGCAGGCGTTGCACTTCACGTCGGTCGAGGTCCGTTTCCAGGGCCAAGAGGTCCTGATCCACGCGCTCGACGAGCGCCTGCGCGCTGTCCTCAACTTCAGACCCCGAGTAGCGCTGGGCAATGACGTTCGACTGCTCACGGCACTGGCGATAAAGGCCCGCCAGGCGGAAGAAGCTGGCCCGCTCAATCTGACCTTCCAAGTCCCGCAGTTCCTCGAAGCCTGCGCGCAACAGGTTCGCCCGTTGGGACTCTGCCCGCTGCACGATGTGCTGTTCGAACGGATATTGGTCGAGTAGGCGCTGCCACAATCCCAGGCACTCGCCAAGTCGACCCGACTGTTCGGCGCGGTCGGCATCTCCGGCCAGGTTGATGGCCGCCGTGCGCTCATCCTGGAAGCGCACCTGAATCAGAGGTTGAGCTCCGGCCGGGAGTTCGATGCTCAGGCGGTACGCGCCGCCCTGGCTTTGTCCACGAACCTTGCAGGGTTGGCCGAGTGCCAGGCGCAGCAAGTTGACGCCCCGACCCATGACGAGGTCCGTCACGCCCGTGGCTTCAAAATCCTCTTGGCGTTGGGCGTAGCCACCCTGGCCCATGGTGGCCAGGCCGCCATCCACGGCCCTGGGTTCTGCGGTCAGCCCCAAGACCAGAGGCCCGCTAGCGCCGGTGTTGAGGCGCACACCGTTACCCACAGCTGTCGGATGCAACTCCAGCGCCGCGCGGCTGTCGGAGCCCTGCGGTCGAACGTGTAGACCGGAAAGCAGAGTGGCGTCGACCTTGAAGAGGTTGAGCAAAGGTCCGACATCGAAGAATCGGTACTCGTCGAGCACGGCGCGCACTTCTCCGGTGCCGTCGACCGAGAGCCCCGCGTCGTCCACGGAAACGCGACCGGTCGCTTCTGCGGAATCGCCAGCAACCCGCGCGACCAAGACCACTCGCGCTTGGCTGTAGCCTTGTGGGACAGTGAGCTCGAACGACTGTTCAGCAAAGGCCGTGCTCTCTGCCAGGGGATCACCAAAGGCCGATACGCTGATAGAGCCTGTCGCCGATCCGCTAGGAGCTAATTCGATGCCCAGACGCAGATCCGCGGCCCCCGAAACACGAACACGGGCGCTGAGGACCAGGCGCTGACTGTTGCGCACGTCGACCCAGGGTGATGCGTGCACGGCCTTCTCACCGGCCGCAAGGGAGACGGCCAACCCGGACTTGCCCGAGTAGGCAGCGCGTGTCGCGTTGTTGAAGGCGGCTTGGCCCTCGTCCAAAGCCTGCCACACTTCAGGACCCTCAAAGGAGTAGCCCTCGGCAAGCAGGTTCCCAGGCAGAGGCGTAACGGGTCGGCCGCCCGAGGCCTGCTCGCCGGCGCGGCCGAAGAACCACCACGCGGCTGCGGATCCAAGCGCAAGGACCACCAGAACCAGTGCACCCACAGGTGACTTCTTCTGGGAGCGTGCCAGGTTCTCTGCACTGACTGTGTGCTGCTCCACTTCCTGAGGATGCCCGTCGGCCATCGCAGACGGAATGGGTGCTGGCGCGCTTCGGGGAGGGGGGGGCGCAGGGGCTGCCGCAGGAGCCCGGGAAGCCTGGGGGGCACGTCCGGGCACAGGGGGAGCCGGCTCTTCCAGAGCCAACTCAACGTCGGAAACTGAATCCCCTTCGAGGACAATTTCATCCGTTGTCCGCGCCCCCGAATTGGCTCCCGTGGTCTCGGGTTCCCCTTGGACAAGGGTGCAGTGAATCGCTCCGAACGTCACGCGCTGACCGATGTCCAGCCGCGCCTCAAGAATCTTCGCGCTGCCGATGCGGGTGCCGTTGGTACTGCCCAGGTCGCGCACGCTGATGCCCTGGTCATCGAGGCTCAGCTGGGCATGGGCGCCCGAAACGGATCCGTCGTTCAAGTGCAGGGATGAGCCAGCCTTGCGTCCGACGCTGAAGCCCTCCCGCCCGATGGGAAAGGACTGACCCTCGAGTGCGCCGTTCTCGACGCGCAGGGAATACCGATGGGGCATGGACGGCGGGGGGGCAGGTCCGCAGGCGAGGCGGGAATAAGGAGAGTCCCCCACCGCCAGGGCCCCAAAAAAGGGCGCTCAGACCATGGAGGGTGATGAGAAGACCAGGCAGGGAAGGCAGGCGGCCTACCCTGCAGGGGCGGCCGAGTAACCCTCCTGGTGACACGCAGGGGGTGATGAGGCTTACCGGCGGGGGTGAGGGTAGCGCAGACCCCGCGCGCAGCAAAGGAGCCCACAAGAAGAACAGCGGCCGAGATAGACCTCTAGGCCGAGGGAGCGAGCTTCAAAACCCCATGGTCTCGCGTAAGGAGACCCATCGACCCTGGCCTAGGACTACGTGATCCAGGAGCGGCACGCCCACCAAGCGGCCCACTTCCAATAAGCGTCTGGTCACCGCTTCGTCCTCAGAACTGGGCTGCGGGTCCCCCGAGGGATGGTTGTGGGCCACGATCAGGGCGGCGGCACCTCTGCGCAGGGCGGGTGCGAAGACCTCTCGGGGGTGGACCAGCGAACTGGTCAACGTACCTAGACTCACCACCTGCCGACTCCGCAGACGATGGCGAGGGTCCAAGAACAACGCGTGGAAACTCTCCTGTTGGACCCCCCTCAACTCGGGGGCCAGGAGTCGGTAAACCGCCTCGGGCCGCCCGAGATGCGGCCGGGGCTTCAGGCGATCCCTCTCGACCCAGCGTCCGAGCCCAAAAGCCGCCTCGAGACGTCGTGCCTGGGGCTGGGTCAACTTATGGCAGCGGGCCAATTCCTGCACAGAAAGACGCGCCAGCCCCCCCAAGCCCTCGGTGGACAGAATCACCTTGGCGGCGTCGCAGTCCCTTGGTCGACCGCCCAGAACTCTAGCGAGCAGGCTGATTGGGTCTGAATCTTCAACAGGCAGCACGAGTTGAATGACGATTGCCCCCCGCGACGGTGTCCCTGTGAGGCCAAGGACCCAATCTGCCCTGCCTCTCGGGCAACCTCTGGATTAGGGGGAATCAATCCCAGAAAGTCCGCCGAGGTATATAGGCGCGGGGCACTTGCCTCGCGGAACGAAGCGAAGGAGGAAACGTGAGCGTCCTTGCGACAACCCTTGGCGCAGCCCTCTTGGGGACCTGGTTGGTGGAGACCCTGATCTTTGCCTACTTCTGGGTCTGTGATTGGCGCGACATGGCGCGCGGCTTGGACGCACGACCCCTTGAGCCCACTTCTATGAGGTAGGCGCTAAGGGTCAAAGGGGGGCCTCGCCCACATTGGACGGGAGAGGCTGACGAGCGGCCGCGATAAGAGCTTCGGCTCGGCGCGGCTGCTCTCTTTTGGGCTCAGTTCTCGCACATCAGCTCGCTGCCCCCTCGCCACCTGTCGATCATGGCGACCTGCCCGGTACGGTCCAGGCCCCCATCGGACAGTTTGTGAACTGACTGGGTTTGGTGTGCATCCATCCCGGGAATCGCCCCCAGCTTCAATGAAAAGGGGCTACCGGCCAGCAGGCCCCCCCTCCTCACGCATCGGGTCCCGAGGAGTGGTCTCCAACGCCCACAGACGAGGCCAAAGGAAGGAATGCTGTTTGTGGCTAGGCCCACTGAACCCAGTCAGTTCTGACAGGTTGCCCACCTAGACGATTGGCCCAGCACACCCGAGAGGACACCCGACCTACTGGAACACGTCCGGGAGTATGGAGTCCAGGTCCAAAGCGACACGGGACTTGAAGGTGGCGTGTGGAGTCTTGCCCTGGGCGCAGGACTGGATCATCTCGTGCAGCAGGTCGGCGCCAAAATTCTCTTCCAGATAGGCGACGAAGAGCAAAGATTGGGCGTAGGCGCGTTCGACTTCCTTGGGGTCGGTCCAAGAGGCCAGGGAACCGTTCAAGCGCTCGAGGGGGAAGGGCTGGGCACCACCCATGGACTTGCGGGCGCGTTCCAAGCCGAGGGCGTCTGGGCCCGCTCTTCCGTTTTCCAACCACTGGGCAAGGCCCTCGTTGAGCCAGCCCGGAACCGAAGCTCCTCCGGCCACGTGCACGAAGGCGTGTAACAATTCGTGACGCAAGACACCCAGGACCCGAGGCAGTTCCCGTGAGAGGTCCGTGACGGGCACCCGAATGGTCCCGTCGTAGATGCCCCCGGCCCAGGCCCCTACGCGCGTCACCTGGCTGAATCCCTCTTGGGTGTAGATCACGACGCGGATGGGCTGGCTGTGGTCAGCGGGCCGCGTGACAAACCATTCCCCGTACTCCTGGTACGCGTTTTCCAACACTTCGACCAAGGTCTCCACATCTGCCTGCAATTCCTCGCGCGTCAAGTCGAACGCCAGCTGGAAGTGCAGCGTCTCCCGATTGTAGAAGCCATCTTCGGCCTCCTCACTGCGCTCGTAACGAGCGAGCAGGTCGGCCAGCTCGAGACGCTCGGGGTGCAGCTGCAGCGCTTCTTCAAGCAACTCGATGGACCGCTTGCGATCGAAGAGGTCGCCGGTGTGAATCGACGTCGCCCAGCGGGCGTAGGTCTCGGCCAAGTTGTGAGCGAAGATCACCTCGTCCGGCCGTTCGGCCAGGCAAGCGGCGAAGTGCTCGGCGGCCGCTTTGAAGTCACCCTTCTCAAGGGCCACGATGCCGGACTTGTTACGCGCTACCCAGGCAGGGGCCAGCAGAGAGGGGATTCCACCGGATTGCACGGCGCTTGGAATCGCGGCGGCGGCGGGATCGACTTGCTGGGTGACCGGTCGCTCCGCCAGGCCCTTGGGTGCTCGAAAACGATCCAAGAACTGGCGCCCCAACAGGAGCACGATCAGGGCCAACAAGCCCGCGATGACTGTGAATCTGAACCTCATTCCGGGCGCTCTCCAGTGCCGATCCCGCGTGCCGCCAGCATAGCGGGGAAGAGACCGTAGCTGGCAGGATAGCCGAGGCTGGACTCGAGCGCTCGCACGCGAGCGAGGTAGGTCTCGTGCAGGGACTCCAAGTCATCGCGCGTCGTCACATCGCAGTAGTAGGTGCGACACCCGAGTGCCCGCCCACGGCGTGCCGTGCAGATCCCTTCCACATGGTAGGGGCAGCGACCGGGAGCTTCCGGTTCTGAAGCCTGGGGGTGAATCTCGGCCGCGTAGTCCGTCTCGAGACCTGTGGCGTACAGCTCGTGCTCGGCTTCTTCGAATCGGCAACACAAACCACTCATCTCGCAGCGCGGCGAGAGGGCCTCGACCTCAGCGTCCAGTTCCGCGTAAAGGACGGCGAGCTGCTCAAAGGCTTGGGCGCGGCGCTCTTCAGACACGACCGCGGCCATGCCCGGACAAACGGCACGCGCTCGTTCGAACGCGTCGGAATCGTTCAGGATGCTCGGCCAGTACGGAAAGGAACGGCAATGGTCGGGGCGCCGTTCATAGACGGTGCAATCACGAGAACCTTCGAGCAGAACACAACGGCCCTGCTGCTCGCGTAGGGAAGCGCGCAGCTCACCGGTGGTGGGGTCGGGGACTTGGCGCACGTATCTCGCGAAGAAGGCCTCGGGCTCCATCTCAAGCGCGGCGGCCAAGGCCTCGGCCTCGCCTTCTGCGAGCCAAACGTAGCCCTCCCCCACCGTGCAGCAACGGCCCGACCGTTGGCACTTGAAGCGAAAGGGCACTTGGCCCTTGAGGCCTGGGTCTTGCTCAGCGTCTGGATGACCCAGGTGCAAGTCGTCCGTATCCGGTTCTGTCATGCCCCTTCAGTCTCCCTATTGGCGCCCCGGGGAGTTCCTGCGCCGGATACCTGTGCGGGATTTCGCTCGGCTCGATTCGGGCGCGCTGAAGTCGAGATCTTGAAAGCCCTTGAGCAGACCACGCACTTCGTTCAAGAACTCGTCCCAAGACTGGAAGCGCACGTCCGCGTCCTTGGCCATCATCTTCTCGATGATGAAGTGCAAGTGGGGCGAGAATTCCTTGCTCTTGAGTTCGGGGCTCTTGAGGTTCTCCATGACCGCTTTGCGCAAAGTGTCCTCGTCGCCCTCGCCCTCGAACGGCAGTCGTCCAACCACCAATTGAAAGAGGGTCACGCCTAGGCTGTAGACATCCCCTCGGATGTCGGCGCAGGCCCCGCCCTCGGCTTGATTGGGGTCCAAGTAAGCAACCGTGCCCACGGCTGAGTTCTCGGGGTTGCGCTCGTCCGGACGTGCGCAGAACCCTAGGTCGATGAGCTTCACCTCACCACCTGGGGCCAGCATGATGTTGCCTGGTTTCACATCTCGGTGGACCAGATCGTTGGTGGACATGTACTCCAGCACGTCAGCCACCGCGAGGATGATCTTGAGCGCTTGCTCCTCCGAAAAGGACTGGCCCTTGTCCAGGATTTCCAACAGCGTGCTGCCCTCAACGAGTTCTTGTCGGCACAGATACGTGTCGCCACTGCGGTTGACTCCGAAGCCGCGCACCAATCCGGGGTGATCGAGCTTCTCCAATAAGCGCGCCTCCCTCACGAACGCGTCACGCTGGGCCTTGTCTTCGGTGCAACGCCGATTGAGCACCTTCATGGCGATCACCCGGCCGCTCTTGCGTTCCTGGGCGCGGAACACATCGGCCGTACCGCCGGAACCAAGCAGCCCCAAGACCTCGATGCCAGGAATCTCCGGCTCTTCCCCTGCACGCGTACGACGTAGTTTCTGAACATGCTGCGCGTCCCAACCCAGTTCGCTCTGGAGCAAGCCGTCGAGGTCCTGGCCGGCCTTGAGCGGCCCCAGCAGAGGCTCCGCCACACCGCGAGTGAGGTACCCGCGGTGCACGAGGAGGGCCAGGAAGCGGGCGTCGTCTTGGGGGCTCATTCGAATCGTGTCGGGGCAAAGGGCAATGGGACGCAGTGTAGCACCGGAAGTCCATGCTACCGTAGTCGTCATGGTCACTTACCACACTAGGAGCTTCGTTCTACATAGCACACTCGTCCTTCTCACCTGCACTTCGGCGGCAGCACAGGATCCCGATCGGCTTCAAACGGACCGACCCGGAAAGCAACTGCTCGACGTCCCGGTGGAAGATGATGCCTTTACCTTTGCCGTCTTCGGTGACCGCACTGGAGGCCCAGCCGACGGCGTGAAGATCCTGGCGGAGGCCGTGGAGGAAGTGAACCTGGTGCACCCCGACCTGGTGATGACCGTTGGGGATCTGGTCAATGGCTACAACACGACGCCCGAGTGGATGGCCCAGATGACTGAGTTCACGGGCATCATGAATGGCCTGATCTGCCCGTGGTACCCAGTGGCTGGCAACCACGATGTGTATTGGAGAGGCGCGAATCGGCCTGACCGGGAACACGAAACCGACTACGAAGCGCACTTCGGGCCTCTGTGGTACGCCCTGCGACACAAGGACTGCTGGTTCTTGTGTCTCTATACCGACGAGGGAAACCCTGAAACCGGAGAGAGAAACTTCAACAAGCCCGATTGTCAGCGCATGAGCCCGGAACAGCTGGCTTTTTTGGACAGCGCTCTGCAGCGCGCATCCGGAGCACGTCACGTCTTTGTCTTCTTGCACCACCCGCGCTGGTTGGGTGGCAACTACGGGGACGACTGGGAGAAAGTACACAAGCGCCTGGTCGCCGCTGGCAACGTGACCGCTGTGTTCGCTGGACATATCCACCGCATGGTGCACAGCGGCGTGCGCGACGGCATCGAGTACATGACCCTGGCCACCGTGGGCGGTTCGCAATCGGGCGTGGCGCCCGAGGCCGGATTCTTGCACCACTGGAACCTGGTCACCGTTCGTGATGACGGCATCGCCGTTTCGACCTTTCCCGTGGGAGCGGCGATGGACCCGCGCAAGATCACCCGCGAGGTCAGCGATCAGGTCCGTGCGCTGGGGAGTGGCCTGCGCTTGAATGTGCTTTCGGCCCCGACGATCGACGCCCAAGGAGCCGTGGATGGCGATCTTGTGCTGGCGGTCACCAACCCCCAAGCCGCCCCGATTGAAGTCCAGATCGGCCTCGAGAGTGCGGACTCGCGCTGGGTGTTCCTGAGGGAGCATCACCACGCGCGACTCGAGCAGGGACAGACAACTCAATTTAGGGCCCTGGCGCTTCACCCACGCTCGAAGCTCGACGCCGGATTGCGATTCCCGGTGGCTCAGCTGCAAGCCGACTACTTGGGCGAGGGAATTCGAATCTCGCTGCCGCCCAAATCGATCGAACTGCCCATTTCCTTGGACGCGACCACCGATGCCCTGGCCCCCGTGCCCCCCGGAATGGACTTCGCCTTGCGCTTGAATGGCCGCGACGACGCTTTGGTCCTTGGGAGCCAGTCCGTCGACTTACCGGACGGACCGTTCACTTTGGAAACATGGCTGCAAGCAGAGAGTTTCGGAGAACGAACAGGTCTTCTGTGCAAGACGGAGGAATCGGAGTTCGGGATCTTCGTCAACAGGGGCCAGCCCAGCTTCAGCGTTCACTTGAACGGGACCTATGTGGAAGTCAAGTCCGCCTCTCCCGTGTTGGAGGTCGGCAGGTGGCAGCATCTCGCGGGTGTCTTCGATGGCTCGGAGTTGCGCTTGTATCTGGATGGCCAGCAGATTGCGGCTGGGCCAGGCAGTGGTCAGCGCACGCGCAATTCGCTGCCCTTCATGATCGGCGCGGATGTGGATGCGAATGGACGCGCCACTTCGTTCTTTCACGGCAGCCTTGACGCTGTCCATCTCTCTGTCGGAGCTCGCTACGAGGCGCCATTCGTCCCAGCGGCGAGACCGGTCGCAGACGAAGCCTCGCGCCTCCTGCTGCAATTCGACGGATTCCTGGGCCCCTGGACGTTGGACTCTTCCGCCGCCGCAGCCCACCCTCGCGTGCAAGGCCGCCCCGGGCTGAAGGCCCGCTAGCCAACCACCCAGAAGCCCCTCCTGAGGACGAGAGTTCCTGAGCGACGCGAGCCGACACACATCTTGCGCTACTTCTCTTTCTTCGCCCGCTTGTCCTTCTTGTTCTGCTTCTCTTGCTTGCCCGTTTTCTTGGTGTCCCCCTGCTTGCCGAGGGGGCCCCATCCTGAGGGTACGAACCCGTGCGTGTTGCCCCAGCCACCCTCCTTCTTGGTGGTCTTGGTGCCGTCAGAGATGGCCGAGATGTGGATCGACGTGACTCGTACTACGGGTGTCTGGTGCAAGGGGTCCGGCACGAATGCATCCGCCCACGCATCGGTTTCGAACGCGGATGAGGACGGCAAGAACCCCTTGACCACGAGCGCGGTGTGAATCGAGCCGAAGTCTGCAGGCAGGGATTTCTTGCTCTGCATCACGGCGTTGTAGCTCTGAATGGCCGTGTTGAGGATGGCTAGGCGCTCAAGAGTCTCAGCGCGCCGCAGCATGGTGACGTCGAGCGACAGCTCAATGTCGTCGCCCCGCCGATCTCCCGATCTGGCCCCTGGCTCGTAATCCTGAGCACGTCTCCGACAGGATCCAAGACATAGCTGCGTGACCAACCGTCAACCTCGTAGCCACGGAGCCCGGAAATCGAGTCGTTGAATGAGCCGGGTAGATAGGGTCCCGACCACCCGGCGATGCCCGTGTCCACGAGCAAGTCAGCGACCTGGTGGGGCAGCGCCCATGTATCTTCGAACATGGCTGCGGTGGCATCAGAGAGTGCCTGGATCTCTACTCTCGTCGCCTTGGCGTGACTGCGATCCAGAACAGTCTTGGTCACGGGGATGGCAACGCCTGCCAACACACTCATGATCGTGAGCACGATCACGATTTCAATCAGACTGAACCCCGAGCGTCGGCCAGTGGTCTGCGGGGCCCAGCTCTGGGTGGATCGGGTAGGTCGATGTACGCGCATGGGGTCACATATTCTCGTAGAGGGAGAGCATGGGGAGGATGGCCGCGAGGAGAATGAAAGCAACCGCGCCGCCTGCACAAACCAGGATGGCCGGTTCGAGAATGGCCAGGAACCACTGGACCATGCGGGGCACTTCCTTGTCGTAGTACCCGGAGAGCTGAGACAGGCAGACATCGAGTTCGCCCGTGTCTTCGCCCACGCTCGCCATTTGCACGAGCAGTGGGTCCATGGGAACCTGCTTCTCAAGCGCTTCACTCAAGCGGTCACCCTTGGCAACCCGCTCCCGAACCTCTTCGAAACTGGCCTGGTAGGCCTTGTTGCCACAGGCTGAACTGGAGACGTCTATCATGCTCAGGACGTCGCAGCCCGCATCTTGCAGCGTCGATGCCGTCCGGGCGAAGCGGGAGACCGCGAGCATTGAAAGCAAGTCGCCCAGGCGTGGAATGCGGAGCAGCATGCGACTGCAGGCAGTAGCCGTAGGCTTGTGCCTCAACGCCGCCAGGGTTCCGCCCACGACGAGGGCAAGCCCGCCCGCCAGCAAGACGCCGTGGTCCACAAGCAAGTCCGACAAGCCCATCAAGAAGAGCGTCGGTCCCGGCATGCTCTCCTCGCCACCCGGCATCATGGCGATGATACGGGGCACCAGAAAGGTGATCATGAGCACGATGAGCGCGCTGATCGCGACCATCAACATGAAGGGGTAGAAGAGCGCCTGGACGGTCGTCGATCGGATCTCTGCACACCACTCCAGGAACTTGGCCTGACTGCTGAGCACGGACGGCAGCGCGCCAGTCATCTCGCCAGCCCTTACGGAAGACCGGTAGACCGCACTGAAGGAATCCGGGAACTGCGCCAAGGCCTCCGACAGCGACCCTCCCCCCTCGATCGAATCAGCAATGCGAGAGATGAGTTCCCGCCCACCCTCCGACCGCATCTGCGGCGCCAGGCCTTGCAGGGCACCGAGGATTGGAACACCTGCCCCCAGTAGGGTCGCAAGCTGGGTGGTCATCGTCACAAGCTCCCGCGCGGAGAGCTTGACGTGTTTGGCGCTGTGTTTGGCTCCGACGACCTTGGCCCTCGTAAGGGCCAGACCCATGGCCTCGAGCTCGCGGTCGAGCGCGAGCTCATCGGCGGCAGTCAGGACGCCTGTGACGAGAGCCATGTCGACTCCGCGTGCTTGGTATTCAAAGGCCTTCAAGTTCGTCCTCGGTTAGTCGGTGCCCACGCCCCACACGTTCCACCTCCTCCAGGGTGGTCACGCCCATGCGGATTTTTTCCAGGCCGTCTTCGAAGACCGATGTCATGGGGCTCTTCTCCCGCAGACTGTGGAGAGCTTGGGGGTCGAATCCATCGACCATGCAACTCCCAAAGTCATCGTTTGGAAGAAACAGCTCGCCGATGACCGTCCGCCCGCTGTAGCCGGTGCCGTTGCACAGTTTGCAGCCCTCGCCCACGCGCGGACTCGCCGGTCGGTCGCCCAGCAAGCGAGCCAAGTGCGCGTCCGGCTCCAGATCCACGGCGCATCCGTCACAGACGCGGCGCACGAGCCGCTGCCCCAGCACGCCGATGAGCGAGTCCTCGATCAGGTAGGGGGGAATTCCCAGATCAATCAGGCGCGCAACGGCACCCACGGCGGTATTCGTGTGAAGGGTTGCAAAGACGAGGTGCCCCGTCATGGACGCCTTGACGGCCATGTCAGCCGTCTCTCGGTCGCGAATCTCGCCCACCAGAATGACATCCGGATCCTGCCGCAGAATGGAGCGCAGACCCTCGTGAAAGGAGAAGCCTACGGCGTTGTCAACCTGACTCTGTCGAACCAATGGCATGGTGTACTCGATCGGATCTTCGATGGTCACGACCTTGCGGTGGATGGCATCCACCCCCGCCAACATGGCGTACAGAGTGGTGGATTTTCCGGAACCGGTGGGGCCGGTCACGAGGAACAGCCCGTGGGAACGCTCGGGGATCGATCTCAACGTGCTCAAATTACGCCCGCCCAGACCCAGAGCGCCGAGTTGCACACCACCCGCTGAGCTGTCGAGCACGCGCAACACCGCATTCTCTCCGTTGGCCGAAGGGATCAAGGAGACTCGAATGTTCATCTCCTTCCCGTGTACATGGCAGCGCATGCGCCCGTCTTGCGGGCGACGGTGTTCGGAAATGTCGAGGTCGCTCAAGACCTTGATGCGCGAGAGAACACTGGCCGTGTTCTCCTTGGGCAAGGTTTGCCTGGACTGCAGGACTCCGTCGATCCGATAGCGGATGCGGGTCAGTTCCTCTTCCGGCTCGATATGAATGTCCGTGGCCCCGCACTCGCTTGCATCCTGCAGCAGAGCCTGGACCACCGACTCCACCGGAAATTCCGGTTCCTGCGCTGCCCGGGTCAGCTCGTTTTCGAGGGAGTCGTCGTCTCCTCGATCCAGCTGTCGGATCAGGACGTCCAGATCACCCTCTGTGATCAGGTGCAAGTCCAGAGCGGCTCGAAAGCGCTTGCGGACGAGTTCACTCTTGCTGGGGTCACTCGGATCGACCATGGCGACCTTGAGCACACCGCCTTCCATTTCCATCGGATACGCCCCGGATTCGCGAATGAACGCGGGATCGATCACCGAGAGCAACAAGCCGTCGGGTTGCAGGTCACCGCCGCGCACGAACGGAATGCCCATGCCCGCGGCTAGCGCCCTTGCGATTTCCTCTGGCCGGGCAAACCCGAGTGACAAGAGCACCTCTCCCAGCGGGCGATGCGCCTGACGCTGTTCGGCCAAGGCGACACTCAGTTCATCTTCGGTGAGAAGCCCTGCGGAGACGAGAGCGTCCCCGAGCCGCACCCTTTGGACGACTTCGACCATGGTCAGTTGCCCTCAGTCGTCAGGTCGCCGGATCCCTCCGCCGGCAGGGTGGGCAGATCGAACTCGCGGCGTTGTTCGCGGTAGTTGCGCTTGTACTCCTCGGCGATTCGCGCCGCCTGCAGAGGATCGAGTACGCGCGGAGTCACGAATACGAGCAGCTCGCGCTTCTGGGTCTGATCCTCATCCTTGCGGAAGAGACGACCCAGGATGGGGATGTTCCCTAGGAGAGGAACGCTCTCATTGACGGAGCGCCTACGATCCTGCATCAAACCTCCCAAGACGGCGGTCTGCCCTGCGGCCACGAAGAAGGTGGTATCGATGTGCTGCTTGTCGATCACCGGAATGTCATTGAAGACGTCCACGACTTCCGAGACGGTCTGGTCGATCTTGATTTCGATCAATCCGTCACCGTGGATGGTGGGCAGGACAGTGAGCGAGATTCCCGCCTCCTTGTACTCCACCACCTGTGCGACGTTGGAACCAGAACCCGTACCCGCGCCCGTCGTTATGGTCGATGTGGTTTGGATGTATGGGATTTCTTCCACGATCTCGACCAACGCCTCGGTGCTACTGGCCGTCATCACTCGCGGCGAAGAGATGAGCTCCACACCGACGTGGCTGCGCAAGGCTTGGATTGTGGTCTCCAAGCTCCCGGGAGAGTTCCCGAAGGTCAGGGAGAACTGCGTGTCGGGCGTGGCAAGGTTCTGCAAGATGTCGACGGCGCTGCCGTCAACGACATCGCTGAACGAGTGGGAGATCCCTAGTTCAAATCCATCGTCAATACTGGCTTCGTAGACACCGACCTCGATCAGGACCTGAGGCCTGCGCTGGTCTATCGTCTCAACGATCTCGGCCGCGCGCTCCGCGTCGCTACGCGTACCCTGCACGAGCACGACGTTGAGGGACGGATCCCCGACCACACTCACGCCCTCGCCCAGAATCTCAGTCAGCTTCGCAGCCACCTCCAGCGCATGGGAAGAGAGCAGCTTGAAGCGGGCCGTCGTGGGTGTGTCGCCGTCACTCACTCGGACGGAGTAGACGCCACCCGCTAGCTGCTCGAGAGCTAGGCCGTTACGCAACAAGACCACTTCGAGAGCCTCGTCCAATCGGACGTTTGGGAAGGAAGCGTCGATCAAGGCGTTGTGCTGCGCATCGAGGTAGATGTTCACGTCCGCGATCTGGGCGATCATGTGAATCGCGTTGGCCAGGGGAGTGCTCCGAAAATCCAGACTCACGACCTCGCTTGAGGGAATCAGGACGCGCTCGCTTAGCTGAAACGCTGCCTCGCGCTCGTCAGGCTGGGGATCCACCCAGGAGTGGGTCGTCTCAACGAGCAGTGGGTTTTGATTCTCGGGCATGAAAGGCTCAGAACGCACACGCCCGACCGTCGTCGGAGTGGCGCAGGCCGTCACTCCCAGGAGAGCGAAGAGAACAAGAGGCTTGATAGTCATGCGGGGTCTACCTCGAGTGAGTCGTCGGTGTCAGGAGTCATGGGAGGGTCCAAGTCGGGGACGAGCTCCGTTCCGGCCGCCTCTGGGGTCGTTCCGGAGCGGGGCGAGTTTGCCCGGAACGCAGGCAGCGGAAGTTCGATGCGCCCTTCCTCGGACATCAAGGTCACGCCACGTCGCCCAATCGTCTCGACCCACAGGAGTTCCGGAATGAGGACGTCTCCCGCTTGAACGATGTGGCCGCCGAGGAGCGCCCAGGAACCCTGCTCGGCGTTCACGATTGCCGTCAGGCTGGCCGACTCGGTGAAGGCCGCCACGCGATCGCGACGCGATCGTTTGTCGGCCAGGGAGGAAGTCCCGTTCATTCCCGAACTCAAGCGGGAGTCAGGACGTGGCCGGCTGGAGGACCCAGACCCTCCCTGGCCGTCGAGCCAGGTGGGAGTCGTCTCGAGCAACTGACTGAGTTCACCGGCTGAGCCGCCCCGGAACGTCTCCAGGACACTCAACAGCTGCTGCACAGGGACCTCTCCGCTGCCCTCGGAGTCCGCTTGCGGGAGGTCTTGGTCGGGAGCTGCAGAATCACCAGCCGCAGCGACACCTGCGCTGGCCTCTTGCGCCAATGGGAAGGCGCTTGAAGCGTGCTTCACGGCCGAGCCAGCACCCACTTCGTCTGCGTCAGGAAATACCTCTTGGAGCGCGTCGTCGCCACCGTAGGCCGACCACACCTGCGGCCCCCACGTGGCGGCTGTGGAGAGTCCGAGCAGGGCGACTAGCAGTTTTGTGGCGTTCATAGCTGGGGAGTGCGGGTCATGTCGAGGCCGTCCTGGGGAACATCGGGTGCAGGCCCGTAAAAAGGAAAACCGAGCTGCAGGCGGAACTGGAAACTCGAATCGCCAAGTTGAGAGCGGTGGAGACTGAAGCCCGTTACAAGTAGCGGGTGACCGGCGTGGCGTAGCAACTGAAGCAGTCGTTCGACGGCCACAGGCTGTGCTTCACCGGCGACGTTCAGAGTGACGAGGCGCACCCACTGCCCCTGACTGCCTGGGCCGAGCGGCGTGTCCACCTTTGCAAACACGATGTTCTCCAGGGTCACTCCCGATAGGTCGGCTGCCGACCGTACGTCTCCGTAAAGGGCCACGCGATCAGGAGGAGCCGGCATGAAAGTGCGCAAGGCGGCCGTCAACTCCTCGAGTTGACCGGCATCGATGCGAGTGCGAAGGTCCTCAGCCTGCTCATGCAGCAACATCAGATTGTATTCGGCGTCGTCAAAAGCCGAGCACTGCGCCACGGCACCGCGATAACCCAGAGCTGGCCCCGCCACGATTCCGGCGGTGCACAAGAACATGGCCAGGGCCAAGATGAGCAACGTGGGGACGGGAGACCATCCCACTTGGTTCCGGTTGTCGGCGGGTTGAATTGAGCTACTCACTACCGCTCTCCTCCTCGGGAATCGCGGGCAGGGGCCCCATGCGCGGCGCGAGCATCCCAATCTCCATCGATCGTGAACTGCAGCATCTCAGAAGAACTGCTGCTGCCCGGGATTCTGGTTTCCGGCTGGAGGGAGAAGTTTCCAAACGCATCGAGTTCGTCGAACCTGCCGGTCAAGTCCGCCAGGGCCTCGGCCGCACGAACGGTCCCAGGAGGCGCCCAGCCAACGATTGCGTACCGGACAGAACTGTCCTCCGCGGTCAAGTGAATGGACTCGAGTGCCGCATCATCGCCAAAGGCCCGCAATACATCACCACAGACCCTGCCGAAAGGAATGTTTGACGTACCCGTACCGAGGAAGGCGCGCCACTCGGATTGGAATTCCGATTCGACGCTCTGCAATGATTGGATCTCTGCTTTGAGGCTCGACGCGTCCTTGACTGTCCTGGCCGAATCGCTGCGCATGCGCATGTCCTGCTGCATGGCCTCGACGGAGGTCGCAAGGCCGCTGCGGCCCATCAAGCCAAAGGTGGCCACGCAGGCAACACTGGCCGCCACCAGCATGGATGAGACGCTGCGGCGTGGAGCTGCGGGGAGAGTGAAGTCGACGGAGAGCGCGTCGAGCCTGCGGCACGGGACCATCAGAGCCAGCGCTTGATACTGCCTGGGATCAGGCGCTACGGGAGCACAAGCAAAGGTGAGGTCCACGTCAGGGAGCACCATCTGGGTGGCGGGACTGATCGCGGCCTCCCACTCAGGGTCGAAGCCCCAAAGATGGACCTGGGTAACGACTCCGCCCTCGCTCAGCCTGCGCCAATGGGAATCCATCGACCGCAACTCCTGCACCAATGCTGAGGCCAGTGCGTCCCGAGAGAGGGAGGCGGTTGGAACGACGTTGTGACTGACGAGGCCCGCCGTGCCAATCAAGCTGACCCCGAGACCGGTCCCCAATTGACCAACCAGTAGGGCCGCCTCACCCACTGCAAGCTCGCGCGGTTGCCAGATCCCGTGGTACGCCGTCTCCGCTGCCAAGACCCGCTTGACGTCGAATCCAACCTTGCGCAGCGAGTCCATCAGGGCTCGCAAGCGCGGCGCCTCGAGGGTGAACAGCAGCCAGGACTGGATGCCGTCGCGCGTGTTCTGCTTGTTGCCGCCCAGGGGTAGAGCGTGATAGAGGGCTTGGTCCGTGGTGCCCAGCAAGTTGGCCGCTTTGCGATTCAAGTTTCCGGCCAGGTCCCGAGGACTGAGACCGGCGGGTAGTTCTATCTGCCGGCGCCTGTAGAACGATTCGTCCAGAGCCAAAACACAAGCCTGTCCGCGTTCGCCACGACCCTCGAGCATCGCGACGACCGTCCGTGCAATGGATTCGTCGCCTTCGAGAAGATCCGCTGTCAGCACACAATTCTCCCGATCTTCCGCAAGCCAGCTCACGGAGTTGTCGGAGACATAAAGGACGGATAGACCGCTCATGCTGCCGTACTGCTGATAGGGACTGGGGGCTGGAGACTGGAAACCGGGACGGGTTGGGGCGCACCGCTTCCTAGTCTTCGGAGCCTGCCTCCAGGGACTTGAGGCCATTGGATGGATCGGGCGGTTATCCCTGAGAAGGACTCAAGCCATGCCCGTGAGGGCGCCGAAAGGTGTCAGGAATGGTCGGTGTCCTCCGGCCTGTCCCCACCGATTACCCATTAGTCCCAGACCCGTGAAAAGACTTCAAGTTCCTACCCAGAACCGAAACGCTGGCTTCTCGTTGATGGAGTTGGTCATCGTCCTCATGGTCATCGTTACCATCGCCGGTATCGCCATGCCCCGTCTCGGCTCCGCGAGCGAGCGCGCGTTCAATGCCCGTCGCGTTTCAGACCTGAGCACCTTGCAGAAAGCGCTCGAGCTCTACCACGCTGACAATGGTATCTACCCCGTGGTCTCCGGCTGGTCTGGAGACGCGCCCAAGTACGGCGGCCACGGATACACCCAAGTCGACCCCTACATTCCGGGTCTGATTCCGGAGTACATCGATATGTTGCCCGCCGATCCGGATGCGGGTTTCCCCACCGGCAGCAAGGGTTACCTGTACAAGTCGGACGGCGATGAATACAAGGTGCTCGCGCACCAGACACCGTCCAAGTTCCCCACGGACCACCGCTTCTTTGACTCAGTGCGCCCGACGTGGGCCTACCAGGTCAGCTCCAAGGGTGGTGCGGACTGGTAAGCCGCCCTGCACGTGGAATGCTCGTCCGGGGGCGCCTCGCAAGTGCGAGGCGCCCCCGATTTCTTGTTGCTGAATCGTCTGTGTGTGCTGGAGTCCCTCAGAATCAAGGGACAGGGCAAAGCGTGATGAGCTGACCAAGTGTAGGCTGCTGCTCATGTCCTCTGCAGCTTGCCGATCACACGGCCGACGACTTGCCCCTCGGTGGTTGAACCTCTTGCCGGCTCTGCTCCTGGTTGGCGGCGCAGCCAAGGTCCAAGAACCTGACGCTCCCCCACCCCAAACGCAGCCACCTGGGCCATCGCGACTAGGTCAAGACCTCGCAGCCCTGGCGGGCACGACTGCCGTCTCATTCGCCGAGTTGGACGAACTACTGCTGTGGCGACACGGACGATCTCCAGATGGTCTCGCCGCCTTGCAACAACTGCTCGAGCTGCGGGTGCTTGACACGCTGGCTACCGAAGCTGGCATCGAGATCTCATCCCAAGACCTCTCGCGGCGCTGGATTGAGTTGGAGGCCGACATTCAGGCTCAGGGCCTGGCCGAGGACCTGCCTGCCTACCTCTTGATGAGCGGAATCACGCGCGAGATGTTCCTTGAATATCTGCGCCTGGCATTGGTCCACGAGGCTCTGACCCGCGCTGCCCTGGAACTAACACCTGACCAAGCGGTCACTGGCGAACAACAGAGCACCTGGCTCGAGGCCACGCTCGCCGAGCGCGGTGTCGAAAAACTGCCGCGCCCCTGGACTGACGGCGTTGTCGCGCGCAGTGGGAATGTGGAGATCTCTAGCGCCGACTACGCCCTGCACCTGCGCACGATGCTGCCCCCGGAAGACTTGACGGCCGCTTGCCATCAATTGCTCCTGCACGCGCGCTTGCTGGCCCGCATGCCCGATCTCTCCGCGGACGCGATGGACCGCATGATCGAAGAAGAGCTCGATCGCCGCCGAGCCGCTACGCAGGCCAATCCACGCTACCAAGGTGTGAGCTACGAGCGGCTTCTCGAAGCTCAGGGCCTGTCCCTCGAGGCCGTGCGCCGAGACCCAGCCCTGCATATCGCCATTCTCTCCCGCTATTGGATCGATCGCTCGCATGATGACGAGGCTGTGAGGGCAGTCTATTCCACGGAACGCGCCATCTTTGACGGAGCTTACGGAGAGGGCGTCGAGTCGTTCGGACTCGTGTTGAAAGCGGCCGAACTCACCAACGAGTTGATACCGCGCAGTTTCGAACAAGCCGAACGCGAACTGGTGGACCTACGCGCCAAGATCGGGTCTCTGGCGGACTTCCAGCGTCTGACCAGCGAGCACTCTGAAGATCCCGCGAGCCGCGAGCGTCAGGGCAGCTTGGGCATCGTGACTCGCGATGCCGCGGGGGTTCCCGAGGGCGTCCGCAGCGCGATCTTCGCCGCTCTGGATGCGGCCCGCTCCGCAGGGGTGACCGACGTCTCGGGGACAATTCTTGGCCCCCTGCGTTTTTCAGGCGGCGCCCTGTTGGTCGCCTTGGGCCAACGTCGCCCCGCGCCGACCTGGGAACAGATGTCCGAATTCGTTCGCGGTGAGTTGCGCCGTAGGTTCCTTGTAGAGTTGCTCCCGCCGGATTCCGTAGTGACCTGGCTCAATCCTTGACCCCATACAGGCGACACCCCTAACCCCATGATGATCTCAAAGGTCGTCGGCAGCGTTGTCGCGACTCAAAAAGACGAGAAGCTGCAGGACGCAAAACTGCTGATCCTGGAGATACACGATCAGCACGGTAAGGGAGCCGGATCCTATGTGGTCGCGGTGGATTCGGTTGGAGCCGGCCTAGGCGACATGGTGCTCTACGCGACGGGTTCCAGCGCTCGTCAAACGACGCTCACCGATGGACGCCCCTGTGACGCCGTGACCATGGCGATCGTGGACTCCTGGGATTTGGAAGGCGAGAACGTCTTCGAGAAGTGGCAGGAAATTTAGCGTGTTCCTCGCGCGTGTAACTGGCCGACTCGTGGCGACGATTCGTTACCAGGGCCTTGAAGGTGTTCCGCTTCAGTGGGTTCAACCGCTCGACGAAGATGGTCAGCCTTGCGGCCCTCAATTGGTAGCCTGCTCCGCCATCAGCAGCGGGCCCGGCGACCTCGTTCACTTCGTCGACGGTCGAGAAGCAGCCCTGGCCTTGGAACAGACCTTTGTTCCGGTGGACGCAACGATTGTGGGGTACGTGGAACAGGCACAGCGGACTGCCGATGGCTCCTCGATCGACCTTGCTGAGGCCCGGCCGTGATTCTTGCAGATGTAATCGGGACCGTCGTGTCTCCGGTGCAAATCCCCGTGCTCGAAGGCCGCAAACTGCTGCTGCTGCGCCCCGTCTCCCCCACAGGAGAGCGCGACGGCCAAGCGCGTATCGGCATCGACACCGTCGGTGCGGGACCCGGAGACCGAGTACTCGTCGTCCAAGAGGGCAACTCGGGCCGGCAGGTGTTGGGTACGCCCGGGGGCGCGGTCAAGACCGTGATCGTCGGGTTTGTCGATGAAGTCGAGCTGGGGGGCGAGCTCGTCTACGACCACACCGGGTAGCAAGCGCGCGTGGGTCTTGATTCTGACCGAAGGGCGATTGGGGCTCACGCCACCGCCCCCCCCCCGCCAACCGCCGCCCCCACCCACCCGGGCTGACGGCTCACGACCCACCCGGTTACGCCACCCCCAGGCTGCGCGCTACAATCCCCGCATGTCCCAACCCGCCTCCCCCCTACCCCAAGACGGTGGCAGTGAGCAGACTCGGCTGCGCAAGGCCATCTGCCGCATTTCGGCCCTGGCCTACGAGCGCGGATTCACATCGGGGTCGGAGGGCAACGTCAGCGCCAAGCTCTCCGACGGAACTCTCCTGGTCACGCCTGCGGCGCTGATGAAGGGATTCCTCGAGCCCCACCACATTGCCCATGTGGACATGCAGGGCCAAGCCCTCGGCGACGGCCCGCAGCCTTCGAGTGAAGTGGGCATTCACCTGGTGGCCTACCAAGAACGCCCGGATGTCGGCGCAGTCTGCCATGCGCATCCGCCCCACGCAGTTGCCCTGACCGTGGCGGGGGTCGACTTGCAGATGCCTATTATCCCCGAGGCGGTGGTCACGATTGGGGGCATTCCAACGGCCCCCTTTGGAATTCCTGGCACGGAAGATCTCGGAGAGACGATTCGCGACATCGTGCGTTGTTCGGACACGATGGTGATGAAGAACCATGGTTCGGTGACCCTGGGCTCAAACCTGATCGACGCCTACAAGAAGCTCGACATGGTTGAGCACACCGCACACATCCTTTGGCTGGCCCATGTGGTCCGAGGTGGGCTCGAACCCCTGCCACCCGAGGACGTACAACGCCTGTTGGCTACCCGCCGAGAGTTGGGATTCACGAATCGCAATACTCTCGAGAACCGCTGCGGCTTGTAGAGGGCTGGGCGGAGCAGGCCGTGCTCCCCGGCGGGGCAACAGGGCGGAATCTCAAGACGTGTGGGAACCCGAACGCGCCCCGACCCGTTCTCACTCTGAGTCCGGCTCTGCGCGCAGATAGGGAAAGCGATTCCGTCCTGCGGCGCGACAGGACTCCAGCTCGCCAGCCCGTATGCAAGCCACCCATGCCGGGGTAGGACTTCTATACGGACTTCCCCACCAGCGCCTCGCCGAGCCAACCCCCATGATCCAACTTGCAGCCCTCCTCGCATTGTGCGCGTCCACACCGGCTCAGGAACCCAGCGGAGTGCAAGTGACCCAGGACGGGACTCAGCAGCGCATCGTGATCGGAGGAGCCGTCGTACACCAAAGCGAGCGGACCATCCTCAATGCTCGCTTGATCGATCTGCGGCAGGGGCCAGGGGGCAGCCCTCTTGCGCGTGAGCGAGGCGTGCTGCTCTGGGATGAGACCTCATTCGGCCAAAGAGGACAGTCGGACCCTCTCCCCCACTATCGAGTCCAGCTCACAGGCGGCGATTGGTCGCGCGCGCGAGTCGCCGACCAGGAATTGCACACGCTCTGGGCGCGCTTTGATCCGCTCACGCAGTCACGCCAGGGGCCCCGGCAAGCCTCTCCCTTGGGAGCATCGGGAGACCTGGCAATCGTCCAGTACTCGACGCAACCCTTGGATGCCTACCGGCGCGCCGTGCAGGCAGCGGGTGGCGAACTGCTGCGCTTCCTGCCTGGGCACGCCCACATCGTCCGCTTGCCCCGCGCGTCTTGGTCGGAATTGAGGAGCCTGCCTTTCGTGCGCTGGGTGGGAGCTTACGACCCCCGCATGCGACTGGAACCGGAACTCCTGAACCACGTCATCGCCGGTGAGCCACTGGGCACCGCAACCTATCTCATTCAGCTCACGCAGCGAGACGCGGACACGCGCCAGTCGACAGCCGCGCGTCTACGCCTTGAGGGCGCAGAGCTGCACAGCAGCGCGCGGGAAGGCTGGATGCTCAAGGCGACAGTGAACGAAGAGCTGCTACGGGAGATTCTGACCTGGGATAGCGTCTTGTACGTCGACCGCTGGCAAGAGGCTCGCAGCTACATGGACAAGGTGCGCGTCGATGGCGGCGCCGACATGCTGGAATCGGTCACGGGCTTCACGGGCCAAGGGGTCGCCGGTGAAGTGCTCGACTCCGGCCTCCTGAATACGCACCAGGACTTCCAATCCAACCCGCCCTTGTTGCACAACGGCAACAGCTCGAGCAAGTCCCATGGCACGGCGGTGGCAGGCATCGTGTTCGGCGACGGCAAGGGCAGCTCAAATGCGCGCGGCCTGCTTCCAGATGGGACCCACGTGTTTGGGACGTTCAGCAACATGGGCAATCGCTACACGCATACAAAGGAACTGCTCAGCCCGCCCTACGAGTGCGTATTCCAAACCAACTCCTGGGGCTGGGGCTACAGCAACAACTACACCAACCAGACGATGACTCTGGACGACGTGGCCTTCTTGCATGACATCGTGATCTGCCAGGCCCAGGGCAATAGTGGCAACAGCCAGTCGGAGCAGCTCTCCTGGGCCAAGAATGTGATCTCCGTGGGAGGCATCCTTCACCTCAACACCCAGACGCTCAGCGACGACTTCCACAATGGAGTCGGCGGAAGCCACGGCCCCGCGCCGGACGGCCGCATCAAGCCGGACCTTAGCTACTGGTACGACTCGATCCGGACCACAGCCAGTTCGGGGGGCTACGACAGCAACTTCGGAGGAACCAGCGCGGCCACACCGGAAACGGCAGGCTACGTGGGCTTGATGCACCAGATGTGGCACCAGGACCTGTTCGGGACCAGCCCCGGCGCGTCGACTGTATTTGCCAGCGCGCCCAAGGCTTCGACAGCCAGGGCCATGATGATCAACACGGCCGAGCAATACGCATTCAGTTCTGGGAGCGACCTACGCCGTGTGCGACAGGGCTGGGGTCGACCGAATGTGCAGCGCATGCACGATCTACGCGACGAGTTTTTTGTCGTGGACGAAACCGACGTGCTGCAGAACTTGGACACCATCGTGTACTCGGTCAACGTGGCTGTCGGTACTCCGGAGCTGCGCGCAACGCTGGTCTACTTGGACCCCGCGGGCACGACGTCCTCGAGCCAGCACCGCATCAATGATCTCTCCGTGCGCCTGACATCCCCCAGTGGCGTGAAGTACTGGGGCAACAAAGGCATGAAGACGGGCATGTTCACCAGCTCCGGAGGCAGTTCCAATACCAAGGACACGGTGGAGAACGTCTGGCTTTCCCAACCCGAGTCGGGAACCTGGCAGGTCAAGGTTTTCGCGGATGAAGTCAACCAGGACTCCCACTTGGAAACTTCGGCCATGGACGCGGACTTCGCCCTGGTGGTCTCGGGGGTCACAGCCAATACCTGCCCAGACCCGATCCCCTACTGCAGCACCAGTGCGAACTCGGCCGGTTCGGGGGCGTTGATGGGCTTCACGGGCAGTGCTTCGCTAGCCGCCAACAACCTGACACTCACCACAGCCGGCGTGCCGGCAAACACCTTCGGTCTGTACCTCTACGGCCCGACCCAAGCCAATCAACCCGCTGGTAACGGCACACTCTGCGTCGGCCAACCGTTTGGCGTTCTCAATGTCGTGCAATCAGACCCGAGCGGCAACACCAGCCTGGTCCTGGACTTGGCCAACCTGCCCGCTGGGCCAGTCAACGTAGGAGACACCTTGCATTTCCAGTTGTGGTACCGAGACCGCCAGGGGGGTGGAGTCCAGAACAACCTTTCCGACGGCTTGCAGGCGATCTTCTGCGACTAGTTGGGACTAGATCACCAGGGGGCAGACAAAGTCCAGAGGTTTCATCATCAGGAGTGAGCAGTTCGTGCGCCCCAACAGGCGCTCTGCTGTGCTTCCGACGAGGAACCCCGGTTCCGCGCCGGTGGAGAGACTGCCCATGACCAAGAGATCGGGGTGTAGGTGTTCGCCCACTTCACGAATGGCGAGGTAAGGCTCGCGGCGGCTCAGGTGCACGGCCGACTCTCCGTCGAACGGCCCTTCTGAAATGCGCTTGTCAACAGTAGCCGCCGCCCGCACTTTTTGTTCTTCCAGGGCGGCTTCACGCGCTTCACCCTGCAAATCGGACAGCCCCTCAGGATCAGCAAGGGCATGCACCACGTGCAGGCGCGCGCCTTGGTGTTCCGCCACCCACGCCGCCAGGTCCACCGCCCGGTCCCCCACCTTGGATAGATCCGTGGCAGCCAAGACCAGCTTGTGGTTCTGATCGTGTTCCGGGCGCACGGCCCACACGGGGACCGGGCACTTGCGCAAGACCTTGGCGGCCGCCGAGCCCAATCGCCGGCCCTCGGCTGTTGGAGAATCGCGCTTGCCCATGACCACCATTTGCCCCCGACCGTGTGCGGCGGCCAGGATCAAGGCGCGCCACGGACGCATGGGGGTGACCTCGGAGGTCACATCAAGTCCTCGATCCCGACAGCGTTCGACCGCATCCACGAGCCCGGGTGCGTCTCCGACTCCAAGGGCTGATTCGCCCCCGCATCCCTCCTGGCTGTAGTTCGAGTGCATTAGGTGGAGGCCTGCACTCGCAGCTTCTGCAACCCAGATCGCCTGGTCCAAGGCCCGGTCGCTGCCTAGAGTCAAACCCCCTTCCGGAAGAGTGGTCTGCAAGCCCACGAGAATGGTGTGCAAGTCCCCCATGGTTGGCCAACCCCTAGACGCACCTAGGCGCAAGGCCCTGAGCGGCTTGAATTTCCTCACGCCGCCCCTCAAAACCCTGCCTGCCCATCAACGCGTAGGCTGCGATCTTGCCGGCCTCCACGCCCGGCTGGTCAAAAGCATCCACACCGTAATGCTCTCCCATCACCGCCACGGCCAGTTCCATCATGTAGAGGTACTGGCCTACCGTGGCAGCTGTGACCTTGGGGAAACGAATCTCCACGCTGGGCCGACCCGCCTCCGTCAGTGCAATGCGCGTGCCTTCGCGCTCGGCCTTGAACAGGTCGTTCAGGGAGCGTCCGCCCAGATAAGCCAGCGCGTCACGATCGGAGTAGGCTGTTGGGATCGTCACGGTGTGGTCAAAGGTCTCGACGGAGAGGATGGTGAACCATTTGTCGGGGGGACCCTCGGCATACAGCTGCACCTGGGAGTGCTGATCCGTGACGCCCACCGCGCGCACTGGAGTCGGCCCTACGAAGACTTCATCGCCTGCTTTGGAGAGCCTCTTGCCGATGGACTCTGCCAGCAGCTGTGCGTACCAGTCGGCCAGATCGCGCAGACGCTGAGAGTAGGCGAAGGTCACAGCAATGTTCTTGCCACCCTGCGACTGCATCAGCCACTGGATCGCCGCATAGATCAGGGCCGGGTTCTGTTCGAAGGGCGCATCCCGGCAGCGTGCATCCATATCCGCCGCGCCCGCAGCCAAGCCGCGAATGTCGATGCCCACCAAGGCTGCTGAAAGCAACCCCACGGGAGAGAGCACGCTGAATCGACCCCCCACCCCTTCAGGGACGACAAAGGAAGCATAGCCCTCCTCTTCGACGATCGGTCTCAATACGCCCCGCTCGCCGTCCGTCGTCACGACGATGTGCTGCTTGTGCTCTTCGCGCCCCAAGCTCTCGATCAGCACCTGTTGAAAGATCAAGAACTGCCCCATGGTCTCCGCCGTCGAGCCGGACTTGGAAATCACATTGAACAGACAAGTCCGAGGATCCACGTGGGCCAGGAACTCACCGATCCAGTCCGGGTCCACGTTGTCGAGCACGTGCAGGTGAGGCAGTCCCGCGGGGGGGTCCGTGTCGTGATAGGGACTGTTGAGCGCCGTGTGCAAAGCCCTGGGTCCCAAGGCGGAACCGCCGATGCCCAGCACGACAACGTTCTCAAATTGCCCGCGCACGGATGCGACGTAGTCGGCGATCTCGTCCAACACGGCGCCCTGATGGGGCAGATCTAACCAACGCAGATCGGTGGTTCGCCTGGCCTGCACGGCCGACAAGGCATCCATCGAAGCTGCGGCCAGCCCTCGCAGATTCTCTTCGCTCAGGCCGTGCGTCGAGCCGGCGGAATCGGCCAAGATGTGTGTGTAGTCCAGCTGAATGCGATCCATGCGCGGGTCCTCAAACCCCATGTGATGGTCTGGGCAGGTCGGCGTCCCTAGTCGCGGGAACGCAGGATGAGGTAGATCAAGGTAGCAATCGAAGTCAGAGCCGCTGCGACATAGGTCATGGCTGCCGCACGGAGTACCTGCTGCACGCCCTGCTCTTCTTCTTGGGTCCCCACAATTCCCGTCTCAGCCAACACGAGCTTCGCCCGTCGCGAGGCATCAAACTCAACGGGCAGGGTGACCAATTGAAAGAACACGACCACGCCAAAGATGAGGATGCCGGCGCTGACGAGCGGCTTGATGCCCGTGAACAGGCCGGCCATAAAAATCCACATCCAAGCGTTCGATCCAATTTGCGTCACCGGCACCATGAAGGAACGCAGGCGAAGGGGTGCGTAGGAATGAGCGTCCTGGATGGCGTGCCCGGCTTCGTGCGCAGCCACTGCGATAGCGGAGATCGAACGACCCCCGTAGACGTCGGGGGACAGCCGCAAGACCGGCCCGCGAGGGTCGTAGTGGTCAGAGAGAAATCCACCGACCTGCTCGATGCGTACAGCCATGCCAGCGGATCGGATGACTGCCGCGGCAGCCTCAGCGCCTGTCATACCGGAACGGACACCGACGCGGGAGAAGCGATTGAAGGTGGTCTTGACCCTCGCGCCGGCTCCCATGGCGATCAGCATGAAGGGCCCGACGATGAGAAAGTAAATCGGATCGAAGAGGTACAGCATGGTCGCAGAGCGGAGGTGGGCGGGACAACGCGAACGGGCGCCCGCCACAATACCCCCTTGGGCACGGGGTTCCACCCGCGTCGACGGGCGTTGGGGTGGCTTTTCGATGCTGCAAAGGGAGCCTCGATCCGCCCCCAGCAGGCGTCCAGCACCATTCAGGGCGCTTTCTTGTGCTTCCCCGCTAAAACTTCCGCTAGGGTGAGGGTTAGACCGAACCCGTGGGCCAACGTGAGCCCTCCCCGCCTATGCCTCCCCCTTCCAACCTGTTGCGGATCGGCGCCTTCGCCGAACTGGCCAATACCAATCTGCGCACCCTGCGCTACTACGAAGAGGTCGGGCTTCTCTCGCCCGCCCATCGCAGCCAGGGCGGGTTTCGGTACTACCGGCCAACAGACCTGGCCCGCATCCAGTTGATCCAGTTCCTGCAGGACATGGGATTGCAACTCGAGGAGATTGGGGAATGGCTCAAGGACATCCCTGCCCGTGGATCGCGCGAAGAGTGGGTGGCCAATCTGAGCAAGATACTGGCGAACCACATGCAGCTGATCGAGAATCGCATCGCCAAGCTCGGTGAACTGCGAGAACGGGTGGCCGAGTCCGCAAGCCACCTTGAGGTGTGCAAGGATTGCGATCTGATCCCTCGTGAGGAGAACAATTTCTGTCACCCCTGTGGCAGTACCGGGGCTGCCCTACCTGAGTTCCTCAGCGCTATCTTCTAGTTCTGGCGCTGCCCCTTCGGTCAGCTCCGCTGCAGGTTTCGTGAATTGGCCGCCCGAAGGTCCCCATCCGACCGGATAGGGTCTCTTGCAGCTGACGCGTGCCCCCGGCGAGGGCGAAGCCCATGCAACGCATCTACCTGGACAACAACTCGACGACTCGCCCTGCGGCGGAGGTCGTGAACGCCATGCTCCCGTGGTTGCGCGATCATCACGCCAACCCATCGAGTCCTCATCCATCCGGAGAAGCCAGCGCCGACGCCGTCCGTGCTGCTCGGAGCCAGGTGGCAGCACTCATTGGCTCGCAAGCATCCGAAATCAGCTTCACCTCAGGAGCCAGCGAGAGCATCTCCACAGCCTTTGCATCGGCCCTATCTACAGCTGACGAGAGCCGCACCAAGGTGATCGTTTCGAGCGTCGAGCACAGCGCGGTGAAGTACAACGCTGAGCGGGCGGCCGAGACAGGGTGGGAAGTCGTCACGATCGGCGTGGACGAGGAAGGCCGCTTGGACCGCGGCGCCCTACTTTCGGAGTTGGACGAGTCTTGCGCGCTCGTCTCCCTAATCCTCGCCAACAACGAGACGGGTGTCCTCACTGACCTGGAAGGACTGGGCGCCGCTTGCCGGGCCGCGGGAGCGAGCTTGCACGTGGACGCGGTTCAGGCACCCGGAAAGGTCGACCTGGATGTCGCGGCGCTGGCCTGCGATTTCCTCTCGCTGTCGGGCCACAAATTCCACGGCCCGGCCGGAATCGGAGTGCTGTTTGTGCGCAGCGGGCACCCGTTCCGCCCACTCATCTTGGGCGGGCCTCAAGAGAGTGAGCGCCGGGCGGGAACCGAAAACGTAGCCGGAATCGTCGGCCTCGGGTGCGCTTGCCAGATCGCCAAGCAACAGGCGGCAAACCCTGAACTGCTGTCCACGATCGAAGGTTTGCGGAATGCGCTCGAGCAACGACTCTTGGCGGCTCTGGGGAACTCCCGTGCCAACGGCGCCGGCGCCCCAAGGGTCCCAGGAACGTCCAACGTCTACCTGGGAGGGAGCGAAGCGGCCTTTGTGCTGGCCATGATCGGGCAAGCAGGAGTGGACGCCTCCGCGGGGTCGGCCTGCAACGCCACGAGCACGGCCCCCTCCCCTGTCCTCATGGCCATGGGCAGGGACGAAGCCGAGGCCTCTGGCTGCTTGCGCTTCTCCCTCTCTGCCCACACCACAAGAGATGAAATCGAGCGTGCGGCCGAGACTGTGATCGCTGCCGTCGAAGCTCTGGGCGCCCTCTAGGCCCCGAGGCGGGTCCAATGGGGGTTCAGCCGAGCCCAACCCGGTCCAGGGCGGTTCGGGCTACACCTGCCCTAGGTCTCAATCCGATAGTATCCAGAGGGCCCTGCCCCGTCCCCCCCAGCCCGTACCGCCCATGGCCGAGCCTCTCCGCACCCTCCACACCAAGGTCCGAGGACTCTGGAACCCCGTTCACGCCCTGCTCGAAACCGACGGCAGCCCACTCGGTCGCCTGAAAGTGCGCCGCAATCGCTGGGGCCTGGTGGTCGGCGCGCAGTACCTACCCGAAGAGGGCGAAGTGCTGGAATTCAGGCGCGATCCCGGACTCCTGCGAGCCCAATTCTCCGTCTGGACGGAAGGGGGCGAGTGGCTGGGTTCCTCCCTCCGCTGGCACGTGGGCAGGCGTCAAATCGATGTTTGGACGGGAAGCAAACCCTACCGGGTCGTGCCCCGTACGGGTTTCGGTCGAGGCTGGCGAGTGATCGCCACGCGAACTGGAGAAGTCGCCACCATCCGCCAGGGCCTGTTGGGCCGTGCAGCCCAGATCGAGCTGCGGCGCAAGATGGACCCCGAGTTGCTCCTGTTCTGCTACTTCCTCGGCTCCCTCACCTCCAAGGAGTCGTTTTTTCCTTCATGGCTGGACCGAGCCGTTCCCAGCCCCGTCAAACCGGCCCCCACAGGCCGGGCCTAGGGCCCTACAAGGCCCGCAGCGCCTCCCAAAATAGTTTTTCGAACACTCCGGAAGAGCCTCTGTTGCGGCTCGTCCCAATACGCTGAACCCGACCCGTTGGTCGCGCCCAGGCGCGCGCCACCCAGCCACACCCAACAGCCATGATTCGCCCGCTTCCCGTCTTGCTGCTTGTCGCCTTTGCCGTAGGAATCTACTTCCTGGCCTTCCCGTTTGGAGACGACACCGGCGGGGTCCCCCAAGTTCCAGTAGGCCCTGGCACCGAAGGCCCAGCTCTCGCAGTCCAAGAGCACAAGCCCGAAGACCTGCAGCAGCCCAGCGACAACAGCGGGCTCGCAGAGGTTCCGACAGCGGCGGACACGCAGCGCGTGGAGTCTCCGCACGCGATCCTGGCCAACTCTGTCAGCGGACGCGTGGTTGCGAACGGCGAGGGTCTCGAAGGGGTTGAGGTCACGCTGACCAAGTTCGGGTACGAAGCGAGTTTATTCGGCCCTCCCTCCGGCGACCAGCGCCTCGGGGATCGCACCGAGATGACCCAAGCGGATGGATCATTCGTCTTTCGCAACGTTGAGACCTACACCGATTTGTCATTGATCGCCAAGCACCCCAAGTACGGTCGCAAGGAAGAGGGCAACATCCAAATATCTGAAGGTGAGGCGCGTGACAACCTGCTGATCACCCTGGGTGAGGGCGTGCGATTGCACGGCAGGGTTTCCGACAGCTCAAACAACCCGGTCGCCGGGGCAAAACTGCTACTGGGCATGGCTAGCTTGGGAGCGATCGCGGACGACAACGGGCCCAACACGCTCTCGGCTGTGTCGTCGGCCGACGGCTCCTACGAGTTCCTCAGCGTAGACAGCGGCAACTACTCCATGACCGTCAAGGCGGATGGCTATGGGCGCATGACGATCCAACAAATGAACGTCACAGGCCAAGCCGGCGTCCTGCGGGATGTGACCTTGAGCGTGGCGTACATGATCGGCGGGACGGTCACTTCCCAAGATGGAGTCCCGTTGGTCGAAGCCACGGTCCAGGCCTTCAGCCATCCAAACTCCAGGGCCGAGACGACCCGCTCGTCGGTCGAAACCAATGATGCTGGTGAATTCCTGTTCGACGACATTGGTGCCGGCGCCTACACGCTGATGTTTTCCGCCAAGGGCTACCAAACCGATCGAGAGCCGCGGATCGAAACGGGAGAGATGTCGTTGACCGTGGCCCTGACTCCCCTGCCCCTTGTTCGGGGCCGGGTCGTGGACAGCCTGGGGGAGCCTGTGAGGGACTTCACCGTTCTCCTGCGCAATCCGGTGCAAAACACCGATACAACGATGGCCATCCCCTCGACCACCCAGAAGGTGGTGGACTCGCTGGACGGGTCATTCGCCCTCTCCTGCCCGAAGCGCGGAGCATTCGTTGTGGAAGCTAGGGACGAGAACCACGCCCCGTCGTTCTCGGAGCCCTTTGAGATCGTCTACGGACAAGAGCTCAGCGGAATTGTCGTTCAACTGACACTTGGCGGGACTCTTCGGGGTCGCGTCGTGGACGCCCAGGGCAAGGGCGTTGCAGGTGCGCGAGTCAAAACACAGGACACGCAATACGCCGACGACGCTTTCTTCCGCAGTCTTGACGCCTTCCCCTCGGAAGCAACAGTGAAAGAAGTGCGCACCAATGCCAGTGGAGACTTTGAGATTTCAGGGCTCTCCGCCGCTACGTACCAGGTCGACGTGCGTCACGCCCGCTACTCACAGACGATCAAGACCGGCATTGTGGTCACCGGCGACAACATGTTGGAGCTGCCAGAAATCCAGTTGGCCGAAGGTGCAACGATTCAGGGCACCGTACACGGACCGAGCGGCAAGGGCCTAGCCGGCGCCGTGGTTCAATTGCAAATGGACGGAAGCTCGGGAGACGTCCGCTTCAATCTGTCGGTGAGTACGGATCCGCAAGGCAAGTACACCTTCCGACACGTTCCGGCAGGCTCCTACAACATCCACGCCAAGCGGCGCAACGACAGTAACCCCTTCCAGGGCAGCTTGGACCTGCAGAAGACGCGGGTGCGCATCTCGGTGAGCGAAGGTGAGTCGTACGTTCAAGAGTTCAACATCACGAACTGAGCGCTCGTAGGGGGAACGCCACAGCGGCTTGCCTCGCGGGCCGCTCACCAGCATGCTGTCCGCTATGGCAGCTCAGCGCCCAGAGAATTCGGCCGAAGCCGGGAAAGCCGTAGGCGCCTGTCCAACACCCCGGCATTGGGAGGACTTGCTGATTGAAGTCCTGCATCGGCCGGTACACGTGAGCTTTGGGCGCTCCCACACGGTGCCCGTACGTGCCCAAGAGAAGGGCCGGCCGGTAGTACTGGAAGTCCGCCTGCACCGGGCCTTCGCGGATGCGCCCGAGGATGTCTGCGGCGCGCTCGCGCGCTGGCTCCTGGTGGGACGCCGGGCAAGACGCGCCTGCACGCTACTCGATGGTTGGATTGAGCAGCGCATGAGAGCCGAACCCAAGCACCCGCGGACCCCGGCAGCCCTGCTCCCCCAGGGCGAGACCTACGACCTGTCGCTGCTGGCCCGGGAGGTCCAACAGCAGTTCCTGGCCAACCACTTCAACCAGGATCGACCTGTGCCCGGATTGACTTGGGGACGGCGCGCACGCAGTCGCAGCCGGCACTCCCTGCGCCTGGGAAGCTATGACCCTGCCACCCACGTGGTTCGTATCCACCCCGTGCTCGACCAACCGCAAGTCCCACGCTGGTTCGTGTGCTTCGTCCTATCCCATGAACTCTTGCATGCGCGCTGGCCCCCCAAGCGCGGTTCCGGCAAAAAGTGGATCCACCACGGCGCAGAATTCCGAGCCCATGAGGCCTCGCACCCTGACTATGAACGCGCCCTGGCTTGGGAGAAGTTGCAGCTCCCCGGGCTGATCCGCAGTGCGCGCAATGGGACACCCTTCAAAGCCAAGAAGGCGCGCCGCTTTGGGGGCCTGCTGTAGCCCCCCGCGCCGCGGAGCGACGGCGTAGGAGCCTAGCCCTGTTCCTTGGCGGTGTCTGCCTGATCCGCGCCGGTGAGACACATCCCGAGCACATTGCCGCCTAGAGACTCCAAGCCGTTGTGCGTCTCCTCCACGTAATGTCGCGGTGTCTGCCCGAGGCGCACGACCAACAGGATCCCGTCCGCGATGGCGCCCAAGAGGCTCGCGTCGGAGTAGGTCATGGAAGCAGGCGTGTCGATCAGGACGTAGGAGTAGCGCTGACGCACCTGGTTGAGCATGGAGCGCATGCGATCCGACCCCAGCAGCTCGGATGAGTTGGACGGCAGGCGCCCGGCACCCATCACGGATACCCCACTCATGGACGTTTGACGGATAGCCTGGTCAAGAGGCAGGAGGCCGGACAGGACTTCGGTCAGTCCTTGGCGGCGTGGGAGTCCCAGCAGAGACTCAAGGCCCGGGTTGTGCAGGTCAGCGTCGATGATCAAAACTTCCGTGCCCGGCAGTTCCGCCATGGCCGCGGACAGGTTGACCGTGGAGACAGTCTTGCCCTCGCCCCGCAATGCGCTCGCCATCACCAATGTGTGGGACGCACCGTCAGTGTTCAGAGCGTGGATCGAGTTGCGCAGTGATCGGAATTGCTCCGCGACCTGCTCTCGGGGCTTGGAAGCGAGCACGACCTCGGGGCGTTTGATCGCGCGATCGGCTGCCTCGCCGGGCTGGGCGGCCTTGAGGGCGTCGGTCTTCGAGAAGGGGTGAGCCATGATTTGTGCGGTGCTACAGAGTGGCGCGGTCGAACGCGCTGTCCTTCATCATCGGCCCATGGCGCGGGAGACCCCAGACCAATTGGTTCAAATCAGAACTGACTGGGTTCCCTGGGCCTAGCCACAAACAGCATTCCTTCCTTTGGCCTCATCTGTGGGCGTTGAAGACCACCATTCGGGACCCGCTACGTGAGGAGGGGGGCCTGCTGGCCGACAGCCCCCTTTTCATTGAAGCTGGGGGCAATTCCCGGAGTGGATGCACACTAAACCCAGTCAGTTCAGTTCGAATGCGCCTCGGCAGATGTGAATCGACCCTCAGAGTGGCTGATCCGGTCCAACACCGAAACCAGACAGCTCACTCGAAGTGCCGGTCCCGCAGCCACAGTCTCTGCAAGGGCGGCGCGGATCCGGTGGGCCAGTCGCGCGAGAAGAGGATCCCGGACAAGTCTGCTCCTGACCTCGTGACGAACCTGTGGACTTCATCGCGCAGGATGTCTGCCTCCGGTCCCAGCCCGGCCCACACGAGGATACGCCCGGCCACGAGGGTGGCCGCCCCCAAGTCCTCGACCTTCGCCGACCCTTCGCGAGCCGCGTCGAGCAAGGCCTGGCGCGCCCGACCCCCTACGGGCGGAGCGTCAGCCACCAGGCACGCCAGGTCCTGGAGTTGCTCCCGCGAGGCTTCGGGCCCTCGGGCTTCCCAGCGGGCCCACGCGGCCCCCCGTTCGGTGGCCCCGGCTAGGCCCGTCAGGAGGAGAAACTGACGACGGGCGGGGCCAAGGTCAGGGCCTTGGCCAGGCTCCAGAGTGAGCGCCAGAGCGCGGACAAGCGCCTCCAATTCCACAAACAACCCGCTACCCTGCCAACGCCTGCACGCGAGGGCCAACTCGATCGGGTCCTCTTCTTCAAGCAGTCGGGCAAGAACACCCTCTGCTCGCTGGCCATTCGACGTGCCGACGCACCACTGCAAGTAGGCCAGGCGCCGCGCAAGCGTGCCCTGGAACTCGGCGTGTTGCTCGGGGGGTTGCGCGTTCACCGCGATCAGGTCCCGAATCCATAAATCCAGGCCGCCTTGTGCCTCGGCCCACTGCATGCTTCCGAGAAGAGAATGAGAGCGGGGAGGTCCTGCAAGCGTACCCCCCAGGGCGCCTAGGGTCCGTAGGGCCTGCCACCGCAATGCTGGCCTTGTCTCAGACTCAAACCAGTGGGAGCAGAGGTCGCGAACAGCCTCGCCTGTCGGCCGCTGCCCTTCCCATACCACCAGACGTGCCCAACGCGCGGCAGAGTCCAATGCGGTCGGATCCTCGAGCAGCGCCTCGGTGAGGCGAGCCTTGTGGTCTGCAGGCAGCGGCAGACCGGCGACGCCGCAGGCGAGATCTTCGAGCAGGCGCAGATCCTCGAGCTCGTTGACCTGCAAGCCGTGGATCTTCGGAAACAACTTACTCAGGCGATCCGGGTCGAGCAGGCTGGGCGCAACACGCCCCCGCCGGGCGGCCAGCAACAGGCCCTCCAGGGCGGCGTCGTCCCCAGCCAGCCAGCGCTCTTCCAGCCACATCATTGCTGCGGGCCAACCCACTGCCGCAAGTGCGCGCGCCGAGGCCACGTTCCAAGCCCGGTCATGGGGCTTGAGAACTCCTCGGCACCAACCCAAGACGTGATCACTCGCGGCAATGGGCGTGCGCCGTCGCTTGTGGATGAGCGCGAACGGGTGGGTGCCTTGGGTGCTGGACTCGCCCGTTCCGCGCCAACCCACGACGCTAGCGGCCACCCCATAGTGATTCAGAATTCCTGTCAGTCCCTGGTTCCAGGATCCGTGGATTGGACTCTGCGACGCGCCGGTGGATCCCGCACGCGGAGCTTGGAGTTTCAAGTCGCGGGCCACGCCTGGATCCAAGCTGGGATCGAGGACCAAGGGCATGGGGCCCTGACCCCAGCGGTCCACTCGAGCCAGAGCCGAGTCCAGGCCGCCACGATCAGGATCCAAGAGGTAGGCCCGCAAGCCCAGGTCCAACGCGGCAGGCCATCGCCCCTCGCTTGCGGAAGTCTCCAAGGCGGATGCACTCCAACCCAGTAAGAGTTCCTCCAAGGCGTGCTGGCCGAGCAGGGCGATTTCCTTTCGCGCATCGGTCAGGAGCAGGACGTTCATGCCCATGTGCCGGGGGTCGCTGGAGAGGGCGCGAACCAGCCGACCCTGGACCTCACGACCGCCAGCCAATGCGGTTTCCGCCAAGACGGGCAGGTGTTCGGGGGTCAGATGAGCGGCCAGCCATCGCTCGGCACCCCAGCGTTCCGCGGCTCGTTCAGCGGAGAGACTGGCCAGCATCCGCTCGATGTCGTCGGGTGGGTTGGTCGACAGCTGCGGGACTTGGAGTTCAGCCCCTACTAGACCGGTCAGGATCAGCGAGGCCAAGAGCGGCCGGAGCAGGATCTGGGTAGGGGGCGTGGCCACAGTTCCAGTCTACGCTTCCATCGGGATCATCCCCTAGGTCCCGCTGCCAGCGGCATGATCTGTCGTCGCGAAGCACCGCACGCCGAGAAACACCACCGCCTAGAGGGTAGGCTGTGGGCCATGTTCCGCCGCCTGCTCGTCGCCAATCGAGGAGAAGTCGCCGTCCGCATCGCGCGGGCCGCGCGCGCGCTGGGTGTGTCCCCCATCGGAGTCTATTCGGACGCGGATGCCGAAGCCTCCTGGCTGAGAGTCTTTGACGCTTCGGTCTGCATTGGAATGGGCCCGCCCGAGCAGAGTTATTTGCGCGCGGGGACAGTAGTTCAGGCGGCCTTGCAAACAGGCTGCAGTGCGATTCATCCCGGTTGGGGTTTTCTCGCCGAGAACGCACGCTTTGCCGCACTGTGCGAGCAACACGGCCTATGCTTTGTGGGCCCGCGACCTTCGGTCATGGACCGCATGGGCCTCAAGTGGCCAGCAAAACGGGCGATGCGCGAGGCTGGGCTTGCGGGCATTCCCGGGTCTCAGGGGCTGCTGCCCGACGTTCAGGCCGCCGTCGAGGTGGCGCGCGAAATCGGCTACCCCGTGCTACTGAAGGCCGACGCAGGTGGCGGAGGTCGCGGCATGCGCCTGTGCCAGGACGAAGCGACTCTGCGCACCGCATTTGTCGAGGCTCAGACTGAGGCGCGCACGGCCTTCGGCAATGACGCCTTGTACCTGGAGGCCTACGTGTCCGGGGGTAGGCACGTGGAAGTTCAGGTGCTCGCGGACGCGTTCGGTGCCGCTATCCATCTGGGTGAACGCGAGTGCTCGATCCAACGCAACCACCAGAAACTGATCGAGGAGAGCCCGAGCCCCGCGCTCTCACCCTCCCAACGCCAGGACATTGGTCGAGCCGCCGCAGCCGCCGCAGCAAGCGTGGGCTACGCAGGTGCTGGCACGATTGAGTTCTTGCGCCGGCCGGACACCGGCCAGCTCTGCTTCATGGAAATGAACACTCGCTTGCAAGTGGAGCATCCGGTATCCGAGTGCGTCTCGGGGGTCGACATCGTGCAGGCCCAGCTGCGGCTCGCGGCCAACCAGCACTTGGACATGTCCCAGGACGAAGTTCAATTGCGAGGCCACTCCATTGAGTGCCGCATCAATGCCGAGGATGTGCGTCACAACTTCAGGCCCACGCCCGGAACGGTCCGGGTTTTCGACCTGCCCACTTCGCCTGGCCCCGGAATGGTGCGGGTGGACACGCACTTGAGCGCGGGGGACCGAGTTCCACCCCAGTACGATTCACTCCTGGCCAAGGTGATCGTGCACGCGGATACGCGCCAGCTAGCCATCGAAACCATGCTGCGCGCGCTCCGAAGCGCACGCGTCGAGGGAGTTGAGACCACGATTCCCTTGCACATCGCTGTCCTTTCTAGTCCAGAGTTCACCCGTGGCGAGTACGACACCGGGTCCCTGCCATTTGACCCTGCCGACCTGGATGCCCTGACCTCAGCCGGCACCGACTGACCCCTATGGCTCACGTCCCTCTACAAGAAATCGGAAGCGCGCGTGACAAGGCGCTTGATGCCCGGGCCTTCGAGGCGAACGCAGCGGACCTGCAAGGGCGCGAGCAAACACTGACTGAGAAACGCGCCAAGGTAGCCGAGGGCTGGGGTTCCAAGTACCGCGAGCGGGTGCACGCCAAGAACAAACTCACAGCGCGCGAGAGGATCGAACTCCTGCGTGATCCCGGAAGCCGACTGTTCGAAGTGGGCACCTTCGTCAATCACGAGCGAGCGTTCGGCAAGCTGCATGCGCCGGGTGCGGGAGTCGTCACGGTGTTCTGCGAAGTCCATGGCCGCTGGACCATGGTGATCGCCAATGACAACACGGTGGCCTCGGGGTCATGGTGGCCCTTGACGTCTGAGAAGATCCAACGCGGTCAGGAGATGGCCAGGCGTCTGAGCCTGCCGGTCGTCTATCTCGTGGATTGTTCGGGTCTGTTCCTGCCTGAACAATCGCGGTCCTTTCCGGGCCGCACGGGTGCTGGTCACATCTTCATGAAGAACTCGGAGTTGGCGGCACAAGGGGTGCCCCAAATCGCCGGGGTCTTTGGAGATTGCATCGCCGGGGGCGGCTACATGCCCATCATTTCCGACCGGGTGTACATGACCGAGCAAGCCTACATGGTGATCGCCGGCGCGGCCCTGATCAAAGGGGCCAAGAGCCAGCACCTCTCCAGCCTGGACATCGGCGGTCCCGAAGTGCACGTCCATCAATCGGGATGCGCAGATGTGCGCGTGCCCAATGACGAAACGGCAATCGACTCAATCCGTGACGAACTAGCCTCCCTACCGAGCAGCGCCGCCCGCTTCTATGGCTACGGCGCCGAGGCCGCCGACCCGCACTTTCCCGCTAGTGAGTTGACCGGCCTGTTCCCCAGCGACCACCGCATGACCTACGACGCCACAGAGGTGTTGGCGCGACTGGTCGACCGCAGCTTGTTCTGGGAAATTCTGCCCCACAAGGGGCGAGAGTTGATCGTGGGTGTGGGCCGCGTGCGAGGTCTGTACATGGGCTTCGCGATCAACCGCCAAGGGCTGATCGACGACCCCGAGCACCACGGCGCCAAGAAGCCGGGAGGAATCCTGTACAAACAGGGTATCGCCAAGCTCTCCGCGTTCAGTCGCGCCTGCAACGACGATGGCATCCCCTTGGTGTGGCTGCAGGACGTGTCAGGCTTCGACATTGGCGTGGAGGCAGAGCGTCTCGGCCTGTTGGGTTATGGCTCCAGCCTGATCTACACCAATAGCACCAATCGAACGCCCATGTTCACCGTGCTGCTGCGCAAGGCCTCAGGCGCTGGCTACTACGCCATGGCCGGGCTGCCTTATGAGCCCGTTGTGCAGGTCTCCACTCCCATCACTCGCCAGTCCGTGATGGAAGGTCGCACCCTGGCCATCGCCGCTTTCAACACAAAGCTCGACGACGAGTTCGAAATCGCCGTGGAGGATCCCGAGGAGCGCGCGCAGATCGAAGAGGGAATGCGCGCAACAGAGCAGCGCATCGAGGGGGACATGGATCCATTCAAGTCGGCTGCACAAATGGACACAGACGAAATTGTCGGTGTCAGCGAATTGCGCCAGTGGGTTGAGCTCTTTGCCGAGACAAGCTACTCAGCCTGTGGCGTGCGCCGCACAAAGAACCCCCGTATCTGGTCGTTGCACGACTTGGCTGCGCTGACTGAGGTCCGCTCGTGAAATCGACCGACGAGTTGTTCGTGATCCCCATGATCTCCGAGGAGTGCGTGCACTTGGGCTCCCCGGATGTGGGCCTGTTTACGGGTGCGCTGGAGGAAGGCACGTGGATCCGCGCCGGTCAAGCGCTGGGACACCTCACGCGCCTGGGTCGCTCGATCGCGCTCACGCTTCCAACCGGGTTCGCCGGGCCAGGTCATTCCCGCGCCCAGATTGTGGGGGCGCCGTCCGAACGCGTGCTCACGCCTGTGGGCTTTCGAACACCTCTCTACGAGTTGGCAATCGGCCAAGCATCTGCAATGGATGAGACGACGGCGCCACTCGCGACGGCGCATGCTGCTGCCCCATCCAACGTGGTGTCGGCTCCACAGAGTGGCCGCTTCTATCATCGGCCGGGCCCGAACAGCCCGCCGTTCCTCAGCCCCGGAGCAGAGTTGAAAGAGGGCACGGCGCTGGGGTTGATCGAAGTGATGAAGACTTTTGCCCACGTGTCCTACCACCCGGCAAGAGGGCTGCCGGAACTCGCGCGGATGACAGCTTGGATCGCACAGGACGGCTCAGAGGTGCTGGAAGGCGACCCTTTGCTTGAGTTCGAGCCCATCTGAGACCGAAGGCTGTCCTCAGGAAACACTCGGGTCCTATTCTGTGCTCATCCTGGGCTCATCCTGGGCTCAATCTGAGCTGGATCGAGCCTCGAACCTCCCGCTTCGCGCTCACCCAGCTAGGGACTCACCGTACTGCCCCTCATGCAAGCCTCATCAAGAACGCTGCTCGCATTCCTGGGTGCCGGACTCATTGCCGGAGTCGGCGGCTTGGGGTGGAAGTTGACGCGACCGATGCAGGGTCCCATCAAGGGTCCGAGCACCACGGCTCCTCCAATCCGGTCCAATCCCGACACCCAGCTGACCCAGACCCAACTCGCCGATTCTTCGGCGAAGGCCGTTGGCAAATCGACGAATCTCTCCGTGCTCGTCATGTCTGAAGACGGGCAGCTGCTGCCCGAAGCCCGTGTACTCCTGACGGACCCTGAGGGTGAACTGTCTGAGTACGCAGGCAGCGCGGACTTGCGCAATTGCGCCCATGGCGAGTGGGACTTGAAGATCCGCCAGAAAGGCTTGATGAATCACTTTCAGAGCGTGCTCGTCGAGCAGGGCACAACCGAACGCCTGGTCGTTCGCATGGCCCGCGTCATTCGCATACGGGGCACGGCCAGCACCGTCTTCGGAGAGCCCGTGGGTACGTGGCCAATCTGGTTTTTGGCCGAGGGCGAGTCTCACCCAACCCAACGCCAAGGGGTTATGAAAATTGCTGGTGGGGTCATCACCACGGCGGGCACCTTCCAAGTCGACATTCCAAGATCCGGCCCGTATCAGGTTTCCATCGGCCCCATCGGCGAGGTGATCATGGCCGCAAAGGAAACCGTCGAATTGCGTCCCGGCGGACTTTCGGAACTGAGTGTGGTGATGCTTGGAGGGACAGACCTGGAGGTGATCATTGATCCTGTTCCGCTGCGAGTTGCGGACGGGGGCGTTCAGTTGCAGGCGGCCCTGATGGTACGAGAGCGCGACCTGAATGCTGGACGTCGGGCGCGTAAGCGCCCCGGCTTCCTCAAGCGCCAACCGCTGGAGCCTGGAGTCAAGCACCCGCGCAACCGCAACAAGAGCGGGGCAGAGGACTCCGACCCAGCAGGGGGCAAGGACAGCGCTGGTCCTCCACGAGAGGGCTTGCTCGGACCCGCCAACACTCGTGAGACCCGCGAGACAAGGGCGAACAACAACCAGGGGGCGTCCCCGACTGGACAAGAGGCTGAGGCCAAGTGGCGAGAATTTCGCAGGGCTCCGGTCAGCCCCGAGGGCCTGTGCGATTTCGGCATCCTGCCCACGGACCTGGACATGCGTCTGGCGATCTCTCGGCCCAGAGATCGCTATGAATCCACTGAGACATTCCGACTGGTTGCGGATGCCCGCACGACCTTGCGTGTCCAAGTTCCGGACAAGCGGCCCGGACATCTGATCAAGGCCCAACCCATCGGTGAACTGCCACTGTTCATGGCCGTTGTCCCCGCGTCGAGCGATGCACTGAAGCCGGGCTTCACCTGGAAGTAACCCCATGCGGCGCGCACAGAAGGCCGTGCTCATCCAAGGCATCTTGGATGAGTTGATCCCGGACACGCCGATACCCCTGCGTCACACCGACGCCTTCACGCTGCTGGTCGCAGTACTGCTCTCGGCTCAAACCACAGACAAGCGTGTCAATGAAGTCACCCCAGCCCTGTTTGAAGCGGGAGGAACGCCTGACCGCATGGCTAGCTTGAGCGAGGAACGCATACTTCAGTTCATACGTCGCATCGGGCTCGCACCCACCAAGGCGCGCAACGTGAAACGGCTCGCTCAACAACTCATCGATCATCACGAGGGCGGTGTACCCGAGAGTTTTGAACAGCTCGAGGCTCTGCCTGGCGTGGGGCACAAGACGGCATCGGTGGTCATGGCCCAGTCCTTTGGTGTTCCGGCCTTTCCGGTCGACACGCACATCCTGCGCCTGGCGGGTCGCTGGGGGCTCACCTCTGGCACGACGGTCAAGAGGACCGAGTCCGACCTGAAGAAGGTCTTTCCCAGACAAGACTGGAACAAGCTACACCTGCAGATCATCTACTTCGGGCGCCAATACTGCCCGGCTCGCGGACATGATCTGCGCTCCTGCCCAATCTGCTCTTGGGCTGCTAGCGGCCGGCGGATCATGGCAGAATGTGGGCCCGCCCCGCAGTCCGATGCCCCGGATGCAGCCCCCTCCTAGAACGCGCACGCCCCATGCCCAGTGATCCCCAAGATTCTCAGTTCTCCCTCGAATCGGATGAATGCCTAGAGCAGGTGGCGTCGTGGCTCGAGGCCTTTGATCCAGACGAGGTGGACTACACCATGAGTGACGGTGTCCTGAAGATCGAGTTCCCGGACCGCGTGACGTTTGTACTCAATCGCCAATCCGCAGCCCGGCAAATGTGGTTCGCTGCCGGCACGCACGCTTGGCACTTTGATCGGGGAGAGGACGGAGCTTGGATTTCTAGCAAGGATGGCACGCACCTGCTGCAGAACATCGCCCAGACTGTGAGCGCCAAGCTCGGGCGGCCTGTGGAGTTCTAGCCAGGCCAACGGCGTGAGCTCCCAGCGGCCCCTCAGCAGGAGCCTGGGATGGGACGCCTAGAATTACTGCCCGTCGCCCAACACACCGCGCAGGACTTCGATCTGCTTGCGGAGGTTTTCGAACATCTCGCTGGAGAAGCTCACGGTGGGCTGAGACCAGTGACCTCGAACCACCGCGTCCATGGCCATGTAGCCCGCCTGTTCCGATCCCTCGAGGGGCAGAAAGCACGCGGGACACTGCACATCCAGGAAGACGAGTTCCTGGCTGCTCAAGACCATCTCCCCGCTGAGAAGGAACTCCTCTTCATCGAGCAGTAGCAGTAGATCGCTGTAGGTCACGCGCCCGCCCTCAATGATGAGTTCCATCGGATCGACGTCGTCCTCGTATACACCGTTGCCCATCCCTTCGCGCATGACTCCGGCGCTGAACTCAGGCCGGAGCTGATAGGAGACTTCACCGAGATCGAGCGTGATCTTGGCGCGCGCGGCAGGGCCCGCACTTCCTCTGGGGAGAGAGAAGCCAGCTAGAGTCAGGCCGATGGGATCACTGCCCTCCGGCTTGCTTGAGACATCCAGCCAGGGGAGCAGCGAATCGAGCAGCTCTGCGCACAAGGGATCGGTCAGATCCAACTCCACGTGGAGCTCCTCCCCATCAACGGACTCCAGCCGACCATTTTGTAGCGTGGCCCGCATTTCGCGTGGTTGTTGGGGCGTGCTTAGAGTGAACGAGGAGCGCTCCAACGTGGAATCCGTCAGGACGCCGTCAAATTCCACATTGACCTCCGGACCCAAGCTCCCGGAGAGGGACCACGCTCTTGCAACAAAGCGCTCCACGATCCCGGTGGGCAATTGCAGGAGATTCCCGCTCACGCCCGTGGCGCCCGCTCCCTGATCGGCAAGGCTAACCGTCCCTCCCAACACCCCCTGGCTGCCTCGCACCGTTCCCGACCACTCCAGCGAGCCGTCCCAATGCCCGCCTAGAGTCACTTCCACGCTCCCGTTCTCACCCAATGCCTCGCGCAGCCCCAGGTCGTCGGGCAGCAGGCCGAGGAGGTCCAGGGGCAACGACTCGGCCATGAATGTGAAATCGAGCAGCAGGCTGTCCAGCGTACAGTCTCCATTCGCTTCCAGTTCTCCATTCGCCAACGGAGTGGTGGCCTCTACGGGGGTCACGGATCCCGACCCTGGGGCCGCGAATCCGCAGCGCAGGTCGTAGCGGTCATGGTCCCCAGCAAGATGCACATACGAGAAGGTCCCGAAGGTCAAGTCCGCGAGATCGACACCCTCTCGACTTAGGGCGAGATGATCAACGGTCAAGCTGACCCCGCCGGATGTGGACACCTCGGAGTAGCTTCCCCCACTCAACATTTGCTGCCCGTCAATCGTGGCCATAGCTGACGCCAGATTTGATTGACCCTGATCATCGAATTCCAGCGACCCGTCCGTCACATGTAGGTCGTAGCGCCACTCCCCCTCCCCAAGTCCGGTCATGTTCAACAACGAGGGCAAGGTCGCTGCACCCGCCAGCACTTCATGACCATTCGCGTCCAAGAGCCGCATGCCGGTAGCCGGCTGGGGTTGCGTCCAAGAGAACTCGATGTTGTCGATTTCCACCGACCCAACGATGCGGTCACTTGCAAGCCGCTCAAAGAGGCGTGTGCCGAAGCCACCCAGCAAGGACGGCGCGAGCACGATAGCGGCCAGCACGCTGCCGATCCCAAACCCCAAGCAACCGAGCCCGCCGGTAAACAGGCAGCCCATACAGGTTCGGGGGCGTGCTGGCGCCCCGAGGGTCTCCCCACGCGCAGCCGCGGCCGTAGGTGATTGACCCTTGGGGGGGTGCGGATTGGCAGCTTGAGGAGCGTCCATGCGGGGACCCGCTGGGGAAACCCAGCGGAAGGTTCAGCCTAGCCGTTTGGGTCCTGTGGGTCGAACCCACGGATCCTGGTCCCCAGGGATCAATTCCAACTCACATCCGGTGGCAAGCGCGAGAGTTGATCACCCTGCTCGTCCAGACCCGACAGGATTCCGCGCCACACGACTTCGGGCGTGCCCTCCCTAAAAACACTGTCCAGATCCGGTGGGGCCACACGCCAGGAGCCAGCTCCCAGTTCCCCTTCCAGCTGCCCGGGTCCCCACCCCGAACTCCCGAGGAAAATGCGCAGGCTGCGCTCAGCCCGCGGGTCGTCGACCGCGGCGAGCATGGCCTCGAGGTCGCCACCAAAATACAGGCCTTGTCCGAGATTCACGCCCCCAGTAACGAGTTGCGGCAGGCGATGAATGAAATTCAATGTCTGGCCTTCCACCGGCCCCCCACCGTAGACCGCAAAGGAACTGGTCGTGCGCTCCGACATCAGACCACCGAGGTCCGCTTGCAATTGGCGGTTTAGTACCAGCCCCATCGCACCCAGTGGGGTGTGGTCCACGAGCAACACGACCGTGTGCATGAAATTCGGATCCAGCATGCCCGGCATGGAGAGCAGCAGCGAGCCAGATGAAAGCAGCGATCCCATCACACAAGTCTAGCGACCCCGGGCCCGTCCAAGCGCCTATTCTGACAGCACCTCAACGGGGACCAGAGTGAAGACACACTCAAGGTGTGGAGTGTGGGGAAAGAGGTCTACAGACTGAACGCGAGTGAGCACGTACCCCCCGCGCCCCAGGTGTTCCAGGTCGCGAACAGCAGTGACCGGGTTGCAGGACACATAAATCAGACGCTGAGGTGCGGCCTTGAGCAGGATAGGGATCACACGCGGATGAAGACCCGCTCGGGGCGGATCGACGATGCACAGGTCGCGGCCCGAGTCTTGGGTGCAACGCTCCAGGTTCTGGAGCACATCTCCTTCCAAGAAGGTGGCGTTCCCGATCTCGTTGGTGCGCGCATTGGCTCGGGCATCCGCGATTGCCGATGGGGAGGACTCGAGTCCCAGCACCTCAGTCGCCCCAGCCGCCAGACTCAATCCGATGGTGCCGGCGCCGCAGTAGAGATCGAGAATGCGCGCGGGAGATCCCTTGGCTTCTCCTCGAATGCACTGCAAAAGACGCTCTGCCTGCAGGGTATTGGTCTGAAAGAAAGAAGCGGGCGAGAGAGCAAAGGTCAGGCCGGCGAGGACTTCGTGAATCACCCCCGGGCCGTGCAGCACGCGCTCACTCTCGCCTAGCGCCACGGCGGCTGCTCGGGCATGGATGCCCTGGACGAGGGTCGTAATCTGCGGACAGCGCTGAATCAGATCCCGAGCCCAGGGGTCGATGCGCTCGGCTGCTTCGTCCGAAGTCACAAGGTAGACCAAGACCTCGCCTGTGCGCACACCCTTGCGCAAGACGAGATGACGCAGCAAGCCCTGGTGACGGTGGTTGTCCCACGCTTCGAGTTCGTGTTCGCGTGCCAGCTCACGAGCCGCGGCCAGGATCTCGTCCGCACCCTCGAAGTGAATCGCGCAGGAGTGAATATCCAAGACCTTCGAATACACACCCGGTACGTGCAGTCCCAGAGCGAAATCGGCGGACACCCCCTCAGGTTCGTGGGACTCAATCCAGCGCCGAGTCCCGAAGGTGAAGTCCATCTTGTTGCGATAACCCCAGGGCTCGCTCATTCCCAGCACGGGTTCGACGGGCACGTTCCCCAGCAGCCCGGCTTCGTTCAGTCTCGCGCAGAGTTGCTCCCGCAGAGATTGAAGTTGCCCTTCGTAGGCGTAGGTCTGAAACGAACAGCCGCCACAGGTCCCCACATGCGGACAGCGCCCCTCAACATGGTGAGGCCCATGGTCGAGCACCTCTTCGAGCTGCCCCCAAATCGCGCCACGGTGCCGTCGCCGAATCTGCACGCGCACGAGCGATCCGGGAACGGCGCCGCGCACAGCGACCGGATGCCCGTCGATTTCTCCCCGCCCGCGTCCCAGATCGTCAATCGACTCGATGCGCAACTCAGCCAGACTGCCGCGCACAGGACGCGGTCCGTGGGCGTCGATTTGTGTTGAGGTCTCGCCCATCAGGGGCGGTACCCTAACGTACGTCCCCCATGCCCGCGTCCCCCACTGCAACTCACCGACTCGACACATCCGCGAGTGCCACGACGCAGGGCGGGGATTCCAGCACTTTTGAGGCCTGGGCGGGGTTCTTGGTAGCCATGGCAGTCTTGGCAGCGCTCGTCGCACGCAGCAACTTCCTGATCGACGACGCCTACATTTCGTTCCGCTACGCGCGCAACTGGGCCGATCTCGGCCTGCCCACCTACAACCCTGGCACGCAGCCCCCGGTCGAGGGCTACAGCAACACAATGTGGGTCCTGTTGCTGCGCGCTTGCGCGGGGCTGCAGCTCAACTTGGAGGTCTGGTCGCGAGTTCTGTCGTCTCTCTTTGCGGTGGGCGCACTGGCCTTGGTTCACGTGCATCTTGGACGCTTGGCACTCGCCCCCTGGCCGCGGTTTCTGGCGACCCTCAGCCTGGCTGCCCTGCCGCCCTTCGCGGTCTGGACCACCGGCGGACTGGAGACGGCAAGCCTGGGGTTCTTCGTTTTGGCCGCCTACTTGACCCTCGCGGGAGCGCTAGCTAGCGGACGCCCTCAAGGCATGTGGCTTGCGGGGATCCTGGGCTTGACCGTATGCCTATCCAGGGTGGAGGGCCCGCTCTGGGCCGCAGGCATTCTCCTGGCCGCATGGGTGGGCCGAGAAGGCAAGCACTCGAACCTGAAAACGGTCCGCCCCTACCTGCTTGTCTGCGCCGCAGGCTACGGCCTGTTTCTGCTTTGGAGGCACGCGACCTTCGGTGAGTGGGTCGCGAACACGGTGCACGCCAAGGGCGAGCTCTCGTTGGATGGTGTCGTACGGGGGCTCAAGACGAGCGCCACCTACCTGCTTCTAGCGCCTTCAGTCGTCGTGGTCCTGGCAGTTCTTCCACGTTTACGGCGGGGGCCACACGCAGCAGGAGCGGCAGGGGCCGCAGTCTTGCTGCTCGGCTTCTTGGCCTACAACACGCTCGTGGGCGGAGACTGGATGCCCTTCTTTCGCTTCATGGCCCCGGCCTCACCCTTCGTGGCCATGCTGCTCGGATTCTACCTGGATACACTGCGAAACCGAGCCCTACCCGTGGGCCTGCTCTTGGTGGGCGTCTCTCTCCCCCCGGTTCTGGGTTGGAGTCTGGCCCCACGCGCCCTCTTGGAACCGCTCTACTTTCGAACCTTCCAAACCGGTTACGAGACAGAGTGGAATCGCTGGGAGACGGGCGTGCGCAACCTGGCTATGTTCAAGATGTTGGGGCGCGGTCTACAGCAAGTGGCGGATCCAAGCGATACGCTGACCTTTGGAGCCATCGGGGCCGTGGGCTGGGAGTCCGAGCTGCACATCTATGACCGCAACGGCCTGGTGGATCGGGACGTAGCCCAGCGCGCGGGACAGAGTCCATCCAGAACTGCTGGCCACGACAAACGCGTGCCGCGATCCTGGTTCCTCGACCGCAAGCCGACGATCTTTCACGCGGTCGTCTTTGAGGGACCTGTGGGGCAAGAGGGCTCCGAGACGTACCAGCGTGCGGTCGCTATCGCCAAGGGGATGATCGAGGAACGGGTGTTCAGTGACCCCGCGGAGGCGGTCTTGCGAGAGAAGTCCTGGATCGACGTGCACCGTCTGCAGGCTGATACTGGAATCCCCGCCGGGAGCCTCCTAGTGCTGCTGCGGGCGCGAGACTAACCCTCGCCTAGAATATCCGCAGGCCACACGTCCAAGTCGCGCTGGGGATGAGGCGCGTAATGGCCGTCATTGTCGGGCAACGCGACGCCTGCCCGGTTCAACGCGGTGTACGCGCCCAGGGCCACGGTGTTCGCCAGGTTGAGGCTGCGCACGCCGGAGCGAATGGGCACGTACACTCGTTGGAGTTCCGTTCGCTCGAGCAAGCTGGCCGGCAGTCCCTTGGTCTCGCTGCCAAAGAACAAAACGTTGTCGGGCTCAAACTGCGCTTCGAACAAAGACGTGCCCCCGCGTGCAGAAAACAACCGCGTCCGATCTGCCAGCGGACGCTCGCCCTGTGCTTCGAGAACAGTCAGGCACTGCTCCAAGCTGGCGTGCACATGCAGGTCCACCATGGGCCAGTAGTCCAGCCCAGCCCTCTTGAGGTAGCGATCGTCCAGGGAGAACCCCAGCGGCTCGACCAGGTGCAGGGGCACGCCCAGGGCCGCGCTCAGGCGTCCGGCACAGCCGGAGTTGTGGGGAATCTCAGGGTGTACGAGCACGATGTCCATGGCGGCCGATCCTACTCCCCTGCGGCCGTCCCACACCTGCGGCACAAGACACCCTCCGATGTTCGTGTTTTGTTAGGGTTCACTTATGACCGCTCACCGAGACGAACGCCTGCCCCCGCGCACCCGGCGCATCCTGCACTTGGACGTGGACGCCTTTCTGGCTTCAGTGGAACAGGCCCTGCATCCCGAGCTGCGCGGCCGACCCGTGGTCGTCGGGGGCTCCCCCACCAGCCGCAACCTGGTCATGTCCTGTTCCTATGCCGCTCGCCGACGCGGAGTGCGTCCCGGCATGTTCGCTTCACAAGCAGCGCGTCACTGCCCCGAAGCCGTGTTCGTGCCCGGCGACTCCAAGGCCGCCAACCAAAAGCGTGAGGACATCGTGCGCCTTCTGTTTGAGGTTTCTCCGCGTATTCAAGTGACCTCCATCGACGACATCCTCGTGGACCTGACCGGCAGTACCCGTCTGCTGGGTTCGGCTTTTGACGTGGCCGAACGTTTGCGCTGTCGAATCTGGGATCAAACCCACATGCCCGTGACCATCGGCGTGGGAACGGGTCCCATCCTGGCGCGGCTGGCGGGCAAGTTGGGTAAACCGGGCGGGGTGGCAGAGATCCTGCCTGGTCATGAACGCGCTTTCCTTGCACGCCTGCCCGTAGGTCACTTGCCCGGTGTCGGACACAAGATCGGCCAAGCCCTCGAACGTTTTGCGATTCGTACCGTGGGCGAGTTGGCCTTGGTTTCGCGCGAGGTTCTCTTCGCCAGCTTTGGTCCCATTGGCTTGACCCTGTACGCCCGAGCCCAAGGGCAAGACAACGACCCCATACACACCTCCCATCGACTGAATTCGGCAGACGAGTTGGTAGCGCGCGCGCCTCGTTCCATCCGCCGGGACAGCACGTTCGAACCCGAAGAGAGCCGCGGCGATCGGGTGCAGGCCATGCTCCTGTACCTCGTAGAGCGCGCCAGCGCTCGCTTACGCGAACACCATCTACGGGCGGCCTCCATGGAAGTGCGCCTGTCCTATGTGGACACGCGCCCGCCCCATGTACGTGCACGGGCGGGGGCCTCGAATTCAGAGGCCCCCAGCCCCTGGCTGCACAAACGCAAACGCCTGCCCCAACCCGGTTCGGGCGCCGAAGCCCTTGGACAACACGCTCTGTTCCTACTGGCCGGCATCCCCAAGCGGCGCACCCTAGTCAAACGCGTAGGCGTCACCCTCCTGACCCTCAGTCCGGAAAGGGAGATCCAAGGTGAACTGTTCGGGTCCCACGAGCGAGACAATTGCCTGGAAGACGCCCTCGATTCTCTTCGCACGCGCCATGGATTCGGAAGCATCCTGCGTGGTTCCAGTTTGCTATTGAGCGACGAGTTCCCTACTGGACCCGACGGATTGCGCCTGCGCACACCGTCGCTCAATCAGTAAAGGCTGGGGCCCAACAAACCACGACTCACCCGTTCCAGACTCACTTGCAGAAATTATCGCAGGTCGCAGGATCGAGCAGTAGGGCCACCTCACTCCAGAGCCCGGCCTGGAAGGGCTGCACCACCGGGTCGTCCCACAGGAAAGGAATCCTTTCGCATGGGTCTGCGGCCAGGTCATAAAAGACCGACTGCGTGGGTGAGTTGGAGTAGTGAATCTTCCAGTTCACTCCATAGGTGGTGCTGCGGTAGACACGGTCTGGAGAGCTGCCGCCTCCATAGCAACTCCAATAGCCGTTGTTCCATTTCTCAGCATAAGAGAAGGTGCGCAAACCTGACGCGGGCCGAGCACTCATGTAGGGCCTCAAGTTGATGCCATCGATCGTGCGGTTCGGCTCGGAAACCGATGCAAGACTGCAGACGGTTGAGAACACGTCCACGACACTGACCAGTTCCTGGCTGTGATCTCCCCATCGTTCAGAGGAGACGCCCCACCCCGCGACGACGAAGGGAACCCGGACTCCGCCTTCATAGAGAGATTCCTTCGCTTTGAGGGGATTGAAGGGAAGGCGGGCGACACGCGGCGGGGTTCCGTTGTCTCCGACAAAGAAGATCGTCGTCGTATCCCACCAGTGCAGGGAGGGATGCACCTGAGCCGCCTGCCAATCCAGTTGATCGAGCAGGTTGCCCAAGAAATGGTCAGCTGCTTCGAGGGTCGCATCATAGGCCGCGCGTCGGGGAGTCGATCCACCGTTGACGAACGTGCACGAATCTGCAGGGGCCACGGGAGAGCAGGTGCCGTACTGCTGCGGCGGCCACTGTGGATATCCGCCGCCGGGCCCCTGTGGGGCCAAGTAACAGAACCAAGGCTCCTGAGCAGATTGAATCCACGCTTGTGCATCTAGGAAATGTTCTTCCACAAGATACGAGGACATGTCCGGCGATTGTTCGACAAGCGTGGGACTGGACTCGACTTCCAACCACATCGGGACGCCAGCGACCGGGCAGTAGGGAACGATCACGGGGTGGAGTTGCCCCTCAAAGTGGTCAAAACCGTTCATCCAGGGGTAGCCCTCCGCCTGTGCTTGAAAGGCGTCAAGCGCCGAGGACAAGTGCCACTTGCCGAATGCGCCGCAGGTATACCGACTCCCCAGCACTTCCGGGAGCAGGAGTTCCGAGTCGCACAGATTGAACCCCGAGCCCACTTTTATCGGCTTGCCGATGCCCGTGCGAAACCCGTAGCGCCCCGTGAGCAACGCCGCGCGCGTCGCTGAGCAAGTCGGATTGGACCAGGCCTCCGTGAATGCGATGCCGTGGCGCGCGATCTCGTCCAAGGAATCCAGGCAAGGCCGCGGAGTCGGTGACTCGAAAGAACACTCCCCTGTCCAAGAGCCCGCCAGGAGTGCGTTGTACAGGCGCAGGGGATCCACGCCCACGTCATCCAGTAGCACGACCAGGATGTTGGGCGTGACCGGCGGTGGGCCCTGCTGTCCACCCTGTGCGCGGGATGTGGGCACCAGTGACGCGGCCAAGCAGGTCAAGATGAACGAGAAACGGATTGGCCGAGGGGCAAGCATTGATAATTTGGGACTCCCAATTTGAGGGTACCCCCCTAGTCAGATATCAGCAAGTCTGGGCCCTCGGGGGTCCCAAAATGCGACCCCCTTAGCGCTGTGGGAGGCCACCATACAGCTGGCCCTCTCCAACCAGTTGGTGGGGAGGGCCAGCGGTTGAGGCATGCGCAGTCAGTCCTGCGCGATGCCATTCCGAATCTGGACAGGAGGGTCTAGTCAGCCAACTCGGCCGTAAACCTCGTCTCGTCCATCACCTTGGCGAGGGCCTCCATGTCGGGAGTCGCATCAGCGAGATCCACGTTGGCTGTCTTCGAATCGTAGTCAACGGTGATCTTGTCTTCGTCGACGCCAAGGCCTTTGGCAAGTGCAGACCGCACTTGCGGGGGACAATTGACGCCTCATGTCATGCCGTCGATACTGAAGGCAACCGTCTTGGCCTTCGGAGTTACATCGGGAGTTTCCTGCGGTGTGTCGGGTCCCTCAGCGGGCGTGGTCGATTCCTCGACCGTGCACGCCACAAGGGCCAGACTCGCCAGCGCAGGCAGAATGAGTCGTTTCATAGTGTCTTGTCTAGAAAGGGATGGAGCCCAGTTCGGTCAAGCCGATTGGCAGCTGAAGCGCTGCCTGTTCAGCCAGGTCAGAGGTGGGCGGGGCTCCGGATCGACCACTACTTGACCTTGCCAGGGAAGCCCGCGCTGTCGAGAGCTTCCAACAGGTCGGCATTCGAACAATTGCCGTCGACTGTGACAGTGGCCGTAGCGGAAGCGAAGTCGACGTCCACAGACTGGACACCATCGACGCCCTTAAGTGCAGACCGCACTTGTGGGGGGCACCCCACGGCTCATGTCATTCCGCTGATGGCCAAGGAGACCTCAGCGGACTCCTCGATTTGGTAGGCAGCGTCCTGGTCCGGTCCCTGGCAGGCCACCAAGGCCGTGCCGCAGAACAGGAGGGACGCCAAAAGGATGTGTCTCATGTGAAATTGAAGGGTCTTCGAAGTTGAGTACGAACAGATGCTGAGGGCCTCAGGGGCCCACGGCGCTTGGATCCACTGTACTCCGGCACCAGTTGGGCACGCCCACTCAATCGGTCAGGTTTTTGTCGCCCACGCCCCTGAGGGGGCCTAGGGGGCCGCTATCCTGCCCCGACCATGAAAATCGCATGTATCGGTGGCGGTCCGGGAGGTCTGTACGCGTGCCTCCTGTTGAAGAAGCGTTTCCCCCAGGCCCAGATCACGCTCTACGAACGCAACGGGCCTAGCGACACGTTTGGCTGGGGCGTGGTGTTCTCGAGTGAGACTCTCTCTGGCTTCCAAGCGGTCGACGCGGAGAGTTTCGCGGCCATCGAGTCCAGCTTTGCCTACTGGGACGACATCGACACGTACTACAGGGGTGAGGTGACGCGCTCTACGGGCCACGGCTTCTGCGGGCTCTCTCGCAAGCGACTGCTCAACATCTTTCAGGAGCGCTGCAGGGGCCTGGGCGTGGACCTGCAATTCGAGACGGAGATCCATGACGACGAAAGTCTGAGCGACGCGGACGTGATCATCGCGGCTGACGGAATCAACAGCATGGTGCGGGAGAAGTACGCGGACCATTTTGTACCGAGTCTAGATTGGCGTCGATGCAAGTTCACCTGGTTGGGAACGAACAAGCCACTCGATGCTTTCACATTCATCTTCAAGCAGAGTGAGTTTGGTCTATTTCAGGTTCACGCCTACCCATTCGAGGTCGGCGATGAGGGCCTCTCGACTTGGATCGTTGAATGCCACGAAGACGTCTGGAAACGTGCTGGCCTCGACGACGTGAGTGAGGAACAAACGGTGGCATTCGTGCACGACCTGTTCGCCGAACATCTCGAGGGATACGAGCTATTCACAAACCTATCGATTTGGCGCACCTTCCCCACCGTGCGCTGCGAGAACTGGGTCAAAGACAAGGTGGCACTGCTGGGAGACGCCGTTCATACCGCGCACTTCTCCATCGGGTCGGGAACCAAGCTGGCCATGGAAGATGCCATGGCGCTCGACGAGGCCTTGGGGGAGGGGTTGGATTCCAACGGGCAAGGCGACGTGCCGGCAGCTCTGTTGGCCTATGAAGAAGCCCGCAGGGTGGACTGCATCAAACTGCAGAAGGCCGCTCAAACCAGCTTGAAGTGGTTCGAGAACTCGGCCCGCTACATGAATCAGCATCCGCTGCAACTGACCTTCAATTTGATGACGCGCTCCAAGCGCATCACCTACAACAACCTGGCCGAGCGGGATCCCGAGCTCGTCGAACGGGTACGCGCCTGGTGGTGTGCCGAGCAGGGAGCGCCCCAGGCCAAGGCGCCGGTGTTCGCCCCCTTCGCTCTGCGCGACCTGACCCTGCCCAATCGAATGGTCGTGTCCCCCATGTGCCAGTACTCCGCTGAACAGGGCACGCCCGGGGATTGGCACTTGATGCACCTGGGGTCATGCGCTGTGGGAGGTGCAGGACTCCTGATGACGGAAGCCACGGCGGTGTGCGCCGAGGGTCGCATTTCGCACGGATGTACCGGCATCTATGCGGACGATCATGTGCAGGCTTGGCGGCGCATCACCGATTTTGTGCACGCGCACAGTGCCACCCCCATCGGCATCCAGCTCTGCCATGCGGGGCGCAAGGCTTCTTGTTCACGCCCTTGGGAGGGAGATGCACCGCTTGAGGGGCAAGACGCCTGGCCCGCACTCGGTCCCTCCGCCCAAGGCTTCGACGCTCACTGGCCGACCCCGCGTGCCATGAATCGTGAGGACATGGACGCGGTCCGTGACCAGTTCGTCGAAGCAACAAGACGCGCCCTTGAGGCCGGCTTCGACCTAGTGGAACTGCACATGGCCCACGGATACCTGCTGTCCAGTTTCCTCTCGCCCGCGGCCAATCTGCGCGAAGACGAATACGGCGGTGACATGGAAAGACGCATGCGCTTCCCACTGGAGGTCTGTCAGGCCGTTCGCGAAGTGTGGCCCGCGCACATGCCGTTGGCCGTGCGCATCTCCGCCACGGATTGGCTGGAGGAAGAAGGTCAGACAGCCGGAGACTCCGTACTCCTGGCCCGCCGTTTGGGTGAAATGGGTTGCGACCTGGTGGACGTCTCCTCGGCGGGCAACACCCCACGCTCACAACCCGACTACGGCCGCATGTATCAGGTGCCTTACGCCGAACGCATCCGGCACGAAGTCGGTGTGGCCGTGATGGCCGTGGGCGCGATCCAGGGCTGGGATCACGCCAACACAATCCTGGCCGCCGGGCGCGCGGACCTGTGCGCCTTGGCGCGTCCGCACCTATTGCAGCCGCATCTGACCCTGGAGGCAGCCGCGGAGTTCGGTCAGGACGATCAACACTGGCCCCCTCAGTACCTGGCCGCAAAACCAGCTCCCGCCAAGTAGTCGGACGAACAGCTCGAGTTGGGCTGGCCACGCTATTAGGGTTTTGTTAGGGTTCGCACCCTTTCACTCCCTCCTGCATGTACATCCCCCTCCGTGTCCACGGTCACCACTCGTTGCTCACGGGCACCGACTCTCCCGCCCAGCTACTGGAGCGGGCCCAGCAGTTGAACCTGGGAGCCCTGGCCCTGACTGATGTGGACAGCGTGACGGGCCTGGTGGAATTCCTGCGCGCAGCTCAACAGGAATCCCCCAGCTCCCCAATGCCGACCCCCATTGTGGGCGCAGAACTTTCTGATGACGGCGGACGGCCGGGTCGTTTGGTGGTCCTGGTTCAAAACGAGCAGGGTTACGCCAATTTGAACCGTCTGGTCAGTGCTCGACATCACAGCTTGATCAGCCCACATTCCGATTCGGACGCAGGGTCGGACGCAGGGTCGGACGCAGGGTCGGACGCAGGGTCGGACGCAGGGTCGGACGCAGGGGAAGACCAAGACGCCCCCTTCGATCTGATCGAAGCCGCCATTGCCTGGAAGCAAGGGCTGATCTTCCTAGCCGACCATCCGCGCTTGTTACTGGGCCTCTTTGGACACATTGCGCCAGAGCAACTGTTCGCGGCCATCTCACCCGCATCCCTTCGATTGGATGGCAAAAATCAGCGTCGACGCACACAAAGGCTTCGCAAGTCTCCCACGGGTTCGACCTCTGGCTCGCCACTTGAGCCCCAAGCCCCCCGCGATGTGAGCGACGAAATCGGCCGCAATGTCCAAGATTCAGAAAGCGACCAGCGTGCGAGGGCTGACCTGCCCGCCAAATGCCCCGCACCGGCCCAACCGCTGCCCGCATCCAGCCTCGTGGCTGCGGCCCGTGCCGTAGGAGTGGCGACCTTGGCCGTTCCGGATGTGTACTACAGCCTGCCTGGAAACGCGCGCACCCATCGCGTTCGCACCGCCATCAAATACAACGCCCTGCTCGAGAATCTCGATGCCACGTGGTTGGCACCCGAACCGGCGCATCTCCCCACTCAGGCTGAAATGTGCGTCCTCTACGCCAATCTACCCGAAGTCCCCGGTCCGTGGATTGCCCCTGAAGGACCAGAACCCGTGGGCACCCCCGGAGCGATTCCAGGAGCACTTGCGCGCACTCTCTGGGTTGCTGAACGCTGCAAGTTCACTCCGACCTTGGATCAGGTGAACTTCCCCTGCGTGGCACTTTCTGACCAGGAAACGCCCTATTCGAAACTCTGCGAGTGGAGCCTGGAAGGAGCCCGCGCCCGGTACCGCCCCCTGCGGCCCGAAGTGCTACGCCGCCTAGACAGCGAACTTTCGACCATCGAAGAATTGGGTTACGCGCCTTACTTCCTATTGGTGCGACGCATCGCCCAGTACGCACGCGACCAACACATCCCCTACGTGGGACGCGGGTCGGCTGCCAGCAGCTTGGTGGCCTACTGCCTGGGGCTGACGGATGCAGATCCTTTTCGCTACGGATTGCCTTTCGAGCGCTTCCTGAATCCCAAGCGACGGGACCGTCCGGACGTCGATCTGGATTTTTGTTGGCGTCGGCGAGACGAAGTACTCGAGCACGTGTACGACCTCTTTGGCGCCGAACGCACGGCCATGATCTGCACTCTCAACTGCTTCAGCCCCCGCTCGGCCCTGCGTGAAGCGGCCCTAGCCCACGGTATTCCCCCGGCACAGATCCAACCCTGGACACGACGCTTGCCCCATTCGTTCTCGCACGAGAAGTCAGAGCTGGACGCTGTAAAAAAAGCACAGACACCCCGTCACCGCCAAGCGAGCCCTACGTCTAGAGGGTGCCCACCCATTGAGGGCGGGGGCGGGGGTGGTCGTGTCCTGGCGGCCTCCGCAGCCCCCATGCATGGAGAAGCACGGCAGGCACCGGGCTCCCGCACCGACCTACCCGTGGACTTAGCTGACAATCCCCTCGCCCGCGCCCTACACGAACTGCCCACGCCCAGCCCCGACGACGCCTTTCCCTTCCAGGACGAGCGCTTTCGGCGCGCCCTGGTGGATGGGGCTGAGTTACTCGGTTCCCCGCGCCATTTTGGGTTGCATCCTGGAGGCGTCGTGGTGGCGCCCGGTCCTCTGTTCCACTGGACAGCTTGCCGCCGAGCAGCCAAACCCCACCCCACCCGTGGGCGCGTGGTGGTCACCCAACTGGACAAGGATGCCGTCGAGGCTGTGGGACTCGTCAAGATGGACCTGCTGGGCAACCGCGCCTTGACCACCCTGGACGACTGCCTAGACATCCTCCAGCAACAGGGGATCGGCGTGGATCTCGAAGCGTTGCCCGAAGACGACGCGCAGACCGCCGAGCTGTTGCGTGCGGGGCGCACGCTGGGCTGCTTCCAAATCGAGTCTCCCGGGATGCGCAATCTTCTGCAGCAAATGCAGGCCCATTGCATGGACGATGTAATCCGAGCTGTGGCTCTGATCCGTCCCGGACCGGCGGGCTCGGGCATGAAAGACTGTTATGTGCGGCGCGCGCGCGGCCTCGAACCAGCTACGCCACTGCACCCCAGTCTCGCCGAGGTTCTGCGGGACACCCACGGCGTCATGCTCTACCAAGAGGATGTGATGCAAGTCGCCGCGCACATGGCCGGAATGGAATTGGCCCAGGCCGATCAACTCCGCCGCGCCCTGCAGAAACACCGCCAAACCGACATCGCCGTTCTGCGCGAACATTTTCAGCAGGGCTGCCTCCAACAGGGGGTCCACCCCACCGATGCCCTCCGGGTCTGGGAACAGATCGAAGGTTTTGCTTCCTTCGCTTTCTGCAAGTCCCATGCGGTGACCTACGGCCGCATGGCCTACCGCACAGCCTGGCTCAAAGCCCACTATCCGGCGGCCTTTCTAATCGCCTTCCTGGCCAGCGAAACCGGTTATTACCCAAGGCGGGTCTATGTGGAAGAGGCTCGGCGACTGGGCGTTCCGATCTTTGGCCCAGACATCAACCGCAGTCGATCCACTTTCAGCGCCGAACCCCTCCCGGACAAGAACGCGGGTCCAGGCACTCTGGCCCTGCGCGTGGGTCTGGCCCAGGTCCATGGTCTTTCCAGCCGTACCCTCGACAACATCCTAGAGGGCCGCCAACAACATGGGCCTTTCTTATCCCTGCCCGACGTGCTCAAGCGCAGCCACGCGCAGCGCCATGAAATGGACGCACTCATTCAATGCGGGGCCCTCGATGCTTTTGATCACACACGCCCCGAGCTCCTTTGGCGTCTACACCTGCTGCACACGCCCCAATTGCGCGCCACCCCCGGAAGTGGCCTCGACCTGCAACAACTGCATGCCTGTCAACGCACACCGGTGGACCACACGCGCGAGTCTATCGACGCGGCACGGACCCACACTTCCGGGTGGGCTGGCCGAGGTCTAGGCGTGGAGCACACGGCCCTGCCCCGGGGGCAAAGCGCACTGCTATTCCCTACCCCGCCAGGCGAGGCCCTTGTCCTGCCCGGTCTCCCAGACGAACCGACCCTCGCACGTGCGCGCTCCGAATTCGACTTGCTGGGCCTATCCCTGCAGACACACCCGGTGCGGTTGTTTCCCTGCCCGGCTGACGAACGCCTACGCGCCCGCAGCCCGCGGGGTTCGCGTCCGAGCGACCCTGTCCCCTGCGCCCAACTGAGCCAATGGCGAGAAGGGCGCATTACCCTTCGCGGGTGGCCCGCCGCCACACGCTCGGTGCGCACGCAAACAGGTCATTTGATGCAATTCCTGACCCTCGAAGATGAAAGCGGGCTTGCGGAAGTCGTGCTCTTCTCTGAGGTCTACCGGCGGGATTCTCACCGACTCCGCGAACAGGGAGTGCTGTGTGTCACGGGCGTGGTCGAAGACCACCTAGGTGCATGCACACTGCAGGCCGAGCGAATCTGGTAGGCCCTATCAGGAACCGTCGGAGTCCGGGCGATAACGCAAGCCAACATTTTGGCGGCCCATCTCCCGCAAACGATCTGAGTTCTTGCGCAGCCCAAGGTTGTGCGCCTTGGACACCACGCTCTTCACAGATCGATGAAGACGATCGGCAATTTCCAAATTGGGCCGCATAGGGTACATCTCGCGCAGGATGTCCAACTCGTTCGGTTGCCAACGAGGCATGCGGGTGGTCGCACGGCCGGCATGACGGGTCCGCAAGAAAGCCTTGTCCTTGGCCAGATGCAGCTTCTTGGAGAGGGCGTCGACCTCAACGAGCGATCGACCGAAGATCAGGGCCAAATCCTCGTCACTACGGGTTCCATAGACGCGCTTGAACTCCGCCGTGTCGTCGCGACTCCATGGACCAGGCGTCTTGACCCGGGCAAGTTCGACCACTTGCGCCTGCACGTCTTCGCGCGAACGCGCCAAGACCAGAGCGATCGTGTCCACGTCGGTTGCGCCGAGATAGTGCTTGAGGTTCCCGATCTCCTCTGCGCTCCAGGGCCCCACGCGCTGTTCGCGCCCGTAGAGGGTCTGGGCCATCTTGCGCACGCTGGCCACCGAGCGGCACAGTTCGCGGGCGACGACGGCCTCATCCTTCAGACCGAACAAATCCTTGAACCGAGCCACCTCCTCCGCGGACCAACGGCCCCGACGCGGTGAAGTAGGTTTCTCACTAGCCCATCTAGGTCTTTGCAATCTGGAGTTCCTTCGCGGATCGGCCCCGCGGACGAAGTGTAGCGTAGGAGAGTGCTTTTCGGGCCGGCAACCTGAGTTGGAATCGAGCGTCGCTTTGAGCACTCCTATCTAGCCCACCAATTCAGCAAAATCGTCCGGTTCAATCTAGCTCGGGTCGGGTCGCGGAAGTCGACTCCTCGCCCAATCCCTCATGCAGTTGACGCCGCACTCCGTCCAGCGCGGCGCGCACCTCGGCGGGCCCTTCTGCTTTCAATACTCGCGCAGCCAAGGCCTGGGCATCAACCCATGTGGTTTGGCGCAGAGCAAATCGCAGTTCAGGTAGGAAGTTCCTCGATGCGCTCAGGGCGTCGTACCCCATGCCCATCAGGGCCACTGCCATCGCGTAGTCGCCGGCCATATCTCCACACACAGAGCAGGGGACCTGGGCTGCGTTGGCCGTGCGCGCCACATGCTCTAGGGCCCGCACGACGGCAGGGTGATAGGGCTCGTACAGTTTCGAGACGCGCGGGTTGTCCCGGTCCACGGCCAGCATGTACTGAGTCAAATCGTTGGTTCCGACGCTCACGAAGTCTACTTCATCGACTAACTGATCCATGATCCAAACGCTCGAGGGCACTTCGATCATGACGCCCACCTCGATTTGATCGCGCACCTCATAGCCTTGATCCACTAACTGCCCCCGGATGCGGTTGAAGATCTGGTGGACGGATCGAACCTCTTCAAGCGAGGTGACCATGGGCAGAAGCAACTTCACTTGCCCGAAGGCACTTGCGCGCATGACCGCCCGCAGCTGAACCTGCAACAAGTCGCGCCACTCCAGGGTCAGCCGTAGGCCACGCCATCCCAGAGCGGGGTTGGGTTCCTCTGGAGTTGCGAAGTAGGGCAGCTGCTTGTCCCCTCCGATATCCAACGTACGCAGGGTCACGGGCCGACCGTCCATGGCTTTCAGCACGCGCCTGTAGAGCCGGAACTGCTCCTCTTCCGAGGGAAATTGGGCTCGCTCCATGTAGAGGAACTCCGTACGCAGCAGCCCCACTCCGTCGCAGCTCTCAACTTGGAAACCATCCAGGTCGAGGATGCTCTCCAGATTGACTTCAACGGACATGGAATGTCCATCCGGCGTGATCGCTGGCTCATGGGCATGAGCCTTCAGTTCGCGGTGACGGGTCTCCCTTCGTTGACGGTGACTCAAGAAGGCATCCACCGCTTCGGCGTCAGGTCGCAGCTGAACTGTGCCCAGGGTGCCGTCCACGATGACCTTCAGATCCTTCTCCAGGCGGGCGATCAGGTTGGTGAGGCCGACCACGCAAGGCAGCCCCAAGGAGCGTGCCAAAACGGCGCCGTGCGAGTAGCGCCCCCCCGTCTCCGTGACAATCCCGAGAATGCGCTCGCGCGGCAAGAGGGTGACAACCTCAGGGGTTAGCTCGCTCGCCGCCAGAACGACGCCGTGGTCCGTGGCTCCTAGAGCATCCTGCTGCCGTCGGAGTAGAACATCGAGAACGATGCGCCAGGGTTCGCTCAGGTCCGCCGCATATTGCCGGACGTTCTCCCCATCCATGCCCTGCATGCGCTTCTTCAGTCGTTCGATCAGACTCTGGACGGCACCCTCTACATTGATGCAGTCATCCCGGATGGTGCCCGTCACCGCCTCCAAGGCAGCCGGGTCCTGGAGGATCATCGAGTGCACGGCGAAGATGCCCGCATCACGCTCACCGGCGCTCTCCAACACCTGCAGTCGCTGGCGCTCCAGCTGCTTCTCCGTCGTGGAAAGCGCTTCATGTAAGCGACCAATCTCCGAGTCAATCTCGTCCGCAGGAATGGTCCAGATCGGGACAGCCCCGGGGTGGGCGCGCACGATGTGAATTGGGCCCAGGGCGATCCCAGGGGCCACTGCAGTTCCCTTGATGATGGACATGATTTGTTGGGCCGTGAGGTCCGAGCCCTATCCTGCCCCCTCCCTGCGCACATGGAAAGGAAGCTTTGAAGTTGCTCTCAAGGGGGAGGCAGGGGCGTCCGAACATGCTGACAGCGGGTCCTTCGCGTCCGCAGCAGCATGCCTGTGACCCCTATCCAATTCGACGCCTCGCCCTCCCTCTTGGGAGCCCAACAAGAGCCCCCCGCCCTCTGGATGAGGGCGTCAGTCGCGGTGGTACTGCTCGCATGCCTCGCGTTGTTTTGGAATCAGGTTTTCGGTTTCACGGCCAGCATCGTGGCCGATTGGTTCACACACGCCCAGACCGGGCCCGGGGACTTGTTGGCCTCGACTCTGGTCTTGACCTTGTTCGTCGCGGCGGGCGGTCTTTTGCGCCTCCTCTGGCCTGTCGCGCACCTCGCCCCGGTGTCCGATGGGGAACTCGACTCGGTTCAACCCGAGGACGATGCCCAGGGCCAAGAGCCCTGGGATTTTGAGCTACAGCCAGCCGCTCCTGCGCCCCGCGACCAATCCGAGTTCGACGAAGATGACGAACTGATCATCTGGGTTGAACTCGAAGACGAAGACGAAGGTCCATCTGCCGAAGACTCCGAGTCCGACAACTGGGATTTTCCGATCTCGGACGACCCACGCTAGTGCGCCTGCCCCGCTGGGCAAGCCTGCGACCCTGCCGCTAGGATTCTTGAGTCGGTTCCTGGACCTGCTCAGAGACACTCTCGGGCTTGGGTTTCTCCTGCGCGGGAGAGACCTTCTCTGCCTGCTTGGAGGGAGCCGCCGGAGCCTCCGCCGGCTCTTCCCCATCGCCCTTGAAAAAAGAAGCGAAGGGATTGTAGGACGCCCCTTCGGAAGAGGACTTGTTCAGCCGATCGAGGTCTGCACGGTCTTCGCGTGTCATGCGTTCGGGGCGCCCCTTGCGGTCGCCTCGCCCACCCGGACCGCCGGGGCCACCCGGCCTCCGGCTGCGCCCTCCCCCAATCAGCTCTCCGCGACGCGGGGGGCCCGCAGGTTTATCCCGACCACCTCGCCCCTTGCCCGAATCTTTGCCGCCACGTCTCGGGCCAGACCCTGCGCGCGAGCCGGTACCGCTCTCGCGCTTGCGGCTGGGCGCGGGGACACCCTTCAAGGTGAGGGCCAGTTTCGTTCCGCTGGCATCCTTGATTTTGGCCCGAACCACCTGACCAATGCTGATCAGCTCTCGCGCATCGCGCACGTAGTGGCTCGAAAGGTCCGAGATGTGAATGATGGCTTCTTGGGCCAGGCCGACATCCACGAACGCAGCAAAGCCCGTCACGCTGCTAACGATTCCATCCAGGACGCGACCCTGTGTCAGACGCAACGGGTCTGTATCGGGCTCGAGCAGCTCGGGCTTGGACAACTTGCGGCGTGGATCGCGACCTGGATAGGACAATTCGCGCATCAAGTCGCTCCACGTGTCCTCATCGATCTCAAACGCCGAGCGCCGCAGGCCTTTGGTGATACCCGGTTTGCCCAGGGCTTCGGCACCACTGCTCTCAAGCATCTTCTCGACAAGCGGATACTGCTCGGGATGCAGCCCCGTTCGATCGCGAGCATCGCTGGCGCCGGAGATGCGCAAGAATGCAATGGCGTTGATCCACTCGACTTCGGTCAACAGACCTTCCTCACGCAGCGCCTCGCGTGATTCAAAGGGAGCCGTTGAGCGGCGCTCCAGAATCCTAGCGGCCGCCTTCTTGTCTAGCCCAGGGATCTGGGCCAACACGGCCATGGAGGCGCGGTTCACATCGCAGCCCACGTAGGCCATGGTCATTTCAATGGTCTCGTCAAGCACTCTGCGAGCGTTGGCTTTGCTCACGAGGCCCAATTCGTACCCGAGTCCCAAGTGTCGAGCATCGACTTTCACTAGCTCGGAGAGCGGATCTTGCAGACGGCGAGCCAAACTGACGGCGGCTCGGTGAGGCACCTTGAGATCCGCGAGCTCCTCTCGCGCCTGGCTCGAATTGGCGTAGTTCGATAGGCCCGCTTCATTGACGAGCGTGACGGTCACATCACAGTTCGCGGCCACCAACGCGGCGCGAACGCGGGGCACGCTCGCACGCGGCCCCTTGCCGCAGGCCACAGCCACAGCGGCGCAATGGTGCTCGCCAAGCAGGGTGGCCAGTTCGGCGCCCAAAGTAGCCGCATCCTTCTCGCCTACTTCGATAGTGGCCTGGGCCACAAGGGCGCCGCGAGCATCTACACAGGCCGCATTCCAATCACCCTTGGCGCTGATCTCTAGCCCACACACCGGCCGTTCGCCGAGAATAGGCGTGAGCAGGACTTGCCGCAGATGATGACTGAGGAAGCGCAAGGCCTCTGTGTCGGCACGCTCCTTCAGTTCCAGGCGTACGTCCTCCTCCACAGCCGGCAACAAGCGCATCTTCAACGCCTGCAAGCAGACAGCGTCCAGCAGGGGCGAAAGCGCAGGATGCGCATGGCGCCCCAGAGCGCGGCGCATCTTGGGAATAGCCAGGCTCGGATCCAAGTCAAGCACCGTCGTGAGCACGCGCTCTTTTTGGGCCTGGCGCAGGGCCAACAGACGCCCGCCTTGCAACTGCGAGATGGGTCGAGAGAGCTTGAGCAAGGACTTGTGCCGTCCCGCCTTGGAGGGCTCGACAAGCAGCTTCACACTCAGAATTCCCTGCTTGCGCAGCATGCGCCGAATGGTCGTGCGCAATTGGGCATTGCGGCCCAAGCGATCGGAGAGGATCCGAATGGCGCCAGTGATAGCCTCCTCTTCTGTGTGGATGCCTCGATCGGGATTGACGAAAGGGGTACAGGCGTTCACGAGCTCCGGGGTGATAACGACGTCGCCCTCGAGTCCAGCGAGGTGTGCTGTGGGAACACCGGATTCCGGCGTCTCTGCCGAAGCTGAAGCGGGTTCTCTCGTCTGTTGCTCATCCACCGTGGCTTCGGCAGTTGCGTCAGCTTGCGTGGACTCGTCCTCCGGCGCCTTCCCAGGGGTAGCCTCGGGGGCCGCCACTTCAGTAGATGCCTCCTCCTCGGGAGCCTGTTCGATGGACTGGGGCTCTGCAGTATCCCCAGCAACAGCCCCAGCAACAGCCCCAGCAACAGCATCTGCTTCACCCGTTGCGTCACCGTCCTCGTGGGAGGCTGCCTCGCCATCCCCCGCACTCATTGATGCGGTTGGCTCCTCCTTCTGACGGGGCACAGCTGCGACAAGCCGCTCAGCAAGCGGTCCCAATCCGCGGTCCAAGGCCAGTTGAACCTCGGGCTCCGGACGCCGGTGAGGAACGAATAGATCCTCCAGCTCGAACCGATCGACACAAGACTGGATCATGTCCAGCACCTTCTTGTCTGTCACGCCAGCCTGCTCGACACCACGCAGGATCGTCCCGCGCCGACGTCCGAGTTCATCGAGCTCATCACGGCGCCGCACGAGTCTGCCCACGTCCATGGGGGACAGTCCCCCCGTGGCAGCCCTGCGGAAGCGCCCTATGAACGGCGCGCCGAGTCCGGCATCCACCATTTCGAGGGTGGCTTGCACGAGGGGAGCCTGGGTGGAGAACTCCTTGCCCAGGGTCTTCAGAATGAGGGTGTCAGTCACTGGATCAGTCGATCAATGTCGTTTCGGTGCACGCGGGGCTGTATTCACAGCCATGCGATTGACGAGCACTTGCTTCGTCGAAGTAGGAGGGCATTAGGGTACACGGGACTCTGTTCTAGCGGGGAGAATGGCCGGCGAACGCCAAATGAGCGGCTCAGATCCCGACCGCACTCGCGAGTGCTTGACCAAAGCGCATGCCTGCGCTTTCGTCCAAGGCCGTCACCGTGCTCTTGCCGGCAACTTCGATCTGACGTCCCGTGAACTTGGCTCCCGCTTCCCGAACTGCAGCCTGCGCGCCCTCGCCGGTCACCTTCAGCCCTTTCAGGACCCCGGCTTTGGCTAGCACACTGACGCCGTTGCCCCATGCCGCAACGAGTTTGCCCTCCCCGGCGGCATGGCGCACTAGGCGCAGGGTGTCTTCATCCTGCACTAGGGGGTGCTCACCTTCGCAGCCAGCCACCAAGATTCCAGAGAAGGCGTCGAGACTGGCTTGGTCCAATTCGCCATCGACAGTGAACTCATCTTGCAGGCGGCCGGTGATAATCGAGCTGGGCGCGATAGTCTTTGTGCCCACGTTGACGGCATGTAGAGACGAGCGCGCATAGCGCAGAATCTGGTCGCCCACCCCTTCACTGGGAAGGACTACCAAGACGCTGCTCAAGTGGCGTTGGATGACCAGACCGTCGTCGTCGGTTTCCGGCTCGCTGTTTTCTTCTGCCATCATGACTGAATTGTCCTGCTAGGGGCCGATTCGTCAAGCACCCCACGCGCCGAACGTGGAAGCCGCGGTCGGGTCAGTCCTGCTCAAATCCCTGCGCCGTAGGCTCAGGCAGGTAGTTCGAACAGGGAGACGCGCGTTTCCTCGGCGAGCAGGCCCGCTCCAGCGGCAACCCTCCAGCCGATCTTCATGTCCAGGCCTGGGATCGTCCAATCCCCCAGAGCCCGCCCGGACAGGGCGTCCAAGGCCTCGAGGAACGCCCCCCGTTCCACGTAAAGCTTGCCATTGTCGGCAGAGACACTCACTTCAGGAATGTCCCCTACTGGACCCGTCTCAAGAATCTTGAACCAGTGAGGTGGGCCCTCGGCGGCGTGAGCTTCTCGCAACGCCAGTATCGAGAGGGAGTCTCGATTGCCCCCCCCGGGGTGATTGCCGAGGGCGATAGCAAACTCCCCCATTCGTTCTGGACCTAGCACGCTCTCGATTAGCTCGGTAAACAAGACCACCAGCCCACCGGTCGAGCAGATGCCATGGATGCTCGCCAGGCTCGGCCGCAACAGGTGCCCGGCATATTCACCTGTGGTCGCGTTGAGAATGAGCACCCCCGTGTTGAATTGTGGGCCACTGCTCTTGGCCATGCCGGCCGAATCCTGGGTGTAGGTCACAAACACCCGATCACCGCTGCGGGCCAGTCCGTGGTAGCGCTCGCCCTCGCGCGCGTATTCCCACGTTTCGTTGAGGCTCAGGGAATCCAAGGCGAACACGCGCTGGGCCGAAGCACAATGGCACTTGTCACGGGCAACTATGGACTCGTCAAAGGGTGAGATGTCGTTGCCCTCGAGCAGTTCCCCGTTCTCCAAAGACATGCGCACCATGCGGTGGCCGTGAGTGCTGGGTCCTAGGACCAATGCCTGCCCTAGCGCGCCGAACCCAGCGGCAAACCCTCGGCCGTAACCCACTTCACAAGGCGCCATCCACAGGGGCTCTCCTGTGTTTCGGTCGAGTGCAGCGAGTTTGCCTGGAATGACATCGTCGAGCCACTTCCCACCCGCAGGGGGGTCGAACCCATGGACGAGCACCGGCCCTTCCGGGCCAAAGGCGATGCCGCTCACTTCCGTCGAAAGTTCGCGGCTCCACCGTCTGCGCGCAGTTCTGGTCATAGAGTGCATCGTACCCTCCCAGCTGGTCTCCGCGCTGCTCACGTGCACTCAAAAAAGAAGTCAGCCCGTGACTCCAACAGGAGGCACGGGCTGACTTGATTGCTCGCTCGGGGCAGGAACCTAGCTCTGATCTTCCATCATCTTCGCTGCGATCCCGCGCGGAACGTCGCGGTACTCAGCAAGCTCCATGGAATACTGACCGCGACCTTGGGTTGCGCCGCGCAAAGCCGATGAGTAGGCGAACATTTCAGCGATGGGAACCATCGAACGCACGATGCGCAGATCACCTTGAGAGTCGACCTCGCTGACCTCACCACGTCTGGAGTTGAGATCGCCAACCACGGCGCCCAGGTACTCCTCGGGAACTGTGACCTCCACTTTCATGAAGGGCTCGAGCAGAACGGTGTTGTTCTCGGCTGCCTGCCGGAAAGCCAAGACACCCGCAGCCTTGAAGGCCATTTCACTGGAGTCCACCTCGTGGGACTTGCCGTCCACGAGAATTGCACGGCAATCCACGAACGGGATGCCTTCGCGGCCACCGGACTTGAAGAACTCCGTCAGACCCGCGCCTACGCTGGGAATGTACTCGCGCGGGATGTTGCCGCCCTTGATCTTGTCCACAAACTCGAAGCCACTGTCTTCGACGCCGGCCTTGGTTTCAAACTGCACCTTGGCCACAGCGTATTGACCTGATCCACCGGACTGGCGGATGTAACGCGCCTCGGTCTCGACGTTCTTGCCCAGACGTTGCTTGAAGGCCACCTTGGGGCGCCCGGTCTGCACGCCGCACTTGTAGTCGCGCTCGATGCGGTTGACCACGACTTCAAGGTGCAACTCACCCATTCCTGAGATCACCAACTGGCCGGTCTCCTCATTGGTCTGAGCCTTGAAAGTCGGGTCCTCGCGCATCATGCGGCCGATGATCTCCGACAACTTGTCGCGGTCCTTGCTCTCCTTGGGCTCCACGGCCATGGAAATGACCGAGTCCGGGAAAGTCATCTTGACCAGGGTGATGGGGTGATCCGGGTCACACAGAGTGTCTCCAGTGATGGTGTTCTTGAGCCCGATGACGGCGGCGATGTCGCCGGCAGGAACGGACTCGCAAGCTTCACGCTTGTTGGCGTGCATCCGCACCAGGCGACCCACACGCTCGTGCTTGCCTGTGCGCGGGTTCAACAGCTTTGCGCCCTTTTCGAGTACGCCGGAGTACACGCGTACGAAGGTCAGATCCCCAGTGGGTTCGGCCACGGTCTTGAACGCCATGGCGCTCACCGGGCTGCTGGTGGTCGGCTCAAGGGTTACGACCTCGTCCGTGTCGGGGTTCGAGCCTTCAATGTCAGGGATCTCGGCCGGGGAGGGCAGCAGGTCCAACACAGCGTCCAACACAAACCGCACGCCCTTGTTCTTGAGGGCCGAGCCGGCGAACACAGGCGTGCAGGCCAGCGCTTGCGTGGCTTCGCGCAAGGCCCTGATCAGCATGTCCTCGGGGATGTCCGCATCCTCAACGAAGAGGTCGAGTAGCTCTTCGTCATTCTCGGCGGCGGCTTCGAGCAATTCGTGACGGTAGGACTCCGCCGCTTCCTGATGCTCAGCAGGGATTTCCTGCTCGTAGTAATCGCGACCGTCACCATCGTCCACCCAGCTGATGTACTTCATGCGGATCAGGTCCACGAAGCCAGCGAAATCCTTCTCTGTGCCAACGGGCATCTGAAGGGCGACGGGATTGGCACCCAGGCGTTCGCGGATACTGGCAACCGCACGGTCAAAATCAGCACCGATCTTGTCCATCTTGTTGATGAAACAGATGCGCGGGACCTTGTACCGGTCTGCTTGCCGCCACACGGTTTCGGACTGGGCCTCTACGCCGTTCTTGGCATCGAATACGGCCACGGCCCCGTCGAGGACACGCAGCGAGCGCTCCACCTCGGCTGTAAAGTCGACGTGCCCGGGAGTGTCGATGATGTTAATCGTATGCCCGTTCCACTCTGCGGTCGTGGCCGCTGACTGAATGGTGATTCCACGCTTCTGCTCTTCCTCAAGGAAGTCCATGGTGGCGGCGCCATCGTGCACTTCGCCCATGCGGTGCAGCTTCTGAGCGAGGTACAGGACGCGCTCGGTCACGGTTGTCTTGCCCGCGTCAATGTGGGCCATGATTCCGATGTTGCGGCGGAATTCGGGCTTGCCCGCTTTGACGGTGACGTTGCGGGGAGATTCGCTCTTGAGGACGGCGGTCATGGTGACTGGGAGGGTCTGATCCGGCGCTGCCGGAACGGGGCGCGTGGGCCCCGGGTAAAAAGTAGAGGGAGGGAGAAAGGGGTGCGTCAGGGGGCGTATCTTCCCTACAGAGCGGCCCATCGTCCCTCGAGAATTCAGTCTCGATCGGCTTTGGAAGGCAAACAGGGTAGCGAGCAGAGGAGGTGCGTCAAGCCGAACGAGGAGGCCTTGGCTGTGGAGGCCCGCTAGGGGGACGGGTCTGGCCGATCAGTGGGACGATTTCGGCCCAGACTTTCGTGGGCAGCAACGAACTCGCCAGCCGCAAAGGCCGCCATGAGAGACAGGTCGCCGGCCAGCACGGTGGCCGCCAGGACCTCTGCCAAGGCCCCTACCCGACCATCTCCAGCGCAGCCCATTAGGTCGAGGCACTCGGCTGCTGTCCCTTGCCCCGAGCCGCCGCCCACCGTCCCAATGAGCAGGGAAGGCAAGCTCACCGATGCGTACAGGTCTCCATTTGGAGTCAGATCCAAGTCGAGGAACCCCGTTGCACACTCTCCCAAATAGGCCACGTCCTGTCCGCACGCGAGCAGCACACCGGCGAGTCCGTTTGCAGCCTGCACCAACCAGTTGTGGGTTCCCAATTGAGCGTATCCAAGAGCGTACGCGCGCGCGATCGCCACAAGATTTTCGGGCTGGGTGCGCGCCTTCGCTTCGATCAGGGCCCGCGCAATGACAATCTCGGCTTGAGCGGTGCGTCCGCGACCCTCTGCGAGGCTCAACGCATTGGCACGCTTCTCGACATCCTGTCCGTGGGTGTGGACACGCTGGGCAGCACTGTCCTGGCCCAGGCGGTTGGCGATCAAGTCCGTCGCTCGCGCGGCCATGTTGATGCCAATGGCGTCTCCCGTTTGAAAGACCAAGCGCAGGATCAATCGTCGCCCTATCACCCGCGGCGTCACCGATTGAAGACTTCCGTGGGAGGTCAACCCAGTCACGATCGTCTTGTAGACTTCCTGCTCTGAGCTGGCTTGGGTGGCGGCCCGGCGAGCCTGCTGGGCATCCTCATATTCCAGAATTGGATGTTGGGAGAGACCGGACTCTTCGACCCAGACACGCGCGCCGCCACTGGCGGCGATCCAGGCCATCCCGCGCGAGTACGAGGCCACCATCGCGCCTTCAGTCGTCGCCATCGGAACATAGACCTGCCGCGAACCGCTATCGCTGTTGAGCAGCAGCGGGCCAGCGACCCCTACCGGAACCTGCGCGAAACCAATCAGGTTTTCGATGTTGCCCTGGGCCTGCGCCGGCTCCACCGGGCGGCCTGCAAGGTAGGGCAGGGAGCGGCCGGCGACGTGCTCACACAGCGCGAGGCGGCGCTGGACGGACTCGGGTTCGTAGTCACCCTCCAACTCGCGCGGAATGGCTGGTAGAGAGGTGGGATCGGCCTGGTTGCTCGCGGTCATGGGAGCAGGGTCGGCCCCTCGACTGGCAGGTTCAAGCCTAAACCACGTGGGACGGGCCGGATCGAGATGCTGCCTGGGCGACCGACCGCAACAAGGACCCGACCCGGGTCTTCCGTGCACTCGGCGGATGTGGTCTCGTAGCATTCAGATAGACCTCGACCTCGCTCACCACATCTACCGCAAACCCATGTCCCTCGACATCTTCGGCGCCCTTACCGGCATCTTCGTAATCGTCTACGACGGCCAGCACGCCCTGCGCTTCACCCTGGGCAGAGCACGCTCCATCGTGGGTCCCGGAATTCACTTCAAGGTGCCGCTTTTCCAGACATTCAAGGTTGAGGAGACCAAGCACACGACGCTCGATCTCGAGCCCCAGGTCATCCAGCTGAACGACAACCTCGTCTATGAAGTGGACTGCAAGGTTGTTTACCAGATCGTCAACCTACGCAAGGCGATGATTGAGGTGGACGACCTGGTGACGGGCCTCCAGAACCGTGTCGTGATTGAGGTGCAGCAGATCGTCTCGCGCAAGGATCGCCACACGGTGCTCGACGTAGATGGAATGTGCGAAGAGATCCGAGGGGAGCTACGCGCGGTGGAAGACCAGTGGGGAGTGCGCATTTTGCAGTTCGGTTTCTCCAACATCTCTCCATCTCCGACGACGCTGGAGATCACCCAGTTGGAATTGCTGGCGGAGGAAAAACTCAATCTCTACACGCGGCTACGAAATGAGGGCCTAGGCGAAGAAGCGTCGGTCGCCCTGATCGCTGGTGCCGTGGTATCCGTCCTGCCTGAAGACAACGACAAGTCCATGCGCCGCAGCCGCGCACAAGACGCCGCCGTGATTGGTCTCCTCGACGATGAACTGAAAGAGGGCCGCAGTGCCAAGGGCCAGGCCGCCGCGCCTCCCAGTGAGGAAGATCCATTCACTGATGAGGAGGACTCCCCTACCCCTGACGAACCCGGACCGTGATCGAGAGCTCGCTCCACAGGCGGCTGCGTGGCCGGGCGGGTCAGGGCTCCCGCACGAAAGGCGACGAGAAACCGCCTAGCCAATGGCGCGGCGTAGCGCGTGCGATCTGGGACAGGCTAGCGGACGACTTGTTGGTGGTCGTGATCGCCACGGGCATGGGACTCGTGCGTGCCATGGGCGTGACCATCGAGTCGGGCCAGACGGGCCTGCTATTCAGCTTTGGCCGCGTGCGCCGCACCTTGGCTCCCGGCTTTCACCCATTGATCCCATTCCTGCAGCGGGTGCGCCGCCTGCCTACGCGCTCGCGCACCTTGGACATGCCCGCCCAACGAGTGGCCACGCGCCAAGGCCTGGTCTATCACGTGGACGCCAACTTGGTTTATCGGGTAACGGATGTGCGCAAGGCCCTCGTAGAGGTCGACCAATTGGAGAAGGGCATGATCCAAATGCTCGGCATGGGAATTCAAGAGGTCTTGCGCGAGGCCACGCGCGAGGAGCTGCGTGAAACCGTCGACCTGGACGAACGTTTGGCCGCCAACCTCGCTCGACGCCTGGCGCCCTGGGGCGTTGAGGTGGAGGGTGCGGGCTTCCCCAGCATCACGCCCTCACCCAGAACCCTGCGTCTGACACAACTCTCTTCCCTCACTGAAGAACGTCGCGCGATCCTGAGTGGGTTTGCCCACGGTGGACTCGCCGCAAGCCACGGCCTGGGCCTTGTGGGTACACGCCACTTCCCCCGCTCGAAAACCCGCCACCTGCGACGTCAGGAAACCGAACACCGCCGGTTGCGCCGAATCCGCACGGGCCTCAAGCGGCTCGGTTGGACGGCTCCGGAGCAGAAGCGTGCGGGCCTTGGCCTGGTCCTGCGGCACAGGCTGGCCCAACGAGCCTGACCCAGTAACCAGCATGCCATGACACTCCCAGACTCGGCCCCCCAAGCGCGGTTCATGCAACGCGCCATCGAGCTAGCCCACGAGGGGCTGGCCCAGGGAGCAGGCGGACCCTTTGGCGCGGTCGTTGTCATGCAAGGCCAAATCGTCGGCGAGAGTTACAACCGGGTGTTGAGTCGACTCGACCCTACAGCCCATGCTGAGGTGGAAGCGATTCGTGCGGCCAGCCGGGAACAACAGAGCTGCCACCTAATCGGCGCTGAGTTGTACGCCAGCTGCGAGCCCTGTCCCATGTGTCTGGCCGCCGCCCAGTGGGCGCGGGTGGGCCGTATCTGGTTCGCGGGAACCCGTGCGGATGCCGCGCGTGCGGGCTTTGACGATGCTCAATTCCACGAGCAATTCGCACTGCCCCCCGCGTCGCGGCAGATACCTGCGCGGGAATTCCTGCGCGAGAGCGCGAGACCGGTCTTCGACGCCTGGCTTGCGCGGCCTGATCGCTCCTCCTACTAGCCGGGCAGGAATACGGCCCGCAGCAACAAGTGGAAGGCGCCCTGTGACCAAGAACGGTACTGGGGTCTAAAGCCCATCAGGTGCACGCTACCCTCTCCGTAGCGAGCGGAGATCCAGGCGATCTGGTTTTCGATTCGTTCCGGTTCCTGGGCCCAACCTGATAGGAGCGCCCGGCTCGGGGCGTAGCGAGCCAAGACCGTCATGTCCGCGGCGGGATTCCGCTGGGCCTTCTGGGCAGCGTCCTCTTCGAGGATCTTCCAGGCCGACGATGATGAGAAAAACACGGGAACGGAAGCGGGAAGACCCGCTGTGGCCAAGATATCTGGCCCCTCTGGAATACATCGCACCACACTGCCCGGGCAGCTGAAGCCCTGGGCCTCGCTGCCCCGAGTCACGTCTACCAAGGGCAGCCGCAGCAACTCCGCGGCCCAGCCGCTCGAACGGCCTACAGCCACAAGTCGGCCCCCTGCCCGCACGAATTCCTCGATAGCGACCGCACCCTCCGGGTCCAATCCGCGAGCCAAGTGCGCGGGCACGCTACCGGGACTGCGGCCACGATCCAGCTGTCCGGCACTTACGCCAGGCAGCACCAGCACGTCGAGCCAATCGGACAGCTTGCCGGCCCGCAGTGACTCATTGCGGACACTCTGATAGGGAACGCGGAAGTGATCAAATACCCAGCGCATCCAGCCTTCCGACATGTGACCCGACCAGGGGGCATACAGACCAATGCGCGGGACCTTCTCGAAGGTCACTGGCTTTTCAGTCGGGTAGGCACCGGTACCGGGTATGAACAGACCGCGCTTGGGGCCACTGCCCACGAAGGTGTAGAGGTTTCCCTCATTCACGTTACGCAACACACTCGTCCAGCTGTCCAGGTTCGCGGCATCCAGCCAACCGCGACGAGGCTCGACGGAGAGGCGCTCGTCTCCGGCAAACGCGCCCATGGCCTCGGCAACGCTGGAGGCCAAGACAGCATTCACATCAAACGGCGCCATGACTTCCACGCGCCGCACACCCATCAAGACGGGCAGGGTCCAGCCGGCTACGTCATAGGGAGCGTCCCCCTCGGGATAGCGCTGGATCTCGAATAGGTCCTTGACGTGGGATCCATAGGGTTGATCGCGCGGTATCACGATGGTGCCCGCTGGCCAGGTCCTGCCGTCCGCCTCAAAGCCCTCCTGCGCGACCCGGAGTTCCACGCCAGTGGAGTTCAGGGACTGACACAGCCTTCGGACGGCGGACAGGTCCCGATTGTCAGGCGGAATGAGCCACGCACGTGGCCCCTCCTCGCCCCCGCGCGTCAGCGCACGCTGGGCCAGTTCCAGTGCATTGGCCCTGAAGAGCTGGCCTTCGCGCGACAAGCTTCCCAGCAGAGATCGCCCAAAGGCCATCTCGTAGTCAATCACGTCTTTCAGCCTCCACCAGCCGCCGGGCCAGGGGTTGGGAAAGCGGTTCGAGGGGCCGTACTGATTTAGCCCGCGCGGTGGCGCAAGGTCGCCGGGCTGCAAGAACAGGGGGGTTCCAAGTCTGATCGAAGCGGCCTCCGTGAGCAGCCCGATGATGTTGTGCCTCGTCGGTACGTTGCGATTGCCGCCCGTCCACCACATGTCATAGGAAACACCCGTGGAAATACCGGACAGGCCTTCACGGTTCATGTCGAGCAGCGCGCGCGTACCGAGTAAGTCGATCCCGGTGATGACTGCCGGGTCAATATTCGGATTGAGGGGGTCTCTGAAGGGCGGTACAAAGAAGCGCTCCCGCTGACTGCCCTGCTCGTGTACGTCCCAATACACCTGGGGGCGCCAGACCTTGTAGAGCTGCTCGGTGACCAACCGGGTCTCGGCCAGGGACAGCATGAACCAATCGCGGTTGTTGTCGTGTCCCGCGTAGTGCTGGTAGAGTTCCTTGAGCCCCGTGGATTCGTAGGGTGTGCCCACAAATTTGCGGTACCAAGAAACGACGCTGTCCATGCCGTCGGGATTGGTGCACGGGAATAGGTTCACCACGGTCTCACGCCGCGCGCTCACCCAGGGCTCTTCGTCCGACGTCGCCAGTTCGTAGGCGAACTGCATGCCAAATTGGGGCGGAGAGGTTTCGGTGGAGTGCATGCCCGGCGAGATGAACAGCACGACCTTGCCCTGCTCCACGGCCTGGGTCAGTTCCTCATCGCTGCGCCCGCGGGGGTCGGAGAGCGTGTGGCTCATGCGCCGAATTTCCGGTAGCCGGGCTAGATTCTCCTCGGAGGAGAGGGTGGCCAGGAGGAAGTCACGGCCGCCATGAGTCGAGCCCAGTCGTTGGAGGCGCACACGGGGGCTGGTCTCGGCCAGGTGGCGGAAGTAGCCCGACACCTCACCCCAATCCGCGAGGGTGAAATCAGCCCCCAGGTCGCGGCCCTGCAGAAACTCATCGGGGGAGAGGACAGCGGGGCCGTTCGTCGATCGGCCGCCCTGGGGGGAGCTGGCCAGGGTCGCAGGCACGAGAAGCAGGGGGAGAAACAGCCGCAGAGTGGTGAACATGGGTCACTTGGATGTCGGGGGAGGCGAATCGGGGACACCCCACGGTGATGGCTTGGCTTTTCCCGCGCAAGGGGTGCACGCGGCGCACCCTAGAGACCGATGATGTACGCAGCCCCGCAGGTGCCGGGGAGCCCCTTCCATGACTCCCCTGCCCACAGAACCCGCGCATGATCCCGGGACAGGGATCCCCCCCGCTCGCGAGGTGGACCTGACTCAGGATGTAGCGCCCGCCGACCGGGACGCGGCCGAGGGTCGCGTGCCCCCCATGGACCCCTTGCCCGCACAGGACTTCTGGCAGGCCCTCTACGGCCGTCGTTCCGTGCGCCGGTTCGAACACAAGCCGGTGCCACGCGAATGGGTGCAGCAGGTGATGCACGCTGGAATCTGGGCGCCCTCGTCCTGCAACTACCAGATGTGGGACCTGGTAGCCGTGGACGATCCGAAGATCAACGCGCAACTCGGGGCCCTCTCCACCCAACTCGCCAACGCACCGGTGAATATCGTCGTGGCCTATGGCCGAGATTTTTCCAGCGAGAACGCCGCGGGCATCCAGTCTGCAAGCGCATTGATCCAGAATATGAGCCTGGCCGCTGGCGTGCTCGGGCTCGGCACCTTCTGGATCACGCAAACCGGCGGTGCCGAGAAGGTGCGCGAGGTTGTGGGACTGCCCAGTGACCGAATGGTCGTGGCCGTCCTGGCCCTTGGCTGGCCGCGCTCATCCGCAGGCAAGGGGCCACGGCGACGCCCACTCTCGGACGTCGCCCACTTCAATCACTACGGCGGACGCCCCATCCCGTCCTCCCCCAACCCCCAGGACTGGGCGCCCGACCTGTTGGGCACCTACCAACGTGCACGGGTGCTGAATGGCCTGCGCCATAACAAGCCGCGGCCGTGGGAAGCCAGCGCGTTGTTGTCGGCACTCGAGCGCTTCGTCCCGCGCTCGGAAGACGGTGTGCAGGCCACTTGGCTGGACGTCCTACCCTGCACCGGCATCCTCACCGCGCGCATGGCCCGTGAGCGACCGGCTTATGGGTACCACGTGCTGGAGCGAACGGCTGAAGTGGCGAGGTTTGTCTCAGAGCGTGTGCCGGGCGGTGCGCAGACCCATCTTTGGCCCTGCACGCCCGAGAACGAACCCACATCCGCTAGCTTTGATCAGATCACCTGCCTGTTTCGGCTCGAGGGCATGGCGGAAGAAGAACGGCACGAGTTGCTTTCCGCCATGGCGCGCTGGCTCAAACCCGGGGGGCGTGTACTTGTGGGCTTCGTGTCGTCCCGTTCTTTCCACGGTCCCTCTGAGTCCCTCCGTCGCAGTGGCCGCGGACCCGGGGGCGTCGAATACGTACTCTCTCCCGATCCCAACATCGGTCCGTTCGAAGCTCTGGCCCCTCGCCAAGTGCATGACCTGGTTCGCAGAGCAGGTTTCGGTGTGCGCAGGCAACTCGGTCTGCAAGCTCTCCCGGGCGCGCAGGAGTTGGAATTCCGCTCACGTAACTTCCGCCCTCTTGCTCGCAATCTGGTGTGCACGCTGGGCCGGCTCTGCAAGGTGTTGGAAGCCGTACCCGGAGCTCAAAGCACGTGGGGCCGATTCCAGTTCCTGGAACTCTCCGTCTAGGAAGAGCGGCGAACGAAGCGCGCCCAGTGTTCGGCGTGCTCGCGTTCGGGAATGCGATGGATCTCGGGGTCGTGCGCTACCAGATCAAATTGATCGCCTAGCAGGGCTTCGAGCTGACCAACGTCCAACCCGTGGGGCGGGCCACCCGCTTCGATAGGTTTGCCCACAGGAAAGACCAGGCAAACGAACTCTCCCCCAGGGCGCAGGGTTCGCAGTAGCAGTTGTGTGAATCTGGGGCGTTGATCGCGGTCAATGGCGCACAGGAACGTGTGATCGAAGACCAGGTCGAGCAATGCGCCTGCCGGATCGGGCTCCCAGGCCAGGGCGTCGCACTGCTGGAACTCACCACCCAACGGTTGCAGAAGTTGCTCGACTCCCCTTGCGAGGGCAGGAACCTGATCCAGGGCAGTCACGACCCAGCCCGCCTGGGCCAGAGCGTAGGCATCGTGCCCACGACCACAGCCAGGGACCAGAGCGCGGGCGCCGGGCCGAGGAACGCAGACCTCTCCCGCCCGCAAGCGGGCCACCAATTCAGGGTGGGCAGCCCCGTGGTCCCAAGGGGTATTGCCTTCGGCGTAATGCTGGGCCCAATCCACGGGTTGGTCCGGCTGCCCAACGGAATTGCAGCAGGGGTCGTCGCGGTCTTGGGGGTCGTGCATGGCGCGTCTGGCTGCTCACCGTATCACATCCCCCTCGAAGTGCACGGGAGTCATGCGGCCCCCCGTGCGTTGGGCCAAGTCGGACCAATGCCGTTGGAGGCGCTGAGATGAGTCAATCAACACCGAATCCACGACGATCCCTCGCCACCGGCATTCCCATTCCAAGAGCGGTACGAGCAAGTCCATCTGCGCGTGCTCGCCGCCCGTCGGCATGCCGTCGGTAATGACGAGCAAACTAGCCAGACCTGGGTCTTCCAACGCCAACTGAGCGGCGCTCCAAACGTCACCACGTCCAGACAGCCGACAGGAGTCGAACTGCTTCCAGGCTTGGCGCACGGCCTTGGGTGTGGCCAGGACCTGTCGTTCTTGATAGGGGTCGGGCCGGGTGGCGTAGGGGATGAGATTGAAGAACACCGTGCGTGGCAGGGATTCCAGCAAGGATCGCAGCTCCACGTCCAACAGTTGCTTGCGACTGAACCCGCCCTGTCGCTCCATCCAGACCGAGCCGGAGAGGTCCACGAGGATCGAGACCCGGTCCGTGCTGGGCCGCAGGTTGGACAGGGTCTTGGCCACACGCGTCTGAGACCGCTGCGCTGGGGTAGGGCCTGGTGTAGAGGGTTTCCAATTCGGGCCCAGTTGCCTTAGCCAGTCACGCCAGGGGCGTGGGTCATCTGAATGCCCTCGGCCGCTGGCTCGACGCAAGGTATCAACGAGCAAGGCGCGAAGGTGGCGCTGGTCTTCACCCTCGAGGCGCTGAACCAGAACCTCGAGTTCCCGCGCCCCAGGGGCCTTCCCCAGAACGCGGTAGGCCGCGCATCGAACGCAGGGCTGGAGATCGGAGCTGGCCACCTTCATGGCAGCCATGACCTCCGACCTGGAAACCAGCGCCGGTAGCGGGTCCGGTAGCGGGCCAGCAAGCCTCTCCCCCAGCAGCACGACGGCGGCCGCCCGCAATAGACTGTGTCGCTTGTCTTCCAGTGCCGCGCGCAAGTGACGCATTGCCTTCGCTGGGTGTACCCGCGCCAGAGCGGCGAGAGCGTCTGCTCGCACTCGCTCTGGATGGCCTCGACCCAACAGGGGTTCTACGCGGCGTGCTATCCGGTCCCGATCTCCCACAAGGTGCCCGCTGCGCTCCAATCTCTCCAGAGTCCACAGAACGCGACGAGACATCTCTGGATCGGACCGCTTGAGTGCCCGCGTCAGATCGGAACCGTCGACGTTGACCGTCATGCGACCCAGAGCCTCCGCCACGCGTAGGCGCACGGCTCGCTCGCGATGCCCCAGGCCCGCCTTGCCCAAGACGACTTGCAGGCTTCCTTGGGTCGACACGCCGGCCAGTCGAAGCTGAGCTGTGTCCGACACCTCCGACTCGCCGTCTTCAAGCGCTTCCAACACCCAACCCCATGCACGTGGCCAATCCAGGTCTGCCGCCAGGCGCACTCCATAGCTGCGGGTCTCCGGCCGTGCGTGCTCAAGGCGTTCCTCGATCTGATGAATCGTTTCCTTGCTCGGATCCTCGGCCAAAGCCTGGTGAGCGCACAGGCAGACACACACCAGCGCCCTTGAGACCCGGCCCGCCCACCCGATCCCAGACACAGTCTCCTCCCTTACCGACTCGTCCCCTCTCCAAACCGCCATGCTTCACCTCCGCCGACTAGACGAGCGGCAGGTAGGCGGGTTGCACCGCGAACTCCAACCTCGGTCTTTTCAGGCGGGTTCCAGGCGACCGACGGGTCTAGTCCCGTGGCCCGTAGACCATTCGTTGATCACCCGAGTCCACCCAAGAGGGTGGAATGGTGGATGCGCTGGAGAATTTTCGCCGAAGGCGCTCATGCATTCCAAAGGCCTTGGCCTCCCAAGCTGCCCGTTTGTAGCTGCCATTCTCGAGGCGCTTTTGGGCCCTGCGCTCCCACCAACCGATTCGCCCACGAGCCAAGCCGTAGGAGAGGGTCACGTAGTGCTGGTACATGCGGCGTACCGCAGCCACGCGCGGGGGAATGTTGCCGGGCCAAGTCTCTTCCAAGTGGTATTCGCCGATCGACCCCCACTCGGGCAGAGTGGTCGGTCCCTGGTAACCGAGCTCCACTGCTTGATCCCACATGGGAGTGCCGGGAATCGGCCTGTAGGGCCAGGCGTTGGGTCTCGACAGGGGCGCCGCGTTGTGCACACGCAGGCACTGGTCCAGGGTGGACATCATGGACTCCTCCGACTCACCCGGATAACCGACGATGTACGTGATGGATCCCTGGATCCCTCGCCGGTCCATCTCCACGGCAGCCTGCACGTTGTCCTCTCCATAGATCGGCTTGCCGATGATCTTCATCATGGCGTCGTCGCCGGCCTCGGCGCCCATCTCGTGCACGTACATGCCTGAATCGGCCATCATGTCCAGGGTGTCCGGCTTGTAGTGCAAGATCGAATGGGTCTCGATGAAGCAGTTCCAGCCGAACTTCATGTCGCGCTCCAACATGCCCTGAGCGAAACCACGGGCGCGTTTCTCGTTCACGCCCCAATTGGCGTCGTGAAAGCGCACGGAATCAAAGCCCCAGCGATCGTGCAGCTCTTCGAGATCGTCGAGCATGCGGTCGGCGGGCACGGGCTTCCAGCGCCTGTCGGTGACAGCTGGAGAGCAGCAAAAGCCGCAGGGCTCGGGGCAGCCATAGCTGCCGAAGTACGTGATTCCAAAGTAGGGCTTGTCGTAACCGATCCACGGTGGCGAGGGCAGCCGAATGACATCGCGCACAGATGCGGGTCTCATTTGAGCCTCTCGATAGGGCTCGATATCGATCAGGTGCCAGGGCATGGGCAAAATCTCATCCCAGCCGGCGACCGCTCTCCGATCGGTCTTGTGAACGGCCCCATCTCGCCAGAGCGCCAAACCGGGCACGTCTTCCAGATCGGCGCCCGAATCGATGGCTCGCACGAAGTCCCGAAACGTCAGTTCACCCTGGCCGATGACAACGGCCTCATACAAGCCGGTTTCCAACATCAAGTCGGGTCGTACGGAGGCGAACCAGCCACCGATCACCGCCGGCAGGTCCGGGTGTCGAGCCTTGACCTTCGTCATGGCCTGCCAACCGTCGTTGACCATGTATCCCAAGATGCCGGTGGTGCCGACCAACATCGCACCCTCGCACATGTCGATCAGCTTCTTGTGGCCCTCGTCACCTGCGTACAGGCTGCCATCCAAGATCTCGATCTCGTACCCATCGGCCAGGGGATAGGCCGCGATCGTCATGAGCTCCAAGGGCAGCATGTCCTTGCTCGAATCACGCCCGCGGCTGACGTCTACCTGCTTGGGCTGGTAGAGCACGATTCTCTTCTTGCGTTGGATCATGTTGCTTTGGAGTCGCAGGCAATCCCGAGAGGGCCAGGGCGAACCTTACGTGCACGGGAGACTTCTGCAGTCTACCCCCTTGAGAGCCGCCGGAGGTGCTCCTTCCTGGCCCGCAGCGCCGGGGATCACCCCGCGCGCGGCCATCAGCACGGCGGCTCGCAGATTGGTCGCATCGGCTTGGCCCCTGCCCGCAATGTCAAACGCCGTTCCGTGTACAGGGCTGAGACGACGGTAGGGCAAGCCGGCTAGCAGGGTCACCCCACATCCCTCTGAGAGGAGTTTGAGGGGAATGAACCCCTGGTCGTGATACAGGGCCAGGACGCCATCCCACTGCCCGCGCGCAGCCTCGAGAAAGACGCTATCCGGCGAAATGGGACCCCAGACGGACAGCCCGGCGGCACGCGCATCCGCCACAGCCGGTTCGATCTGCTCGAGTTCTTCCGATCCGAACAGGCCCCCTTCGCCGGCGTGCGGATTCAACCCGGCGACAGCAAGGCGCGGTGAGCGGATGCCCTCCGCCCGCAGGGTTGAGTCAAAGAGCTGCAGGCGCTCCAGAATATCCGCACGACGCACGCCCTCGAGAGCCTCTCTCAAGGACAGGTGACGGGTGAGCAACATGACTCGAAGGTTTCCGGCGACGGCCACCATTTCACAAGCTTCGGCAGCGGCCCAGCGTCCGAGGAGTTCCGTTTGGCCTTCCACCTTCTCACCCGCTAGGTGCAGAGCCTCCTTACAAACCGGCGCGGTCACCAGGGCTCTGACCCTTCCATCTTGCGCGAGCTCCGCGCCGCGCCGCAAGGCAGCGAGAGCCGTGCGCCCGCAGTCGGCCTGGGCCCGACCCATGGCGACACGACCACTACCCTCTGTAGCGCACCAAAGGTGGGTTGCAGAACCTCCGACTTCCGATTCAGCTTCATCGAGCGACCTCAGACCTGCAGGTTTCAGGTCCTCTGGGCCAACGACGACGAGCTGAACCTCCTGGCCTAGAGCTTTCTCTCCCAGCAAGACCTGCACGAGCTCCGGTCCGATGCCCGCCGGATCCCCCACCGTCAGGGCGATCCTGGGTCGCGCATCGGCAAGCTGGGCGGAGTCGTGTTCCATGGCAGCATCCTAGCAGGCGCCCAGAGGCGTCGGGCGCGCAGGGGAGCATTCAGATTTCGGCGGCCGCCCCTCCTGAATGCGAATCGGAGCCCCTGGCGTCTCGAATCTGGACTGACGCGGCCCCCCTCTTTAGTCCGTAGCCAGGGGTCGTCGATAGGGCACGCAGAGTCTAGGCCTGAGGCTCTTCCCCCCCATGCAAGCGCTCGGAGTCCCCAACCCTGAACACGACTCTGTGGATACGTGTCCGAAGGTCATCAGGGCCAAACGCAATAAGCGTGTTCGACACCTTCAAACTCGGGTTGTGCCTGCCCTGCGGGCCGCTGGCTTGGCAGGGACGATCCTGTTGGTCTACCTGCACGTCTTGCTGGTACCCAACATGGCCACAGTGGCTGACTCCCTGCTGTACGCGGTCGTCGCGGTGACCTACGCGGTATTGAGCACACTCGCATTGAGGATGTTCTACCGGCCTGACTCACGGGTCTCTCTGGGACTGGTCTTCCTCGCTCTGGATGTCTTGCTATTCGGTCTCGCGATCTGGTGTACAGGGGCCGAAACGAGCTGGCTGTTCTTCTTGCCGCTCGTCCGAGTTGCGGACCAGACCTTCACGACTGTTCGGCGGGCTGTCGGTTTCGCCATCTACGGCGTCCTGGTCTACGCTGGGCTGGTGGGGATGATGGAGCTGACCGGACGAGATGTAGACATGGGTGTGCAGGCGGCCAAGATGGCAATTCTCCTGATCATCGGTCTGCACATCTCAGCCGCGGCCCTCACCGCCTGGAAGATTCGGGCTCGACAGGAAGCTGCGACACAGCAATCGCGGGAACTCATTGTCGCCCTACGCCAGAAGTCCACCGCTCTCGAGCACATGAGTGTCGAGGCGCGAGCCGCCAGTGAAGCCAAGGGTCGTTTCCTGGCCAACATGAGTCACGAGATCCGCACGCCCATGAACGGCATCGTGGGCATGGTTGAGTTGGTCCTGGCCTCCGATCTGACGGATGATCAGGCTGAACTACTTCAGCACGCTCACGACGCAACCCACTCCCTGCGCAGGGTGATCAACGACGTCCTCGACTTCTCCAAGATCGAGGCGGGCAAGCTCGATATTGAGCATCGGGCCTATGACTTGCGTGAGGCGCTGGATTCGACCCTCAGCAATCTCAGACCTAGGGCCCAGGACAAGCAGCTGAGCCTTGAGCGCGACGTGGCAGACAGCGTCCCGCGACAGGTTCTTGGAGACGCTGGGCGTCTCTCGCAAGTTCTCTCCAATCTTGTTGGCAACGCCATCAAATTCACAGAAGCGGGTCGCGTGTCCGTGCACGTCGACGTTGGGACGCACAGCGAAGATCAGGTCGAACTGCACGTAACGGTTTCCGATACGGGCATCGGGATCGCAGACGAGAGGCAAGAGCACATCTTCGACTCGTTCGCCCAAGCGGATGAATCGACAACACGGCTCTTTGGCGGCACGGGTCTGGGCTTGACCATCTGCTCCCAACTGGTACGGCTCATGGGTGGCCGTATCTGGCTAGAGAGTGAACCCGGAAGCGGGAGTGCGTTCCACTTCACCATCGCCTGCGGCAAGTCAGAAGGGTCCACAGCGGAGCCACTGGGATCAACAAGTCCGCCACTGAGCCGTGAAGGCATGCACGCCACGCCAGCGGTAGGTGACACCGATAGCCTTCTGAGCGACACAGCGCGGCGCCTGTTGAGTCAGGTGCACTCGCTTGTGGACTCCCAGCCCGCTGACGAATCAAACCTCAACCAACGCAGCGAACGCCAACTGCGCATCCTTCTGGCCGAAGACAACCGGGTCAATCAGTTCGTCGCCCAGCGCATGCTCCTTTCTTGGGGACATACCGTTGACACCGTCGATCATGGTCAAGCGGCGCTCGATGCCTTGCAGGAGGGGACCTACGACGTGGTCCTGATGGACGTATCCATGCCGGTGATGGGTGGCCTAGAGGCCGCACGGGAACAGCGCGATCGGGAGAGCCGTGACGGCGGGCATGTCCATATCGTGGCCATGACGGCCAATGCCATGCGAGGGGACCGAGAACTCTGCCTCCATGCTGGAATGGACGATTACTTGTCGAAGCCCATCCAGGCCGGGCTGTTCTTCGAGGCTCTCGAGCGTGTGGAGTTGGCCCCCCTAGCCACCACGCTTCCGTCCGATCCCGATTCCGGAAGCTAGGCAGACGACTAACGCCTCGGTTTCGGGCGGACAGTCTGAATGCAACTCCGCGCCCGGATCAGGGGAGTGAGGACGACGGCGGGTCTGCTAGGCTTCAAGGGGTGAAGACAAGCCGATACTCCCTGCCGCTGGTTCCGTTGGCGTTGATCATGAGCGCCTGTGCGGAGCCCGAGCCCGGTGTTCGCACGCGTCCGAATCTGCTGCTGGTGAGCATCGACTGCCTGAGGGCAGACCACGTTTCTTGTTACGGCTACGAACGAGAAACGACTCCGACCCTGGATGGCCTGGCTCGTGGCGGGGTGCGATTCAATCGCACGATCTCGAGCAGTTCCTGGACCCTGCCGGCGCATCTCTCCATGCTCACGGGCTTGCCTGTCTCAGCCCACGGAATTGATGACGACCGACTGTACGCGCGCCACGACGAGCAGGGTCAAGCCGTTCCCGTCCCCCTGCGTGGGGTCTTTGTCTCTGAGATCTTGCGCTCGGCGGGTTACGTCACGGCTGGCTTCTTCACTTGGAAGTACTTGGAATCCCAATTCGGTTTCGGACCGGGATTCGACACCTGGGAACGACTCGGGCACACCTTCTATTCCCACCCAGAAGTAGGACCCATCTGGGACCGGTTGAGTGCAGCCGGAGACAATGAAGGCATGCTGGCCCTGGCCGAGTCCCACCCTGACCTCTTTGATGCGGCCCGGCCGAGCGCCCCGGAAACCGTCGATCGAGCGTTGCAGTGGATGGAGCAGCGGTCCGAGCAAGAAAAAGAGCAGCCCTTTTTCCTGTTTGTGCACCTCTTCGACGTCCACGACCCCTATCACCCGCCGGAGCCGCACTACTCTCTGTTTGCGGAGGGCTACGACGGGCCCATCGACGGCTACAACGTGACCAATGCCAAGTCACCCGTGCGCGGCGACATGCCCGAGGCAGACTTGAGGCGACTGGTTTCCTTGTACGACGGGGCCATTCACTTTGTGGACAGCGAACTCGCTCGGCTCTTCGAAGGCCTGCGATCGCAAGGGTTGGAGCAGGACACCCTGGTGGTCGTCACGGCCGACCACGGCGAGGAGTTCTTCGAACACGGGCACAAGACACACCGCCGTCAACTGCACATGGAGAGCATCGCGGTGCCCCTGATTCTCTCATGGCCTGGCCACCTGCCTGCGGGGCAGGTGATCGGGGGAACAACGGGTTTGGTGGATGTAGTCCCCACGCTCTTGTCTGCGGCCGGCGTCGATGGACCTGTGCCCACCGCCGGAAGGGATTTACTACCGCTAGCGCGGGGTGAGCCAGCGGGTTCGGCACCCGCCTATCTGGCAGAATTGACCCTCTTCGACGGTCAAGGTGCTCCCCAGCGGCACGCGTCCATCGTGGTGGGCGACGAGCAGTGGTTGCTCCGCACGCGTGGTCCGGATCCCTGGGTCGCGCAGTACTTCGACCTGCAAGCGAACCCGCTCGGCGCTGGGCCCGGCCAGAGTGTCGACCCGGCCCAGCAGAATGGAGTGGGCCCGAACCTGGTTGAACGACTCGAGCGCCAGCGAGTCCTCTTGAAACGACTGCGCGCAGCACAACCCGCGCGGGGCGCAGGTGCCTCGCCCCTGACCCGTCGGGACCTGCTCGAATTGGCAGCGATGGGCTACGTCGGAGGGGAGGATGAGAATCCGGTCGAAGGAGGGCGGACCGAACGCCTGCCCCTGGACGGGGGTGCCTGGTCCGACGACTAGCTGCGCACGCGCGCGACCGCAGCGCGCCAGCGGCCAAGCCACTCCTCCCGGTGCGCGGCATCGATTTGCGGTCTGAAGTAGTCACTATCTCCTCGGGCGGCAAGCACGGCTGTCGGGTCTTGCCAGTGGCCAATCCCCATACCCGCCAGGGCCGCGGCCCCGCGCGCTGTGGCCTCCACTTGCGGCGGACGGAGGACACTCAGGCCGGCGGCATCGGCTTGCATGGAGAGCAGCAGGTCGTTCGCCGCGGCACCGCCATCGACCAGTAGCTCGTCAATCGGCAAGCCTGTATCCGCGCGCAGGTGCTCCACGATTTCCGCGCACTGCAAGGCGATGGCTTCCAACGCTGCCCGGGCGACGTGAGCGCGCTGGGTACCCCGAGTTAGCCCGAGCAGCGCCGCCCGCGCCTCGGGGTCCCAGTAGGGCGCTCCCAGTCCGGCAAAGGCGGGCACCAAGAACACGCCCCCCGTGTCGTCAACTTTCCGCGCCAAAGCCTCGGAGTCCGCCGCCGATTCCAAGATGCCCAAGCCATCCCGCAGCCACTGCAGAATCAAGCCTCCAGAAAAAACGGAGCCCTCCAGCGCGTAGCAAGGCGCACCATCCGGTCCTACCGCCAGAGTCGTCAACAACCCCGAGTTGGAGTCCATGCGCCGCTGCCCGGTGTTCAAGAGCAGGAAACAGCCCGTGCCGTAGGTGTTCTTGAAGCTGCCCTCTCGCAGACATCCCTGCCCGAAGAGTGCGGCCTGTTGATCCCCTGCGATGCCGTGGATCGGTGCGTGAAAGCCACGCGGCAGTTGGGCCTCGCCAAAGTGGGAAGTCGATGTGCGCACCTCCGGCAGCCAAGCGGGGTCGACGCCCAGAAGTGTGCACAGTTCTGCGTTCCAGACGCGCTCGTCAATGTCGTAGAGAAGTGTGCGCGCAGCGTTAGTTGGATCGGTCGCGCACTGCGCGCCGCCAGTGAGGTGGTGGACGACGAGCGCGTCCACGGTGCAGAAACGCAGGTGCCCCTTCTTTGCAGCCTCGGCCACACCTGGGCGCTGGGACAGCAGCCACTCAATCTTGGTGCCTGAGAAATAAGGGTCCAAGACGAGTCCTGTGCGCCTTCGGAATAGCTTTGCGTGCCCCTCCGCTTTGAGCTGCTCACAGCGGGGAGCCGTGCGCCGATCCTGCCAGACGATGCCCGTCCCCAGGGCCTGCCCGGTGCGCGTGTTCAGGGCGAAGATCGTCTCGCGTTGATTGGTGATCCCCAAAGCAGCAGGCGGCCCGGACGCGCCTTGCAGGACGTCCTCCAGGGTCGCATCCAAGGCCGACAGAATCGAGCTGGCGCTATGTTCGACCTGGCCCGGCTGGGGAAAGAGTTGTTCAAACTCACGGGTCGAACGCGCGAGGGGTCGCAACGCCTCATCGAAGAGGATGGAGGTGACACCCGTGGTGCCCGCGTCTACAGCCAAGATCTCGGTAGCCATGGCCCCACCCTAGCGTGCGAGCCGAGGCCACGCCCCTCTGGCCATTCCCGCGTCTTGCGCGCTACCCACTCGAATGCAATCGGCCCCCTCTTGCAGGCGACTGCGAGAGGGGGCCGATTCGGAACCCGGAGAGAAGGACTCCGCGAAGAGCGATCGTCCTACAGGTCCTGGGTCACCGTGAAGATGCCACCTATGGCGTCATAGTCAATGCGGCCGCGCTGCAGCCCTTGACGTTGCATGGTCACCAACGCGAAGTCACCGGCGGCAAGGTCCGCCACCGTGTCGTAGTCCGTGGCCATGGAGAAACCCATGTCGACCCAGCGGGGCCGACCTTGGAGCTGGTTGTCAATCTCCGTCATGACGTACATGCCGCCCCCGGTGAAGCCCGCGTTCAAGCCCATCCCGATACTGGGGTTGTCGTCCAGGACCTGCTCGTCAAACACGAGAGTCACGTCTCCGTAGAATTCAAGCCAGAGTTGCCCGTTGGGCAAGTTGATCAGGACGTAGTAGCCCGTGCCGTAGGCGTCCACAATGGACTGCATCACGACGTTGCGCTCGCCCGTGACGTAGAACGACTGAGATCCGTCGCCCCCATCTGCGGCGGGCAAGCTGCCAATGGTCCCATCGCACACGGCACCCACCGGAGTGCTGTTCAGTGCAACGAAAGCGGTCGCGCTGAGGGCCATGGCCAAGACAGCCCTCCGGAGGAACCTGAATCCCGAGCCCTGGGCCGCTTCGGCCTGGGTGGGTCTTGCGCTCATAGTTGTCTTCATCCGTTCACCTCCCCGGGTCCTTGAGTGGACTCGGGCCCCGGACGGGAATCATCCTGGGGGTCTAAGTGCTGACCGAAAAGCTCCGGGCAACGTTCGAAGAACGCCTCCAGGAAGCCGGGTTGCGAATCGATAGCCGTTCGGAGCTGCTCCGTCTCAGCCACAACCCTGGCCGTGTCGGTCACACGGTCGGGGTGCAGGTCGAGAAGCTGTCGGAAGTAGTCGAGTGACCGCTCTTGGTCACCCGCGTAGGCGTAAGCCAGGCCAATATTCAGCCGCACCATCCAGAAACGCGGGTCGGTGTCGGCGAGTCCGGTGGTCGTCACCCAGCGCCAGCAGGTAATGGCCTTACGCCAGTTCTCTTCGGCGTTGTAGAGGCGTCCCAGCTGGTTGGCCGCGTGGCCACGGTTTTCCTGTGAAAGGGCTGTGTCAAAGACTTCGCGGTAGATTTCCGCCGCCCTGAGGGTCTTGCCCTCGTGGGCCAGCAAGAAGGCCAGGTAGATCTTGGCCTCCTCGTGATCGGGAGCCGTCTCGATGGCTTGGCGCAGCAGGCGACGGCCCTTGTCCAGGGGTTCGGCGATGCGCTCCAATCGACCGTTCAGCAGGTGCCGGGCCTGGCGCCAGTCGACTCCGGTCTGCGCGTCCCGCCCGCTTAGCAAGACGCCGTCCACGAAGCCTCGGCCTGCGGTCTTGGCATCGCTGTGGGTCGCACCGGGATCCACGGCCACAGCGGACTCAAACACGCGCTCGCGGAAGGAATCCAAGTCGACTCCTGCCAGCACGTAGGCCTTGCCCAACTGGTAGAAGATCGTGGCTAGGCGATGCACCAGGTCGATGCGCTCCGCTTCGGCCGCAATGTTCTGCAGGGGATCGGCGCCGGAAGTCCCATCTATGGCACCGGACAGGGTGGCCAAACGAGCCTCCAGTCGGGCCGGATCGGCCATGTCCTTGTGCAAGCGCACGTAGCGCATCGCGTCTTCAAAGAACGCCTGACAGGCCTCGGACTCTTCCATCTGAACCATCACTCGCGCCGCGGCCACCTCGTCCAACTCGCCGTCCACGAGACAAGACAGATTCTCCTGCAAGGCCACCTCGGTGGCACTCAGGCCAGCGCTCCAACCGTCATTGAAGTCCCCCACACCTTTGGATCCGCCGCCTTGGGATCCTGAGGGAGAATCGGGGCTCAGACCGTCGCCGTAGCGAATCTCGTCCATACTCATGCTTGGCCACCTTTCTGACGGGGGGATGCTTCACTCACAGTTCCGCTAGCGGAGGCTGTCGTCGGCGCAACACTTGAATGGCCGACACGTGAGGAACCAACACGTGAGGAACATGTCGACCGGTTGTTCTGGAGAATGTTCGTTCGTTCGGACGCGGGCCGCGGGTCGCGTGCCGGCTTGCAGTCGGGGGAAAGTCCATCAAACACCCGACGCATGGCGCGGTGGATCTTGCGCCGGGCTCGGAAGATGACCATCTTCAGGTTCTCGAGCTTGATGCCGAGCTCGGCGGCCGTTTCCCGGTAGCTCGCCCCCTCGATCTCCACGAGGTGCAAGGCGCGCTGCTCGCGGGCACTGAGCATGGAGTAGAAGCGCAGGTACAGCTGCAGGTAGGTCACGTAGACCCGCGCACACTCAGCTTGGCTCTCTTCTTCGATGGCACCTGAGAGCGGACCCTTGGCATTGGCCTGGGGCTGATCCGAAAGATCCTCAAACGGGACTTCCCTGCGCCCGCCCTTGTTGCCCTTGCGCAACTGCTTGAGAACGGTGTTGCGCACGATCATGGCCGACCAGACCCTGAACGCGTCATCCCTGGTGCAATCAAATCGATGCGGGTACCGATAGACGTTGAAGAAGATCTCTTGCAAGACGTCCAAGCCATCTACGTGGCTGCCGTAACGCCGAAGGCGTGCGCCCACCTGAGTCAGCAGGTGGGAACTGTTGAGCTCGTAAAGAAGTCCAAAACAAGCGCGGCTGCGATCGATTCGAAAGCGTTCCATCAAACGCGTCGAAAGGGCATCGCGCACAGAATCGGTGCTGCGTGTCCTGTCCTCGAGGATGGCCACCATGCGGCCGTACTCCTCCGATCCCACCTCATCCAACAGGCCGTCGATCCGACCTCTCAGCCGTTCCTCCGCCCCGGTAGCCGAGAGCAAATTGCTGGAGAGAGCATGGTCTATGGCCTGCATGGGCGGTCGAAAATCGAATTCGAAGGGGGGCAGGGACGGCTCCCGACACCTGCATGCGCTGCCTTACAGCACACAGGCACCTTTCTGGGGGGACAAGGATGCCGGCAGGGACCTAGGCCGTCTCGGGACGGAATGGATTGCTAACCAAAGGACTAAGTCCTCGGTACCTATAGTAGAAGGGGAGTCTGGCTCAGTTTCTTCGCAGTTTGATCGCGGGACCACGGTTTTGGAGATTCAAGAGCCTACACACTCTAAACCTTAGCATGACAAGGAGTTAGGTAAAGGCAAAATGAGACCCGGTCGCTAGAGTGGCCGCGGAAATCGCCCCGGCGCCCCCCCCATGGCCCTTCGCACCACCGAGCACATCCTTGCCCTGGCCCTCGCCGAGGGCTTCGACCTGGCCAGTCTCGCGCCCCTGGACCCACCCCAGAGGGGACCGGAATACGAGCGCTACCTCGATGCGGGCCGCCACGGGGACATGGGTTGGATGGAACGCAGCCGGGAGCGGATCCAGGAGCCGCATCGGATCTTGCCCGAGGGCCGCGCCATCCTGGCCCTGGGCCTAGGTTTCTCGCGTCCCCAGGCCCCCCAGACCCCCGGTGGCAAGGTGGCGCGTTACGCCGCAGGTCGGGACTACCACAACCTGGTGGGTAAGAAACTGAAACGGCTGACCAAACGACTGCGCGCCGAGGGTCTGGTCGACCAAGCGCGCTGGATCGTCGACGCCGGGCCGCTCCTCGAGCGCTCCCATGCCGCCAGCGCAGGCCTCGGTTTTGAGTCCAAGGCCACGAACCTATTGCACCCTGACTTCGGTCCTTGGTTTTTCCTGGCGGAGATTCTTATCGACGCAGAGGTCGAAGCTCCGACCAGCCCTCCGATCGACATTTCCTGTGGCACCTGCACGGCTTGCCTGGACGCCTGCCCCACAGGAGCTCTTGTAGCCCCCGGAGAAATGGATGCCCGGCTGTGCATCTCCTACCAGACCATCGAGAACCGCGGCCCCATTCCAGAAGCCCTGCGGCCGCACCTGGAGGGCTGGCTCTTGGGATGCGACATCTGTTCAGAAGTCTGCCCGTTCGGACACGACACGCCGGACCTTTCCGAACGATTCGGCCTGCACCCTGCGCTTGAGCACACCGGACTCAAGACCTTGGTAGACCTCAGCGATGCAGACTTTGCGAGGGTGTTCGAAGGCTCACCCCTACGCCGCCCGGGCCGCGCAGGCCTGGCCCGCAATGCGGCCCTGCTGCTGGGTAATCAGCCAGGCGATGAAGGACCCGCGGCCCTACTGCACGCGCTCGCAGAGGATGCTTCGCCCCTCGTGCGCGAGGCCGCCGCCTGGTCCTTGGAACGCGCCTTCGGGCAGGAGCCGGAAGTGCGGTCCGCCTTGCAGGCGTGGCAGGCGCAGACCCCCGCCTGACTCGCCCGCGCATGTCGATTTAGGACGACATACGCGGGCGCGGCGTGTCGACTCAGGTCGACATGTCCCGCATTGGGTCCACGCCGCGCACGCGCACCATCTCCCTAAGTGCCTGCCCTGACTCTATTTGCAACTTCCTATATACCGTCCGTGCCCCAGCGGCATCTCATTTGCAATTAGGTCCATCGAGCCGCAAACCACCGCAAGGCGAGGAACGACAAAATGGACCGCAACGACTACTACAACGACAAGAAATGGTGCCCCTCCTGCGAGGACTACGTCCCGTATCTGATGAGCATCGAGCACTCTTACTGCACCACCTGCGGTAACGAAGTGCGCCTCTTCTCGGACGAGGACTGGGGCAGCTTCCAGGACAGCATGGCCTCGCGCCGCACCAAGGGTGGCCGCCCGAGCAAGAAGAAGGCCTCTGGCGATCAAGGCCGCGAGTCCGCCTAGGCAACTCGCTGCGCCTGCGGGCAGAATGGGGTCATGGTCCGGGACCCCGCCCAACAACGCCGCCATCTGGAGGCAGCCCGCCTGCTGCTTCTCTTCACTCCAGATCTGTGCGGCCCACGGGACCCGCTGGATCAGGTGCGCGCTCTGCTTGGGGCCGTGGACCTGATCCAGGTGCGGCCCAAGCCCGTGGGAGGATCCAGCGCTCCGGCTCCCGCCCGCGAGACCTTGGACTGGGCGCGCCGCATCCTGACACTGATCGAAGCCATGGACGATCCGCCTCTGATCTTCGTGGATGACCGCGTCGACGTGGCGCGCTTGCTCTTGGCGGAGGGTTTGGCAGGCGTACACCTGGGTGCGGACGACATGCCGCCCGCGGAAGCGCGAGAATTTCTGGGCAGCGACGCGCTCATCGGTCTCTCCACCCACAGCCTGCGCGATGTAATTCAATCAGAGGACTTGCCCGTGGACTACCTGGGTTTTGGTCCGATCTACGACACCCACACCAAGGGGCTCGCAGGCCGCCTGGGTCCCGAACAGGCATGGATAGCCGCGAGTACAAGCTCGCGTCCTGTCTTCCCCATCGGTGGCATCGACGTGCTGCGGGCTAGCGAACTGGAACAGGTTGGACGGGCCGCGGTGGGCTCCGCTTTGCTGAGTGCACCGGACCCTGAAGCGGTGGCGCGCGAGTTGCACTGGGCCCTGGGCCAGGACTACTGAGGCGCTCACTCAGGGCAGAAGCAGCATGGCATCCCCATAGCTGTAGAAGCGGTAGCCGCGGTCGATGGCCTCAGCGTAGAGGTCCAGCAACCGCTCCCTCCCGGTGAGGGCGCTGACCAGCAAGAGCAGCGTGCTGCGCGGTAGATGGAAGTTCGTCAACAGTCCGTCCACGCAGTTCAGGGTGCACCCCGGATGCAGGAACAAGCGCGTGAGCCCTTCCTCGGCCCGCAGCTCCCCATTCGAGGCGCAGCTCTCCAAGGCGCGCACACTGGTGGTCCCAACGGCCACGACCCTTCCCCCTCGCTCACGGCAGGCCGCCACGGCCTCTACGGTTTCCGCGGGCACGCGGTACCACTCCGCATGCATGGGGTGCTGACTCGGATCCTCGACGGTAATCGGGAGAAAGGTCCCGAGGCCCACGTGCAAAGTGACGTAGGTCGTCCGTACCCCGCGAGCCTGCAAGCGCTTTAGTAATTCAGGTGTGAAGTGCAGGCCGGCCGTAGGAGCCGCCACAGCACCGGGCTCACTGGCGTACACAGTCTGATAGCGCGTGCGGTCCGTCACGTGGCGCGGGTCCTCGCCCCCACCGCGCTGAATGTACGGCGGCAGCGGCATCTGCCCCATGGCCTCACAAGCCGACTCGACTCCAGCGTCGTCGAGCACCTGCCCCTCCCCATCCAGGAGTTCGACACTCCAGAGCGCGTTGGGTTGACCGTCCTCGTCGACGCCGCGCTCCACGGCACGCACTTGGAAGCGTTGCCCCTCAACAGCCAAACACTCTCCGGCCCTCAACTTCCGAGCCGGGCGCACCATCGTCTGCCAAACACGCGAGCCCGCGGGCAGCGCCGGTCCCAAGAACAAGAACTCCACCCGCCCCCCACTCGAGCGCTGCGCAAACACGCGCGCAGGCCGCACCCGAGTATCGTTGAGCACCAGAAGATCACCGGACCGCAGTGCATCGGGCAAGTCGGCCACGCAACCGTGCACGCTCCGATCCTGTGCCAGAAAGTGCTGCAAGAGCCGGGCCCGGTCCCGCGGCTCCGCAGCCTCCTGGGCAATCGATGCCTGGGGCAGGTCAAAGTCGTAGTCGCTGAGTTGCACGGCAACGAGAACTTGCGCAGTGAGTCACCCTCTGTCTACGGCGGAGCAACTTGACTGAGGTGTAATTGTCCGCCGCTACGAGATGGGTGCGCCATCCATCCCAATCCCCAGGTCCTGCATGCGGGCGACAAGGGTGTCGGGGTCCCAGCCGAGATAGAGCGCCGCTCGGGTCTTGTTGATGCGGCCGGATTCCAGACGGGTGGTTTCCAGGGCCGCTTCGACGTCCAGTCTGCGGGGACGGCGGGAGGAGAGGCGCTTGAGCGGCGATCTGCCGTAGGCGCTGAGGATGTCGTGGGCGAGCCCCAGGCCAACCCCTTCGCCGGGTGCATCCAGATGCAGCTTCAGGAGAGAGCCCTTCAAGTCAGCCAGGCCCGCGCCCCAAGGCTGGCGCCAGAAGAGCGCCATGGCAGAGTCCTCCAGGCGCAGCAGGGGACCGCCGTGGTCCTCGCGCAGGATGCGAAGTAGGCCGTTGACGAGCTGCGGCAACTCGCCTCGCCGATCGGCCCAATTGCTTACGCGGACCTCAAGGCTGGACAGGGTGCGGACTAGACGCGCATCCAGTGTGCATCCTTGTTCAGCCGCCTCGACTCTGCCTTGGAGGTGAACGAACACCTTGGTGCGGGGTGAATGATCGAGAGCCTCGGCGAGTTGGCGTTGGCGCTCGCTCGGCCAGGACTCGGGGCGCTCAAAGAACGCGAGGGGTTGCTCGAAGGCCGACGTGATCTCCACAGCACTGGGAGGCTGCACGCTGCCCAATGGAACTTGAGCGGAGAATACCCGCGAGCCAATGTCCGGCGCGTGCCCCAGCGCCCACTCGAATTGCATCCAACGCATCAAGATGTGCTTGCCCGTCCCGGGGCATCCAGTGATCAGCACCGGCGTCTGGGCTTCGGCCGCACTGCGCAGGCGGTGGGCCAATTGATCAAATCCCGGCACCCCCGCCGCAAATGCCAAGTCGCTGTTGTACGCGTTCATGTGCCAAGCGCGGAAGGCGGCCAGGCGTAGGGCCAGGGACCGCTCCTGTAACGCTTGCTCGACCCGGGTCACGTCTCCCTCTCGGAAGGCTCGACGACGGTCCGACTCCATGGCAAGCAACGCAACGACTCGCCCTCGCAGCCGTGCGGGGATCACGACGCCCGAACCCGCCGACCGGGCCAACGCGATCTCGGAGTCCGGTTCGTTGAAACGAGCCACCCCGCCTGTGCGCAGCGCGCGTTGCACGCCACGTCCTGCGCCAGCTTCGGAATCCTGAAGGCCCTGCCCGCCTGAGCCAACCGGCATCAGACCCGCGGATCCCACAAGGAATCCCCACCAGCGGCGGCGGCCGAGTTGAGTACCCACGTCGGCCAACAACTCAGCCAGCAGGCGGGCTGCATCCCGATGCGGGGCGAGATCTTGCGCGAGCGGTTCGATCGGTTGCACCCGACCGAGGGGCGCGGGAACTGAAACTGGACCCCGATCCGCGCAGAGCTGCCTGCCCCAACTTTCCATCCGTTCGCGGGCGGGCAGCAGGGCGTGCAGATACTCGATCTGGACCCAGCCGGTGCACTCGAGTTTCCCTGCTGTGGATGGGATGGGAACCAGAGCCAGGGCCCGGGAGTTGGGATCCAATGAACCCTGGGGTGCCGGCTGATCGGGCCGCGAGCGACGCAGGACGGCGCGGCCGGTGAGCAGCAGCTCGTGTTCGGGAGCCTCGTGATCGAGCCAGGCACGATCGCGGTCCAGGTGCCAGTCTCCCACGGAAGGGCGGATGCCCGGAGGAACCTGAACGTCCGCAAGCCGGGCGGTCGCTCCATCAAAGTCCACGTGGATGAGAACCACTGCGCCCAAGTCGGCGCGACTTGGGAGTCGGCTGCAGGTGGGTATCGGAGCCCTTCCCACGGGACCCGACCCACGCAGGTTCGGCAGGGTCTCTGGCCACGCGTCGCGCAGTTGCAAGAGGGTGGCGGGCAGGCCCTCCTCGATGCCAAGCCTGCGGTCGCGTTGACTGGATGCCGGCGGAAGGCTCAGGCTGCCCTGCTCACCCGCTGCCGTACGGACCGCCGCGGATCCGCCATCCAACACGGTCTGCGACCACTCCCGCAACAAACGGGCACGACCGGTCAATGCGACAGTCCGGTCTTCGAGGCTCTCCAGATGCTCCAAGGCTTCGCGCGGTCGGCCGCGATCCAACAGGGTTCCCGCTTCGTCGGCGGCGAACTCCATGGTCGCCGAGCCCTGTTCAGATTCCCATGTGGGCTGCGACACGGGCTCGCCTTGCAGCCGTTCCAGGCGCGAGCGCCACAACTGAACACGATCCTTGGGAAGCTCAAGCCGATCCGCCTTTTCCAGAATCCGGCCGGCCACCTCGAGCACACTCTCGCCCGGTGTGGGAATGTCTGGCACGTTCCAGCCGCTCAAGCGGAATACCTCCAGCTGGGACCAGGCTTCCTGGTAGGGAATCAGGGGACGGCCAAAACCAACGTGTGAGTCCTCAACGATGAGGCTGCCGAGACTGTGCTGGAGCAAGGCCTGCGTGGATTGGAGCAATCTACGTCGCAGCACCCACTCAAGCTCACCCTGCGCGAGCGATCGGGACACGCCCACGCTGGGCACGGAACTAGCGGCTCCGTCCGATTCGAGCAGGCGCAGGTGAGTCACCCATCGCCGAGCACGAGCCCACTCTCGCTGGGACCCCTGTGGATACAGCAGTTCGACGATGTCCGGGTGTTGGAGGCCCATGGGCAGGGATGGCCTGGGGTTAGAGTTGAGGTGCTGTCGGGAACGGTTCCGCCGCCAAGAGCAGTCGGTCAAGCACGCGCCGAGCACTGCGCGCCAATTGGGTCACGGAACGGCCCGATCCCTGAGCCAGGTCATCCAGGGGCTGCGCGCGAAGCACGACTGCCAAGAAGGTGCGTCGGTCTTGAAAGGGCAGGCGATTGAACGTGGCGCAGAGCTGCCTGGAGGCCTCGGCGGGAATCCCGAGCGGGCCTCCGATTGCCTCGTGGACATCGCATTCGAAGGGTAGGCGGCCGTCCGCACCGCAGTCTTCGTACGACTGACTCTGGACGCCTTCAAGGGAGTCGGATTCCTCGTCCCTTAGTTCGTTCATGGCTCCATCTACTTGCCTTTCGAGCCAGCGCGAAAACGCGGGGTGACCATCGTAGTCCCGGGCGCCCAAGGCGATGCGTGTCATCGCGCGTAGGTGCACACGATCCGCGTCGAGCAATAAGGCGCGACGAGCGAGGCGCACACTGACGACCCGCCGCAGACCCAATGGATCTCCCTGGACCAGGCGCAAGATGATCTTGCGCGGCCCCCCGCCGCACAGGTAGCGCCTCCAGTCCAACGCGGGCCCACACTCAGCGGACGCGGAACGGCGGGAGGACGCTGGCTGAAGTGGGTCTCGGGAGCCGGTTCGGGTTCCAAGTGAATCGGACCGACTGTGCGCGGTGCGTGCTGGATTGGAGGTCATTGCCGATCTACAAAGATGGACAACTCGCTAGCAAATTGCGGTGAGCTACGAGCGGAGCTGGCAGGGCTAGGATTGTGTCACCCTCCCGGAAATCCGCGTGGGAAGGGGCGCTCGACCCGCTTCTGGGGCCGATTGGGAGGGCCTGGGAGAATCGGCACGCCGCAAATCCCCGCAATGGACCACGGCCATCGTCGTCAGCGGCCTGTCGATAACTAGCCAGCGCCGGGGACGCCACGCACCGAAATCACACCTAGGGCGTGCAGAAGCAACGGGAAACCGGTGCCGACAGGGGGGCCCAAGCACTAGGATCCGCCCTCACCCCCGCCCCCACCCGCGCTCCCGCATCCGCACCGTGACCAAAATTCTCGAAGGCAAGACCGGCATCATTTTTGGCGTGGCCAACAAGCGCTCCATTGCCTGGGGCTGCGCCAAATCCCTGGCCGATGCCGGCATGCGATTGGCTTTCACTTACGTGGGCGAGCGACTCGAGAAATCCGTGCGCGAGTTGGTCAAGGAGATCCCCGGCTCATTGGTCTTGCGCTGCGACGTGACCAAGCCAGAGGAAGTCGACCAGGTATTCGATCAGGTACGCGACGAGTTCGGCTTTCTGGACACTGTCGTGCACGCCATCGCGTTCGCCAAACGCGAGGAGCTGCAGGGCGACTTCTATCACACAACCAAGGACGGCTACATGTTGGCCCACGAGGTCAGCGCCTATTCCCTGACGGCCATTTCGCGGCGAGCCATGGCTCTGATGGAGGGCCGCGAGGGGTCCATCGTGACCCTGACCTACCTGGGATCCATGCGCGTCATGCGTAACTACAACGTGATGGGTATCGCCAAGGCCGCCTTGGAAGCCTCCGTGCGGTACCTGGCCGCTGACCTGGGACCGCGCGGAATCCGTGTGAACGCCATCAGCGCTGGACCCATCCGCACCCTCTCGGCTTCGGGAGTGAAGGACTTCTCGGACATGACCGAACACATCGCTGGCATCGCTCCCCTGCGCCGCAATGTGACCTCTGAAGAGGTAGGCGACGCCTGCCTGTTCCTGAGCGGCCCGCACTCGCGCGGGATCACGGGCACGACCCTGTTTGTGGATGCGGGGTTTCACATCATGGGTGTCTGAGGCGTAAGGCAGCCCCTGGGCCCGGTGCCCACACCCCACCACAGTTCCCGAACCTGGGGCTGTAGTCCGCCGCGCCCTCAGCCCCTAGAGTGCGCAGCCGCAATCAAGCCCCGCCATGGGCAAACGACCCCGAAGCCTCCCCCTGGAGTCCCTTTTGAATCACCCCTACGCACGTCTCGTCAGCCCCTTGCTCGCCTCCCTCGTCCTGTGCTCAGCAGCCCTCGGACACCAGGACCCAACACCTGCCGTGATCCCCACGCCTGAGATCCCGGCCGATACCGACCTGGTCACCACCGACTCCGGCCTGCAGTACTCGGTGTTGAAAGCCGGTGATGGAAGCGCATCCCCGGTCTACGGCGATCGCGTCAAGGTGCACTACACCGGCTGGCTCACCAACGGCACGCTGTTCGATTCGTCCCGGCAGCGCGGTCAGCCCGCAGAGTTTGCTGTCGGTCGCGTGATCGACGGTTGGAACGAGGCCCTTGAACTCATGAGCCCGGGCGCCCGCTGGAAGCTGACCATCCCGGCCGAGCTTGGCTACGGCGAGGAGGGGCGACCCAGCATCCCGGCCAACTCGACCCTGGTCTTTGACGTGGAGCTGATCGCCATCACCGGGCGTACGCTGCCCTACAAGCCCTGGGATGAGACCCAAGCCAAGGCGCTGGACAGCGGCATGCAGTACTGCGTGCTGGAACCCGGGACGGGCAAGCCCTGCGCCGAAGCCGACGCGGTAGCCTTGGCCTTCGCCATGTACGGCGAAGACATGAAGCCTATCGTGAGCTCTGCCATGGAGGGCGGCCCCCTGCTCGGCAACCCGGCCCAAATGCCCCTGCCCTTCCTGGGCGAAGCCATTGCCCTGGCGCGCGAGGGAACGCGCATGAACATCCGTGTGCCCTATGAACAGATGAAGCGCTTGGCAGGCATGCCGGGTGTGGAAGCGGGCAAAACCTATCTTTGGCAAATCGAGGTATTGAGCGCCATGTCCTTCACCAAACCCGAGTTCTTCCTGCCCTCCGATGAGGAGCTGACCGCAACCGCCAGTGGTCTCAAGTACAAGATCCTGCGCGAGGGCCAGGGCACGAAGCCCACGGCCGCCAACGAAGTCGTTGCGCACTACGCAGGCTGGCTCAAGGATGGCACGCCCTTCGACAATTCCTACGACCGAGGCCAGCCTTCGACCTTCCCCCTCAGCCGCGTGATTCCCGGCTGGACCGAGGGTCTACAATTGATGGCTCCGGGTTCCATGGTGATCTTCGTCATTCCTTCGGAATTGGGCTACGGCGCCAGTGGATCGCCGCCCACCATCCCCGGGGGGGCGACCTTGGTCTTCATCGTGGAGCTGGTGGACGTGCGATGAGCGCGGAGGAACGCCGCCACCCCGCGGCTTTCCCCCTCGACGATCGTGCGGTCTACGACGCGTATGTAGCGGGCCGCCAGAGCGCAGCCCTGACGGTGGGCGTGCGGGTGGGGCTGTTCGACGCCCTCGACCGGGGGCCACTCGATGTGCAGACCGTGGCGGCGAACTTCGGTTTCTCCCTGCGCGGGGCACGCTCGTTGCTCGTGGCACTGCGGGCCATGGGCGTGCTGCTGGATGAGGACGGCGCCTACCGCCTCTCTCCGGAGGCCGGCGCCTATCTGGTGACCGGGCGACCGGGCTCCTTGGTGGGTCTGATCGAATTGGAAATGGAACACTTCCTCTCTCCCGCCGCCTTGCTCGAGGCGCTCCAGAAGGACGACAGTTCCGCTTACGGCGATGCGGATCCCTGGCAGGCCCATGAAAGGGACCCCGAGGCCGCCGCCCGCTTCACCGCTGCCATGCATAGCGTGAGTGGTCGACCGGCCGCCGGCTTCGCCGAAGTCGCACCGCTCTCCGGAGTGACACGGCTGCTGGATGTGGGCGGTGGTTCTGGGGCCCTGTCGCTGGCCAGCGCGGCCGCTCATGCCGACCTGACCTGCACAGTCTGGGACTTGCAAGTTGTCTGTGACCTGGCCCGTGAGTACGCGAGCGAGGTCGGCCTCGAAGGGCGCGTCGAGACCCTGCCCGGCGACATGTGGAACGACGACTTCCCCAGCGGTCACGATGCCGTGCTCTTGAGTCAGATCCTGCACGACTGGTCCCACGAACAGGGTCGCCAACTGCTGGACAAGGCCTTCGCCTGTCTGCCGTCGGGTGGCCTCGTCCTGATCCACGAGAAGCTCGTCAACGCGAACGGCGGCCCGCTCGCCAACGCCCTCGTCAACCTGGACATGTTGGTTTGGACCAAGGGTCAGCAGTACAGCGCGAGCGAGTTGGAGCAGATGCTGGAAGAAACCGGTTTCGAGGACGTGCACTGCCAGCCGAGCGCTGGCTACTGGTCGGTGGTCTGGGCACGCAAGCCCTGAGCCCAATGACCCGAATCGGGGCCCACGGCCGCGTTCTGAACTGGTGTGATAAGTTTGAGTTGTGCGCATCCTGCCCGGAATCATCGGCTCCGTGACTTGGGTTGCTGTCGGCTTCACATCCCCCAGGGTGATTGCTGAGGAAGCCAACCCCTTCGCGAAACTGCCCATCACCATCATCCTGATGGACGACGTGGGCTATGAACTGCTCGACCGGGCAGCGACTCCCAACATCGATGCGCTCACGACTGGCGGACTCGAGTTCACGCGCGCTTGGGTGTACCCGGCCTGCTCCCCCACCCGGGCTGCGATTCTCACGGGGCTCTACCCGACGCGCACCGGGATCGGTTCGGTGCTCAAGTGGGGCAACAAGAGTGCCTTCAGCCTGGGCCTCGAACACACGACCTTCGCGGAATTGCTCAACGAACCGGTGCATGCCTTCGGCAAGTGGCACGTGAGCTATCGCCATACCGACCCCAATTCACAGGGCTTCGATCACTACGCGGGCAGTCTGTTCAACCTGAATGGCTCCGGCACCGGGTATTACAACTGGTTGCAGACGGTAGATGGAGCCACCAGCACGCAAACGACCTACGCGACGACGGCCACCACTGACTTCGCCCTGAATTCCAGCGCGGGGGTGCGCTACATCGCTTACCACGCCGCCCATGCGCCCGCGGAGAATCCACCCGGTGGCAGCGCCACGAATGATGCGGGCAAGACAGTTGAGATGGTCGAGTTCTTGGACTCCGATATCGGTCGACTGCTACAGAACTACCACGGGTACGTGTTCCTCCTCTCGGACAACGGAACGGACATTGCTTATGGGGGTGGCAAGGGTTCTCTGACCGAGCCCGGCATCCGCGTTCCGTTTGTGGTGAATGGGCCCGGTGTGCAGCCAGGCCAGACCGACGCCCTGGTCAACGGCGTGGATATTCTCGGCACCCTGGCAGACATGCGCGGCCTGCCCCACGAATCCCCAGACAGTCAGAGCTTCCTATCCGTCCTGCGCGGTCGCGAAGGTTTGCGTCGCTACAACTACAGCGAATTCTTCAAGCCCAACCCCGACACGACCAATCGCACCTGGGCCATCTGCGATCAGAGTTACAAGCTCACCAACGAGGGCCTGCCGTCCACGGGCCAGCCCGCCATCCGGCTCTTCAGCATGCCCGAAGAGATCTACATTCCCGATGCAGCGTACACGGCTCGGGATCAAGAGGCTCGCAAGCGCCTAATGGAGAAGCTGCCCTTCGGCGCTTGACGAGTCGGCCTAGCCGCGCTGCTTCTTGAAGATCAACAGGTGCGTGAACCCACGCAGGAAGAAATTGCCCTCGGCCGCAGCCTTGTGAAACGCGGGTTTCTCCAGCTTGCGGTTTCCGCGTACGACACTGATGTGGTCGACGGCGCGAAAGCGTTGCGAGAGGGATGCTGAGAGCCGCGCACCGATGGAGACGAATCCCTGCTTCTTCTTGAATGTGTCCGAAACGAACAGGGCCAGGTAGCGACGGTCACGCAGGATGCGGTCGGCCTCGGCGAACACTCGGTCCATGGCTTCGAAGTACTCGTCCTCAAACGCCGACAGTGCGCCGATGCATCCCGGCTCGGGGGAATAGTCGATGTGTGTGGAGTAGGGCGGATCCATGAACACAAAGTCCGCCTTGCTATCTTCCAACGGCAACTTGCGCGCGTCAGCCCGAAAGATGTCATCACGGATGGGATTCAAGTCATACCCGAGAGCACGGCGCTCCAAGCTGCGAGCCACATCGAGCGTCGTGCCGCCGCCGCAGAAGGGGTCCACCACAAGGTCCCCTTCACGGGTGTAGCGAGTCAACAGATTCCAAATCACCCACGAAGGCGTGGCCCCCTGGTAGCCGGGCGTGCCCATCGGTTCCCCCGCATACTGCCCTGAGGGCGAGTACCACAGACTCGTGGTCTGCAGACGCGGCGCGCGCAGTTCAGGGCGCTGGCCCAGGGGTCTGCCCTGTCGTTCGGATCGGTCGCTGGCCATCGGGGGCAAGGTTAGTGGACCGGCCCGTTTCGCGCGCACGCCCCAGGCTCAATTCCCAAGGAAGTGCGGGGCATGGGGTGACGGCTCCCGTGACTCGCTATCCTCTCCCCCCCATGCCGCGCGAAGCCCTCGACATTCCCGTGGACCTCGATCCCCCGCTCACGATCCGGGGCTGGCTGGACCTGCCCGAGCACGATGCCCTCGGCTCGGTCATTCTGCTAGCCCACGGCGCGGGTATCGGAATGGACAGCCCTTTCATGACTGATTTGGCAGCTGGCCTGGCGCAGCGCGGGTTTCCGGTTCTGCGCTTTCACTACGCCTACGCCCAGCGCATGCAGGACGAGGGCAAGCGGCGTCCTCCGGACCGGCGGCCCCTGCTGGAAGCTGTTCACCGCCAAGCGGCCGCCGCCCTGGTCGCACGCTATGCGGATCGCCCCCTGCTGCTCACGGGCAAGTCCATGGGTGGCCGGATGTCGACCTACCTTGCAGCTGAGGGCCTACGAGCCGCTGGACTCGTGCTGTTCGGGTACCCGCTGCACCCCCCTCAGCGCACCGATCGCCAGCGCACAGAACACTTCAGCCAGCTGCACCTACCCGCTCTCTTCCTACAGGGCACCCGCGATGCGCTGTGCGACCTCGACCTATTGCGAGCAGCACTCAAGCTCTACGCGGGAGACGCCCACCTGCATGAGGTCGAGGGCGCAGACCACGGCTTCTCCGTTTTGAAGCGTAGCGGTCGAACGGCACTGGAGGTTCAGGCTGAGTTGATCGATGAACTGGTCCGCTGGGAAGCAGGCCTACCGAGCTAGCCCAATACCGGTCCAGAGTTGGGCGGACTCGTGGGCCCCTCATGCAGCGCCGCGTTCGTGAACTCCCACGCGACTTTGGGGCCCCAGGCGTGGTCGACCTCCTGCTCTGAGTACACATTGCTCGTGTAGTTTCTGATCGCCTTGCGCCAGAACGCAATGCCTCGCACGTTGCGCGGGTAGGTCACAACCTCCCACTGGCCGTGATGCAGATCAAAACCAGCTGCAGCCGCCCGCTCGGCCACACCCTGGCCGCGGTAGGCGTGCAACACGAAGAACTCGTGCACGATGAAATCGGCGTCGATGGACTGGGGGATACGCGAGCGTGCTGCCACCAGATTGAAGCCCGCCGGCTGGCCGTCCGCGAGTAGGAGATAGGGGAAGAGTGCGCCGGCTTCCTGCCACCAGGGAGCGAGCCCCCCCAGATGATCCACCATGCGCGTCACGTCGTCAGCCGCTCCAAAGAGACCGTGCACGTTGGGACGCGCGCCATCGAACTCGGACACCTCGTGCTGATAGAGGGGCCAGAGGTTCTCGATAATGTGCCGGTCCGTCGCGTCCGACACTTTGAGCTCGACATTCATGAAGCGGATCGTAGGGCGGGCAGCGCCCAAACACCTCAACCAACCCGAGAGTCGGCGCCGGGGCCGCAGACCCGACAGGTGTCAGGTCAAACCGCCCAGAGCCACGGTGATCGCCTGACCGCTCACCCCACTGGCCTCGTCGGAGGCCAGGAAGGCGATCACGTGGGCCACCTCTTCGGGCGTGGCCACCCGGCCGGGCGGGTACAAGGCCGCCCGTTCTTGCCAGATCTCATCCACCGACAGGCCGCGATCCGAGGCCTCCGCCTGGGCCGAACGATCGGCCATGGCGGTGCGCACCCAACCGGGAAGAACCGCGTTTGAAGTGATGTTGTGGGCGCCAGCGTCTCGTGCAACAGAACGCATCAGTCCCAGCAGGCCATGTTTGGAGCTGGTGTACGCGCTGCCCGCCGCTTCCGCGATTTGTCCAGCGGTAGAGCTGGTAAAAACGAGGCGACCGGCGCCGCGCTCCACCATGCTGGGCAATACCAAGCGCGCGAGGTGGAATGGCGCGTCGAGATTGATGCGCATGGTCTCCGCCCACAATGCCGGATCTTGCTCCCAAACGACTCGCTCGTGTGCAGAGCCTATGCCGTGGTTGCAAACCAGGATGTCGATCGGACCGAGGCGCTCAACGGTCTGTTCTACCGCCAAGGCGTTGCCGTCAAGAGTCGCCAGGTCGGCAACAACGAAGTCCATGCCCAGCGAAGCCAACTCCTTCTCGCTTCGCGAGACGGCCAGCACGTTAGCCCCCCGTGCGGCCAAGAGTTCGGCAGTGGCACGACCGATTCCCCGGCCAGCCCCCGTAACCAATGCTGTCTTGTCCTCAACTCCAGTCATGGATTTCCTTTCCTCAGTGAAGCACGCCCGCGGCTGCTATTCCGCGAGCCAAGCCTCCCAGGCTTCCGTGTTGTAGGGACGGCCCAGGAAATTCTGCACGAGGTCTGCGGCATCGGCGCGTCCACCGGGAGCCAGGATGAGCTCGCGGTAGCGGCCGGCCAGCTCCGTGTTCATGGGTTCGCCTTGAAAGGCACTGAACAGGTCCTTGGAGATCACCAAGGACCACATGTAGGTGTAGTAGATCGCCGAATAGCCGTGCAGGTGCCCGAAGTTGGCTTGAAAATGGGTGCCATCCACATGATGGGTCGGCGTCATGGAATGCCGCAGGTCCTTCAGGCGTTCGGTCGTGTCCACCCCCTCCGGGTCGGACTCGTACAAGGACAGACTCAGCATGGCGTAGAACATCTGGACGCTGATGTTGAGGCCTTTGCCGTATTCCTCCGCCGCGCGCAATTTCTCGACGAGCTCTGCGGGAATGGGCTCGTCGGTTTCGTAGTGCAGGGCAAAGGATTGCAGAACGTCTGAGTTCCAAGCCCATTCCTCGAACATCTGGCTGGGCACCTCCACGAAGTCCCACTCGGTAGCGATGCCCGAGAAGCTCAGAAAGCGCTGACGACCAGCGAACAAGTGGTGCAACAGGTGGCCGACTTCGTGGAAGAAGGTGGTCACCTGCGTGTGCATCAGGAGCGCAGGGTCTTCTGCGCTGGGGCGCGGGAAGTTGCAGCCCAGGGCGGCCTCCGGTAGGGGCCCTCCCTCGAGGCCAGCCTTCAGGTCGAACATCGCGGCGTGCTTGAACTTGCCCTCGCGCGGAAACATGTCCAAGTAGAAACGGGCGATGGCCTGGCCCTCTTCGTAGATCTCGAAGCACTCCACATCCGCGTGCCAGACCTCGGCGTCGGGGCAGGCGTGGAATTCGACGCCATACAACCGAGCGCTGATATCCAAGATGCCCTGCTTCACACGCTCATAGGAGAAATAGGGTCGTACGGTCTGGGAATCGAATCCGAATTGGACCGCCTTGACCTTCTCCAACAGGTACGGCCGCTCCCACTCGTCAACCAGCGCGGCATCGGGCTCGGTCTTGCGCTTCTCGGTCAACAACTCGGCGTACTCCGCGTCCGCGAGGGGGCGGGCTGCGGCACTGACGCGCTCAATGAAGGCGCTCGCCGAAGCGGCGTCCTTGACCATCTTGTCGCCTGTCACATAACTCGCGAACGAGTCGAAACCCAGCAAGTTGGCGAGCTCGTGACGCTTGGCAAGTAGCGTGTTCAAGACCTCGTCATTCTCGGGCCAGGCCCGGTTGCTGTACACCATCTGAAACTGGCGCCGCAGGTCCCCACGCTCGGCGTAGAGCATGAAAGGCAGAAAGCTGGGAGGGTCCGTCGTAAGGGTGACAGAGCCGTCCTCGGCCTCAGGGTGGGCGGCCAAGTAGTCTTCAGGCATGCCGGCCAGGGCCGCGTGCCCTTCTTCGAACCGGATACTGCCACCCCCCGACAAGATGTTGCGATCAAAGGTCTGACCGACCTCAACCAGCTGCTCCTTGAGAGCTCGGATGCGTTCGCGGGTGACCTCGTCCTTGTCCACACCACTACGCCTGTAGTCGCGCAAGGCGTGGGCTAGCAGTCGGTTCTCTTCAGCGTCCTCATTCGCTTGCCCTTCAAGGGCCACGAGTCGATCGAAGAGCGTGCGATCGAGCGACAGTTCCGTCAAGAATTCGGCCACCTCCTGCTCCAACGCCTCGGCCTCATCACGAACCGGCTTGTCGGGGTGCAGCGAAGTGAGTGGGCCGAGGGCCGGCGCTTCGTGTTGAAAGGGCCGTTGGATGCAGTCAAACGCCGTAACCCACTCTCCCTGGGTTGCAGAGGTGGGTAGGTCCAACAGGTCCTGCCGCAATTGACGTGCGTGAGCGAGAGCGGCGTGGGTCTGCTGGCGCAGAAGTTCAGGGGTCAGAGCAGGCATGGGTAGCGGGTGCTAGAGAAACGTGCCGACAAGCAGCCGGCTTGAAACACGAGAGAACGTCGCCGATCGGAATCGATCAGCGCAAGCAGGCAGCGGCATACGCCAACAGGCGTGCCTGCTGGTCGTGGAAGTCGTGACTACCACCGCCCAGGGGCGCCTTGAAGAAGCAGGCGCTGTGCTCCATCACGCCACCTTCACCGCGCTCCGCGGCCAACAGGGCCAAGCGCACGAGATCGAGCACAAGCGGGGCGGCCAGGGAAGAATCGCAGCCAGCCCAGGTGAATTGCAAGCTCATGCGTGCCCCCAGGAAGCCTTCAAAGTGAACGAAGTCCATGGCCGTCTTCCAGTCCCCGAGTGAGGGCACGTAATCGATGCTCACCTTCGAATGGTGGTTCGAGTCCCGCCCCAAAATGCCGCGTAAGACTTCGTCCTTGTGGTGAATCTTGGTGGCCGCGTGGTTGGGATCGCGCAGCACTTCACCATCGCGATTGCCCAACATGTTGTACCCCTGCCAGGCGTGCACCTTGAGGCCTCTAGCGGCAAACATGGGAGCCAGGACGGTCTTGACGAGAGTTTCACCCGTCTTGCCGTCCGACCCGCAATGCGGAACGTTGCGCACTTCAGCTAGCTGACGCAGAGCAGGCAGGGTGGAACCGAGGGAAGGGGTGAAGTTCACCAGCGCGCGGCCCGAGGCGATAGCTGCATAGGCGTAGATCACGGAAGCCGGCTGGGGTTGGCCCTGGTCCAGGGCGGCTTCGAATTGAGGGAGATCCTGCCACTCCTCTTGAGCCTCCCGCACAGCCTCTGTCGATGCCACAAGTACGACCACCGTGCTCTCGATTCCTTGCTCCTTTTCAAATGCATCCCAGTCCGCTTGCAGGGCCGAGATCTGGTCGCGCGGGGGACGTCCACCGAGTTCCGCGCTAAGGGGATCCAAGTCAGCGACGCCCACTTCCGGACCGTCCAAGGGACCCGGCCGCAAGCGCGCTTCGAAGGCCGCTGCCTCGGCCGCGCCACTGGTCACGAGGTCGCGATCGAGTACACCGGCGCGCACCAATTCGCCAGCCGCTTCGGAAATCGGACGCTCGCACACGTCGTGACCACCGAGCACCAAGTTTTCGAGGGGAACCAGGGGCAGGTCTCGCAGGGTAGTATTCTCTGTCACCAAGCCCACGGGTTCCAAGAGGCCCTCGCGCAAGCCATGCAGCCCGTAGAGCAGGCAGGTGGAAATAGCGCCACGCGCACCCACGAGCCACAGGCCTGCGGGCCGGGAGGCACTCGAATCAGCGCGCTGGGAGGATTGTGCTTGGGACTTGGGCTCGGGCATTAATGGTCGGACCCTTCGCGGCCCTTGGCTTCCAATGTCCGGATCCAGGCCCCAACCAAATCGCGATGGCGGGCAGGCCAGATTCCGGCGCCGCTAAGACCTCCTGCGCTCTGCACAGGCTCGGGGGGAGACTCAGCGATTGGATCCGTTGTGGTTGGAGTGGGCGATATTGTGCCCGACTCGCCGCCTGACGCTAGGGATTCGCCAGAGTTGTCGGCCGCAGAAGGACTTGGGGCTTCACCGGATGCGCCCAGCGAGCCGCGGCCGGCCTCGGAATTTGCAGCCGACTGAGCCGGATCGCCGAACGGACCGAGGGCGTGACGCGCGCTATCGAGGTGAGCCAATGCACGCTCGAGGGCCCGCCGCGGAGCATCCTGCTGGCGAGAGGCCCTCTCACGGGTGGACAGGCCGCTTGGGTCACTCTCGGCTTGCTCCAAGCGCTGCTCCAAGCGCTGCTCCAGGCGCTCCAGTTGCTCGGAGATCTCTTGCCCCTGGGCCGAGTCCGCTTGGGGCGGGGCTGAGGAACGCTCGCAGCTCTCGGCTAGGGCACGCGCCTCGCGTTCCAAGTCCGCGAGCAAGGATGCGTTTTCCTTGCTAGTCCGTCCCACGGCCACATCCTCGAAGCCCATTTCCTTGGCCTCAGCCAGGGCGTCGGCCATGGCCCCCAGGGCCGGTGCCACGCTGAGACCTGGGTTGCGCTGATCGCCTGCCCCGTCACGCACATTGAGCAACACGACGGCCCCCAGGATCGGTGCCGCTAGGAAGGGCAGCGAATTGGGCAAGGCCGCGCGCAGAACCTCTACCGGCTTCACCCTTGACCGCACGCGCTGGGAAAGAAGGCGCACGAGGGGCCCGTCGGCACCGCTCTGTTCTGATTCAAAGGCCGTGACCAGCGCGCCTCCAAGCCGCAAGTCGCTGTCCACCCCCTGAGCCACGCCGGCCAATTGCGGCCGCTCTTCCATGCGCCAGGCCAGTCCGAAAACGATGCCCGTCGCGAGAGCCAGACCGATTGCGGTCCAACCCAACCCCGCACCCGAACTCCAGGCGGCGGCCAGGGTCAAGAGCCCTAGCCCAGCGCCGAGCAGCAGTGCTTCCGCAGTGCAAGCGAGTCGAGTGGCGTGCCATGCGCGCCGCACGAGGGGCGTGATACGCGCAGGACCGCCTGAACTCGCGCTGGTCATTCTCCTCCAGGGAGAAGTTGATCCAGAGACTCAGGCAATTGGTCCAGGTGCTCGCGGGCGAAAATCAACAGCACATCGCTACCCGCCGGTGGCAGGATCCAGGCGTTCGGCAACCAAGTCGTCTGATTGACGCACTCGGGCAGCGCGCCTGTGATCAGAGTATTGCCCTGTGCAAAGTAGGAAATGTTGATCAAGTTGCCCTCGAGCCCGGCAGCAAACCCCTGGGGTTCGTCGGGACCGCGATCGACCATGCGCGACCCTAGGTACACCCAAGCGTGACGGCGCATTGCGCGACCGCGTTCCAGGTCGCGAATCAGATCTTCGAGACGGTAGACGTAACGCTCAGGCCCATCGCGCCAGGCGATGTAGAGGAAGAGGCCATCACCCTGTGGCGCGAGTACGTCGTAGGCACTGACGCCTTCAGCCAGTTCTTCTTGGGTCGGTGCCGGGTCCTTCTCAACCCAACGTGCGTTCTGACCCGGCTCGACACCCAAGGCCAAGAGTGCCGTGTTGAGAAAATCGACCCAAAGCATGGCCTCTTCTGGCGGGCGCGCTCCGCCCAAAACCAGCATGGCCTCGTGCGCCGCACCGTGAGGCAGGACGGCCAGATACTCGAGCAACTGGTCGGTGACCTCAACGCGCGCAGGGGTGGCGACCAACGCATGGGCCAGATCCAGGTGGATTTCTGCCTGGGCCAAGGTCTTCACCAAGACGTCCTGGGGCCTGGGATCTTGTCCCCGAGGTTGCGCGTTGCCGAAGCTGAAGTAGGCGCCGAAGCCCGTGAATGCAATGCAAGCCAGGAGGGAAGCGGAGCGCGGGGAACGGGGTGAGTTCATAGCAGCGGTGGGTTGCAAGGACAAACGAGCGCACGCCTGGTCGGTTCAACGCCGAATCAGCAGAGCGCGCGGCTCCCAGTCCTTGGGAGCTTCAAGTCCTACTCATCCTGACCGAAATCGATACCGATTTGCTCCAATTCGGGTGCCAGGAGATCGCGGATGGCCTGGGCGTAGCGCCGTATCTCGTACTGCGCGTCGGGCTTCAATCGCTGGTCGAGAAAGTGCAAGACACCCTGCAAGGAGACGGTCCAATACGCCTGTGAATACAGGGTTTGCGGCAGGCACATGCGGGCAATTTCCTTCGCCACGCCACGCTCGATGCGGTCCTCGTACAAGCGGAATTGCTCGTTGCATTCGGCCAGCATGGTGGCCCGCTCGCTAGCGTGATCAAACTGCTCGGGCAACGGCGTGGAGGCCTGCTTGTTCCCGTGCGCCGGGTTCGCCCGCATGACGGTCGGGATGTAGAACTCGGGCGTCCACTTCACATAACGCCCAGAGATCTCGTTCCACGAACAGCCCTTGTCTGTGTCGTACAGCACGTCGAAGACTTCGAGTGAAACCTCATGGCCATCGACGTCGTAGGTGCGCCAACCTGAACCCACCTGGTACTTGAACGCCTGCCGGAAGACGAACAGAGGAGCCTTCCAGTGAAAGGTGAAGAAACTGTGTCGAAACGGCGACGTGTGTCCGTGTCGCCAAAGAAAACCTGAAAGTTTGCGATCCGCCCCGTCCACGGCGTCCTTTTGTTTGTCGTAGGAGATGCGTGCAGAGTTGACGACCTTGAGGGCCGCATCCTGTTGCATGCGGTCCACCAATCCCACAAAGCCGATGCCGTCGTCGAGGGTCTCCACGGATCCTTCGGGGAGAGTGACTTCAAGGGTGCTCATGAATGCTGAGGGGGTGCGGGTAGAGGGCGGACGGGGGGGGCCCGGTATCTTAGCCACGGGAGACTCGCCTACCCCAAGATGAATCGAAACCGGGTGCGGGGGAGACTCGTCAGCCCGGGTGGGAGGGGGTGGTTGGTGGGTGCCCAATCCAGGGCCCGGGCCTCCCGGGATCAACTTGCTCCCGGCCCTGCTGGTTGCGCCCCGCCGAGCCCCCCACCCTCACTCCTCTACGGCCTCTCTCAAACGTGCCTGGCCGCGATGCGCCCGGGCCGAAGCTCCTAGCCAGACTTCAGCCTGCTCCACCAACTCGAGGGCCCCTTCCCGATCCCCTCCCTCCAGCGCGGCCCACGCAGCGGCCTGCAAACGTGCGGACCCCAGGTCTGCAAACGGATCCACGCCGAGGCGGCGGTCGAAGCGGCCCAACTGGGATTCGAAGACCTGGCTGCGAACCCCACGCAGAATCGTAGCGGCGAGCATTCGAGAGGCACCATTGCTTACGTCGTCCCAGCGTTCCGCGCGCACGGCCTGCCTGTACCCCACCAGGGTGGCCCGGTCCAACAACTCCGGCGTGTCGGTGGCCAAGGGTTCTCCCAGCATGGACACGCGTGCCGCCTGCAACAGCGACGAGCACTCGTCCAGCTGGCCCTCTCGTTCAGCGACCCTGGCCAGCTCCAGCAAGAGCCGCCCGTCCAGGCGCCCCCACTCACCCACGTGCGCGAGCGCCGCGCCCAACCTCCCGCGTTCCGCCAGGGCCTTGGCCGCGGTGAGTTCCAACCGAAAGCGGAACTCAGTGGCTGCAGGTCGACGGCCTCGGAAGCGTTCCACAAGGTCCGCACCCGTGGCCTGCATGGCGCCCGCAAAACAGCGACCTTCGAGGGCCTCCCCGCCAGCACCCGAGCGAATGCACGCCAGCAGCAGCTCGCCAGCGACCTGCGAGTCACTGTGGCGCTCTTGCGCGGAGCCGGCTCGCCGCTCTACGCGGTCTAGCGCATTCACCAAGAAGTTGGCCGCTGAGGCATCACCCGACTCGGCCAGTCGCCGCAATCCGTCCACCGCGTTCAAGATCAACTCCGCCTGCCGCACTCCCAGCAGCACGGCCTGCAGGTCTTCGGTACGCGTGAACACATCCAAACCCGCCAAGCGCTCTTCCATCGATTCGCTGGGATTCAAGACCACGTTCACCAGGAACCCGCGTGTCACGACCGTCGAAGAACGACCCAAGGCGGTGAGCACGCGCATGCCCAGGTCTACATCACAGCCCTTGTAGTCACGGCGCAGGACTTCCTCGGCCACGGAGGTATCCCCGCCCCCGCTGAGCAAGCCAATGCCGGCCTCCACGCGGATGCGCCGCGGTGTGTCCGGGCCCAGGAACTGCGCGAGGTGCGCGCGCCCTTCCGCGCTGCGGGCCAGCAGACCGGCCAGGGTTTTGGACCACTCCGGATCGAAGGCAACACTCCGCTCACTAAAGAAATCTGTACCTGGGGGAGCGGCGATCACGCGCTTGAGGGTGCGCGCGTACACGGTTGCAGGTCGCGGCCCAAGCGCCAAAGCGATGGCCTTGCCACGCCACTGGGCCGCGCGGTAGGACTCGCCGTCGCTAGCGTTCTCCAGTTCGACGAGGGCCTCCGCAAGCCACCCCTGCAGGACCGACTGCACGGTCTCGCGGTCTTGGAAGGGAGCGAACAGCTCAAGGATGGGCGCAGTGCGTCCCGTGGGCGTCGCACACAGTTCGAGCAAGTCGGGCAGGAAGGGCTCCGCGGCCACCTTCCGCGGTAGGGAACGCAGGTGTAGGAGTCGCTCGGCCGGACTGAATCGCAGCCACAACTTGTGCAAGCGAGGCAAGCGGCGCGCCACGGATGGGCCGTCACACAACCAGCGGAACGCCATGCGTCGCATCTCGCGGTCAGGATCTTGCAGCAGGCCGAACAGCATCTCCTCCGCCACGCCCGCCTCGCCCACCTGCACCCACGAATCGGACACCAGTGAGGCCACCGCCCAGCGCAGGGACCGCGAGCGTGTCGGCGAGAGGAAACCCTGCAGGCCCTCCCAGTCTGAATCCGCGTTCATGGAGTGGGCGCGCGCGCCGACCATCGTCCAGACCTCTTCGATCAGATCGTCGGGCAGGTCAATCGCAAGGGCTAGGGCTTCGCGCATCGACAGGGCCTCCGCCCCGCATTCCAGCAAGAACGAAGCACCCTGACCGGGACCGCCCAGAAACTCCTGTGCCTCGAGCAAGTGGCCTTCAAAATCAAAACCCGTGGGTTGCGACCCGATGGCGTATCCCTCTCGCCCCGCTAGCTCGACGCCGGCCCGGAACAGTAGACGCCCGAGTTCTCGATCCCCCTCACGAGCCCAACCCAAGCGAGTGTTGTACGCCAAGCGGCGTTGCGTGCTGCGCATGGAACCATCGAGGTCGTCTTCGCGTGCGGGACCAAGCAGGAACCACCCTCGCACGAGACGCTCGCGATCGACTTGCAGGGGCGCACCGTCCAACTGGCCGTGCAAGGCCAAGCCCTCCACGAGTGCGGCCGCCGCGGGGTGGCCGCGGGTCAAACCGCGCAGACCGACGATCAAGTCTGCCGATACCGGTGCGCGCTGGAGGTCCTGCAAGTGTTCGAGCAGAACGAACTCGAGCTCGGGGCCTTGATCGGCTAACCAGCGCAGTTGCTGGAGCCGTGCCCCTGGGCCCGAAGACAGAAGCAGTCGCTGCGCAGCAGCCCCCGCTTGTCCCGCGCAGCCCGCAATGGCCACCAGGAGATCGGCGCGCGCCTTGGGAGCAGCTGTCCAATGCAGGTGTCTCACCAAGGCCAGCCGTACGCGGTCCAACGTGTCCCCCGCTAGGGTTGTAGCCGTGGGACTGTCCGGATGAAGAGCCCAACCTGCAGCGGTGCACAGGTCCAATGCTCTGGCGCGCACATTCGGATGGGAGTGGTTGAGCAGATGCAGGGGCGTCAAGTCGGAGGCAGCCAGTTGTTCGATCCCCCAGCGCGCGCTCGGCCCACTGCGCGCCAAGGCGTCAAGTGCGGAGTGAACCAAGCTCCAATCCTCCGCATTCAATGCTGCCAGGATGAGGTCTCGGTGCTCCTCGGGTGACAAGGCCCAGCGCCGCGCTCGCCACTCCGCTTCTAGGCCGTCGGAAATCGGCGCCTGTGCGGGAGGCGTAGCCTCGCAGCGGCCGCAATACCCGATACCCGCGGCCGACCCGAGGGCCAGGACCAGAGTTCGGATCAACCCCGCGCCCCTTCCAAATGCGCCTGCTGCGCGGCCGGCAAGAAATCAATCAAGTCCGAGGCCACGACGCCGCGGCAACCCTTCGCATCCATGGCCAGGTCGCCGGCCAACCCGTGCGCAAAGACTGCAGCACAGGCCGCGTCCAGCGGCGTGAAGGTCTCGCAGAAACAGCACAGGTACGCTGCGAGAATCCCCGCCAGCACATCCCCCGATCCTGCAGTGGCCATGCCGACGTTGCCTGTTCCGTTGCGAAAGAGGGTCTCACCATCGGTGACCACGGTGCCCGCGCCCTTGAGCACGCAGATCGCACCACACACCTGGGCCAACTCACGGGCTGCCATTTCACGGCCCTCGTCGTCGCTTGGAATGTCGCGGCCCAGCAGACGAGCCGCCTCTCCCGGATGAGGTGTGATGATCAGGGGGCCGCGGTACTCGGCGAGTTCCGCAGGGCTGCCGGCAAAAACCGACAGAGCGTCCGCGTCGAGCACGAGGGGACCTGCAAAAGAAGCCTGGATCAAAGCCTGCACGAGGGCCCGTGTACGCCCACCGAGGCCCAGGCCCGGACCGGCCAAGCGCACATCGTGTGGGTGCAACTCGATCTCCCGGGGCAGGCGATCGGCAAAGAGATCCCTACTTCGGGAGAGGTCCAAGTACGTCGCCTCGGGCGCAGCGGAGCAGACGCTCTTCACCACGTCGGCGTGGAACACAGCCAGGGTCACGAGCCCGGCGCCCGCTCTTTGCGCCGAGCGCAAGACCAACTGCGCCGCGCCAGGCATGGTCACGCTGCCACACAAGCAAAGCAATCTGCCAGCCTGCCCTTTGTGCGCGCAGGCCTCCAGGCTCGGAGGCGGTGTGGGGATCGGAACGTGGTGGGCCACAATTCCATTCTAAGACGCAAAGTCCATCAAGGCGTGCCGCACTCCGCACTCTTCGTCCGTGTGCGCAGCGGCGATCTACGCATAAGCCGCAGCTGCAGCCATTTGGATCCCCGAGGACTACACTGCCCACCCCATGTCCCCGTCCCCACGACCCCACCTGCTCGCCCGCCACCCGTGGCTGATCGGCCCCTTGCTGCTGGCCTCCACCGGCCTCGGGTTCGCTCTGGTCATGAATGCGCCTGGCACGATCGCGATCTGGGTCCTGGGAGGCGGCACCGCACTGGCCTTGATCTGGATTCTGGGCTCGGCCTTTTGGCCCGCCAAGGCCGATCGTGGCTGTCCAGAGTGTGGCGCCGATGCCTTGAGGCGCATGGATCCGAATACAACACGCGGTCTGGTTTGCACGGCCTGCGGACACCGGGACCCCGAAGCCAGTGGCTGGTTCTTGGCTGAAGAAGAAGGCGTGCTGGACGACATTCTTGCCCAGGAGACCCGAGGCCGGCGGTGAAAGCCCCGCTCTCATCGCCCATACTCTGACCATCGTGCCTGAAGATCCGATGACGTCCATGCGCTTGTCGCGCCTCGTCCTGCGGGACAACACCGATCAGCAGTGGCTGTTCCTGACCGAACGTGAGGGCGAGCGCACCTTCCCTATCGTGATCGGGACCCCTGAGGCCTTCGAGATCCAGCGCGTCCTGGAAGACCAAGAACACGCGCGTCCACTCACTCACCGGCTGGCCTTCGACACCATCTCAGCGCTGGGTGCCAAACTGGCGCGGGTCGAGATCGTGGACCTGCGCGAGAACACTTTTTTTGCTCGGCTGATCCTGACCACCGCCAACTCCGAAGAGGAGATCCAAGTGGATGCGCGACCGAGCGATGCCCTGGCTCTCGGCATGCGCGCGGGCTGCCCAATCCACGTGGCCGAGTCCGTATTGGAGCAGGCTCGCTCAGATGAAAGTGGGCCAGACTCCCTACCGGAGTCGGGCGCGGACCCCGAACAAGACACGCCGGAAACGGACAGCGAAGAATCCGGCGGGCCGGACGAATCCGACCCGCCGGAAAGCGAGCTGCTCTAGACGCGAGGTCTAGCGCGAGAGCTGGGCCGAATCCGCTTCCCCAACGGACCCGGCAGCGCCAGGCACCTGGCTGACGGCAAGATCCAGCTTGCGCTGGGCGGCCCCTTGAGCCATGTCGACCATCTCGAGGAATCCCGACCGCCAACCGCCCTCGTCCTCTCCCAAGCTCGACTCGGCGAGCAGTTTCAATCCGGCGAATACTTGCGGGTCAGGCGACTCGGAGCGCAGCTCTTCAGCGAACCAAGCGACGGCGGCCGCGAAGCGCAAGTCGTCGCTGGCGGTCATCATGACCGAGCCCGTGTCGTCCGCATGAAAGGAGGTCAAGAGGCTGGCCTGCTCTAGGTCGCCCGGTCGCTTGTAGCGCAGGTCGACGCGCATCATGCCGGGCCCCTCAAACTTCCCCTTGCTGGCATCCGGATCGTCCTCGCGATCCTCGAGCTCGGGCATATCCACGCCCACGGGAACGAGTTCAAAGAGGGCCGTGACTCCGTGACCGGCCCCAATCTCGCCGGCGTCCTTGGCGTCGTCTTCAAAGTCCGCGTGGGCCAGCATGCGGTTCTCGTAACCCAGCAGCCGGTGAGCCACCACTCGCTCGGGGTCGAATGTGACCTGGATTTTGACGTCTTGGGCCACGGTTTCGAGGGTCGCGCCCAGCTCCTCCACGAGCACCTTGCGCGCTTCGGCGATGCTGTCGATGTAGCCGTAGTTGCCGTTGCCCTTGTCTGCCAGTTGCTCAAGCGTGGCGTCCTTCAGGTTGCCGGTGCCGAAGCCCAGGGTGGTCAGGGAGACGCCACTCTCGGCTTCCCGCTGAATCAACTCGATGAGCTCAGAACGATCGCTGATGCCCACGTTGAAATCACCGTCTGTGGCCAGGATCACGCGGTTGATGCCTGCGGGAATGAAGTGCTCGCGCGCCTGGGCGTAGGCCAGCTGGATCCCGGCCGCACCGGCTGTGGAACCGCCGGCTTGCAGCTCCTCCAACGAGCTCAGAATGGCGTCCGTGTTGGCGGCAGAAGTGGAGGGCAACACGAGTCCGGCTGCACCCGCATAGACGACGATGGCAACCGAGTCGCGGTTGTTCAGGTTCTGGCACAGCATGTGCATCGACTGCTTGAGCAGCGGAAGTTTGTCCGCTGAATTCATGGAACCAGAGACGTCCAAGAGGAAGACCAGGTTCGCCGATTGTCGATAGCCCTTGGGAATGGCCTGGGTTGAAATCCCAACACGCGCCAGCCGGTGTTGGGGTTCCCAGGGGCAGTCGGCCAGCTCGATGGTCACGCCGAATGGGTCACCCGCCCGCTCGGGTGAGTCCTGGTAGCGGAAGTAATTGACCAGCTCTTCCAGACGCACGGCATCACTCGGGGGCAGGTTGCCGCCACGCAGAATGCGACGCACGTTGGAGTAGCCCGCGGTGTCCACGTCCACAGCAAAAGTCCGCCTGGGGTCCACGCGTGTGGGCAGGAATCCGCGCAGGTCGAGTTCTCCGTAGACCTCACCACCCGCAACATCCCGCAGCATGTCCTGGGGCCGGCCGGCATAACCCAAGCTGTAGGAATTAAAGGATGAACCACCTGCCATTCGCAGGCGTCCGGGCGTGCTCGGCCCAGCGGCAGATGGAGCGGCCATGCTCAGGCTCGCAGTGATGCTTCGGTCCTCTCCTGCGGCGCTCTCCGCGCTCTGCTTGGACCGACAGGAGGACACACAAAGCCCCAGAATCAACAAGGCGACCGGCAATGAAAGCACCCGCGAACCGCGGGTGCTGAAGGAATCGTGAGTGCGCTGCCAGGGCAATCCGGACGGTGTGGGGGCTTGAGAAGGGTGCATTTTGGAGTCGTGGGAAGGGGTTTCGGGGGTCGCTGGGGCTAGCCCGGGAGCGATTCTCAGGTGATTGAACGGTGCATGCGGGACGTTTATTGCCGATAAGTTCTGCCCTGGGCCGGACGTCGAGCTGGCCCACCCCGGATCCT
>CAYXTP010000004.1:0-54314 GCA_964467985.1 uncultured Planctomycetaceae bacterium
ATGGGCGGCATGGGCGGCATGGACATGGGTTTCTAGGCCCCGAGCACTCACACCTTTCAAAAACGAACACGTTCACCACGAACGCAGTCACAACGAACACCTCAAAAAAAAAGCAACACATCATGGCCAAGCAAATCATGTTCGACGACGCCGCCCGCCAGAAGGTCAAGGCCGGCATCGAGAAACTCGCCAAGACGGTTCGCGTGACCCTGGGTCCCGCAGGCCGCAACGTCATCCTCGATAAGTCCTTCGGCGGACCCCATGTAACCAAGGACGGGGTCTCGGTCGCCAAGGAAATCGAGCTCGAGGACCCCTTTGAGAACATGGGCGCCAAGCTCGTGCTCGAGGTGGCCAACAAGACCAATGACGTGGCCGGTGACGGAACCACTACGGCAACGGTCCTGGCCTCTGCCATCTACAACGAGGGCATCAAGTTCAGCGCAACGGGCGTTTCCACCATCGCCCTGCGCAATGGAATCGACAAGGCCGTCGATCTGGCCACGGAGTCCATCTCCAGCCAGTCGCGCAAGGTCAAGACGAAGAAAGACAAGCAGGCCGTGGCGGCCATCTCGTCCAACAACGACGAGAAGATCGGCGACCTGCTGGCCGAGGCTTTTGAGCGGGTCGGCGACACGGGCGTCATCACTGTCGAAGAGAACAAGTCGGTCGAGACCGAGCTTGAGGTCGTCGAGGGCATGGAATTCGACAAGGGCTACTTGTCGCCCTACTTCGCCACGGACCTCTCCAAGCTTGTGTGCGAGATGGAGAATGCCAACGTTTTCATCTGCAACCAAAAGATCAGCAATCTACGGGACTTCGTGCCCGTGTTGGAGGCGGGCATGCAGGCCGGTGGTCCCTTGCTCATTATCGCCGAGGACATCGACGGCGAGGCCCTGACGGCGCTCGTTATCAACCGCCTCAAAGGCATTCTGAACGTCTGCGCGGTCAAGGCTCCGGGCTTCGGGGAGCGGCGCAAGGCCTACCTCGAGGACATCGCCACGCTCACGGGCGGAACCGCCTTGACGGAAGAACTGGGAGTGCCCCTCGAAAAAGCCGGTGCCGAATTCTTCGGCAAGGCCGGGCGTGTTGTCGTCGGCAAAGACGCCACGACGATCGTGCGCGGCGCTGGCAAGCCCAAGGCGATTCGAGCCCGCGCGGACCAGATCCAAGCTCAGATCGATAGCACCAGTTCCGACTACGACCGCGAGAAGCTCGAAGAGCGCCTGGCGAAACTCACGGGTGGTGTGGCGTTGATCAAGGTCGGCGGTCAGACAGAAGCCGAAATGAAAGCCACCAAGGACCGGGTTGAAGACGCCCTCAACGCCACTCGCGCCGCCATCGAAGAAGGCGTGGTGCCTGGCGGTGGAGTCGCTCTCTTGCGCGCCGCGGAAGCAGTGGCCGAGGGACGGTTCTCCGGTGAAGAGAAGTTTGGTGCCATGATCATCGAACGCGCCTTGGAGGATCCGCTGCGTTGGATCGCCATGAACGCCGGTGAGGATGGTGCGGTAGTCGCCGAGAATATCCGCGAACGCTCACGCACCACGGGCTACAACGCATTGACCGGCGAGTACGTGGACATGGTCAAGGCCGGCGTCATTGACCCGGCCAAGGTCGTGCGCTCTGCCCTGCAGAACGCTGCCTCGATCGCCGGCCTCTTGCTGACCACGGATTCCATGGTGACCGAAATTGCTGGCGAGAACGCGATCGACGGATCGGTAGCCTAGCTCTCTTCGGGTGCATCCTCGGCGTGGCGAGTGGGTCTAGGAGGCTCGCTCGCCACGCTCAGTACAGTCTCTCTTCCGCAGGCCATCCCCCACTCACCTCCCAGCCATCCCTATGAGCGACAAGCGCGACTTCTACGAGGTGCTCGGAGTCTCTCGGAATGCTGAGGCAGCCGAGATCAAGAAGGCCTACCGCAAGCTGGCCCTCAAATTCCACCCGGACCAGAACCCGGGTAACGCGGATGCCGAGGAACGCTTCAAGGAGGCGGCCGAGGCCTACGGAGTGCTCTCGGACTCCTCCAAGCGGCAGCAGTACGACCAGTTTGGCCACGCAGCCTTTGGTCAGGGTGCCGGCCCCCAGGGCTTCTCCAACATGGAGGACATTTTCTCCGCCTTCGGCGACATCTTCGGTGGCGCACGAGGAGGCGGTGGAATCTTCGAAGGACTCTTTGGCGGTGGTGGCCGACAACGCGGCGGACCCGCCCCGGGCAGGGACCTGCAGATCGCTCTGGAGGTCACACTTGAAGAAGTCGACACGGGGGTCAAGAAGACCGTCAGTCTCAAGCGCCGGGAGCACTGCGAGACATGCAAGGGCTCAGGCTGCAAGGAGGGCACGGGCAAGAAGAAATGCAGCACCTGCGACGGCCGTGGTCAGGTCAGCCGCAACGCTGGCTTTTTTTCCATGGCGCAGCCCTGCCCGACCTGCCGCGGAGCGGGGCAGAGCATCGAATCTCCCTGTCCGACCTGCCGGGGCCAAGGGGTCAAGCACGAGAAGACCGAAATCGAGATCGCCATCCCCAGCGGAGTGGAAGAAGGCATGCGCCTGCGCATCGGCGGCGAGGGAGACGTGGGCGATGCGGGTGCCCCGCGCGGCGACCTTTACTGCATCATCCGCGAGCATGAGCACAAGGCCTTTCAACGCAGCGGGCCCGACGTGATGACTGACATTCCCTTCTCGTTCGCGCAACTGGCCCTGGGTGACAAGGTGGAGATTCCGACGCTACGTGGGCGCGGAGAAATGAGCGTGCCCGCCGGCACGAAGCCTGGCAAGATCTTCCGCTTGCGGGATCAGGGGCTGCCGCGCATCGAGGGGCACGGGCGAGGGGATCAGTTGGTGCGGGTATTCTGTGAAGTGCCTACAAAGCTCACCGACCGCCAGAAGGAACTCCTCAAGGAGTTCGCGGAGATCGAAGAAGAAAGCAGCGGCAAGATGAGCTTCTTTGAGCGTGTCGCCAACTACTTCTCCTGAATCGAGATTGCGCGAGAATGAACATGGCCAAGAAGCAACAAGAACCTGAAGAACTCACTCCCGAGGACGACCTGCCCGAAGCCCAAGTCGTCCAAGAGGAAACTTCGGAGCCCGAAATCGAAGAGTCTCCGCTGCAACAAGCCCAGCGCGAGAGTGAGGAGTATTTGAGCAACTGGCACCGCGCGCGCGCGGACTATCAGAATCTCAAGCGTCGTACCTTCGACGACATCCAAAAAGCGGTGGGGCGCGAACGCGTTGCTCTGCTGCAGGAGATGCTAACGATCCTGGACTTCCTCGACATGGCCTTGGCGAGTCCTGCGGAGCACACCCAAGCCGTCAACCTGAAGGCGGGTGTGCAGATGACTCGGGACCAGTTGATGGCGATGTTTGAGCGCTTCCGCGTCTCCCCCATGGAAACCGAAGAGGGGGCCTTCAACCACGAACTGCACCAGGCCGTGGCAACCGTTGAGACAACGGACGTCCCCGCGGGACAGATCGTAGAGGTCATGCGCCGGGGCTTCATGATCGGCGATGATGTGCTGCGCTATGCACAGGTGCGTGTTGCGGCTGAGCCCCGGCTGGAATCGGAGGATGACGATTCCACGCCGGCCGAGAATGACGTGACCCCCGAGCCAGGGCAGGCCTAGTGCCGACTTACGACTATCGCTGTCGAGCATGCAATCATGAACTGGAACTGTTCCAGTCCATGAGCGAAGGCCCCAAGCGCAAGTGCCCTGAGTGTGGGCAGCTCAAGTTGCAGCGCTTGATCGGAGCGGGAGCCGGAATCCTGTTCAAGGGCTCGGGTTTTTATGAGACGGATTACCGCTCCAAGTCCTACGAGTCGGACAAGGCTGCAGACAAACCGACCACTGCTAAGGCCGACAGCAAGGGCAAATCCGACAACAAGTCTGGAAGCAAGTCCAAACCTGGGAAGTCCTCCTCCGCCAATAAGGACGAGAGCTAGTTCGAGAGGAATAGCTCGTGCACCAGGCCAGCTAGGGCGGGCGTGTCGTGGTGGCCGATGATGCGGTCTGCTGAGGGTTTCAGTTCTTCCATGGAATTGCCCATGGCTACGCCGAGACCCGCAGCTTCAATCAGCGGGGCGTCGTTTGTGGCATCCCCTACCGCAACGACTCGTTCAGCGGGAATGCCGTAGGTGTCTCGCAGCAATCGCAATGCCTCCGCCTTGCCGCGGCACGGGGGCTGAACGTCTACCGTGTGCATGGGGCTGTCGCGGTGCAGGGGCAACACGGACAGCGGGAAGTGTGTGGTGTAAAGCGGGTGCGACACGGCCTCTTCGATCTCCCGCGCATACTCTGCTGAGTGGCCCGATCGTCGGGCAATAAACGTCACCCGGATGACGTACTCCGCCCGCAGCTCATGCCGCTCCACACAGCGCACGCCAGCCAGACCTCGCAAGCACCGTTGCTCGACTGCGTCTCGGGGATGCACGCTCAGCTTCTCGTCCGAGGTCATCAGCAGGGTCAGGTCGCCCGTGCGCTCGCCGTAGGCGTACAGCTCGGCCATTGCGTTGCGGGATAGGGTGCGCTCTTCCAAGAGCCGATCTGCGACGGGGCAATAGACGGCCGCCCCGTTGAAGACCACGGCCGGCGCCGTCAGACCGAGATCCCGCAGAACGGGGCGTGTCGCCACCTTGGACCGCCCGGTAGCCACCAAGACCCGCACGCCGCTGGCCTGGGCAGCCTGGACGGCCTCAACCACCTCAGGCAAAGCACGGTTTTGGCTGTTGAGAAGGGTGCCATCCAAGTCCAAACAAAGTGCGTCGTAGTTTCGGGAAGTCACGAGCCCATGTTAGTCGTTCGACGTGGCCAGGGAGAGCCCCTGCGTGCAGGAGACGTGCGGAAGCTGTACCCTGCAATGCGACTCGATCCTCGAACCGACGCCGTCCCACCCAATGTTTTTCAATCATCGACTTGCCCTCTTCGCCTGCGTTGGGTTGCTCCAATTCGGCCCGCTCGACGAGGTCCTGGGTTCGCTCAGTGGCTTGCAGACTTGCTCAAGTGCCTACGCGCAGCTGCCCCCCAAGTCCGGCCGCGACGTCTACGAAGAGACCACTCGGCACGGGTTTCGGATCCGAACGCCCAAAGATTGGAAGTTCTTCCCGGACGAGCGCGGCAACCCAAACGTGCTCGGGCGTTATGTGCCCAAGCGCGACTCCCTTGTCACCCAAGAAGACGGCACGCGCTTCTCGCCCACCATGTGGCTGCTGGTCTTTGACAAGCAGTACAAGGAGCCGGAAATACGCGACCAGCGCGACGCCCAACGCGCGGCGGTCACGTCCTACTACTACTCCCTCAAGGACTGGTTGGAAGGACGCGATGTGGACTTGCAGGTCGGTCTGAACATCGAGGAGTTCGAGGTGCTCGACGAGGTCAAGTCCAAGGTGAAGGGCACCCTCGGCGGGCACGAAGTGTTGTACCTGGCCAAGGGGAAATCCAGCGACCCGCGGGGCAAGGGTGAGGCGGGAACCCTGCACTACTGGGCCAAGCGCTACCTGCTGACCGAAGACAAGGAGGTGGTGGTGGTCTTCAGCGCCCCGTCTGATAAACGCGATTGGAGCAAGTGGCGCTCCCAGATTCGCAAGATTGCGAAGTCGTTTACGCGCATGGACATCAAGGCCCTCGATGTCTCAGGCGTCACCGGCAAGGGCGTGCGGGCCGAGAAGCACCGCGCCTTGCTCGAGATGGTCGAAGCCAACCCGGGCTGGGAGCTGTACGTCACCCAGAACTACTTCGTGATCTCGAATTCCGACGACCGAGAGTTCCTCAAGGAAATCCAGGACCGACTCGAGGCCATCCGCACGCAGTACGAGAAGGAGTTCCCTGAAGAGCTCGCTCTCGCAGCCTCCGAGGCTCAAGCTCGCAGACTGCGCGGCAAACGCGAGCAGGAAAAGGCCGACGACAAGGTCCAAGAAGGCGATGCAGAACGCACCGTCGTGAGCGGCGGTTCCCCCCGTGAACTTTCACGCTGCAGCGTGGTCAGAGTCTGCGATAGTCGTGGCGACTACATGCGTTACGGCGGGCCCGCGGGATCTGCCGGGTACTGGTGGTCCGCCACCGAAGAACTTGTGATCTTCGACGATCAGGCCCGTGGAGGGCGCCGCAACACCTGGGCAACCCTCAACCACGAGGCCTTCCATCAGTTCATCTACTACTTCTTTGGAAACCTCGCCCCTGGCACGTGGTACAACGAAGGCAACGCCGATTTCTACTCGGGTTATCAGTTCAATTCGCGCCGTCACTACGAGCTCAGCCGCTTTGATTGGCGCAACTCCACCATCAAGGCCGAGATCCGCGAAGGCAAGAACGTGCCGCTTGAGACTCTGGTCGGTGCCAGCAAGGCCCAGTACTACGCCCAGGCGCCGCTCGCTAATCCTGGCAACCAGCAAGAAGACACCTTCTCGCGCTACCCCCACGGGTGGTCGTTCATGTACTTCCTGCGCACGGGTAAGAGCAACCGTGCGAAGAACTGGAACAAGGATTGGGACTCCATCCTGCCCACCTACCTCGACACGCTGATCCAAACCGGTGACCCCAAGAAAGCCAACGATGCCGCCTTCGCGGGCGTGGATTGGCAGGCCCTGGAGGCCTCCTGGGAGGAGTACATCGTTCGGGGCAAATAGCCCCTCCAGAACCAGTCCCTGCCTGCCGATCCACTACGTTCTGCCCCTCTCCCCGCACACGCACATGACCACTTCCACCCGATCCACCATCGCCTGCCTGCTGCTGCCGCTCGTGACTTCATGCATCGGCACCCGTGAAGCCACGGATGCGACCCTGCGTATTCACAGTGGAAATGGGACCGAGCTCGGCGTCTGCACGTCCTACGGCCTGGTGTTCTTGGGCCGCACGGTGCGCGCAGGCGACATCCAAGTCGAAGCCCACTTCGGTGACGGTCCGAACTACGAATCGACGGTCGTCGAACCCATCGGCCACGGGCTCTACACGGCGGAAACAGAAATCCGGCTGCCGTCGGTGCCCATCAAATTCCATCACCCCCAAGCTGGCGATGAGCTGATCCTGCGAGGCCGCACAGAAGAAGGCGCCTGGGAGGCCAATGTCAGCGTCCATGCGGATGAGCGCATCCGCGGCCTGCTGGTCAGCGCACCGGCGATCATGCTGCAACGCAATGACCAAGTCGGTGCGGGGGTCTTCTGGTCCAACCCGTTCGACTCCAACGACGTGCGCCTCCTGGGATTGGTTTCAGCGCGCATCGAGATTGACGGCACAACCTACCTAAGTGTCGTTGGGCCACGCGACATGTGGCGCCTGGTCACCCACCGCCGAGACCTTCTGCGCCGCAAGCCCTGGGTCTACCGCGAAGACATCATGTAATCCGAAGCCGCCCCAAGGAGCTAGCGACGCCAGAACCCTGGCACGAACAGCGCCACGAGTGCGTAGAACTCCAAGCGGCCGAGGATCATGAACAGACTGAGCACGACCTTCACCAGGTCATGGAAGTGGTTGTAGTTCTGTGTCCCACCCACCAGGTTCAGACCCGGACCGATGTTGTTCAGGGTGGCGATGACCGCGGTACCAGACGTCTCCAAGTCCGTGCCGAAGGCCGTCAAGAACAAGGTGCCACCCATGAAGACGAAGACCCACAGGGCAAAGTAGCTGGTGACCGAGGCCACAACCTGCTCGCTCAAGGGCTCCCCGTCCATGCGCAGGGACTGCACGGCTCGCGGGCGCACGAAGCGGCGTACACCGCCAAGGGCGGCCTTGGCCACGATCATCACGCGCACCATCTTGATACCGCCCCCTGTTGAACCGGCGCATGCTCCGACGACGGCCAAGCCCGTGCACAGCACGCGACAGAACTGGGGCCAGGCATCGAAGTCCGCGGTGCCATAGCCCGTGCTCGTCTGCAGGCACACGACCGTGAACGAGGAGTCGCGCACGGCCTGCCAAAAACTGCGGTAGTCACGCAGGGTGCTTCCGGGTTCCTGAGCGAGTCCGTTGCTGCCCCCATCCAACCACAAGACCGTGGCGATCAGGAGAGTGGCACCCAGGGCGATGCCGGCATAGGCCCGGACCTCGGAAGAACTGAGCACAGAGCGCCAGAAAGGGCGCGGTCCGACGCGCAGCAACTTGTCATAGAGAGCGAAGTTGAAACCACAGAGGAACATGAAGGTGGTCACAATCACCTCCACCCCAACCGAGTTGAAGTAACCAACGCTGGCCGAGTGGTTGGAAAAGCCGCCCGTGGCGATCGTGCCGAAGGTGTGCAGCAGCGAGTCGAAGAGGCCGATGCCCCCTACGAAGTACAGTAGGACGCACTCAATCACGCTGATGCCCACGTAGATGCGCATCAAGGTCAGAGCCGAGTCGTGAACGCGTTGATGGGCCGCCTCGCGATCGACACCCGGAACCTCGGAGCGAAACAGACTGCGCCCGCCAGTGGGAAAGAGGACCACGAAGACCATCACGATCCCGAAGCCACCCAACCAGTGGGTGAAGGAGCGCCAGAAGGCCACGGCGTGGGTCATGCCGTCGATCTGCTCGCCAGACATAACGGTGGAGCCCGTCGTTGTGAATCCAGACACGGATTCGAAGAAGGCATTGACCCAGGAGTGGAAGATACCCGTGAAGATGTAGGGCACAGCACCGGCCAGGCCGGCAACGAGCCAACTCAACCCCACCACGGCCAAACCCTCGCGGCGATAGAAGCGGGTGTCGTCCACCTTCTTATGTGCACCCGGTTCGGCCGACTCCGCAGCAGCCAACGACTTGCGGTAGGCCCTCCAGCGCAGGACGAAAAAGGCACCGGGAATCGCAACGGCCACGGCCGAAAGCAGGAAGGCATTGGCGTCTGAATACTCTTCGTAGATCAACGCCACGCCCGCAGGCACGAGCAAGAAGCCCGCCACGATCAGGATGACGAAGCCCAACAGGCGATGAACGGCCTTGAAATTCATGGTCCCCCGCGAACTAGTCGCGGAACAGCTTTTCGATGGCCTCGTGAGTACCCGGCAAGACAAACACGATGACGCGGTCCCCGCGTTGAATGGTGGTGTCCCCGCGGGCGATCTTGACCGAGTCCCCGCGGATCACGGCCCCGATCACAGCTCCCTTCGGAAGACCCAAGGCCTTGACCTTGACGGGCTCGCGGAAGGGCGCGCTGAGTTCCAGCACCTCGGCCTTGCCGTCCGCCAGCACACTGATGGTCGAGAGTGATCCGGCACGCACAAAGCGCAAAATCTTGCTGGCACACAAGAGACGCGGAGAGACGGCCTGATCCAAACCGAGCAGGTCGTAGACCGTGGTGTAGGAACTCTTGTTGATCAACGCCACCGAGCGATTGATGCCCTGCGCTTTGGCCAACTGGCAGGCGATCATGTTGTTCTCGTCGTCCTTGGTCGTGGCCACAAATACGTTGGCCTCGCCCACGCGCTCTTCTGAGAGAAGGTCGAGGTCGGTGGCGTCCCCTTCGATCACCAGGACCTTGTCATCCACCTCGGAGGCCAGCAAGCGAGCTCGACTCGGATCGCGCTCAATGACACGCACACTCAAGCCGGGAACCTTGGCGAGCGTACGGGTCAACTGCGCCCCGAGACTGCCTCCACCCATGATCACAGCCGTCCGGCTCCAAGTTTTCTTTTCGCCCGCCATGCGTTCGAATGCGTCGCAGTCCCGCCCGGCCCCGATGATGAACAATTGGTCCTTCACGGCCAGCACATCCTCACCGGTGGGAATAAAGAGGTGTCCGCCGCGGATGACGGCCACCACCAAGACTCCCGCCGGCAGTCGCAAACTCTGCAGGGGTTCGGCGGTTAGCTCGCTTTCCTCGCGTAGCGGAAAACGGCGCAGGTAGACGCGACCTTCCGCGAAGGATTCGACCTCAAGCGCGTGGTGCTGCCGCACCATTTCCACGATGAAGTTCGCCGCCAGGACCTCGGTGGAGAGTACGACATCGAAACCCAAGGCTTGTTTGTAGAAGTACTCGTAGCCTTCTAAGGGCCGCGTGTCGTGCAAGCGCAGGATCACGCGCTGAGCTCCGAGCTTCTTGGATATCAGGGAGGCCAGCATATTGACCCGGTCCTGGTCGGAGACGGCCACGACGAGGTCGGCCTTGGAAGCCCCCGCCTGAGTCAGCACACCCGCGCGCGTGCCATCACCTACGATGGCCTGCACGTCCATCGACTCGGTCAAGGTCTGGGCCTTGACAGGATCCGTGTCGACGATGGACACGGCGTGCTTCTCCTGGCTCAGAATCTTGGCTAGATGGCGACCCACTTCGCCCGCTCCAATGATGACGATGTTCATCGTCGCGAACACTAGGACCCCGAGGGGGGAAATGGAAGCGCCAGCCTGAGGGGCCCACACACTCTCGGGAGGCCCTACCTCGGACACCAGGCCCCTTCTCGACCCCTTGGACGCCCTTCCCTTGGGGAGTAGTCTGCCCCCAGTGATTCTCCTTTTGGACAACCGGGACTCGTTCACGTTCAACCTGGAACACGCCCTGGCCACTCTGGGGGCCGACGTACGCACCGAGAGTAGTGCCAAGCTAAGCGCGGATCAGGTCCTCGACCTCCAGCCCCAGGGCATTGTCATCGGCCCTGGCCCAGGGACCCCCGTCCGCGCCGGCTGTTCCGAAGCCCTGGTCAGGGGGCTGATCGCAAGTTCGTGCCCGCCCCTTCCCACCCTTGGCGTGTGCCTGGGCCACCAAGCTCTGGCCACGGCGACGGGCGGTCAGCTGCAACGCTCAAGGGACCTACTGCACGGACAGACACGACCCCTGCACCACGATGGGCAAGGGCTGTTCGCCGGACTGCCGCTGCCGTTGCATCTCACGGGCTACAACTCACTGGTCGTGGACGAATCGACGCTGAGCGATGAATGGGAAGTGAGCGCACGCAATACAGCTGGCGAGATCGAGGGACTGCGCCACCGTCACCGGCCCATCGCGGGAGTCCAAGCGCACCCCGAGTCCATCCTTGCCTTAGAAAAGGGTGGGCTGGAATTGCTGCGAGCCTTTATGACGCGCTGCCATGCGTCCCACGCCTGAATTCAGACGTGATCGCCATCGACCGCCGCGTTGGACTCCACCGCATCCACCCAGAGGGGCCAGGGTCCGGAGCTTGGACGTCGCTCTTCCCCATCGCGGGTGCCGAGGATGCGACGGGTGAGGAACAGGTACAGGGGTTTCCCCGTGCGGCGCCAAAGGGCAGAGGTGCGCGTGCGTTGCAAAGCGTGAAATTCGCCACGCTGTTCCGGCTCCCCCTCGGGTCCTCGACCATCCCGTGTGTAGCGCCGCCGGTGTTTCTGTAGGTGGCGTAGGTCATCCTGGACACGGGATCGGAACAGCCGCCCCCGACTGGAATGCACCGAGGAGAGCTGGAAGTCGATCAGTGCTGGGCGCCCCGACGGTTGCACGAGGATGTTCTGTTCCTTGTGCAGGTCGTTGTGGCAGACCCCGCGCTCGTGCAGGGCCTGGGTCAGGCGATCCAACAGGTCAAAAAAGTCCCGCGGCAGGCTGCTGGCACGATGCAAGGGGTCGCCGGCGATGTATTCCCGGATCAGGGTCGAGTGTGACGAGGATTCGGCGAGCACAGCCCAGGGCCCGGCATCCACTTCGTTGGGCACACCCTGCACGTCGCACAAGGCCGCTAGCGACCGCCGTTCACGCCGGGCCAGGTGCCGGGCCACGAGGCCGCTACACGGCACGCGCGAACCGCTGGCCAAACGCCGCACGACGCGTTCTTCTCCCCGACCCAGGAGTTCCACGCTCCCCAGGACATCGTTCTTTAGCACGCGGATGATGTGCGCATCGCTCACGGAACGCTACCGTACCCCAGCGAGCCACTCGCGGCGACGCCCCCCACCCATGACTCCCGCAGCCCCTCCCACGACGCACACGGCCGGGAGCATTCTGACCAGCGGCCTGCGCCGGAGCTTCGGCGACAAGCAGGCGCTCAAGGGCATCGATCTGGAAATCGGACCGGGGGGCATCACCGGTTTGCTGGGCCCCAACGGTAGCGGCAAGAGCACATTCATGCGCTGCATCACGGGGCTCATTCGTCCCGACGGCGGCTGGGCCAGGGTGGACGGTCTCGACGTGCGTGGCGATGGCTGCGACGTGCGGGCGCGCCTGACCTATTCACCGGGTGAACTCCATCTCTACGGAGAGATGCGCGCAGACGAACACCTGCGCTGGTTGCTGCGCGGCCGGCCGGCGCAGGCCTGCACGCGGGCCTTCGAGCTGGCGGAGCAATTCGATTTGCCCCTGGCCCACAAGGTGAGTGGCTACAGCCACGGGATGAAACGCCAACTTTGTTTCGCAGCGGCCATGGCTCCCCAGGTCCGCTTGAGGATCCTGGACGAGATAACCGACGGGCTCGACCCCTCTCGACGCGGGCAGGTGCTCGAAGCGCTGCGCGAGGACGCGGACAATGGAACCACCTTGCTGCTCTCCTCGCATCACCTGGGCGAGGTGGACCGCGCGTGTGATCGCATGGTGTTCTTGAACGAAGGACAGATTATCGCCGACGAATCGCCCGCCTCCGTACTCGAACGCACGTCCAAGCTCGTGCACCTGACGTACACCGAGTCCTTGACGCCGCAGCAGCTAGCCCAGCTAGAAGGCCCGCACACAGATCGCATCCAGCCCTCCTTGTCGACGAATTCCAAGCGAGTGAGCGTCTGGATTCGCGACACAGACCCGCGCGCGTTCCTGGCGTTCCTCGCCGAGCAGCCCGATCTGCCCAGCCCGCGGCGCATCGAGTACGGCAGCCTGTCCCTTTCTCAAATGTACACGGACATCTACGGGGTCCGAGGAATCTGATGCGCTTGTCCAGGGACGCACGCAACTACTTGGTGTACGGCATCGCTCTGTTCGTGGTGCTCGAAGCCCTGCTAGCGGCGGCCATTTTCTGGTGGCCGAGCTTCGAGGAAAACACCGGTGCCCTGAAGCTGCTCGCTGCCCCCATACCCATGCTGGCCGAGCAACTGAACTTGATCGACGCCGTGGGAGTCCCGGCCTATGTCGTGGCCCAGCACTTCTTCAAGGGCTGCAACACACTGGGTGCCACGGCCGCCGTTTTGTTGGCCATGCACGCTGTGGCGGGGGAAGCCCAACGGGGCACGATGGAGTTGTGGTTGTCGCGGCCGATTTCGCGACGGCGCCTCTTCACGGAACGCTACCTGGGCGGGCTCGCCGCCGTGGTGCTGCCCGTGTTCCTCACGACCTTCACGATCCCCATGCTCTTGGGGCTAGTGGATGAGACCATGGGCCTCGGCAATCTGACCCTGTGCGCGTTGCACCAGAGCCTGTTCCTCGCAGCGCTCTACAGCGCGACCATGTGGCTCTCCGCCATGGGCAGCCAACCGCTGAAGATTGGCTTCGCCATGCTCTTCCTGTGCATCGCCGAGTTTGCCATGTACATGGTCGCGACCCTCACGGACTACTCCGTGTTCCGCTGGGTGGACATCTCATCCTATGCGGAGATTCTGAGCGCCCAGAGTCTGAACGGGCCGCGAACCGCCACCCTGGTTGCCGTCAACGTGCTGGCCTACGTGGGCGGCGTCCGGGCGCTCGAGCGCAGAGTGCCGTGAAACACGTCTGGCTCACCCCGCGGGCGCATGCCGACCTGCTGCGCGCTCGGGAGCGAGCTCAACCGCTCGAAGCCTGTGGGCTGCTTGTGGGATGCACCTCCGGCGATCGAACTCAGGTACTGCGCGCGGTGCGCCTCCCCAACCGGGCTCGAGACCCCAAGCGCTTCAGTCTGTGCCCAACGAGTTGGATGAGAGTCGAGGGTGCGGCCCGCCGGTTGGCGCTCACAATCGTGGGCCCTTGGCACACCCATCCCGATCAAACGGCGCAGCCCAGCCAACTGGACTACCAGCACGGTTGGCCGGGGCGACCTAATTTGATCGTCGGTTGCGACGGAATCCGTGGCTGGGTGCAGGCCGAAACACAAGCCCTCGCTGGGGAACTCCGAATCGAGTTCACCCAGCGCTGAGCCTGGGCTCAGCGGGTGCGCGTGTAGTCGATTCGCATCATCAGGAACTCGTCCTGTCCCTCCGGTCGTGAGTACGTTTCCATCGTGTGCTGATCCTGACTGGTCAGGGTGAACACATCGCGGGTACGGGTGAGGATGCCTGAGATAGGATCCACCATTTCGCGCACCATGCTGATCTGGGACCCGTCCGCACTGAGCTGGCCCACGCTGATCGGAGCGAGGATGGTGCTGGCCGTGTCACACCAGGTGCCGACGTACGCCTCTTGACTGATGTCGTAGCCCATCAGCCCCAAGCCGTGGAAGGGTTCCCCCATCCACTCCGAGGTGTAGTCGGATTGGACGTAGCGGCCGCCCAGTATCCAAGAGTTGATCATGGTACCCGTCATGGTGACGGCGTCCATTCCCGGGGCGGCCCACATGGAGAATTCAGCACGGAAGGTACCGACCATGGAATTCAGCAGGGCGTGCTGCGGTCCGGGTGTGGCCAACTCTTCCATGCGCGCCATCATCTCGGCCATTTCGGCCTCGGCGCCAGCTTGGGGATGCGCGCCCTCGCTCGCTTGCGTCGGGCCCTGACAGGCGCCGGAAAGGAAGGGTAGAAGGCAGACAAGTGTGAGGGGAATCGACTTGCGGGTCATGGGGAGAGCCTCTGGAGTAGGTGAAAGGGAGCCCGGCACTTATGCCACGTCTGGTCGAATTGGACAAGTCGACCCATCTCTGCGTAGCCTTCCGGCATGGTCCAACAAGGCGATCCCGCCAATGCCTGCCCGGCTGTGCTCCTGCTGGACGTGATGAGCACCCTGGTCTACGACCCCTTTCGGGTCGAGATGCCGACCTTCCTGGGTCTGACTTTCGATGAACTCCTGGCGCAGAAACACCCTGATGCCTGGGCTGAGTTCGAAGCCGGATTGATTGATGAAGACTCGTTCTACTCGAAGTTCTTTCGTGATGGACGGGCGCTCGACGGGCCTGGACTCAAGGCAGCCATGGCCGCGCACTACGCATGGTTGCCAGGCATGCAGACCCTGCTCGCCCGGCTAGTCGAGTCCGGCGTGCCCATGCATGTGCTCTCCAACTATCCACCATGGTACGAGCAGGTCGAACAGGCGACCGGCCTGTCACGCTACGTCCCTTGGACCTTCGTCTCCTGCCATACGGGCCTTCGCAAGCCGGCGGCTGCGGCCTTTCTGGAACCGGCCCAGCAACTGGGCGTGCCACCCGACCGCTGCCTGCTGATCGACGACAGCCCTGAGAACGTCCACGCCGCGGCCGCGTTGGGTATGGACGCCTTGCTTTTTGGGGGCGCCGAGGCCCTCACTCCTCAACTACGAGCTCGAAACCTGATTCAGGAATGAGGCCAAGAGCCAAGACCTGCCCAGCACAGAGGGTCTATGCTCAGTGGGCATGGCCGCTCCCTCCCCCCATCCGCGCACAGCCGCCCAGTTGGAACTCGCACGGGCCCTGCTAGGCGTCGCCTGCTTACCCCTGCGGCTAGCTTGGTTCGCTCTAACCCGCGCGCGCTGGCGGCGCAGACTGGCGCACCACCTGAACGATCCTTGCCCGATTTCTGAGGCCCCAGTCAGCCCCTCTCGCGCTTCGTTTCCCGAACGGCCCCTGCGCATCTGTCTCTCGTCGGGTGAAACATCCAGCGCGGGACACGCAGTGCGCGTTGCGCATGCCTTGCGCGCTGCATGCCTCGAGGCCGGTGCCCCCGCTCCCGAGTTGTACGGATTGGGACCCGCGAGCCTGGCGCAGGCCAATGTCGAGTGCATCGCCGACCCGACGGCCCGCGCCACCATGGGCGGCCAGGGGGTTTCCAAGGAGATTCCGTTCTACCTGAACCTCCTGCAAAGCGCGGCGCAGTCCTTCGCCGACCGACGGCCCGATGCCTTCGTTCCTGTGGACGCGCCCGCCTTGCACTTGCCCCTAGCCCGCATCGCTCGGCGCTACGGGATCCCCAGCGTGCACTTGGTCGCTCCCCAGTACTGGGCCTGGGGACCATGGCGCGTGGGAGCCTACCGCAAGGTCATCACGCGCGCCCTGACGATCTTCCCCTGGGAACCCGGGTGGTTCGCCGATCGTGCGGTCGCCACAGCGCATGTGGGCCATCCCCAAATGGATGTGTTGCAAGGCTTGGAGGCGGCCCCAGGAAACGAAACCCGCAAGGAACTCGTCCTCTTGCCTGGTAGCCGACGCGGAGAAGTGGCCCTGCACCTGCCTTGGATGCTCCGAGCAGCCGCGCCCCTGGCCGCGGAGGTTCCGGATCTGGTCATCACCGTGGCCCAGTCGGGCGACGAACTGAGCGGACAGATCGAGCAGCTCCTGGCCGAGTCCGCGGTGCAGGCGTCGCTGGAAGTCGGCGACCTGCACCGCACCCTGTCTCGGGCACGCAGCGCTCTGGCGGCCTCGGGCACAGTCCTGACCGATCTATTGCACCACCGCCTACCCACGGTTGTGATCTACGCCCTGCACGGATCCCTGCGCTCACGGCTCGTGCCAGCTCTCTTGACGACGCCCTACTTCTCCACGACCAACCTGCTTGCGGGTTGTGAAGTTCTTCCAGAACACGGTCTTCAAGCCGGGGCGGAAGGGCCTCTCGAAGAAGTCCAATTTCAGGTCCGTCGGGCGCACCTGGACGAAGGCTGGCGCAGAGAATGCCAGGCCCAGCTAGACCAAGCGGCCGCGAGAATCGGCCCAGGCGGAGCCGCGAGACGCTGTGCCCAGCACGTACTCGACGTGGCCCTCGGAGCAACCCATCCTCTTTGAGCCGTGGTCTGCCCTCTCCCTCCCCCCGCGAGCCCCCAAGGCCCGAATTCCAAAAAGCTTCTGAATGAGTCAGAGCGGCGGGAGTATGCGGCCGCCATGTCCGCCCAAACCACTGCCCTGATGACCGCCGTGAGTGCTGGGGATCTGCAGGCCTTCGACCGCCTGACTCAACTCGTCCGGGGCCGAGGGTTTCGAATGGCACGCAGCTGGGTGGGCTCCCACGATGACGCGCTTGAGCTCTGCCAGGACGCGCTACTCAAGGTCTTCAAGTCGCGCGCATCCTACGACCCCGGTCAGCCCTTCCTGCCCTGGTTCCATCGCATCTTGCGCAACACCTGCTTCAGCTTCCTACGCAGGCACCGCCGTATTCGTAAGACCTCGCTGACTCAAGTCGATGCCGACGGAGCGGAGCACGAGTTTCAGATTATCGGCACCGAACCCACGCCGGAGGCCAGCGCGCTACAGACCGAGCGCGAGACCCTGTTCCACCTGGCACTGGAAGACCTGTCGGAGCGCGATCGAGAGATCATCGCCCTACGACACTTCGAAGACCTGCCCTACAAGCAGATCGCGGAATCCCTCGACATCCCCGAGGGTACGGTGATGTCGCGACTCTTCCATGCCCGACGAAGACTGCGGGAGGCCCTGGCCCCACACATGGAGTCCGCTGAAACCCCAAGCCCCAGCGAAGCCTGACTGCCCATCATGAATCGCCACGCCGACCCGTCCGAATACGACTTCGAACCCAGCAGCGACGAACTGGCGGCCATGGCCTACGCCGACGGCGAACTGCACGGCGAGCAACTCGAGGGCTTCAAGCGTCGCCTCGCCGCGGATCCGCAATTGGGTCGCGCCGTCGCCCAGTACCAATCTCTGGAAGTCATGGCTCGCGGCATGGCTCCACCCGAGCCTGCAGACTACGAGTGGCAACGCCTCGAGTCTGAACCTGGGCACCAAGTTGGCATGCGGCTGGGATTTCTCCTGATCCTGATTGGGGCCATGGGATTGTGTGCCCTGGGCGCCGTACAACTGTTGCAGTCCGACATGGATCCCCTACAAAAGACCCTCGCCTGCGGCCTCCTGATCGGAGGCCTCATCCTTCTGGCCTGCATCGCGCGGGCGCGCTGGCGCACCCTGCCCTTCGACCCCTACCGAAACGTCAAACGATGATCGTATCCACCGTGGACTCCATCCCTGGCCGTCGCATCACCCAGTCCTTCGGGCTCGTGCGGGGAACCACCGTGCGCGCGCGACACTTGGGAATGGACATGCTGGCCGTCTTGAAGATGGTCGTCGGGGGTGAAGTCCATGAGTACACCAAGCTCGTGGCCGAATCACGCGAGGAAGCTCTGGACCGCATGCAGGCGGAGGCCCGAGCCCTGGGGGCCCATGCGATCGTCGGGTTCCGCTTCGCCACCAGCCAAGTATCACGGGCGGCAGCCGAGGTCGTGGCCTACGGAACCGCAGTGGCTCTTTCCGGGACGGACCCGAGCTCAGAATCCTAGCGGCGGTGCATTTCCGGGATGGCGTTTGAGTTGGGCTGTGGTCTAAGCTGATGTGCCCCGGTGGAACGAACGCAGTGCGCCAGACACCCAGCCCTAGACCCGTGATCGATTGCCCCCAGCAACAAGCCCGCCTACGTGCTCGCCAATCCCTCGGCAAACAGAGGAGACGTGGATTGCGAGCCGGTCTTTGGACCGCCCTGAGCCTCGGCTGCTTGGTGGGCTGCGCAGACGACGGTCCAACGACAACCCGCGAGCGCCAGCAGGTGGTGCGCCTGCATCTGGTCCCAGCTCCGGGCAGCCCTGAACCGACCGGAGAGGTCGTGTCCCGGGGACGGTTCGACGTGGGGCCCAACAGCCTGGCTGAGTGGCCCACCAAGGGAGCGGCCGAGATCCTCCTGGAAAGAAAGGACAAGCGCAAAGGCGGCCCCTGGGCGGGCATCTGCTTCACAGGCGAGCTGGGGCGTGTGTATATTCCGCACCACATCGAACCCAACAGTGTCAACCGCGCGGCCGTGCGGCTGGTCTGCCGCAACAAGGTCGACGTGGCCGTGGCTCTCACGCGCAGGGGGGAAAACGTGGTCATCAGCCCCTTCCTGAGGCACTCAGGAGACGGCTCGCCCGCGGTTGTGTTCCTCGACCTACCGGGCGTGCTCGGTGAGACAGAACCGTTCGACGGGATTCGTGTGCTCTGCGATCGACTCAATCACGCCTCGACCTTTCTGAGCCTCGAATTGCTGTCGGCTCCCTTGTCCGGGTTCTTGCCCATGGATCCCGAGGCGCCTGAGCCCGTGGGAATCGACAAGGAATACCGCACGGCCGTCACGCTCTCGAAGGACCGGCCTCTGGAAGCCGAGGTTGTCGCCCCAGCGGGTGGCACGCTGAAGTTTGGCATGGCACGACCGCAGGCCGTCTTTCGGGCCACGGATCAACCCACTGTCAAAGTGAGTGTGTTCGACTTGGAACAGGAGCCGGCACGACTGATGGGCGAGTCGGAATTCCCCATGCCAACGGACGAACTGGCAGAGAAATGGGCAGACGTCGAGATACCGGTTGACCTGCCACAAGCGCGCAAATTGAAGGTTGAGTTCAGCCTGAACACGGACCAAACCGGTGAGAGTCTGGCGGTGCTCTCCTCGCCACGCTTCGAAGTGCGTCGGCCCCGATCCAAAACCGTTGTGCTAGTGACCTCCGATACCCACCGGGCCGACCACCTGGGCAGCTCCTCGCGCAACGTCGGCGTGGAGACTCCATTCCTCGACCTCCTGGCCGCTCGGGGAGTCATGTTTGAGGATGCCTTCTCCTCGATCAACATCACCAATCCATCCCATGCATCTTTGTTGACGGCCTTGTCCCCTAGGGACACGCACATGGTCGACAACAACACCGTGTTGTCCGAAGATGCAGTGACCCTGGCAGAGCTCTACCAGCAAGAGGGCTACTTCACGGTCGCTGCACTCAGTGCGGGGCACATGAACCACCGCCAGAGCGGACTCTCTCAAGGCTTCGACCGCTTGTGGGTACCCCATGGCAAGAGCGACGTGGAGTCCTGCATATCGATTGAGCGCTTGGACCGCTGGCTGGAGGAGGCCGACGGCCTGCCGCTCTTTGTCTGGTTGCACGTGTTCGACGCACACGCGCCCTACACCGTTCCAGAGGAACTGCGCTGGCGCTACTACGACAAGCAGAAGGATCCCTACGACATGAGCCTTCCGGATCTCCCCGAAGGCGCGCGAGTCCCGTGGGATGCAGGTGTGCGCGACCTGGACTTTGTGACGAGCCAGTACATGTCCGAGGTGACCTACCTGGACACGCAGCTCGAGGGATTCCTATCGCACCCACGCTTTGGCGACGCGATCATCGCCATTACGGGTGACCACGGAGAGTCCTTCGGAAACCACGGACTGTATTTCACGCACAACGGGCTCTACCCCGAAACCCTGGGCGTGCCATTGATCGTGACCTGGCCCGACGGCCCGCAAGGGGTTGTGGTGACCCAGGGAGTCTCCCACCTAGATCTGGGCCGCACACTATTGGACCTCAGTAATCTGGCTGATGTTCCGTTCCCAGGGAAGAACCTCCTGCGCTGGATCGGTGACGACCCAGAAGGCGAAACCCGATTTGCCGTCAGTTCCCACGGCCACTCCGCTTCAATCGAAAAAGAGGGCTGGTACCTGGTCCTCTCTCTCGACAAGTCTCAAACCCCTAAACGAGTCAAGCACCAGGTCGAGCTCTTTCGGCTTGCCAACGATCCGGGCTGCTTGGTGGATCTGGTGGAGGAAGAATTCGAACGGGCGCGGGCCCTGCGCTCGGAGTTGATCGGGTGGCTGGCCGCAGCCGACAAGCAAGGACTGTCGCGGGCCACGGGATTGCAGAGCCGAGACGAACTGGAGCGGCTGAAGGCACTGGGGTATGCGGAGGGCGGCGATGGGTCCGGGGGACCTAGCGCCGGGGACGATGGCGGCCGTTCTTGGTACGCGGAAAACCCGGAGAACCCCTGGTGCCGGCGCTTCCAGTAGGCGCAGGGCCGGTCACGGCACCGCTACCCACAAGCCGCCAGACTGGCCGCTAGACTGGCCGCCCCGGCCCCCCGCTCCAATTGAACCTCGGCCCAGCCCGGCCGTTTCGAGACCCATGTCCCCGCAAACCATGTTGCTCCCCGTTCTGGCCCTGGTGGCCACTCCCTTGTTCGCCTCACCCGCACCTGGACTTTCGGCGAGCCCTGGTCCGCAAGGCGAATCGGCCCAAGACCTCAGCGACCTCAAGGATGAGCTCGATCTCTCCATACGCTGGCTGCGATCGGTCCAGGACGCGAAGACGGGCTCTTATGGTGCGAGCATCGAGACGAGCGCCCAAGTTCTGACAGCCCTGGCCACCTCACCCCGCAAGTACACACGCGTGGATGGTCCCTTCGTCGCCTTGGCTCTCGACTACGTTGTGGGGTTTCAGGCAGAGCAGGGCTGGATCGCTCGTCCGGACGCAGGGGATGCTGAACGCTTGGCGACGACCCGGGTCGCCGCCGGGGCCCTGTTCCACTACGTCGACAAGGACACGACGCCCGCCCTGGCCAAGGCCGTTGCCTGGCTCAGCAGCCAGGGCGTCGCCGATCCGTCACCGGCTGGGTCCAACACTCCGACCGACAAGCAGGCAGCCGCCAGCCAGGCACGAGCGTTGCTCGCCAGGCGTCTGGCCGACGGTTCATGGACAGGTCCCTCCGGCAAGGTGGCCGCCACGGCGCAAGCCGTAATCGATCTCTCCGCCTGCGCACCCCTTTTTGCCAAGCACACCCAGATCCCTGAGGGAGCCACACCTCTACCCGAGATAAAAGGCGTGGACCGGGCGGCGGTGCTCAGCTCGATGCACAAGGGCGCGCGCTTCTTGCTGCAAACCAGTGAGTCGGGCAAGTGGGGCGCCCCGGGTCAGCCGGACGCGGGCCTGACGGCGATGGTCATTGGCGCCTTGCAAGCCGTCCCCACTCCCCGACCCGCTGACATTCAGGCTGTGATCGACTCCGGCCTGGAGTGGATCGCCGGCTTGCAACGGGAAGATGGTTCAATCCACCAGGGTCGCCTGGCGAATTACGTGACTTCGTCCTGCATCCTGGCCTTGGCCCACGCAGATGGGGACGCCTACGCACCCGTGATCGCGCGAGCTCAGGCGTTCCTCTTGAATCTGCAGGCGGATGAGGGCGAGGGCTACTCCCCGGATCACCCCTTCTACGGTGGTATTGGGTACGGCGGGGACGAGCGGCCGGACCTATCCAACCTGCAGATGGCCCTCGAAGCACTGGTAGCGTCCGGCCTTGAGAAGGACCACGCCGCCTTCGAGCGAGCCGTCCGTTTCCTGGAGCGCTGCCAGAACCGGTCGGAGTCGAATGACTTTGAATTGCAGTCGGAAGGCGGGAGGATCGTGCCCGGCAACGATGGCGGCGCCGGCTACTACCCGGGCGACTCCAAGGCGGGCTTCGAAGTGCTCGCGGACGGGACGAAGATCCCCCGTTCGTACGGCTCGATGACCTACGCCCTGCTCAAGGGACTGGTGTTCTCCGGATTGGACGTGGACGACGACCGAGTGCAAGCCTGTTGGAAGTGGCTGAGCGAGCACTACACCCTGGATGTGAACCCCGGGTTCGAGCATTCCAGTGACCCCACAGCGGCCTACCAGGGCCTCTTCTACTACTTTCACTCCATGGCCCGCGCACTTTCGGTCTTTGGGGCCCAGGAGGTCGTCGACAAGCAGGGACGGTCTCACAACTGGCGCAAGGAACTGGCTGGTCGACTGGTGTCCATGCAATCCAAGCTGGACGGATCCTGGGTCAATCGCAATGCGCCGCGCTGGTGGGAGGGCAACCCTGTCCTCGCAACCTCCTACGCGCTGCTCACCCTGGGCGAGACGCTCTAGGACTCTTCTCCAAGGCTCGGCCTGGCCGCGCGATCCGCGGTCGCCGTCTGGGTATACTCCGCCCATGCACGCGGATCGCACAAACAGTGACCCCCTGGGCACGATTCGGATCTACCGCCAGCAGCCCGGATCGGCGGGCGGGCGCGAGCGACTCCTGCTGGACGACAATCGCGAACCAGATGAGTGCGCGCGCCTGGGATTCTGGGACCTCACCCGTTTCTTGGAGCGCCGCGGTAAGCCCACCAACTTGACCGATCTGTTCGAAGTCGGCTGGCTGGATCGCGAACACCTGCAGCGCGAACTACCCGGCGCCGAGGAGAGCGAGGGATGGGAACGCGCCGTCGTGCCCTGTGACGACGGAATCCCGACGGGCGTGGGCCTGCCGCTGCTGCCGAGCGAAGTGGGCAAGATCCTGTGCCTAGGCAAGAACTTCCGCGCCCATGCAGAGGAATTCGGCGAGGAGGTCCCTAGCGAGCCCCTATTTTTCAACAAGCTGCCCGAGACCCTGCTCCCCCACGCCGGCCGTGTGCGCATTCCCGACTGGTATCCGGGTCGCTTCGATCACGAGGCCGAGTTGGCCGTGGTCATCGGCTGGGCAGGTCGCGACATTTTGCCTGAGGACGCATTGGACCACGTGGCCGGGTACACGGTGGCCAATGATCTGACCGCCAGAACTCTACAAGGGGCAGACCGCAAGATCGGACACCCCTGGCTACGAGCCAAGAACATGGAAGGCTCGTGCCCCCTTGGCCCTGCGTTTGTGCCGCGCGACTGTTTGGACGTGAACAATCTGACCGTTACCTGCCACGTGAATGGTGAGTTGCGACAGAGCGCCTCAACAGCGGACTGGGTTGTGGGCCTGCCTGAGGCGATCGCCTACCTTTCCCGCCACCTGCAACTCAACGTCGGCGACCTGATCCTGATGGGAACGCCGAGCGGGGTCAGTGCTTTGAATCACGGAGACCATGTCGTGTGCTCCGTCTCCGGGATTGGCTCACTGCAAACCGAGATCGAGCGCTACCTCTCGCCCAACGGGACCCGATGAAGGGCGCCTACAACCTCGAACGGGTCATGGCAGGCTGGGTCTTCCAGCGCGCCGACCCCAGGGAACGCCAACCCGCGCGCATCCGCATGCGCTTGGACGGAATCGTCGCGACGCTGGAGGATGGCACGACGATTCAGATCCCGTGGAAAGGGATGCGCTTGGACGTCGAACGCGATGGCGGGGTGGTGTACTGCATCGCGGCGGACGGAACCCGCCGCATCTTCAGTGACGACCCTGATTTCCTGCGGGCTGCTGAGGCGGCCGGTGGCAATGATCTCGGTGACGCGTTGGCGCGTCTGGAAGGCACACGCACATCGACTCCGGTTCGGCACCGAATGGGGTGTATCGGTTGCCTCGCGATCACGATCGTCGTCGCCCTGGCCGTGCCACGCCTCTTCCGTTGGGGTGTCAATTCGACGGTCGACGCTCTGCCTTACAGCGTGGATGAGGCCATCGGAGAAACAGCTTGGGAGAACATGGACCAGGGCGGCAAGGAGGTCGACGACCCACGGGTGCGCGCGGCTGTGCAGGCCATTCTTGATCGACTCACCCCCCACAGCCAGTTCCCCGAGGCCACCTTCCAGTTCAAGGTCATCGACAGCGAGGTGGTCAATGCCTTCGCCCTGCCGGGCGGCTACATCACGGTGTTCACCGGGCTGCTCACGGAAGCCTCGTCCCCCATCGAGGTGGCGGGTGTGATCGCCCACGAAATGGCCCACGTGACGCAACGTCACGGCCTACGGCGCATGGCTCATTCGGTGGGCCTGTGGGCTTCGTTCACGCTCTTCTTGGGCAACACCGAGGTGCTCACCACCATCGCGCGCGAACTCTTCACCCTGGCATCGGTAAACGGCTACTCGCAGGAGCAAGAAACCGCGGCCGATCTAGAGGGCGTTCGCATGCTCATGGCCGCTCGTATCGATCCTTCAGGCCTCGCCCATTTCTTCGCGCACCTGGCCCAAGTGCACGGAGATGTGCCCGATTCGCTGACCTGGTTCTCGACCCACCCCCAGCACGAAGATCGCATCGCCGCGATTGAAGAGTACGCGGCAAGTCAGCCGCCCATCGGGGAATGGACTGCGCTGGATGTGGATTGGGATGCCATGCTGGAAGCCCTGGACTAGGGTCTCAGGAATGGGCCATGCTCCGCGTGGCCGGCGGCCCTAGAGCATCCAACCGCCTGCCACATCGATGTTCTGGCCTGTGATGTGTTCGGCTTCCGCGGAGAGTAACCACGCCACTGCGTGCGCCAAGTCCTCGCCGCGCCCTGGACGTCCGGCGGGAACGGAACCTGCCAAGGCCTTGGTGTCCGCGCTGGAATGCTCGTGGGGAACGAGGCCTGGGGAGAGCATGTTTACACGCACGCCGTAGGAGGCTTCTTCCTTTGCCACCGAACGGACCATCGAGAGCAGGGCGGTCTTGGCCATGAAGTAGGCCGCTGAGTCCGCCCGAGCCCGTAGGCCCTCGACACCCGCCGCACCAAAAAACACGTAGGCGCCGCGATCCTTGCGCAATTGAGCGCGTGTCGCGCGAATGAGCGTAAACGCGGAGAGAGTGTTGCTCTCGAGCATGTGCCGAAGATCGTTTGTACCCAGTCCCTCGAGGGGCCCCGCAAGGTATTCCCCCACAGCGTGCACGACTCCATCCAGTCGGCCATCCGACTCCAGTACCGCGCGCACAATCCGGCGGCAGTCTTCCTCGGATGTCACATCCCCCTGGTGCACACGGCCCGGAAAGCGCTCCTCGAGTTCACCCCGGTTGCTGCTGCGCCAAACGACGTGCGTGCGCCAACCGAGGCGCGACAGGTCGACGGCCGTGTCCAGCCCGATCCCCCGGGCCGATCCGGTCACCAAGGCTACGGGGCGTGCAGTCTGTTCGTTCACAGGAGAGGGTCTACCAAAACCCGGGGGCCCAGGTCATCTGCTCGCCCGCACAAGTCCGATCAGTTCACGATTCCGATGCGATCTAGGGGCCAGAAGCGAAAGACAGCCTTGCCGCGTAGGTTCTTGAGGGGCACCTGGCCAAATTCCCGGCTGTCTGAAGAGCGCCGACGGTAGTCCCCAAGAACAAAACAATGGCCCGCTAGGACCACGGTCCGCAGATGGGTCCAAGGTTCGACCGAATCGAGTTCGACGTAGGGCTCGTCCAACTCCTCACCGTTGACGAACACACTGCCGCGCATGATCTGTACCTCATCCCCGGGCAGGCCGATGACCCGCTTGATGTAGTCCAGACTCGGATCCAAGGGATACTGCAAGATCACGATGTCCCCGCGATCGACGCCGAGCACACGGTGACTCACATGGTCGACGAAGATGCGATCGTGGTCGTGAATACCGGGCTTCATTGAACCTCCGCGAACCTCGGAGACATTGAAGGCTAGGCCCCACAGGAAGAAGAACGCCAACGCCAGACGCATACCCCAGACTCGGAGCCGTCGGGCCGGCCAGGGCCAAACGCGCCCGCTGGGCGTCGATTCCTGTAAGACCCCAGCAAGCTGCACATCCGCCCTGTCCGGGCGCAATTCGGCCGTCGATCCGAGAACGCCCGTGAGCTCTAGCCGCTCCCGCTCCTCGATGCCACCCTGGGGCGGAGGTTGGGAGGATGCATGCAGTGATTCTCGCTGAACGGGGTCCATCCCCCTGGCTATCGACCTGCAGGGCGCCACTTCTTGAACCCCACCTCCGGATGGACGGTTCGCCGAGGGCTAGGACGGAACCGACCCGCGTCGTATGGTCTGCACAGCATGTCGACTCCGCAACACCTCTCGCCCCTGTTGGGCGCCTGGATGGTAACGAAGAAGGAGCTCACCGAGAGCTTGAGAGACCGGGCCACGGTGATCTACGCCTTCGTCCTACCCATTTGCATGTACCCCGTCATGTTCTGGGTCATGCTCCAGGGGGCCCTCGTGCTTCAGGGCCAAAATGAGAAGACAGAAGTCACGCTGGGCATTGCGGCCGCCGGAGTTCCGGCTCTGGAGCACACGCTGGCAACAGAGGCATTGACCGTAGCCTTGGCGGACAGTCTGCCCGAGGGGTCGGAATCGGCAGCAAGTGACGCCGAGCCCACTCAGGCCAATCCGCTGCAGCTTGCTTGGGCCACCAAGCCCTTGGATCTGGCCCAAGCAGAGGACTGGCTACTGACGGGCAACCCAGGTGATTCGGAAATCGATGCGGGAGTCGCCGCAGCGCCGGATGCCGTGCTGTTCTTGGAGCCGCTGACCCTTCTACACACCAGCACGAAGAGCGCATCCAACCTGGCTAGGGAGCGCGCACGAGCACGCATCCAGAAACACGCAACCTCCCTACGCTTGCAGGCGGCGCGCGCGGCAGGGCTCGATCCGGCAGACCTGGAGCCCATCAAAATCGTCGCCGTGGATCTTGCCGAGCGAGGGGCCAAGGGAGCCGTCGTCCTGGCCTCGTTGTTGCCGCTAATGTTGGTGGTGATGGCCGTACTGGGGTCGTTCTTCCCGGCGGTAGACTTGACCGCGGGCGAAAAAGAACGCGGCACATCAGAGACCACCCTGCTCCTGCCCCTCCCGCGCTCATCCATCATCACGGGCAAGATCCTGGCCGTCGGAACACTGTCCATGACTGCCACGGCCTTGAGCCTCTTCGCGCTGGGGTTGTCGGCCGAGAACCTGTTGGCGGGGGTGGCGAGCAAGGTCGATGTGAAGGTGGCCATTCCAACGATCGCACTGTTTGGCGCGATCCCTCTTTCGTTGTTCTTCTCCCTCTTCGTGAGCGCCGTGCTCACGGCCTGCGCCTCTTTGGCCGCAACGTTCAAGGAAGGGCAGGCGCTGCTGGGTCCCGTTCAGATGGTGTTCATGCTGCCCGCCATGATCGGGATCATCCCTGGGATACAGCTCAACTACACGTGGGCCCTGGTACCGATCGTCAACGTCGTGCTGGCCTTTCGAGCCCTTCTCATGGGGCAGACCTTGATTGGCCCCTACTGCGTCACCGCAGTGGCCTTGTGTTTTTACGCTTGGCTCGCACTGCGGCTTGCCCTGCACCTGCTCTCGCGTGAGTCGGTGCAGCTGGCTGGCAAGACCTTGCCCCTGGCGCGCTTGTTCAAGACCCTCCGCAGCACCTCTTCCACTCGCTAGATCACCATGTTGCCCCTGCCCATTCGCACCAAGGACCTGTGCAAGACCTTCGAAGATCCCAAGCGTGGTTCCGTTCACGCGGTTCGCGATCTGAACTTGGAATGCCGGCCAGGTGAAATCTTTGGACTGCTCGGACCCAACGGCGCCGGCAAGACCACCACCCTGCGCATGCTCTCCACGATCTTGGCCCCCACTTCAGGGGAAGCCGAGTTGGCCGGCATTCGAGTCGGCGACGATCCGCTCGGAGTGCGCCGCTGCTTGGGTTTCCTCTCGGGCAGCACGGGTCTGTACCCAAGGCTGACGGCGCGCGAGATCCTCGAGTACTTCGGGCGCTTGCACGGCTTGCAGGAGGACTTCCTGCAAGAGCGAGTCGAGACACTACTCGACACCTTCACGATCCGCCCCTTTGCGGATGGCCGCTGTGAGTCTCTCTCGACAGGTCAGCGCCAACGGGTGTCCATCGCGCGTGCCGTCCTGCACGACCCGGAAGTTCTGATCTTGGACGAGCCCACCACGGGTCTCGACATCCTGGCTGCCAGTGACATGATTCAATTCATCCAGTCACGCAAGGAAGCCGGCACCTGCGTGCTGTTCTCGACTCACATCTTGTCCGAGGCCGAGCGCCTCTGCGACCGCATCGGAGTGATCGACCGCGGCCGGCTACTGGCGGTGGGCAGCCTGGATGAATTGCGAGCTCAAACCGGCAAGGAGTGGCTCGAGGATGTATTCCGTGCCTTGGTCGAGCAAGCCGATCCAAGTGAGGACGCGGGCGAGCAAGATCAGGAGCCTCTGGCAACAGCCTGATGACCGCCCCGTCCCTCCCCTCACCGCGGCACCAGGCGCGAGTCCTCTGGCGCTGCGAAATCCGCCAGCTACTGCGGGACCGCCGTGCCTTGTTTGCAGGGGTCCTGCTACCCGCCCTGCTCTACCCGCTTCTCTTCTGGAGCCAGGGCAAGGTGGAGTCCGTGGCAGAGGGCATCATGGCCGAGCGTGAGCTCACGGTTGCCATGAACCTGGATGACCTGGACGCGCAACTCGAAGCGGACTTGCGTGCCGGCCTGTTGGAGAGCGGCGAAGTCACGCTCGTCGATCTCGAGTCCGCCGCGGACACGAGCTCCCTCTGGGAGAAAGAAGAAGCTCAGTCAACGGATTCCGATTCCCCCGCCCCGGCATTGCGGTCAACCAGGCTGGACCTGCTCGGAGAGGCGGATGCGCTGCTAGTGGGCCGCTCCTCTCCGGACCAGCCGGACGCCTATCAGTTCCGGGTCTTCTTCGACGTGCAAAGAGATGACTCGCGCGAAGCGAGTAGTCGGGCGCGCAAGGTCGTCGGTGCACTGGCCACGAAGTGGCGCAACGCGCGCCTCGAGAGTTTGCCGGGTGGCGACCCGGCTGCGCATCTGTCCGTCGAGTCCACCGATATCGCCAGCCCCGAGGACAAGAGCGGGGCTGGACTGGGACGACTGCTACCGATCTTCTCCCTGCTGATGCTGCTCTCTGGCGGAGCCTTCGCTGCCCTGGGCGCCTTCGCCGGAGAGAGGGAGGGCAAGACCCTCGAGACCCTCCTGGTCCAGCCCGTGCCCTCGTGGGTGGTGGCCATGGGCAAGTACGGAGCCGTCCTGTGCGCGGGCATGGCCACCTTGGCCATCAACTTGGTCAGCCTGGGTCTCTGCACAAGCCAGGGCTTGGTCGACCTACCCGGCCTCTCCGACGGCTCGCTGACCCTGCCCCCAGCCAGGCTGCTCGCGGCCCTGTTGTACTTGCCAGCTTGCGCCTTGATCGCCGCACTGCTGTGTTTGTTCTGCGGCAAAGCGCGCAGCTACCGCGAGGGTCAATTCACCCTGATCCCGGTCATGTTGATGGCCGTGTTGCCGTCCCTATTGGTTCTCCGGCCGGATCTTGAAGCTACCCCCTTGCTGAGTGTCGTGCCGTTTGCGGGTCCCGCGTTGCTGCTGCGCGACGGCTTGGCGGGACAGTTCTTTCTGCTTCCGACTCTACTCATGCTGGCCAGCCACGGGCTCTGGACCTGGCTCGTGCTCCGGCGGCTGACTGGAGTTCTCGACGCGGAGCGCATCCTGTCGAGCAAGGATGTCTCAGCCGAGGCGGGCCAACGCAGCCTCTCGGCGGGTCATGGCAAGGCCTGGGCGTTTGTGGGGGTCCTCGCCCTGTACTTGGTGGGTTCGCGCTTGCAGCAGTGGAGCTTCACTTGGGGCTTGGGACTGAGCCTCTGGGGTCTGCTGGGAATTCTGACGCTCCTGCTGCTCCGCACTCGGCCCGCCCCCACGCGCGATGTGTCACGAACTCAGTTTCTTTCGCTGCGCTGGCCGGAGGGCACCCAGCTGCTAGGTGCCACGCTCCTCATCCCAGCGCTGGTGGTCTTGATGGTGAAGGTCTACCTGCCATTCCAAAGCCAGGTCTTGCCCCTGCCGCAGTCCGCCACCGTCGACGCCGGACTCCTGGCTACCCTTGAAGCCTTGCACCCTGCGCTGCTCGTGTTTCTGATGGCCATTTCTCCAGCCATTTGCGAGGAGCTCTTCTTCCGCGGAGCCGTGCTGGGCAGCTTGCGGCGCGGGCTGTCACCCATGCGGGCCCTGCTCTGGCAAGCCCTCTTTTTTGGTGCGGCCCACGCCAGCCTGTACCGCATCGTGCCCACTGCCAGTCTGGGTTTGTTATTGGGAGCGCTGACCCTGCGGACAAGAAGCTTGCTTCCGGCGATTCTCGTCCATGCTGGCTACAACACGGTGGTCGTCCTCAACTCCATGGACCGCATCGCACTCGAGGGCGTCGCCTTCTGGAGCTACGGACCCTGGCTGGCCCTACCCGGCGTGCTCCTCCTGGCACGCCGCACACCGCAGGCCTCCCAGGCTGAGGACAACTAGTCGGTCAGAAGAGTGATCTCGACCAGGGCCGGCATGTGCTCGCCGGCGTCTTGGTAAGCCCCGAGCGCCCCGGTCGATGTGGCCACAAGGCGCAAGAATCCGTCTCCCCGACCGCCATGCACCTGGGCCAACTCCTCAACGGCCGAAGGGTCCCCCCGAATCGGGATCCGCCGCGCACACCAGCGGGCACGCCCCTCAGGACCCTCTAGCCAAGTCACCAACAGGGAGCCATCGGGCAGGGCGCAAGTGTCCACACGACCCACGGGCAGACCTAGGTCCAAGCGCACCGGCGGCGCAAATTCCGGGCGCGCGCCTGCGGCTAGGGGCGCGCAGGAAACAAGCACGCGCGACTCGCCCCCCCCAGCGCTGAACCAGGCCACACTGACGCGCTCAGGGGTGGCCGTGATCGATGGACCGTTTACCGGGCAGGCGGGGATGTGCCATCCGTCGTCAAAGAGGGACTGCGGCTCGCTGAAGGACGCTGGGTCCTGCGGATCTCCGATGCACCAGGATATGTCGCGAATCTCGCCTTCACTGCGGTCGCGCCAGATCACCAACACGCGCCCGTCGGGCAATCGCGCCACATCCGTTTGGCAGCAACTACAAACACGATCGTCCAAGCAGAATTCTGGGCCCAATACACCCTGCATGGAGACGCTGCGCGCAAACAAGCCCATGGATGCCGTGGGGTCCATGTCCCCCTCCTCATCCAACGTGTCGCGTCCGTCGAGCCACACCGCGAAGGACTGCTGCGCTCCAAGGGCGGTCAGGGTTACAAAGCCATGCTCCACCGGGCTCGTGTCTTCGTGCAGCCAAGCCTCCCCCCCTTGCCAGCCGAGTCGTACGCCATAAGCAAAGGTGCTCTCCCCTATTTTTTGCAACCAAGCGGCGATGCGCCCGTTCGGCCCCACCACCAAGTCGGGGAAGTCGGCCCAATTCACAAACCAATTCTGCCCCGAGGCCAGCACACTCGGTTTGTCCCACGTGCCCTGCGCAAGTTTCGAGCGCCGCAGTTGGACCTGGCCTTGTTGCTTGCGCGTCCAAATCATGTGCACACCTCCCTGCGCGTCAGCCACGAGGCGCGGCCAGACACCGCTCTCGTCCGGTCCCTCAAAAGGGGTCACGCGCAGCGACGCGGCAGGCTCATCCTGACTGTGTGCAGCCGGCGTGTCCTGTTCAAAGGCCAAGGAGCCTGCGAGCAGAGCGGCGCAGCAGACGCTCCCTCCGAGAATCGTACGCATGTCAGTTCACCTCACTACAAATGGCTCTCAAGCCGGATAGCAGCCCGTCGGGGATGCCCCTTTGGGGAATCGTCTCGGCCCCAGAGGTTGTACGGCATTCGCCTGTGATTCTGGCATGCGTCCTGGAATCCGGCCCGCCGCGGGAATGAGCGTGCATCCGAATTCAGTCGAGACGCACCTGCCCCCCACAATCCAGTCTTCCATCACGCCGGGACCGTCGCTTCCCAGAGTCCTACGAAGTGGGCTCAGCCCTTCTTTTGCGCGCGAACCTTGGCAGTGTGCTTTCCAGCACCCATGCCCATCTTGCGCACGCGCTTGCGACCACGGGTGGGTCCACCAGCTTTGATTTGGGATTTGGCCATGGCTTCGTAGGGGGTCAGCAGGGGGTCTACTGGGGGTTCGAGCGGCAATCCGGTCCATTCCGGGCGCAGATTGAGGGCGGAGTTGTACCGCCTGAGCAGGTGACTGACAAGGGCCGCCGGGCCCGAACTGCGGTCTCAGGATTGCCCAGGCCCCCGGGCAGGCGATACTGGACCCCATGCCTGCGCCCCGCCCTCCTTCTTCCGGCTCCACTCGCCGGCGTATCTTCATTGGGGACATTCAAGGCTGCCGAGAGGAGCTCGAACTCCTGCTGGAGAAACTGAACCTGGATCCCAGCCGGGACGAGATCCATCCCGTCGGGGACCTGGTCAACCGCGGGCCTGATTCCGCTGGGGTCCTGCGCATCATGCGCGACCTGGATGTAGGTGGTGTACTCGGTAACCACGACCTGCACACCCTGCGCGTCGCCGCCGGCAGTCGACAGCCGGGCAAGCGGGACACGCTCACGGATCTATTCGCCGCGGACGACTGCTCAACACTCCTCGAGTGGTTAGGCCAACGCCCATTGATCCGCGTTTGGCCCGACCTGATCTGCGTCCACGCGGGGGTGCACCCAGCCTGGGTGGATCCGGAAGAAGCCCTACAGGGCATCGACCCCTTGAAGGTCGACCCGCGCAGCGACTTCGTCACCCGAGTCCGTTACTGCGCGCCCGACGGCTCGCGACCTGAGAAGGACTGGCCAGCGCCGGAAGCACCCCAACGTCCCTGGCATGAGTACTGGCAGGAGCGTAGCGGGGAGCGCCGCACGGTCGTCTACGGTCACTGGGCAAGCGCCGGTCTAGTGAGCAAGCCGCGTGTCCGCGGTTTGGACACGGGTTGTGTATGGGGCCGGCGTCTCACCGCGTGGATCGCCGATGAGGATCGCCACGTGCATGTGGATGCTCTCAGGGTGCACTCTGCCAGCACCTTCTCGCCTAAGGAGAGCGATGGGAACAGCTGAGACTGAACCTCTTACACGTTTCATCGCCATCGAAGAGGCGATCGTTCCCAAGCGCACGATGTTCTGTGACGGCAAGGTCCTGCGCGCGTCCTGCCTGGGCTTGATCCGTGCGCCGGGGAGTCCCGAGCAGCTGGCCAGTCAATTTCACCAAACGGCAGCTGAGTTGCGGCGAGGTGCAGGTTGGTTTGGGTCACTCAATAGCGAAGTCCGCTTCGCCGTCGCGGCCAGTCTCGTGCGCCGCGGCCAATCGGCTGGCGCTTTCGCTGTCGAGCTGGACCGAGTGCAGGCCATGTTTCGGGAAGAACGCTTGCCCCGCGGAGGCTCCCTGGAGGTCCTGGCCATCCTGCTGCTCAGCGGCAGTCAGGAAAACCTGGCCACCCCACGCGGCAGCGTAGAAAGGCTGGCGCTCTTCTACCGCGCCATGAAGAGCCGCAAGCGCCTGCTCACGGGCACGGACGACTACCCGGCCTGCGCATTGCTCTGCTCGGAGCCGGGCAGGGAGGTCGAAGTACTCGATCGCGTCGATGCACTCTACGAGGGACTCAAGGCGCGGGGGTTGCGCCGCGGCAATGCCCTGCAGCGGACCTCGCACCTGTTGCACTTCAGCACGCAGCCCGATGGACCTGTACTCGATCGATTCAGCGACCTGTTCGGGTGTTTTCGCCACGCCGGCCTGCGCATGGGCGAGCGGGACTACGGTCTGGTAGCCACGCTCTGCTTTCTCGCTATGGAAGCTGAGAGGGTGGTGGATACCGTCCTCGGTCAGCGCCGAACCCTACTTGAGACTAGCGGAGCGCGTGGCAAGCAAGAGGGTTTTGAGCTAGCCACAAGCACGGCTTTTCAGACCCTCACTCTCGAAGCTGACCGTACGCAAGGCGCTCTCGCCGGCTGGACTCCGGACATTCCACGATTGCTGATGGTCACCAACATGCTCGCCGCCCAGGAAGCCGCCATGGTCGCTGCCGCCGCGTCCACGGTGCTCGTCGTTACCCACTAGAGGCGACCCAAGATCAGCTCGCAGGGGATGGAGCCATTCTGGAGGGTGCGACGCTCGAGACTGGGCAGCTCGAGGCGCTGGGCCAGGTCCGGATTTCCACTCAGCAGGGCCAGGGAGAAACCCTCACAGCGCTCGCGTAGCAGTCGTCCGAAATCCCGGTAGAGGGGGATCAGCTTGCGCTCGTCCCCCACTCGCTCTCCGTAGGGCGGATTGCAAACGATCCAACCGTTCCAGCCCGGACGTGGGGCGAATTCCAGGGCCTGGGCCACGTCAATTTCGCAGGCTCCGGCCAATCCCGCGCCTTCCAAGTTCTTGACGGTCTCGGCCACCCGCGCCCGATCGGAATCGAAACCCAGCAGGCGCAACTTGCGCGGCAGTTCGCCCGTGGCCGAAGCCTCAGCATGCACGGCGGCGTAGGCCGCGGCATCGTGTCCAGGCCAGCCCTCAAATCCGAAGCGCGAACGGAAGACGCCAGGCGCCTTGCCCGCAGCGATCAGGGCCGCTTCCACCAGTAGGGTCCCGCTGCCACAAAAGGGGTCGATCAGTGGCGAGCGACGATCCCAGCCCGAAGCCAAGACCACAGCCGCGGCCAGGGTCTCAGCCAGGGGTGCGATGCCCTGGGCCCGTCGCCAACCACGCTTGTGCAAGGACTCGCCGGAGCTATCCAATGAAAGGGTGGCGCGATCCCTGTACAGGTGCAGATGCAACCGCAGGTCTGGGTCTTCGCGCACCACATCGGGTCGCGTGCCGTCCGCAGTCCGCAGTCGATCGACGACAGCATCCTTCACGCGCTGCGCCACGTAGCGCGAGTGATCCAGATTGGATTCTCGACACTGGGCATCGACCCACAGCGTCCCGCCCGGCGACAGGTGTGCGGCCCAGTCCAAGCTAGCCACCTCTTTGTACAGGGCGTCCTCATCCGGGGCATGAAAGCGCTCGAGCCGCAGCAACACGCGCACGGCGGTTCGCAGCCAAAGATTGGCTTTCCAGCAGTCCTGCAGGGTGCCTTCAAAGCGTACCCCGCCCACCTGCTGCTCGGCCCGAGCCAAACCAAGTGCTCGTACCTCTGCGAAGAGTAGGGGCTCCACGCCGGGGGCGCAGGTAGCAAAGAATGTGTGGCGGGTCATGGCGCGCGAATGCTACGCCACACCGTCCGTGAGTGCAGAGCTGGAGGCGAAGATCCGGCGCCAAAGGTCCGTTTCGAGCAGCCCACCTGGGTCGACCTCCTGCTTGAGGGCCAAGAAGGCATCACGCTTCCTGGCGGCAAAGGCGCGCACCATGGCCTCGTGCCCGAGCACGGCATCCTTCGCGAAGTAGAACTTGCCGCCCGCCTCGAGCACCAGCCGGGTCAGGCGATCACAGGTGCGCCAAAGCTCCATGCGGCCCTTGGGAGTCACCTTGAAGTCCATGGCCAGGCTCCAGCCATCCAGGGCGTGGGTCATCCAGAAGGGGTCGGGTCGGTGACGCTTGAAGACACCCAGGAAGGGCACGTGAGCGCGACGCTGACAGTGGCTCAGGATTTCCACAAGCGCGTCGTGGGCCGTGTCCGCAGGTAAGAATACCTGGTATTGAATCAGTCCCTGCCCGGGCTTGCGGCCGTAGGCGAATTTCCAGTTCGGCACGAAGTCGAGCAGGAAATTGAAAGCCGCGTGGGACTGTTCGTACCAACCCTGGTGCCCCTCGAGCTTGCCCGCTTGCTGCTTCATGGCGTTCAAGAAGCGCATCCCGTAGGGCGTATTGATGAGTCGCAGCAAGCGCCAGACCTCACCCTTGGGAAAACCCAAGATGGATCCTGGCAGCTCTTGGTAGGCGAGTTGCAGAGTCTGATCCCTGTCGGGGTCTTCACCTTCCTGAAGGTATTGCGCGTGGTGAATCAAGCCGCGTCCCAGCGCGTCCCCGCGTGCGAAGCAATCCACCCAGCCCACCAGGTAGTCGGCCCGCTGCTTCTCGGCCTCAAAGTAAGCCATCATCTCGCCCAGATTGCGCACGGACTCGCCACGCACACGGACCTTGCCCGAGTGCACGCGCTTGGTTTGCATTCGCAGGCGACTGAAACAGCCCAGCATGCCCAGGCCGCCAATGGCCGCATGAAACAGCTCGGCATTCTGGTCCCGGCTGCAAGTGCGCAACTCGCCATTGGGCAAGACCAAATCGAAGTCCAGAATATTGTCTCCAAAGGTCCCCACCCGGAAGTTGTTCTTGCCGTGGATGTTCATGGCGGCTGCCCCGGCCACCGTGGGGAACATGGTTCCCGAGACAACCTTGGGCCAATAGCCCTGCGGCAGAATGTGTTTCCACAGCTGCTCGATCGTGACCCCCGCTTCGAGCTCGGCGATGCCCGTCTGGGCGTCGAATCCCAGGATCTGATTCATGTGGGTCAGATCCAAACTGAGGCCCCGCGAATTGACCGAAGCATCGCCGTAGCTGCAGCCCGTCCCGCGCAAGCCCACACTGCGACCGGCACGCGCCGCTTCTTGTAGGGCTGACTGGATAGCCTGCACGGTGCGCGGTCGGCAGACTCGCCCGTGGGCGCCAGTCACCATTCCCCAGCCCTCTACGTATTCGTAGGAACTCGATGAACCAGCGGAATTGGGTCGGCGGCTGCCCACGCTAAATGCTCAAGCGCTTGAAGATGAACGATGGAATGGACTTCACGACCGTCGCCACAAGTGCCCAGCGCCAGGGAACGTAGCGCGTGTTGGCCCGGCTCTCTGCGGCCTTGAGAATTTGCCTGGCCGCTTCCGAGGCTGAGATGGCCCCGTCCAGATTCAAGTGAGCGGTCATGGGTGTCTGGACGAAACCCGGCTTGATCGTGCACACATGGACGCCCACCTCGGAGAGCCGATTGCGCAGGGCTTCGAGGTAGTGATCCAGTCCGGCCTTGGATGCACCATAAACCGGATTGCCTTTTCGCCCGCGCGCTCCAGCGATGGAACTGATGCCCACAAGGGTGCCGGACCGCTGGCTGGCAAAGAGGCGGGCCGTCGCATTACACCAAGCCACGGCGCCCAACAGGTTCGTATCGAGGATGCGCAAGTCTTTGGCGGTGTTGTATTCCTCGCGGCCGACCGTGGGCATGGTGCCGGCCGCAAAGATCATGAGGTCCAGCCCGCCGAGGGACTCAACGGCCACCTGGAATGCCGCATCGGTGGCGTCTGTTTGCGTCACGTCGTTGGTCACGACCGTCACAGGGCCCACGGGGAACTTGGGTGACAAGGGGGACGAAGCCGACACCTGCTCGGCCAGGGCGTTGAGCTTGTCGGTTCGACGTGCCACCGCGCACACGGCCCAGCCCGATCCAGCCAGCTGCCGCACGAGTTCCTGGCCCATACCCGAACTGGCGCCGACCACGAGCGCTCGACCACGAACGGCCCGGGGCGATTGGGCAGGAGGCGGATCGGCGGAATGAGACATGGGCGTGGACTTGGGGGCGCGGGTCTGGGGGACGGGGAGGATACTGCGCAGACTATCGGCAGAAGAACGCCCCGGCCTGCCCCAAATGAAGAAGCCCAGGGTCACCTACCTCGTCCTACGAAGTACGACCCCTGCCCATGAGTTCCAATCGGGCAACCACCTGGTGCTGGAGTCGGCCCATCCCAGTCGCTACTCTCGCTGCGCACCGGCCGGTGGCGCCACTCCACCGGAATTCGATTCGAGGGACGGCGCTCCTGGGCGCGCTGTCCCCTTTTTTGTCCCTGTGCACCTCCCCAGCCGCCCCGCCCCGCATGAAGAAGATCCTGGCCCAACTCAACCCGCCCCAGCGGGAGGCCGTGGAGACGACCGAGGGACCGGTGCTGGTCCTGGCGGGAGCCGGTTCCGGCAAGACGCGGGTCATCACCAGTCGTATCGCCTTGCTTCTGGCCAAGCGCGTTCCGGCCAGTCAGATCCTGGCCATGACCTTCACCAACCGCGCAGCGGGAGAGATGCGCGAGCGTGTGCAGAAGCTCGTGGGCAAGCGACGTGGGGAGGACTTGACCGTAGGCACCTTCCACGCTTTCTGCCTGCGTGCGTTGAGAGAACACCGCGTCCTACTCGGTTATCCCCAGGGTTTCACGATTTGCGATGCGCGTGATCAGCTCTCCATGGTCAAGGGCGCCATGCGCGAGCTGCACATCGCCGAAGCGCGACTGCGCCCGCCCACGGTCCAGTCGCGAATTTCCCTGGCCAAGAACAGGCTGCAGACTCCTGAGTCCTTCCTGGCCAATGCCGGCGATGACCAAGACGAACTGGTGGGTCGCACTTGGCGGCGCTACCAGGAGCTGCTGCGCCGGTCGCGGCGGCTGGACTTTGACGACCTGTTGCTCGAGGCCCTGCGGCTGCTGAAGGAGAACAAGAAGGTACGCGAGGCCATGCGCAAGCAGTACCGCTACGTGCACGTGGACGAGTACCAGGACACCAATGGGCCGCAGTACGAGATCCTAAGGCAGCTCACCGACGGACACCGCAATCTGTGCGTGGTGGGCGATGACGACCAGTCCATCTACGGCTGGCGTGGCGCGGACATCACCAAGATCCTCTCCTTCGAGGAACACTACAAGGGTGCCAAGGTCGTGCGTTTGGAGACGAACTACCGCTCGACAGAACCGATCCTCGGCATTGCCAACCGCCTGATTGCGCACAATGGAGCGCGCCACCCCAAAACGCTGATCTCGGCCCTGGGCCCTGGCGAACCTCCGCAGGCGGTCAACATGCGGGATGAGGACACCGAAGCTGAGCGCATCGTCACGGAGATTCGCACGCGTGTTGACGCAGGCGCACACTACGACGATTTCGCCATCCTGTTCCGAACGGCCACCCAAGCTCGCCCCTTCGAAGCAGAACTGCGCGCACGTGATGTGCCCTACAAATTGGTGGGCGGCATGAGCTTCTTTGACCGCAAGGAGGTACGCGACCTGCTGGCCTATCTTTGCCTGGTGGTCAATCCGCGCGACGAAACCGCACTGCTGCGTGTCATCAACTGCCCCCCGCGAGGAGTCGGTAAGACCACAATCGACCGCGGCTTGGAGTTTGCGACGACCAAGGGCATCACCCTGGCCGAGGCTTTCGAACGGGCCGCAGAGATTGAGCGCATCAACCTCAAGGCCGTGGAGAAGGTCAACGGTCTGCTCAAACGACTGCGCTCCCTGCAAGGGCGCTTCAAGGGCGGCAAGAACCTGGTCCCGCTGGTGCAACGCCTGGTAGAGGAAGTGGCGTACCGGGACGAGGTCGTGCGGGTCTACCGAGAGGAGGCGGAAGTCGAACGGCGCTGGACGGGGGTGACGGAAGTCCTGAACTTCGCCGAGAACTACGTGCGCCGTAACAAACGCCCGGGGCTGATCGGCTTTTTGAACGAACTCAGCCTGAGTGCCGACGACCGCAAGGAGTCCGAAGGCAAGGACAAGCGACTGGAGGTCACCCTCTCTACCCTGCACGCCGCCAAGGGCCTCGAGTACGAACGTGTATTCCTGGTGGGTGTGGAAGAGGGCATTCTGCCCCACGGACGCTCGGTGGAAGACGACTCCATCGAGGAGGAGCGCCGCCTGGCCTACGTGGGAGTCACCCGAGCCCGGCAGGGTTTGACCCTCTCCTGGTGCCGCGAGCGGGCGCGTGGTGGGCACAGGGCACAGTGCCACCCCTCGCGCTTCCTGCTCGAGATCCAAGGCAAGCAACCGCCATCGGACTGGATACCCGCCGGCACAGAACCGAAGGGTCGAGGCAAGAAGGGCCGCAGAGGCTCAGGTGCCAAGAAGCGGCGCAGGGTTTCCCCCTAGGAGGATCACTCAACCTCGGGATTCCCTAACGCACGGCCTGAATCTCGCTGGGTGCCCGGGCCCGAACCCAGTAGATAGGCGCCACCCATTCCCCCCAGGGATAGGCAGCGCCCGCCACGCAATCGTGGAGTCTGGCAGGAGGACCTGCCAGATGGACTTCCCTATGGGACGCGAGGCGGTGGAGCCCAAGCCTGAATCCTGACGATTCAGGTCGGTAGCTGGGGGCGCCGTCGTGAGACCAGTCGGCCCTCGCTATTCAGCCCTGAGGATCAAGAGCACGGTTTCCTGGCCACCCTCGTACATCTTGATCTTCTGCACTTCGCTTTGGGTGTCGCCGTGGGCTGTCACGGAGTAGCTGCCAGGACCCACGCCGGGGTAGGTAAAGCTCCCGTCAGTTCCGCTGCGCACCCTATTGAAGTTGGAGAGGTTCTGCCCGCCCTCGTCGATGACCTGAATGCGCGCCCCGCTGACGGGTGCGCCCTGGGCGTCTTGTACCTGGCCGACGATCTGCCCAGCCTGGGGCAGGGCGATGTCCACGCGTTGAACTTGGTCAGCGTACTCGACCTCAATCTCCTTCATGACGCGCCCGTACTCGACAGACTCGTCCCCAAAACGCAGGCCGTCGCTTCCGCCAGCACGCACAATGTATGTGCCTGGTTGCAAATCCTTGAACTTGTACTCGCCGTCCGCCGTCGTCGAGGAGAACCGGCCTGCAAAGCCCGCGGGTCGCCCCTCTCCTGTGCCAGCGGAGAGCATGACGCGCACGCCCTCTTCGGGCCGGCCACCGGTACCTGTGATCCGCCCTTCAATGCGCCCCTCGGGCAAGGCGAAGTGGAGCTCCACATTGTCCCCGGAGCTGACCGTCTCCTGAAAGACCACGAGCTCGCGTTGGGTCTCGCCCACCTGGAAGCGCCAATCTCCCGGGTGATCGAGGATCATTTCATAGCGGCCCAGGTCATCCGCGCGGACCCCGGCAGACTGATTGTCGTCGCCGTCTTTTGGCTCAGCCAGGACGATGGCCGAGGCCAGCGGGTCGCCGCCCCGAGTCACCGTGCCCGAGACCGTTATGGCCGTTGGAGAGGGCTCGCCGAGTACGACGAGGACCTCCTCGCCCTGGAGCACTTCGACCTCGGCCTTCTTGCTGTTTGCAGCGCGCAGGACCCAGTCTCCCCTCCCGATACCCGATCCGGAGAAGTCGGGCGCGAGACTGACCGTGTACGCGCCCGCTTCCAAACCGGTGAAGCGAACGGTGCCGGATGAATCGGTCTCCTCGTTCTTGCGGCTCGGCCCCGACAGACTGATGCGGCGACCGGAGCGGTTCTCCAATCCTTGGTGCAACTGGACGGCGATCACCGCCCCAGGCCGCAGGGCTAGAACGAGCCCCTCGCGCTTGCTCGCGGATGCAATCTGGAATTTCTGGGTCTCACTGCTCGAGTAGCCTTCCGCCGTCGCTGAAATTTCGATCCAGCCCGGCTCCAGGTCGGCGGCCAAGAATTCCCCTCCCGCGCTGCAGTCGACTCCAGTGGACTTGTTTTCCCCGTGCTGGACCACCACCCGCGCGTCGCCAACCCCCGATCCATCAGGAGCGCGCACCGTACCACTGATGGAACTCGTGCGGGGCACAACGAAACGCAACTCATCGGTGCCCGGAATGGTCACCTTCTGGCGCTCGGAGTCTCCGTAGCCTGTGGCGCTAACGCGAACTTCCCAACGTCCGACCTGCACGCCTTGTAGGGCGAACTCGCCGCCCTTGTCCTTGAACTTCTTGCGCACAGGTTTCATGGACGCCGCGCTCATGAAGCCCGTGGTCTCAGGAGAAGCAGTGACCCTGAAAGCGGTGACGGCTTCGCCAGCGTCGTCGATGACCTTGCCCGTCAGAACGGCTCCTGAGCTCAGCGTCAGTGTGATCTGCTGCGTGCCCGGAAGAATGCCCTCAGCCCGGGCCATCCAGCGCGGAATACGCTTTGCCTTGAGTCGCGACAGTTTGCTGCCGGGCGCCGGCCTATCGCTGGGGTGCAGGGAGCTGGCGGTCAGTTCGCAGGGCCCCTCGCCCAGGGCGGAGAAGTAAAAGCCCCCATCGGGTCCCACCTGCGCCTCGCCCTTGATGCGACCCATCTCCATGCCCATGAAGTCGTCCTTCTGAGCCAGGCGGATGTCCGCCCCCACGGCCGGCGTGCCATCCGGCCACAGGACCGTTCCAGCCACGTGCCGGCCTGCGTCCAGGCGCAGGTTGATGGAGAGGCGACGCTCCCCATCGTGCAGGTCTCCAAGTTCCTCTGTCTTCTCGAGGAAGCCCTCCGCTTCGACGACCAGGGTGCGCTCCCCCGCGGGGACACCGTTGAGCTCAAAGCGACCCGCATGGGTCAGGACTTCGAAGTCTACGGCGGGCGTGAGGAAAGGAATGCGCTGGGCTGCCTGCTCGGCGCTGATGTGGTAGACGCGAGCGCCTTCGATGGGAACGCCCGACGCGTCGGTCACGATTCCAGCGACGGTGGCGCCCAGCGAGAGCGGCACGTCCACATCCAAGATGTCGCCCTCATCCACGCTGATGCCGTTGACCTCGCCATCGGCGTAGCGTTCGGAGTGGGCCACAATGGTGTACGCCATGCCGGGTTCTACGCCACCGATCTCGAACTGGCCCTGCTCCCGGTCCCAACCCTGAATGCTGGTCCGCACTGGAAAGCTCCCGCGCCCAGCCTCGACGCTGACGCCCTCCAAGACACCGTCTCCGAAGGCCACGGCCCGCGGGGGCAGGACCTTGACCAGGAGACGTCCACCGAGTTTCGGCTTGAGCACGACTTCCTCGTCCAGGTCTGCAAGTTGCACCCAAAGGGGTTCATCCATGTAGCAGTAGCGACCCCGCACCCAAAGCTTGCCCTTGGAGTGAGTGCGACTGGAAAAGGCGACTCTGAATGATCCATCCGGCCCCGCAATCACGGTGTGGGTGTCACGGGAGTCTCGGTGTTCCGAGAAGCGCGAACCCTCTGCGGTCACCCAGAGTGTCTCGTCCGACGGCGTTCCCTCTGGAAGTTCGACCCGACCGACGGCCCAGGTCGAGTCGCGCGGGGCACGCCACCAGCCGGCCCGGCCGGCGCTGATTCCCCCCACATCCATGGCGGCTTGGACTTCGGCCTGATCCCGCTGGACCTCGCTCTCCAGCTGCTCGGTTGGCAAGGCGGCCAGATCCACATCCTTGCGGCCCACGTTTCCAAGGCTTTGATCTCCAGCCTGAACGACGCCGAGGGGCTGCAGGGTCCCGGGAGTCGGTCGCGACGCCACATACCACACGCCTCCCACAACCAGCAGGAGGGCTAGCATCAGCCACTTCAGGGAGCGCTTGTTCACAGGCGGGGGGGGGGAGAAACCGGCGGGGAGGGACCTACGTGGTCTTCACCGCTTGCTGAGGGCGGTGCGAGCACGCTGCACGAACCCCTATCGTACGTCCTCGGAATCGAGACTTCTGTGTTTTCTTGGCGGGCTTGGAGGGACTCAGTCCCCGTCGCCCCCATAGCCGAGCGCAGCGAGGTCTGCCTGCTGTTCAGGTGTCAGCTCCACGTCCGCCCCCCGCCGCAAGGCATCCAGGGCCCGCTTCACACCCTCCAGCGTCCCTCTCAATTCGCTCACCTTGTCGGGCTTATCCTGGGCCAGGTCCCTGACCTGCGAGGGGTCGGAGCTCAAGTCGTAGAGTTCCTCGCTTCCGTCTGCCCCCACGATCAGCTCGAAGTCCCCCTGACGCCAGGACGTCAACGGCTCGCCCCACATGTTGCCGTGGGCCAGGATGGAGCGCTGGCCTGCCTTGCCTTCTGATGCTGCGCTCTCCAGAAGACTGCGACCCAGGAACTGTTCCGGGGGTGCGATGTCGGCCAACTCACATAGGGTTGGGGCAACGTCCACGTGGGCCACGGGTGCACGGCTCACTCGCGGCGCCACCGCGCCGGGGAAGCGCAGGATGAGAGGCACGTGAGTCAGCTCCCGATAGAGAGTGTGTCCGTGTTCGAAACCACCGTGGTCCAGAAACTCCTCGCCGTGGTCGGCTGTCATGAGGACCACCGTGTTGTCTTCGAGCCCGCGCAGCTTCAGGCCATCGAGCAGCCGCCCGATCTGGGCGTCCATGTACGCCACCTCCCCATTGTAGAGATGCTCGGCCCGCCGGATAACGCCGGGGGGTACGTTCAATCGGCCCTCCCGCAAGGCCACCATCTGCTCCCGAGTCCCAAAGACAAATGACTCGTCAATACCGGGCGCGAAGCGCTCGCGGAAGGGGGCGGGCGGGGCATAGACCGCGTGCGCGTCAAAGTAGTGGACAAACAGGAAGAACGGTCGCTCACCGCGCTGGTCCATCCAGTCCAAAGCAGCCTGGGTCGTCACCGAGGCGGTACGCATCTCCGTGTTCGACTTGGGCTCGACGACGTCCGTGGTCTCGAAGTCGCGCATGACACCAAAAGTCTTCCCTAGGAAAGCGACATTTCCGATGGCATGGGTGCGCCAACCGCGTCGCTTGAACACCCCCGGGAGCGTCGTGACTCCCGAGTCCATCAGTTGAAACTTGCCCAGGCTCCCGCCCGCCCCGTGTTCTGCAGGGTGCAAGGAGGTCAACATCGAAGCCATGGATGGCAGGGTCCAAGGGGCGTGGGATGAAGCGTCAGTGAAGCACAGTCCCTCGGCGGCGAGTTGGTCGAGGTAGGGTGTCACGCCGATCTCGGAGCCCATGTACCCCAATCGGTCCGCACGCAGCGTGTCGGTGACGATGAACAGGATGTTTGGCTGGGAGGCGGAACCTCCACCGCAGGCACCCAGGAGCAACAGGCAAACAAGAGGGAGTTTCATGGGCTAGCGTAGGGTGTGCATGCGATCCAGTAGGTTTTCCAGGGGCGTGACGTTCACACCTGCCTGGCGAGCCTCGGGCAGCTTCTGACTGAGAAACGTCTGCAACTCTCCATGCAGCCGCCGGGCCGGGCGCTCCGCTTGGATCGCGCGCCAGAAACAGTCCGCCGCTCGTTGCACTCGGCCAGCTTGTAGGTGCAGCAGGGCTTGGTTGTAGGGTGCTTGGGCAAACATGGGGGAAGCCGCTTCGGCTGCCTCAAAGTGCGAGAGGGCGTTCGGAAAATCACCGGCCTCGCGCAGGATCGTTGCCAGGTTGAAGTGGGCGAGGGTGTGATTCGACTGAATACGGAGCACGCGCTCGTAGTGTTGGCGAGCCAGGGCTGGTTGCCCCTCGCGATGCTCGAGCAGGGCCAATTCATAGAGGGCTCGCGAGCTGGACCGATTCGCTTCCAAGGCCAGGTTCAATTCCTCCCGGGCCGCCGCGAGGTTGCCATCCTGCGCCTCGGCGATCGCTCGATCCACGTGCCATTTCTCGCCGCCCTGGCTCACCTCTAGCGCTCCCCAGTAACAGCCCAGCACGAGTGCTGCCGCCGCAGCCAAGGCCATGAACCAACGTGGACGCGCCAGACGCCTGCAAGGCACCACCAACGAACCGAGCAGGGCCAGCCAGGGCAGGGCGGGCACCCGATAGCGGGCCGCGGCGAAGAAGGGCAAGAGAGAGAGCAAGTAGGCGCCGGCCAAGAGCAGAGCCAGCACAGTCAGCTCGTGGCGTCGATCGCCCTCGGTCGTCTTTTCGGCCTCACGTTCGGACCTACGTGCGAGCCCGTGCAGGAGACTCCCTAGACAGGCCAAGCCCAACATCCACGGAAAGGGCATGGGCAGCGCGCTCAGCACGCCCGAGGCGCTGCGCTCGAGGGCGACTTCCTTGTTGTGCCCCACTTCCACGGGGCCCACGGTCCAGCGCAGCTTGCGCCAGGTCAGCGCAACGAAGTCAGCTGGGTGCTCACCGATCCAGCGCCAGGCCTGATCGGCGAACCAATTGGCTACATCTTCTTGAGTAGCGGCCGGCCCCAATTGCTGCGCGAGGCTGGCCATGAGCGAGGGGTAGTCGTAGCAGGTATTGAAGGCTGCCACGCCGGCGGGGTCGTCATGGATCAACCCGTCCGCACCGGCGTGGTTGCCCAGGTAGAAGTTGATTCCGAAGTTCGTGGTCACGGGCACCCACTGTCCGCTGACTACACGGTTGCGAAGCGTCGCCGGCAAGACGCACAGGGCCACGGCCGCGCACAACCCGAGAACATGGGCCTTCCAGGGCCGCGCGCTGCGTCGCGCCACCCAAGCGAGCCACAGGCAAGCGGCCGGCAGGTAGAGCAACGCGTTCGGCCGGGTCAATACAGCTCCGCCCAGCATCACTCCGGCGGCGACCAGCCAGCTCCAGGTGCGTGTTTCCTGAAAACGCAAGAGACAGGCGGCGAAGGCCAACTGCAGAGCGATCAGGAGGGCCGGTGCGTGGAGCTCGCCCTCAAAATAAATCGGCGCCCAGTGGCACCCGAAGAGCAGCGCCGCCATGAGCCCCGCGCCCGGCCCCAGGGCGCGCCGCACGAGAATGAACAACAAGGCTACGGACAGGCAACCCAAGATCATCTGCGCAGCCACTGCAGCCAGGTGACTGCCCCCCGTCAAACTGTAGACACCCGCCAGTAGGTAAGGGAATCCGGGCGGCCGCAGGTAGGGCGCGCTGCCAAACTGTGGGTCACTCAGGTGAGAAGCGCGCCACTCACTCGCCCGGTCCGAACCAAAGGCCAAACTGCGGGCCCAGTCGTCGTGGAAGCCCGCGTCGACGGTGGGGTGACGTAGATCTGCAGAAGCTCCCCGCTCGAAGAAGTAGGGCAGTCGCAGGAGGGCTGCCACAAGCAGGGCCAGCACCAGGAAGGAGCGGGATCGTCCGCGGCCCCACACGGAAGACACTTGCGGGTTTTCGGGCCTCTGGCTCACCGCGGATCCTCGGCTGGCACCGCGGGCAAGGTGAGATCGAATCGGCCGCTGAGCAAGATCCCGTCGCCATCTCCGGCGGGTACGAATCCCGCGGGTCGGGCAGCCAGTAGGTGCGCAGCGCTGGCTGGCAGGCCGGGGCCGCGGTGCACCAATCGCAGGTGCAGTGCCCCATCACCCGTGTCGGCCGAGTCCGCTTGCCGACCCGGCGTCTGGCCTTCGATCTCCTGGGCTTCGGGCGGGCCGACCCAAAGCTCAATCGCCAAGCCCTGCTCGGGCACATCCATGAAGGTGAAGTGCTCGCGCACGCCGAGCGAGACGCCGTGTGCGACGAGACTCACGGGTCCCGGCGCTTCGAGAACGGTGACGGTCGTGCGACCGCGGATGCCATGCGCGTGCAAGGTCCCCGTTGCGCGCCAGGCAAGGGCCTCCCCTTTTCCAACCCAGGCGCCTGGATCCAGTTCCAAGCGCGGCAGTTCCAAGCCCAAGTGCGGAGCGGGAGCACTGAAGAGGCGTCGGCCCGCCCAACCCGGGGAGATCAGCAACCTCTGCTCAGGATCAAGTTCATCCTGGTTCTCTTGGGGCTCGACCTCGCTGAACCCCCAGTGCTGCGCGAATTCGTCGGGGAGCGGCGACCCCGACGTCCACGCCTGCCACTGAGCCCGTCCGGTCCCGGCGACGTCCTGCGCATAGACGAGGTTGAGCTTCGCTGGCCGTAGGATGCTCTGGCTCGGGGCCAGCAGCGTGCCCATGCTCGAGCCCAGCAGGATCAAGACGCCGGAACTAGCGAGCACCCGCCGCACCCAGTGCGGAATGCCTATGAGCAACGGCATGAAGAAGGTGCCCAGCACCAAGATCGGCAAGGCCAATGCGAGTTCCACGCCTGGGCCCACGGCTTCAGCGATGCCACGCTGGGCTGAAATCCAGACCAGAGCTGCCAGGGGCAGGATCCCTCCCAAGCCCCGGGCCAGCCGGGATTGAAGGTACACATCCCTGGGGATCAAATAGAGGACCGCCGTGAGGAAGACGGCGGGCAGGGTGAACAGGAAGCTCGCGCCTGGCAGAAACAGGGAGGAACCCAGAGCCGCGAATCCCCAGCCCAGTGACATTCCCAAGACCGCGCCCACGCGGCCCACGGATGCTCCCCAGTTCTTGATCAGGATAGTCCAAGTACAAATAGCCACGCCGATTTGGATTCCCAGGCACCAATACGGTTGGTCGTCCCAAGGCCTGGGAGTGCCGATCAGACTCCGCAGAGCGCTCGACCAAGAAACCGCTGTGACGCATCCCACCAGCACGGATGCTGCGGCCAGAACGAAACCACCTCTAACCTCTGCCCAGGTCGCTCGGGCCCGCAAGACACATCCCTGCGCTCCCCACGCGAGGGCCAGCAAACACAGGAGAGAGACCACTCGGCCTGTGGTCTGTCCGTAGAGAATCATCCAGTTCCCCGGCAGGGACGTGCAGATCACGTTGGCAGAACTCGCGGGGGGAGGGACTTGCCCTAGCCAGCGCTTCATGAGTTCAAGCGCCTGATCACCTTCGTGTTGCAAGCTATCCAACGACAGGTGCTCAAAATCATCGAGGGGCGTGTGGTAGACGTGTAGGTCTTCGATGAACGCGAAATTGAATCCAGGCAATCCCCCATCGCGAAAGAACGAGAAATCCGTGTCATTGGGCAGGTGTCTGTAGATTTCGGTGCTCAGAGAGGAGGCCGTGGGCCGTGACACGCAATCGGCATACATGCGCACAAGGCTCTCATTCTGGGGGCCGGTCTCGAACATGTACGCCAAGCCGGATCCCCCACGCGCTTCGAAGTTCAAGACCAACCCAACGTCCTGGCACAGGGGGTGATCCATGAAAGCGGATGCCCCCACAAGCCCCTGCTCCTCCGCGTCCGTAAAGAGAAACACGACGGGCTGGCGGGTCCGACGGCCTTCAATGTGGATGCGCGCCAGCTCGAGTAGAACGCCCACCCCGGACAAGTCGTCGGACACACCGGGGCCAGCCCAAACGGAATCGTAGTGGGCGACACACACGAGAGCCGGCCCTGGCTCGCGTCCACTGCTGCGGGCGATGACGTTGCGAACGGTGCCCGCCACTCCGCCCTTGCCCACCGCAAAGGTCGTCTGCAACTCGGGCTGATAGCCGAGGGCGCGCAGGTGGTCCACGATGCGCGAGCGCAGTTGGTCGGCCGCGGGACTCCCCGCGGGGTGCGATCCGATTCCGTGCAGCAGCTGGGCCATGGCGTTGCCGGCGCGCTGAGCGGAGAAGAGGTTGCCGGGTGCAGCGGTCGGACGTGCCGTAGACGGGGCGAGCCCGACATACCCCAACACCGTCATCCCAATCCAGGCGCACAGTGCGAGCAAGCAACGCCTGCCGTGGGCTCGAGGGCCCGCAGGAGGGGCTCGAAATGTGCGCGGTTCGGGCATGGAGAGGAGCGGGCGAGCGTTCGATCGGCAGCGCCCCCAGGCTCGATAGTGAACGCCGGGGTGCGGGGATGCAATCGCTCAATTCAACCTACGCGGCACTTGGGATTGCCTGGGCCAACAGACCGACCTGTTCCGTCGTAGGCAAGCTCCCCGCCCTGGAGTCGACCCGAGCGGAACGCTAGTTTGAATCTGTCGGTGCAGCCCCGATCCCCCCAGCCCACGGACCCATGTCGCCACTCTCTACTGCACGCTTTCGACCGACCCTGCACCTGCCTTGCCTACTGGTCAGTGCACTTCTGACCCTGCAGGCCTGCGCCCCCGACCAGGGGCCAGCCACGAGCGGGGAGGAACAGCCTGCAAGCGCCGCGGACACCTTGGCCCGCGACCGGGTCGCAGCGATGGTTGCCTCCACGAACTACAGTGCCGCGCGCAAGGTGCTTGCACCGCTGGTGGATCGAGCGAATGCCAGCAGTAAGGACCTCATGCGCGCCGCCGTCATCGAATTGCAGGACGGGAACTTGCCAGCTGCGCGGGCCTTCTTGGTTCGTGCGGGGACAGACGAGGAGAACGCCGCCATTCATTTCCTCAGGGGCCGGCTGGACTATTTGGAAGGCAAGCCAGGGGCCGACGCTCACTACCGTCAAGCCTTGCTGCTCGCCCCAGAAGACCTAGGCACCCTCTACGCGCTGGCGCAAGCGCTTGAGGCCATGGAGGAATTCGATGAAGCGATCGACCTATGCGAGCGCATCAAGAGTGCCGGCATCGAAGGCGGGGGGCCCTGGTATGTGTCGGCCATCTACCGCCTGTCGAACATCCACACATGGCTCGGAGAAGATGAAGAGGCCGAACGCAAGTACTCGGACCTTTGGGCATCCTTGCAGGATAGGGGTCTGCGTCCGGTCAAGACGGTCGAAATCAACGAGGGCACCCTGGCCCGCGTCCTGCCTCCCGCAGCCATTGGCAACTACCCGTCTTCCTCGCTGGAATCTCCGATCTACGCAGCAGCTGAGGTGATCGCCCCAGAGCTTGGCGCGGGCGACGAGCTGTTGGCCGACGACCTGAACGGCGACCGGCGCACGGACCTGGTCAGCACAGGCCAATCCGGTGTGCGTGTCGCCCTGCGCGGGGCAGACGGATCGTGGCAGACGAGAACGATCTGGAAGGAGCCCGCCCGCAGCCTGCGAACCCTGGACCTGCACAAGGACGGCACACTCGATCTGGTGTTCCTCGCCGCCGATGGCTTGATGCTCTTCGAGGCACAGGGCGAGGGGTCACAGGTGAGCTGGTCCATGTCGCCCTTGAACTTGCCCAGTGTCGGAACAGGCGCTCGAGACGTGACCACTGTGGACGCAGATCACGATGGAGACCTGGACCTACTCGTGGTTGGCGATTCCGGTATCCGATTGTTGCGCAACAACGGGGCCGGCATCGTCAAGAGCAAACCCGATAGCGTCCCCCCACCGCGTGGCACCTTCACCGACATGAGCGCCGAAGCGGATTTGCCCACGGCCGGTGGCTGGCGCTGGTGCACCATCGAAGACATCGACGGCGACCAGGACGTGGATCTCCTGTGTGGCGGCCCGGGGGTTCTGTGGATCGGGTCGTCCCTGCGCGGAGGAAAATTCGAGGACATCGGTGAGCAGATGTTCGGGGCTGCGGACCTCCCAAGCCGACCGCTATTTTCCGATGTGGACGGCGATGCACGCGTGGACTGCCTGTGCCCCAAAGCCGACGAGGATGCGCAGTCGGGGCTGCTCTACTTGCAGCAACCCGACGGGACCATGCAACCGAGTCCCCGCTCGATCCCCAGCGGTGTGCAGTTGATTGAGGTCGACGCGGACCTGAACGGTAGCGTGGATGTGCTCTGGGCCGGCTCGGGAACCGACGTTCGGGGCCTCTTGAATCTGGGTCTGGCGAGCGAGACTCCGATCAGCTTGGGCGACGGACCGGTCAGCGGCCCCCTCGTTGTCGCCGACCTGGAATCGGGCTACGGAGACTCCCTGGCCTGGGAGCTCCTGCACTTGGAAGCGGACGGCGTGCATGTCCAGCGCAGCACGGGCCCCATGGGCAAGGCCATGCGCATTCGTTTCCGTGGACAAAAGGACAACCGCCAGGGCATCGGTGCCGTGGTGGAGCTGCGTGCCGGGTCTCTGTACCGACGTCACTTCTGGCGCGGCACGACGACCTTGTACGGCTTGGGCGATTTGGACTTCTTCGAAGTCCTGCGCGTGACCTGGCCCAACGGAGTCGTGTCCAGCGACTTGGACGTCGAGGCCGGCAACCAGATTCTGGATCTTGGAAGCACGACAGGCCTTGGCATCCAGACAGAGGGTCTGATCGGGTCATGCCCGTTCCTGTATACGTGGAACGGAGACACATTCGAATTCGTCTCGGATGTCCTGGGCATTACACCTCTCGGACTTCCCATGGCACCAGGCCTATTGGTTCCCCCCGATCACGATGAATACGTGCTCGTCACGGGCGACCAGCTGAAGCTGCAGGATGGCGAGTACCGCATGCAATTCACCGAAGAACTGCGGGAGGTAACCTACCTGGACCACGTGCGTTTGGATGTCGTGGACCACCCCCAGGGGACGGAAGTCCAGCCCAACGAACGCTTCACCTTTCCGCCCTTCCCAACGGCTCACACACACGTGATGGACGAAGTGCTCGCTCCGCAGCGAGCGACCGGGAGTGATGGAGAGGATTGGACCGCCGCACTGCAACACATCGACGGCCAACATGCAGCTCCCTTCGAGCGCCTGGCGGACCCACAGTTCTACGGGCTCGCGGACCCGCACTGGCTCGAGCTGGAGTTTGACACCGAAGCTCTGAAGCGATTCCCAGAGGACGCCCAGCTGCGCCTCGTCTGCACGGGCTGGTTCCTGTGGACAGATGCCAGTGTCAACATGGCTAGCGCGCGCACACCCGGGGTGGAGTTTGTTCCACCCTCGATTCTGGTTCCAGACGGCGACGCCTGGTCCGCGACGGGTCCGCCGGTGGGTTTCCCGGCGGGCAAGACCAAGACCATGGTGCTCGATGTGACGGCGATCCTGAAACGGGAGGATCCCCGCCTGCGCGTGGCCTCCACCCTCTGCTTGTACTGGGACTCCATTCGCCTCGCTGTGGGAGACGACGCCGCGCAGATCACCACGTCCCTGCCCGTGACGTCCTCTCGTCTCTGGGCGCGCGGATTTAGCTCCCCGCTACCCGCCCAGTCCGAACACAGTCCCGAAAGGTTCGACTGGGACCAACTCGCCGACCAGGCCCGGTGGGACCAGCACCCGGGCCTCTACACGCGCTACGGCGAAGTCCTGCCACTGCTCGGGGAAGTCGATGACCAGTTTGTGATCATGGGTGCGGGCGACGCACTCGAGCTGCGTTTTGATGGTCGAGACCTGCCGCCCCTGCGTGAGGGTTGGACCCGGGATTACCTCGTCTATCTGGACGGTTGGGCCAAGGACCGCGACCCCAACACCCTGTCTGCCTTGGAAGTCGAACCGCTCCCACACCACGGCATGGGCGTCTATCCCCCGCCACCGGGCCTGGAATACCCAGAGGATGAGGCCCACCGTGCTTGGCGCGAGCAGTGGAATACGCGTGCCGCCTACCAGCACGTGATTCCCCTCTCGCCGCAACGCGAGCGCGAGTGGTCCCAGTAGGCGCCCCGCAATCAAAAGCGTGCAAGCCCCTAGGGCGGAGCGCTAGACTGCGGCCATGGGAGCGCACGAGACCCAACGCGGATCGGATCGACGCCTGAGCGATGTACTCGTGGCCATGCCCGATCTGAATCTCGACGCCTGCCGCGAACTGAGTTCCCTTTCGATCCACACCACGGGCGAGTTCTTGTTCTATTGCTCAACGGGATCGGGCCGCACGAGCGTGGCGATGGCAGCCAGCTTGCGTCCGGAACAGGTCGAGGATTGCCGCATTGCGGCCGAACTCTTGCTCGTGCCAGACATGGAGGCTTCCTGGGTGCCCCTTTTGCGCGCGGCGGGAGTGGACAGTCTGGGCGACCTGGCCTGCCGGCACCCAACCACCCTGACCGAGCTCCTGTCACGGCTCTACCGACAACCGAGCATCGGACAGACGCCCAACAAGGAGCAGGGTGAAGCCGGTGCGGGGACTGTGGGCTTCTTCGAAGTCGCCGCTTGGGTGGCCTACGCCGCAGCCGTCGTGGCCGGGGACCAGAATTCTTGAGACTGGGGCGACTCGCCCCTGTTGGGCTCGCGCTCCTGTTCGCGGCCTGCGTAGCGCTGGACCGACAAGAGTTGCGGGTCCTGACCTACAACATCCATCACGGACGCGGGACGGATGGAATCATTGACCTGCAACGCATCGCAGATGTAATCCTCTCAGCCCGGCCCGACCTGGTGGCGCTGCAAGAGGTGGACAAGCAGACCGGGCGTTCGTTGCACGTGGACCAAGCCCAGGCTCTGGGCGAACTGACCCACATGCGAGCCCACTTTGGGCGGGCCATCGACCATGATGGTGGCGAGTACGGGGAGGCACTCTTGTTGGGACTGCCCGGCGCAACACCGGAGACTCACCCGCTACCCGCGTCTGCGAGTCACGAGGGGCGGGCCGCGCTCGCCGTGACCCTCGAGGTCGCGCAGGGGGAATCCCTGCTATTCGTCGGTACGCACCTGGACCACACTCAGGACCCTGCGGATCGATTGCGGCAGTCACTTGAGCTGATCCGCTTGTTCGCCGGCCAAGACGCGCTTGTGCTCGCTGGAGACTTGAACGCCGAGGTCGGGTCCGAACCCATCGAGCGCCTGCTCGAGAACTTCCAGCGGGCGGGCCATCGCTCGCCGCTGCTCACATTTCCGTCGCGCGAGCCCGAGATCGGCATTGACCACGTGCTCTTCCGCCTCCCCGGCTGGGAGGTGAAGTCCATTCAGATTTTGGACGAGCCAGAGGCCTCGGACCATGCTCCCCTATTGGTCGTGTTCGAGCGGCGAGGCACCTAGAGCCGGGACACCCGAGCTGCGATGGTCCGGCGCCTCTGGCTGAGAACTCGTTGAGCCCTGGCACACTCCCAATCCCCACTCATCTCTTGCCTGGCCCCGCCCTGGCCGTCACGATCCACCCGTGACCGCCCCTAC
>CAYXTP010000004.1:54414-151772 GCA_964467985.1 uncultured Planctomycetaceae bacterium
GCACGCGCAACATGTACGACAGGCGCTCGAGGCAGGCAAACCCGTGCTGTGCGAGAAACCGTTCACGCTCAGCCGCGCCCAGGCGGCGGACATCGCCGACCTGGCCCAATCGCGCGGCCTGTTTCTCATGGAGGCCATGTGGACTCGCTTTTTGCCCGCCATGGGCACCCTGCGCACCTGGCTTGAACAGGGACTCATCGGCGAGATATTGCAAGTGCACGCGGACCTGGGCCTGCCCGTCAAGATGGAGCCCGATGCGCGCATCTACTCGAGAGAGTTAGGCGGGGGTAGTTGGATGGACTTGGGCGTCTACGGCGTCTCGCTGGCATCCATGGTGCTCGGTGCGCCGCAGACGGTGCACGGCCGCGGGCATCTGGTCGAGAGCGGAGTGGATGGGCACGCCGCAGCCCTCCTGGGTTACGACTCCGGAGCCGTTGCCCTGCTGACGTCTTCGATCCAAAGCGCCGGCTCGCAAACAGCGACGATCGTCGGCACCCACGGTCGTATTCATCTTCCTGCGCCCTGGTGGTGTCCGGTGGAACTGCAACTCTACTTGCTGAATAGTCGGCCCAGCCTCAGCGGCCGAGTCGGGCGTCGTGCCGCGCAGGCTGTTTCAGCCGCGCTACCGGGGACTGGCGCGCTGGCGCGCAGGACCTCCTCCTGGGGTGGATCCCTCAGTCGCTGGATGGCCAGGCGGGCACCGCGGCCGCAGCGATTCCGAGCCCCCTTTGGCGGGCTCGGCCTGCACAAACAGGCCACCGAGGTCGCTCGCTGTTTGGCCGCAGGCGAAACCCAGAGCCCGGTCATGCCCCTGGATGAGAGCATCGCCATCATGGGAACGCTTGACGAGGTTCGGCAGCAGATGGGCCTCGAGTTTCCGGGGGAGTAGCTCGAGCGCTGGGTGGCACGCTATTCTTTGGCCGTGCTGGAGCAAGATTATCCCCCCCTGTCCGTTCCGGCGCGTCGGCCGTGAGTCAGCGCATCCTGATCGTCGGCGGCGGCATGGCCGGAGCATCCCTGGCCTGGTGGTTGGGCCAGTTGGGGGCCGGTCCGCGCACAACTCTACTTGAAAGGGAGCCCTTGCTGGGCCTGCACGCCACGGGCCAGAACGCGGCGATTCTGCGCACGGCCGTGACCCCTTGGGCCACGCGCGTCCTGGCTGAACAAACACGTCAGTTCCTGCAGAATCCGCCGCCTGGCTTCGCCCCCGCGCCGCTCTTGCGCAGGCGCGGACTGCTCTTGGCTGAGGGCACCCACAAGGACCCGCTACCCCTGTGGCTGGACGACCACTTGAGCTGGAACTCTGTCCAGCCTCTGAGCCGCGCTCGCCAGCATCAACTGGCGCCGCACTTCAGCCCACTAGGAGAACGCTGCTGGTGGTTTCCGCACCAGGGCGAGATCGATGTGGCGCTGCTGCTGGAACGGTTTGCCGCCGGAGCGCGCAAGTCGGGGGTGCGCGTGGAGACGGGCCGCGAAGTCACGGGTTGGATGCGCTCGGGAACGTCCGAACCTCGTGTTTGCGGTGTGCGCCTGGCGGACGGCTCACAGTTGGAGGCCGACGTGACTGTCATCGCAGCCGGAGCCTGGGCTCCCTCCCTGTCCAGCGACCTCTCCGGTCCCGTGGCCATGCGAGTGACGCGCCGCCACCTGATGGTCAGCGCCCCCACGACGACGGTAGCACCTGACAGTCCAGTGGTCTGGGACGACCAGGCCGGCTTCTACGCCAGACCCGAGAGCGCGGGACTGCTCATGTCTGCCTGCGACCTTTGCGATGTGGAACCCGATGCCCTGCGGCCGGACCCCGACGTACAGCGCCTGCTGGCCGAGAAGGTCGAACGACTCTTGCCTCACTGCGGCGATCTCGGGCTGGCCCATTTCTGGCCTGGCATGCGGACCCTGACCGATGATGATGTGCCGTGGATCGGGCCCGACTCACGCTGCGCGGGTCTCTTCTGGCTGGCGGGTCTGGGTGGCCACGGAATCTCGGTCGGTGCGGCGGCTGGACGGGTCGCTGCGGAGCAACTCTGCGGACATGCAATCGATGACGAGTTGCGCGCGGCGCTCGACCCTGGCCGACAAGTCACTTTGGCGGTCCCGCTCTAGCTCTTCGCCTCGGCGGGCAGCCGACCGTCAATGATCAGAAAGCCGCCCCTGTCGATATGGGCCAGGTCGCCCGTGGCAAACCAACCGTCGTCAAGCAGGGATTCCGCGGCCTGCCCTACGTAGCCCAGCATCACGTTCGGCCCCTTGATCTGCAGTTCACCACTTTGGCCCTCTGGCACAGGCCGCCCCGAAGCCCCATCGACGATCCGTACAGCCACTCCTGGAAGGGGTCGGCCGATACTGCCGGGCAAGTGCGCCATCTGACGACCGCTATGTCGCTCGCCACCCGGAATGTTGAACGACACCACGGGCGAGCACTCGGTCAAGCCGTAACCCTCGCAAAGCAAAACTCCAAAGCGCTCGGCAAAGGCCGCCGCCAGGTCCTTGTCCAAGGCCTGCGCGGCGCATGCGGCCACCCACAGGTGCTGGAACGCGGACGGATCCAATCCCCTGCTGAACGCAGAGAAAGCAGCCGGGCTGCCGTAGACAACCGTGACCTTCTCGGAAATCGCCAGGGGCTCGACTCGAGCGCACAAGTCCTGTTCTGCGTCGGTTTCTGTGTCGACCAGAACCGCGCGCCCTCCACTGAGCAGTGTCGTCCACATGCCTACCGTGTAGCCGAATGCATTGGACAAGGGCAGGGGGCTCAGTACGCGATCGGGCGGGCCGATGTGCAGGACCTCCAGCAAGCTCTGCACATTCGAGAGGATGTTCCCGTGACTGAGCTCAACGGCTTTGGCAGGTCCGGTCGTGCCAGCAGTGAACAACACCGCCGCCGCCTCGCGCGCAGAAGTCTGGGGCGTGATCTTGCGCACGAGGGCCCAGGTGGGGAGTCGGGATAGGAATTGCGCTAGCCAGCGATCGCCGCCTCGAACCTCAGCTTGAATGTCTTGTAGGAGATAGGACGGAGTATCGATGCCTTCGTGGGCCTGCCTTCCAATCCATGCGTCGGCTGCCGCGGCTTCGAGGAACCGCGCTCGATCGTGATCCGACAGCCCGGGAGCCAAGGGAACGCTGACTCGACCACTCAGGGTCAGGGCCAAGTGCAAGGTCACGGCGTCGATGCCCGTCTCGAGTTCCACGGCCACTCGGCGCGCGTTCTTCAGCTGCCGGTCCAGCGCTCGAGCCTGAGCCATGGCACGTACCAAGAGATCCCCGTAGGTCAAACGACTGGCCTGCTCAACGAGGGCCAGGCGGCGACGGTGCAGTTTGGCGCTGACAATAAGGCGCCATGCCAGGGAGCCCGCCCGACCATCGCGTTGAGATCGGCGGGCAGCAATGGCTTCTTGGATACTGTTGCGCACCTCGCCCGCGGGAGTGCCTGAGGGCAGTGGCTCACCAATCACCACATCGACCGGATAGGGCAAACGATGGGGCCACTTCCAGAAGAAGCGGCCACCCTCAAAGCTGAAGATGCTGCCCCACAAGCGGTCCAACCCGACGGGAATGATGGGTACGTCCGCCGCACGCGCGATGAGCTCCAGCCCCGTTGCAAAGGGCAGCATGGTGCCGGTGCGCGTGATGTTGCCCTCTGCAAAAATGCACACCAGCGAGCCCGCCCGAGCCGCCGCCGCCGCTTCGTCCAGAGCATGAGCCTTCTCCTCGGGGGTATCCCCAGAGCTGACGGGGATGAACCCCATGCGCCGGCCGAAGGGCCCCACGACGGGCATCTCGAGGTAATCGCGATAGACCAAGAAGCGCGCAGGTCGTTGAACCACGGCCCCGACCAGGATCCCATCCACGAACGACACGTGGTTGGCCACCAACAGGGCGCCACCCTGCTCGGGCATGTTCTCGCGTCCAGTCACACGCAATCGATAGAGGCTGTGGGTCAGGGTGAGCAGCACCAGGCGCACGAAAAACTCTCCCGCCAGGATCAAGGAGGTGATGCCTCCCAGGGCCATGATCACGCCCCCCACCAGGAACATCTGCGGGGGAGTCAGGTGAAAGCCCGTGTCCCACAAGATGAACAGGGGCGAGGCCAGCAGGATGCCTACGAAGTCCATCACCTCTGCGAGGCCCTGCACGGAGCCACGCTTCTCCGCGCGCGGCAGGCTCTGGATCAGGCAGCGGACGGGAATCGAGAAGATGCCCGAGAACATCCCCATGCCCAGCAAGCAGAAGCGGATGAGGAGGGTGTTCTCCGGGGCAATGGACGTGGCCAGCAAACTGCCAGCCATGCCGAGCAGGCCCAGAGGAATCAAACCACCTTCAATTCGATCGCCCGACACGCGTCCCGCGATCACTGCGCCCACAATGATGCCCAACCCCGGCATCGCCATGAGCGAACTGGTCTCGGTACCCGAAAGCCCCATCCACTTGCCGTAGGTGGGGATGACGATCATGAAGGTCGCCGCCATCAGGTAGAAAAAACTGCTGGCGATGATGGAGAGCACGAGATGACGATTACCTTCAGTCGCTCGCCAATGGCTGATCAACTCGCGAACCGGGTTCCAACTCAGCTTGCGCTTGGGGTCGACCGCGGGCAGGGCTTCGATGCGCATGGAGACCATCCAGCCCAGGGCGGCGAAACCCATGTACCAGATGCCTGCCATCCACAGGTGATCTGCCAGCTGGTCGCGGAAGATGCCACCCAGGAACACCCCGGCCAGGACGGCGACCATGGTGGAACTCTGAATCAACGCGTTGGCGCGGCTGAGTTCTCGCTTGCCGACGATCTCCTTGATGCAGCCGTACTTGCTGGGGCCAAAGATCGCAGACTGCGTTCCCATGAGGAACACGGCACCCAAGAGAATGCCGTAGTCGGACAACCAGAAGGCCAGGGTGGCCACGGCCATGACCACGATCTCGAGCAGGTTGGCGGCCTGGATGATGCGGCTCTTCGAAACGCGATCGGCAAGGGACCCGGTGATGGGCCCGAACAGCACGAAGGGCAAGGAAAAGAGAAAGGGCGGGATGGCCTGGGGGGACAACCCACCCGGCAAGCCACCCCCCAGTGGATGCCGCATGACCCAATCCAAGGCCTCTCCGGGCCCCGCACCCGCGGCCACGGAGGTGGCCAGCAACACGATCACCTGCTTGAACGCGTTGTCGTTGAAGGCTCCCAGAAACTGGGTAAGGGTCATCGCCCCGAAGGAGCGTTTCTTCAGGAGTCCGAGCATGGGCCTAGCGTCTTCGACTCCTCAATCTGGAACCCGCTTGTGCGCTACGTGCCAGCCTGAACTCCAGATTCAGATTCGGTGTCTTGGTAGATTTCTTGGCTGCCCTCCCGGAATTCGGAGCCTTTCTCCACGAGACCCTCAGCCAGCGCCTTCTCATCGGCGATTCCCTTGCTGGCTGCGTAGGCACGGACATCTTCGGTGATCTTCATCGAGCAGAAGTGCGGCCCGCACATTGAGCAGAAGTGGGCCACCTTTGCGCCCGCCGCCGGCAGGGTGGCGTCGTGATACGACTCTGCGGTCACCGGGTCCAAGCACAAATTGAACTGATCTTGCCAGCGGAATTCGAAGCGCGCCTTAGACAGCGTGTCGTCCCATGCCTGCGCTCCGGGATGCCCCTTGGCCAGATCCGCCGCGTGCGCCGCAATCTTGTAGGTGATCACACCTTCCTTGACGTCTTCACGATCCGGTAAGCCCAGATGCTCCTTCGGGGTCACGTAGCACAGCATGGCCGTGCCCCACCAACCGATCATGGCCGCGCCGATCGCGGACGTGATGTGGTCGTAACCGGGAGCGATGTCTGTGACCAGGGGGCCCAGGGTGTAGAAGGGAGCGTCATTGCAAACCTCGGCCTGCAGATCGATGTTCTCCTTGATCTTGTGCATGGGGACGTGCCCCGGACCTTCGATCATGGTCTGCACGTCGTACTTCCAAGCGATCTGGCACAACTCGCCCAGGGTCTTGAGTTCCGCAAACTGAGCCTCATCGTTGGCATCCGCGATGCAACCGGGCCGCAAGCCATCTCCCAAGCTGAAACTCACGTCGTAACGGGCCATCAGCTCACAGAGCTTGTCAAAGTGCGTGTAGAGGAAGTTCTCCTGATGGTGAATCAGACACCACTTGGCCATGATCGACCCACCACGAGAGACGATGCCGGTCAGGCGATGCTGGGTCATGGGGATGTAGCGCAGCAGTACGCCCGCGTGCAGGGTGAAGTAGTCCACGCCCTGCTCGCACTGTTCCTCGAGGGTCTCGAGGAAGAGCTCAATACTGAGATCCTCGATACGGCCGTCGACCTTTTCCAAGCACTGGTACAGGGGCACCGTCCCGATGGGCACGGCTGAGTTGCGCAGGATGTGCTCACGCGTCTTATGAATGTCCGCCCCCGTAGAGAGGTCCATGACTGTGTCCGCTCCCCAACGGGTCGCCCACTGCAGCTTCTCCACCTCTTCTTGAATGGTCGAACCCATGGCACTGTTGCCGATGTTGGCGTTGACCTTCACGAGAAAGCGTCGCCCAATGATCATGGGCTCCAATTCTGTGTGCCGGACATTGGCGGGCAGGATGGCTCGGCCGGCGGCGATCTCCGAGCGCACGAGTTCCACCTCACAGCCTTCGCGCTCGGCGACGAAGCGCATCTCCTCGGTGACGATGCCCTTGCGGGCGTAGTGCATCTGCGTCACCGTGCCCCCCTGCTTCAGGCGCGGAGCGACCCAATCGGCGCGCGGGCTGGGCAGGCCCTGCTCGACGGGAAAACCCTGAGGCCCGCTGGTGTCGTAGACATCCAGCGGCGGATCTTCCGACGACAGGTGAATACGTCGCTTGGGGATGTTCAGCTCGTGTCCCGCGTGCTCCACGGGGACGAGCATCTTGTGTGAACTCGGGAAGCAGGCCTCAAGTGAGGGGAGTGCTGCGGGCTGCGGGTCGGTCGTGTTCATCGTGCTTTCCTACGCCGGCATGATCCGGATCAGGTTCGAGGGGTTCATCTCAGGCGACCGTTTGTCGCCGCCCCCAGCAGGCCCCTAGGGCCGACCGCATCCTACTGAGCGGGCGCCCCGGGATCCACGGCCCGGGCCATGACGAACCCAGGGGCACCGCCCTCGGTGCCCCTGGACTCCTGGCCACCCAGGCGGGGGCCCTCAGCCAATCAAGTCTCGGTCAGTCACCCCAGACAGCAACATCGTCGAAGCTGGCGAATGTGCCCTTGGTCTTGTCCTTCGACTTGAAGCGAATCGTGCAGTTGGGGTTGTTGGCTGCACCAGCCGGCAAGAAGACGGACTGGTTCGTCCAGGTAGACGACTGCACGTTGTCCACGGTGACCCAGTTGACGCCGTCAAACCACTGCAGGAGCAATTTCTTCTTGGGCGCATAGTTGGTCACCATGCCCGCGTAATTCACCCGCACCTGGCTAAAGCCCACGGTCGAGAAGCTCTTCTCAGCGTTGGTGATGCGCTTGAGACGTGCACCCCAGATGCCGGTGTAGGCCGACTTGCCGTGAATGCGACACTTGACGTTCTGCGTCACCCACCCGCCGGTGGAATAGTCTCCGCTCTCAAAGCCGTCGCCGAAGATCAAGGTGGACCCGCCCCCCGAAGTGAAGAGGTTGGGGCGCCAATACTCGATCGTGCAGCGCAAGCGGCGAGCCTGCTCGGGAGTGAATTCGTACATGCACAAGTCGTTGGTGTAGTCCATGTAGTTGTGGAAGGGGTCCTGCGAACTGCAGCTACTGCTGCTCCCAGGACATCCGAACACCGGCCCAGACTCGCGGTTGGTATCGCAGATCAGGTCGCCCGACGTGTAGCAAGCACTGGTACTGCCACAGCCATTGTCGAAGGTGTGAAACAGCCCGAGATAGTGGCCCGTTTCATGCGTCATCGTGCGCCCCTGATTGTAGGGCGGCCCACCAGGTGAGTTCCGCCCAAAGGCGGTCCAGTTGCACACGACTCCGTCGATGCTGTTGCCAACAACTCCGCCACTCTGAGGAATGTAGGCGTAGCCCAAATAGCCACTCGCCGTGTTGGTGTAGATGTTGAAGTACTTGTTGGTGTTCCAGGAGAGCACAGACTTGTAGTTGCCCGTGTCGTTGTACCAGTTGTTGTTGGTATCGCGCGTGATTCCGGTCGTCGCATTCCCGTTGGGATCGACTGTCGCCAAGTAGAAGTCCACCTGGCAATCGGTGCCCGGGGCGCCATTGGTCCCGATCATGGCCAGGAAATCCTCATTCAGGATGTCAATCTGGCTCTGAACCATGGCATCGGAGATCGCACCGTTGCCGTTGGTGTTCATCAGGATGTGAACCACCACGGGGATGCTGAACTTCTGCACGGCCGGGTCGTACTCGTTCTTTGGATTGGTCGACCCGTAGGCGCAGTCGCTCTTGGCGCCAAAGGTCTGTTGACCGCCCGCGGGCGGCAGAAAATTCTGTCCACAACGCATGCGGTTGCGAGAGAAGAAATCCGAAGCCAGGTAGATGCTCCACGAAGGATAGGTGTAGGTGCCGGTGGAATCCGCGGCGATGATGTTGCCATCTAGGTCTTCGTGGACCGTGACGTTGTGGCTTGCATCCCCCGTGTTGCCCCGTTGTTGGGCTTGAACACTGGGCGTGGCCAGGATCCCTAGGGAGAGGATGGAGAACAACGCACAAAGGGGGTTGGATTGCATAGGTGAGTCTGTTGGGCTGCGCTTGTGGCGCGGTGTGCACGGGAGCTGAACCGCGCTCCCAAGAGGGTTTCCAGTTGGGAGGCCGAATAGCAGGTGGGAAGGTTGCGCGAAAGTGGGCCGAAACCTTGCCTGACGATGGGATATCCACTGCCTAGACCAAAAGTTACCAAGTCCCTAGCGGGTCGGGTCGCTAAAGATCGGAGATCAATGGCCGGGAAGCAGCGCCCCCTCCTCTGAGTGTCCCGTCCTGGTCCAGGTTCCCGCAAAACCGGCAATCTTTGCCTTGCTTCGGTACGGCCTACTGGCCTGAATCCGCTGCACCCGGCTCGCGCCTGATGGCCTCGACCACCTCAGCCGATCGCTCGTTCGGCACGGCAAAGGTCATGCTGTAGTGCGCAATGCGCCACTCGCCCGCGATGCGCTGCAAGACAGACGTGCCGCGCAGGGTCCCGTACTTCTCGTTCTCAAGTAGCTCGTCGACCCACGCCAGGGTCCCTTGCGGCGAAAAGCGGACGTGACGGTCGCGAGGCTGGTAGGTCCAGCCCCCCAAAGGAAAATAACGCTCCACGTAGGCAGTGAACTCCTCAAGGGTCCAGCGTTCGCTGGCATCTGTGCCTAGGAACACAGCATCGGGAGCGAAGAGATCCAAGTAGCGCGTCTGGTCTCCTCGGGAAGCGGCGGCGTGCCAATCGTCAAGAACGGTATCGACCGCAGCTCGGTCCAGGGGCTGCCCCACGCATGCGGCCAGCACAAGCGCAGAGCAGGCCAGGCTGCGGTAGGTGATTGGGAGTCGCAATTTCACTGTGCAAAGTCCCAGCCAAAGTAGTCGCCCGCCAGGAACTTGCCGGCGCGGCTTGGAGCTGCTTCGAGGATACTCTCGAAGGTCGCCCAATCGCCTGCGGCCTGGGCTTGCTCCAATTCAAGGCGCAGGGCTTGCACCAAGAAGCCGCTGCGCTTGTCGAGCTCGGTGAAGACGGCCGTGGCCTTCTCAGCCATCTGGCCACGCTTCTTGGGAATCGTCGCGCAGGCCTTGAGCACCTTGACCCAGTCTCGGTGGCTCTTGGACTGCAACATCGTGCGCGCATCCTTGTTCCTCTTGAGATCCTTGACGACCGTTTCCCCTTCCTCCCCTGCGATGAGCCCGCCCCAGGTAATCAAGACCTCCATGCCCGTTTCCACGCCACGCTGTTCCATCGAGCTCGCGGTGCCCTCCAAGTCCTCGAGAGCCGACTCCACCGCGCGCAGCGCCGCCGCTGCCTGAGCAGCACGGGGCTCGCAAACCGGATCGTAATCCCCGGCTTCGATCAGCATGGGCAGCGCCTCCTCAAAGTTTCCCTGGGCCAGGGCCGGTGCGCCGTAGCGTTCCCACTTGGTGCGCCACACGGCAAGCTCGCGCAGCTTGCGCGACTGGACCAACTCATCGAGCGGGTCGTCCAGGTAACTCTCAAATGGCGGCACGGGAACTTCGTTGATTTCGAACCCCGGGTCCCCTTCCCAGATGACGGTCCCGTCCAGGTCCAGCAGCAGGATGCGCGGGAGATTGAAACGGCGGATGGAAAAGGTCTCAAAGGAGGAGCCGATGCCCACGCTCTCCGGCTCCAAGTAGTCGACGCCCACGGCACCCGGCAGCGGGTGCTCTTCCAGGTAGGCGTCGAGCTTGGCATCGTCGTGCGTGGAGACAACCGACACGACCTCGAGCCCCACTTCTCGGTAGCCCTCTTCCATGTAGGTCAACCACTCGTCGATGCGCACGAGTTCATTTTGATCGAGGGACCACAGCAGGAGCACCTGCGGGCCGCCACGCGCTTCGGCCCAATTCTCGCGCACACCCTGGGCCCAGCGTTTCACCTCTGGGAACGGTGGGATCATGCCCTGGTAGCTGCCCTGGATAGCACCGGTCCCACCGTCCGCCGCAGCGAGGGCTTCGAGTGTGATCGCGCGCTCGATGGCGCTGGCCGGGTCGAAGGGATCACGCGCCAGAAAGCGCACGTTCTGGAAGCGCGCCTTGCCCGGGCCCATCAGGAGCCCGAATCCTCCGCGCAAGACGTCCTTGCTGGGGAAGTCCCGCGTTGCCACCAACTCACCGTCGTACCACATGTCTACGCTGCGACCCACCACATCCAGCCGCATGAGATGGCGCTCACCGGCCGTGGTGCGCTCTGCCGGCTGCTTCGCTTCAGCTGCCGGATCCAGTGTGTTCACGGGCACGTGCAGCCACGTCTTGATCAGACCGCCACCGTAGGAGGACATCAGGTCCAACCAGCCGGTCTGGACCCCCCCGTCCGCGACGACCTTGCCCGGAAAGAGCAGCATGCCGTGGAAGGTGCTGGGCCCCTTCTGCCCAAAGACAAAGCCACAGAAGTTCACCTCGCCCTTGTCCGCGAACACCTCAGCTTCGATGGAGAAATCTCCTGAGGTCACGCGATCCATGGTCAAGGACTGGAAGTCAAAGCGTTCTTCGTCGTACTCGCCAAAGTCTCCGGCCAGCGCAACTCCGTTGGCTCTGAAGGACGGCACACCCGTCACCCAGCCATCCAGGTTGTGTTCGTTGTAGGCCAACTCCCAGATGGCAAGGCTGCGTCCACTGCGGCGCACCGCTTCCTCGTAGTAGGCCAGCATGTCGTCCAGCTTGAGGTCGCTGCCCGCGCGCCAGGACACATCCATGACCATCAAGTCGAGGCCCGCGGCGGCATAGCGCTCGACGATCGTGCGCGTGCTGGCGGCGAGTTCATCTTGAATGCGTGCCAGACTCTTGTGCTTGGAGTCCAACTTGCTGAGCAAGCGCTCGACAATGCGGATGCGCTTCTCGTCCCGCTCGGGCTCTTGCTCGAGTTGATACAGGGCTTCCACTGCCAATTTGGCCGCGCGGTCCGAATCCTTGAAGTGCTCGCCGAGCAGGTCGGCGAATTCGAGCAGGAGATCCACGTTGGTGGGGTCGGCAACCAAACCCTTTTCGAAGTGTTCCTTGGCCACAACGAGATCCCCGTTCTCGGTGGCGTAGCGGCCCCACTGGGCGTAGGGCCTGGCCACCTCCAAGGCACCACTCTGCTCGTCTCGCAAGGCCAGGATCCAGTCCTTCCAAACGGCATCCACGTCGTCCACGGTCTGCGGCAAGATCAGCTCGACGGCGTCCTCGGGTCGTTCCACAAAGGACATCGCCGGCTTGGGATTGGCCAAGACGACCTCCTCAAAGGTGGACACGGCCGTGTCCCCAGTCTTGCCGCCCGATGCGTTGATGAACTCGCTGAAGGCGTCGCGGTAGACGTACCGTCCGTCCACGGGATCCTGATAGTTGTAGAGGAAGAACACGAGACCCCAGGTGGGCGCGTACCAAGGCGGCCCCCACGAGTAGCGGTTCTCGATCACGATCCGGAAAGTGGGCGCCTTCTCGGGCGTCGAGTCGGAATCGTTCGGATCGAATCCGTCCTGGGCGTTGGCCATCCAGCCCTTGCTCATGCGCTCGGCCAAGGGGAACAGCCGCCCGTTGGCCGGCATGTTCATGATGACCGTGCCGTTGTTCAGGATGCGCGTGCCCTCAAAGAAGGAGGCCAGTCCCTCGTTCAACCAACCCACCGCGCTGGTTGCGAGGGAGACGAACTGGTGCGCCGCCTCGTGGAACAGCGTCCCGGTCATGCTCTCGAAACTACCGCTTAGGTAAGTCTCCACGTGGCTGCCAGTGAAGTGCCCGCCAGACCACTCGACAGGGGGACCAATGCCCAGGGTCAGGTACTCGTCCCTGTCCTTGAACACGTGCACTTTGATGCGCGGAACGCTGCCACCGTGTTCTTCCGTCCCGTAGCGGAAGAACTCGCGGTAGAAAGCGTTCATCTGCTCCATGGCTTCAGCCGTACGGATCAGAACCTCGTAGCCGGCGTCCGTCACGGTGATGTAGTTGGACCGTTCCTCCTCGCCGGCGCTTTCCCAGGCGCCGTGATCCTTGTCGTAGGCTTCGATCCACTCGTCGGACACGTCTGCGAAGAGGTCCTTGGGCTTGGCGTCTCCTGCCAAGCTCGGATCGGGGCTGTCGGCGATGCGCTCGATGGCCGCCTGGGCCTCGAGATTCTCCGGATCGATAGCGAGAACCCGCTTGAGCACCGAGATGGCCGAGTGCGGTCGACCGGATTTCTCGTAGGACTCGGCCAGGGGCACCAGCTTCTTCAGGAAGCGGTCCTTGATGCCGTACAGGTCGCGCGCCAGGGGATCGAGGATCAGCAGCTCGTCCCACAAGGCCCGCAGGGTCTTGCGGTCCGCGCCCTGTGCAGCGGAGAGTCGGTACTGCTGGTGCCGGCTGTAGACCTCCTCGTCCCGGTCGGAGGCTGCCTGAGCCCAGCGCGCACGCAGGTCCCAGGCCTGGGTCGCCTTGCGGTCACGTTCCAGTGCCCGCATGACCAGGGCGTGAGCCTGATCCAATTGTCCGGCGTCGAGGGCCCTCTGCGCCCGATCGAGGGCCAGGCCAAGGGCGCTGAGTTGCCCCGTGTCTTGGTGGGCTGGCGGGGCGACGAGCAGCAGGCAGGTAAGTCCGAGGCGAAGCATTGGCGCATGGTACCCGGGCAAGGCTGGCTGGTTGCCTCAGGGATTGAGAGTCGTGAAGAGCTTTGTTTGATGCGTGTCAGGCTGGGAGTGGCTGGATTCCGATGAGCCTCTGCCCGTCCTTGGGCCAGAGACGGGGTCCTCCTCACCCGTCTCGAGCGCACACTCGAACCTGGCTGGCGAACCCGAGCTCGCGCGATCTAGCTCACCAACTCCACCGAGTAGATCTGCGGGAGATGGGCGCTCACCAACTCAAACGAGTCCCCCCCGTCCCAGCTGCACCACAAGGACCCGGTACTCGACCCGAGCACCAAGACCTGGCCTCTGGGGCCCACATCCAGGGCATGCCGAAACACGATGTCCCAGGCCGGGGGCTCGGGCAGTCCCGCCGTCAGGTTCTGGAACGACGCGCCCCCATCGCGCGTACGGTTGACCAGCATGCGTCCATCCGCAGTCACCCGCATCTGGTCAGAGACTGCGGGCACGAACCAAGCCGTGTCCGGCTGCTCGGGGTGGGTCGCCACGGCGAACCCGAAGGTCGACGGCTCCACGTCCTTGAACTCCACCCACGACCGGCCGCCGTCATCTGAGCGGTACATCCCGTTGTGGTGCTGACACCAGAGCCGGTCGGGATTCGCTGCACTGCGCACCACGAGGTGCGGATCCTGAATGGGGAGGTCATAGGCCTGCTCCGGTGGCATGTACTCGGCTCGCATGCCGGTGCTTGTGCACTCCCAAGTCTGCCCATCATCCTCCGTCATCCACACGCCACCGCAGGACACGGCGACCAGGACTTTGCGACCATCCCGCGGGTCCACACAAATCGAATGAATGACGGGGTGGTCCGCACCGCCGCCAAACCACTTCTTGCGATCGGGGTGATCCCACAGGCCACGGACGAGTTCCCAGGATTCGCCGTTGTCATCGCTGCGAAAAAGACCGCCGGGCATGGCGCCCAACCACAGGCGGCCAGGTTGGTCGGCCAGGCCCGCCTCGAAGCTCCAGATGGGTCCCAAGGTCCATGGCCGCACCTCCCCCCGGATGGGATCCTCATCGGTCTCCTCTGGCCCGGGCTCGGGGTACTCAGGGGTAGCGGTCTCTTCCCACGTCTCGCCTCCGTCCGTGGACCGACGCAACTTGGGGCCAAAATGGCCCAAGGACATGCACGACCAGAGGGTCCCGCTGCGAGCGTCGAAGCGCGTGAAGGTCACAGGATCCCCCAGGTGAGCGTGCCCCGCGGCCTCGACCCGGCCGCCGGTCAGATCGAACTGGAAGAGGCCCTTGCGGGTACCGACATTGAGTTTCACGGTTCAACCTCCCGAGAGGGCTTGCATGACATGGATCTTGGAGTCGGGGACTAGCGTGTCCGTCAGCGCCTGCCGGTCGCGCAGTGTCCCTCCGTCCACAAAAACGGCCACGTGATGCCGCACGGCACCACGCTCGTCGAGTACGTAGCCTCGCAGGCGCGGTTCATCCTCAAAGACCCCCGCCAAGGCCTGGCCTACGGTGTCAGCCACCACGTCCCAGACGTGCAGGGGGACGTGCCGGGCCAGGTTTGGGGTGAAAGTGACGCTCGCCAAGGCCCACCCAGCGTACAGAGCAGTACGAAGAATGGCTAAGAAAAGCCACGGCGGGTACGCTGCTCGATCGTCACCGCAACCCTCACCAAGGATCTCCAATGCGCCGCTACGTAGCCCTCTCAGCCGCCGTCCTCGTCTTGCCCGTGGCCGCCGCGCACTGGGTCCAGGAACCCGAGCAACCCACGGAACAGCATGAGTTCCTCCAGGAAGGAGTCGGAAGATGGACGGCTGAGGCCACTCTGTTCATGCCCGGCGTGCCCGATGGGATCCCCATGACCTGGGTCGAAAACGCGACAGCACTCGGAGAGTACTGGGTGCTCTCGGACGTGGAGGGAAGCTTCATGGGCATGCCCTTCAAGGGCCACGGCCAGGTGGGCTACGATCCGCAGGCCAAGGAATTCCGAGCGACTTGGATCGACAACATGTCCTCGTTCATGGGCATCTCCACGGGCCGCAAAGACGGCGACGCGTTCATTCTCGAGGGAGACGCGCCTTTCATGGATGGTCCAGTGCGCACCCAATGGAGTGTCGCCACCTACCGCGACGACGGCACGCGTCTGGACCAGCACTTCGCGCTACTCGACGACGACGAGGAATTCATGTGGATGGAAGCAGTCTCCACGCGTCTGCCGGACGATGACGAGTCAGGCGAGACATCGGATAGGTAGCCGACGACCGCGAGCCATCGGGCACGCGGCGTGCCTTAGAGCCTCCTGATCCGGATGCCTCGGTACCAAACCGGGTTGCCGTGATCCTGGAGGGCGATGTGACCGGTCTTGTTCATACCGAAACCCGGCCATTGCGCAAACTTGGAGGCCGCCACGCGCGCCGTCCAGTCCTCGCTCCAAAGTTCATAGGCGCACTGTTGGACCCCATTGAGCCAGTACTCCACGTGCGCGCCGTCGACGACGATGCGGGCGGCGTTCCACTCGCCCACGGCTAGAGAGTTGTCCGCAGCCGGTGCGTGCAGGGCGTAGTCGGCGCCGGCGGAATGCAACAGATCGCCACCCGCCACGGCATTGTCGAGCACCTGCATCTCGGGTCCAGTGAAGTAGGTGGGGCCGTCGCCTTCAGAGACGTGATACATGATGCCGCTGTTGCCCTTGGGTGAGATCTTCCACTCCAAGCTCAGTTCGAAGCTCCCGTACTGCTCGCGCGTGATCAGGTCCCCGGCGCCACCGCCCGTCAAGTAGAGGGCCCCGTCATCCATGACCCACTGTTCGGGCACAGCGTCTTGCTTGTAGCCACGCCAGTTTTCGAGAGCCGTGATATCCGTACGACCAGGAGCCTCGGCGCACTCCTGGCAACACTCGCAGGAGGCCACAGTGAGTATCGAGCTGGCGACAAAAAGAGTGGAGATGTTCATAACAGAGTCAGGCCACCTCACGGCGACCAGAAGGATAGATCACGAGGAGCAGGAAGAAGACAAGGACCGAGGCCCACATGGGAACGGAGAACAGCCGTGTGAAATCTAGAACGCCACTCTCACTGGTGGCCCAGTCCGCGACACCGGCGGCCAGCTTGCTGCCGACGATGACGCCGATGCCAACGATCACCAAATTGAACAGGTTCTGGGCGCTGGCCCGCACGCTGTCGGATGTGTTCTCGTCCACGACCATGAAGGCCACGAAAATGAAGCACCCGAAGCAAAGGCCGTGCAGGGCGATGCCCAACAAGAGCGTCGTCATGAGTGGCATGGGGAGAACGCCGGCGTAGGCGAACAGAGCCATGCGCAGGCCGTAGGCCAAGAGCCCCACCGCGAGAAAGGTCTTGCGGCTGTATTTCTTGGCCAGGAACGGAATGGCCGCCAAGACGAGTACCTCAGCCATTTGCCCCACGGTCATCAGGCCTCCGCCCCCGACACCGAAGAGGGTCTTGGACCATTCAGGTGCGGACACCTGGAGGGAACCGAGGAAGGCCTCCGTGTGCACGAAGTAGAACTGGTGAATGCAACTGACGGGGATCGCCAGCAGGAACAAGGCCAACAGCGGCTGCTTCATGGCCTCACCACAGGCGTCGAAGGCGGCGTTGCTTTCGCTGGCCGGCGAGGGGGGCGTATGGGGCAGGCTCCAACAGAAGACTCCCATGACGGCGCTGATGATCGCGCTTAGCCGAAATGCATCGGCCTTGCCGGCAACCTGGGCCAATGCGATCGTCGCCTCTGAACCAGCGGCGGGAGTGTGCTGGTACGCCAGCCACTGTCCCATGGCAAGTCCCACGGCAATCCAGCCGAAGGTCCCCCACAAGCGCACCTTGCCGAAGTCGCGGTCCTTGTCTTCGAGGTGGTGAAAGGCCAGTGAGTTCGTCAGCGACAGGGTGGGCGCGTACACCATGCCGTAGAGCAGCGAGAAGATCAGGAACCCGTTGTAGGAATCGATGGTCGCCAGCTGCCAAATCAATACGGCGCCGATGAGGTGACTGATTGCAAGGAAACGTTCCGTTGCGAAGTAGCGGTCGGCCACCTGGCCGGCGACGAAGGGGCCGATGATGGCGCCCACCGCCCCGGCGGCGAACATGTTGCCGATCTGCTCGGGCTCCATTTCGCGATAACCGGACAGAAACGACCACAGGAACGGCAGCCAGGCACCCCAAGCCGCGTACTGCAAGAACATCATGGCCGACAGGCGCGTCTTCAGCAGGGCGGGCGGAGGTTGGGATTGCATGGAATGCGGTGCCGGGCAGGGGGGAGTGTGGGAATGACGATCAGGTACGGACGATCGAATCAGTCCTCGGAGAAAGCGGCGTCAAAGGCCGCCGAACTGACTTCGAAATCTAGCTTCCTGCAGAACTCGGCCGACTCGCGCGCACCGTGCACGCGATCCATGCCGGGGTCCTCCCACTCCACGGTGAGGGGGCCGCCATAGCCCGCGTGGTTCAGTTGCCGGATGATGCCCTCGAAGTCGATCCTGCCACGCCCCATGGAGCAGAAGTCCCAGTAGCGGCCATCTGTGCCAAAACTCTGGTGCCCGCCGAAGACACCGGCCGCCGCGGGACGATCGGACCACCACACATCCTTCATGTGCACGTTGTAGATGCGGTCGCGGTATTCCCTCAAGAAGCCGATGTAGTCCGCCCCCTGATACCCAAAGTGACTGGGATCGAAGTTGAAACCGAAGGACTCGTGGTGGTCGATGGCCGCCATGGCCTGACGCGCGGAGGCCAGGTCGAAGGCGATCTCGGTTGGGTGGACCTCCAAGGCGAACTTCACGTTTTCTTCCCTGAATACGTCCAAGATGGGTGTCCAGAGCGCACCGAATTCCGCGAAACCCGCCTCAATGGAATCGGGTGCAGCCGGAGGGAAGAGATACAGCAGGTGCCAGATGGGACTGCCCGTGAATCCGTTCACCACAGCGTGTCCTCCATTGGCCTCCAAGGTCGCACGCACGTCGTCGGGAGCGCAGTCGAAGAACTTGCGTGCCGCTCGAGCCGTGTCCATCATCTCCTGCGCTGCGCGCTGACGGACACCAGCGGGATCCCCGTCACCCCACACAGCCTCGGGCAGGATGGACTGGTGGCGTTCATCGACGCGGTCAGCCACGGCCTGTCCCACCAGGTGAGATGAGATGGCGTAGGAACCCAGCCCCTTCGAAGCGAGCAAGGCCCAGTGCTTTGGACAATAGTCGCTCTCGGCCAGGGCGCGTTGCACATCAAAATGGTCGCCCCAGCAAGCCAACTCCAAACCGTCATACCCCATGGAGGAAGCCAGGGTGCTCAAGTCCTCAAGGGCCAGATCGGCCCACTGGCCGGTAAACAAGCAAAGCGGTCGTGCCATGGTGAAAGTTGGTGGGGCTTAAAAGGGGACTGGAGACCCGGACTACTTGACCTCGCTCATGCGGATCGCAGTTCGGTTGCGGGCGCTCAGAAGAGCGGCTTCGAGGACACGCTGCGTCTGGTAGGCGTCTTCGAAGTCGGGTAGCGGCACAAGCGGCTTGCGACCTGAGAGCACTTGGACAATGTCCGCCGCCATGTTGGTGAACCCATGTTCGTAACCGATTACATGGGCATCCGGCCACCAGGCTTCGGCGTAGGGGTGATTGCCCGCGGAGGTGCACATGATGCGCCGCCAGCCAGCCGTCTTGGGATCCTCGCGCCCGTCCGCAAGGTGCAGGACGTTCATGTCCTCGAAATCAAAGAGCACCGACCCGTGCGTCCCGTTGACTTCAATCGTGTTGCGGTTGTGGTGGCCGACAGCTAGACGCGAGGCTTCAAAACTGGCCGTCGCGCCGTTCTTGAACGAGGCAACGAACAGCACGCAATCGTCCACGTTGCTCTTGCCCTTGCCGCGCTTGCCTGCCTGATTGCGCTCCTTGACAAAGGTGCGGGCCACGGCGCCGTGAACTTCCTGCAATTCGTCACCCGTGATGAAGCGCGCCATGTCCACGATGTGTGCATTCAGGTCCCCATGCGCTCCAGACCCGGCCAAGCGCTTCTGAAAGCGCCAAGACATCGGAGTGTCCGGTCCACCCCAACTCTGGAGATACCGAGCGCGCACGTGCAGAACGTCTCCGATCTTGCCGGCGCGCACGAGTTGGTGAGCGAGTGCAACGGCGGGACAGCGCCGGTAGTTGAACCACACAAAGGTCTTCGAGCCCTTGGCCTTCCTGGCCGCATCGCGCATACGACGCGCGTCGGCAAGGGTCCCCGCCAAGGGCTTCTCGCAGGCCACGTGCTTGCCCGCCTCCAGCATGGCCAGGGTCTGTTCGGCGTGCAGGTGGTTGGGAGTACCGACGTCCACCAATTCGATGTCGTCGTTTGAGGCCAGCAAGCGCCAATCGTCACTGCTGTGCTGCCACCCCCAGCGCTCGGCAAAGGGCACGAGCTCGGCCAGATCCCTAGCCGCCACCGTGTGCAAGGACACGGGGCGCGCGCCGTCGAAGAAACGGCCCACCTGGTTCCAGGCGTTGGAATGGGCGCGGCCCATGAACTTCTGGCCAATGAGTGCGACGTGAATAGGACGGGGCATGGTCTCGTGCGGAATGGGGGAACTCGCGTCGGAGAGCGGAGGATAACAACCGCTCCCGCGAGCCGGTCCCCCCAATCGCCAGCGATGCACTTGCCCCGGGAGCAATCAGCGCATACAACCCACCCACGAGGCCCCTCCCCGGATTCCCATGAAGTGGTACTGCAAGCTCATCGGTCACACGTACGTCTACCATTCCGATATGCCTAAGATCGCGTGGAACGCGGGCAAGGACATGGCTGAATTGCACATGACCACGGCGGAGGGCGAACCCCAACGCTTTCTGGAATGTGTGCGTTGCGGCCAGCGCGTGGACAACCCCACTCCCGAGCAAGTCAAACTGACAGGCTGCAACGCGCGCTGAGCCAGGCCAGGTTTGGGTTGCGCGCCTCCTGAAGGCATGGCCCGCCGCCTGCGGCCCGCGGAAGTGCGCTAATTCTGAGATTCTCGGGGTTGAGTACCCGCTACGTGCGTTGGGTGGCCGATACTTGGCAGGCGCAGCGGGTCCGCCATGCGCCAGCACTGCAATGGAAGAAACCGGCACAGACTTCCTCAAGATCGGATTGATCCTCGCGTCATTCCCTCTGTGGGGCCCCTTCGCCAAGGCCCTCTTTCAGGAATTGGAAACAGCCCTGCGGCCGGAAGGTGGCCTCTTTGGCGCCGCCCCGGGCCCACGGCGCCGGCGGGAAATCGAGTCGGAGATTGAGAGGGAGGAGATCAGCCAGGTGCATGAGCCCCTTGCCCACAGGCGGGGACGAAGCGCTCATCAACCTGGAGCCCAAGGTCGTGCGCAACGCGCGCCCGGAGCTGCGCGCCCCATGGCCTCAGGTCCTCAAGCCGGAGGCGGGACGTCCTCCTTCAGGGGCCGAGCGGGTTCTCAAGCTCCCCCACCGCGCAACCGCTTCCGGTAGACAAGATCGGAGGCAGCCTCAGTCGGCTCAGATTCGTATCCTGAGCCCATGAAACGCCGCCACTTTCTTGCCTCCCTTCCGGCGCTGGCCGCCTGCCAATCCCAGCGGGATCACGCGACCCTGGCGGCGCTGCCCGACCTGCGCCGAAACGAGCGTGCGCCGCGCGACGTCGCGCAGGACGAGGCCACTTGGCAGGCCGTGCAGGACGCATTCGCCGTGGACCGCTCCATGGTGAACTTCAACAACGGCGGCGTGAGCCCTTCGTCAGAACCCGTGCAGTCCACCCTGAAGCGCTTGACCGCCGAGGCCAACGGCGCCCCGGCGTACGTCATGTGGCGACTGATGGAACGCCGCCGCGAGGATGTGCGCGCGGGGCTCGCCGAAGTTCTGGGTACAGACCCTGAGCAAGTGGCGATCACGCGCAACGCATCAGAAGGGCTTCAGATCTGCCAATTCGGCCTGAACTTGGAGCGCGGAGACCAGGTCCTGTGTTGCGACCAAGAGTACCCGCGCATGATCACCACCTTCCTGCAGCGCACGCGGCGCGAGGGAATTGAACTCGTGCGCTTCCCCATCCCGGTGCCGCTGACCGACCCGCATGAAGTGGTCAGACGATTCGAAGCGCGCATTACCGCGCGCACACGGGTCTTGCTCGTCTCCCAGGTCATCAATTTGACCGGCCAGGTCCTGCCAGTCAAAGCCGTCTGCGCCTTGGGGCGCAAACATGGCATTCCGGTCATCGTCGACGGTGCGCACGGGTTCGCGCACCTACCCTTTCAGATCGAAGAGTACGACTGCGACTACTACGCCACGTCCCTGCACAAGTGGATGAGCGCTCCGTTTGGGACGGGGCTCCTGTACGTCCGCAAGAATCGGATTGGTGACCTTTGGCCTCTGATGGCGGCGCCTGAGGCAAGACGTGACAACATCCGCAAGTTTGAGGAGATCGGTACCCATTCACTGCCCCTCGTCCTGTCCATTCTGGACGCCGTCCGATTCCACCAGCGATTGGGAACCGAGAACATCCACGCCAGGCTGGTCTACCTGCGTGATCGCTGGGCCGATCGACTGGCTGGGGAAGCGCGCGTGCGATGGAACACGGATCGCACTCCGGGTTGGGCGGGTGGCATCGCCAACATTGGAATTGAAGGTGTCGACACGACTGCCCTGCAAAAGCATTTGTGGACCGAACACCGGATCTACACGATTACAATCAGACACTTGGGAGTGGATGAGCGAGGTGTGGAGCGAGCCGCTGGGTCACCCTGGCAAATTGACGGCCTGCGAGTCTCTCCTTCCTTCTACTCCACTCCGGATGAAGTGGACCGCTTCGCAAGCGCCATCGAAGACGTGCTTGAGCACGGTTTGCCCGCATGACGCGCCGATTCGCTTGGATTCTCGGTGTCGGGCTAGGGCTTGGGTCAACAGGCCCGAGCCTCTGTGCGAATTCCGCTGCGCGTGATGACGTGACGCGCGCGGCGTTGGAAGTCTTGGTCGGCGCGTGCCTACCCTGTCACCATCCGGAATCGGACGACAAGAAAGCCGTGCGCGATTGGCCCGACGCGTTGGATTTGCCCGCGACCCTGGCGGCAGAGGACTTCGTGACGCCCGGGGACGCTGAAGACTCACTCTTGTTCCTGATGGTGGACGACGGGGACATGCCGCCGGAGGATTGGCTGGGCGTGGATGGAACGGGTGGGGCCCTGAGCGCCACTCAGCATGCCGCGCTGCGCGACTGGATTGACGCAGGCGCCGCCTTGCCCAGTCCTAACGAGCTGCAGGCCGCCAGGCAACGTGGCTCCGAGGTGCTGGCCAGAGTCGCGGCGCAGGCCACCGGACAGGCTGCCGAAACCCCCGCCCGAGTTGCCCCGGATCAAGCGCACGACCTGCAGCCGCCCACCGCGGCCTCATGGGGTTCGCGCCTGCTACGGTTCGTGGGGCGCACCCATTCGGCCCTGGTGCACTTTCCGATCGCATTCATCTACGGAGCCGCCCTGGCCGAACTGCTGCTGCTCCTAGGCATCTGCGCATCCATGGGGCTGGCCCATGCTCAACGATTCTGCCTGTATCTAGCAGCCATCTCCGCCCTGCCCGCAGCAGGAGTGGGTTGGATCCTCGGCGAGTCGAAGCGATCAGAATTGACCTTGACGCAACACCGCTGGCTAGGAGTGGCCAGCGCAGTACTGTGCATCCTGTGTCTCGTAGCCTCGGAGAAACGCCGGCGGGCAGCGGGTCCTGGCCCTTGGACTCGCTGGACGCCTTGGCTCATCTTCCTGACCGCGGCGCTTGTCGCCGTCACCGGTCACTGGGGCGGCGTACTCACCTTCGGCGAGCAGTACTTCGAGTTCTAGACAAGCAACTCGTGGCGTGGGGATGGGGTGGGTAAGGGGACTCGAACCCCCGGCCTCCGGTACCACAAACCGGCGCTCTAACCAACTGAGCTACACCCACCATCCTGGTTTTCCCCTGCCGCAGGGGCAGGCGTCGTGGGCGCAAGAGGATCTGGATCGACGGAGCATCTGTCAAGCGCAAGGTTGCGAATTGAGAACCGCGCATGAGTCCTTGGCCAGAAGGTCCGGGCGATTCCGCGCGGCCCGCGCTCAAGCTCTAGCGCAGCAGCCGCCCTAGCAGGCCGCGCAGGCCCTTGGCCCGCGGCGCGGCTATCCGGGTGCGCGCGTCTCGCAACTCTTCGGCCAGCCTCTCGTTCTCCCGTTGCATGGCCCCCAAGGCCACGAGCAACCGATTGCCCTGGGCCTGCATGTCTTGCAGCTGCTCGCGGTCCGACTCGCGTTCGCGCTCCAGTCGATCGACGAAGCGCGCCGTCCCCCGCTCCACGAGGCTAGCGGCCCGCAGGGCAGCCTGCTTCTCTCGTGCCACCTGCTCGAGCTGGGCAATGCTGTCCCGATAGGCACGCTCGCGGCGGCCGGGTCCCACGATTCGGAGCTGCTGACTATTACTGCCCGCGACGCGTTCCGGGGTCAACTCGACATCGCCCTCAGCGCCGATACGCCGGAGGGATGCAGGGCCGGATGAGCGCGCGGGAACAGGGACGCCAGCCCTGGTGAACGGTCCATGGGTGGAGGTCTGCATGCTCTGCTCATCGGCCCTGGTTGGCAGAATCTTGCCCACACTGGCGGTGATTGACGCGGGTAGCTGTACGCTTTGCAGTAGGACTGACCATGGAGCAACCGCGCAAGAGCTTCGGCAATGTGGATGACGACCATTGGACGCGTACACGCGTGAACGCCAACGAGGAGGATATCCAGTACCTGCGGGAGCGTTCCAAGGCGCCCGGTGTGGCTGACGGTGGCGAGGCCCGGAATTTCTACTGCATGGAGTGCGAGGGAGTCATTCCGTTTGAGGAAGGCGATCTGAACTGCCCCCACTGCGGGGCCAAGGTCGACGGAACAACGCGCAGGTACTTCAATTGGGTCGAGATCGACACGCCTCCGCAGAGCGATCTCGCGGCCCTTCTCCCCTGGGCTCTGGCCATCTTGGCCCTGATTTCGTTGCTGACCCTGTGGTACTTCTGGGGCTAGGGCCGTGACCGACCCGCGCTTTGATCGACAGGTGCGCTTCGCCCAGTTGGGCGCGGAGGGGCAGGACCGCTTGCAGCAAGCGCGCGTCTTGCTGGTTGGATGCGGTGCCCTGGGAGGAGTCTTGGCCCAACACCTGGTGCGCGCCGGAGTGGGGACCCTGGTGCTCGTGGATCGGGACATCGTCGAACTCTCGAATCTGCCCAGACAAGTACTGTTTGACGAACGCCACGCCCAAGAGGGCACACCCAAGGTTCTCGCCAGTGCGGAAACCCTGGCGCGGGCAGGCGGGCCAACGCGCATCGAAACGCACGCCACGCACTTGGATGCCGACAACCTTGCGGATCTGGCCCAGGGTTGCGACCTGCTACTGGACGGCACCGACAACTTGGGCACACGCTACTTGCTCAACGATTATGCCGTGCGCCACACCACACCATGGATCTATGGCGGCGTGGTGGGAGGTGCCGGCTTGGTTCTCCCGATCCTGCCAGGCCGCGGTCCGTGCCTGCGTTGTGTCTTCCGCGACCCCCCTCCGGCTGGCACGCTGGCGACCTGCGACACGGCCGGAGTCATTGCGCCTGCTGTGGGTTTGGTCGCTTCGATGCAAGCGGGCCTGGCCCTGCGATTGCTGAGCGGTGCCGAGGATCCAGAACCTGCGCTGCTCGAACTGGACGCCTGGAATGGAGAGGTGCGGCGCATTCGCACGCGCCCCGACCCGGATTGCCCAGCTTGCGCTGCCGCCGAGTTCCCCTGGCTCGACGCACCCCTGGCCCAGCGAGCGGTCTCTCTCTGCGGTCGCAACACAGTCCAGGTGCGCGGCGCGGGCGGGGCCGTGGACCTCGATGGCTTGACCCGCAAACTGCAAGGCGTGGCGTGCGAGATTCGACGAGCTGGACCGCTCCTACGCTTCCGGGTGGAGCAGCATCAAATGACCCTCTTTCCAGACGGCCGGGCTCTCGTGGAGGGAACCGAGGACACGGACCGTGCCCTGGCCCTTGTGGACCGTTACATTGGCAGCTGACACGGGTCCCGCCGGACCGGCCCTGGTGGTCCTGGCGGCCGGGGCCTCCACGCGCTTGGGCGAGCACAAAGCTCTGGTCGATATTCGCGGAGAACCCGCGATCTTGCACCTGCTAAGAGCCGCGCGCCGGCTGGGCGATGCCCAGCCATTGGTGATCACGGGGGCGGACGAGGGTGCGATCGCCCAGGCTCTCGGCCAACTCACTCGCGCTGAGGACAACATCGAGATCGTCCACAATCCCCATTGGGCTAGCGGCCGTTCCAGCAGTCTGGCCCTGGCAAGGGAGCTGCGTGCGCAACGCGATGTCTGCCTGGCCCCAGTCGACTGTCCTTTGGTCAGTCCGGATGTGTTCAAACACCTCGCCAGGTGCTGGGCCGCAGAGGGCCGGCCCCCAAGGGGCTGGCTCGCTCCACGCCATGGCACCTGTTCCCAGACCGGCCACGGACACCCTGTCGTACTGGGGCATGAGCTGCTCTCAGAATGGGACGGGCTGGAGTCCCCCCGCAAGCTACGCGACCGGGCGCAGCCCCTGCTTTCAGTACCTGTAGGGGATCCTGCGATCCTCGACAACCTGGATCGGCCGGCGGATCTCGCGCGCCTGCGTGCTCGCAGATAACGATCTTCTTCAGCCCCATCTCCCCGGGGACCGATGAAACAGCGGGGTTCCTAGGCATTTGCCGTAAGCCCCACGGACCCCCGGAGAACAGAAGATGAGCTTTCATGGAGATGTCGGAGGAATCGGCCTAGCCGAGTTGTTGCAAGGCCTTGCTGGAGGCAGCAAGTCCGGGCGCTTGACCCTCACCGGCAAGGATGGTGAGCGGCTGGTTCTCAGCCTGCTACAAGGGCGCCTGCTCTTGGCTGCGCCCGAGGGCGAGAACCGCGAGCGATGGCGCGAGGCAGCCGAAGAGGCCTGGGCCGATGATGGGGATGGTCAGGTCGCCGGTCTCAAGATGGACACGGTTGCCCGAGGTCGGCGTCTCGAGCTGTGCTATGCGTTGCTCGACGGTGGCGAAGTGCGCTTCTCCTTTGACCCCACTGAAGACACCACAGGACCCAAACACCCCCTGGACATTGAACACCTGCTGCTGGAGTACGCGCGCATTCAAGACGAGTGCGACCAAGAAGACGCCTACGAGACACTGAGTGCAGCCACGATCGGATACCGAACAGAGAACCCCACTCCCGAAGGAGTGCATGCCCTGCCCACCGGTTTCTTGGCAGCCGTCTCGGGCCAACGCACCGCACAGGAAATAGCCGACCTCTTGGGTTGGCCCCTGCGCAGGGCCCGCGCCTGCCTAGCACGAGGCCTTCGACTCGGCGTTCTTGGAACCCGGCGCGCTGACGACTACTTGCCCCTGGCCCTGGCTTGCTTGGACGCTGGCCAGGCATCGCGCACGAGTGCTCGCCTTCAGACCTGGGCGCGTAGAGGTGCTCCCGGCCCCATGCCCGCGGCGGCCGTTCAGCGTCTAGCCGGTGGCCTGCTGGGCGTGATTCGCCCCATGCCCGCATCCGAACGCCGAACGATTCTGCGTCGCTTGCACGCCACGAACGGCGATCCGATTCTGGCCGAACAGCACTGGACGGCAATCGCGGACATGGGCAAGGGAGACTCCATCGCCCTGCTGCATAGCGTCCACCCGCGCCGCAAGCCCGCACACGGCATGCAGCGCGCAACACTCTGCATCGAGACCACTGCCCCCGTCTCTCAGTGGCTGGCTCTGGCGCGTCGATTCCAGACCCAGGGCACGCCGCAACGCGCACTGCCGCTCTTGCTGCTCGCCGCGCGCCAGGTTGACTCAGCGTCCGAGGAGACTCTGGACTCCCGCTTGGAACTGGGCATGGGCTTGGCCATGGCAGGGCGTGCCAATGATGCAACGCCTTGGATTCTCGGGGTAGCCCGCAAGCTCATCGAGGATGGGCGAGCCGGGGAAGCCATCGGGCCCCTCCGGCTGCTCTTGGACCACGACGGCCGCAACCGCGAAGCGCGCCAATCCCTGGCCCAAGCACGCCGGGCAGCCGGAATCCGCGGTATGGATCTGCATCCCCTGTTGACCGGTCCATCGCTCATGGTGCTGGTGGCGGTGGCCTTGATTTTGGCCGGAACGGCGGTCGTTCGCGTGCAGGACTCGCGCGACCGAGCCGTCCTCCTGCAAGAGGTGCGGTCCTTGTCCTCCAGCCCCATCCTGGCCCTGGCACACTTGGACCAGGCCTTCCCCGAAGACGAGGGTCCCGACGTTCAATCGCTGCGTACCGAACTCAGGGAAGAAGAACTGCGCTTCGACACAGAGCGCCGCGGCGCCTGGCTGGAAGCCTATGAAAGCGTCCAACGTGAGGCCACGCTCGGCGACCCGGCCGATGCCTTGCTGCAGATCCTGGAACTCACGGATCCCCCCAACGTACGTCGCGTCTCGCGCACATTTCCCGACGTGACCGACCTTCGGCAAGCGCTTGTGCAACGCCTGGTCTCCAATCTGAGCCAGCGCGGGCCCGTCGAGCCCGACGACGACGAGCAAGGCGCTGACGAGGAGCGGGTGGGCCGCCAACTTCAGGCCATTCAAGGCCACTTGGAGGCCGCCGGGCTCTCGACCAGCGAGAGGCAGACCTGGGTTGCGGATCTAGCCGAGCCGACTGATCTGCTCGCGAGCCGCGTGCAAGAACGCGAGGTGCTCACGCGCGAAAAACGTCGCGTCGAGAACCTCACTCGTCAAGAAACGTGGATGCGGCAGGCAGATGCCCTGGCGGAGAAGGGTCAATTCCACCAGGCACTCGAACTGTACGCGGACATCGTGCGTGTGGACGCCGGCGGTGATCTTGAAAGTGCACTGTCCGAGCGCCTGGCTGAACTCACACTCAAGCGCGACCGATTGGATGAAGCGCGGGAACTGTCGCTTCAAGGAAACCACGAGCAGGCCCTCGAGCGTTTGGGCGAAGTGGTTGACGACCTGCGACTGTTCGACCTGCCCTGGGCCGTGCGGACCCTGCCCGTCGAGGCCTCGGTGAGCCGTTCAGGGGAACCTCTCGAGCTGCGTCCATTACGGCTCGAGTCGGCCGTCGACCAGACCGTCGAATTGGAAATCTCCCACCCGGGTTACCTGCCCCGCACCGTGCGGGTCGATCGACCCGCCGACCAGCTCGTCATCCTCTCGCGCGTGCCGAGCCACGCCTGGCAAAGCGGAGCGCGGGTTGACGCGCTGCCCGTTGAGATTCGTTCTGACCGAGTGGTCACCGACCGAGACGGCCACATCGCGCGGCTCGACGTCCAAGGTGATGTGATCTGGGAACGCAATCTTGAAACCCTGTCCGGTATTGCGCGAGCTCCAGTGCTTCTCCCGCGCCGCCCGGGACACCTGCTGCTTGTCAGCGAGGGTGGCCGCGTGTGGATTTTGGACGCGGAGGACGGAACAACCACCGGCCCGCTGGACTTGGGTTCGGCCCCTGTGTCCGGACCGGCTCCGAACCCCGACTGCATCAGCGTTCGTTTGGCGGATGGCCGCGGATTGGGTTGGACGCACGAACTGGAGCCCAAGGTACTCTCCAATGTGGATGCTCAGGACTTGAATCACGACGCGCAACGCTTCGGTGGGGAACGCGGCCTGCAGGTGTATCGCAGGAGAGAGAACCCCGAGCGCACGGAGTTCCCCGATGCAGAAGGCGAGCGGACAGTGGTCTTGAAGGACGGCGCGTACTACCTGCAATGGAGCGAGGCCCCCGGCCAGGCCGCCGACACGGTCCTGCTCGAGGGCACCTGGGAGTACATCGCCTGGGAGCAGTCTTCACTGGACGCACCCAGGGGCCGGGTGTGGATCTCCGACGGCGCCGGCCTGCGCTCCTTCGTTCCCCAATAGACGCCGACTTGCTGGCCGCTAGACTGCGGGAGTGTCATTCAGCACTCCCAGCCGGCTCACCAGCGTCTTGACGTTGGCTTGTGCGCTCAGCGTGGGCGCCTGCGTTGCGACGAGTTCTGCCACCCACGAGAGCAGCGGCGAGCTGCCGGCGGATTGGCGAAGCTCCAGCACCCTGCGCTTCGAGGCCTTGGTGAAACAATTGGCGGGTCGCCGGCCGGGGTTCTGGTGCGCTTCAGAGCGCAGCGAATTGGGTCGGGCACTGGACGGCCCTGGCGAAGTCGCCCTGCGCGCAGCTGTGCTCTTGGCTCACAGCGACGGGGACGACGACCGCTCACTCTTGATCAAGCGCCTGGAGCGGCGCGTGCCCTCCCCTACGCGCGCACACGACGCCGTGGACGTTGTGGCCGCGGCGGCCTTGGAACGCGCGAGCGCTCTGTCCCCCGGTTTGGACGGGCCCAACACGATGGCCCTGCGCCTGGCGGCTCTGGCGAGTGGAACCCATCCCCACCCTGACTTGGAAGTTCGCGTGGAGTGCGCGCGGGTTGCCCTGACCAGCGGGGTGGACTCGGTAACGCCCTTCCTGATTCGCGTCCTGCGAGCAGGCACCCCTGCTGAAAGGCAGGACCGTGGTGATTGGGAGCCCAGCACGACCCTGACGTGGTCCAAGCACCGCGCTGCTCAAGCTCTCAGCCAGCGCGCCCACGTGCCCTGCCGCTTCCGCCCGGACGGGTCGTGGCAGCATCAAATGGACGAAGCGCAGCGCCTCGAGACTCTTCTGCTGGGCAAGCGGCCCTAGGGCCGAATACGGGTCATCAAGCGCGGGTAGGGAGCCGCCTCGCGCACGTGCTCCAATCCGCAAATCCAACCAACGGTGCGCTCCAGTCCCAGGCCGAAACCACCGTGCGGCACAGACCCGAAGCGGCGCAGATCCAAGTACCACTGGAACTCATCCATGGGTAGTTCGTGTTGGTCGATCGCGGCCAACAGGAGATCCAGGTCCTCCTCACGCTGACTGCCGCCGATGATCTCCCCCACTCCCTCAGGGGCGATCATGTCGACGCACAGGACCTTACTCGGGTCCTCCGGATCTTCTTTCATGTAGAAGGCTTTCACGTTCTTCGGGTAGCGCGTGATCATCACCGGCTGGTCGTGCATTTCGGACAGGATTGTTTCGTCGGGCGCGCCAAAGTCCTGCCCTTCGACAAAGGTCGATTCGGGGTGCTCGAGCAGGATCTTGGATGCCTCTTCGTAAGTGATGCGCGGGAATCCCCCGCGGATGCACTCGAGCTTTGACAGGTCCCGATCGAGAGCTTCGAGCTCCGGTTTGCGTCGACGCAGGACTTCGCCCACCACGTGCACGACCAGGGCCTCCGCCAACTCGAGCACATCGCCCAGATCGGCAAAAGCGATTTCCGGTTCCAGCATCCAGAACTCCGTCAGGTGCCGACGGGTCTTGGATTTCTCGGCTCGAAAGGTCGGTCCGAAGCAGTACACCTTGCCGAATGCCAGGGCCGATGCCTCGGCGTAGAGCTGGCCTGATTGGGTCAAGAACGCCTTGTCCCCTTCGAAGTAGTCCAGCTCAAAGAGGGTGCTGGTGCCCTCACACGCCGCGGGGGTGAACATGGGCGAATCCACACAGAGGAATTCGCGCTCGTCCAAGAAGCCCCGAATGGCTGTGATGACTGCATCCCGGATGCGCAGCACGGCCCATTGCCGCTTGGAGCGCATCCAGAGGTGACGCCGCGAAAGCAGAAAGTCCGGTCCGTGTTCCTTGGGAGTGATCGGGTAGTCGGACACGCTTTGCAGGACACGCCCGTCTTGGACCGAAACTTCCACGCCCCCGGGTGCGCGTTCGTCGGCTTTGACTTCGCCCTCCAAGACCACGCTGGACTCCTGCCCGGCGCCGGCGAGGGCTTCGAATAGCTCAGCAGGCACGTTGCGTTGGGAGACGACGCACTGCACAAAGCCCGTTCCATCGCGGAACTGAATGAAGTGCAACTTGCCCTTGGAAGTGCGGTGATGCAACCAGCCTTGAAGGGTGACGGTCTCGCCCACATGGCTAGACAGATGTTGAATCGTGGTGATCAGAGTCATCAGACGGGAGTCAAGGAAAAGCGTCGTAGCTGTCTCGGAGGTGTACGTCGGCGATGGCCCCTTCGCGTAGCTCGACGTGTCCCTTGTGGGCCACACCCGCACGCTTCGCTTCCACACGCACCTTGCCGCTGCCGTCTCCAATCACCTCGAGCTCTTCAATGGGGGTGAGCACATCGATGCGTTCAAAACCCATGGCGAGCAGCCGGTTGGTAACGCGTTCGGAAAGGGAACCGGCAGGCGATTCATACACGGGCAGGCCACCGCCTTGAACGCTCTGTTTGCCGGACTGGGCTAACCAGCGCTCCTCGAAGCGTCGGTGTCCGTCCCGAATATCGATCAAGACGTGCTCGAGTCGTCGCCGGCCGAGCTGGTCGGCCCCCTCGGCCATCGCTTCCAGCGAGTCAGCAATGGCCTCCAAGCGCTGCAGCCTGTCCAGCTCCCGGGCCTGGGCTCTGAGGGCCGCCGTGACGCTGCGTAGCTGCCAGATCACGATTCCGAGAGCCAGCAGGCACCCGCTGCCAATCCAGGTCAGCCACCCAAAGGGGGCCGATGGATCATCGAGTAGCGGGCTTGCGGCGGGGAGAAACATGGGGAGTTTGAGTCTGGCCCGCGCAGCCTACCATTCCTGTTGGCTACGAGAGACGCCCCTGACGCTAGTACCTGCGGGTCGCGGTCCCTATTCTCGCCCCATGCAACGCAAGCCCGCGCTCCTCACCCTGATCGCACTGGCCCTCTTGCTGTGGGCCCTGCCCTCGGCGGATCGGGCCCAACTGGCGGCCATCGAATCGGGGACCCTGCTCGACGAACCCTGGCAAGCCGCGCCGGGGGACGACTGGAAGAATCAGCTCGGAAGGGGAGACGAAATCGCTTGGGGCGCGGACGAGCGAGGCGTGATTGTGTCAGCGCTTGAGAGCCCGGAGTCTGGCTGGACCGTCGCGGTCGAAGGCCGTCAGGACCAGCTCGTAGGGGCATCCGAAGTGACCGCCTTGGTGAAAGGCCGCCCCCTGGGCCAGCTGCTCGTCCCCAAGCCTGATGCCGGTGGCCAAGCCACGCTTACGGTCCGCAGTTTCCAGCTCCAGTCTGTGGTGCCGGTCGATTCCAAGTTGCAGCGGGAGATGCTGAACAGCGTCGTACGCCATCTGCGCTCCCACGCTGCGGGGTTGGATTCCCCGATTGAATTCGCGCTGGTGGAAGCACCTGACAGCGCGGACGTCCACTCGGTGCACATTGAGGCTAGCCAGAGTGAAGGCTACTTGAGCTTGGCCTGGACCCGTCTCGATGGAACGCATCTGTCCGCCAACAAGGTCTGGCACCCCCCCACACCGCTCTCCCTGTTGCCCCCATTGGTGGCCATCGCCCTGGCCATCGTGCTGCGCAAGCCGGTTCCTGCCCTGTTCGCCGGTGTGCTCACCGGGTCGATCCTGGCCCGCGCCTACGGCGGAGATTCGTGGATGCTGTCCAGCGCCCTGGGGAGCCTGGATGTCTTCCGCACGCACCTGTGGAACGAGGTGGTCGACGGCGATCGCATGCGCATCGTGGCCTTCGTTGTGTTCATGCTAGCCATGGTCGGCGTGATCACACGTGCAGGCGGGATCCGAGGCATGATGGATCGCATTGCGCGCCTGGCCAGCGACGCCCGCCGTTCACAGATCGCCACCTGGTGCATGGGCTTGGTCATCTTCTTTGACGACTACGCCAACACCATTCTCGTGGGCACGACCATGCGTCCGCTCACGGACCACTTCAAGGTGGCGCGCGAAAAGTTAGCCTACATCGTCGACTCGACCGCCGCGCCGGTCGCAGGGGTCTCGATCCTCTCGACTTGGATTGCCTTCGAGGTCTCGACTTTTAGCACCCAGCTGCCCAGCGCCGGATTGCTCGCAGGGGACGGGTACGCGGTCTTCTTGCAGACTCTACCCTACCGCTTCTACTGCCTACTGACCCTGTTCTTCGTTGGTTTGGTGACGTTCACCGGGCGCGACTTCGGCCCCATGCTGAAAGCCGAACGCAGGGCCCGGGGCGGCCAGCTGCTGCGCAAGGGCGCCAAACCCATGGTGGGTGAAGAGGCGACGGGCTTGCAGGCCGCTGACCACGTGCAAGCCAAGTCGAGCGTCGCGATCTTGCCCATTCTGCTGTTCGTCTTTGCGACGCTGGCGATCATTCTGCACGACGGGGGTGCGCTCAAGCGTTGGGATGAGGGCACCCTATTCACACTCGAAGGCATGACCGCTGTGCTCTATGACGGCAGCGGATTCGACCCACTGATGTGGGGCTCCCTGGCCGGTTTCATACTGGCCTTGATCATGGGGTTCGGAGCGGGTTTGAGAATCAGTGAGTCCGCCCAAGCCGCCTGGTCCAGCTTGAGTGCCATGGGCATCGGCTTGGTCATTTTGTACCTGGCCTGGGCCATCGGGACGATCTGCGGCGACCTCGGAACTGCCGGGTACTTGTCAGCCATTCTGAGTGGCAACCTCAACCCCGTTCTCCTGCCCTCGGTCCTGTTTGCGCTCTCCGGGTTCGTGGCTTTCGCCACGGGCTCCTCCTGGAGCACGATGACCATCCTGCTGCCCCTGGTGGTTGGCCTGGCCTTCCGCTTGGGAGAAACGGCCGACATCGGCGGACACTTGATGATGGTCATCAGTATCGGGGCCGTCTTGGAGGGCGCCATCTTCGGAGACCACTGCTCCCCCATCTCCGACACCACAGTCATGTCCTCCATCGCCGCCGCCTCGGATCACATCGATCACGTGCGCACACAGATGCCCTACTCCCTGCTTACCATGGTGGTGGCGATGACGGTCGGCTACATGCCCGCAGCGATCTGGGGCTTCTCCCCCTGGTACTCACTGCTGATCGGAGCCCTGATCTTGACCTTGGCACTGCGCTTCTTTGGAGCCCGTGCCGATGACAGTTGCTCGGCAGCTCCAGTCTGAGACCGGCACTCGATGAACCCCAGCACCAACGAGCCCCACGCTGGCGAACGGTCCGGGACGTCCATGGATGGGCAGGTGCTGATGAAACGCGCGTTGCTCGGGCTCGTACTGGGTCTGGTGGTCTACGCCTGCCTGGGCTTGTGGTCGGATCTGGACTCGATCCGTTCGGCATTGGAAAACTTCGACCTGTGGCTAGTGCCGGCGGCCATGGGTCTCTCATTCACCAACTACCTGCTGCGCTTCTTGCGCTGGGAGCGCTACCGCACGCTGTTGGACATCGAGCTCGACCGCAGGACCTCGTTCCTGATCCACCTCAGTGGTCTGGCCCTGACCGTCACCCCGGGCAAAATGGGCGAAGCTTTCAAGTCGATACTCATTCGCCAGGTGGAAGGATCGCCCCTGAGTCGCACCGCCCCCATCGTCGTCGCCGAACGCTTCACGGATCTTCTCGGGTTCCTTGTTCTAGTCGCCGTTGGAGGCCTGGCCACGGCCCCCGAACACGCCTGGGTCTTCTGGGCCACCTTGGGTCTGTGCGGCGTCGTCTTGGGAGTACTCGCCTGGCAGCCCCTGGGTGATGGCGCATGCAGCTTGCTAGAAAAACTGCCTGGAGTGCGCGCACTGGTCCCAGCCCTGCGAGCGGCCATCATGAGCACACGGGTCCTGATGGCCCCCAGCCAACTGCTCGGCCCGACGCTCATCGCCACCGTGGGTTGGGGGCTTGAATGCACGGGCTTCTGGTTGATCGCCAACTCGCTCACCACCGCTGACCTGCCCTTCCTGTTCGCCGTCTATGCCTTTGCCATCTCCGCCGTCGCAGGCGCCGTGGTCATGATCACCCCCGGCGGCTTGGGCGTTACCGAGGGGTTCTTGACCGCCCTCACCAGTGCGCGCTACCGCAGCCTGGGCATGCCCGCAGCCGCAGCGGGAGGGGCTGCCGTTTCGGCGACGGTTCTGATCCGACTCGCCACCCTCTGGTTCGCGATGGGCCTCGGCATGCTGGCCCTGCTGTGCTTCACACGGCGTCACGGCCCTCCTCAATTCGGGCGTGTGCCTCAGACGTCGCCGTAGCGGGCGCGGACTTCGGCCTGGAATTGATCGAGTAGTTCGGCGTAGGCGGCCCTCATGATCGGGTCCGGTTCGCTGGCAGAACGGGTAGCCCCCATAAATGGTTGCGCCAGTTCGTGGACGGCGATCTCCTGCCCGGCTGCCCGCCGCCAGGTCCAGAGGCCTTGGAGTGCGGCACCCAGAGCGGCGGCTTCGGGTTCGGCCAGGACGGTCACGGGGCAATCGAACAGATGGGCGAGGATCTCACGCCAGAGTTTGTTGCGAGCTGCCCCTCCCACAAGGTTGACAGCTTCCACCTGCACGCCGAGAGCGCGGAGTCGATTCACGCCCCACGCAAGGTTGAGGCTCGTGCCTTCCAATGCGGCGCGGTAAAGCGTCGGCCCACGCAGGTGCCCGGCGCGCATGCCCAACAAGCTGCCGCTGGCCTGGGGCAAATCCGGCACGCGTTCTCCGGCGAGGTAGGGCAACCAGAGCAGGCCATCGCAACCCACGGGTACGGACCGCGCGGCAGCGGTCAGGGTGCCGTGGTCGCTGCCGAACCCGGCGCAGACCTCCTCCGTCACGCCGGTCAAGTTCATCACACACAACAAGGGCAACCAACCACCGATGGATGCGCAGAAGGGTGCGATCTGGCCTGCAGGGTCCAGGACCGGTTCGTCGCTGTGGGTGAAGACAGTTCCTGACGTGCCTAGGCTGGCCACGACCACGCCGGGGTGGGTGGCCCCGCTGCCAACAGCAGACATCATATTGTCCCCACCGCCTGCGCTTACGAGCACACCGGCTGGCAATCCCAACAACTCGGCGCCGATCGAATGGAGTTCGCCAGCAGGGGATCCGGCCTCGATCAGTGGTGGCAGGAGATCCGGCAGGCGCTCATCCAAACTCGCCACATTTGCGGCGTTGAAGGTTCGGGCAACGGGGTCAAAGAGGCCGGTGCCCGAAGCGTCCCCGGCTTCCATGCAAAACTCGCCGGTGAGTACGTAGTTGATGTAGTCGTGGGGCAAGAGCACGTGCCGCACCCTGGCCCACGCTTCGGGTTCCAGGCGTTTGAGCCACAGGATTTTCGACGCCGTGAAACCAGTGGGAACCGAACGCCCAAATCGTTCGGAGAGCTCTGCCGCTTCCGTGGCGGTGGATGTGTCACACCAAAGTTTGGCAGGGCGTACGACTTCGCCGGCCTCGTCGAGCACGACCAGGCCGTGTTGTTGACCTGAGACGCCCACGCTGGCAAACGCGTCAGGCTTCACGCCGGGCTGAGCCAGTAGCTGCTTGCAGACATCCCCAACCGCCGCAAGCCACGTGCTGGGGTGTTGCTCTGCGGCTCCGGCGGGCAACCCTTCGATCAGCCCGTAGGCAGTGCTGGCCCGCGCCACGACGCTGCCCGCCTGCCCGTCGATGACGACCCCCTTGGTGCCTTGGGTGCCGACGTCCAGGCCCAGGTGCAGAGCCAAGGGGTTAGCGCGCCCCCATCAAGTGCTCGCACATGAGCTGGTCGAGACGTTCGTAACTCAGCCCGCGGGCGCCGATGCCATCGGCGTCGATGCTCATGTTGCGCAGGGCCGCCGCGCTATCGGCGTTGTAGGGAGCACCCAGGATGGGGTCGATCAGCTCGTCCGCGATTTCCTGCACGAGGGCCTGCACGTCGGGATCGGCGTCGAAAGCGCGCGCGCGCTCGGCCAGGATCTTGTAGGTGCGCATGCAGCCCTTAGCAAAGTCCCAGACGCCCTCTTCGTCCTCGGTGCGGTAGGCGTGGGCGTCGAAATGCAAGGGACCTGTGTAGGGCGCGGAGCCGGAGGTGCCTTCCAACAGGCGCACCAAGAGAAACGCCTGCTTCAAATCCTCGGAACCGAAACGCAGGTCCTGGTCGTAGCGACCGATGCGTTGAGCATTGAGATCAATGTGGAAGAGCTTGCCCGCTTCCATGGCCTGGGCCACGCCGTGCACAAAGGAGAGTCCGGCCATGTGCTCATGGGCCACTTCGGGATTCACCCCCACCATGTGCTCGTGCTCGAGGGTGGAGATGAAGTGCAACATGTGACCGGTGGTAGCGAGGTAGATGTCGCAACGCGGTTCGTTGGGCTTGGCTTCCAGGGCAAAGCGCAGGTCGTAACCCTGGTCCTGGACGTAGGCGCACAAGAAGTCGAGGGCGTGGCGGAAGCGCTTCATCGCGTCCTGGGGATCGCGGCAGGCGTCGGCCTCGGTCCCCTCGCGACCGCCCCAGAACACGTAGGTCTGGGCTCCGAGTTCCACGCCCAGGTCGATGGCGTCCATGGTCTTCTGCAGGGCGAAGGCGCGCACCTTGGGATCGTTGGAAGTGAAGGCGCCGTCCTTGAAGATCGGATGACTGAAGAGGTTGGTGGTGGCCATGGGCACGACCATCCCGGTCTCCTCCAGGGTGGCCTTGAAGCGCGCCACGATGTCGTCCCGTTCCGAGGCCGAGGCCCCGAAGGGCACCAGGTCGTTGTCGTGCAGGTTGACCCCCCAGGCCCCGCACTCCGCCAGCTTGCGCACCAGGTGGTTGGGGTCCTGGGTCGGGCGGGTGGGACCCCCAAAGGGATCCCGACCGGGGTTGCCCACGGTCCAGAGGCCAAAGGAGAAGCGATCGGCGCGGGTGGGTGTGAAGGAGGACATGCGAGCATTCCACCCGGCAAACCAGGAAGTTCCTAGGGAGAAATCGGGAGGGCGGCTTGTTCGGCCGAAAACTCGCCGGAATACAAGCGGCACACGCCCATTCAGTCCGGCTCCCCGCGCGGGTACTCTCCCCACAGCATGCCGGTCCCCTCTCGTCCTCAATTGCGCGGCACGCGCCCGGTGCGCTGGTCGGATTGGTCTCAGATGCCGGACGCCGAGCTGCTGCAAGTACGCCTTTGCGATCTGGACCTGCAATGGCGCGGATCGGTGCTCGAGCAGCGCATGCAGAAATTGCAGGCGGAGTTGGACAGCAAGGGCCTGCGATTCCGCCCCTATGCTTGGCTCTCCACCGATTGGTTTACCCCGGACGACGCCACGGGCTTCGCCGTGCCTTTCTACCTCGCCCACCCCCGGCTCCTGCGGCTGGAGCGACGCCACATGCTGGAGGTGGAGGGCGCAGGCGGCATCTCCTGCATGAAAATCATGCGGCACGAAACAGGCCACGCCCTGGACAATGCGTTTGGATTGCGGCGCCGGCGTCGCTGGCGAGAGTGCTTTGGTCGCAGTTCCGCGCCCTACCGGGATTCCTACACTCCCGACCCCAACAGTCGCGAGTTCGTGCAAAACCTGGACGGCTGGTACGCCCAGAGCCACCCGCTTGAGGACTTCGCGGAGAGCTTTGCCGTTTGGCTCGCGCCTCGTTCCCAGTGGAAGCAGACCTACAGCGGTTGGCCGGCGATCAAGAAACTGAACAAGTTGGACGAACTCCTAGATGATCTCGGGGAGCAACGTCCGCGACTGCGCACGCGGCGCACGGAAGACAGCCTGCCACGCCTGCGGCAGACCCTCGGCCAGTACTACGAAGTCAAGCAGGGGCTCTACCGCAACGAGGCGGCCACGCCCCTCGACGCTCAGTTGCGGGAGGTCTTTGGCGTGCGAACGGGGCGCGCCACGGCGGCTGCATTCCTGCAGAGACAAAGGCTGCGCCTTGGCCGGGCCGTGTCCTCGCGCTTGGGGCAGCAGCGCTACTTGGTCGACCAGGTGCTGGGCCAGATGATCCTGCGCTCACGCGCCCTGGGGCTGAGGTTGAAGGGCTCCGAGGCGGATGCGCTCGTGGAGGCCACACTGCTGCTTTCCCAATCGAGCACGCGCTTCCTTTTTGGCGGACATCCCCGCTACCAACGATGAGACGCCTGCGCGTCCTGGTCTTGATGCACCAGGCCCTGGTGCCCCCATCCTCCCTAGAGGGCTGCAGTGAAAAGGAGATCGAAGAGTGGCGCATGGAGTTCGACGTGCTGGCCGCACTCGGGCGACTGGGCCACGAGGTCATCCCCTTGGGCGTCGACAACGAGTTGGGACCCGTGCGGCGCGCGTTGAAGGAGCACGAACCCCACATCGTCTTCAACCTGGTGATGCACTTCCACGACGCGGGCGTCTACGACTCGGCCGTCGTCAGCTGGTTGGAGCTGATGAAGGTGCCGTACACAGGCTGCAACCCGCGTGGGTTGCTACTCGCCGGTGACAAGGCCCTGTCCAAGAAAATCATGGGCTACCATCGCATCCGAGCCCCGCGTTTTGCGGTGTATCGCCAGGGCCGAACGGTCAAGCGCGATCCCAAGAAGTTACGCTACCCGCTGATCGTCAAGAGCCAGAGTGAACACTCGTCAACGGGAATTTCGCAGGCCTCGATTGTGCAAGACCTGCCATCCCTGGCCGAACGCGTCGAGTTCATTCACCGCAACGTGGGCACCGGCGCCATTGCTGAAGAGTTCATTGAGGGGCGCGAACTCACGATCGGGATCCTAGGCAACCAACGCCTGACCCCACTCCCGGTGTGGGAGATGACCTTCGGCAATCTGCCCCCCGGTGCACCCACGATCGCGACGGCGCGCGTCAAGTGGAACTTGGACTACCAGCGCCAGATCCAGCTCGAGACCCACGCGGCCCAGGATCTGCCCAGCGGCGAAGCGCAATCCATAGCGCGCCTTGGTAAGCGCGTGTACCGGGCCCTGGACCTATCGGGTTTCGCCCGCGTGGATCTGCGCTTGGATGCGGCCGGTCAGGTATGGGTGCTCGAGGCCAACCCAAACCCCGACCTCTCCGCAGCAGAGGATTTCGCACGCTCTGCGCGACAGGCCGGGTTGGAATACGACGCATTGATCCAACGCTTGCTGACCTTGGGCCTGGCCCACACCCCCCCCTGGAAAGGCTGACGGGGCTCGGCCAGAGGACTTTTTTGGAGTTTTGGGAGCCAAAACACCCTTTCCTGCGTCACTAGGGTGATTGTCCTAGCCTAGGCCTCCCAAGCGGAGCTACCCTTTGACGTGCTAGGGCACACCGGCGGGCGCATCCCACCCGCAGGCTCTCACCTGATTCCCTACTGAGACTCCTATGAAACCCATCATTCGCACAGCCCTCCTCGTTTTTGGATTGTCCGCAGGACTCGCTGACTGGGCTGCCGCCCAGGGCTGATGAGGCGGTGGTGCGGCCTCCGGTGGAGGCCCCGGTGACACAGGCGGTGGTGGTGCAGCAGTCGGCGGCGGCGCGACAGGAGGAGGAGTCTCCCCGGGCCCAGCAGGCCCCGCTGGACCCAACACTCCTGGTGAGCCCCCGCGTGCCCCGGGCACCAACCCCGGCTGGGGCCACCCCAGTCGACCTCCCCATCCCCTGCTCCCCGGTCCGGGAGGATTCCCTTCGGTCTACACCGTGGACGACCACGAGAAAGTGGACGACCCCGGTGCCTGGCAGTTGTGGTGGTCTTTCAACAAGGATCCCTACCTGCGTTACGGACGCATCAACACGGGAGAGACGAACACCCTCGACGACGCCTTCTTCCTGGGCAAGGGCGAACGCGTGCGCACCATTGGTGGCCGCGCCAGCCTCGAGACGATCCAGAGCAAGGTGATCCCCGGCATTCTGGCCGCCATGAAAGATGGCGGCAGCAATGAGTTCATGCGCGGGGCCCTTTTGGCCCTGGCCAAGATCGGTGCGGACACGACGTCGAACAACCTCGAGTTCACCCTGAATTGGTTCCTGAATGGCGACAATGGCAACCAGCTGATGAACTTCACGGCCCCCGTGGCCCTGGGCATCCTGGCTGACAAGGGCTCCTACGAGGCTCTGGCTGGCTTGGCCCGCGACGATGAGATGGGCCGCAAGGTCTACGGCCGCAAGGTCAACGCTCCCATGCGCGCCTTCGCGACCTACGGCCTGGGTTTGATTGGAAGCCATACGAACGATATTGAGCTTCGGCGACGCATCGTGCGCGACCTGATCGTGTGCCTTGAGGATGACGACGAGGACTCCGAGAACAGCGACCTCAAGGTGGCTGCCATGACCGCCATGGGCTTGGTGCCCCTGGATGTCGTGGAAGACGACGTGGTTTGTTTCTGCGGGACCTGCAAGGTCGCGGATCCGGACACGTCACTCGGTTCCCAGGTCACCTACTTGCTGCGCTACTTCACCGCCGATGGCGAGTACGACGCGACAGTTCGGGCCCACACGGCCACGACCCTGGGCCGTTTGATTGAAGCGCAGCCCGAAGGCATGAGTGCACGGCTCAAGGAAGTCGTGACGGAATACCTAGTGGACTCGCTGAGCAAGTACGCCGATCAGTCTGACGACGTGCGGCGCAGCGCCGTGTTGGCCTTGGGCCTCATTGGAGATGCCGACAAGGACAAGGCGGACTTCTGGATTCGCAACGCCCTGACACGTTCGGTCCGCCGCGGCGATCCCATCGAGAAGCGCTTTGCGCTGATCTCCTTGGCTCGCTCGGGCGCCCGCAAGGGCACGGGCGAGCAGCCCTTCGCGGGCACCTCGGCTGTGCGCAAGGAACTGCTCACCGCCCTATCGAAGGGTAAGCAGCAGATCCGCCCCTGGGCCGCACTGGCCACGGGCATCTTGGGTTATCACCTGCGCGACGAAGGCGGCCAAATGGAAGCCAGCGTGGATCACGCGCTGCGCGTGGCCCTAGGCCGCACCAAGAAACCCGATGAGATCGGGGCCTTGGCCCTGGCCGTTGGTCTGCGGGGTGACCGCGAGAGCGCGCAGAACCTGATCAGCCAATTGGAGAAGGCCAAGTCCGAGGACGCGCGTTCCTACGCGAGCCTGGGTCTGGGTCTGGCGGGTGATTCGTCCGCTGTTGTACCTCTGCAAGATGCCCTGCAAGGAGCTTCCGAGAAGCCCCTGCTAGCCTCGCGTTCTGGACTGGCCTTGGGCCTGCTCGGGGACACGGGTGTTGTGGACGCGCTACTGGAAACCCTAGAGGACACCGATGACGAGCCGACGCGCAAGTCCATCGTGCAAGCCTTGGGCTACATCGGCGATGAGCGCTCCATCGACTGCCTGGTGGAAATCATGAGCGATTCCCTCGAGGACAAGGAAATCCGCGCCCAGGCCGTCGTGGCCCTGGGGTTCGCGGCGGACCGAGCGGCACTCAACTGGCGCTCCAAGATCGCCAGTGGGGTCAATTACCTGGCCCAGTCCGACATGCTGACCAGCAGCGACGGCTCGGGAATCCTCGACATCGAGTAGACCTCTCCAGACCTGCCCCACCTGCCTCGCTGTTGCGGGTTTGGGGGTTGGGTCACCTACACGCCCCGTGCGACCACGCGTTGCACGGGGCGTTTTCTTAGTCCAGATCAGAAGAGCGCTCGCCTCTCAAGCGGCGAATCAGGGTCAAGAAGTCCTCGAAGGGAACCACCTCCTGCTCGCGCGTGCCCCGACGTCGAATGGCCACGGTCCCGTCTGCCTGCTCACGCTCGCCCGCAATCAGCATGAACGGCACCTGATCTCGTTGAGCCTGCTTAATCTTCTTGTTCATGTGGGCCGACTCGTCCTTGCAGTCACTACGGAACAGCTCACCCCTCAGCCGCACGTCGAGCTCACGGCAATAATCCGAGTGCTCCTCCCGAATGGGAATCAACGCCACTTGAGTTGGGGCACACCAGAAGGGGAAGCGCCCCCCGAAGTGCTCGATCAAGACGCCCACGAAGCGCTCGAGGGAACCCAGGATGGCGCGGTGCACCATGATCGGTCGTTGTTGGCTTCCGTCCGCCGCGGTGTAGGTCAAGTCGAAGCGCTCGGGCAAGTTGAAGTCGCACTGGATAGTCGAGTTCTGCCACTCGCGGCCCAGAGCGTCTTTGATCTTGTAGTCGATCTTGGGTCCGTAGAACGCGCCGCCGCCCTCATCCAACTCGAGCTTCAAGCCAATCGAGTCCGCAGCCTGCTGCAAGGCGGCGGTGGCCTGATCCCAGATGGCCTGCTCACCAATGGTCTTGTCCGCAGGTCGCGTGGCCAGGTAAGCGGTGCACTCAAAGCCGAAGATCGACATGATTTCGTCGACCAGACGACAGACGCCCGCGATCTCATCAGCCAATTGGTCTGGAGTGCAGAAAATATGGGCATCGTCTTGGGTGAAGCCTCGTACGCGCAACATTCCGTGCACCACACCTGAACGCTCGTAGCGGTAAACGGTTCCGAGCTCCCCCCAGCGCAGGGGCAACTCGCGGTACGAACGCCCGCGGTTCTTGTAGATCAAGACGTGCCCCGGGCAGTTCATGGGCTTGACCCTGTACGGCAGCTCATCGAGCTCCATGGGTGCGTACATCATCTCGGAGTAATTCTCGAGGTGACCCGACACGGCGAACAGGGACTCGCGCGAGACGTGCGGGGTGTACACGGGCAGGTAACCGTCACGGGCGTGCAATTCCCACCACAGATCCTCAATGCAGCGCCGCACGACGCCCAGGTTGGGATGCCAAAACACAAAGCCCGAACCGGCATTGGCCTGGGTGCTGAAGAGGTCCATCGACGCACCTAGGCGCCGGTGATCCCTCAACTTGACCTCCTCAAGCCACTCGAGGTGTTGCTTCAGCTCGGGCTTGGTCCAAAAACCCGTTCCGTAGATGCGTTGCATCATCGGATTGCGTTCGTCACCGCGCCAATAGGCGCCAGCCACGTTCAAGAGCTTGAAGTGGAAGGACTGCTTGAAGTCTTCGAGGTGGGGTCCCTCGCACAGGTCGCCCCAACGATCGTCGCCTTCCCCGTGGGAGTAGAACGTGATCTGCTCACCCTCGGGGATCAGCCCCAACGCCTCTTGCTTGTAGGACTGGCCCTGGGCGGCAAGGCGCTCCATAGCCTGCTCGCGGGTCAGCTCTTCGCGTTGAATCGAGCCTGAGCGATTGGCGATACGCCGCATCTCTTTGGTGATGCTGGCCAGGTCCTTGTCGGTCAGCGCATCGGGCAGGTCGAAGTCGTAGTAGAAGCCGTGTTCGATGGAGGGCCCGAATCCGAATCGGACGCCGGGGTACAGCTTCTGCACGGCGGAGGCCATCAAGTGCGCCAAGGAGTGACGCAGGGTAGACAGGGGCGGCCGCTCGACGGATTCGGTCGACTCAGCGACCGGGGAAGACTCGGACATGGGAAATCACCGCGCGGGAAATCCAAGCTCGCCGACCCCACCTGGGCCGCCAAGCCGCGAGCGCTCCCGGGGCGCCGACGGACGGGGAGTCTACCAAGCGCGACCCGAAGGGCCTAGTTCTGCACACGGGCATCGGGTTGTGAGTCGCTCGTCCAGTGTTTGACCTCGTACTCCAGCGCCACCCCCGTGGCATCCAACACGTGTTGGCGCACCGCCTGCATCAACTCGAACACGTCCGAGGCCCGCGCTTCACCACGGTTCACGATGAAGTTGCCATGGCGATCGCTCACGGCGGCATCTCCGCGTTTTAGCTCCTTGGCCCCACTCACCTCCACAAGTTCTCCCGCGGAACGCCCATCGGCCTGCTCTGCAGGTGGATTCTTGAAGATGCAGCCCGCGGACCACTCGGTCACGGGTTGAACGCTGTTCTTGGTGCGCAGGTAGTCCGACATGGCTTCCTGGATGAGCGGGCGTGGCTTCGGTTCGAAGCGCAGCACAGCTCCGACGACCCAGTCGTTTCCTAGGCCCCCATTGCGATAGCTGGGCTGGCACTCGGCGCGCGTCAGGTCCCGAAACTCACCAGAGGCCCCCAGAACACGTACGCTCTCCACCACATCCCACATGTCGCCCCAACGACCACCGGCATTCATGGCGACTCCACCACCCAGGGACCCCGGCACCCCCACGAGGCCCTCCAATCCCGAATAGCCCAAATCGCGGGCCGCACGCAAGAGCGCGGGCAAGGTGCATCCGGCCCAAACCACCAGGCGTGGATCGCGGGCGGGGTCGTCCTGCACCATCTCCCCGGATGGCAGCGAGGCTTCGAAGGCCCCGGGAATTTCGGCAGCGGCTTGCTCTTCGGATCGAGGCTCTTCGCCCGCGGCCCCGGGTCGAAACAGGCGTCTCAGACGCTCGGTAGCGATCACCACCCCCGGCAAGACTCCGTCTTGGACCAGCAGGTTGGCCCCCCCGCCCAAGATGCGCGGGGCGATCCCGCGCTGCGAGCAGGCCTTGAAAGCATCTTGCAATTCCGTCGGATCCGCCGGTTCGAGCAACAACTCCGCCTGCCCACCCACGCGCATGGTCGTGCGCTGAGCGAGGTCAGCGAGGGGAAGCGCTACGCACGGCCAGTCGGCTAAGGAGGTCATCTTTAATTCCGTCGATGTCGCCGGCCCCGAGCACAAGGCCCGCCGTCTCGAATGTCAGTTCTGCGGCGAAGATCTCACTCGCTTGCAAAGGCGGGCCGCCCTGCACCGCTTGCACGCCCTCGCGCGACAAGGCTCGCACGAGATTCTCGGCTCCAGCCGCTTGGGAGTCCATTGCAGTTCGGGCCCCGTAGACGTCAGCAACAACAACGCGATCCGCCGTCTTGAGCGCCTGCACGAAGCCCTCAAGGAAATGAGCCGTGCGGCTGTGTTGGTGCGGTTGAAACAGGACGTGTAGCGGAGCACCGGGGAAGACGCGGCGTGCCGTACGTAGAGTCGCCTCGACCTCGGTCGGATGGTGAGCGTAGTCATGCACCAAGTCCAGGCCCTGCTCCACACCCCAGTGTTCGAAGCGACGCAGAACTCCATTGAAGTTCTCGAGCCCAGCCGCAGCGGATTGGGCACGCACCTGCAGGCTGTGCCCCGAGCCATGTCCAGCTTGAACTCCAACGGCAAGGGCCAGAGCCAAGGCAGCGTTCTCCACGTTGAAGTCCCCGGGCACCGCGAGTTGCACACTGGGAGTCGCCCACCCCGGTCCCCGCAAGCGGAAGGCACGACAACCTCGGGTGACCTCTTCCAGGTCCAGATGAAGCTCGCGCCCCAGGCGCCAGACTTCGGCGCGAGTCGCGTGTTCGACCAGATCGGGCACGTCCGCCCCAAGAACCAACAGGCCCTCGCGTGGCAGGCGTCCGGCGAAGAGCGCGAAAGCCCCCTGCACACCCTCGAGGGTCTTGTAGCAGTCCAGGTGATCGGCTTCCACGTTCGTAATCAGTGCGCCCGTCGGATCGAGACGCAGGAACGAACGGTCGTACTCGCAGGCCTCGGTTCCAAACCAACCGCCCGCCTCGGGGGCCACGGCGTTGGTCTTCAGGCTGGTGTCGATGCCCCCCACCAAGACTCCGGGGGCCGGTACACTCGACAGTTCCGTGGCGATCCCGGTCAGGGCATGGTGCAACATCCACGAGCTCGTGGTCTTGCCGTGGGTGCCTGCCACCGCCAGGGTGCGCCCCTTAGGCGCTAGGCGCCCCAACAACTCCGCGTACTTGAAATCCGCCCAACCCAGGGAGCGCGCCCGTTGCAGTTGGGGATCATCGTCTCCTATGGCGGCCGATCGAATCACGGCGGCGACGGGTCTGACGAGCGTCGCATCGGTCGAATCGAAACTCGAATCCAGGTGCGAGGGAGGAATTGGAAGCTGCTCCGCTTCACTGTCACCCAGAGCAATGGGGACACCGAGTGCCTCGAGCGCGCGAGTGAAGGGCGACTGCTCGCGATCGTATCCGGTCAGGGAATGGCCGCGGGCCAACAACAGTCGCGCGACTCCCGAGAGTCCGGCGCCCCCCGCGCCCAATAGGTGGACATGCTTGGGCAGACACTCCAACAGCCGAGGTGGGTCAGCTTGGGCCTTGCCTGAGTCTGTGGCCGGTGGACGGGGCTGGGGCTGAAAATCGCTCATGAAATGGGTGCCGGGCGCCCGGAGCTTACCGACCCGCAGCTAATAGTTCGAGGTCGTCGAGGATCCTGCGCGCGGCATCGCGGGGCACACAGGTGCGCAATGCGCGACGCATGTGCTCCCGTTCGGAAGCGCCACGCGGACCGATGAACCCCGGCAGTTGGGGCAGCGTCGCTTTCAAGTCCACCTCCCGCACGAGGCGTACGCCTTCACCTAGCTGTTGGGCGTTGCGTTCCTGGTGGTTGTCCTTGTGGTGGGTGTAGGGCACAACCCAAGCTGGGGCTCCGACGGCTGCGACCTCGGCCAGGGTGGACGCCCCTCCTCGGCACAGGACCAAGTCCGCTGCGCGCAGGGCGAGGGGCACGTCGTCCACGTATTCGGTTGCCCGATAGAACTCCGAGCGCGTCGCAGCGGCCTGACCCAGCTTGTCCGGCCCCACTTGATGCAAGATGGACACCCCGGCGGCTAGAAGTGAGTCTGCGAACCCGGCGATGGCTTGGTTGATGGCCTGAGCTCCCTGGGATCCCCCCAGCACCACAAGCAGGGGCCGATCAATGTCGAAGTCCAGGCACTCGCGCGCGGCACGCCGTGAGTGCTCTCCCTGGGTGGGCTCCAGGCGCGGGGACACGGGCGGTCCGACCCGGATGTGACGATCGCCGGGAGCGGCTGGGACCGTTCCACCCCAGGCGTGGTAGACCCTGCGGCAGAAGGGAGCGAGGCAACGATTGGCCATGCCCGACACAGAATTGATCTCCAGCAGCGCCATGGGAATCCCCAGACTGCGAGCGGCGATGGCGACGGGGGCTGTCACGAAGCCACCCAGACCCAACACGACCTGCGTGCCGTGCTCGCGCAGGGCAACGCGCGCACACTGCACACTCGGAGCTGTCCTCACGGCCAAGCCCGCCCACCTTGGGGCGCCACCGCCCCGGGGCTCAAGGGCCAAGGAGAAGACCTCCGTGGGAATGCGACCGGCGCACCCCCGAAGGCCCTGCAAAACGCGTTCTTCAACCCCCCTCCCACTTCCGAACCAAAGTAGGTCGCCGAGGTCACCCCCGGATTCGCGCAGGTGCTCGAGCAGGTGCAAGCCCGGCACGATGTGCCCGCCCGTTCCTCCGCCGCTGATCGCAAGTCGTAAACCTGTCCGCGCAGGGGCTACCGGATCCCCATTGCCTGCGCCAGCCAGTTGGATTGCGGTGCGTGACATGAGCGCCCCCTGGGCCGCGTGTCGAATTCTACTTGTGAACTTGGGAGGCCCTAGGCTCACCAACTAGGGTATCAGTTGAGCTTGGCTGAGGGATGCTTGCGGGGCCAGGTTGGCCTCGCTGACCACGGGCAGCTCCCTCAGTTGACCTACCTGGGGCGTCGCCAGGATACGCAGACAGGTCGGCGCATACAAACTTGCCAGCACCACGCCCGCCAAGCCGAGACTCCACTTGGCACGCGCCCTCAACGGTTCACCCGGGCGTTGGCTAGCAGAACGGGTTGATCGGCGATTGCGCCAGCCGGCACCTTCAGACGCGCACCCACCTGCAGGCGGTCGGGGTCGAGCCCTCTGTTGATCTCAAGGAACTCCTTCCAACGCTTGAAGGTACCCAGGGTGCGTTGAGAAATCGTCGAGAGGTTGTCCCCTGCTTGAACCACATAGACCTGGTTCGAAGCTCGGGCGGGTGCCTGGCCCGGGGACGTCGAGGACCCTGACCGGCCCTCGCCTGGCAATTGCAGGACTTGCCCAACCCGGATGCGATTGGGGTCATGGATACCGTTCATGGCCATGATGCGCTTGAGCTGTCCCCGATCACCGCACTGATCGCGCGCGATGCGTTCCAGGCAATCGCCGGAGCGCACGGTGTAGCGGTGACCCGCTGAAGGGGCTGCCCCCGCGTTGCGGCCGGACGGAGTCAGGCGCCCCGGGTTCTTGTGCTTGCGCGAGCCCGAAAAATCGCCAGCCGTGCGCTGTTGGGCCTGGGCAAAGGTGCGTGCCTCAGCATCGCGGTTCGAGCTGCTCGCAAATTGAGCTTGAGGACCCCGGCCGGACTGACTGCCGGATTCACCACCGGACTCACGCCGGCTGGGATGGCCCGACCCCAAATTGGCCTGGCCTCTCGCCGGCAGCGAGCGCTCGTCGGACGGAGCCACAGGCAGTTGTTGACGCTGACCACGCGTCCAGGGCGGAGTGCTCTGTCCCGACCCGCGGGATGAATCCGTTCTGGCAACTAGATCTTGGCGTCCGGAATCCGCGCCCCCCTGACCGTCGCCCCAAAGGGCGACAGTAGCCATGGTCACGACGAGCAGAAGTAGGGCGATCGCGCCCACGCGTTCGATCTGTTGCATGAATTGGATTTGGGTGTCGAGGTGGCAGGGGACCCGGATCCCCACGATCTATGGGGTCAAGGGGCCCCGTTCCTCGCGGGCGGCGCCCAAGGCGAGGCCCACGGCCAGGCAGGAAGAGACAAGTGCAGTTCCTCCTTCGGACAGAAAAGGCAAAATCATGCCCTTTGGAGGGGCAAGACCTGTCACAACTTGCATATGCAGCATGGCCTGGAAGACCACGGTGATCAGCAATCCGAAGGTCACCAGGGATGAAAAACGGTCAGAGAGACTGCCCACGAGCCTAAGGGTGTAAACCAAGAGGGCTGCGAAGAGGCCCACGACGATCAGCATGCCCAGCAAGCCGAACTCCTCCCCAACTAGGGAGAACACGTAGTCCGATTGCTGGTACTGCAGGCCAGCGGTGCGGAAAGAACCCTGAGTGAATCCGGCCCCCAGCCACCCTCCACTGGCAATGGCATCGAAGGCACTGGAGACCTGCTCATTGGTGCTGTCCCCGAGGAAAATGCTGAGCCGTTCGCGGATGTATCCCACGAAGCTCGCTCCGAGCAGCAGGGCCGGGCCAATAATGAGCAACAGCCCTCCGCTGACGTGAGTCCAGCGGGCGCCGCCGACCCAGATGGTGGCGCAGTAGCTGAGCAGCAGCAGCATGGCGCCGCCAAAGTCTGGCTCGACCACAATGAGCAGGAACAGGAACAGCCCGAAGCTGAGCAGAGGCAGGGCACCGCGCCATGCATCGGAAACCTGCGGTCCGAGTTGCACGCAACGCCGGGCCGCCCACAGCACGGCAACGACCCGCGCGAGTTCCGAGGGCTGCCAGCGAATTGGCACGCTCAACCAACGGTGAGAACCATTGCGAGCGTAACTCACGCCTGGAATCCACACGGCCAGGAGCAGCACGATTGTGACGCCCATCAGGACAGGGATCAGGGGCTCCAGGCGTCGTGGTCCAACGAACGCGGCCGCGAGCATGGCGCACAAGGCGAGCAGTCGGTAGCCACAGAGCTTCAAGACCTGCGAGCCCATTTGGGACGCCGGCACGGTGGATGCCAGATGGCTGATCTGCAGAAGGAAACCCAATCCCAGCAGGGCCAAGACCACGTAGAACAAACGCTGGGCGGGGCGGCTGGGGTCCGCACCCGGGCGCGGGCGGGTGAGGGCTTCGAACGATGCGTGCAGCGTGAGCTGGCGCGGATTGCGCGCCGCCGCGGCCAAGCGTGAAGATGTGCGTACGCGGGCCAAGTCAGCGCACCTTCAAAAGGGCCAGACTGGCCAGGGCACAGGCTGCGGCGACGATCCAGGCTCGTACGACGACCGTCACTTCGTGCCACGGAGCGGCGCTCGCGTTGAACACGCCGCCCTTCAGCTGCAACCCATGGTGAATGGGTGCCATGGTGAACAGACGCTTGCCCCCGGTGCGCTGAAAATAGAAACGCTGCAGGGCACTCGATCCGAGCTCGGCGAAGAACACGAATCCAAGCAGCGGCAGGACCAGTTCCTGCTTGGAGATCAACGCCATCCAGGCCAAGAGACCCCCAATGGGCAGAGAGCCCGAGTCCCCCATGAACACACGAGCGGGAAACGCGTTGTACCACAGGAATCCCATGCATGCGCCGCACAAGGCTCCACCCACGACGGTCATTTCAGCCGCTTCGGGAATGAAAGGCAGGCCCAAGTACTCCGTCCAGTCGTAGCGCCCGGTGACATAGCAGAAGACAGAGAGGGCCAGACCCGAAATGATCATGCAGCCCGCGGAGAGCCCGTCGAGGCCGTCGGTGATGTTTGCGGCGTTGGATGTGCCGACAATCACGAACCAGGCAAAGATCACAAATCCGATGCCGCTCAAGACCCCACCGGCAAAGGAGATTGAGACGTCCTTGAAGAACGGCGGGTAGACCGTCAGAAGTGAATAGCGGTCGGAGGCGTGTGCATACCAAACCAGGGCCAGCACGGTGAACAGCGTGATCGCCGTCTGCCCTAGCAACTTGGAGCGCGTGCTGAGCCCCTTGGAGTGGGGCACCGTCAGCTTCTTGTAGTCATCAATGAACCCGACAGCGGCCAGACCGGCGGTCAATACGAGTCCGAGGACCACGTGCAGATTGTCCAGGCGACACCACAGGGCCACGGACAGCAGCAAGGCGATGACTAGAAACGAGCCACCCATCGTGGGCGTATCGTGTTTGCCCATGCGTTGGGCCAACTCGGCCAACTCGATCGAATCCGTCTTGCTAACGTCTTCGCGCACACGATGGGACTTGAGCCACTCGATCGCTGGGCGACCCAGGAACACGGCAAACAAGAAGGCCGTGATGGTCGCCATGGCGGCTCGGAACGAGATGTATCCGAAGAGGGACACATCGAACAGGCGGTCGAAGATGACGGTGAGCATCGGTGGGCGCAGGCCTAGCCGCGCTGAACCTCCCGCATGCTGGGCGCGCCGTGGATCTCTTCGATGCGCTGCACGAGAAGCTCCAGCCCCGCGGCCCGCGAACCTTTGACGAGCACCACATCGCCCGACCCCACGAATTCATCCAGGGCTTCGGTGGCCTGGGTGACACCCGGGAAATGACGTACGCAACCGGGCGGCATGCCCGCAAGCGCGGCTCCGGCGGCGATATCCAAGGCCTGCTCGCCGATTGTGACGAGCTGTTCAACCTGAGCCTCGGCCACGGCCTGCCCCAGCCCGCGGTGCTCCTTGACGGAGGTCTCGCCGAGCTCGTGCATGTCTCCCAGGACGAGCACTCGGCGCGAAGCACTCATCACTTTCAGCGCCCGCACGGCCGCCCGTGCTGAGAATGGATTGGCGTTGTAGCTGTCATCGATGAGAGTCAAGTCCCCCACGCGACGGCGCTGCATGCGGCTGCGGGCATCCCTCAGCCGTCCCACGTGCTCGAGTACGCCCGCGAGGTCCACGCCCAGCCCAACGCAGGCTGCCAGAGCCGCGAGCAAGTTGGCCACCGCGTGCTGGCCGAGCATGGGCAGGCATACTTCGCAACTCACACCCACCGGTCCGGCATCGAGTTGAAAGGTCGTGTGCTCGTCTTCAAAGTGCAATTCACGCGCCCGCAGGTCCGCCGAATGTTCAATGCCGAAGGTGAGAACCTGGGCGGTCGTTGCGGCGCGCAGCGTCTCGCTCCAAGCACAATCCGCATTGAGAACCACCCAGCCGTCCGGGGAGATACTGGCCGGCAAGCAGCTCTTTTCTTGGGCCACACCCCGCTCGCTTCCCAAGCCGGCTAAGTGAGAGGATCCGACGTTGGTCACGATGGCTGCAGTAGGCCGGGCCGTGGAGCACAGGGCCTCGATCTCACCGGGCGCATTCGTTCCCATCTCCACGATCAGGGTCTCGCAAGACGGATCAGCGCTGAAGAGGGTGTGCGGCACCCCGATGTCATTGTTGTACGAAGCCGGGCTGGCGACGACCTTGCGCTGGGTTCCCAGCAGACTGGCGAGCATGTTCTTGGTGCTGGTCTTGCCACAGGATCCCGTGATGCCCAGCACGGGCATCTCGAGACGCGAACGGTGCCAGGCCGCCAACTGCGAGAACGCGCGGCGCGGGTCTTGGCACAGGATTACCGGTGTCTTGCCCAGCGGATGTTGCAGATCCGCTCCGGCGCGCAGTAGCAGGGCAGCGGCACCGGCTTGTGCCGCGCGCAAGGCGTAGTCGTTCCCATCGTGGTTCGGTCCGCTGAGAGCCACGAATAGGTCGCCCTTCTGAAGGCTGCGCGTATCGGTCGACACGTTCTGCAGCACAGTGTGCTCCACACCTGAGACCTCCTCGCCCAGCAATTGGGCATCGCAAGCAGCGAGCACGTCACCCAACGAGAACGGAATCATGCCGGGCTCCCTGTGCACAGCAAGTCTTGGATCACGACCCGATCATTGAATTCCAGCGCTTGCCCACCGATCCACTGCCGGGTTTCGTGTCCTTTGCCCGCCACCAGGATCACATCCCCCGGTCGAGCCTCGCGCAGCGCGAGCTCAATGGCCCGACGGCGGTCCAACTCGACCGTGCAAACCTGAGCTCCCTCTTGCATGCCACGCAAGATGTCTTGGGCAATGCCCTCCGGATCCTCACCACGCGGGTTGTCGTTGGTCAGGATGACCTTGTCTGCGAACCGCTCCGCCACGCGCCCCATCACCGGTCGCTTGCCGCGGTCGCGCTCCCCCCCGCAGCCGAAGACCACGTGCAAACGCTGTTTGTTCTCCCCCTGGGCCAACAGGGTCTCGCGCAGGGCGAGTAGAGCGTGCTCCAAGGCGTCCGGAGTGTGGGCGTAGTCGACGAAGACTTCCAGGTCCCACCCCGGGCTGGGAACGTGCTCCAAGCGGCCGGGAGCGGGTTGAAAAGCAGTGAGTCCCTCCACAAGTGTGGAAGGACTCACTCCCAAGCAGTGCGCAGCGGCGACCGCCGCAAGGGCGTTCTGCACATTGAACCGACCTCGAAGGGGAATTCGCAGTTCCGTCGAAAAGATCCCCATCCCATCGAAGGTGAAACGCGACCCATCGATATCGGTTCGCAGTCCAGAAGCCGTGAAGTCGGCCGCCTGCTGCACGCTGTACGTGATCGTCCGAGCTCCCGCGTGCTCGGTGACCCGTGCCAGGTATTCCCAGGCGGGGTCGTCCTTGTTGAGCACGGCAGTACTGCCGGGCGTCAAGTTTTCGAAGAGCTTCGACTTAGCCGCAAGATAGGAGCGCATGTCGCGGTGATAGTCTAGATGTTCACGGGTCAAGTTCGTGAATACGCCCACTTCGAAATCCACGCCCGCAGTCCGTTGCTGGACCAACGCGTGGGAACTGACCTCCATCACGACGCAGTCTCCCGCATTGCGCTGATGGCGAGCGAGCAAGCGCTGGAGCTGAGGCGCGGGTGGGGTCGTGTGAGTGGAAGTCTCTTGCAAGCCGCCACTAAGCTGGTGCCCAGCCGTTCCAAGCACGGCAGGCGCGCGTCCTCCGGCTCTCAGCAGCTGCCCCAAGAGGTGCGCGCAGGAAGTCTTGCCGTTGGTGCCTGTGATACCCACCACGTCCAGGCTCTGCGCAGGTGGACCTTGCGCGATAGCTGCCGCTCGACCCGCCGTGCGGCGCACGCGGCCGTGGGTCCAATGGGGAATCCCCTGCAACTCGCGCGGCAGCGTTTCCTGTTGCCCTCCGCGGGTGAGCACGGCCGCGGCCCCGCGCTGCACGGCCTCTCGCAGGTAGTGAACACCGTCCTCGCGGGTGCCTACGACTCCCACAAACAGGTCGCCCGGCAAGACCTCGCGTGAGTCCATCTGCACTTCCCGGATGGTCAGGTCACCCACGGATTCGGAGAGCTCACCGCCCAGGCGCTTGACCAGTTCCTGAAGTGAAGTCAACGTGAATCCTCCGTCCACGGCTGATCGGAATGGGCATACAGGCCCGGATTCAAGTCGGGATCAAGCGCCTGACCTCCAGCGACGGTCCGCAGGCGGGCAGGACCCGCGTCGCTGGCGGGTTCGGGCGACAATCCCTGGGCGACGCGCAGGACGCGCATCGCCGGGGGGCCAGCCACCTTGGATCCGAAGTGACTGAAAGCACTGCGCTTCGAGGGGTCCTCGACGACGATGAACACCATCAACTCCTGATCCGAACCCTTGGCTCGACCCACCAGACAGATGGAAGAGGTGTAGCAGCTGCGATGGCCCGACTCCCGCGAACCGCGCAGCTTGTTGCGCTCTGCCCGCGTCAAGGAGCGACCCTGCGCGGCGGCTGCCGCCAGGGCGCGGTGCTCATCGTGCGGACACCCCTCGGTGCGAACGCGCTCGGCAGTGCCGGTCTTGGTCAGCAACACTTCGAACTCGGGCCAGTGCCCCTTGGTGACACTCTTGCCCGTGCCCGTACGCGCTCCCATTGCCATCATGGCGCGTACGTCGGCGCAGGCTTTGGCTCCCAAGACGCGCTGACCCTCAGGTGCAACAAATTCAATCCCCTCTGTGTCTGGGCCCTGGCGAATGGCGCGCACCAAACGCAGCGGCAGTCGTTCACCCCCGCGTAGGACGGTCGCTAGTGCCGAGGCAATTTGCCACAGGCTGACGCTGATTTCGTGCCCCATGGAAACCGATGCGTGTGTGAAGTTCGGACTCCAGCTGCCCTTGGCGTCCAAGGCCGGAAGGTACCCTCGGGCTTCGGGTCCCAAACCAGCCGATGGTCGCTGGCCCAAGCCCAGACGTGCAAGGCTGTCGCGCAAGACGGGTGCTGGTAGCCGCGCTCCAATCTGAACCATGGCCGCGTTAACGGATCGAGCCAAGGCGACGGAGGCACTGATTTCTGGTTCGGTCGGCGCACCGCGAGCCTCGGAGATTCGCCGCGATCCAAGTTGGATGCCGCCCTGCTTGGCAAAGGTCTTGATTCGATCGTCCGGAGTCACCACGCCTTGATCCAGAGCGGTGGCCATGACGAGAGCCTTGACCGTTGATCCGGGAGTGAAAATGTGCTGCAGGGGGGCGAAACCACTGATCCGGTAGCGGTGAACCGCATCGAGAGCCAGGATCTCGCCCGTCGAGGGGTCGAGCACGATCCCCATGGCCAAGACCGCCTCCTGGGCCTCGGCGGTGCGCTGCAACTCCCTGTGCAGGTACATCTGCAGCCCCGCACTCAAGGTGGTTTCCACCTGGGCCAGTGACGAGCCCATCTGGGCAGCCAGCAGGTCCGAGGGGATGGCCTCATTCTCGCTCTTCCAAAGGTCTCGCCGGTCCCTGGCCAGCACGCGCGAAAGAGCCTCTACCCCGGAGATGTCGGATTGCACCCAAGACTCTCGATCGAGGTACTCGCGCGCCAGCAGTTCCAAGCCGGCCATCGGCCGACTCTCGTGGATGAGTTCTTCGCACAGAGCTTTGCGAGGATCGACGAGACTTTGCCAGTTCAACACCTCGGGCTGCTCGTCGAGTAGGTGATCAGCAAGACCCTGGGCCGCATTGGGATCCAGTCGGCCCCAATGCCCCATGAGCGCGATGGGATCGTCTTGTCCTTCGGAAGCCATCGCGACAAAGGGTGAGGGCTCGAAACCGATGGAGCGCAGGCCGTAGGTGCGGCGCGCGTGCATCTCCAACTTCATCTGCCAAGCCGACACGGCTTGGTGCTCAAACACCTCCCTGAGCGCCAGCGCGTGCGGCACATCAATCGACTTGAACGCTACGCGGTACTGATTGTCGAGCAACTCCGCCCAGAGCGCGTCCCTGGAACGCGCGCGTACTTGAGACGCGGCCAGACTGGACCAGTCGGCTCCCACACGCACGCGCAGGTGCTCATCCATAACCTCGCGACCCACCAAATCGGTGAGGTCATCGAGCAGATGATTGACCCACGTGCGGGCCGTTGTGCCAGCGCCCAGGTGCGCCTCTCGCTGCTCCTTGGAGAGCAGCACTTCAGGCGTCCAACTCAAGCTCAAGTACGCGTCACTCTCCATGCGGACCAAGCGCAATCCTCGCAGCGGTCCCCGGTCGTCTTCGCCCTGCAAGGCACCGCTCTGGATCCAGCGCCGCACGCGTTGGGTGTGTTCGCCGTCGAAGCGTAGCAGCGAGGGCTTTGAGACCTTGATCACGACGGGCTCGTTGCCCGCTCGGTGGGCATCGGCTGGCAAGAGTTGGGCCAGGAAGGCACGCGTTTCGGCCACCGACAGCTGCTCCGGTGAGCGGTCAGTCAGACTGGCCAGAATCTCCGCGGACATGACCCAGGGTGTGTGGCTGCGCCACATGGATTGGGGCGAGAGGCTCAAGTCGTAGACCGGCACGCTCATGGCCAAGAGTCGGCCGTCGCGGTCGGTTATCGTGGGGGCCGCGGCGAAGCCGGCCACCCGGCGTGGCGTCGCGTGCTGATCGTCGGCTGCTGCCTCCCCAGCCCAGATGCGAGTGGCCGAGCGCAGGGCCACCGCGACGAGAATCAGGCCAACCATCAGACCTGCAGCGACGGCGGGGCCCATGCCGCCTTCGAACCCAGGCTCCGCTGCCTGTGTCCCGCGTGTCCCCCGCTGCCGTTGATGGCTTGGTTTCAGTTTCCCCCCCATGACCTCCTCGTCATCCGTCCGCAGTCTGCGAATCGCCAAAAGCAGATTCAATCGAGAGTTGCGCCATTTCAGCCCTCGCGAGCGTATCGAGGAGGTGCGGGATCTCCTGTTCCTGCTGCAGGCGCCGCATCTCCTGCCAATACAGCTCCCCACCCCGTTCGCGATTGGATGCCTCGCAGGCGGCCGTGCACAGACCCGCCGCAAAGGTCAAGGCACAGAGCACCAGGCAGGCAACGCCGCGAGTCACGCGCATGGCTCTCCCCCGCGCACACGCAGTGCCCCGCGCAGAATGGCGGATCGCGCCCGAGGATTCGCTCGCTGTTCTTCCCGGCTAGCCTGCAAGGGCTTCTTGGGCTCGAGCTTCCAGCGCTCCCGGCTCACCCCCTCGCGCAGGAAGCGCTTGACCTCGCGATCCTCTCCCGAGTGGAACGAGATTGCCGCCAGAACGCCCCCTTCGTCCAGCCAGTGTTCCGCCGTTTCCAATCCAGCTAGCAACTCCTCGCCCTCTTCGTTGACGGCCCGCCGCAACGCCTGAAAGACCCGCGTGGCGGGGTGAATCTTGCCACTCCGACCCACAATGCGGACGATCAGTTCCGCCAGGGCGCCGGTGCGTTGGAAGGCTGCCCGACGTCGACAACGGACGATTTCGGCAGCAATGGCCCGCGAGCGGCGCTCCCCACCCTCGTGATAGAACAGATCGGCGAGGTCCGCCTCATCCCAGGTGTTGACCACATCCGCGGCGGTGCGTGCGCGGCAGGGATCCATGCGCATGTCCAAGGGGCCATCGGCTTGGAAGGAGAACCCGCGACTGGGAGTGTCGAGTTGCAGCGAGCTGGCCCCGAAATCGAACAAGAAGCCGCGCGGACGACCCATGCGCAACTTGCGCAACAAGCGAGAGAGCTCCGAGATCCGACAAGGAACCAATCGCACGCGATCTTGGAAGGGCTCAAGTCGTTTCCGCGCGCATTCCAGGATCGAAGGATCCTGGTCCGTGCCAAGGACACGGATGCGCGGGAAACACTCGAGCAAGGACGCTGAATGCCCCCCGGCACCCAGCGTCGCGTCCACAATCCAGCCAGAAGGGTCCAATGTGTCGCCGCTACCCCCCAGCAGGGCGACCACTTCTTCGGCAAGAACAGGGACGTGCACGTCTTTGAAGTCAGGAGTCATGAGCCAAGGCCTCCCCTCGAATTCCATTCCTCGTCTTCTCCCCCCCAGGAGTTCCATGGGCGACTCACTCGCCTCCCGGCGGATCGGCTGGATGTTCTCCAGCGTTGAACGTCTCGAAGGCTCCGTGCAGGTCAGCCTCCACCGCGGCCAGGCGAGCGGGCTCCCAGACCTCGACCCGGTTGCCGCAGCCAACCATGGTCAGCTGCCGGTCGATGCCCGCCTTCTGCCGCAGGGTCTCTGGCAACAGCAGGCGCCCGGACTTGAGCTTCACCTCTTCCACCTTGCCGTAGAAATCCCGTTGGGCCAGGAGCTCGGCGGGAGAAGGAAAAGCACTCTTCGAGAAGGCCTGGCGAGCCAAGTCGAAGTCCGCGTGGCCCAAGAGGTACAGGCAGCCCCCGGGTCCCAGGGTCACGACGACGGTCGCATCGCCGCAGTCGTCTTTCCTCAATTCCGGCAGGAAGCGCTTGGGGAAAAAGACCCGGCCCTTGTCATCTAGGGGGTGCTGGGAGGTCCCCAAGAAGCGAGTCAACCGCCTCGAAACCGGCTCGGACGGCTCCATTGACCTCCACTTTGCTCCATCTAGCGACATTTGAGCATTCTTGCGCTCCACTACCCCAATTGAAAGCACGGACTTGCAAAAAGGCCCCCTAGCAGGTCAGTAGGGGCCGCTTCCGGCCGGGCCACCACGCAGGATCCTGTGGCTAGATCGAGCGGACCCACTATGGGTGGTGGGGCACGGGCCGCGAACGAGGTCCACAGGGGTTGCTACTTTTTGGCCACGAAATACCCCCTGCCGGCCGCCGCCGGGACTGCCCGAGCAACCCACCCTCTCCGCCGGGGTGGGATCTGGCCCTGGCGGCCTGGCCGGACTCGCGGCCCTCAGGAATCCGTTGGCGCGAGATCCGAGGCACCCAGCTCGCCATCGGACCCCACCTGCGCCTCGACCGCTTCCTCGGGGCCCGGCAATTGGATGCCCCCCTCCCCTTCAGCTCCATCGAAGATGGCCTGCAGTTCGGTGCGCATCTCGGCCATCCGGTCCGCATCAAAATCGTAGACGAATACCTTGTAGCGCTCTTCGTGCCGGGGACGACGGACCAAGAAAGCCTCCTCATCTCCTTCGCGCAGCAGCTTCTCCACCTTCAGGCGTCGTTTGCGCATCAGCAGTAGACAGAGGAGATAGCGCAACTCCCTCAAGCCCTGCTCCTCGCACCCCTCCAACTCCAAGAAGAGACGCTCGAGCGCGGTCAGATCCAGCTGTACGGTGCGTTTGCGATCCACGAGGTGGCGGCCGTACCACCAGAACAGGTCCCGCACGACGGGAGGCTCTCCCGCACTTTGGCCCCCGGTTTCCTCGTTCGCCAAGAACTGCGCTCGTTCTGCAGAGGCAGCTGAGCATTCTTGGCTCGCACATCCCTCGGGTTTGCCCTCCCACCATTGCACGCAATGCTCTTGGCGATCGAGTCCCTCGGGCCCTACCGACAGGGTGTTCACGATCCGCTCTCCATCGTCGAAGGTGCGCTCGCACGCAGCGCAGACGCCATAACGGCGGGTGATCTTCCAGCTATTCATTGGTGAGGTGTGTGCGAGTCCAGTGTGCAGACGGCCCCAGGGTAGTCGGGCCGGCCTTCTAGTTCCCCGAGTCTCTGGTCTTTTTGCGCTCGGCCAGCCAGTCGCGGTACCAGCCTCCCCACCCCTTAACGGAACGGCGATCTTCGGTTTGGGTCAACAACTGCAAGGCCTCTTGGCCGACTCGATACAAGCGAAAGGCGGAAGCCTGTTCGGCCCTCTGCAAGAACTTGATCAGGTCGGGCACGGCGCGCGGGTCCTGCAGACTGGCTAGCCCCATGGCGGCCTCGCCCGCCACGCCCTCGTCCGAATCGTGCAGGGCACGGGCAAGGGCATTGCGCGCGGGGTAGAGATTCGAGTCCCGGCCACCGCGGCGTGCGATAGCGGCAGCCGCCGTCTTGCGCACCAGCCAATCACCGTCTTGGGCGAGGCAGGCAGCCAAGGCCGTGCGCACCTCGGGCTCCAGATCGTACCCGTAGGGGAGTTGTCCCAGCAGATTCACGGCCCTGCGTCGAGACTGTTCCTCGGGCCGGTCCATGCTGGCCAGGCAGGCGGGAATCGCGGGCACTCCGATGGACATCAGAACTTCGGAGGTCAAGAAGGCAGTCGCGCCGTCACCGATCAGGTGCAACTCCATTAGCGTCGGCACGGAGGCTTCGCCCAGGATGACCAGCTCCGCTCGAGCCCGTTCGAATAACCCGTGCCTCGCGCTGGTGTGGGCCGCCAATTCTGAGCGCGCATAGGAACCGAGCAGCACGGCGGCGAGGTTCTCGACCAAAAAGGTGCGCGCCGCATCCTCCTTGAGGCAGGCCGCGCGGCGTTCGTTCCAGTCGGGTGCTTCGTCTAGCCAAGCGCGCCAGAGTTCCCTGTAGTGCTCGGGCAGCTCGGCCACAGGTGTCAGGTCCGGCCGCGCCGGCGCAGCTCCGCAACCGCTCAGGGGCCAGGCGAGAATCAGGCAGATGGCGAGACGGGCGGACATGACTGGTCGCTATCCTCCGTTCTCTCGGCCTGTTCGTCCATGGGAGAGTGGGCCGGGATGCCCGGCGTCCGGGCGGGCCAGACGCTCGCAATCGACCAGGCTTCATCCCCCTCCCAGACCCAGCTCCGCGGCGGAGGTCTGAGAGCACTGCCGATCCCAACTGGCCTGGGCTGCGGTGCGTACGCGGCTCTCGAACCAGTTTTGCTCGGGTAGGCCTGCGGGGGCCGGCCCTTCACAGGCGCGCCGCCAAAGATCCAGGTGCAAGTTCGTGATATCGACCAGGTCGGGACCGAGGGGTACACGATCCAAGCAGGGCGCCGGGACGTCCGAGCACAAGCGAGCCAAGGCGCGAGCGAGATCGAGCTGCTCACCCTGCTCGTAGAACTCGACGCCCGCTTCATCCCCAAAGCGCTCGAGGAACGCCGGGGTACCCGGCAGCAACATGGGCAAGCCCAATTCGAAGGCCTCGTCCGCCACAAGGCCGTAGGATTCCGGCGCCAGAGAGCCCACCACGGCCGCATGTACCTGAGCCACCGGGTGCTGGCCGAGGTCTTCCGGCGCGAAGGGGCCGTGCTGAATGCACGTCAATCCAGGGGGCAGGTCGAAGACCGCCAAGTCCAGCGGCTGCCCTCCGGCCAAGTGCAACTCGATGGGCCGCGGCACCCCCGCTCGCACGACGGAGCAGAGTGCACGCAGGATCAGGTCGGCCCCCTTGATCACGCCGCCGCCACTCCACTGACCCAGGCGCAGAGCTGCAGCAGACGCCTCCCAGGAATCCCCCTTGCGGGCGGGAGGAGTCAGCCGAATGGCTCGTGCTGGGGGAATGACCAAGGCACCGAGCGTGCGACCTGTTGCGCGAGCCAGCGCTTCCCCATGGGCCAGGCTTGGCACGATTCTCTGGCGCGCAAGTTTCAACTCGCGTTCCAAGCCTGCCCGTCGTTCGCCGAACAAGATCATTTGCTGTTCCAAGGGCACCCAAGGAGTTCGCGGAGCCAGGGCTCCCGCACAGGACAGGCAAACGCCCGTCGACTGCAACTCTGTACATGGGCCACGCCGTTCTGGATGCACACGCAAAGACAGCAAGCAAGAAGTGAGGTGATCACCCAAGGAGACCAGTGCTGGAACTCCCGCCCGTGCAGCGCGGAGCACGAGATCATCGCTAAGACGCAACCAGTGCATGACGTGCACGACGTCAGGTCGCCATTCGCGAAGCAGAATTGAGAAGGCCTCCCCCACCTGGGGCGAATGCAACTTCTGCCAATGGTCGAAGTACAAGTCGCTGCGGTGCAAGCGGCTCACGCGAATGCGCGCCCCGGTGCTTGGGTCTCGGTCTTCCTGCTCGCTGATCCGAAACTCAGGTCCGTGGTCCAAGGATCCGGCCACAACCAGAATTTCGTGTCCCCTGGCGGCACAGGCGCGCGCCAGGGCCTGAGTCGCCCCTTCGGTCCCACCGCGCAGTTCGGGCGGATAGCCGTGAACGGCGAGCAGGACTCTCACCCCAGCGACCCCTGCTGCGCGAGGCAGGCCGAGTAGTGCGCCAGGATTTGGTCCGTGCATTCGTCCCACGTGGGGAATTCAGGCTTGGATGCAAACTCGATTTGGCCACGCGGATCGCCAGCCTCAAGGCACCTTGTGAGAACCGCAGCCAAGGCCTCTACATCTCCCACCGGAAAGCGCCAGCCATTCACACCCTCCTGCACGAGTTCCGCCATACCTCCCAAATCGGTCACGACGACCGGCAAGCCCGCGCCCATGGCTTCCATCAGGACCAGTGGGCGATTCTCAAACCACAGACTTGGGACCACGAGCAAGTCCGCGCGGCCCAAGGCCGCAGCCACCTGTACGCGGTCCAGCCCACCCGCGAGGCGAGCCCCCACTTCACGGGCCATGCGCGAGAGTTCCTCTGCGTAGCCCGCGTCCTGAAACACCGGACCATGCAGGCGCAGCGTTGCCTGGGAGCGCAGTGCTGGATCCAGTTGCCCCCACGCCTCAAGCAGAACATGGACTCCCTTGACCGGAATCATCGATCCGAGGAACAGCACCTCCGTGTGCTGCTTCGCGCCGGACGGCGAGCCGGTCGCAAGGGCTGGCGCCGGCTCCGCATCCAAGCCGGTTGGCATGTAGTGGATGGTGTCGGGATCGAGCCCCCAGCGGACGAGTCGTTCGCGTAGGAACTTGCTGGGCGCGAGAAAACGCTGCACGGCAGCCGGCACGCGTTGTCGTAGGGCCGCACTGCGGTCAGAGGCCGCTTGCTGAAAGCGCTTCTGGATTGCAGTGCCGACCGGCTCCTCTTGCGCGCTGGGCTTGGAGAGCCGCTTGTGTATCTTGCGCGCGAGAGGCCCCAGGTCCAACCCGGTCATGCGTCTCAACCCGGCCAAGGACTCTCCTGCCCGCTTGGCCCTAACACTCTGTGTCCAGGCAAATGATGGCAGGCAGCTACCGCAGCGCTCGAACTCGACGGTGGTGCACAGCTCGCCGCCGGGGCGCACGAGCTGGCCCATGCGCGGGCACTCAAGCCAATAGTCGTGCAAGGTCATGAGCACCGCGGCGCCGAAGTCGCGTGCGACCTCCAGACACCCCACCGAGAGATACATCAGGTGTTGGAAATGCACGACCTGCGGATCGATTCGTCGCATCTCCTCTCGAAAGAGCGCGTCGATCCCAGGGTGTTGCCATGTTTGCTCGAAGGACTCGTGGTAGAGGTTGTTGATGACCTCGGTCACGGGCAGGCCATCGAACGAGCGCCGATCAACTTGCAGGTCGTCACGGCCCGTGTCCTTGTCGCAAGTGAACACGTGGACCTCGTGCCCGCGGGCCTGCAAGCGCCGCGCCAATTCAGCCGTGTAGACCTCCGTGCCCGCCGTCGAGCGGGGCGGGAAGCGGTGGCTGACGAGGAGCACGCGCATAGGCCGCGAGTCTAACCACCCCACCCGGGCACCCGTCAGCAGCAAATCTTGAGGATTCGTGTGTTCCGCATCCGGACTGAGCAGTTCGGTTCTGGTGCGCCGTGGTCGATGCGGGCTAGGCTATTCAACATGTCCAGGCTGCGCGAGCTATTCACCCTCAGCGGATCTGTCGGACGGTCTCAATACCTCGCCGCCGGTCTGGGCTTGGCCCTGCTCAAGTACACCGTCGACGCCGGTTCCTGCCTGCTGCTGACGGGCACGTTTTGGGATCCAGTGACCTACCTCGACCCGACCTTCGGCACGCGCATGCAAGGGGTCGGTCACCTGCCCACCGCGTACCTGGTGTTCCTCATTCTGTGGGCCCTGCCCTTCTTGTGGATCGGGGTAGCCATGAGTGCCCGACGGGCGCGGGATGCTGGGCTCTCCCAGTGGCTGAGCCTCGCTTTTCTCTTGCCCTACATCTCGCTGGCCACCATCGCGCTGCTGGTCGTGCGCGCACCGCGGGGCCCACGCGCAGCGGTGCACGGGCCCCAGGAATTCACCTTCCGCACGGCCATGTTTGGCTTGGCCTTCACGGTCCTCGCCGGCACGGGCTTGATCGCCCTGCTCACTGAGGGACTGCACTACTACGGCACGGCCCTGTTCGTCGGCATTCCGTTCATGCTGGGTGCGGTCACGGGTTTCCTGTTCAATGCTCCCAAGCAACAGTCGGCGTGGGCCACGGTGGGGACCACGACCTTGGCGCTCCTGTTGGGCTTCCTGGCCATGCTGACCTTCGCCTTGGAAGGCTACGTCTGCCTCACCATGGCCTTCCCCATCATGTTGGTCGCCGCGGTGCCAGGCTCCCTCATGGGACGCGTGCTGGCGGACATGGCGGTGGCCCCCGACCGCACCCTGGGCTTGGTGTTGCTTGGGCTTCCTCTGGGCGCCATGGCTCAGCAGCACTGGGCCCACACGGATCAACGAGAGGTGGTCACGTCCATCGAAATCGATGCTGCGCCGGAGGAGGTCTGGGAAAACGTGATCGCCTTCTCCGAGCTCCCGATCCCCACCGACTGGCTATTCCGTACCGGTATCGCCTACCCCCTGCGAGCCCGCATCGAGGGCCAGGGAGTCGGAGCTGTGCGCTACTGTGAATTCTCTACGGGGGCCTTTGTGGAGCCCATTACCCGTTGGGACGCGCCCCAGCGCCTGTCCTTTGACGTGCTCGATCAGCCTGACCCCATGCAGGAGTGGAGCTTCTACGCGCACGTCAACGCTCCACACTTGGAAGAGTCCTTCCGTAGCGTGCGCGGCGAGTTTCGCTTGATAGCGCTACCCAGCGGTGGGACTCGACTGGAGGGCAGCACGTGGTACGAAGTCGAGATGGGACCCGCGGCCTATTGGAAACTGTGGGGCGACGCGATCGTGCACCGCATCCACAAGCGAGTGCTGCGACACATCCGTGACGTCTCGGAGACTTCGGACCCAACCCTTTAGCGCAGGAGCGGCCGAACCAGGGACCAGACTCCGCGCAACAACGCATCGACCACGGCCACCAACCCGGCGCCCGCGCGGCTCTGTTCCAGGGCGGGAGTGACGGTCAACGGGCCACCCACCAAGAGACTGCGGTCGCCCACGGTGCGCCGTGCCTGGGTTTCTTTGCGCATGCGCAAGCTCACCGGCAGGCTCCTGAGCACGGCCCACTTGCCGCGCATCCAGGCGCCTAATGCACCCTTGGATATGGCGAACCCCAACCAGACGCACTCGTACACGCACAGCCCGGGCAGGCACACGAGCAAGGTCCACCAGTGGTAGGTCTTGAGCAGGAACAACCAGCGGTTACGAGAGTGGTAGAAGACGCGCGGCGCGGGGTAGCGACCGGCCTCCCGGAAACTCAGTCCGGGAGTGCCTGCATCGTGGTGAACCAACGCATTTTCGACGGCCAGCAAGGTGTGCCCCGCCTGGCGCAGTCGCAGGGAGAGGTCCAAGTCTTCAAAGAGAATGAAATAGCGTTCGTCGTAGCCACCTAGATCCAACAGGACTTCGCGGTCGCAGAGCACGCAAACGGAGACGAAGACATCGACCTCTTCAAGATCTTCCCCGCGCGCCTGCTCCAGCGGACAGTAGAAGTTGCGCAGAGAAATCAAACCGGCGTAGTGCACAGAGCCCGCGTCGTAGTGCACCCGATCGGGCTCCGACCGGAATACGCTGCGTGGTGCGAGCACCTTGGCGTCAGGTCTCTTGCGTGCCGCATCACATAGACGCTCCAGCATGCCAGGCGTCACGACGGCGTCGTTGTCCAAGCTCAGTACCCAGGGCGTGGTGGCCGCCTTGAAGCCAGCATTGCGTGCGCGCGCGGGGCCCGCGTTCTCCCCCAACTCAATGATGCGTACCTGTGGGTGGTGCTCGCGCAACCACTGCAACGACCCGTCGGTGGAGGCATTGTCGACCACGATCACCTCTGCCAAACAGCAGGACTGCAGGGCCTCCAAGCAGGCGGGCAGGTACTCGCGTCCCTGGTAGTTGCAGATCACCGCGCTGACTGCGCCGGGACGGTCCTCAGGGGGGGCGCTCATCTATTGAATGGGGAGTTCGAAGTCTGGGGCCCGCACGGGCTGCCGGCGTCGCAAGCAGTAGGGCAAGTTCCAAAGCACACTGCCGCAGGCTCGCACCAGGATCCACCAGGCACCGGGAGTTTCTCGAACCGCGCGGCCGATACCGATGGTGCCGGTGGCGTCGTGAACAGCGCCCTCCGCTTCACGCTTGCGCGAACGCAACAGCACTCTGGTGACGACCAAAAAGGGCATGCGCAGCAAATCCGAAAGCGGCGCGTACTTGATCATGCCCAGCCAAGCGTTGCGTGCGTGGTAATACAGGCTGCGCTTTCCCATCTGCACGCCGAAGGGCGTCTTGTGGAATGCCTCGACACCGGGGAACTGCAAGACCCGGTAGCCCAAATTGAGGATACGACAGGTCAGGTCGCGTTCGTTGCCGTAGATGAACAGCCGCTCGTCGTAGTAGCCCGCTTCTCGTAGGACCGCGCTGCGGGCCAGGCTGGCGCAACCACGGAAGGTGCTCATGTAGCGTTCTTCGTTGACGGCCGGCGAATTGCTGTAGGCCTCGGGCATGCCCGGTTCCACGATTTTGGTGGAGATCACCGCAGTCGAGTCGGGTTCCTGCCGCAGCCGGGCGAGCGCTCCTTCAAGCCAATTGGGTGGCAGGACCACGTCGTCATCCAGAATGGCCGTCAACTCGGTCTGCACGGCGGCGAATCCTATGTTGAAGGTCTCGCAGGCACCGTACTCGGAGTGCGGCATCACGATCAGCTGCACCTCCGGGAACTCGGCGCTAATCATGGCCGCCGTGCCGTCGTGGCTGGCGTTGTCCACGACGATGATCTGTTCGAAAGGGCGGGTTTGAGCGCGCAGGCCCTCCAGGTTGGCGCGCACGTCGTCCACCTTGTTCCATGTGGAAATCACGGCGCTGGCCCCCGAGCGCACACCATCTGGGCGAGCTGTCTGCGTTTCGGGATCCAACAGGGAGCGTTCGACCTGGCCGCGGTAATCTTGTACGTCGGCCCCGTCCAAGGCCATGAATCCCTCGACGCGCGTCACGGCCGGGTCTTCCACGTTGACGGTGTACGCCCGGTCGAAGGCCTGTGCTTTTCCCAAGAGGTCGATCTGCTCTTGCTGACTCGAGAAGGCCTCCAGTGCACGGTCTTTTTGGCCAGCAACGGAACTGGTGTTGACCAGCAGATTGGCCGGCACCTGACGGTTCACACCGTACAAGTGCACGCGACAGGTGGCCCCTGCGGCAGACTTGAGTGCGGCGCCCAGGGCTGCGCACAGGGCACGATGGTCGGGGTGCATTTCAAAGGGCGAGGGTCCGTAGACCAGTTCGGGCCGGTCCTCGAGCAGCTCGCGTTGCAGAAGTTCGACCAGGTCGGGAGCCCGTTCGAGTGCGCCGTCCACGAGTTCCAGTTGAGTCCACTGCTCGACACCGAGAACCTCAGCCGCGGTACGGGACTCTGCTGCACGCACTCCCGGGTCCCCACCAGCCGAACCGTCCGTCACCACAATGACGCGCACGCGATCACCGCGCTGTGCATGCAGGGCTATGGCTCCGCCGCACCCTAGGACTTCGTCGTCTGGGTGCGGTGCAAAGACGAGGACGCGCCTAGGCAGATCGTCGATCGTGGAGAGGGGTGGGAAGCGCGTGCTCAATGGACAAATCGATGAGCTCTCGGCCCCAGCGTTCCAGGGTCTCGCTCGATCGCATGCTCGTAGGGATGTTTCGGGGTAGGTCCAACATGTGGGCCTGAACTTGTGCGGGATCATCCACCAAACTAGCCAAGGTTGCCGCCCATGCGCTGGGATCCCCCGCAGGGAGTATGTGCAGGCCGAGAGCGCCAAAGCGCTCGCGTGCTGCCTCCGCTCCGGACGCCCAGACGGGCAGCCCCAAGGCCAGGGCTTCGTCCACACACAGAGAGTAGCTCTCTGGGAGTCGCGAGGGGAGCGCGGCCAGATGACAGGAGGCGGCAATTTCCGCTAGCTGCTCTGAGTCGTAGGGGCCGTGCCACTCAATCGGATTCTCGCCCGCGGCCTCCTCCAAGGCACTGTCCAACCCGGCTTCGCTCCCACCGGCACACACCAGCTGAACTCGGCCAGGGGGCAGCAGGCCAACCGCTTGGGCCAGATCCAGACTGCCCTTGTCCACGGAGCGTCGGCCCGCGTGGAGAATGCGCAAAGGTCCCCGTCCCTTCCACAGCCGCGGCTTGCGACGCAGCTCGGGGAACTCCAAGCACAGGCCTGGCTCAAGTAGGCGAACCTGGCCCGGACCAAAATCCAGAAACTCCGACAGACGGACCAGATGGGTACGGCTGGGGATAAGCACTCGAGCCGCCGCATCGACTTCGGCTTGGAAGCTACGTTGGCGCGCTGCCAGGCACAGGGCCGTGCGTCCGGCCTGGGCCTCAGGAATGAGTGAACCCAGGCAATCGACGCAGGCCTTGTGACCCGACCGAGCCACGTCTTCTCGGCTCGGACAAGACGACCCACAGTTCGGGTGCCTGCGGAAACTGCGCGGACAGGTGGCGTGAGAGTCGTGCAGCCAGAGCATGACGGGTGCGCCCGCTTGCAGCCGACGCACGAGCCCAGAACCGAGGGTCGACTGATGGTGGACGATGATCAGATCCGCTGCGCGGGCCTCTTGCTCGGCCAGGTCCAGGAGCCGCGGCCAAGATTGAGTCAGGTCCATCCCCTCGTCGGGTTTGCGCGGAAGGAACGCAACCTCCAAGCCCCCCACGTGCTGCCTCACGACGTCTTCTCCCGCGTGAGACTCATCGCTTCCCGACACCACGTGAACCTCATGACCCAATTTGACCAGGGAGCGAGCCTGGGCCAATGCGACCTGCTCAGTTCCGCCGGTGAATTGCGGCGGAAAGTGGGCTGTGTAGAGTGCGATCTTCACGGGCGCGGTACGGGCAAGGCGCAGGTGTGGGGCTGCCAACCTGCTGAGTCCCAGAGAGGGAACGGGCACAGGGCTTCGGCGTGACGCTGGTCCGATTCCATGTGGGCTGAGCGCCAAGCGGAAAGCCCCAGGGCACGGCGTGTCAGCTCGCGTGGGCCCTGGCTCACATGGCAGGCCAAGGCCGCGCGCTTGCGGGCGGTCATGCAGGTCACATCCACGAGCGCGGTGGGTTCCAGGGTCGACCAGACCTCGTAGCCCCATCGATGTGCCGGCCTCTGACTTGCGGGGATCTGCTCCAGAGCCAAGGCCAAGGCCTGGGCCAGGCTGCGGTGGTCGCGGTGGGCATCCCCCGGCCAAGGCGCGTAGAGGCTCGTGGCTTGGCGTTCGATCAGAATCTGCGCCAGCCGTGTGGCGCCTTGTTGGAGTTCCCCCGGCGTCGGATCATGCCCCTCCGGTAGACCGAGGAACTGGTACGAAATACTCGCGTCTCCGGCGCTGAGAGCCTCGCCTGCCGCACGAGCCTCACGCTGCCGAGTCGTGCAGGCGTCCTGTGGATCCCGGCTCGCCAGTCCGAGCGCTCCATCAAATGCGACGACCACGTGCACGCAGTCGCCCTGCTGCGCGTGCAATCCCAGGGTCCCCCCGACGCCAATCACCTCATCATCGGGGTGCGGTGCAAAGACGAGCACCGGACCGCTGGGCAGCTTGTCCAAGCAACGGGGGGCGTGCAGCGCACTCATGCCGACCGTCCTGCAAGTGGAGGGGCAGCCCAGGCCTCGGTGGTCAGGGCATCGCAGCGCGCAGAAGTCGACTTGGTGAATGTCCAGTGGGCATGCACCTCGCCAGTCTCGGCGTCCACAGCTCGCAAATAGTAGGTGCCCGGGAAGAGCCACTGCCAGGCTGAGTTCGGAAAGCTCCACGACTCTCCGGCCTCCATCCCTCGCAAGGCCAAGCCCGCGCACAGGGTGAAGTGCGGCGTCATGGAGAGTTCCAAGAACAGGTCACCCGACACGGGCAGGGTGAGTTGCAAGGCTTGCTCGTCTTCGGCGTCCAGGGCCAGAGCCTCGATTCCCTGCGGGCTGCGATCCCGCATGCGGTGCGGGAATAGGTCGATGCAGCGTTCGGTCCAGGCCAGGAGGTTACGCATGAAGACGCTCGACCAGCGTTGCATGTACAACTTGCGCGAGCGTGCCCAGAATTGGCGCGGCTGACCCTCAAAGGCCGACCCCGCTCCGGCCGAGCGGGACCAGTGATGCACGACGCGAGCCGCGGGAACCCAGTCCATCTTGAGTCCCGTGCCGGCCAAACGCCGACAGAAGTCAGCATCCTCGTAGTAGAGGGGGTAGGCCGGATCGAGCAGGGGCTGCTCGTTCCGCGCGACGGCTGCGGAGACCAGGACGCAGGCTCCGGACAGCATGTCTGTAGTCCTTGGACTCCAGGCGCTCCAGTGTTCCCGGGCGCTCAGGCTTTGGCGCCGGGCCAAGCGACGCGCGACCCTCGGTATGACGCGGCCCACGCTCCCTAGCCACTCGTCCCAGGCGCGGGGCAAGGCGATGGGCGGCAGGTGCAGTTGTGTGCCCTCATCCACGAAAGCACGAGGCGCCACCGCTCCCAGCCGCGGATCGCTGGCCAGGTGGCGCATCAGACTCTGCAGTGAGCCGGGCAGAAAATACAGGTCGGGATTGGAGAACATCACGGGTCCGGACTGCTCGCTGTGCTCCAAGCCCCACTGCACCGCGCCGGCGTAGCCCAGGTTCTCACCGGCATGCAGGACGCGTGCACCCTCGCGCTCCAGGGTCGTCAGCCATTTGGCTGAATCGTCGCTAGAATCGTTGTCCACGACGAGCACTTCGAGATCGGTCGCCGCACATCCACAGCGGGCCCACTCGGCCTGCAGGGAACGCAGCCAGGACAGGGCAAAGGAGCCACTGTTGTAGTTCACAAGCACTGCCGTCAGCGGCTGCTGCCAGGGCTGCATGGCGCACGTAGCGGGACTCATGCCGAAGCCCTGCGCTGGGTCGGGGGGGACAGCTCGGGAGACGGGGATTCCCCGTTATTGATCGCGTGCCACTGATGAGCGAGACGCACGAGTCCCAAGTCGTGACCCGAGTGGGTCACTGTCAGATCGGTGGGCAGAGCATGTTCGTGGAAACGATGCACGCCGTGCTCGTCCAACAGGTGCGCCACGAGGGTGAAGCGTCCGGCAAGCAGCGACAAATCCGGCAACTCCAATTCCACGTGACCTGAGCGGCCCATGAGCTGCAGTCCGTCGTGATGAGTGGCGACGCCGGCCTGCAATGTGCCGCCCTGGCGAGTGAGCGTGACGCCCAGGCTCAGAGGGCGCAATTCAGAACGCGGGTCGGTCCAGCCGATTCGCAGCCGCAGGCTCTGGCCACTGCGGACTCGTGGTGCCCTCAGGTTGTCCGGTCCAGAGACCCATTCGAATTGGTGGATGTGCGGTCCCGCAAGAACCGGACCGGCAGCCCCAGCAGGATCGCCCGATGAGGCCCTTCCCACACAGTGAGCCGCGTAGTCATGGGTCAGGTCCGTCGCGGGCCCAAATCCGCGCATGCGGCCGTGGTCGAGCCACAGAGCCTCGTCACAGAGTTGGCGCAAGTCGTAGAGACTGTGACTTGAGACAATCAGCGTGCCTCCGGCTGCTCGGTAGTCGAAGAGTCGATCGACGCAGCGCTTCTGAAAGGCCATGTCCCCCACGGCCAAGACTTCGTCCAGCAAGAGAATCTCCGGCTTCAGTCCCATGGCGCTGGCAAAGGCCAGGCGCATGGCCATGCCACTTGAGTACGTGCGCACGGGTGCGTCGGCCACATCCTGCAGTTCGGCAAACTCGAAGATCTCGCCCATGCGCGCTTTGACTTCGCGACGACTGGCACCCAGCAGCACGCCGTTCATCAGCACGTTCTCGCGCCCCGTGTAGTCCGGATGGAATCCCGACCCCAATTCCAGCAAGGCCGCCACCCGCCCGGAGGTGCGGAATCGACCTTGCGTGGGTGGCGTGTTCCCGCTCAGCACCTTGAGTAGTGTCGACTTGCCCGCTCCGTTGTCCCCCACCAGGGCCAGGCATGCACCTCGCTTGAGTTCAAAGGAGATTCCGGACAGCGCCTGCACCTGCTGGGCTCGGCGAACGCGTCCCAAGGACAACGCACTGAGCAGTCGCGCGCGATCGTTGGGCCATAACGAGTAGCACTTGGCCAGGCCTTCAGCCTGCAGAGCGAGGGAGGACGTCATGAATCAGACCTCGTCTGCGAACCCGTGTTGCAAAGCGGCGAAGGCGGCTCGTCCCACGACGGCGCAGGCCATGGACCAAGGCAGCAAGCGCGCACAGCACTCGGCCACGCTGAGCCCGACGACTTCAGCCGGTTGCCCAGCCATCAGGACACCGCGCCAGCCGGTCACCAAGAGGTAGAGGGGGGAAGCCTCAATCCAGCCTAACCAGGGGCCGATCGAAGGCAGGACCTCGGTAGACGGAACCCAAAAAATGGGGGTCGCAAACATCAAGACCGTGAGCAGGCAAGTCAGCAGTTCACGGGTGTCGCGCAGGTGAATGTGCGCTGCAGCGCAAAGCAAGGCCACCCCGTAGGTGAAGAGTGCTCCCAGAACGAGCAGCACAGGAAGCCAGGCGATTGCCGTCCCCGGCAAGGGGTGCAAGCCGGTGAGCGCGGTGACCGCAAGGGTCACGCTAGCTCCGAATACGAGCGTCACGGCCCCACCCAGCACGGGTGTTAGAGGCAGAACTTCTGAGGGGAAGGTGAGCTTGCCGATCAGGTGCCGACCGTCCACCAAAGACGTCGTCGCGCGGGTCAGAGACTCGGCGAAGGCGCTCCACACGAGCGCACCACTGAACAGGTACAGACCGTAGCTGGCGCCGAGTTCTGCACTGGCCCCGGGCATGCGCAGGCCGAGCAGCTGAGCGAACACGAAACCGTAAACGATGAAGAGCAAGGCGGGCTGAACCAAGGGCCAGAGCCAGCCCAGAGTGGTGCCGCGGAAGCGCCCTGAGAGATCGCGCCCCAAGCACGTCAGCACCAGATCTCGATTGCGTAGTAGAGCTCCAGGCGTACGCCAGACCTCACCCAGTACGCGGGCTAGGGAGGCGCGCGCAGGCACGCTCCAGGGGCCGAGGCGTGCGCTTGCCGAGTCAGCGCAGCCGGGACCCAGGGATGAAATCTGGGTGGGGACGGTCATGGGCGGGGGAACCACCCCTCCCATCGACGCCCCTTCGGCCAGGGATGGAGAGCCGCCTGCGCTTATCGGCCGACCTTCTCGAACTGGGACGCGGGCTCAGGCGCCCTCCTCAAATTGAGTCACTTACTGGATCAGGAGTTCGAAGGAGGGCCCGGGAGTGTGGGAGTCGGGCCCAACTTGAACTCCCCGCCCACCAGGAACGAACGAATGTACTGCAACACCCGCTCCGCTTCCTGCGGGTTGTCCTCGGCCTCGGTCCAGTCCGCGTAGCGCGGGTCCAACGGTCGGAAGCTGTCGTTGATTTCGCGCTGAATGCGAACGCGAATCGAAAACTGCCCCACGCTGTCGGGGGCTGCATCATGGCTGTACTCCACGGTGGCCCGCTGTCGGTAGCCCTTGCCCTTGAACGGGGCCCCAGAGCTGTACCAACCAGAGACCACCTGGCGCGCACCACGGTCAGCTCCCACACCGACGGGATAGCCCGCCTTCTGCAAGGAGACTTGGATCACGTCAAACAGAACGCCCTCTGAATTGCTCTTGACCTCTCCTTCCACCCAGCGCGGGTAGATTTGACGCTGCAACAGCGAACAGGAGCTGAAACCCCACGGCAAGAGCAACAGCGCAAGCACGAGGGGGGCACGCAAGAGTGTGGCACGCTGCCAAGTTTGTTGGGTCATCAGTAGGAGTCCTCTTCGGGATCGGATCGCCCATCGCGCAACACGATGCGCATGGGCACCTCGTCGAAGGGCAAGTCCTTGCGGATCTGGTTCTGTAGGTAGCGCAGGTAGTCCTTGCTGATACGTTTTTTGTCGTTGACGAAAATGACGAATGTCGGCGGCGCCACGTCGGTCTGGGTAGCGTAGCGAATTCGAACACTGTGGCCCGCCTTACTTGGACCACGGCTCTCCAAGGCGCGTTGCAGGACGCGGTTCAGCTCCCCGGTGGTCACTCTCTGCCGAGCCTGGGCGAAGAGATCGCGGCAGAGCCCGAACGTCTCTTCCACATTCCAGCCCTGGGAGGCGGTCAGGAACACAATGGGTGCGAAGGACATGCCCGGCAACTGAGCATCTAGGTACCTACGAAAGTCGTCAGGATCTTTGTCCTGCACTAGATCCCACTTGTTGGCCGCCAGGATCACGGGTTTGTGATGATCGTACGCGTACTTGGCCAGGGCTTTCTCAATGGCCGAGATCGTGCGCGACACGTCGAACATCAGGAGCACCACATCGGCGCGCCGGATCGTCTTCTTGCTGCGCGCTTCTGAGAAGAACTCGATCGCGTCCTCTTGCTTCCCGCGCTTGCGCAAGCCTGCGGTGTCAATCGCTACATAGCTCTCCCCATCACGTTCAAAGAGCACGTCAACGGCATCGCGTGTCGTTCCAGGAACCTCGGAGACGATCACGCGCGACTCATTGGCCAGCTGGTTGACGAGCGTGGACTTGCCCGCGTTACGACGTCCGATGATGGCGATCTTCATGGCCTCTGCCCCCGGCGGCCGCGAACTCGGTGCATCGGGACACAGGTCGTGGATTTGAGCGTACAGATCGCCGAGTCCCTCTCCGTTCTGAGCGCTGATGGGGATGGGCTCACAGTGAATTCCAAGGCGCCGGAAAATGTCCACATCCCAGTGCAGCTTTTCGCCCTCGGTCTTGTTGACGACCAATAGGACGGGCGTGCTCATGTTGCGCAGAGTTTTGGCCACGTCTTGGTCCAGGTGCATGATGCCGCTGCGCACATCCACCATGAACAGGACCACGCGAGCCATCTCGAGAGCCATCTTGACCTGCCCCTCCACGTGCGGTCCAAGGTCATCCCGGTCGACGATTCCAATGCCGCCCGTGTCAACCACCTCGAACCAACGGTCACCGGCCGGCGTGGTCAAACGTGCGGGCACCGCGATCCGGTCGCGGGTAACACCCGCGGTCGGCTCGACGATGGCGATGCGCGAACCACACATGCGATTGAGCAAGGTCGACTTGCCCACGTTGGGACGCCCGACGATTACCACGCGCGGCAAGGCCGGCTGGCTGGCTGGGTCGGCAAGCGAGCCGGCTTCGGGTTGCAAGGGATGGGCATCCATGATTTGGGCAGGGCCTTGGGTCGCGGCCCCGGGGGCCTTCAGGGTATCGCAAGTACGCGGTGAATTTGGGGCATCACGCGCACGTCCAGATGTAGATCGCGCGCTTCCTCCACCAAGTCTTCCAGGAACTCTGCAGCGGGCGGGCGCACGTCGCGTAGCGGGCTGACTGGAGTCAAGTAGAGCGGGATCTTGGGAGCCAGCCGCTCGAGGTCCTCGAGCAGCGGCATGTAGGCTGCCAGTTCGCGCCCGGCCCGAACGACAATTTTTGCACAGGCGTCGCGGTCGGCGATCACGGCCAACACTTCACGGCGTACGCGCGTCCAGTCTTCTGGCGTCTCGGGACTGGGCTCTGACAAGCCGCCCTGCACTTCGAGGGGCACGGGTGGGCCCATATCTTCGGGCAGTTTCAGATCCACGCTCAAGTGGTCAAAGGCAGGCGCCACGCGCCGCAGAGTTTCTGGATGCGCGCCGGCAGTCTCCAGATGCAAGCGTCGGCCCGCGAGCATGCCGGGCAATACGAGTAGAAACTCTGGCCACATGAGCGGCTCGCCGCCCGTGACACTCACCGTTCGAGCTTCGCGGGGCTCGGCAGCGGCCACCCACGTTGCCGCCTGAAAAGCAGATGCCCAGGGTTCGCGGCGCAACGGTCCTTCGGGGGTCGAGACACGAGTCGAATGTGAGTCGTCGAGGACCCATGACTGCGGCGTATCACACCACTCGCAGCGCAGGGGACAGCCAGCCAGGCGCAAGAAAACTTGCGCCTCTCCTGCATAGGCACCCTCGCCCTGAATCGAAGCGAAGACCTCCAGAACGGGCGCAGAGGTCGAAGTACTCGTGGAAGCCATGACAAGAAACCGTGCGCAGGGATCCGTTGGGCCATCGATCGACCCAGGCGGCTCGCCCATCGCCCGCTGTGGAACACAGCCCCCGCGCGAGAACTACTCCTCGCTGGACTCGGCTTCTTCCCCTTCCGAAACCGTGCCGTCCGCATCGTCTTCGGCGTCCTTCTTCTTGGCCTTGACCTTGGTGAAGGTGCGCACCTTGGGCAGGCCGAAGGGCGAGTCCTCTTCACTGATTTTCCCGTCGCGCATCAACTTCTGAAGGCGCTCGGTGCGTGTGTACACACTGCGCTGACCCACGAGGGTGTCGACGCCGCGAAGACTGGGATGAATGGACATGGGATTGGCCTCCGGGGAGGTCCGAGGATGGTGCCAGAGAGGCTAAGAACTGGGTCTGAAGCTCGTAGCCGAAGCACGAGGGGCAAGAATCCTAGGGCCAGCAGAGGCCCCTGGAAAGGGGCCCCACAAGGAAACCGAGCGGACAGGGCTCAGGTCGGGAGCTAGGCGCGGCAGGGGACCCCGGGGAGGGAGCTAGCGCGGGATATTGACCACGAAGGCGCCGGAATACGGGGTCTGCCGACCGTCGGGACCGGGTGCGTTGGCCACCCGGCTACGGGCCTTGTCTGCCTGCGCAAAACTCTGGAAAGCCCCCACATACAGCAGTACCTTGCCACCGCGCTGTCGCGGAGAGACAGCGGCGAAACCCTGGGCCGTGAGGTTGGCAAGGCTGACACCGGCCCGCTCGCGGCCAAACTCGGTGTCGTCAGCGGTAAAGGCGTGCACCGTGAAGCGGTTGGCCGGATCGGCAAACGCTTGATCGGCTAGTGAGAGGGTGCCAGAAGCTGTATCCGCACTCTCGCCGCCCGACTTGGAACTCAAGGCCGAACCCGTCCCGGGTCGGCGCGCACCTCGCCCACCGCCGTCGGGAGGGATGGAGAACACTCCATCATTGTTCGGTTGCGGCTGACCAGAGACCCCCAAATTGGAATCCGGTCCGGCTGCGCGCGTCGAGTCCAAACCGGAGTCATTCGGAGCCACTGGGTTCCCGTCGGCCCCAAGGGAGGACAGGGCGTCCCCGTCCTCCGGACCCTGCGCCTGCACGGTACCGAATCCGCCACTCGCTTGACCCGCAAGGAAGGCAAGCACGAGCAGAGCCAATTGCAATACCAGGAACGCACCCGGTCCCACAGGCAGAGTCATGCCGGAGCCCGGGGGTGCCGGACTGCGGGCAGGTGAAGCGCCACCCAGTGGGGTACCAAACGGTCCCCCGCTACCGCGCTCAATCGAGGGCTCAATCGAAGACCCATCGGCCTCTGATTTGGTAGCGGACGAGGCCTTGAAGGCCTCCAACATATTGTCTCTGCGTTTGGCCATGGTAAATGGTCCGAACCTGGGCGGGTTCCCCCCAGGGCCCGACGAAAGGAGCCTACGACTGCGAAACAGGGCGTTCAATGACAATCCCCGGGGGCTCGGGGAATCTGGATGCCCTTTGCATGGGCCCCCGTTCTCGCTCTAGGGCTGGCGTGAGCGTGGCAAGGCCCAGATTCCACCTCACTTCGGCGCACCTGCGGCGTTACGCTAGACGAGATGGTCCCTCGGGCAGCGCCCGGGTGACGCCCCAACCCAAGGAGATCGCTTTGATTCGCCCCGCACTGACTGTTGCCTCGCTGATTCTGTTCGCCTCGATCCAACTCGCCCCTGGAAGGACGCCCCTGACCGCCGCAGCCGTAGTCCCTGCCGCCCAGGACTCGACGCAAGTCAAGAACGAGCGCTTCGGGTTCGCGTTCCGAGCCCCAAAGGGTTGGACGTCGGTGGCCATGAAAACCGACGAGGAGTGGCTGGTTAGCAAGCACGTTTCGAACAAGCAGTACTTCGGGACGGACAAGACCACGGGTTACACCTACACGCACAAGCCCGAAATGCTCTGCATTGCGTTTGTGCACGCCAACCAGGACCGCAAGAAGATCGTGGACGAGGAGACCGAGGATGGAGTCACGACCCGCTCCATTACGATTTCCAACCCGTACAAGGACTACGAGGATTTCCTGGACCGTACCTACGCCGGGGGTGGCTGGTATGTGGACTCCAAGGAGAAGGGCAAGCACGGCAAGATTGAAGTCACGCGCTACGAAGTGAAGGTCGAGAAGCTCGCCCGCTCAGGCCCCAAGCGCATTATCACGTGGATCTTCCACGCGCCCGACATCGACTTTGTGGTGCAGACAGAGGTGCTGGAAAAAGAGCAGAAAAAGCTGCGCAGCACGATCGAACGCAGTCTCAAGACATTCAAGTTCATCGAACGATCGGGCGAAAAGATCTCGACCAACGCGAGCACGATTGACTCTTTCCGAATCACGCGTCGCGAACTCACGCAAGGCACCCCGAAGGAGCGGCGCTCCAAGCGCGTCGAGTCGCAGAAAATCAAGCACGAACGCGCCATCGCCGCCCTGCCGACTGACTGGGACCACCTGTATTGCGGCAAGGTGCTCGTTCTTGACCACGACCAAAAAAAGTGGAGCAAGCGCCTAGGTGACCACGCGGACGCGGTGCTCAAGTGGATGAACAAGGAGTTCCAGTACTTTGGCGAGGGCGAATACGTGCGCGCTCCCATCGTTCGCGTTTGCTCCGACATCGAAGAAGAGGGTGCCTTCACACGTGGTGTCACCACGGGAACCACGGGCTCCTGGGTCTACACGGCCCCCGGCTCGGAGATTGTGACCCACAAGTCCGACGAGGGCTGGATCGGCAGTGAGGTGGATTGGGTCAATGGGATGCTGCTTCGCCAGTGGCTTCTGGACCGCAACGAAGACGTCGCCAACGCCATGCCCGAGTGGATCGAAGTCGGCATCGTGAACTACGTGCGCGGTGCCCGCCTCGACGGCCGCAAGCTGGAATTCCGGGTGAACGAGTACGCCCGTGAGGGCGCTCGTTTGGCCGTGGCCCAAGGTCGGGCCACCACCCCGCGCGAGATCATGCGCCTCACACGCGAAGAGTTCACGTCCTCCTCAAGTGGTGGTGCGAGCTACTTCTCCAAGAGCGCAGAATCGGCTCAGCTCGTTCGCTTCCTCATGTCCAAAGAAGGCAAGCGCAACAAACAAGCCAAGGGGCTGCTGGAGAACTACGTCACGGCTCTCACGCAAGTTGTCGAGGAAATCAACAAGAAGGACAATGAGTCCTTCAAGGCCGATGAGGCGCCCAAGACTGAAGAGGAAGAAGATGCGCGCGGCAAGGCACGTGCCGAGCGTTGGCGTCAACGCGAGCAAGACATGGTGCGAGAGGTCTTTGAGCGCACGTTCGCGGACTGGACCGACAAGGATTGGGACAAGTTCACGAAGGCCTACTTCGACTTCATCTCCTAGGTCCACGCACCGCACTCGCCCATCATGCTTCGACAACTCGCCCTTGTGGCCACCTGCCTGGCCTGCCTTGCCTCACCTCTATCAGCTGACATTCTCCTATTGAAAGACGGTCGAGTGATCGACGGTCCTACGATGGAGCGTGGGCAGGAGGCCTGCACGATTCACTTCAAGAACGGGGACATTTCTGTGCCCAATGATTGGATCGAAGATCTGTTTCTCGCCGCCGACCTGGAGAACTTGCCCAACAACCGCAGGCGCCAACTTCAGAAGCGGGGCGATGAACGCCTGGCTCAGATCGAGGAGGCGCTGGCCCATGCGGAATGGGGACAGGCCTACGAGGAGGAGACCCAGAATTTCCGTTGGAAGTACACGCTGCCCAAACGCGTGGCCGAGATGTTTCAGGACAGGCTCGAGTCGTACTACAAGATCTTCGCCAAGGACTGGCGCGTGAAGCGAGACAAGCGCAAGAAGAAGTTGATGATCAATTTTTTCGCCAACCGCAAGGAGTTCATGCGCACCTCCGGGGCCGGCGGTGGCGCGTTGGCCTACTTCATGTTCCTCGGCGACTACGACCTGTGCTGCTTCTACGACCGGCTGGACATGGAATCGACGGAGATGGTTCTCTACCACGAGGCGAGCCACTACCTGCAAAAGCTGCTGAACGAAGACTTCAAAATGCCCCACTGGCCCGGCGAGGGAATCGCCGAGTACTACGGCGGCGCCCTCTGGAACCCCAAAAAGAAGGTTCTTGAGGTCGGCTTGGTCCAGGAAGGGCGGTTGACCGAGGTCAAGAACGACATCGCCTCGGGCAAGATGCTCACGATTGAGGAAATCGTGCTCACCGACGCCTACACGGATTACACGTGGGGCTGGGCGCTGATCCACTTCTTCATGAACGACAAGTCTCTGAAGAGGGGATTTTTGAAGTATGCAGGTGGGTTGGCCAACGACAAGAAAGTCAAGCGCGAGAGGGGCTCGTTCAACCTGCAGTTCGTCAGTCCTGAAGAGTCGCTACGCTACATGAGGGAATGCCTGGGCCTAAAAGGAGAGGACGATCTCGAGCAGCTGACCGAGCGCTTCCACCTGTACATTGAGGAAGACCTGGTGATTGAGGGGGCCGCGGGTCTCGAGAAGGCTGGCATGGGCGCCGTGCAAGCCGGCAAGTACATCCGCGCGCGTAGACTGTTTTCGGAGGCCAACGCCGCCGGGGGTTTGAGCGCGGTGGGTTGCTACCAATACGCCAAGATCGTGCGCTCCCAGAGCCCCAACCTTGCGCGTGACCTCTACCGCCAGGCCACGGAATTGGCTCCGCTTACGGGCACGTATTGGTACCAATACGGTCGCCTGGTCGAAGACGAAGCAGAAGGCCAGCGACTCAAAGCGCTCGCCAAAGAATTGGACCCCGAAGTGGACGCCTACGACATCGACCTCGAGACCCTGGATGAGTCCGACTGACGGATTCTGCGCTCAGGAGCCGAGGGCAGCGATCACGCCCTGGCACACGGCACCCGAGAGACGGTCTCGCCAGCGTGCGTCACCGAGATTGGCCGTGTCCTGGGCATTGGTCAGAAATCCGCACTCCAGCAGCAGGGACGGCCGGCTGTGCCCCACCAGAACGCGGAAGCCGGCCTCCTTCACACCGCGGTGATGGAAACCCGCATTCGTAAGCGCCTGCTGGAGCTCCCGGCCCAGCTTGCAACTGGCGGCTAGGGCCCCGCGCGCGCGGTAGACCGTGGCCCCGCGTGCCTCGGAATTGCCGGCCGCATCCGAGTGGATGGAGAGGAACAGATCGCAATGGGTACGGTCGGCCAACCGAGCACGGTCGTCCAGGGAAATGAACTCATCCCCCGAGCGGGTCATCAACACCTCGGCTCCCGCGCTACGAAGCTGGGCGGCAATCAAGTGCGCGATGCGCAGGTTGTGGTCCTTCTCATGGGTCCCGTCGACGGCGCTGGCGCCCGGGTCTTTCCCACCATGACCCGCGTCCACAACGATGCGTGTTCCCTGCAAGGGGCGTGCGACCGCAGCAGGAGCCTCCCGCTGAGAGAGGCCCTGCGTCGAGACCCGTCGGGACGATTGCGTGCTGCCACACGCGGCCAAGGCGGCCCAGAACAGAAGCCAAAAGGCAGATCGAGATCCAAGGGTGCGCAAAGGAGAGGCCATCATGGGTGGGGCGTTGCGAGCGGGCGAGTTGATTGGGACGGGACAGACCCTCGGAATCTGCAGGGGCCGGGCTGAGCAGAATCTGCGATTCGCCGCGCCGCCGTCTCAGATCTGGAGTCGGGCTTCCGGATGTTCTCGTCGGATCCGGGAGCTTCCTACTCGTCGTCCTCCCCGATCAAGAACTCCTCGGGACCGTCATCCTCAATGCGACGGTGCTCCAGCACTTCCCAGCTGGCGATTTTCCAGGCCTCGCCGTCGTAGCCCACGCTGTAGAGGGCGCGATAGAGGTTGATGCGCTCGTGTTGGTGAGCGTTGTGGATCACGGTGCCCCTCACGCGCCAGGACCAATCGATGTCGAACACCAGATCGGACTCGCTGCTCACCTCCTCGGGCATGTGCAGCTCGTGACCCAGGGGCTGCACTTCACTGATCGTGCAGAACGCACCGCCGTCCTCACGCAAGACCAAGCTCTCGTAGACCTCCGCATACAACTCGTCGAGCTGGTCTTCATCCACCGATGAGGCCAAGATGCGGTAGATCTCGTCGGTGGTCTGGGCTCCCATGGCCCGGTAGATATTCCCGTGCAGCTCCTGAAACATGGCCACGGCCTGGTCGGCAGAGGGCAAGAGCACGCGCCCTCCCCACGGCGGTTGGATGCCCACGCGCCAAAGGCCCGCAGCACCGACCAGGGCCACGGTCCAGGTTCCGGCGAGACGCGCGTAGCGCTTGGAGGCCCGACGAGCCAAGCGCGGGGTGACCAAGACTGCCATGAACACCAGGGCCAGGGACAACAGTGGATACGCTGCCCGTCGCGGCGGAGCCGCGGGCACGGTTCGTTGCAAGGATGCGGGTCTCGTCAGAGCTTGGTTCGGCGCGTGCCACACATAGGTGGGCTCTTCGCGCAGGATCGCAATGAACTCCGGAAATCGGTCTTCGCTCCGGAACAGGGTAGGAACCCCCGTGTCCGAGTCCTTTTGGAAAATGCTCCAGGTCACTCCCACGGTCTTGGGGGGCCCGTTGCACGGGTAGCGCATGTCGAACTGCAGCGTGGGCTCAAGGTTGCCTGGACCGCCGTTATCGAACGCCTGCACGCTCTCGAGGATTGGCTCGACGAGATTTCCGTCGATACTCAAGCGAGCCTCACGAAGGAAGAGCGCTCGTCCGCGCTCCATCAAGAGCTCTTGATCCGCTTCAGAGAGTGGCGCGACAAAGAGCTCTTCGAAATCCAGGTAGGGCGCCATCGAGCGTTGTTCCGCGCTGAACATGAGACGCACCTCGTGCGTGTCGATCTCGTACTGGAGATAAAATGGAGGACCCGGATGGGTCGTGGTGCCTGCGGCCAAGAGGCCAACAACGAGCCAACCGATCACAGTTGACCGTCTCCAAGGTCCCCAGACTCTTGCCGCTCAGATGCAGCCTGCTCCTGAGCAAGCGGAGCGTCCGGCAAGTCGGCCAGCAGCTTGCGGGTGGACTCGACCCAGGCACCGGTGGGCTCCAGAACCATGTACGCCTGCAGTGTCTCTCTCGCCATTTCAAACTCGCCCATCTCAGCCTGCACGCGCGCCAATTTGATATGCACAGCCTCGGGCAGGTCGATGCCCTCCGATCGAGCCAGATCGACCACTTGGTTCCAAGCGCTGACCGTCTGGCTCAGATCTCCCGCCAGGTAGTGGGCGTGGCCCAGGTAGTTGAGTGCCTGCAGGCTCTCGGGATCGCAACGAACTGCTTGCTGGAGCACTTCGAGGGCCTGCGCATTCTCGCCCGCGGCGAGTTGCTCTGCGCCTTGAGTGGCGAGGATCTCGGCCTGCGCGTCCAGAATGCTGAGCCCGTGTCCCAGTTCACTGCGCGGAAACCCGAGCGCCAAAGCCCGCAGGTAGTACTGCAATCCGAGCTCGCGCTGATTGTGCGTCACGGCCCAGAAGCCGGCGTTCTTGCAGTACCCCGCCAGCTCGGCTTCCAGGGGCAGGCCTTCGAGTAGCAAGGACTCCATGCCCGCAATGCCTTCCCCCCACTCTCCCAGGCCCATCAAGATCTCCGTTTCAAGACGACGGGTATCCAAGTCTTCCGAATCGTGTTGCAGCGACTTGCGAACAGCTTCGAGTGCGCCGGCACCATCGCCCGCAGCGAGCTGCTTCTTGGCCGCCAACATGTGCGCTTGCCCCAGGGGCCGATCCATAAAGGGCAGGGTCGGATCCAATTGGCGCGCGCGCAACAACAGCGCGAGCCCCGACGCGGCCTGACCGGGAGTACAAATCAGGTGCACGCCGCGGGCCCGAGTCAACTCTGGCGAAGCAGCGCCCGCTGCCTCGATCCCGCGCTGAATCTCGCGCTCGGCATCGGCCAGCTTGCCATCGGCGGCGTGGATTTCTGCTGCCGTGGCGTACACACGCGGGTCCTCTGGAGCTTCCCTCCGCGCCCGCTCCAAGTGGGCGAGGGCCGCCAACCGATCACCGCTCAAGGCGGCCAAGCGTGCCTCGAGCAATGCTCCCTCTTTGCCCGCTACGGCGAGCGCCTGGGGGACCAGGTCCCTGGCTACGTCGGCATGCCCTAGATCAAGTGCCCTACGGGCCTGGACCACGCGCGGGTCGTCGCTGCGTTGCGGACTCGAGTCGGGGTCCGAGTCGCTCGCGGCGGCTTCGCTCGCTCGCTGGGCTTGCGTAGCTGAATCGGACTCAGCCCCACAGGCCGCCAGACTCAACAGGCCCAAGCAGATCTGAGCCGCAAGGAGGACCCTGGCTCGGGATGATTGGAGAGCTTCCATGCTCACAAGAGGGTGGCAGCCAGTCCGCCGGCCGGCAAGGGCTGCCGGCCGTGGGACAGGGAATGGGTGAGGGGAATAGTAGGTCAGGCGCGCACAGGCCGCTCGCTAGTCGATAGTGTTTACCCACCGTGAAGTCACTGCGCCTCGTCACCTTCGGTTGCAAAGCCAACCAATACGACACCCAGCTCCTGCGCGAGGCCCTGGGCCGACGCGGTCTGCAGGAAGGTGCCAGCCCGGCGGACCTGGTGGTGATCAACACGTGCACGGTCACTGCGGATGCGGGCAAGAAGGCCCGCAGGCTCATTCGGCGCATCCACCGAGAGAACCCGGCAACACGCGTGGCCGTTACCGGTTGCCTGGCCGAGTCCGAACCCGAGATCCTGCGCAGTTTGCCTGGGGTGGAATGGGTGCTCGGTAACGGTGAGGCCAAGCGCCCGGCCAATTTCCTGCGGCAGCTGGGCCTGGAAAGGGATCCAGAACAACTGGGCGTGCCGGCCGGGATCACGGAATTTGCCGGACACACGCGAGCCTTCGTGAAAATCCAGGATGGCTGCGACCACGCGTGCTCTTTTTGCATCATCCCCAGCGTGCGCGGGGTCAGCCGCAGCCGGCCTAGCGCGGAGCTGTGTGCGGAAATCTCCGGACTCGTCCAAACGGGTCACGCAGAGGTCGTCTTGTGCGGCATCCACATCGGGCACTGGGGGCGCGAATGGGGATCGAGCCTGGGTTCCCTGATGAAGGAGTTGGTCCAACTCAATCCCGTGAACGACGAGGGACAGCCTCTCGACTACCGGCTACGGCTGAGTTCCATTGAGGCGACCGAGGTGGATGACACCCTGCTGGACGTCATGGTCGGCCACCCCGAACGGGTGGCCCCGCACCTACACATGCCCCTGCAATCGGGCTCCGCCAGCGTGCTGATGCGCATGAACCGCTGGTACAGCCCCAGCGAATACCTCGAAGCCTGCGAACGCATTCGGGCCCGCTTGGATCGGCCGGCCTTCAGCGCCGACGTCCTGGTTGGCTTCCCGGGGGAGACCGATGTGGAGTTCGCGGAGACCCTGGACCTGGCCCAGGCCGTGGGCTTCTCCAGGGTGCACGTCTTTCCCTTCTCAGCCCGGCCTGGCACGCCTGCCTACGATCTGTCCCAAGCCCCGGGGCAGGCCGTGGACCCACGGGTCCAGCGTGAGCGCCGTGCGCAACTAGCGGAACGCGTCGGCGCATGGGGAGACGACTACCGGTTGAGTCTCGATGGCATCGCCGAAAGGGTGGTCTTGGAGGGCTTCTCGGGCCTGTGTGGGCGCTATGAGAGGGTGCGTATCGAACCCCACTTGCTGCCCGACGGCCCGCTGCGCGACAGCTTGGAAGTGACCTTGAATGCGCGGCGAGAAGAAAACGGGTCTGTGGCGCTCTTCGGCCTCCCCTCCCGGCCCGAACCAGCCAGCTAGCCCACCTGTCGTCCCCATCGAGGAACAGACGCGGTCCCGGGAAGAATCGGCTGGCTGCGGGAGAGAAGGCCTAGCCAGGGAATTAGAAGTTGCCCCCGGCCATGCACTCGAAGGGAGTGTGGGGGCGCCCTCAGCTGTGGATTCTAGAGGTCCTGGCCCGACGCGAGTTCCAACAGCAGAACATCCCGAATCACGCCGCCTTCCTGATACCCTGCGCCCATGGAGCCTCAGCCACTCGATGCGCGGCAGGAACTCGCAGCCCTGGCTCACGGTTTGCGCCACGCGGTCCAACGGGTCGAGCGCCGTGGGCGGCTCAGGACTCCTGTTGCAGTTGCAGAGACGCAACAAGGGTCGCATGGAGAGCTGATAGGGGAGGCTGCCAGCCTCGCGAGGCCCGAGAGTGCGGCTGTGCCGACAGCGGCCGACGAGCAGCTTGACCTGGCTGGCCTGCGGGAAGCCGTCGCGGCCTGCCAAGCCTGTGAACTCTGCCAGACGCGCACCCAAACGGTATTCATGGACGGGGACGGGTCCGCGCGGGTGCTCTTCGTGGGCGAGGCGCCCGGCCAAACGGAGGACGAGCGCGGGGTGCCCTTCGTGGGACCGGCAGGCAAGCTCTTGACGGACATCATCGAGAAGGGCATGGGCCTGAAACGCTCGCATGTGGCCATCGCCAACGTGCTGAAGTGCCGCCCCCCAGGAAACCGAGACCCTCAGGTCAGTGAAAAGGCCGCGTGCACACCCTGGCTCGAGCGCCAAATCGAACTGCTGGACCCGCTGGTCGTGATCGCCCTCGGCCGTCATGCTGCGGGCTACCTGCTGAACAGCGACGCCCCGCTGGGTCGCATGAGGGGCCGTGTGAAGGACTGGAAAGGGCGCAAGCTCGTGGCGACCTACCATCCCGCATTCCTACTTCGGAGCCCTGGGTTCAAGCCCGAGTGCTGGCAGGACATCCAGTTGGCGATGGCCGTGTTGAACGATCCCCAGTGAGGGTTGGGCACGCTCCCGAGGGGCGGAAGCCAAGCGACCTACTAATAGATGGTGCTTGAGAACTGACTGGGTTCCGTGGACCGAGCCACAATCAGCATTCCTTCCTTTGGCCTCGTCTGTGGACGTTGGAGACCACCCTTCGGGACCCGCTGCGTGAGGAGGGGGGCCTGCTGGCCGACAGCCCCTTTTCATTGGGGCTGGGGGCAATTCCCGCAATGAATGCACACCAAACCCAGTCAGTTCAGTCTGCCTACCCTTCCCAGCCCAGGGCCCTGGGTTACTCCTGCTCGCGCCTGCGGTAGGCCTCGCCACGGGTGGGACAAGTGCCCCACCTACCGAACTCACCGGGCGGCTCACGAGCCGCCTTTTCTAGCGCCTCCGTGGCCCTTCACCTGACCCTTCACCCGGCCTTCCCCCTGGCCCTCCCCATTGACCCTCATCTGGCCCGTGGGTAGGCTACTCCCTCTTTTAATCGCTCCGCACGGCACTCGGACCGGAACCCATAGGTTCTGGACCCCGTGTTTGCTGGTGGAGGTCCCCTTTCGTTCCGAGTGAATCACTGCCTCATTCGGGCCGGTTTCCCGGCGGTGTCGCCGCCCGGAGGCCTGGTTCCGGATCCATTTGTGTGGGCTGTGTTTCTGCGGAGCCGGACCTTTGCCGGCCTGAGCCCTTACTCTCCCCGTCCCCCCCACGGCCCCCCCGGACCCACAGCCAACGTTCCATGGCATCTTCATCCATGCGGTTGACCCTGCACCCGCTGCTCCTTGCGGCCTTCGTGTCTTGCCAGTCCAACCCGTCATCCAACGATCTGGGTACGCCGGTCGCGGACTCGAGTTCCACAGCACCCTTCGTTTCCGAAGCTGCTGATTCCGACCGGGCCAGCGAGAGCGAGTCGATCGCCTGGGCAGCGCGTCCCGCAAGCACGCCCAAGGTCATGCCCGCCGCGACGCCGACGGGTGCGCAAGACGATGACCTCCAAGACGCTGCAGAAATGATCAAGCGCCGGCGCGAGCGTCAGGCTTACCTAGCCAACCAGTACGTGGAACGTGGGCTGGCCGAGCTGGATCGCGCAGACCTCAATGCAGCTCTGGAGAGCTTCTCTGCGGCCGTTCAAGTGGCTCCCGGCTCCCAAGAAGCACGTGACGGTCTGCGCCGCGTGCGTTCCCTCATGGGCGACAGCTACGCCGATGCTGGCGAGGCTTTTACCGACGAGAGCCAACGCGTCATGGTCAAGCGCGCCCAAGCATTGATGGAAGTGGAAGATCACGTCAACTCGGGTGACCTCGCCCTGCGCGAAGCCCGCTACGACGACGCCGTGCAGGCCTACCGCCAAGGCGAAATGGTGCTCATGGCGAGCCCCTTGGTCGCCTCCCAGGGCCTGAGCCTGGATATGCTGCGCGGCAAAGCCCGCGAAGCGGCCACCCTGCGCAAGGAGGCTGAGGATGCCGCCGACGCCGCCGAGCGCGCTGAGGCCAAGGCCGCACGGGACCGCGCGGAAGCCGCCGAGAACCTGCGCCGCGAGAACCGACTGACCGAGTTCTACAACCTGGCCAACAAGGCCTTCGCGGCCAACCGCTTTTCGGAAGCCGAGAGCTGGTGCCGCAACATCCTGCTGGAGGACGCGGGCAACGAGCACGCCCAGCACCTGCAACGCGTCGCCCGTCAGGCCCGTCACCACCGGGCAGACGAGGAGAACCGCGCGGCCTACCGCAGAGAGTGGCAAAAGACGTTCGACGACCTGAACATGCAGAACGTCCCCCAGACGGACCCGCTCAAGTACGAGATCAAGCGCTGGCGCGAAGTGAGTCAACGTGAAACCCACTCCAGCCGCCAGCTGGGTCCCTCCGCCGACCCCGAGCGCGACGCAGTCATGTCGCGTCTGGAGTCCGTTCGTTTCGCCCCCAACTTCGGCGGACCGGATGACGAGGGCACGGAGCTCGAGAGTGTGGCTGCCTATCTGCAGCAACTCACGGGAGTCAACTTCTGGATCTCCAACGCCGTACGCGACGAGCTCGACCCCGAAGAGACCAGCATCATCCTGCACCTGCCCGAGCGCAGCGTGAAGAAGGTGCTGCAGATCATCGGCGAAACGAGTGAGACTCTGCGCTGGAAGGTCGAAGACGGCGTCGTGATGTTCGTGACTGCAGACGAGATGATCGGCGGCCAGGTACTGGTGACCTACGGCATCCAAGACCTGATCCACCCCATCCCCGACTACGCCGGAACCGACATCAACGTCTCCCCCTCCGATGGCATCGTGCCGCCGGATGAAGACTTCGACGAGCGCGAGTACAACGTGGTGGACACGGCCCTGCTCGAGGACCTGATCCGCAACAACATCGCAGCTGAATCGTGGGACGCCGACCTGGCCAACCAGATCCGTATCAATGACAACGGCATCATGGTGGTCAATCAGACGCCCGAGGTTCACGCCCAGATCAACGCCCTGCTTCAAGACTTGCGCGAGGCCACCGGCATCATGGTGGACATCCACGCGCGCTTCATGAAGGTCGAGGACAACTTCCTCGAGGACATCGGCATCGACTTCCGCGGCCTGGGTGCCCCGGGAGCCGGAACGGCCGCCAACTTCAACGACTTCGGCACTAGCGTCAACGACCTCGGTGATGCCCCCGGACGGGACAACACCCTGGGTGCGTTCCTCGACGAGGGCGCCGACGGGGACGTCAAGGCCCGCGTGGAGGACCTCTACGACACGCAGTTGGGTAGCGATGACTTCCTCAACGCCGGTGGCCTCTCCTTCCAGTGGACGCTGCTCAGCGACATGCAGATGGAACTGATCCTGCGGGCCATTTCCAAGTCGGAGCGCATCGAGCTGGTGACCGCACCGCGTATCACGGTGCACAACACGTCGCGGGCCAACCTCTCGGTTCTGAACCAAGTGGCCTACATCAAAGACTTCGACGTGGAGATCGCGCAAGCGGCCTCCATCGCCGACCCCATCGTGGAGGTCATCCAGGACGGTGTCATCCTCGACGTGCGCCCCGTGGTCTCTGCGGACCGTCGCTTCGTGACACTCGAACTGCGTCCCACCATCGCCCAGCTGAAGCGCCCCATCGAAGAGCGCGTGACCACCCTGGGTTCCCAGAACTCGGTCACGATCATGCTGCCCGAGGTGGAGATTCAGCGCGTGCGCACCTCGGTGCCCCTGCCGGACGGTGGAACCGTCCTGTTGGGTGGCATGAAGGAGTCGACCAAGCAGGACCAACAGTCCGGCGTGCCGATCCTGAACAAGATCCCCATCCTCTCGGTCTTCTTCGAGCGCAAGGGAACCTTCATCTCAAACCGCAAGCTGCTCATCTTGCTGCGAGCCAACATCCTCATTCCGGCTGAAGAGGCCCCCACCCCGGCCGAGATGGGTCTGACCCGCTAGGCCAAGCAGATCGGCCCTCTGCGACCGGACTCGCGTCCGAGCTTGGAGGGTTGAACGGGGCTTCCCCATCTGCGCCTCTCCCAATTGGGCACCCGACCCCAGCCCGCGCCCGCCAGGGTGCCCTGGAGTTGAAGCGCCACTTCCAAGCGGGGGGCTTTCGAGCCCCCCGCTTTCCATTCCGAACGCTTCTGTCCCCCAAGTTCCTGCCACAGGCAGTCCCCCCTCCCCCCGCGCACGGCAAGCTCCAAGTAAATCAGTCCGTAGCCCCACGCCCGCGCGTGGGTAAGCCCTAGGACGACCCACCTTCGAGCTGGGTTGCGACGCCCACATCGGACGCGCCCGACCCCCAGCCTTCATCAGTGCCCTGCCCGGTATGAGATGAGCCCATGATTGCTGCCAAAACCCAACGACGCCCGCTACGACCTCTCTCCACGGCCCTCTCCTTGGTTCTTGCCGGCGCCCTAGCCGCCCCCGCCAGCGCTCAAATGAGCTCGGCCGAGGTCAAAGACGAGATCGCTTTTGCGCGCGGCCTGGCCGCCGACTGGACTTTTGTGGACCTGGCACAATCCGTGCTCGCCAATGTCGAGTCCCAGGGAGTCGCAGGCAAGATGCGCGAGGAATTGGACCTCGTGCGTTGCGACGTCTTCGTTTCGGGCGCGCGCAGCGAGCCGGACGCCATGGCACGCCTGGGCCTGTTCGAGAGCGCCATCGAGTCCTACCAGCTGTTCATCGATGGCCACCCCAACTCCGATTTCAAGGGCCAAGCGGAGACGGGACTGGTCAACAGCGCGGCTGTCTACGGACGTGCGATCGACCTCGCGTTGGAAGAGGCCGTGGGCGAACAGGCCACGCAACTGAACGAGCGCAAGGTGCAGGTGTTGACCGACACCGTGCGCTTGACCATGGGCCTGATCGAGGCCCTGACCAGCATTCCGGATGAGGAGCGCAGCGAGGCCAACCGCCGCGAGCTGGCTGGCCTGATGCTCAACCGTGGGCAGATGCTGGGTGAAATCGGTCGCATCGAGGAAGAGGGCGAGTTCCACTTCAACGAGGCTCTGAAAGCACTCGAGGACATGATCTGGGAGTTTGGGGAGGAGTCCGTGCCCGGTATTCGTGGCTTCAAGGCCATGGCCGACATCTACTCCTACCGCGGCAATTACCCCGACGCGGCGCGCTACTACAAAGCCATCATCTCGAACGTCCTGCCCTTGGAACCCAAGCGCTGGAAGCGCCTGATCGAGGCCAACGGGCGCGACTTCACGAGTGAAGAAATCGCCTTCCGCTTCACGTTCCTGGAGCTCGGCACCCCGGGCATCGTCAGGACCTACATGGAAATGGGCGAAGTCCAGCTGGCCGCTGACTACGCGCTGCACATGTACAACTGGCAACGCAAGGAGGGCCTGCAGTACACGCGCGAGGGATACCAGGCGCTCTTGGATGTGGCCAAGGTATTGCTGGAAATTGGCGGCTACATCGGTGGCAACCAGGCCACGGGCGAAGCCCAGTGGTTCCAGACCGAAGAGGCCATGAAAGAGGCCATCCGCTCCCGCCGTCAACACGACGACGCGGTCAACTTTGCCCTGAAGATCGCCAACTCGGTCAACCAAGAGAACAAGGGCAACATCCTCCAGGTGCGGGCCCAGAAGCTGATCTCCCTGATCTCGACGCGCCCCGGTATCACGGTCTCCCCCGACGTCCTGCTGCAAGCCGCGCAGGGCGAGTACTTCGACGGCAACTACGACGCCGCCATCACGGGCCTGCACCGCGTGCTCGCGGCTCTCGACAGCCGCGAACCGGCTGAACGCTTGGAGTACGGCGCGCAGATCATGAACCACTTGGCCAACGCCCACCGGCGCAGTGACCGCGAGTTGGAAGCGGCCATGGCGTTCCGCGAAGGAGTCGCAAGCTGGCAGGGAGACCCCGAGCTCGACCAGCAGAACTCCCAAGGCTACCTCTCCATGATCAAGAAGGTTGCTCAACGCAACCCCGGCGACGAGACCCTCGCGGCCCTCACCACCGAGGCCGAGAACATGGTCACGCGCTACGGCAAGGAGAGCAAGGCGGACGAGATTCACTTCAACCGCGGCATGAAGAAGTACAGCAGTGGCGATTTTGAGGGGGCCGCCAAGGACTTCAGCGAGATTGATGCCGACGCGGACTATTACGAGCGGGCCATCGTCCAGATCGCAGTTTGCGACTTCAGGGCCAAGCGTATTGACGAGGCCATCGCAGCCTTCGATGAGTACATCGATGTCTACGTGCCGGATCCGGCCCACGCACTGGAGAGCCCCGTGCGCAAGGCCAAGCGCACAGAGGCCATGGCCGCCGCTGAGTTCTTCCGCGGTCTGGGTCTCTACCTGCAAGCCAAGCAATCGGACGACCCGGCCCTGTGGGCGCGGATCGACGAGCTGCTGTTGGGTTACGCGAAGAAGTATCCCACCCAAGACGTGCTCGTGCCCTGGACCATGCAGATGGTTTTTGATTCACGCCTGGCACGCAATGACCTGGCCGGCGCACGCCACATGATCGACACGATGTTGGTCGAGTGGCCGGACAACAAGCGCACGGGAGCCTCCTCGGGGTCCTACTACAATTCCCTGCTCAAGCTTCGCAAGGACAAGACCGGTGACGAGAGTCGCGCGATCCTGAGCGAGATGGCGGACTTCCTCAAGATCGGGAACAGCCTGGGCAGTGCGCCATTCAAGTCCCTGCGCAACGAGTCGCGTCACTGGTTAGACCTGGGCAACTACGCCGAAGCAGAGCGGGTGCTGACACAAATCGCCGCGACCTTTGGCGAGGATGCGGAGTACGCCAGCCAAATGAAAACCTACGTCTTGCCGGACCTGGGCAAGGCCCTGCTACACAACGGTAAGGTGGCGGACGCCAAGGCGATCTTCAGCCCGCTCGTCATGAACGATGACGCGTCACCTTCCAAGGAAACGGTGCTCAACTGGTCCCGCTGCGTCGCGGGTTGGCTGACTGGCGCCGAACTGCAGATCAAGGAAGTTCCCGGTGCCGGGGGCGAGACAGAAGAGTGGGAAGCCGTCATCGCCAAACTCGACCAGATCTCCAAAGCCGGAGACAAGTGGACCTCCTGCCAATGGTACGAGGTCAAGTTGATGATCATCTTCACGTACCACAGCTGGTCCAAGACGGACAGCCGCAAGCTGGACTCCGCCAAGAAGCAGCTGGCGCAGATGGACTCGTTCTTTGACGACCCGTCCTACGCCGCTGTGGGCCAGTACTGCGACGAAGCCGAGGGTGCCATCCTCGAGCGCCTGGGCGCGGGCGTCCTGAAGTCCCGCTACCTCTACATGGCACGCCTGCTCAAGTAATCCCCCTCCTGCCATTCGATCCATGCGATTCTCCCAAGCTTCCATTGTGCGCAACGCACTTCTGGCCCCGGCGCTCCTCAGTTTGATCGCCGCTAGCGTGGTGGGCCTGAACGGCACCCACGCATCCGCTGCTCCCACGTCTCTGGCTCAGGACGGCGGAAAGCCGGACAAGATCCTGCGCCGCAATCCCCGCACCGGGAAGATCGACACCATCATCGGCGTGGTCCTCGAGAACAGCTTGAGCGAGGTCAAGGTCGACCGGGGTGGCAAGGAGAGCACCTACGCCTCCTCTGAAATCGTGGGCATCGAATGGGGCCAGGCCCCCGCGGCCTTTCGTGATGGCAAGACCTTCGCGACACGAGCCGACCACGAGAACGCCTTGGCCCGCTTCCGCATGGCAGCCGGCGACTCCGACGCGCGGCCCGTGGTCCAAGCGGACGCCCGCCTGCGCGCGGCCGAGGCGCTGCTGGCTTGGGGGGCCGACGATGCCAACCGCTATTCCGAATGCGTGGCCGAGATCGACCGCTACCTCTCCGACGACCCCAGCGGTCGACGTGTGCCCCACGCCCGCTGGGTCAAGGCACGCGCCTCGCTTCTGGCTGGGGATGCCGCCACCGCTGCCGCAGGCTTCCGCGCTCTCTACGACTCGGGCGTGGTGCAATCGGCCCAGGGCTATGACCGCACCCTTTGCATGGACGCAGGCCTGGAAGCGGCCCAGGCGTTCTTGGCGGGTGACTCCCCCAACACGGGCACGGCCCGCGAGCTCTTTGCCAGCCTGGAGGTGGCCTATGGTCAGGCCGCAGCCCTCGAGGGCGTCGGAGCCGAGGAGCGAGTGCATCTGCTGGCCGGGCAAGGACGCGCAGCAGTGGGTGAAGGCTTCTGCCTGCTGGTGTCAGGGGATGGATCCAAGGCGGAGCGCTTCTTCCAGGGTCGACTGTCGGGCGCGACCGACAATCCGGCCCAGCGCTTCAGCATCCTGTATGGCCTCGGGCTCTCCCTCATCGCCCAGGGCAAGTACACCCAAGGCCTGGTGGAACTCGCCAAGGTGAGCGCCCTCGACCACACCAGCCGAGATCGCAAGGCCGCTGCGCTGGTCGCCATGGCGCACGCCGCAATCAAGCTGGGCACTGCGGACGCGCCCGCCCTGGCGAAGCGCTGGCTGACCACAGTCAGCACCCGCTACAAGGACACCCCCGCCGCCGCGCAGGCCGCTCAAGCCCTCGAAAACCTGTAATCTAGGCCCCTTCCTGGGTGGATCCTCCGCGGAACGCCCTCACCCACCGCCAACGACCAGAACTCCCCCGACAACCGACCTGGGCTCGACCCGCGACGCCGGGGCCCGTACAACTGGGGCCCGCATCGGCTCCCGAGCCCCAATCACCGAACAATCCGCAACAGAATCACCGGCACCGACCACTGGTTCCGGACCAGGAGATCCTTGGTTCTCCTTCTCTCTCCTTCGAAGAATTCCCCCCAAAACCTCCAGTAGGTGCCTCCAGTTGGCCCCTGCAAGAACTCAACCGACTGCCCAGTCATGAACCTCAACTCGATCCAACTCAAGCTCACCTCCCTGGCCGCGCCCGTGGTTGTGGCCGCCTTCAGCGCCAGCGCAGCCTTCGCCCAAGAGCCCGCCGCTGCGGCCGCCAATTCAAAGTCCATTGCCGATGTCTTCGCGGACTCCGGTGCAGTCGGCTTGTGCATCGTGCTGCTTTCCGTGGTGGCCCTGGCTGTCATCATCGAGAACTTCGTGTCACTCAACCGCGACAAGCTCGCTCCGCCGGAGCTGATCGACGAGATCCAAGCCTTGTTCGAAGACGAGCAGTACCAGGAGGCCATGGAGCTGTGTGAGAACGAGCCCAACTATTTCACGCGCGTATGCGGCGCCGGTATCGCCAAGATTGGCCACCCGTTCTCGACCGTTGAGAAGGCCATGGAAGAGATGGGCGACGAAGAGTCCATCAAGCTGCACCAGAAGGTCGGCTGGCTGGCCTTGATCGCAAACGTGGCACCCATGATGGGTCTGCTCGGCACGGTGGGTGGAATGGTGGAAGCGTTCAACGAAATCGCCTCCTCCTCCGGTGGTGCCAACCCCGCCCAGCTGGCCAGTGGTATTTCCAAGGCGCTACTGACGACCATGTTTGGTCTGATCGTCGCCCTGCCCGTGACGGCGGCCTTCGCCTTCATCCGCAACCGCATGGTGCGCAACATCATCGAAGTGGGTGCCATCGTCGAAGACCTCTTCGAGCACTTCCGCGACGGCAGCAACGAGTAGTCCGATGCGGGACCAAGCACGGGTCGCCGACACCCTGGCGGCCCGTGCAGCAGCCCGACAGCAGCGTCCGCGACCGAATTCCAAGCAGCAGCCCCCTGAGCCACAAGCATGAACCTCTCCAAGCACGATCCTGAAACCGAAATGGAAATGAACATGACGCCGATGATCGACGTCGTGTTCCTCCTGATCATCTTCTTCATGATCATCACGGACATGACGCAGCAGGACCTGGAGGACCTGCAGCTACCCATGGCCCAGTTCGCCAAGGAGGACAAGCCTGACCCGGAGATCTACCGACCGATCATCAACATCACCTTTGACGGCCGTATCGTCATCAAGCGGGAAGATTACTACGTGCCGGAACTGGACGATCTCAACGCGGACCCCTACATCCGCGTCAAGGAGTGGCTGGCGCAGACGGCCAAGAAGATGGAAAAGAACTTCATCCAAGACGGCGCCACCTCGGGCCCCATGGCACCCGACGAGCCCCTGCTGATCCGGGCTGACATCAGCACGCCCTTCAAGCACATCCAGAAAATCATGGAGTTCTGCGGCGAGCAGGGCGTCCAGATCTGGAAGGTCCAACTGGCCTGCTCCGTCCCCGAATCCGAAGGCCCCGCCGAATAGGGGCCTGCGCGTAAACCCCAGCGCAGCCGTCAAGCCAAGCCCAACCCACAGGAGACCTGAACCATGTCCATGCTAGCCGAACTTGCCGAAGACAAGGCCGAGATGGAAATGACGCCCATGATCGACGTCACCTTCCTGCTCTTGATCTTCTTCATGTGCACCCTCAAGTTCAAAACCCTCGAGGGCAAGCTCTCCGCCTTCCTCCCCAAAGACGTAGGCGTCAACCAGATGGACGCCGAGCCGATCGAGAAAGTCGAGATCTTGATGCGTGTCGTCAAGGACGGCACGAAGCTCAAGCGTACGGACAACGGCACGCGGCCCTACACGTCCAGCGACACCGGGCGCTATGACTGGGGCTCCGACCGTCAGATGGAGTACAACGTCGGGCCCTTCCGCACCAACGACTTGGATGCCCTGCGCACCAAGCTGGCCAAAGTCTTCAAGGATCGAAGTGGCGACGACAAGGTCCCCGCCACCATCGATGCCCGCCCCAAGACAGTCTACGAGGATGTGGTCAAGGTCCTGGACCAGGCCATTGATGCAGGCTTCACGGACATCACGTTCGTGGGCGCCTACCCGGACCACATCGAGTAGACCCCGGACACGACTGACCCCGGACACGACT
>CAYXTP010000004.1:151872-229479 GCA_964467985.1 uncultured Planctomycetaceae bacterium
GACCCCGGACACGACTGACCCCGGACACGACTCTGGGTAGCCCGAAGATGCGGATCGAGGGTTTCGGTTGGGAGCGCTGGCGTGCCCCAGGCCTCGTCCTGCACGGGGTCGGTCGCACCCGCCGGTGAGAGCCGGGAGGATCCCTTGGGAGCTCCCTGGTCGCCCCCTGCACGGCCTGAGCAAGCTCGCTTCCAGTTGACGGTTGCCCGGCCTGTGGGGCGTACCAAGCGGGCTCGACGGACGGCTCGAAATGCGCGATTGTTCGGCTCTCGGTGTTTGACGTTTCACCCGCTCTCAGGGTATCTTCTGCCTCCTTTCCAGCGCCCAGACGGGTGCTGAATCCCCCCTAGGACGCGCCTCCGGCGCAGCGATCGCCCGCCCACATTACCCCCCACATGTGCTCTGCCCGCTGCTTCCCTGCACAAGGGCGGTAGCCGACTCAGGTGGCACGGGTAAGCCAAGCGGCAATCGTCCCCTTCCGTATTCCCCAACTGCTGGTCAAGAGAATGATTCGAATGAGGATCGCCCGTACTGCCTTCCCCATCGCGTTCACGGTGCTGCTTGGCGCCTGCGCGTCAAGTCCCGACACCGTTGACGAGACTCCCGAGATGGGCGCTGCTTCCGGCCCCGCCGCGGGTGAGTCGACGGCAGCTGGAAACGCGGGTGGCGCCGCAGCCCAAGACCCCGCCGGGGCCCTGGACGCCGAGGCGCAACGCCTGGACATCCGCCAGCAGAAGCAACGTTTCCTCCTGGAGGGACACCTACTGCGCGCCGAAGAGCTCAAGCAGCACGGCCGTCTCGAGGACGCCCTGTCCGAGGCCAACCAGGCCCTGGCGATTGAGCGCGACAGTCTCGAGGCCAAGCGTCTCTTGGCAGAAATCGGCAACCTCCTGGGCGAGGATTCCGGCAGCTACACCAGCGTGGCCGCCATGCTCGGCGAACAGCACAAGATCCGCCTCGAGCAGATCCAGGCTGACGCGCAGAACAGCTTGGACGACGGCAAGCTGGCCCTCGGCCGCGGCGAGTACGACGCCGCCATCGCGGAGCTCACCTTGACCTTGACTTTCATCCGCAACGCCCCCTACACCATCGAGTGGAACGGCCTGGACGAAGAGGCGGAGACCCTGCTGGCGCGCGCCAAGAGCGACCGCACCGAGAGCGTCGAGCGCGACCGCGAGGCCGCCCAACGGGCCGCCCACAGCGAACTCCAGGCGGCCGAGCAGAATGAGCGCGAGCGCCGCGAAGCGATCACCGCCAATATCATTGCGCAGGCCATTACGGCTTTCGAGCGCGCCGATTACGACGGCGCCATGGAGTACACGGATCAGGCCCTGCGCCGTTCCCCCCGCAATGAGCAGGCCGTCAGCATCCAAGACGCTGCCTACCGGGCAGGTCGCGACAAGGTGCGCGAAGACTACATCGAGGACAAGCGCGAAGAGTTCGCCCGCTGGCGTGAGCACCTGCAGGAGCTGCAAGTGCCCTGGACCGACGTCATCACCTTGCCCGATCCCGAAGAGTGGCGCGCCTTGACCGAGCTGCGGGCTGGCCGCCAGGGCATCGACATGTCGCGCTCGGTCTCCCCCGCCGAGGTGCAGTTGGAAGCCCAGCTGGATCAAACCATGGTGCGCCTGCCGGGCATCGAGGAAGAGGAGAGTCTGCGCGCCGTGATCAACATCGTGCGCGACTACACCGGCCTACCCTTGGTCGTGGACCCCGCCGCCGAGAACGCGGTGCTCGACGAAGCGATCTCCTTCAACCTCGACCTCGAGAATGAAGTCACGGCCCGCCAAGCGCTGAACCTGATCACCAAGCAAGCTGGCGAAGAGGTCACCTGGACCCTGCGCTACGACGCCGTGTTGGTCACGACCCGTGAGCGTGCGCGTGGCAAGCCCATGGTGCGCAACCACGACGTGCAAGACCTCATCATGGGTCTCACGGACTTCACTGGCCCGCGCATCGGGCGCCTGCGCCTGTTGGAAGATCTGGAAGACGACGACGGTGGCGGCCCCTTCGGTGGCATCCTCGAAGCACGTCGCATGATGGAAATCGAAGACCTGGCGACCCTCATTCAGGAGAATGTCGCCGTGGGTTCCTGGGAAGACGATGGCATCACCATCGAGCCGGGCGAGGGATTCATCCTGATCACGCACTCCGCCGCCGTGCAGGCTGAAGTCGACGCATTCCTCGAGGACTTGCGCCGCTTCAACTCCTCCATGGTCACCATCGACTCCAAGTTCCTGACCGTCGGCGACAACTGGATCCAGCAGATCGGAATCGACTTCCGTGGTCTGGACAACGTCAACGTCTCGGACGTCACGAACGGCCTCGAAGACCAAGCCTCTCGGGGCTTGGACAACGGCGGAACGGGCTCCACGGGTGCCGGTGCCGCTGGCCCGCCCAGCGCTGGTTTCTACTTCGATGACGAGGGCGACGGTGACTTCCGCGCCACCACCCAGAACTTCTTCGGCACGGCCCTGGGCGACTCCCTGAGCGCCATCGGTGGTCTGTCCTTCGGGCTGACCCTGATAGACGACGCACAGATTTCCATGCTCATGCGAGCCGTTGAGAAGTCGAGCCAGTTCGAGATCGTCAACAGCCAAACCCTCTCGGTGCACGACACCCAGCGGGCCTACGTGATGGTCATCAACCAGAAAGCCTACATCCAGGACTTCGACGTTGAGGTGGCCCAGTTCCAGGCCGTCGCCGATCCGCAGATCAACGTGCTGCACCAAGGCGTCGTGCTCGACGTGCGGCCCACGATCCACCAGGATCGCAAGTACCTGACCCTGGAGATCCAGCCCACCATCGCCAAGGTCGTGGACCTGCGCACGGTCTCCACGACCCTGGGTGGCAACACCTCCCCTGTGGATTTCCAGCTGCCTGAGCTCGAAGTGCAGAGCGTCAACACCTCCGCCATCATCCCCGACGGCGGCACGATCCTTCTGGGTGGCTTGTCCAGCATTCGCAACATTGAGCGACGCGCAGAAATCCCGTGGATTGCAAAGGTTCCCGTCCTGGGGCTGTTCTTCAAGGAAGAAGGCTACAGCGACGAGCGTGAGTCCCTGTTGATCATGATTCGGGCCTCCATCCTGGACGTGCGCGAAGAGGTAGAGCGCAACCTGGAGCGCGGGTACTAAGTCTGCTCCTGCTGCGTCTGCGCCTGCTGCGTCTGCTCCGGCTGCGTCTGCTTGTGGCAAGTCGCGCCTGAGACACAAGCCCCGTTGGCCCACGCCGGCGGGGCTTGTTTTCTTTGAATGCCGGACCCTGGGCTCTCCTCCGAGGGCGTATCCTGATCCGGCCATGACCGATCTGCGCGCCGTCCTGTTTGACATCGACGACACCCTGTTCTCCACCACGGTGTTCGCTTCGAGGGCTCGTCAGGAGGCAGTACGTGCCATGGTGCGCATGGGGCTCGCCGCTAGCGAAGAGGAGGTCTTCCGCGAATTGCAGGAGGTCTTGCGCGAGTTCGGCTCCAACTACTCGCAGCACTACCAAAAGCTGCTCATGCGACTGCCAAGGGCCGTCCTGGGGAACCTCAACGCGGCCTTGGTGGAGAGCGCTGGCGTGGTAGCCTACCACGACACCAAGTTCGGCAGCCTGGAGCCCTTCCCCGATGTGCTGCCTCTGCTAGCCAAGTTGCAAGGCGTGGGTATACAGACCGGAATCATCACCCACGGCTGGACCATCAAGCAGGCCGAGAAGCTGATTCGGCTCGGCATCCTGCCCCACGTCGACCCGGAGGCGGTGTTCATTTCCGACCAGGTGGGTATCTCGAAACCCAACCCCAAGCTCTACGCCCTGGCACTCGAGCGTCTGGGACTCGAACCTCAGCAAGTGATGTACGTAGGCGATAATCTCGAGCATGACATCGCCCCACCGGCCTCATTGGGTATTCACACCGTCTGGGCTCGCAGGGCAGCCAAGGCAGATCAAGATCTCGAGGCCGCCCAGCCAGACCACGTGGTCGATGACTTCGGGGAGCTGGAGTCTGTGCTGCGAGACCACTACGGGGCACTGCCCTCGTCCTGAGCGGACAGCCAACCCATCACGCCCAAACTCGACCTCCTAGTGAACCTGGTGAAGCCCTTGCTCCGGAACCCTCTCGCCTTGGCGATTCACGGCACCCTCGCCCTGCCCGTCCTGGCGATTCTGTTCGCGACCGGCTCCGCGGCTCAGTCCCCGGTCGTTGCTGGCCTCGAGGGACAGCACGGTCTCAGCCAACAAGAAATGGGCCAAGTCCTGCTCTCGGAGTTGGGCTGCGCCAACTGCCACGGCACGAGCCGGCCCGCGCGACCGTCGGCACCGCGACTCACCGACGTGGGCGGCCGCTTGGCACCCGGCTACATAGAACGTTTCATCGCTGACCCGAACGGGACGCAACCCGGGACTCGCATGCCGGACGTGCTGGGGCAGGTGGATGCAACAGAGCGAGCCGCAGTGGCCCGCAGCCTGACCCATTTCCTAGTCTCGCGATCAGAGCATCCATTCGCCACGACCTCCTTGCTGAGAGATGAATCCCTGCAAGCTAGGGGTAGGATGCTCTTCCGGCGCGTGGGCTGTGTCGCTTGTCACGGACCGGGAATGGCGGCTGAAGGTGAGCCAGCGGAGCCGCCTGCAGGTCTACGCCACGTGCCCGCCAAGTACAGTCAGGCTTCCCTCGCGGCCTTCTTGTTTCAGCCTCTGCATGTGCGTCCCGGGGGCCGCATGCCTGACATGGGTCTCAATCAAGGCGAGGCGCAAGCCCTGGCACACTACCTGCTCGACGGCCAACAGCCTTCCTCGGGGAGCTTCGAAGTCGACCCGCAGCTGGTGCATACCGGCCGCGTGCACTTCGGAGAACTAGGCTGCGCCAACTGCCACACCGACCTGGACGTCGCCCCCCTACCCCCAACGACGCCACTGAAGGCCTCCGAGACGCTCAGTGGATGCATGGCTGATGCAGGGGCCGCACGGTTCTCTCTGTCTGACGTGCAACGTGACGCTCTGCAGCTCGCCAGCGCCCACACGGCTGTACCACTTGGGCCCGACCCCGCGCGGACGATTGCCCGCACTCTGGCTGAATTCAACTGCCTCGCCTGCCATGGGCGCGACGGCCATGGCGGTCCACAGGAAGCCTGGCGGCCGCATTTTCAGACAACAGAATTTGAGTTGGGAGACGAGGCGCGAATTCCCCCGGACTTGACCGGAGTCGGGGCCAAGCTGACGCGCGCTTGGATGGAGCAGGTGCTCTTCGACGGGGCCAGTGTGCGGGCCTACATGCTGACGCGCATGCCACGCTTCGGGGCGGCCAACCTCGCTCACTTACCCCAAGCCTTCGAAGCGGCGGACGAGCCTCGAGAGGTCACCCTGCGCCCGGCCAACAGCAAGTGGAAAGACGGTGAGTGGGCCAAGGTGGCGCGAGAGGCAGGCAGACAACTGCTGGGAAACGAGGGTCTGGGATGTGTCTTGTGCCACGACTTCAACTCTCACCCCTCCCCGGGCCAACGCGGACTCGACCTGATTTCCTCGCCCGATCGGCTGCGGCCCGCCTGGTTCATGGACTTCCTGGTGGCGCCCGAGAAGCTGCGGCCCGGAATCGTCATGCCCCAGTCCTGGCCCGCTGGTGTGGCCGTGCACGACGGCATCCTGGATGGAGACACCCAGGCACAGCTGGAGGCAATTTGGTTCTACCTATCCTTGGGACGCTCCGCGGCGGACCCGGTGGGCATTCGAACGCAAGGATCGCACCTGACCGTGGGCGAGCGCGTGCTCACCTACCGCGGTCGCAGTGGAATCGCCGGCTACCGTGGCATTGCCGTTGGGTTTCCGGAGCACCTCTCGTACGCCTTCAACGCTCAGAACGGAACCCTCAGCGGCCTCTGGAAGGGGGAGTTCGTGTCGGTCAATTGGAACGGTCAAGGATCGGGCAACTTCAATCCCAAGGCTAGGGCCGTGACCTTGCCCCAGGACGTAACGTTCTGCCGGCTAGACGATGTCAAACAGGCTTGGCCGCTCGCGCCGACGATGAACGACGAGCAGCCGATCAACCCCAACCCGCTCTATGCCCGCAACCTCGGCTACCGTTTCCGAGGGTACTACATGGGCCAGCAGGACCGACCGACGTTCATGTACTCGAGTGGCCCCGTCGAGATCGAGGATTCGAGCCAGGTGGTCGAGGTTGCCGGACAGAACCGGCTCCAGCGTTCCCTGGTTTTCACGGCCACCGAGGCGGACACCCTTTCCATGCGCGTGCTGACCGGATTGATCGTGAGCCCCTCGCCAGGGGTCTTCGCGACGCCCGATCTGCGCGTGACCTTGCCTGACCTGGCCCCCATCCTCCGACCGGGAATCGCAGAGGCTACCCAGGAGCTTCTGCTTCAGATCCATCTGGAGCCTGGCCAGACCTCGATCACACTGAACTATGAACTGCTGCGCTAGACTGGCGGTCCTAGCCGTCTGGGGGCTGACCGTCTCCAATTCCCCGGGGGCCGTGCCTGCGGGTGGCGAGGACTTGGGAGCGACCTGGGGCACGGCGAGCCGCGAACGGGCCTACTACCGAGTGGTCCCCCTGGCCATCCCGGAAGGACTGGTGATCGAGGCCGGAGCGTTTTGCGCCTTGCCGGATGGCCGCATGGCCGTTGGCACGCGACGCGGAGACATCTACTTGATGGATGGGGTGGACGGGGAGAAGCCCGAACCCTCGTTCCACCTGTTTGCCACAGGGTTGGATGAGATCTTTGGGTTGGAACAGCGGGATCAAGACCTGTACGTCACTCAGAGCTGCGAGCTCACGCGACTTCGGGACACGAATGGCAACGGCCGCGCGGACCGCTTCGAGACCGTCTCCGATGAGTGGGGCTACGACAACTACCACGAGTACGCCTTCGGATCCAAGTTCGATGCCGAGGGCAACCTGCACGTGGCTCTGGGCCTATCGAATTCCTACCACTCGCGCGCCCTGTTCCGGGGTTGGGCGCTGCGTGTCACCCCCGATGGGCAGACCCTGCCCATCGCCAGCGGCATGCGCAGTCCGGGCGGCATCGGGGCCAACGAGCACGGAGCTCTGATGTACATCGAGAGCCAGGGGCCCTGGAATTCAGCCTGCAGCCTGAAGGCCATCACACCCGGCGCCTTCCTGGGGCACCCGGCGAGCTACAACTGGTACCCCTACGCGCCCAACCTGGGCGACGCGCCAGAGATGCCCGACTCCGGTTCGCGAGTGCGCATCGAGAGCCAGCGTTTGCCGGAACTGCAGCCCTACGCGGTTGTCTTTCCCTACATCCGCATGGGTCGCTCCATCACCGGCTTCGGCGTCGATCGCAGCGGCGGCCGCTTCGGCCCCTTCGAAGACCAGATGTTCCTGGGCGACTTCAGCCTGTCTCTGGTGATGCGCGCCACCACGGAACAAATCGATGGAGTCTGGCAAGGCGCCTGCTACCCGTTCCGAGAAGGCCTCTCGACGGGCATCTTGAACCTCACCTTCACCGAAGGTGGGCGCCTGCTCACGGGGGGCACCAACCGCGGCTGGCCCGTGCGCGGCCTGCAGCCGTTCGCCCTCGAACGCCTCGAGTGGACCGGGGTCATGCCCTTCGAGATCCACAGCATCCGCATCACGCACGACGGTTTCCGCGTTCGATTCACCAAGCCTATCGAACCTCTGACTGGAGAGAACACCGACAGCTACAAGATGGGGACCTTCACCCACATCTACCATGCCGGGTACGGCGGTCCCGAAGTGGATCAGACCGTGCCAGAGGTTAGGTCGGTGCACCTGTCGGACGACGGGCTGGAGGCCACGTTGACCTTGAATACTCTGGAGCTCGGCCACGTGCACGAGTTCGACCTGGGGGCGCTGCGTTCACAAGATGGCGAGACGCTCGTCCACCGCCATGCCTATTACACAGTCAACGCTGTGCCGCGCTGAGGCATCCGGCTAGGTGGCTGCGCAAGCCTCAGAGAGGAAGCAGGCTGAATGGTGGCCCGGGCCACAGCTCTTCATGGCCGGAGCTTCCTGGCTGCAGCGCGCTTCAGCAACTGGACAGCGCGTGTGGAAGTGACAACCTGAGGGAGGTGAGATGGGCGAGGGCACGTCACCTTCCAAGTGGGTGGGCTTGGTGCGGAGACTCGGGTCGGGTACTGGAATCGCGGCCAGCAAGGCCTGCGTGTAGGGATGCTGGGGGTTCTCGAAAATTTGCTCGACTGTACCGGTCTCCACAATGCGGCCCAGGTACATGACGGCCACGCGATCGGAGATGTATTTCACCACCGACAGGTCGTGGGCGATGAAGATGTACGACAGACCGAACTCCTCTTGCAGGTCACCCAACAAGTTGATGACCTGGGCTTGAATCGACACGTCCAAGGCGCTGACGGCTTCGTCACAGACGATCAGCTTGGGCTGCAGGGTGAGTGCCCGGGCAATGCCAACCCGTTGGCGTTGACCCCCTGAGAACTCGTGCGGGAAGCGGTTGGCCACATCGGGTCGCAGGCCCACCCGACGCAGCAGCTCGCTGACACGGTCTTCCAATTCGCTGCCCCAGGCTACGCCGTGAACGGCCAGGGATTCTCCAATGGCGTTGCCCACTGTGATACGTGGGTTCAGACTTCCGAAGGGGTCTTGGAAGATGATCTGCAGGTCCCGTCGCAGGTTGCGCATCTCCTTCTCGGACAACCCAAACAGGTCGACGGGCTCCGAATCCGGCTCGGCGCGGTACAGGGCCTCGCCGGCAGTGGGCGTCAAGAGGCGCAGCAGGGAGCGACCGGCAGTCGTCTTGCCGCAGCCCGACTCCCCCACCAGGGAGAGGGTCTGCTTGCGCCCTAGGGTAAAGTCGATACCGTCCACGGCCTTCACATCGCCCACATGCCGAGACAGGATCCCGCGATGGATGGGGAAGTATTTCTTGAGGCCGGTGACCTCCAGCAGGTTGTCGGGGGCAGTCATAGCTTCTCGGCCTCCTCCAGGTTATGGCAGGCCACCGTGTGGCCCGCGCCCGCCTGCAGGGGATCCAGGCGGGGCGTCTCACGGGAGCAGAGGTCGGTGGCGATGGGGCAACGTGTCCGGAATCGACAACCGCTGGGGAAGTGCGTGGCACTGGGCACCGTGCCTGGGATGGTCTGCAGACGTTGGCCGGGCCCGGCGAGGTCTGGGAGGGAATGGAACAGGCCAATGGCGTAGGGGTGCTTGGGAGTGGCGAACAGTTCCTCCACGGTGGCGTATTCCACAACCTTGCCGGCGTACATCACGGCCACGTGGTGGGCCGTTTGCGCCACCACACCCAGGTCGTGGGTGATCAGCAGGACACTCATGCCCTGTTCGCGCTGCAGATCCGAGATCAGGTCCAGGATCTGCGCCTGAATGGTCACGTCCAATGCCGTCGTGGGCTCGTCGGCGATCAAGAGCGATGGGTTGCACGCCATGGCAATGGCAATCATCACCCGCTGGCGCATGCCACCAGAAAGCTGATGGGGATACTCATCCACGCGCGATTCGGGGGAAGGGATGCCGACCTTCTCCAGCATGAGGATGGCGTGCTCGCGCGCTTCGTCCGCGTCCATGTTTTGGTGCAACATGACCGTCTCCATGATCTGGTTGCCCACGGTGTAGACCGGGTTGAGAGCGGTCATGGGCTCCTGGAAGATCATGGCGATCTCGTTGCCGCGCATGGCGCGCAGCTGCCCGGCGCTCTTGTCAAGCAGGTTCTCCCCGCGGAACAGGATCTCGCCCCCCGCGTTGAGCCCGGGAGGCATGGGAACCAAGCCCATGACCGAGAGGGCCGTCACACTCTTGCCGCATCCCGACTCCCCCACGACACCTAAGGTCTCGCCTTCGAGAAGTGTGTAGCTCACACCGTCCACTGCCTTGGCCAGGCCCTCGTCCACGCGGAAGTGAGTCTTGAGGTCGCGCAACTCCAGCAGCGGTCGGCTGCCGTTGGAGGAACTTGACGGCTGGGCAGCGGCGTCACTCATCGCTTCATCTTCGGGTCAAGCGCATCGCGCACCGCGTCTCCGACCAGGTTGTAACAGGTGACGGTGATAAAGATCAGCACTCCGGGGAAGACCTGAATCCACCAGAACTGCGGGTTCTTGCTCTCGTTGACCAGGGCTCCCCACGAGGCTTCGGGCGGCCTTGTGCCAAATCCCAAGAAGGAGATGGCCGACTCGGTCAGGATGCCTGCGGCCACGGAGAAAGCCGCCGAGACCAGGACCGGACTCATGGCATTGGGCAGGACGTGGCGGAAGATCACACGCATGTCTGAGAATCCCAATGAACGGGCAGCTAGAACAAACTCCTGTTCCCGAAGGCGCATGAATTCGCCGCGCACCAAACGCGCAGTTCCTGTCCAGCGAATCAAGGCGATAACAACAATGATGGCGAAGATCGGCTTGACGATCTTTGGGTCGGTGAACGCCATGGCCATCAAGATCAGGAAGAAGGCCGGTAGAGATTGAATGATCTCGATGGTGCGCATGATGAACACGTCCACGCGTCCGCCAAAGTACCCGGCTATGGAACCGATGACGACACCGAGGAAAGTCAGCAGAGCGGCGGACAGGATGCCCACCATCAAACTGACCCGGCCGCCCCACACAATGCGCGTGAACAGATCGCGGCCCAACTCATCCGTACCGGCGATTCGACGCAGAGGATGATTGACTTCCAGTTCACCGGACTTGACCTCCACGGGGAGGGCGGGCACCACATGTCCGGAGGGATCTCTCTCTCCGGCCGCTGCGGCTCGCGCCCCGCGCACGTAGCGTCCTTCGGGGTCGATCTCCGCGTCCGGGCGCCAGGTCGGCGGCCGGAAGTTGACCTCCGCGTCGGAGCGAGTTTCCGCCGAACCAAAGGCCACGGGCGCCCACACAACCGTGTCAGGTTGTTCGGCTTGCATGGGCTCCCCGGCATGAGTCAGCCACATGTCACCGGCGGCCAATGCACTCTTGTAAGGCGCCGTATCAAATGTGCTGGTCCCCAAATGGAACGGCGAAAGAATCCACATCAAGCTGCTCGCGATCGACACCAGCAACACGCCATAGAGCTTGTGACGTCGACGGCGTCGGATTCGGTCCCGATCGGAACGCAGCACAACACGGTTCAAGAATCGGTTCCAGGCAGGCCAGGCCAGGATCAGGAACCAGAACACCATGAAGAAGACTTCCTTCCCCGAGAGAGACTCCGTCAGGGGATGGCTCTTGTGTCCAAGCAATCGGATCCCGGTGGAATCCGGGTCGGCGGGATCCCAAGCCTTGAGGGATCGTCGGAATCCACGTGCTCGAGTCTTGGCCTCGGTGATCTTGGCCAGTGCCATCTCCGAGTCGTCCGCGTTGAAGGACTGCAGGCCAGCGGCAACCAGCGCGGCATAGGAATCCAACTCTGCTCGGGGACCCGCAGTTCCAGCATCGGTTCCTGCTTCTGCTACGGCATCAGGCGGCAGGTACAGGCGCAGCGTGTCCAGGCGACTCGCTGCTGCGCCGCGTTCTTGCTCCAGGGCCCCAGACCGAGTCTGAGGCACCCCCTCCTTGCCCAAGGTGCCGGCGGATCGCAGGCGTTCACTGTATTCCTCGTCGGTCTGCTTGATCAGACTGCCCATGCCCGTGGTCACCGCTGAGAGCGAACTGGCGGCAGTGCGGAACGAGCGCAGGTCCACGGCCTCGATGACATACGGTCGGTCGTTGGCGAGGAAGGGCGCGTAGATCGCAGAAGCGTAGAGTAGCGCCAGCACGCTCAGCCCAATCTTGAACAGGGTGCGTTTACCCAGCTGCTCAAACACCAGGTCCCAGTAGTCCTTGGAATAGACCTGGGCCTCCAGGGCCTCCAGGGCCTCGCCCGCAGGCTGACTCTCGGGACTACTCATTGCGAATGCGGGGGTCGACGAGAGAGTAGGTGATGTCGGAGAGCAAGATCCCCACCTGAGTCATGATGCCGACGAAGATGGTGACCGCCATGACGATGTAGAAATCCCGACGCAGCAAGCCCTCGAATGCGTACTTGCCCATGCCGGGAATGTCGAAGACCTTTTCCACGATGATCGATCCGCCGATCAAGATGGGCAGGATCGAAGCCAACAGAGTCAGCACCGGGATCATCGAGTTGCGCAGAGCGTGCTTGTAGACGACCACTCTTTCGCTCAATCCCTTGGCCCGCGCCGTACGAATGTAGTCTTGCCGGATCACCTCGAGCATGCCCGCACGCATCTGGCGAGACAGGTAGGCCAGACTCCCGTAGGTGAGAGTCAGAATCGGGAGTATCGAGTGCTTGACCAGATCCCAGACATAGGCAGCGGACCCTAGGCTCTGTGCATCCTTGTCGTGCAGGCCGAGCACGGGCAACCAGTCCATGCCCGTCTTCCCGAAGAGCAGGATCAACATCAATCCGGCCCAGAAGGTCGGAATCGAGTAGAGGATGAAGAGCACGATCGTCAGACCGCCATCGATCTTGGTGCCTTGCTTGCGCACGGAGAAGATGCCCAGCGGCAGGGCGATCAGGTAGCTCAGCAGGACAGCAACGGTTGAAAGCGGAACGGTTACCCACAGACGCGCTCCGAGCTCCTTGGCCACAGAAGTGTTGGCTTGCATCTCATTGCCAAGCTCGAGGCACAACAAGCCGCCCCAGGTGTCTTCACCTGTATTCTGAACTCGTCCGCCACCGCCTTCCTCGTAGTACCACCTGAACCAGCCGCGGATCCTCGCGCCCTGGCCCACTTGCTCCACGCGCGTTTCGTTCAGGGTGAGTTCAGAGCCAGAGACCTGCTCCAAGACGGCTCCCAGACGCTCGATTGCGGCCCCTCGTTCGTCCGTCTCGAGTCGCAACTCGTGCAGACTTGTCATCAAGGCAGGCAGACAGGCGTCACCCTTGGCGACCAAACGCCCCTCAGCCTCCTGCCAGGCGGATTCTGCAGCGTTGTCATCAAGCAATACAGCGCGCAGTTCATCCATCTCGCTGCGCTCACCCGGCGGCGTGTCTGGCAAGTACGCGATCAGGAGAGGCTTGCCTTCGCGGACGCTAGTGCCGTCGGGTAGTTCAACCTCCTCTACCTTGCGTTCGCCATAGGGCGATGAGAAGAGCGAACAGCCATCCCGAGAGAGGTTCAGGGGTCCGATGTAATCCAGGAACTGGACTACGGGATTGCGGTCGAGCCCGTGCTTGATACGGAACGCATCGATCTTGGACGCCGCATCGGAGTCGGTGGACATCTGCCCACCGGACGCCATGCCCATCATGACGGTGGCCGGATCCCCAGGCGCGAGGTGATAGATGCCGAAGACGACCGCCGCCACCCCCAGGGTGGTCGGGATCATCAAGAGCAGTCGGCGGAGGATAAAGGCCAGCACGGCAGGTCGGCGAGGGGGAACCGGTTCGCGTCAGGGAATGGGTGCCGAAGATACACGACTCTGGACCACGTGTAGAGACCCGGCCTCTAGGAGTCTTCCTCCCGAGCTAGGCGAACTTCTGATCCGGGCCGGTGTATCTAGCGGTCCAGCGTCGTGCGAGTCTCGTCTGTCGCCTGCCACAGATACCAGCGTCGGATCACGTAGCCTGGATCGATCGCCAGAGTCTGGAACCCACGAAAGCGTCGGTGCAACGCGAACTTCTGGGGCACGTTGTACATGAACAGGTAGGGGTGCACGTTCTCGTAGAGATAGCGGTGCATCTCGCGCCAGATGGCCATGCGCTTGTCATAGTCCAACTCCCGCTGGCCGGCGGCGATCAGGGCGTCCACTCCGGCATCGACGACCCCCGAGTTATTCGAACCGCGCACGTCATAAGCTCCCCACTTGGAATGCCAGAGCTGCTCCGGGTCACTTTCCAGCTGCGGCACCCAGGCCAGATTGACGCCGTCGAACTGGCGCGACCTCATCTTCTCCAGGAATGTGGCCCACTCCATCTGAACCATGTTGACCTTGATCTCGATGGCACCCAAGGCCTCCTGCAACTTCAGCCCAAAGTTCTTGGAAGCGTCGTTGCCCGAGGGCATTAGGAAGTCGATCTCCAGCGGAACACCGTCCTTGTCGCGAATTCCGTCGCCGTCCCGGTCATACCACTCTGCTTCCTCGAGCAAGTCGATTGCTCCATCGGGATCAAAGGGTAGGGGCTTGACGCTGTGATCGTAGGCATCGGAGTTGTACGGGAAGGGCCCCGTCACGCGCCGGGCCAGGCCATTGTAGTTAGAGATTCGATAGGCCTCGTAGTCCATGGCCATCGAGATGGCTTTGCGCACGGCGATGTCCTTCAACTGAGGCTTGTACAGGTTCCAGCCCGTGTAGCCGTAGGTCCCGAGGTACTTGTGACCCTTGTAATGGGTCGACTTGAAGTCCTCACCAGCCGTGCGTGCGCCGAAGTAGTCCGCCGACTTGATGCGCTCAAAGAAATCCAGCTCTCCATTGAGCAGGGCGTTCATGGCCGTTTCGTCGTCGTCGATGTAGCGCCATCGAATGGTGTCCACATAACCTGCGTTGTCGCGATCGAAGTACAGACAGTGGCCGTTCTCATCCACAAAACGCTCAGCCTGCACCCACTGCTGAGTCCATTCGGTCACTCGGTAGGGACCCGTACCGACGCAAAGTTGGTTGTGCGGGTTCTCGTTGATGAACTTCCCTTGCTTCTCCAGGGAGGCTGAGAGGTCCTTCTCGGGATTGTCGGAATCGGCGAGGTTGTAGATGTGACTGGGGATGATGGGCAACTCGATGCCAATGGTCCCGATGGCAAAAGCGTACTGCTCCTCGTAGAACATGCGCACGGTCAGGTTGTCGACAACCTCTGCCGCGGTGATTTTCTCGAACAGGAAACGGCTCTCGTCACAATCCACACTGGGGTTGGCGTAGATTTCCCACGAGAACACGACGTCTTGTGCGTCAACGGTGTGGCGCTGCAGGGCCGCTGCCGCCGCCGGGTACTTGTCGGCGAAGACCAGCGAAGGATGCCAGAGGACGCCCTCACGCAACTTGAATGTGAACACGGCTCCGCGCTGGACGCTCTCGACGTCGTCCTTGGGAATTTCCTTGGGTTCACTCAGTGCCGAGCCTCTGGAAACGGGTGTCACGAGCCAAGACTCGCCTGCATCACTGACCTGGCCATAGAAGGCCCCCACCAGCTTGTGAGCGGACTGCCCTTCAACGACTTCTTGGCGTTTGACTTTGGCTTCAATCACGCCGCTGTCTGGGCCGTAGTTGTCACGAGAGGCGGCCTTGAGAACGACCAAGTCCTCGGTCACATAGCTCTCGGCTAGGCGCGGCCGGTAGTCGTGCCACTCCCAATCCTGGACGAGCAGGGTCTCACTCACCTCGTAGAGTATGCGTCGGGTGACAGCCGAGTTCTCGATAGGCCGGCAGATGCTCTCGGGCAATGACGCCAGGTGCACGATCACTCGGCCTCCGTACAGGGCCTCCGCAGGTTGGTCCCGGTCGGGGTGGAACACATCCACGGGTGCCTCACCAGGCCCCGCGACTTCGACCGTTTCACCGTCCTGTGAGTACGCCGGAGCGAGCAAGAGAGCCAGGGGCAGCAGGCCGGAAAGAACTCGAACGCGACCGGTCGTGAGACAATTCATGGTTGTTTTGGGAGGAGGGATCCGAATGACGCAGAGACACTAAGTAGGGACCTTCGGCACCCCAGTTACAGCCCTTGGCGGGCGACCATTGTTCGGAGAAGGTGAGGGATCGTCAAGCGCACATGGGCCCATGGGGTCTACCTTGCGGCGGCCCTGCCCTCTCAGTAGTCTGCTTCGATGCCGACTCCGCAAGGTGCGCGCTTCAGGCGTCAAGGCCTCGCCGCCGCTCTCTTCGTCGGACTGTTCGGCGGGGTGCTGTATTTGGCCAGTGGCGCGCGCTTGAAGCCCGCGGACTTCACGTTCAATAATGGCACGGAAGTCACGACTCTCGATCCAGCCACGGTCACCGGCGTTCCAGAGGGACGCGTCTTGCGCGCGATCTTCGAGGGACTGGTGGTCAAGGACCCTCTCACCCTGGCGCCCGAGCCCGGCATGGCCGAGAGCTGGAATATCTCGGAGGACGGGCTGACGTACACCTTCCAGATTCGCAAGGAAGCCCGCTGGAGCGACGGCCACCCGGTCACCGCAGAGGACTTCTTCTACTCCTTCCAGCGCTTCCTGGACCCGCGCACGGCGGCCTACTACGCCTACCAACTCTGGTATGTACGGGGGGCAAAGGCCTACACCGAGCAAGTCGACGAGAAGGGTGCCCCGCTGAATGATTTCTCCAGCGTGGGCATCCGTACAGAGGGCACCCACACGCTGGTCGTCGAGCTCGAAGCTCCCACGCCCTTCTTCATCGACCTGATGGGGTTCTATCCGATCTTTCCCGTCAGCCGACGCAACATCGAGTCGGCCAAAGAGCAGTGGCCGGACTCCTGGGAGATTCGCTGGCTACGACCGGAGAACATCGTCACCAACGGCCCGTACAAGGTTCTCCACCGGCGCGTGAACGACCGCATTCGGCTGGTCAAGAATGAGTTCTACTGGGATGCAGACAACGTGGCTTTGGGATCCATCGACGTGTTGGCCATCGAGCAGGACGCGACGATGCTCAACGTCTACTTGACCGGTGGCGCCGATCTGATCGACCGAGTCAACACCAACGTCGTGCGCGAGATGATGGTGCGTGAGGACTTCTCACCGGTCCCCTACTTGGGCACGTATTTCTACCGGGTCAACGTCACCAAGCCTCCCTACGACGACCCCCGGGTGCGCGAGGCCTTGTCCCTCACCATCCCGCGCGAGCAGATCTCTCGCGACATCATGAAGATGGGGCAGATCCCCGCCTACGGGTTGGTCCCCCCGGGCATCCCAGGCTACAAGGGCGCCGAATGCCGCAAGGAAGACAGCGAACGAGCCCGAGCCCTGCTGGCGGAGGCGGGCTTCGCAGACGGTGAGGGGTTCCCGGCCCTCGAAATCCACTACAACACCTCCGAGGCTCACGCCCAGATCGCTCAAGTGATTGCCCTCTCCTGGCAGCGCGAACTGGGCATCCGTGCCAAGCTGCGCAACGAGGAGTGGAAGGTCTATCTCGACACGCAAAACACCCTGAATTTCGATGTCTCCAGAGCGGCTTGGATCGGCGACTATGTGGACCCCAACACGTTTAGCGACATGTTTGTGACTGGGGGCGAGAACAACAAGACCGGTTGGGGCAACGCTGAGTACGACCAGCTAATCGCCGACGCGGCGGCCACAGTGGACCCGGCCCAGCGCATGGACCTGCTACACCAGGCGGAGACAATCCTGGTGCGCGAACTACCGATCCTGCCCATCTACTTCTATGTCACTCAGAACGTGGCGGCGCCGCGCTTGGGAGGCTACTTCGAAAACATCCAAGACGAGCACTTCCCCAAGCACTGGTACTGGATGGATGACGAGGAACTCGCCGCCAAGCGCGCGGGGTATACGGGGGACAAGGAACTGGTCGATCCCCACGGTCCCCCGCAGGGCATGTACTCCCCCGCAGAAATGCGCCGGAGAGCAGGACAGTGACGCGCTTTCTTCTGCGACGGCTGCTGTGGTTTGTGATCACCATGTTCGTGGTGATGAGCGTCTCGTTCGTGCTCATGCGTTCGGTCCCCGGCGGGCCCTTCGACCAGGATCGCAATGTGGAGCCGGCGATCGAGCTCAACTTGAAACGCAAGTACCACTTGGACTGGCCCATGTGGAAGCAATTCTTGCACTACGTCGGCCCCTTGAACCTCGATGAGCGTGGCATGTTCGGGGAAGGCGACCGCAAGGGTGAGAAGACCTTTGGCGGAGTCCTGTCGGGCGATTTTGGGCCTTCGTTTCGCTACCGCGACTTCACGGTCAACGACATCATTGGCCAGTCCCTTCCCATTTCCGCCCTGCTCGGGGTGATCGCGATGATGTGGGCCCTCTCCCTGGGCATCTCCACGGGCATCGCTTCTGCCCTGCGCCGTGGAACCGGTCTGGACCTGGCGATGCGACTGGCCGCCACCGGCGGCATCGCTCTGCCGAACTTCGTGATTGCTGGGTTCTTGATCATCTGCTTCGTGTTCTTGATACCCCTTTTCCCGGTGGCCGGTTGGGGTTCGATTCGGACCATGATCTTGCCTGGATTCTGCCTAGGTTTGGTCTTCGCCGCCTACATCTCGCGTCTCACGCGCACGGGCATGCTTGAGGCGCTTTCCCAAGAACACATCCGCACAGCCCACGCCAAGGGACTCAGCCCACGCACCGTGGTGATGCGCCACGCGCTCAAGGGCGGACTGTTGCCCGTAGTCAGTTACCTGGGCCCGGCAACGGCGGGCATCCTGACCGGTAGTCTGGTCATCGAACGCATCTTCTTCATCCCCGGCACCGGCTCGCACTTCGTCAACAGTGCCAACAACAGGGACTACACCCTGGCCATGGGAGTGACCATCCTCTACACGGTGCTGGTCTATTCCCTGAACCTGGTGGTGGACCTGATCTACACCCTGCTCGATCCACGCATCGCATTGGAGGACGAGTGAGCTCGCCCACCAAGCAGGCGAAGACGCGCTGGGATCTGGGCGGCGGAGACCTCGATCGACTGCTCGAGGAGGCCAAGGCCAGCAGGGGCGAGAGCCTGTGGAATGACTCCTGGCGCCGGCTCAAGCGCAACAGGCCAGCCTTGTGGTCGCTGTACTTCCTAGCGGCCTTCGCCCTGATCTCTGTCCTGGCGCCACTCCTGCCCCTGCGCTCACCAGTGGTGGTGAACACTTCCTTGGGCGCGCAGTCCCCAGCCTTTGCCTGGGGCGATGGGCAGTACCTGGAGGATGTCCCCCTGGAGGAGGAGATCACGGATCGTCACCTTCAGGATACTTATTGGGACTTGTCGTTCATGGACAAGGCCCTGGTGCACCTGCGGGTGGGGATCTTTGGCCGCTGGCAGACGGGCCACTGGTTGGGTACGGATCACCTGGGTCGCGACCTCTTGTCACGACTGGTCTGGGGCAGCCGCACGTCGATCTTGGTGGCCTTGGCCGCCGCGCTCTGCAGCCTCCTGATCGGGGTCATCTATGGAGCCTTCTCCGGCCTGGCCGGTGGACGCATTGACAACCTGATGATGCGCATCGTGGACGTGCTCTACTCGATCCCGTTCATCTTCGTCGTGATCTTCCTCATCACGCTGATCTCCGACAACCGAGCCCTGCTTGAGGACAAGTTGGGGCTCGATCGCGAGAAGGTGTTCTACTTGGTCATCGGCGCCATCTACTGGCTGACCATGGCGCGCGTCGTGCGTGGGCAGGTCTTGTCTCTCAAGAACTCCGAGTTCATCGAGGCCTCGCGCGTGATGGGCGCCTCTACCACTCGGATCCTGTTCCAGCACATCGTTCCCAACGTCCTGTCAATCGTGGTGGTCTACCTGACCTTGACGATCCCCTCGGTCATGCTCTTCGAGGCCTTCCTGTCCTTCCTGGGGCTGGGCATCGAACCGCCTAAGGTTTCCTGGGGAACCGTTGCCGCGGATGCCGCGACCGCCATCAATCCGCTGAGGATTTTCTGGTGGATGATCGTTTTCCTGTCCTTGGCCATGGGCTCCGCGCTCTTGGCATTGAACATCCTAGGTGACGGGCTGCGCGATGCCCTCGACCCGCGCATGAGGGGCAAAGACTGATGGCACTGCTCGACGTCAACGACCTACGTGTGCGTTTCGAGACCCACCACGGCACGCTTCGCGCCGTGGACGGCGTCAGCTTTACCCTGGACGAGGGGGAGACCCTGGGACTGGTGGGCGAGTCGGGCTCCGGCAAGTCGGTCACCAACCTCGGCATCATGGGCTTGGTGCCCTCGCCACCGGGTGTGGTCGAGGCGGGCCACGTGCTGCTGGAAGGCCGAGATCTGGTGCAGATGAGCGAGGAACAGTTGCGCGGGGTTCGGGGCAACGACGTGGCGATGATCTTCCAGGACCCAATGACTTCGCTCAATCCGCTCTTGACCGTCGAGCGTCAATTGACCGAGGTCCTCGAACTGCACCGCAACATGACACGCGCGGAAGCACGCCGGGCGGCCGCCAAGGGTCTGGATGAAGTGGGGATCCCAGAGCCCGAGCGACGCCTGGATCAGTACCCCCACGAACTGTCAGGTGGCATGCGGCAACGGGTCATGATCGCCATGGGACTGCTGTGTGAACCCAAACTCCTGCTTGCGGACGAGCCCACGACGGCCTTGGACGTGACGATCCAGGCCCAGATTCTGGAGCTCATGAAGGACCTGCAGGAACGTCGCGGCACGGCCATTGTGTTGGTCACCCATGATCTGGGCGTGGTGGCCGGCATGGCCGATCGGGTGCATGTGATGTACGCCGGACGACTGGTAGAAACCGGGCCCATCGGGCCCCTGTTCAAGGAACCGCGGCACCCCTACACGCGTGGGCTGCTCAAGAGCGTGCCGCGCTTGACTGGCGATCCAGACCGGGCACTGGACTCCATCCAAGGCCAACCGCCAGACCTGGCCAACCTGCCCGCAGGTTGCGCGTTCGCTCCACGCTGTGGTTTTGTCACGCCCTCGTGTGAGATCGATCGACCCGCACTGATCCAGGCTCCGGACGCGGGAGACACCAGCAACTCTCGTCGTAGTGCGTGCTTCGAAACCAAAAACCTCCCGCCCGTCGCCACAGATGATCATGCTCAGCAGGGGACAACGCGATGAGTGAGCCCCTGCTGCAAGCACGCAACCTGTGCAAGCACTTCCCCGTGGGCAAGAAGGGCTGGCGCGGCAACCAGCAAGAGTGGCTGAAGGCCGTGGACGGAGTGTCCTTCGACTTGCACGCGGGCCAGACCCTGGGTTTGGTGGGAGAATCGGGCTGCGGCAAGTCCACCTGCGCACGAACGATTGTCGGCCTTTACCCCCCCACCTCGGGCCAGGTTCTGTTCGAGGGCCAGGACTTGGGCTCCCTGAATGCCTCGGGTTGGGCTCCCTACCGGCGTCGGATTCAGATGATTTTCCAGGACCCCTTCGCGTCACTGGATCCGCGCCAAACCGTGGGCTCAATCCTGACCGAACCCATGGCCATCCATAACCTGGGCAAACCACGCGAGCGGCGGCTGCGCTCCATGCAACTGCTCGAGGCCGTCGGGCTCAACCCACGCCACCTCTACCGCTACCCGCACGAGTTCTCGGGGGGGCAGCGTCAGCGCATCGGCATTGCCCGTGCACTCGCCCTCGAGCCGGAGGTGATCATCTGCGACGAGCCCGTCTCCGCCCTGGATGTCTCCATCCAGGCCCAGGTCATCAATCTCCTGGAGGAGTTGCAGGAGCGCTTCAACCTCGCGTACCTGTTCATCGCGCACGACCTGGCGGTGGTACGCCACATCTGTCAGCGGGTTGCAGTCATGTATCTGGGCCGCGTGGTGGAAGTGGCCGATCGCGACGCGCTCTTCTCGAACCCCTCTCATCCTTACACTCGGTCTCTGATGTCGGCCGTGCCCAATGTGGACCCGGAATTGGAGCGAACGCGCCAGCGAATCGTTCTCAGCGGGGACGTCCCCTCGCCCCTCGATCCGCCCACGGGCTGCACCTTTCACCCGCGCTGCCCCGAGCGAGACCAGGTGCCGGGGGACCGCTGCCAAAGGGAGGTTCCAGCCCTCCTGCCCTACGCCGAGGCCGACTCTGGTGGGAGCCGGCAGCGTTCATGCCACCTGGAGGCCTGAGGCTCTGCAGAGCCCTCTGAGTGCCTCGGGGCAAGGCCTCCGAGTGGGTGCGTAGAACCAACCAGGGGACGAGTTTTACAAAGTTGCGCGTAACTCTCCTGGACCGCATGCGTAGAGATGGGTGAACGCGTGGGAGCTGGCAGGCACCCCACCGTTCGGAGGATTGCCTCGGAGGCACAGCATGTTTCCCACGTGCTGTGCCTCTTTTTTGTGCCTCTTTTTTGTGCCTCTTTTTTTGGGCCTCCCTAATCCACGGGCGTCACTCTCGTGCCTTCACTTGAACGCACATTCCAGGGCGGGCTTTGGGAGAGCCGTGCAGGCTCAGTTGCTGCCCTGAACCCAGGTCGCGCCCACCCAAACAGCGCTCAATCCGAGGCTGAGGTTGAGGCCCACGTACAGCACACCACGTCCAATTTGATTCTGCTCAAACAGAGTCACAATCTCGTGGCCAAAGGTCGAGAAGGTGGTGAACGAACCCAGCAGGCCGACCACCACAAATAGACGTGTGGTCTCCGAGAGACTGGGGTGATTTTGGGAAAATCCCAGTAACGCTCCGATGCCTAGGCATCCCAGCACGTTGATAGTGAGCGTCCCCAAGGGGTGCGCACCGGTCATTGTTGGGCGCAGCATTTGGGAGAGCCCATAACGGGACACGGCACCCAAGAAGCCACCCAGACCCACACACAGGAGGTTCCACATGAACCAAGGTTACACCTGTGGAGCCAGCCCTTGAAGCGCTCTCCAGAAACGCTGCCAAAAACACGGCTGGGGACTCTTACGCCCGGAAGCACCGCCCTGGCCGCAAAAAAAGGCCGGGCGGGAACGCATGACCACGCTCCCGCCCGGACACGAGTCCTGTCACACCCCGCTGCCCGCAGGGGTCTGAAAGCACTCGAAGCGAGCTGTACGGTGAGCGCGTCACTGCCAAGTCCACGCCCGCCCACACAGTCCCGTAGTTCATCAAGTTCCGTGCCAGCCCCTACCTGCCCAGGGAGACCTGAGAGGGGGCTTGAGGCCTTGTCATGTGCGGTTTTTGCACCGCGGATGTGCGCTCAGCGCACATGCAGCCAGCGTGGCCATCCGCTCCAAATCGACTGCAGAGCGCACAGGCCTTGGGCGCGCCGTACACGGCATCTCGACTCTCAGTCGTAGGCCACGACCGAGCCCTGGAAGGACCGCTCCAAATAGCCGCGCGTCACGTGCTCGAGCGCATCTTGCGTCTCGTCCACCTGCCCCCCTAGGCCTAACCAATTGCGTACCAAGAGCTGGGCCCCTCGCAAGCGCGCAAAGACCTCATCCTCGGCCGCGGCCGGGGCGGGCAGACCCTGCCGAACAGCATCCGCATAGGCTGCGCAGTAGGCCGCCTCCATGGCCGTACGTTCGTTCCAATCGTTCCAGGTGGCGAGGTGCAGCCAGTCGGCGTCACTGTATTGAACGGCACGACCACAGGCCGCGAGGAAGTCCACTCCTGGAAGCGCGCCCACACGCACGGCCAGGGGCAAGCCATCACTGCCGAGCCCGTTCGGAGCGCCCCAACCCGCAACGCCGCTGTCGTCGAACCCAGGCCAGGCCATTGCCACGGAGAAGCGATTGGGATCCAGGGCAGCCCAGGAAGTGGCCTCGCGATCGACGGCCGCTGCGAAGTCCTGCACTTCCGCCAGGCCGACCGCCTGCTCAATCCCCGCCAAGAAGTGAGCGTAGCTCTCGAAACGCATGATCGGTGGACCCACGAGTCGCCAACGCAAGGCCCCCGCGAAGGACTGCGAAGAAGCCGCGGGTGGTTGTCCCGCAACGAATTCGGGCACCTCGCCTGTGGCTGCGGTGACCCAGGCCGCGATGTCCTGCCAGTCCGCGTCCTGCATGCACGGGCCAGATGGCATGCAGATCGTTGGCTCGAATACGAACACCACGGGCCGGCCCTCCCGCCTCCAAAGCGCTCGCCGAGCGGCGTAACGATCCAGGTACCAAATCAAGTCCGAAGCGATTCCACGCTTGCGGTCGTCGAAGCTCGGCTGACCGCTGACCCACCCCTGCATGTGCACCTTGGGCTCCAACATGAGACCCAGCTTGAAGTCTCCTCCATCGGCTTCGGCAGCGTCAAACAGAGCCTCCAATGCGCCCGCGTTGGGTGCCGATTCTCCTGGCAGCGCCGTCTGCTGATTCAACGCGTGTCCCAACCAGTCGAAGACAAAGGAATGCAGTCCGATGGCTCGCGCCTGGTTCACGTGCAGGGCAACGACATCCCGATCGCGTGAATCGTAGGTGCCGACTAGGGGCAGGTAGTTGGAACCATCCAAGACACCAACGGCCCCATCTCGTCGGCCCGTGGTGCGCAGGCAGGTGGCGCTGGTCGCACAGTCGGGGTTGTGCGAGAGGGAGGTGTTTCCCGGATCGCCATAAGGCGGATCGAGCCAGGCCCAATTGCCCCAAATGGCACGCGGGTCGCTGGGAGCCGCCAAGCTGCTGTCGGATAGCGGAGAGCGGTACCAGGCCACGTACCCCGCCGTAGCCAACCGCGGCGGGTTGCCGTCCACCGCACCCTCTTCCCCCACCTGGGCGAAGTCCACCGCCAGTTCTCCGGGGAAGTTCTTGGTCAGCCGCCACTCGAGCAAAGAGTGAGCCCCGATAGAGCGCAACGGATCCGTCTCCAGGTAGATCCAGCGCTGAATTTGACCGGCGACGGGATGGTGACGAATGCGCGCCAACTCATCGGTCCCCCCCTGGGGCGAGTGGCCGAGCAGCACCAACTCCAACCACTGACTGTTGTCCTCTGATACGGGCAGGGGCCTATCCCCCCGAACCTGGACCCACAATCCCGCTTCCAGTTGGTCCCCGTGCGCCGGCGCATCCAGGCCCGAGCGCAAGTCGAGCGTTTGACTCACTCGACTTGCGCCCTGCAGCAAGAGCAATCGGTTTCCGTAGTAAGGCACGGCACCCGATTCGATCCCCAGCGCGCGAACCGCACCCAGCGCGTCCCAGCCGGCGGGCAGGACACCGGCCTGGTCAAAGCTCGGATTGCGCAGCGGAAAACTGGACTTGGTGCGCGCCCCGCACACAGCACGATCCACCCAAACACGCCCCGGCACTTCAACTTCTACGGAGAGTTCCACGTGGCGCGAGTCCCCCTGCAGCCGACCTTGCGTGCCAGCCGAGGGGCGGGTGCGCAAATTGACCCAGCAGCCGCGCGGTAGGTCCGCACTGGAGACACTTCCCTGGGCTAGCCAGCGCGAGCCGCTGCTGCCATAGCTCTTCAACCCTAGGCGGATCTCGCCCACTCCAGCCTGGGGGTCGACCCATACGCGGACCATGGCCTCCAGCCCCTGCCCCAGTTGCCCGAACTGGGGCACTTGCCGAAAGGTACTGCCGTGCGGGCCGACCTTGAAGCGCTGGCTCAGGCCTGAGCGCAGCGCTCCCGGGAACTGCTCGACTCGGGCGGCAGCACGCCCATCGGGGGCGGGCTGCCCCTGGAAGCTTGGGCCAGGGCCGAAACGGGTCCAGCCCTCGATGCCGGCCGCGAACTGGGAGTTGACCAGGGGCTGCCGGCGGTCGCTCCGGATGCCCACAGCCAGCGCCATGCAGCACTGCGTCCCCAAGCAGGAGATCAGAGCCACAAAGGCTGTCAGACGTCCCCCCCGCAAGCGACGAGCCCCACCGCGCTCGCCCCTGGAGAATGAGATCGGCATGGTCGTTGTTCGGTGTGCGGAGAACGTGCGTGGAGGCCCGAATCGTGGACCGGGGCATGGTACTCACTCGCGCAACACCGATCACACATTCCTTCTGGAGCCTGGGAATTGGCCACAAACTGCCGCTACCCGAGCCTGCTGGGTCGCTGCTCGCGCGCGCCGCCCCAAAATCACAGAGCCCCGGGAACTGCCCCCAGCAGGCATTCCAGCCGGTCTCGACAGAATGGGGTCTGCTGAGGAGCCTGCGGCGTCAACGGGTGAGGCGCAGGATCAGACCGTCGGTCAGATTGCAGGCTGTCCATTCCCGCTCTCCGGGCCAACGCACATCCACGGCGATCACCGTCGTCCCGGCAGCGATTCCAAATCGCAGGGGCCCTAGGGTCTGAGACACAAAGGACCGATTCTCCGAACCGTAGCGCGCCACGCGCCGGCATCCGTCGTCGCGCGTCACGCGCACGAGAGTCCCGATTGGCTCGTAGGTTCCATTCGGTCCGGTCTGCGTCAAGTGCACTTGCAAGCAGCGGTTGTCGTGCTCGCTGCGGTTGTATCCCACGTAGCGCTCTTGGGCCACGAGGATGAGATCACTCTTGCCGTCGCTGTCCATGTCGGCTGCGGTGACGGCAAAGATCCGGTCATCGGGTTCAGGGCCGGCGGGCAGATCGGGCATCAAGTCCGAAAGGGGCACCCTGTCGAATTTTTGCCCCCCTCGGTTGCGCAACAGCAGGGGCTTGCGCCCCAGCGCCACCACATCGACGTACCCATCATCATCGACATCGACGCGGACGGTAGCTTCCGTGCCAAGCAGGGTGTCCAGCCCGAGCTGAGCGGTAGCGTCTTCGAAGACGTCCCCCCTTCTTAGGAACACGCGGTGGAATTTCTTTTGACCGATACTGCTCACCCACAAGTCGAGCGCACCATCTGCATCAATGTCGAAGACGGATAGTGTCGTCTTGTCGAAGCCCTCTTGTCGCAGCATGTACTGAGAGGGAAGCTTGAGTCCCAGGGGCTCGCCCGGCTGCACCGTAAACCTCCCAGATTGGGGATTGGTCTGAATGCTCAGTTGTTTCTTCGCGACGAAGATCTGATCCTGCCAGCCGTCCCCGTCGACATCACACCAAGCTGAGGCCTGGCCTTCCCACGAACTCAAGCCATGCAAGCGCGCACGATCGTTGAAACGCCCGCTGTCTGCGAGCCAATCTCCCGTCGCTACCCACAGGCCGTTGGGTGAACGCCTGTTGGAGAGGGAGAGTTCCTGGCGGCCGTCGTTGTCCACGTCGACCCACTCCAGGCCGCGCCCGCGCGCAAAATCCAGAGGAGTCTTGGACGTGTCCACCTGCTCGAAGATCGTAGGCTCACCCGTGAACGTGTAGATGCGATTCGCCTTGGGCGCGTCGGGATCCTGCAGAGTGCCGCGGTTGCCCCCGCGCGCGATGACCAGTTCGGGCTCGGGAGATCCGAACACCTGCATCCAGGCCACACCGTGCGGATCACTCTTGCGCAGGTCCAAGGTCGGCCCCTGGAATGCTGATGCCCTGGGACCTACCCAGTACGGCAAGGGTTCGACGCCGCCTGTGCCCTGCTCGATGCGCAGCCAAGCGCTCGGGTAGTCGTGCGTCAGTCGCACTTGACGTGCTGGCGCGCCGGATTGCAAGAGCAAAGAGACGCCCTGGTCGTCATCGTGAACCGACTCGCCGGGCAGCAACCCCTGCACTTCGGTCTCTTCGTTGCAGAACAATTCCAACGAAATCGATTGCCCGTCTTGGGGTGCGACGAGAAACAACGACCAATTGAGACGATGCTCGCACCAGACGTGGATTCCAGGCCCACGGCTCTGGGCCCCATCGATCAGATCTCGCTCCCAGTTGGCGGTCAGGGAAGTCAGATCGGGTTGCAGGGTCAACCCCGAACGATCGGCACCGCGGGCGTTCGTGATTTCCAGGCGCGGAGGTCTGTTCTCAAATAACTCGATTTCACCCAGGTGCCAGTTGATGAGCACATCCATGTCTCCGTCGAGATCCATGTCCGTTGCTAACACGTCGAACGCGCTGTACCCCCCCACCCGGCGCGACACCGGTTGGGTAACGGCTTCCCCCACAAAGGGTGTCTGAAGGTCGAATGCCAGGGGCGCCAGGGGCCGTGCAGCAGGTCCTACCAGCGCCCCGTCTGCCGTCCCGCCAGATTCGTCCGGGGAGTCCGCAGCGCCACAGGCCGAGATCAGGAGGAGCATCCAGAACGCACTCTGGGCCTTCGACCAGGGGGCGCGGATCATGGTTGCACGGGGACGGGCATGGCTGCTAGAAATCCTGCCAAACCCATCTTGGAGTGGCAACGCCATGGAACTTCGCCAGCGAATCGCGCTCGGCCGCCGGCTCCTTGATCGCGGCAGTTCCATCGAATCTCACAAGGCGTGTAGGACACCAACCAGATCGCACACTATGCGCCGAGGTTCCGTCGGCCCTAGACCCTGGCCACGCAATCGATCTCGACCTTGGCATCCTTGGGCAGGCGCGAGACTTCAACACAGGCGCGGGCGGGTGGGATTTCACCCTCGAAGGCTCGCGCGTAGACCTCGTTGACGGCGCCGAAGTCTTCGAGGTCTGTCAAATAGACGTTGCACTTCAGAACCCGGTCCATGCCTGATCCCGCGGCCTGCAGCACCGCACTCAAATTGGCCAATGCCACCCTTGCCTGTTCAGCTGCTGTGCTTCCCTGCAACTCACCGCTTAGGGGATCCAGCGCGACTTGCCCAGAGCAATGCACGAGCCCGGCGGCAACGATGGCTTGACTGTAGGAACCGATCGCGGCCGGAGCTGCAGCGGTTTGGACGGGACGACGATCAGTCATGACTCTTGGACTCGGGAAAGCGCTTGTGCAGAGCTCGCAACACAGGGCCCGGCACAAAAGTGGATGCATCTCCGCCCAAGCGCGCGATCTGACGCACCAGCGTGCTACTGATGTGGGCCGTTTCGGAAGCGGGAAGCAAGAAGACGGTCTCGATCTCCGGCGCCATGGCTCGGTTGCTGAGGGCCATGGGACGCTCGTACTCCAAGTCGATCGTGCCGCGCAGTCCACGCAGGAGGACCTGCGCCCCCAAACTGCGACAGCCATCGACTGCCAAGCCCTCAAAGGTGGTCACGTGTACGCTGTCCAGACCGGCCAGGCTCTCCTCGATCAGGGCGACACGCTCGTGCACGTCGAACAGGCCGTCCTTGGTGGGATGCTGGGCCACGGCCACCGTGAGTTCGGCGAAGAGGCCGCGGGCCCGACGCACGAGGTCCAGATGACCCAGCGTGAAGGGATCAAAGGTGCCCGGGAAGACAGCTGACTGGAGACTCATGCGGGCCATCCTAGCCCAGCGTCGCTGAAGAAGACATGCAACGCCTTGAGCCGTCACCCTCCAGCCGGCCCCGCGTCAGGTAGACGTGCTGCCAGCCCCTTCACGTTCCTCGAGCGAGTCTCAGGCCCCTCCTCCCACGCGACCGTTCTTCTACCTGGCACTCGCCTGTGCGGCCGGGTCGGGAGCTGGCTGGACGGACAACACCCTGGTGCGAATCGCTAGCCTGGCCGGCTTGGTGGCAGTGGCTCTCTACGCGCCCATCGTCGCACGCGCGGGCCTGCGCCCGGGCTGGTTGCTGGTCATCGGTCTGTGTTGCACCCTGCGTTGTGAGTTACTCCGCGGGGCAAACGCACTGCCCACCGGATCGTCAGGCCGCTGGGTCTCGAGCGACCGGTCAGCCCCAGCCGCGGGTGGGCAACAACACGGGCACTTGGGCTGGCCTACCGACCGCTGGGAGTGCCTGGCTTATTCAGTTTCCGATGGCGAAGGACTGCTGCGACTCAGTTCGGGAACGGAACTGCGATCCGCGGCCCTGCCCGGCGAAGAAGCTCGCGTGCACAACGTGTTGTTTCAGGTGGATGAACTGGCGCGTAACGCACCCGCCGCAGCGGCTGTCCAGGTTCCAGGTGCACGCTCTCTCGCCCGCTTGCGTCAGAGCATTGGCCGACGGCTGCGTGCAGCCGAGGACGCCCTCAGTCCATCGAGCCCACAGCGGGGATTGCTGCCCGCGCTCATCGTGGGTGACCGCGAGGGATTGAGTCCGGCAACCAAGGACCTCTTTACGCGTACCGGAACCCGGCATCTACTCGCGCTATCTGGGCTCCACGTGGGCTTGATGGCCTGGTGGATCGTCTGGCCCTTGGGCGGTTGGCTGGCAACCCTTTGGAGCCGTTGGGTCGGGACTCGGGTTGCGGGCTTCCGCCGACTCCCTAGGGCTCAACTTGCTCCGGACGCCTTGCGCGCCTTGCTGGTACTGACGCTCGTCCCCCTCGGCGGCGGGGGAGCTCCGATCTGGCGCGCGGCCGTGGCCCTGGCACTGGCGGCCCTGGCCAAGATCTTGCCCGCCCCTGGCTCGCAGGCTGGGAAGCAACCCCGCGGTCGCCCTGCCGATGGACTCTCCCTGTGGGGAATGGCCCTCTGCCTTGAACTCTTCATCGCTCCCGGCTCGATCGCGGAGCTGGGCTTGCAGCTCTCCTACCTGGCCACGCTCGGATTGATTCTGGGTCTGCCCGCGCTGGGAACGACCTGCCCCCTGCGCCTGCGCGAGGCGGACGGATTGGGACGTGCACGCTCTCCATGGTTGCGGGCACCGCTCCAGCGCCTGTTGGACTGGACCTGGCTAGCCGGCGCGACTTCGGTCCTGGCCGTGGTGGTCACCCTGCCAGTGATCTGGTGCCAGTTTGGGTACATCGCTCTGGTGGGAGTCATCGCCACGCCCTTGGTCATGCTGCCCTTGATGGGACTGCTCGCTGCAGGCTGGGCGCAAGTCTGCCTGCCCGGATGGCTGCCGCCCAACCTGCTCCATCTTCCTGGTCGCCTGCTGATCGATCTGCTCGAACTCTGTGACCAGCTGCCTGGAACTCCCTGGCCCCTGCCCCCGCGCCCGTGGCCGTGGATTGTGGCGCTCACCGTTCTATCGTTTCTGTTGCTGACGCGCAGACCCGGACCGCGGCCGCGTACTTGGATTCTCACCCTCGGCCTCTACGCCCTGCTCATGCGACCGGCGGGCGCCGACAGTCAGGGGGCCCCGGAGTTGGTGCTGCTGGATGTGGGGCATGGCACTGCCGCTCTGCTGCGGGTGCCCGGCGAAGGAGTGTGGCTCTTCGATGCAGGGTCCAAGGACCGCGTCGGTGTGGCGACCGCCGTAGGAGAGCAGTTGCGTCGCTGGCAAACGCGGGAGCTTGCCGTAGTCGTGAGTCACCGTGACCGGGACCACTCATCAGCCATGCCTTGGATTCTAGAGCGCTGGCCCGCACGGCTGGCTGCCGGGGCCCTTGAAGCCACGGCAGGCTGGACGGGTTCGGCGATCGACCTGGAACGGGGTCGCGTGCAGCTGCCAACGCGCGGTCTGCTGGAGCTGTACCTGCTGCGCGGCACGGCGGCCGAAGGCAACGAGGGTTCGCGTTGTTTGGAGGTGCGCCTGGGGTCCTGGTCGGCCCTCCTGACGGGGGATGCGGAGCAGGATGGACTGGCTGGACTGCTACAGGGAGACCTCTTGCGCGGGCCCTACGACCTGCTCCTGCTGCCCCACCACGGATCCCAGACGCCCCATCTGCAGGCCTTGTTGGAGCGCTGCACCCCCAGGCGCATCTGGGTCAGCTGTGGGGCGCCCGCAGCCCTGGGTCCGGAGCTCACCAGGAGGGGTCTGAATTGGACCTCGACCCGCCTTGAGGGGGGCCTCAGAACCCATCTGGAAGAGCATCTCAGTTTGGATTAGGTCTAGGGATAGTGACTTGCCGTCCGCGCACCGATACTTCATCCCATGCTGCAACTCCCTGCTCTGCTCCTCGCTCTCGCTCCCATCCAAAACACCGCCTCCATTCAAGACTCCGTAGCGATCCAAGACCCCGCTGCCAATCGAGATCCAGAGGCTCAGGACGTCTCCCAGGAACGACCTCAACACCGAATTCTGTTCTGTCGCGGAGGCGCGGTCATCCGCGGTCTGACGCGACCCCTCGGTGCGCAGGGCGCATGGCAGGTGCGCCGTAACGGAAAGTGGACACACGTGCCCGCCGGGCTGGTCCTCTCCACCGAGATGGAGAAGGACTCCGAGAAAGAGTACGCACGTCAACTCAAAGCCGTGCGCAAACTCGCGCAAGCCAAGCGTCCGCAGGCACTGGCCGCAGCCGCCGCTTGGGCCCTCGAACACGGACTGCTCAAGGAGGGGGTCAAGGAACTGGACGCCCTGCTCGCCGAGCACGCGGATCTGCAAGCGGCACGAGAGGCGATGTGTGCCCACGCCAGCCGCTTTCCGGTGCCTCCTCTGGACACGGACAAGTCCGGCGAGAGCCTGATTGCCTCCCTGGACAAGCTCTTCGCTTGGGGCAGCACGATGGGTCCCGCGCTGCAAGAACTGACGGTCGTGGAAATGGCCAAGGTGCGCGACCGCAAGGCACTGCTGGAAGGACTGACGGGTGAGTTGGGTGCGCGCGACTCCAAACGTCGCGGTATGGCTTCACTCAGTCTGCGTCGGCTCTTCCCGGGCAAGAGTCCCCGAGCCTTGATCTTGCACGCCACCCTGGATCCCAGCCGGGACGTGCGCTCCAGCTCCGCCCGCACCCTGGGCGCGGCCCATGATTCGGGCGTCATCGTGCCCCTGGTCAAGACCCTCGACAGCACACATCCGACCCTGCGCGAGCGCTCCGCTGAAGCCCTTGGCAACATGGCCTACCCCGCTGCGGTGGAGCCCCTCGTGCAGCGACTTCGAGCCGTGTCTCAACCGGGTGCGGCCGCAGCCGCCGGGGGCTCCCGCCCGCCGCACTCCAACATCTACGTGGGCACGCAAATGGCCTACCTGCAGGACTTCGACGTGGAAGTCGCCATGGGCAGTTCTATCGCCGACCCGATCGTCAATGTGCTGACTTCGGGCTCGGTGTTGGATGTGGGCGTGCTGAGCGTGGTGCAGGTTCACTTCGCCAGGGAGACACGGGCCATCCGTGGCGCTCTGGGGAAATTGACCGCTGCCGACCCGGGCAACTCCAACCGCGCTTGGTTGCGCTGGTGGGAAAAAAACAGCGAAGATTGGAGAGCGAGTCGGTTCCTGGATACCCCGGGATCCGCTGTGGGCTCAGCCAAGGGTGGTACCTCAGCCAACGCAACGACGGGCGGAAAGTAGCCCTCGAAAATGGGCCGGGGTACGACATCTGTTCCCCCCACGTAAAGGCCCCGAATGAATCTGGATGGGCGCGGGCAATGGTGCCGATGAGTCCATATCGCGGCCCCGGGCAGTGTACCCTTGTCCTAGGTTACCCCCGGACAGGTCTGCGGCCTGCTGCCATCCATGATTCTGCACACTCCCCTCCTTCTGGCTTGCTTGCTCGTCTCACAAGACGAGCCACAGAAAGCGAGCGTGGTGCAGGATCAGCTCGCCATCCACGCCCTGCGCAGCGTTTCCCCGCAGACGTGGAATTTCATGCTGCCTGCGCAAGCCTGGCGGCCCCTCGTCTCTCCGCTGGTGCTGGATGGAACTGAGTTCGCCGTTCAACTCGACGGCCCCGATCTGCTGCACTTGGACACGGACGCCGACGGGCACCCCGACCTGCGCGTCTTGCCTCAACATCCATTCGTCCGACTGAAGTCCGCAACGGGCGGCAGCCACATGGTGCGACTGCGTCGCAGTGGGGATGCATGGGAGTGGGCCAACGGGACGGTCATGTCGGGACGCGTCGAGGGTTCCCGCTTGCAGATTATCGACTTGAACGGTGACGGTCGATTCGACGGATTTGGTCAAGACGCCATGGTCGTGGGCGAGAAGCGAGGCGCTAGTTACCTCTCGCGAGTGACCTCCATTTCCGATCGCCTCTTTCACCTGTCGGTGACGGCCTCCGGAGAACGCGTTTCAACTCGCCCCTACGCCGGGCCGACAGCGCAGCTCAACGTCACCAGCGATTTCAACTCGCGGGGCACTCTCGAGTACGCCGTCTTTTCCAGTGGCGAGTCGTCCTTCGAATTGTCGGATGCCACAGAGGGGCTGAGGGTCCCGGCAGGGTCCTACCGCTTCATCGCCGGCCGAGTCGCAAAGGGCCGAGAGTCGGCGCGCATGGTGGGTGGAGGCATGGCGCCAATCGTCTTGGCAGCCGACCAGACCCATCAACTTGCTTGGGGAGGTCCCCTGAATGCCCGCTTCCGCTGCGCTGTGCACGACGGAGAATTGACTGTCTTCAGCAACTTGCGTTTTACTGGCGTTGGCGGCGAGGAGTACTTCGCTTTCTCTCCGGATGCTCGCCCCCCCACGATCCGAGTCCTGGATGCTTCCACGGGCAAGGTCGTGCAATACGGCCACATGGGTGGCTGCTGCGGTGGGGGTTTCAGCGCCTACGTGGCACGCGTGCCCTCCTCTGTGAGTCTCGAAGTACAGCTCGTTCACAAACGCAGTCTGTTCGAAACGATCCGCGGACGGGTCTTGCCCGCGCGCGTGGCTCAGAGCGACAAGACGCCGCACTGACACGGGAAGGCTGACGCAACGAGCTCGGCGAGTCCTATCCCTGCTGCTTGCGCCTGGAAGCGCGACCTACTCCGGGGCCGTATTGTCTCCGAAGCGCGGATCCAGGAAGCCCTTGAAGCCTTGCAAGGCCGTGCGTTGCATGTAGAACGCGAGCCCCCTTTCGGCGCCCAGTTCTTCCCCCCCACCGGCGCGGCCAGGCCCCCCGTGGATGGAGGCGGGCAGGACCATTCCCGGTGGAAGGCTCTGGGACACGCTGCGATCACTCGCGATCCACACACGTCCATGCCAAGGGGCAACGCCCACCACGTAGGCTTCGGTCCAATCCGGGTCATTCGAATAGACGCTCGTCACCAGCCCGCCACCCCCGAGGTTGACCAGGTCCACCGCCTCGTCCACCTCACCGGCGTAGGGCAGGATGGTCGAGACGGGACCAAAGACCTCGAGCTCGTGCAGAACACTGGCTCGGGAATCGGATGCGACGAGCAGGGTGGGCTGCACGAAACAGCCTCCGTGCTCGGTGGGTTCGGCTCCCCCTAGGACAACTTCGGAGACCTCCGCCAGACGCCCGATCCCCTGGCGTACGTCTTCCAGCTGTGCCAGGTCCGTGAGCGGGCCCAATCGATTGGCTCGATCGGCAGGATCGCCCATTTGGATACGGCCGAGCTCGGCGATCAGGTCCTCACGCACCTCGTCCACGCGCTCGGCGGGAACGAGGATGCGCCGCACCGCTGTGCATTTCTGACCCGCCTTTTGCGTCATGTCGGTGACAAGGTTTGCCAGGAACGCGCCGTAGGTTTCCGAATCGGATTCCACGTCCGGGGCCAGCACAGCGGCATTCAGGGAATCGGCCTCAATGTTGATGCGCACGTTGTGCGCCACGACGTTGGGGTGCCCTCGCAGCAGAGCTCCCGTCTTGGCAGAACCCGTAAAGGCCAGGCAGTCCTGCGGACCAAGGTGATCCAGCAAGCCGCCGGCAGATCCTGCGATGAATTGGAACGCCCCTTCCGGCAGGAGCCCGGAATCCACAGTGATCTGAGCCAGCCGCCACGCCAATAGGGCAGTGGGCGATCCGGGCTTTTCGATCACAGGCATACCCGCGAGCAGCGCACAAGCGGCCTTCTCGAACATGCCCCAGGCAGGGAAGTTGAACGCATTGATATGCACCGCCACACCTGGGCGTGAGCTCAGAATGTGCTGCCCCCAGAAGCGGGCCGTTCGGCCGAGCTGCACTCCGTCTCCGTCAGCCAAGGTCTTGCGCTCGCCGAGTGAACGGGCGTAGTAGGCGTAGGCCGCAAGGGTTCCGGTCGCACCATCGATATCAAACTTGGCATCCCCGCGGGTGTTGCCCCCACACACCCGGCCCAGCTCAATCAACTCCTCGCGCGCTTCATGGATGGCCGCGGAGAGGTCCTTGAGCATCTGGCCCCGTTGGGCAAAGTTCAACGCGCGCAGAGCCGGACCACCCACATCGCGGGCGTGGGCTGTCATGGCGGCCAAGTCCAAGCCACCCGAGGGCAATTGGGCCAGCGCAGCTCCGGAAGTGGGGTCGAGCAGGGTCCGAGGCTCGCCCGAGCCTTCCTGCCAGCGGCCGGCCACGTAGCTCGTCAGAGTGTGCATGGGAACGTTCTTGGGGAAATCGGGTGAGTCAACTCTGGGCTGAAGGGCGAACAGGGTAGCGCATGGAACACGGGCCGCCCATCCCGACCCACCCACCAATCGGGCCACGGATTGAGGGAGCGCATGGACGATCCGGGTCCCGGGCAAGCTACCCTGGCCGCATGGCAACTCCCAGCCCTGTTCAGCCGCCGGACCGCGGACACCTTAGCACCGAACAGCCCCACGCAGGAGCCAGGGACTTGGACCTGCTCTCCACACGGGATGCCCTGGAGTTGTTCAGCGCTGCAGACCAGGAGGCGGTGGCTGCTGTCGAAGCCGCTCGGGGGGATTTGGCCCTGGCCGTCGATCACGTTGCCGAGAAGCTGCGCCTAGGCGGACGACTTGTGCAGATCGGTGCGGGGACCAGCGGCCGCCTGGCCGTGCTCGACGCAAGTGAATGTCCACCCACGTTTTGTTCCGATCCCGACACGCTACAAGGAGTGATTGCTGGCGGGAGCAAGGCGCTCACCCAGGCGGTCGAAGGCGCAGAGGATTCGCGTGAGTTGGGTGTGGCCTGCGTGGACCAGCGCGAATTAGGACCTGGGGACGTTCTGCTCGGAATCAGTGCCGGAGGCACGACGCCCTTTGTGCATGCGGCCATCGAGCGCGCCAGGCAGCGGGGCGCCACGACCATCTTCATGACCTGCGTACCGTCTCAACAGGTCGCGAGCCCGGCCGACCTGACCATCCGGCTACTGACAGGTCCCGAGTTGATCGCCGGCTCGACGCGCCTCAAGGCCGGCAGCGCCACGAAACTGGCACTCAATGCACTCTCGACCCTGGTCATGGTACGCCTGGGTAAGGTGCATGGAAACCTGATGGTGGACGTGGACACTTCCGCCAACCTTAAACTGGTTGAACGCGGAACCCGCATTCTGATGAGCCTGCTGGAAGTTCCGCGGGATGAGGCCCAACGTGTGCTGAGCGCAGCGGGGGGACGCGTCAAGGTGGCCGCGCTCATGGGCCGACTGAACGATGATCGCGAGCAAGCACTCGCGAGACTTGAGGCCTGTGGGGGCTCCCTGCGCAGGGCCCTGACGGCCGCAGAGGGCAGCAGCCCCTCCAGCTGAACGCAGGACTTGCACGCAACCGAGCCCGGTCCCGGACGTCATGGCGGCATGCGTACGATTCGAGTCACCGGCGCTTCGCTCAGCGCCGGCGGTGCCGAGCGTGTGGTGGTTGAAGGCCAATTCTGCTCGTCCACCTCCAGCCGCACGGAGGTGGTCATCACCGGTTTGCCTGACGCCGTCACCCGCGAGAGCCGTGGACGACTCCTGTGCGCCCTGCGCGAAACGCGGCTGCAACGTGGCGGGGGGAAGTTCTTCTTGAACCTGGTGCCTGCTGCCAGACCCAAAAGCGGAGAGATGCTCGATCTGCCCCTGGTGCTCGCTGGGGCCGGTGCGGTAGGTCACCTGAGTCAGGAAGCCCTCGCGAACACCCTTTTCTTGGGGGAAGTGGGCATTGACGGCGCCCTGCACAGCGTTCCGGGCGGCTTGGCCGCAGCGCTGGCAGCGAGACAGGCGGGCATGCGGTCGCTGCTCGCGCCGCCGCGCACGGCGCAGGAAGCCGCCCACGTGCCCGGATTGGAAGTGCTCGAGGCCACACATCTGGCCCAGGTCATCGCCCATCTCAGCCCCGATGGAGTCAAGCTGGAAGCCTTGGAGAGACCGGACTCGGGAGTCGGCACGCGGCGGCCCAAGCGGCTAGACGCCGTACGCGGTCAGGCCGCGGCCAAGCACGCGTTGGCCGTGGCTGCGGCGGGAGGGCATGGACTGCTCATGGTCGGGCCCCCGGGTGCGGGCAAGACTCTTCTGGCCCGCAGCTTGGTCGACCTGCTGCCAGCCCTTTCGATGGACGAGCGACTCGAGCTGGCCGGTGCCCTGTCTGCCAGCGGACACTGGACCTGCCAGCTGCCCGATCGACGCCCATTCCGCTCCCCCCACCACAGCACGACCCACGCAGGTCTGGTTGGCGGCGGCAACCCACTCGCGGCCGGGGAGATCACCCTGGCCCATCACGGCGTCTTGTTCCTCGACGAACTGCCGGAATTCCGCCGCGATGTACTGGAGTCCCTGCGCCAACCACTGGAAGCGGGAGAAATCTGCTTGTCGCGGGCTGGGCGGCAGACACGGCTACCGGCGCGTTTTCAGTTGGTCGCCGCCATGAACCCTTGCCCCTGCGGCTATCACGGCCATGCGCGTATCCCCTGTCCCTGCGCGCCCCAGGTGGTCCGCCGGTACCGACAACGCATCTCCGGTCCGCTCCTGGATCGGATCGACCTGCGGCTCGAGATACCGCCCACGCCGCTGGAAGCGCTGACCCCAAGTGGAGAACCACGGACGCAGGTCGGCTCGTCGCCTGCAGCAGACTTGCTGGCGGCCATTGACCGTGCGACTCGTATGCGCCACGGCCGCACACAGAACGCGGCCAATACCGGTCTGGGAGTACGAGAACTGGACGAGGTTTGCCCCCTTGAAGGCGATGGCCGCCGACTTCTTGCCAGAGCCGTTGAGAAGAGGGGGCTCTCGGCCCGGGCCGTGCAGTCGACGCGCCGTGTCGCGCGCACTCTGGCCGACCTCGAGGGTCAAACGCAGGTGAGTCCGGATCATCTGGCCGGAGCCCTCGCCCTACGCGCGCCGGTCGATTGACCGCAACACCCAGTTTCTACTCGTGCCGCAGTGCTTCCACAGGATCCATCGTCGCTGCGCGCCAGGCCGGGTACAGCCCGAAAATCACGCCCGTTGCGACCGAGATCCCGAAGGCAAAAACGGGCGCCTCGAAGGTCACGATCGTGCGCATGTCCCCGGCCGCTTCAACGATTTTGGGGATGACCAGACCCAAGGCAACTCCCGCCACACCACCGCAGCCCGACAGGACGACGGTCTCAACCAAGAACTGGGTCACGATATGGTGCCGCTTGGCGCCCAAGGCACGGCGGATGCCGATCTCGCGGGTGCGCTCCGTCACGGTGGCCAGCATGACGTTCATGATCCCGATGCCACCGACCAGCAGGGAGATACCGGCAATACTGGCTAGGACGATGGAGAAAATACGCTTGGTCTCTTGGGCGCGCAGCAATAACTCGAGTGGCACGATCACCTCGTAGTCTTTCTCGCGGTGACTCTCGGCGAGCATGATGCGACTCGCGTTAGCAATCATGGACACGTCTTCATCCCGCTCAACGGCGATGATGATCTCGTGCAACTGGACCTCCTGGGCGTCCATGGTGCCACTGCGGATCTTCACTTGCCGCTCTCCGAACACGCGCTGGCCAGTCTTGAGCGGTATGAAGACTTCGCCGCCCACCTCTGTACCCGCATCGCGTTTGATCGAACCGATGGGAACTCGGGGGAACATCACCCCCACGACATCGAGGTACTCTGCCCCGACCTTGATGCGCTCCCCCAAGGCGGCCTTGAAGGGAAATAGGTAGCGCGCGACCTCATAGCCCAACACGCATACCGGTGCCGTAGCGGCGTTATCACGCTCGTGCAAGAAGCGACCAGACATCATGATGCGCCCAGTCACGTCGCGGTAGCTGGGGTCCACGCACATCACACGCGGGCGACAACTGAGTTCCCCGGCGCGCACTTCTTCGGGCACCTCCAGGACCGCAACGACATCCTTGACACCGGGATAGGTCTCTGAAACGCGTGCGTGGTCCTCATGGGTCAAGCCATAGGCGATGACGCGCGATTCCTGGTCTGAGACCTTGTCCTCGGGGGGTTTCACGCTGCGCAGGATTACGTTGCGGCTACCGAGCTGCCGTATCTGCTCCTGCGCTTCAACGCTCGCACCTTCGGCGATCGCGAGCATGGCGATCACGCTCGAGACTCCAAAAAGCACGCCCAGAGTCGTCAGGAATGAGCGCAACTTGTGCAGCAGCAAACTGCTCACACCCAACCGCACGGCCCGCATCAGAGAGGAAGACTGCATGTGGACGCCTAGCGGCGGTTCTCCTCGACGCCCTCGATGGCCCCGTCCTTCAAGCGCAAGATGCAATCGGCTCGGGCCCCCACAGAGGGCTCATGGGTCACGATCAAAATGGTCTTGCCCTCGTCATTTAGTTCATCAAACAGCTGCAAGATCTCATCAGCGGTCTTGCTGTCGAGATTGCCGGTAGCCTCGTCCGCTAGAATCAACGCGGGATCATTGATCAATGAACGCGCGATGGCCACCCGTTGCTGCTGCCCTCCCGAGAGTTCGGTAGGACGGTGCGTGAGCCGATCCCCCAAACCGACGCGGTCAGCGAGTTGCCGCGCGCGGTCCTCGGACCCATCGGGAGGGTTTTCCCTGTAGAGCACGGGCATGAGAATGTTCTCGAGCACGTTGAGCTGCGGAATCAGGTTGTAGGACTGGAAGATGAAACCCAATTCACTTCCGCGCAGTTCCGACAACTGATCGTCGTCGAGTTGACTCACTGCTTTGCCGCGCACCCGGTACTCCCCCGTGGTGGGTCGATCGATACAACCGAGCAAGTTGAGCAGAGTGGACTTGCCGGAGCCCGAGCTGCCCATGACGGCCCAGTACTCTCCGCTCCGGAAGCTGAAACTAAGATTGTCGAGAGCGCGCACCTCGTCTCCACCCATCGGGTACACACGTGAGACGTTCTCGAGCTGGGCTACAACCTGACGCTCTTCGGCGTGCTCAGCGTCCGGGAGCGCAAAAACGCCCCCGGGCGGTTCCTCCTCGGGGCCTGGGCTCACTCCTCATCCCCACTCGCTCGAGATCCACGCCGTCCGCCAGCAGCGCCTTCGCGCATGCGCTGGATGGCCTGCGCGCGCTCCTCCTCGCTCATGCCTTCGAATCGCTTGCGCATCGCCGCGGCCTGCTCCGGTGAGAAACTGCCTGCACCCTCACCGCCCGACGGGCCCCCAGCGTTGGCCGGTGGGCCTGGAGCTGCAGGCGTGACAGGGGGCTCGGTGGGCTTGGTCGCAGCAACCCTGGAAGCAGCGGTCTCGGGCGCGGGTTCCGGCTCCCACGATGTGGGCGGGCTCAAGGCGACAATCTCGCCCTCCTGGAGCCCGGAGAGCACATGCACAAACTTGTTGTTGTCCTGCCCAACCGTGACCTTGCGTTTGTCCAGGCCCTTCTTCGTGTTGACGAAGCAAATCGGCTCACCTGCGTCCAGGAAAACTGACTGGCGCGGGATGTAGAGAACGTCCGCCAAGTCCTCAACGAGAATCTCGATGCTACAGGACATGCCGGGTCGCATCTCGGGTACCTCGTCCTCCAGCGCGACCTCCGTGCGGTACAAGCGTTGGTTGGGGTTGCTCATCCAACTGCCCGAGTCGGCGACTGCGGCCACAGATGAAATCCGACCCTGGAACAGCTCTCCAGGCAAGGCATCCACACTCACCAAGCAGGTGAGGCCCACCTGCACCTTGTCCAGCTTGGTCTCGTGCAGGCTCACGTCCGCCACCATTCCGCCAGCCCGCGGAATCGTGACAATCGCCTGGCGTTCGTGCACCTCGCCTCCCTCTGTCGGCACCTCATTCGTCCCGTGGCGGCCGCGACTGCGCGCGTAGACCACGAGCCCATCTTCTGGGGCCAGCAGGATGCCTTTCGAAACTTGGTCCACCAGCTTGTCGTACTTCTCCCTCTGCCGTTCCAGCTCGCGCTTGGTAGAGCTACGCTCGGAGTCAAAATCGACAAGCTTGGCGGCAGCCTGCTTGCGCACCACTTCTAGGTCTCGTCTGCGTGATTCCACGGCGGCAGAGAGTTCCTTGCGCTTGGCCTTGTCACCGAAGTTCTTCTTGAGGTTGCGGTTCCGAACCGCCTGATCGCGGGTGATTCGTTGCGACGTGACAGCCAGTTCATCCCCATCCAGCTCCGTCTTTTGAACAAACCCCTGGTCGTAGAGTTTGCGGGTCCACTGCAGTGTGTCTTCCGCCTGCTTGATGCGCTCCTCGGCGAGCACGATGGCCTCCTCGGCGGTGGCGAGTTCAACCTCCCACTCGCCCTCGGTCGCGGCATACGATTCGAGACTCAGCTCTGCCAGGTCGAGAGCCAGCACGGCCTCGGCCTCGTCACTGGCATTTTGAATGACCTGAATCCCGTACTGCTCTGTTGCTTTTGTCGAGGCAGCCTGCGCACGGTCCACGCTAATCGCCTGGTCGACGAGGCGATCCTGGTGACTGGACGTGTCGAGTTCGCAGATTACGTCGCCCACCGCGACCCGCGTACCCTCCTCGATCAGGTAGATGATGTTCGCTCGGCCTTCGAGCTCGTTGACCAACTGGGCTGCGTTCTTCGACTCCAGGTTGCCGCGCGCCAACTCAGAGATGCGCAGATCACCGCGGCGCACCGCAACGCCCTCAATCGCCCCAACTCCTTTGTCACCAAAGAAGCCGGCCGACGCAACAGCGTAGGTGGATGCAATCACGAGCAGGATTCCCACGAGCAGTTTTTGATTTCCAGTCCAGTTCATCGCTTTACTCCAGAGGCTCTTGAAGAAGATCGGGGTGCACATGGATGCCCCCCTCGTCGACGCGCAGGGTTTCGAGCTCCAAATGGAGATCGAGTCGCGCGAGGTTGAATTGAATCAAGGATGCGGTGGCACTGTTTTCGGCTCGCACCAGGTCGGCTTGTGCGTCGAGCAAGGTCACCGTATCGACACGACCGGCCTCCAGGGTGAGCTTGGTGCCGTCCAGGCGCCGACGGGCCGAGACCACGGCGCCCTTTTGAATCCTCGTGCTCATCTCGGCCTCGCGCACTGCCCGCAGCGCGTCCCGAACACTGGCTCGGATCGAATCCTGGTCTTGGCCCAAGTTGCGCTCGTCCGTAGCAAGGGTGATTTGGCTAGAGCGCATGGCGTTGCGTTCAGGTAGACGATCGATTGGCAGGTCGAGAGCGAGACTCGCGGTCCAATCCGTGTCCTGAAAGCGAAAGTCCTGGAGATCCCCCCCATCACTGGGAGGACTGCCCGCGACGTTCATGGAGAGCCCAGCCCGCAGGGCGTCCTCGGCGATGACCAAGCGTCGCCTGGAATCATCTACGCGGTCGCAAGCCGTCAAGTAGTCCAGGCGGTTATCGAGGGCGTAGGCCACTGAGACTGTTTCGTCGAGCTGATCCAGACTCGGATCCGACTCGACCAAGCCCTCAAATTCCGAAGGATCGAGCTGCAATTCCACGCCAATGGGAAGGCCCAGGAAGAGGTTGAATTGGTCCCACTCCCGAGCCAATCCGGCGCGCAACGAGATCAAGCGATCCTCCGAGTCCAACTCCCGTTGCAAAGCCTCGGCAGCTTGGATGTCCGACATCCGGCCCGCTGCAGCAAGCGTGCTATTGCGCTCACTCAAGGCCACAAGATCCTGGTAGTTGCGCTCCTCGTTCTTGACCTCGTCAGTTGACTGAAGCAAGCCGTAGACGCGCCGGGCCACATCCACCGCATAGGTTCGACGGAAGCGCTCGTAGTTGCGAACCGCGTACACAAGATTGCGTTCCGCTTGGGTCAGGGGCTCGAGCGCGATGGCTCTGCCCGCGCCACGCATGAGTGGTTGGGTAATCGAAAGAGACAGGTTGACAGCTTCAGACCAGGGGTTGCCACCCGACACGACCCGAAACAGATTCGATCCCAAGCTGGTGACGATGGACGCCCCTGTTCCGAGAAAGCGGGTGAATCCGACCGATCCGTCGAGAGTCACATCCGAGGCCTCATCTCCGCTGCCATTGGCCGTGGCGGACGCATCGCCAAAGAACTGAAAGGAGTAACGCCAGCGCTCAAGACTTAGGTCGAGCGCACTGCGGTAAAGGATCTCGCGCTGGGATTGAATCAGTCGGCTATTCTCGGCTGCGATTTCCAGGCAGTCGACGAGCCCCAGGGCCGGCCCGGATTCCCATTCCCCACTCAGAATCCGTTGCCGAAGGCTGCCCTCTGCAGGTGCTATCGAAAAGTTGCCCGACTCGCCAAAGAGCTCCTCGCGGCGCTCCAACACCATGGCGTAGACCTCTTCATCGGCTTCCGCACGATAAGCGTCGGCCGACTTGCACGAGGCCGAGCACAGGGGCAGCGCCAGCAAGAAAGCCATGGAGGCAGAGCGGCCGCCAGGGATCACACCAAGGGGGCGATGCAGCGAAGAGGGCAGGTAGTTGCGCAAGAAATCAGACCGTGGTCATGGGCCGACCGAAAGTCAGCCAGTGGCATATGAACTAAATACTAGCAGTTCCACGCCTACGCAAACTACGTCACGGGCGGGGATGGGAGCCAATTCTCAGCCTGCACTCAGATCTTGCGTGGTCCTTGCATTCCGCTTGCGACCGGTGGAATGAGTGTTGGGAAGGTGGGTCTTGGTCGGAGAACTTGCTGGACTCTCTTCCGATTAGCATTCCAAGTTTGGGCCTGATTTTGGCCCTCCAGAATCGAGACAGGTGACGAACTGACCCGCCACACAAAGGAACCGCCTCGAGGCACACGCCAAGCGCACCTCGCGAATCGAGCCGCTTGACCTCCAGCATCTGTAGCGTGCGCGAGATCCGATTCGCTCTGCATCTCGGCCGCTGAGCCCGCGCGGACTCAAGGGCTTCGCACCTAGCCGCTATTCCCTGTGCGAGCTGGGCTTGCTCGGTTTCTCCGACCAGGCAGCGGAGAGAGACCGATAGCGTTGTTCTGGCACGGTCCGGGCGAAGCGGCCCGACGGCCACTGTCGCTCAACTAGCTGCGAGCCCTTGAAGGTCCATAGCCCCAGTATCTCTCCGTGCTCGTTCACCATGCGCAAGGCCCGCAGTGAACGCGGCTCGCCCGCCAGGCTTGCGGATTCGGGAGCCGCTTCCAGCACTACGGACTCCACTCCCATTTGTTGAGGCAACACCACATCGCAAGCGCGATCGGAGCCACTCGGAGCGCGCATCGACTCGAGCACTTGCATGGGGAAGAGTGTCGACGGGGAAACCGGCAGGCTCGCCCGTTGGGCGAGTCCGCCGCCCCAGGTCAGGAGGTCCAGGCTATCAGCTCCCCGAGTGCCCTCGAGGATCCAAGTTTGGCCGCCTTGAATGGGGTGGCCCCACTCGCGCCGAATGAACCTACGTTGCTCTCCGCGCCAGCGTTCAGACTCGAATACGCGCACACCGTCGGGGAAGATCAGGTCCTGCTCGAGCAGCATGCCCCCCACGACTGCAGTTCGTCTCAGAGCCATGATGCCCACTGGCTCGGGAGACTCCGGATCTGTGAGTACGAAGTACTCGCGCAGGTTCTCACGGCCCCCTAGGCCCGGCTCCGCCCCTGGCCCAGTCGCGCTGGCGGAGAGGGTCGATGAGAGCAGGCAGGCACTCAGGCAAGCTGAAGTCCAGAATGTAGACATGCCAGGACTGCCATCGACCCTTGGTGCCAAATCCTTGAGCAATCGTCCCGCAATGGCCCTAGGTGCGCATTTCCACCATCCCCTTGAGGGATAGATACAGGCCTAGAATGGCCAGGGCTCCAAGGGCGACGAAGGCGGCCCAGGGTGTGCCCCCCAGGCGTTGCCGCAGGTCGACCCAAGCCAAGTGACGAAAACCCTCCTGCGCGGGGCGAGAGAGGCTGAGGGGCGCGAGGCCCTGCACTCCGAAGAGCACCTGTGCATCGTAGCTTTCGCCCAGACCTGCCGCTCGTTGTCGCACAATACGCCAACGCGCCCAGGGGGCGGCGAAGTCCATTGCCCAATGCAGCGGCTCCAAATCATCGTTCGCGAGTTCTTCGCCCCCTGCGTTGTTTGAGTCGGACCCAAGACTCGGCTTCGCCTGGAGCGCCAGGTCGAGATGGGTCGCAGTACTGACCAAGACTCCGGGCAATTGAATCACTACGCCCAAGACGAACAATCCCATGACCCCTGCGCGGCCCATGGGTCGGCTCTGTGCGTGCCTCAAGCCCAGCGCCACGGCCAACCAAAGGAAAGGCAGTGCCGGCAGGAGCAGGCGTGGGCCGTAGGTCCAGCCACCGTGCCAGGCCGGGGAGCTTACGGCCGTCAGCAACATCCCGCAGAACACGGCTAGCACGACTCGTTCCAGCAAGCGTTCTCCGCGGCGCCGGGCACGGGCCAAGCCGAAGGGCACAATCAGCACGAGAGGCGCCATCCAGACCAGTCCATGGCCCGGTGAGATCAGGAGTCCAGCGAGCGCAGAAGGCCATGAAGCGAGCGGTGCGAGTCCTTCGGGCCTAGGCGCTGCCCACGATCCGGTGCGAGTGTGGCCAATCCAACTCAGGACTCCTAGGCCCACGGCCATCGGGAGCAGCAACGCACTCATGAGGGTTCGTCGCGACGGCCCCAGATCCGGACCTGGGTCCGACTTCCTGTGATCTGAGCCAACCAGCCCGCGAGTCACGATCACTTCAGTCGCTGCGCACAGGACCAGTACTGCGGGCAGGGTGTCCAGACGCGTCAGCCAGGTCAGTGTCAGTGCCAACCCCAGTACGAAGAATTCCCAAGTAGCGGGAGGCTCCAGGCGTGTCAGCCGCGCCCGCACTCGCAGCAGGAGGTGAAAGGACAGGAACAACAGGAACGTAGCCTGGACATCGGCCAGCCCCGTGCGCGACTGCGACCAGGCGAAGGTCGACAGGCCGTACGAGAAGGCGGCAAACCATGCATGCGATCGACTGACCCGGAGGCGCCGCGCGGCGAGCACCAGCAAGAACGCCGTGAGGGCCGTGAACAACGGCCCTCTCCAGCACAGCAGCCAGTGGGCGAAGTACTCAGAAAAGGCCCAATCCGGGTCCTGCGTTTCTTGATGGCGCTGCTCAAGGCGTGGAACCACGGCAGCGATACAGCGTCCAGCCCAGTAGAACGGCACACCCACCAGGGCCTGTCCAGGGCCGCATTTGGGAAACAGGACCCGATCGCCCGTGCCCACCGATGCCTGAAGAAATCGAGTGCCTGGAGGAAAGGGGAGGGTCTGTCCCTGTAGCCGCGCAACCTCCTGAGAAGAGGCCAAGGCCCACGTGCCCGTCGTGGCCAATGCCCGAGTGGCCTGGAATTCGACCTCACCTCGAGGCCCCTCGGGCAGCCCGCTGAAAGTCAACGTGAACAAGGCCAGCAGCACGCACAACACTCCGCTTGCGAGAACTCGATCTTCTTTGCGTGCAGGATCCCGGGTGATATAGGGACTCATCGCAGTTTCCGCCCGCCTTGCTCGGGGGACCAACTAAACAGGGCCACGCTGCCGACTCGCAAGCTCTCCCGCGCTCCCCATCGAACGAGCTCCTTTTCGATGAAGCCCCGGGTCTGCAGACGATCTTGCTCCGTGACGATGAAAATCACCGGGCGGTCCAGACCGACCAATTCGCGCATGCGGTTGATCGTCACTCCATCGGTCCGCTTGTACATCGCCTGGGTGGCCTCATGCCGAGCCCTCCAACTGGAAACTCCCAGTGCGACCGCTTCAAACCGGTCGACCCACAGTGGCATGTCCGCGTAGAGCGTGGCCGGATCGGGCAAGACGGGCCCTTGCGCAGCCTCTTCGACTCTCCGTACAAGAATCGGACGCAAATCGCGGAGCGGATACTCCTCCCGCAACCAGTGGTAGGCTTGTGCAAGGTGTCGACGTTGCGCGCCCTGGGCGACCCGTTCCTCTTCGCGCGTTGCCACGACGAGCTTGGGGAGCGTTCCGTCACCAGGGGCCTCGTCAGCGCTCAAGAATGCGGGAGTCACGTGGTGTTTGCCTTCGAGCACCGGCGCAACCTCCTGCGCCCAGTCGAGCAACTCTGCAGCCCCATGTGCCTTCGTCCACGCACCACCGCCCAGAGCAAGTAGCGCAAGGGCGACTGAAACTGAACGCCATGCGCCACGCCTGTCCCAGGCGCTCACCAGTCCGCCCGCGGCCAGAATGCCGAGCACCAACCCACTGCATCGGCCTAGGGCAATCTCCGACCAAGCGGGCGCGAAGGCGACGGCCACGAGGGGTACGGCGGCGCAAAGCCATAGCCAGCGCAGTAGAAGCCGTTGGTCTCCAGCTTGGCCAGCGTCCTCACCTCCAAGCCCCAGGCTCTCGCGCCCAAGAGCGGCGCAAGCGAGCAGCAGCGGTAAGCTCGAGACAACCACAGCCGCCAAGCTACCTGAATCGAGTGCGTTACCCACCTGGGGACTCGCGGCCAAAGTGAACCGGCTGGCGAGGTAGAGCCCGGGCAGCAAGGCCAGTCCGAGGAAGAGGAGCAGGCGCGTGTGACCGGCTCGCCGCCCAATGCCTGCGCCAAGCGCCGTGGCGAGCGCTGCGCAGGCGCCCAGGGGAGGGTGCATGCAGAAGGCAAGCCCGTGGCAAAGCGCGCAGAGCCCCACCCATGGCCGCATCCCGTGTCGCAAGGCGTGGACAGCGGCCAGCCAGGCGCCGATTGCGAAGAGCAGAGCCGCTGCTCCTCCCCCACCGGGCAGGAAGAGCTTCGTTTCGACGGGCGTTCCCAATCCCAAGCTGCCTGCGAACACGCCCAGTGCATTCCACCCGACGAGCCCCAAGAAAGAACCCAACAGAGACCGGCGCCACTCCCCCCACAGCGCCGCGGCCATCAGGTAGAGCATTGTTGGCAGTAAAGCCAAACACCACACGTCAATCAACGCGGCGGCCAGTGTGGGGGCCAGTCGGAGAGCGCCGGCCACGGTGGCCACGAAAGCCGCCGGTGCCGGGTGGTGCAGCAAGGGACTGCCTGCCAGCCAAGGGTTTTCCAAGCCACCACCACGGAGCAAACTGCGCGCGACTCCCGCTTGCCAAATGGCGCCGTCTGCCTCAATGCGGATTCCGTTGCCAGCCCCCAACAGCAATGCACTCCAGATGCCGGCCAATGCGAGGGATATCCCGAGCGCCCCGATCGCGGCCTTGCCCGCATTCTGTATTCGCAGCTCACCCCGCAGGCCGGTCAGTTGGAGTAGCGCGAGGCACCCCAGGGTCACGGGCCAAAGGAGATCCAAGCTCACGAACTGCTGGAGCCCGGCCGCGAGAACACCGACCAGTGGAACGGAAAGCACACTGGAGAACACGAGCAGTTTGAGCAGTGACGGCTGACCCGGAGTCCACCGCACCAAGATGGGCAGACCGGCACCGCCGAAGACGACAAGTCCGGCCGTCAGCCGTACGACGCTTAGAGGCAGTCGGTCCAGGTGCCCCAGCGCCGCGAGGCCAGCGCATAGCGCCAGAATCAGTGCCGGCATGGCCATCGAACGGGAAGGTCCAGACTCGTCGGAGGTCATCGGGACATGCAATTGGAACGTCAGTCACGGGTGAAGCGGCATGATCGGGAATGCGTCGGACGATGTCGAGCGAGCACTCGCAGCGACCATCAGGCGCGGCTCAAGGACTCTCGATACCCCATAGCGGGCGCACCCAAAGCTGAAAGACGAGCGTGATCAGCGCTACGGCAAGGAGGTTGATCCAGATCCCCGCGCGCACCATGGCCGAAATGGGAACGCAGCGGCTCGAGAAAACGACGGCGTTGGGCGGCGTCGCCACGGGCAGCATGAAGGCGGCCGAGGCAGCCATCGTGGCGGGGACCATGACGAGTAGTGGGTCCAATCCGGCCGCCACTCCCGCCGAGGCGATGACGGGCAAGAGCACGGCGGTGGTCGCCGTGTTGGAAGTCACCTCGGTCAGCGTGCTCATGAATAGGGCGATGCCGGGCACGATCCACCAACTGGAAGTGTCGCGCATCAGCGGGGCCAAGCCCGAGCCGAGCAACTCATCGAGCCCGCTCACTTGAAAGCCTTTGGCCAGACAGAATCCTCCGCCCAGCAGTAACAAGACCTCCCAAGGCAACTTGACCGCCGTTCGCCAGTTCATGAGGAACTTGCCGCGCCCGACAGGGATTACAAAACAAGCGATGGCCATGAGCGATGCCACCGTGGCATCGGAGATATCGTTCTTGTGCTGAGCGTACCAGCTGGGGTCGTTCGCCTCTGGCCCCAGGAACAGGCGCGACCAACCACGCATGCTGAGGGCACCGAGCTGCAGATCCGCGCGCGTCACCCACAGCAGCGCCGTACACAGGAACACGCCGGACATGATCCACTGTGGCCGAGTCACTGGCCCCAGGGCGGCGCGCTCGGCAGAGATGACGTCCGCCTCTCCACTGGCCCCACGCTCGAGGTGAAACACGACGCGTGTCAAGATCCACCAGGCGCACGGAACGAACACCACGACGAGTGGTACCCAGCCCAAAAACCACTGGCCAAAACTGATCTTGGGACCGTCCGGAAAACGCATTTCGAACTGGCCGAGGAACTCCTGGTTGGGAGCTGTTCCGACTGGGGTGCCCATGCCACCCACCGAGGCCGAATAGGCGACTCCGAGGAGCAGACACAGTCCGAACGGAGACGAGGCCATGCGCTCACCCTCGATGCGAGACAACACGGCCACAGCGATGGGCAGCATCAGCAGGGTCGTCGCGGTGTTGTTGATCCATAGGGACAGGAAGGCCGCCGCGGCCATGAACCCCAGGACCAAGCTGCGCCGGGAATCGCCCACGCGCGAGATGATCCATAGCGCGATACGGCGGTGAACACCCCAGCGTTCCAAACCGAGGGCGATGATGAACGCCCCGATGAAAAGCATCACCAGGTCACGCATGTAGACTGGAGCCACATCACGGGCCGGAAGCACACCGAGCAGCGGAAAGAGCACGGCGGGCAGCAGTGATGTCGCTCCAATCGGCAGGGCCACTGTGATCCATAGGGTGGCCGTCAGTGCGGTGGTCGCCGCCACGGCCCGCTGAGCTCCATCCAGCCCAAGTCCAGGCCAGACGAGGAAGAAGGCGAACATTCCCACGCCCAGGCCAAGACCCAGACGCCGGGCGCCTGGACTGCCTCGCTCCTCGCCTAGCTGGTCCGTCGAGTGAGGATGACGCATCGTTGCTAGTTACTCTCCAGCCTCAGAATCCGCACCGGTGACTTCGTTTACCCATTGGGCGTAATGCGACTCCACGTGGGAGGCCGGCAAGGCCACGATTTGGGGGACGTCAAACGGGTGCAAGACGCGCACGCGCTGCTCAAGCTCCGACCAAGTCTGCTCGCGGGCCTTGAGGATCATGAGCACTTCTGCGGATCGTTCGAGTTGCCCCTGCCACCAGTAGTGGCTGGCAAGGCCGGGGAGAATCTGCACGCAGGCAACGAGTCGCTCCTTCAGAAGTGTCTCGGCCATGCTCTGCGCCTGTGCCTCATCGGGTGCAGTCACAAGCACGACCAAGAGGGACATCGCCGAATCCATGGGCGCAGGATAGCGTCCTTGAGGGCGAGACAACGAGGGCCCCTTCGAACTAGACTGGTCGCTCTCCATGGGAATTCTCCATAGTTGCATCATGGGCGTCCTGCCCTGGGTCCCGCACACGATCATGCGCCGCCTCTCGGCTCGGTACATCGCCGGGGAGAGTCTGCCTGAGGCCCTGGCAGTCTTGCAGGCCAATGCCGCGCGCGGGTTCCCAGGCGTCCTGGACATTCTGGGTGAGGGCGTGGCGGACGAATCGGCCGCGCGTGCGGCATTGGTCGCCTACAAGCGCGATGCCAGCACCCTGCACGAGGCCGGGCTCGACGCGTATGTCTCGGTCAAACCCACCCACTTCGGCTTGGCCTTGAGCCAGGAACTCGCGTTCGAACTCTACAGCGATCTCGCGCAACACTGCCAGGCGCTTGGTCAGACGATGCGCGTGGAAATGGAAGACCACCCCACGACCGATGCGACACTCGAACTGTTCAGGCGCCTGCGTGCCCAATTCGATCCGGTGGGCATCGTGCTGCAAGCGCGGCTCTTTCGGACACCAGATGACATCGCGGCATTCGACTCCCAGAACGTGGACATCCGCATGGTGAAGGGCATTTACCTCGAGCCGCCGTCCATCGCGCATTGCGATCGAGCACCGATCCAGGAGGCCTTCATTGAGTGCTGCCGCCAAGCGTGGACCGCCGGACACCGGGTCGCCTTGGCCACCCATGATGGGGACATGGCTGAGCGCTGCCTGGCCGTGGCTCGAGAACTGCAGGTCCAACCGGACAGGATGGAATTCGAAGTCCTGCTAGGCGTCCAAGAACCGCTCTGGGATCATTGGCGTCAAGCAGGACATCGCGTGCGCGTCTACGTGCCCTACGGTCCAGAGTGGCGCTCGTACTCGGAACGGCGACTGCGCAAGAACCCAGAGATTCTCGGGCACTTGATGCGCAACTTCTTCCGTTAGGCGGCCGCGAGCGCATCCGAATCCGCGGCTACTCGTTCAACCCAAGCAGACCTACTTGCCCATCTGCAGGCGCCGCGCGAGCATCTCGCTGAGCGCCCCCGTGGCCAAGATCTTGTCCATGGTGGCGCGGTAGTCATAGGGCACCCTGTGCCACGTCACCTGATGCTCTTCCAAGACGGCGTAGCAGGCGCGGTTGTCGTTGTCCCTCGGCTGGCCGACCGAACCGATGTTAATAAACGCCTGCCTGCCTTCTGGGAGGGCGATCGTGTGTTGTGCGCGACCACCAAGTCCGGAGAACTGCAGATCTTCCCAAAAGATGCCCGGGTAGTGGGTGTGCCCGCCCAGAGCCACGCCCTCGAATGAGCCAAACACCGCTCTCAGCTTGTCGGGATTCAACATGCCGTCGGTGGATAAAACGTATTCACGCACCGGGTCCCTGGGAGACCCGTGCACAAACAGGAAGCGTCCTTCGCGGTAGGTGAAGTCCAAGTCCTGTAGCCACTTCCAACGCGCCTTGCGCTCACTGCTGCTGTACCAACGTGGTCGCATGCGCTCGCGCGTGTAGTCAATCGCACCGCGCGCGTGGGGATTGAAGTCTGCCCCCCCGTGAAACAAGGCCTCGTCGTGGTTACCCATGAGGGTGACTTCTGCGTGACCCCTGACCAAGTCCACGCAAAACTCGGGTTCGGGGCCGTACCCGACGATGTCCCCCAGACAAAACAGACGCTCGATGCCTTGCAAGCGGATGTGCTCGAACACGGCTTCGAGAGCCTCCCGATTGGAGTGCAGGTCGGAGATCAGGGCGACTTTCATAGGCCCCTCATGCTAGCGCCGTTGGAGGATGTCGCGGGGGGAGAGATGACGAACGGACGGCCGGCCAGGGAGAGGGTGGACACTACGGGACAGCCCGCGGTCAATTCGTCGAGTAGCGCTCGCGATTGATTGGACTCCACCTCGAGGAGCACCAGATCGGCCCGGGCACCCGGCGCCAAGCAGCCTACCTGCCCCTGCATGCCGATTGCACGTGCGGAGCCGACGGTCGCCATTCTCCAGACTTCCAGCGGGTCGAGGCCAGGGTAGTCTTGGCGCATGAGAGCCATCTCCACACGCATGTCCAAGGCCGAATTGCTGGCGAGTGAGTCTGTACCGAGGGCCAGATTGACGCCGGCGCGTCGGAAGTCATCGAGGGCAAACGGCTCTCGCCCAAAGAAGCGATGACTGCCCGGGCAGTGAATCAGACTGGTTCCTGAGGCGGCCAGCCGCTCGGGGTCCCCGGGACTGGGGAGGTTCCCGTGGACTAAGCTCGTACGGGGTCCCAGCAGGCCTGCATCCTCGAGCAGGTCGAGTCCCGAGCGCAGGGGGGATGGGCCTAGGTGCTCGGCCAAGGGGCCTCGCCCGTGCAGCAGGTACTCCTGCTCCTCCTCGCTCTCCGCCCAGTGCACCGTCACAGGTAAGTCTCGCTGACTGGCCATCGTTGCCAGCTGAGCCCCAAGGCTCGGACTGACGCTGTAGGGGGCGTGGGGCGAAATCGCGCCGGGAACATCGGTGGCGGCCAAGCGCTGCTCCAAGTCCTCGATTGCGGATCCGGTCCTGTCAGGCTGGCCGGCATCGAGGCACTCGTGATACAGGCGCGCGGCCATTTCGGTGTGGACGGCCCATTCCGAACTGACACCAAGACTCGAGATCTCGCCCACGCAGGTGCACCCACTGGACAGCAGGGCCTCGGCCCCTTGCTCGACAGCGCCCCTCAGGTCTTCCTGACTGCACTGAGCTCGTTCTCGAAGCAGATCGGCAATCCAGTCCGCAAAGAGACCGCTGCCCGAGAGGCGCCCGCCTAGGCCGGTCAACTCCAGGTGCGCGTGCGCATTGACGAGGCCGGGACAGAGGATTCCCTCCCCCAGGTCAAGCACCTCGGAACCCAACTGACTGGCTAGGCTGCGTAGGGAAGCCTCGCCGAATACGACCTGCACGACCTGCCCACTCTCTACGTGCACGGCGCCGTTGCCCATTGGGCCGCGGTCGTCATCCAAGATCCACTGGGCACGTATCAGACCCATGCCTTCACCTGCGGGGGAAGGCCCCGCCCTGTGAGCATCAGTCGGGAACCACGCGCACGCGCAAGTTGGTCACCCCGGCTACATCTGCCAGCACGTCGCCAGGAACATCTGCCCCCTGTGACGTCCCGTCAAAAATGATCGCGAAGCGGATCATGTTGGGAGTCGTGGAGAAGTTGTTGAACATGTCGGGATGATCCACCCAGGGGGTGACGGAGGCCGGGTCGATTCCGGCGAACAGATCATTGACGTCCCCGTTGCACAGGTCCGTGGTTCCATCCGTACGCGCTCCCTGGAAGCGAATCACTACGGGAGCTGCGGTGACCGATCCGCCCTGTGTGCCCAGACTGATTCCGAATTCATTCTCCCATGAGTTGCTCAATAGGCCGTTTGCACCACGGAACGGAATCGTGACCTCCGGCCCACCACCCGGGGTGTACAGGATATCCATATTCCAGCCCATCTTGTCCGGATCGCCGGTGTTGTCATCCTCTTCGTCAGAGACGAAGAACAGCGAGAAGAACGTGCCGGATGGTTGCAGCCAGCAGGACATGGAAGCCGAGATCGAATCCGGGCGGTGAGTCGTGGCCGACCATCCGGGCCCGTCGAGAGCGTTCTGACCGTTGTCCACGCTGATCCATGAAAGGGAATCATCAACGGGGTCATAGGGCAGGACGGATGAAGCGATGAGTGAGCGCGAGACTCCTCCAGCGACGTCCTCGACGCGCAGGAGTCCGGGACTGCCGGCTCCACCCTGGGAGAGGCTCCATACACCGGCACCACCCAGGCCGCCGCTAATGTCGATGGTGCCCGCTAGGGACGCGATGTCGACCACCATGCTCTGCAGCTTGATGGCCCCACCGGATCCCCCCCCACCGGGAGTTGCGAACTGAGTGAAGTCCACTGTCCACGTGCTCGCGTCACACATGAAGTTGCTTAGAGCGGCACGCGCTTGGCCGCCCTGACCACCAACGGCCTTGATCTGGCCATCCACGGCCAGGCGCTTGCCCGCGGTGAGCTGCAGGGCACCGCCACCGCCGCCGCCCATGGCGCCTGAGTGATCGTGCCAGGCCTTGAAGAAGTTGTTGACGCTGATGCAGCCGATGTCGAGCCCGAGGGGATCCCACGCAAAGGAGCCGTGCGGGTGGTTGCCTCCCCCTCCACCGCCCGAGCCGCCGCGCAGGAACCCGTCCCACCAATTGAGCAGGCGTTGGCTGTAGCCCACGTTGTCCTCCGCGGGAGCTTCGATGCCGATGGTGGAACTGTCCCCCCCGGGTGTGTCGGGCGCACCGTTGTCCTGACCTGCGGGAGCGAGAGCGGTTGAGAGGGTCGAATCCGAGGTTCCGATTCCACCATCCAGAGAGTAAGCCCCTCCTGATCCCACACCGCCGACCATCATGCTACGGCACTCCAGGTTGGAATCGTTCGCGTTGTAGGTATTCACCCGGTTGAAGCCGAGCCCCTGGCTGTTGTTGTCCGCTGTGGTGTTGGTGTTCACGATGGGGTAGTTCGTCGGGTATTGGACTCCGCCAACCCCGCTGCCCAAACCGACAGAGCGTCCCACACCCATGCCTGCCCGGCCTTGGGTGTTGGCGCCGAAGTTCGCGATCACGTCGTTTTCGCAGAGCCCCAGGGCCGCCATGGCAGCATTCACGCTCATGTCAAATCGGTCACCGCCAAAGCCTCCGTCGGCACCCCCAGCAGGAGCCACGGGCACGCTCAGTTGGGTTTCAGGGTCCACGATGCTTGAGTCATGATCTGCAGGCTGCACTCCGCTCAGGTCCAGAATAGATCCCGAACCAATATTGGCGAAACCCCGCACGTACAAGCGCGCGGGCTGTGATCCGATCAACACCAGCTTGGAACCCGAATCCAACGTCAGCGACTGGAATTCAAAAGCACCATCCGTGACCGTGATCGAATCAGGGTAGTTGCCCAAGGTGCTGGGAAAGTTCACCGCATCCGCATTGCCGAGGAGGTCCGGAAGCAAGTCAAGGGCCAAGCCATCCACAATCCCGAGGGGGAAGTTCTGCGAATCGGTGTTCAAGACGAGGGTCTGCCCGCCCTGCACACGCAGATCTCCCAGTCGACCCGAACCACCACCCACTCCGCGGGTCAAGCGGCCGCCGCCCCAGAAGGCTCCGCTGCGTTGGCCGTCCTCGTTTGAATTCGGGTCCGGCCACGAAAGCAGGAAATCCTCTCCCCCGTCCGGTACGAGAACCTCGCCCAACTGAGGCAGTTCGGTGATGAAGGAGTGGGTCCCTCCGCCTACGCCGATCGGATTCGCGACAAGGTCCTGAACGGCCGGCGGCAGGGTCAGCACAATGCGGCGAGGATTGAGGGGCGCGTTGGGACCCGCCGAGGGCAAAGGCACATCGGTCACAAACAGCAACGTGGTCGTGAGCTGTGCGAGATCCACTGAAAACGAGAATCGCCCCGAGATGGGTGTGCGATCCGGAGTCGCCAAGTCTCCGTCCTCATCCACGTCCACGGCGATAGACGGGGAGGCGCCAGTGGAAGGATTCAGAAGAGTGGCGACGTTCATCACATCGTCGAACTCGAAGCGGATCGCGGTTTGACGGTAGACGTCGTCGAGCTCAGTGCCCCCGTTGAGCAAGACGTCGGAGACAACGATTGGCGTTCCGTCAGCCTCGTAGCCCACGACCTGATCCACAAACATCTGGGCGGACGGCCGCCCGGGCACCGGGTCGATCACACCCTCAGTGGTCTTGATTGTGCACTGCATGCGGCTCTTGTTCCTGATGCCTAGCGTGCTCTGGATGAAGGGCCCGAAGTCCGACTGGGCCAGGCCGGGCAGAAAGATCCTGTAGGAGGTCGAGGAGGCAAATCCATGGATCGGCGTGCCGTTCTGATCAAAGGTCAATGACGGTCGAAAGATCAGGCGGCGCGGGTTCGTAGGGTCGGTAAAGAATTGCCCCGAAGGGGTCGTTCCGTTGGCCACGTCCGTCACCCTGAAGGAGCTGGAGTTGACGCTGAACAGGTCAAAGGGCTCCGAGAAGATGATCGAAATCTCCTGGTTCTGATACGTGTTGGCGATGGCGCAATTGACCTCGTTGCTCGTCACGCCATCTGTGCAACCCAGGGTGCACGAGACGATATAGAAACTGCCTTCGGAGGGAGTGGTGCCACTCTCAGTGGAACAGCCCGACAACAGGGCGAGGGCCGAGAGAGAGAGGGCGACAGGAGAGATGCGCGGCGTCCACATGGGTCAAACGTCGTTGATTGGGGGACAGGGAAACGGAGCAATTCGCGGCCACGATCCTACAGCAAGCACGCCACTTGCACTCCCACCCAACCAGGCTTCTTGGGTGTAATTGCGAAGGCCTGCCCTGGCCCATCGCCAGCCCCGCCCTCTGGCAGAGCCGGAGTGTCTGGCGCGGCAGAGCGCAGCGGTGTAGCCCCGATCTTGCACCTCCCCCAAGGTGGCAAGCGAGTCAGCACGCCAACACCTTACCCAAGATGCAGCACGCCCGAGCCCCGCGCGGGACGCGCCTGGTGGGTCCAGCGCGGGACGCGCCTGCTAGCACCTGGTCCCGGCCATGTGCAAGGCGGGCCTCGGCCGAGCTACAGGAACTCCGATTGTGGCCGGCTAGTCCGGAAGTACTCGCACCCAGAAATTGTCGATCCCATCCACTTGATCCAGAATCGTGCGCGGGGAATCACCGGGCTGGCGCGTGTTGTCGAACACGATCACAAAGCGCATCAGGTTGGGCGGCGGCTGGAACGAATTCAGTAGCGCCGGGTGATCTACCCAAGGGGTGACCGAACCGGGCACGATAGACGTGGTCGGGTCGTTCAGGTCGAGATTGCAGTAGTCTTCCACCCCGGTCGTGCGTGCGCCCTGGAAGCGAACCACGATGGGAGCCGCCGCTAGGGTTCCGCCTTCCGTGCCCAGGGTCTTCCCGAATGTGTTTTCCCAGGATTGCATGAAGAAGCCGTTGCTGCCCCTGAAAGGAATGGTCACTTGGGGTTGCCCCACCGGACGATACAACAGGTCCATGTTCCAGCCCATCTGGGCGGCGCTGCCTGTGTCTGAATCGGCTTCATCCTGCACGAAGAACATGGAGAAGACCGAACTCGATGGCGTCAGCCAACAAGAAGAGGAAGCGCTGATCGCATCCGGACGATGATTCGAAAGAACCCACCCGGGGCCATCAAGGGGGTTCTGACCGTCGTCGACACTGAGCCAAGACAACGAGTTGTCGCTCGGATCAAAGGGCAAGACGGATGGAGCCGCTAGTGCACGGCTCAGACCAGCGAGGTCCTCAATCCGAACCAGTCCAGCACCGCCAGCACCGCCAAGGGAGTTGGCCCAGCTCTTGGCCGTTCCACCAATGCCTCCTGACACGTCAATCGTTCCGGGGTTGGGCGAAAGGTCGACCACAATGCTTTGCAGCTTCACGGCGCCTCCCGAACCACCACCACCGGGGGTCGCGAACTTGCCGTAGTCCACGCTGCAGAACGGCGGTGGAATGGGGTTGCGCGGCTCGCCGCCCCGACTTCCGCTCGCGTCAATCGAACCGTCCAAAGTGATGCGCTTCCCAGAAGTCAAGTGCAGGGCACCGCCACCGAAGCCGCCGCGTGCTCCTGAGTGATCCACCCAGGCGTGGAAGTTGGAAAGAGGCCCTACGCACGCATCTAGTTTCGTGCCGTTGTGCCCATCGGCCCAGGTTCCAAACGGGTGGCCGCCGCCCCCGCCCCCGCCTGATCCACCGCGCAGGTCACCCTTGAACCAGCGTAGCTGGCGACTGTCGTAGCCCGCGTTGTCCTCCGCAGGAGCCTCAAGCCCCACTTCGGAGGGGTCGCCGCCAGGGGTGTCGGCGGCATTGTTGGTCACGCCAGGAAAGTCCGATGTCGGGAAGACCGAGGAAGCCACGCCCACGCCGCCCGCGGTCGCATACGAACCGCCCGAACCTGAACCGCCCACCATCATGCTGCGGCACTGAGTGTCGAGAGTGATCGGATCGAAGAGGGTGCTTACGTTGAACCCAACCTCCTGCGAACCGGTTGTCAACGTGTCGAGGATTGGATACCGGGTGGGGTACTTGTCCCCGCCCAATCCGGCTCCGGCCGAGCCGACACGGCCCACGCCCATGCCCTTGTAGCCGGAGGTGTGGGGTGCGACCACAAGCACAGGGTCGTTCTCACAAGCAAGCAGACTCACCATGGGCGAGTTGACCGACATGTCAAAGCGCGAACCACCGAAACCTCCGTCTCCTCCACCGGCCGCGTTGACGGGGGTGCCCAACTGCGCGAGCGGGTCCAGAATTGTGGAGTCGTGATCGGCCGGGATCGCCCCAGAAAGATCAATCACTGCGCCGGCCTGAATATCAATGGGACCACGCACGTAGACGCGAGCCGGGTTCAGGCCCTCAAAACGAATGGAACCGCCAGGGGCAACGACCAGTGAGTTGAATTCAAAGACTCCGTCCGTGACGGTAATTGTGTCGGGGAAGTTGCCGAGAGTGTTCGGAAAGCCGACGGGATCCGGGTTACCTAGTAGGTCGGCGACCTGATCGAGCAGGAACCCATCCGTTGTGGTCAACGGGAAAGTCTGGCCGTCAGTGTTCAGCACAAGTGTCAGGCCCGCGGGAACGAACAGGTCACCTAGTCGTCCGGAGCCTCCGCCGATGCCGGGCGCCAACCGACCGCCGCCCCAGAATGCGCCGCCACGATTGCCGTCCTCGTTGGATCCTGCAGAAGGATAGGAAACGGTGAAGTCCTCTCCGCCGGGCGGCAGAAGCGATTCTTGCAGCAATGAAATCTCAGGGATGAACGAACGCTGCCCGCCGCCGCTCGTCACCGAATTGGACACCAGATCCTGCACGTTGGCCGGAATCGTCAGCACGATGCGACGTGAGGATGTTGGCGCGTTGGGACCCGCTGAAGGCAGGGGCAAGGAAGCATCGAAATACAGGAAGGTCTCCAGACGATCGAAGTCGACCCCAAAGCTGAAATCCCCATCCACGTCGTAACGGTCTAGGGTCGCCAGGTCTCCGTCGTCGTCCACCTCGATGGTGATGTAGGGCGCATTCTTGCTCGCGGGGTCCAGCAGGGTCGCCACGTTCATCACATCGTCAAAGAAGAAGGTGATACGCGTTTGGCGCCAGACATCTTCGATCTCGGGGGTCGATGTGACGACCACGTCGTAGTCGAACTGATTGGCGTTTCCGTTGGCGTCGTAGCCCGTGACAACATCTACCGTGGTGACAGCTGTCGGGGCGCCGGGCACGGGATCGATGATGCCCAGGCTCGTGCGAATGGTGCACTCCATCCGCGATTGGTTGACCTGACCGGACGTGCTCTGAATGAAGGGGCCGAATTCGTCCTGCGCCTTGCCCGGAATACTGATCGCGTAAGAGGCGTCCTGCTTCAGACCGAAGATCGGGTTGCCGTTCTGATCAAAAGACAGAGAGGGTCTAAAAATCAGCCGCTTGGGGTTGGTGGGATCCCCAAAAAACTGTCCGGGGGGCGACGTGCCGTTGGCGACATCTACAACCTGGAAGGTGCTTGAGTTCACCGAGAAGAGATCGACAGGTGCTGAGAACAACAGGGCGATTTCCTGGTTTTGAAATGTGTCGATGATCGAACAAGTGATCTTGTTCCCGGGCGCCCCGTTCGTGCAACCCAGCGTGCAGGTCTCCACGTAGAAGGCGCCGCCATTGGAACTGCTGCTGCCGGAGCAGCCAGCTAGGCCCAGGGCCCCGATGAAGGCCCCCGCCGCGAGGGCCTTCTGAACGGTCGTCCGCGGGGATTTCTGCAGGCCGAAGGCCCGGGTGGTGGTGCGCTCAGTTCGCATGGATATCCGTGACAGGCGTGTGGCCGGAGGAGGGCCGCTGCCGTGGCGCTGGGCGCCGGGAAAAAGGGGGCGGAAGGGGAAAACTCGAGTCGAGGCCTGGGGTAGGACCTACCCGAGCAGCGAAGCAAAGTTGCTTCCCTGCTGGATGGCTCCTGGAAGGGCTCGTCAGGGTTCTGGGGGGGCACTATATTGCCGTCTGTGGCCCCAATGCCAAGCCCCTAGGGGAAGAGCCGAGCCACTCAAGCCACTACAGCTCCCAGTTCGCCACCAAGCCCTCCCGTGCAGCCCGCCTATGCTCCCCGCTGATACCCATCCCGAGCCCGCCAAGGGGTCCCTATTCAACTTCGCCCTCGCTTGCCTCGGCTGGGCCCTGGTCCTGCTCCCCTCAACAGGTTGCGCCCCGGCAGACCCCGCCGAGGCGGGAGATTCGAGCTCACAGGACCCTGTGGCCTCCGTCGGTTCGCCGGGAGTCGGCGGTGTGCAACGAGACTCGGCGGGCATCCCCCTTTCCGCGGAGATCAGCGAGGCGGTACGCGCAGAGATCAAGGCTTTTGTAGACGCGATGATTCCACCACCTATCGAAGCGACCAGCGACCTGCACGACGACTGGCTGCAGGAGACCCGCGCCCTGCGCAAGCAGCTGGAGACCCGCGAGGAAGAAATCGGAAACGCGGCCCTGCACGCGTTCACGGGTGAAGTCAGCGATCGGACGGTGACGCGCAATGCCTTGCTGACGATCGGTGCGCGTTGCTCACCTCAGGCCGCCGCACCCCTGCTGCGCGAGTTGATGGTGACCTACGGCTACCGCTACGACGACCGCACCTCGGCTGCGGTGCTGTTGGCTGAAGTCGATCCGGAAATGTACATGACAGCGGCCGTGGATCACCTGCGCCGGCGGAAGCGAGCCTCGAAGACGATGCCACCGGACGAATTCCTGATCCGAGGCTGGGTCACCGCCTGCGAGACTGCGGGCAAGTCTCCGGTCGACATGTTGGCGGATGTGGCCACCAACCTGATCATCGATCCGCCCGCCCGCTACGCAGCCGCCGAGGCGCTGGGCAGGTACCCTGACGTCAATCTGGGTCGTGAGGCTCTCAAGGCTTGCCTGGTGGAATCCACGGGTGACGCTTATTTGAGACGCAAGGCGGCCCAGGCCATCCGGGCCTCCTTCAACGCCGAGGAAGCCTGCTCGCTGTTCTCCTATGTCCTTACCCGGGAAGTGGATGCAACTTTTGCCATGTTCCTGGACGACATGTTGCAGCACCTCGGTTGTAAGTAAGCTGCGACGATGATCGTCGACACCCACTCGCACCTTTTCTGGAAGGACTTTGACAAAGATCGGGCCGAAGTACTCACTCGGGCGCGGGCCAATGGAGTCGAACACATACTCGTGGTCGGCACCGATGTGGACACGTCTCAGGCGGCCTGGGACCTATGCCTTGACGAACCGGGTCTGTTCCCCACGGCAGGCATCCACCCGCATGATGCACGGTCCATCGACGAGCCCGAGGCGCAGGCGCGTATCGAGGAACTGTGTCGGCGCGAGGGTTGTGTGGCCGTGGGTGAATCGGGCCTCGATTTCTTCAAGGAGTATTCACCACGCGAAGCCCAAGAGCGGGCCTTCCGCTGGCATCTTCAACTCGCGTGCGAACTGGACAAGCCGGTGATCATCCATTGCCGAGAGGCCCATGCTGCCACCCTCGCAGCCGTGCAGGAATTTCCCGGCGTGCGCGGCGTAATGCACTGCTACACCATGGGACCCAGCGAACTCTCCGCCTACCTCGAAGCAGGCCTGTACATCTCCTTCTCGGGCGTCGTCACCTTCCCCAAGAACGAGCACAACTTGGCCGCCGCCTGCGCCGTGCCGCTAGAGCGATTACTCGTCGAAACCGATTGCCCTTTCCTGGCTCCCCAGGGCCACCGAGGCAAACGCAACGAACCCGCACACACGCGAGTCGTCCTGGAACACATTGCCGAGGCCAGAGCCATTGAGACTGAGGAGTTGGCGGAGGTGACGTCCAGCAACGCCTTCGAGCTCTTCCGACTAGCCAGCCACTAGTCGCAGAGCACTTGGGCAGGGGACCAAAGGCAAGGGGCGCCGACACGCAAAGTGTCGACGCCCCTGTGTGCTAGCTGGTCCTAGGAGGACTAGTTGCCGACTGCGGTCCAGGTGTTGGTATCCACGGCGGTCTTGCCCATGATAGCCAAGCCGACTTGGTCACCCATATCGGCGGTGTCGTAGGCAGCGCTGAAGGCGGGGACCAGGGTCGTGCCCTCGTAGCGAGCCGCAGTCACCTTGGCGTCCGTCTGAATGATGTCCATGTCCTGGTTGACGAAGAAGCAACGGTTGCCCGTCTTGCCGGCCTCTTTGGGCCAAGCGTAGGCGCACCACAGGATCTCACAGTTGGCGGAATCCGGAGCGCCACTACCGGTGGTGGCTCCACCACCTGCGGCTTCGGCAATACCGGCGATCGTTCCGCTGCTCTCGGCGGCGGGCAGGTAGATCTTGAACATGTAGCCTTGCTTCTCAACGACGCTGGTGGCGATGTTGCCAAAGGTCGTGGCCAAGAACGAGGGGGTCAGCAGTCCACCGGAGAGATCCGGGGGGTTGCCCACGCCGCCCCAGGCGCGCATGGCGTCGGAGCCGGCGAGCTCGCCGAAGTAACCGTACTCACCACCGCCATCGGCATCCGTGTCGATGGAGCAGGAAGCTTGGAATTGCTGCTGAGCAGCGGCGATCGTACGCAGGGTACCGACGGCCGCGTTCTCGTTGGCGGACAAGCGAGCACTCATCAGCTTGGGAAGAGCGACGGCTGCCACGATAGCGATAATAGCCACCACGATCATCAGTTCGATGAGCGTGAAGCCTGACTGTTTGTTGTTGCGGATTCTCATCTGTGGAGTGTCCTGGTAGTGGGCGTCCCGAAGCAGAAGGCTGGGGTTCCCGTTTGACTGTTGCAGTCGGTTGGTGTGAATTTGAACTCAAGCCCCCTGATGGGAGGCCATGCTTGGGTAGTCGCCGCTGGGGGAATCCCAGCCACATTGACTTCCCCTGTTATCGACCTGCTGGGGGCTCCGCTTGAGGGCCATGAATCCTTCCCAAGTCACGTTCTCGATTCGAGGCAGGCTTCCCACCCCTTGACGCCCTTCTTGTCGGCGTCTACTTACCAACTTGGCCGGCCATGTCCAGAATCGGGATGAAAATGGACAGCACGACGGTGCCGACAACAAATCCCATGACGCAGATCAGCAGGGGTTCAATCAAGGAAGTCAGTGCTTTGACCTGGGCCTTGACCTGAGCGTCGTAGAACTCAGAGATCTTCTCCAATAGCGCCTCGAGGGCACCCGTGCGTTCTCCGATCGCAATCATGCGCACGACCATGGGAGGGAACACCGGCTCGTTAGAGAGCGGTTCCGAAAGCAGGTTGCCGTTACGCACACTCTCACGCGACTTGGTTACGGCTCGCTCCACGACCCCGTTGCCCGCCGTGTTCCCGACGATGTCCAGGGTGGACATGATCGGTACGCCCGAACGAATGAGAGTCGAGAAGGTGCGACTAAAGCGCGCCAAGCAGACTTTTTTCATCAGCGGTCCGAAGACGGGCACCTTGAGGATCGCGCGGTCCCACAGGAGCGAGCCCCGCGGGGTACGCTTGAACATGACAAGCAGACTGGTCAACACGGCCCCGCCCGCAATGAACATGAGTACGTTTTCGCGCAGGGTGTTCGAAAGGTTCAAGACGAACTCTGTAATAGCCGGCAGCTCCGAGCCCATGGACTCGAACACTCCCTTGAACGTGGGGACAACACCCATCATCAAGAACGCCGTAATCGCCACAACGAGAATCATGGAAATGACCGGATAGGTCATGGCCAACTTGATTTCGCGGCTAAGTGCCTCGGATTCTTCCTGGTAGTCGGCCAGCCGGGCGAGGATGACGTCCATCTGCCCGGACACTTCCCCCGCCTTGACCATGTTGATGTACAGGTGGGAGAACACCTTGGGGCAGTTCTCCATGGAATTCGACAAGTCGGAGCCGGCTCGCAGATCGGCCACCATGCTCTCACAGCAGGCCTTCATGCCGGGGGACTCGGCCTGGTGACCCAGCACCTCGAGCGATTCAAGCAACGAGAGCCCCGCACCGACCATGGTGGACAGCTGGCGCGTAAAGATCACCAATTCACCCTTGCGGGCTGTCTTCTTGACCTTACCCCCACCTAGGCTCCAGCGCGCACTGCGCCCGGCTCCCTTGCCCGACTCACTGAGGCTCAACAGAACGAGATTCTTGCTGCGCAACTGGGCCAGAGCGTCGGCCTTGGTGGTAGCACTGATCGTGCCCTCTAGGTGTTTGCCCTCGGGACTCTTGGCTGCGTACTTGAAGTGGTTCACGGTAGATTGCTTGGAGGAATCGGGCTCAGTCGCCCAGGGTCACGCGCAGGACTTCTTCGAGAGCCGTCACTCCGCGTGCGGCGTTGAGCATGCCCACGCGGCGCAGGGTGAACATGCCTTCGTCAATGGCCTGGGCTTTGAGTTCTGCTTTGGAGGCGCCTTCGATGATCAAGCGCTTGATGGCAGGACTCACTTTCATGGTTTCGAAGATCGGGAAGCGTCCGCGGTATCCCTGGTTGCACTTACGGCAGCCGGCAGGGTCGGCTTCGTAGAAGACATGCTCATCCTGCAGGTCACTCGCCAGCAAGCCCATGCCAGTCAGTGCCTTCATGGACGGTCTCTCAATCGGGATTCGACACTCCGGACACAACCGCCGTCCTAGTCGCTGCGCACACACACAGAGGACAGAGCTGGAGACCATGAACGGGTCGACTCCCATATCCGCCAATCTGGAAATGGTTCCGGGCGCGTCATTGGTGTGCAGGGTCGAGAGCACGAGGTGCCCAGTGAGCGCTGCCTTGACGGCGATGTCCGCCGTTTCCTTGTCGCGGATTTCGCCGAGCAGCACGACGTCGGGGTCCTGCCGCAAGATGGATCGCAATGCACCCGCGAATGTCATTCCCCGCTTGGGATTCACGGGCACCTGATTGACGCCATCCATCTGGTACTCGACGGGATCCTCCACGGTGGTCACGTTGACCTCCTCGCAAGCGACGGCTTGGACACATGAATAGAGGGTGGTGGACTTGCCACTGCCCGTCGGTCCGGTAACCAAAAGCATCCCGTAGGGAGACTCGATCGCTTCGCGAATGTCCTCGAGACACCTGGGCTCGTAACCCATGCTCTCCAGAGACATGGCCATGGAACCGGCATCCAAGATCCGGATCACGCATTTCTCGCCCCCCACTACGGGAAGCACGGATAGCCGGCAGTCGATTGAACGGCCTTCGTGGCGAATCTGGAACTTGCCATCCTGAGGCACCTGGCGCTCTGCAATGTCGAGCTTGGCCAAGATCTTGAGACGCGAGGTCAAGGACGGCAGGACGGCCTTGGGCGGAGACATTACCTCTCGCATGCGACCGTCGATCCGGTACCGGATACGAACGCAGGCGCTGCCCGGCTCGATGTGGATGTCGCTGGCCTTGGACTTGAGAGCGCGCAACAAGACTAGGTTGGCTAGCTTGACAGCCGGCGCGGCGCCGTCTTCGCCGGTCTCCTGGGCGATGTCACTCGTCTCCTCTTCCTCTTCGATGTGCACCCCATCGGCACCGGAGACCTCCTCCATCATGTCCGCGACCTGCTGGGCTCCTTGATCAAAGGCCGCATCCAAGACGGACACGAGGGCCGGACCCGAGGCGTAGACCGAGCGAATGAAGCACCCGGTCTCGCGTCGCATGTCATCGAACAACAGGACGTCGAACGGATCGCTGATGGCCAGGGTCAGGACGTCGCCGTTCTTGGTCAGAGGCAAGACCTTGCGCCGTTTGCATTCATCCTCGGGAATCGAGCTCAGCGCCTCGGCGTCGGGGATGACGCGACTCAGGTCGATCGGCGCAATGCCTGCAGCGCCACAGATCGTCTCTCCGATACTTTCTTCGCTGAGCACGCCCTTCTCGATGAGGGTCTGGACGGGATCTCCACCCTCCCCTTGGGCTTCCTTCCACTGCTCCTTTGTGACGAGATCGCCCTTGAGCAGCAGTCGCCGTACCCTGTTGGATTGCAGCATCTTAGGCCGCCTTCACCGCGGAATGCAGTTCGGTGGGATCGCCGAGGGCCACCTCAGCGTCCGCCATCTGGATTTTCCCGCGCTGCACAAGCTCAGCCAGGGACTGAGCCATGGTGCGCATGCCCACCCGGCCACCGGTCTGAATGCTAGAGTAGAGCTGGTGCGCCTTGCCGTCGCGAATGAGGGCCCGAATGCCAGAGTTAGCCAACAGGATTTCAGCAGCCATGTGACGGCCCGTTCCCGTAGCGCTCTTCAGCAGTTTCTGACTGAACACGGCCTGCAACGAGAACGAGAGCATCGTGCGCACCTGAGCCTGCTGATGGGCCGGGAAGACATCGATGATGCGGTTGATCGTCTGCACTGCGTCGGACGTGTGCAGGGTTGCAAAGGTCAAGTGACCGGTCTCGGCCAGGGTCAGGGCGGCTTCAATGGTCTCGTGATCACGCAATTCACCAACGAGCACCACGTCGGGATCTTGTCGGAGCACCGATCGCAAGGCGTTCTTGAAGCTGTGCGTATCCCCACCCACTTCGCGTTGGTTCACCAGGCAGTGTTTGTGGACGTGGGTAAATTCCACCGGATCCTCAATCGTGACGATGTGCGCCTGTCGGGTCTGGTTGATGTGATCGATCATGGACGCCAGCGTGGTGGACTTTCCGCTGCCAGTCGCTCCCGTGACCAACACGAGCCCCGACTGCATGGCGCAGATGCGCTTGGCGGTGTCCACGGGTACGCCGAGAGTCTCGAAATCGGGGGTGACACTGGGAATCGAACGCAGCACACAGGCGGCCGCCCCTTGCTGGTGAAAGACGTTGACTCGAAAACGGCCAAAGCCCTCCAGCCCGATAGAGCAGTCCAACTCTAGGTCCGCGTCGTAGCGCGCAATTTGATCGGTGGTCAGAATGCTCGTGACAAGTCGGCGGGAGTCCTCCTCCCCCAGGGTGTCGCACTCCACGGCAAGCAATTCTCCATCCACACGGATCCGCGGCGGACTGCCAACAGAAACGTGCAAATCGCTGCCCCCCTGGCGCACCATGAGCGCCAGCAGTTCTTCCATGGTAATCATTGCCGATCGTGCTCCTTGAGGTCCGAGTGAGCACATCGCACACCGGGGACCCGGCACTCTCATCGACCCCCAGGGGCTCCAAGCTGTAGGGCCCCGGCATTCTGGGCATATTCCGCTCTGCGCAGAGCTTCACAGCGCCCCCAGGCGTGCAAGCTGGGCCCCGCCAGCGGACCCCGACTGCAGCGTCTCACTTGGAGACACCTCGCACTATGGGCGGTCCCGGGTCACTCCCCTGAGTGCTTGCCCAGGACCGCTAGGACCTTGGTTTGCTCACCTGAGGGCATGGGAGCAAATCGGGCAAAGTCCATCAGATAGGACCCCTCTCCCGCAGTTTGGGACTTGAGATCCCGGTGATAGGTCTGCACCTGGGACAGGGGCGCCTCCGCCACGATCACCGTAATGGCACCGTCTTCCTCATTGGTCTGGTCGAGCACATGCCCGCGCCGCTGACTTGTCAGATCACTGAAGATCGTGCCCGCGTCATCGGTAGGAACGTGGATCTTGAGCTTCATGATGGGCTCGAGTAGCACCGGTTTGGCCTTCTCAAAACCATCCGCGAAGGCACGCGCGCCAGCCATCTTGAAACTGCCTTCGTCCGAGTCCACAGCGTGAAACTTGCCGTCGTAGACCTCAGCTTCCACATCGACGACAAGGCCGTTCGTGAGTATGCCCTCGGCGCAGACCTCATGGATGCCCTTGTCCACGGCGGGAATCAGGTTGCGCGGGATCGAACCGCCAACGACGGCGTCCTTGAAGACGACGCCACTTCCTTGGGGCAGTGGCTTGAGCCTCAAGTAACACTCGCCAAACTGGCCCCTTCCACCGCTCTGCTTCTTGTGCCGATGATGACCCTGAGAGCTCTTGGTGATGGTCTCTCGGTAAGCGATACGCGGTAGAGCGGTGTCCACTTTCACGCCATAGCGCCGGTCGAGTCGTAGGAATAGCAACTGCAGGTGCAGATCACTCATTCCGTACACCACGACCTCGTGGGTGTCCGGGTCGTGGTCGACGCGCAGTGTCGGATCTTCTGCGATGAGCTTGTTGAGGGACTCCCCGATCTTCTGCTCGTCGGCCCGCGACTTGGGGGTCACGGCCAGGCCGACCATGGGGTTGGGCAGGCCAGGGGTCGGGACGGCCACAACCTCCCCACCCGGGTTCGCGAATCCCGACCAATTCGGCAGGTCCTCCACCTTCGAAAAAGCCACGACGTCGCCGGGGCCAGCAGATTCCACGGGTTCGCGGTTCTTGCCCACCATGCGGAACAGGCCTCCCAGTTTCTCCCCCTTGCCACCGGAGGAGGGGGCCACGGAGGCGCCTGCGGCCAAGGTGCCCCTGTGAATGCGGGCCAGGCAGATCTTGCCCACGTGCGGATCACTGGCCACGCTGAAGACCGTACCGGCCAAGGAGGCATCCAGATCGGGCTCAATCTGCTGGCCGTCTGCGTCAAGAGTGGGTAGACAAGCCGGACTCGGAGCAAAACGCCTCAGGAACTCCAAGGCACGATCGACAGCCAAGCCACTCTCCGGATTGCACACGATTACGGGCACGAGATCGCCGTTGGCGATGGCTCGAGGCATGTGCTCTTCCAGCTGCTCTTCGGTGAGCTCCTGATTCTCCAGGTATTCCATGAGGAGTGCTTCGTCCTCACACCCGTCCATGACACGGTCCTTGAGTCGGCCGCACCATTCGCTCTCTGGATTGAGGATAGCTCGGCTCACGGAGGTGAATGCGTCCCCGTTTCCATCAGGAAGGAGGACGGGCACACACTGCTCCCCCACACCCTGACGCAGGTCGGCGATCGCGATCTCGAAGTCTGCGTTCTCCCCATCCAAGTGAGTCAGGATGACCGCGCGGCCGCGGCCCAGCGCGGCAGCCTGCTTCATCTTGGTTCGCAAATTAAATGTGGTCCCGCTGGAGCAACTGACCACGCCGACAACGAGGTCAGCACAGAACATTGCCGATTGAACTTCAGACACGAATTCGGGATAGCCCGGAGTGTCCAGGAAAGTCCAAGTACAGCCCTTGTGTTCGGCCCATACCGCGGACAGCTGGAGGGTGTGTTGCTTGTCTTGCTCCTCCGGTTCCGTATCGCAAATACTGCTCTTGTCTGCTACCGATCCCTTGCGCGGGGAGGCTCCGGTCAAGTGGGCGAAGGCGTCCACGAGTGTGGTCTTGCCCACCGAGGGGTGGCCCACGAAAGCGATGTTGCGGAGAGACTTGAGTTGGGTCATGGGATCTCAGAAAAGCCGCGTCCAGGAAAGTCGAGATTGCAGACTCGAAGAACTGGACGGAGCGGGTGAACGTGCGGGGGAATGGCAGGAGTTGTGACACAACATCACAGACCGGACCGCTGTCGACCCGATCTGCTTGAGGTGGCCCCCATCCTACCCACCGCCTCGATTTTGGGCAGGACTCGATGGGCGTAGGCGACGCCGGAAAAGGGCTCCAAGACAATCCTGCAACGTACGGCCGGAGCTTTGCGTCGTGCCCGAATTTGGTGCGGAGAACACGCGGACCTGCAGCGACCAGAAGCCCCTCTGAACAGCACCTGAATGCGTATTTGCGATCTCCTATCGGAGCCCGTCACTCAGTGCTCTGGCGGCTGCCGCGCGCACGTGACAGCGGCCGGCCTAGGGCCCTTGCCGGACCACCAGTTCCACACGTCGGTTACGCGCCTTGTTCGAAGGCCCGTCATTGGGCGCCACGGGCATGTGAGATCCGTATCCCGACACGACGAATCGCTCGTCCGCAATCTTGCACTGCTCGACCAGGAATTTGACCACAGCCATGGAGCGCATGATCGACAAGTGTCGGTTGGACTCAAAGCCGGACTTGCGGATGGGGTCGGAATCTGTATGCCCTTCCACGTGAAACCTCGCCTCGCCGGTGAACTCGGATCGCAATCGACGAGCCAGGGTCCGGAGGGCTTCCTGACCCTTTTCGCTGATCGACGCCTTGCCCGAAGCAAAGGTCACCGATGTGGGAATCGTAAAAACTACATCGCCGCCACGTTGAGCCACGGAGATGCCGGCTTGCTCTAGGTCGGGAAACGCAGTGCGCGTAGCGGCGCGGGTCTCCAACTCAGTCGTGCTCGCTTGCAGGGCCTGAGCCAGACGATCACATTCGTTCTGAAGTCTCAGAACGTCGTCGGCCAGGGAAGCGTTTTGGGCGTAGAGCTTCTGCTGTTCCGCATGGCTCTCCTCGAGTGCCAGGCTGTTTGCCCCCATTGAAGCACAGCCCGAGAGAAGGCTGGCCATGAGCAGCAGCCGCGTGGCCGCGGTGACTGAAGTGCGTTCGTACATGAGTATTCCCCCTTGCTGTTTGAGTCCAAGTCCAGTTTCCATTCCTGTTGGTTCCACCTTCGCGTTCAAGGCCACAGGAGACTCAGATCATCCCAAGCTAGGAGCACAATTCCAATTCCAACTCCTAGGAACGGACCAAAGGGCAGATAGCGGCCTGCCAGCCGTGCAACGCGCAGGGATCGACCCATTCTGTCACGACGGCCGCGCGCCTGGGCGCGGGAGCGGCTGACGAGCAGAAAACGCAGCATGTTGAGCAAGCCGAACACCGACGCTGCGAAGGCCGCCACCGCCAAGGCGGCCAGAGCCCCACCAGGCCCTACAAACCCCCCGCCCGCTGCCAGCAACTTCACATCACCCAAGCCCATGGCCTCCACGCCATACACCCGCTTGCCCAGGGCCCCGATCAACAACAAGACCCCAGCGCCCACCCCCATCCCCGCCAAGCTGGCCAAGACCGCCGCGACCCGATCCACCTCGCCGGCGGGTGCCTGGGACATGATCTGGGCCAGGGACGTCTGCGCCTGCAGACTGGGGATCAGCAGACAGGCGATTGGCGCCAGCACACAGCCACCCAATGAAACTTCGTCGGGAATCTGAAAGCAGTCAAAGTCCACCATGGTGGCGACCAACAGGCCCGAGAGGACGATGGACCAACACATCCACAAGGGCCAATCGGGAGGGCCGGCCTGCATGACAGCCAAGTACCAAAGTCCGGCGTTGGCGGCCTCGACAAGCGGGTAGCGCAGACTGATCTGGGCGCCGCAGTGCCGGCAGCGGGCGAGTTGCAAGATCCAGGAAAGCAACGGAATGTTCTCCCGCCACCCAAGCTGCGTCCCACACGCGGGGCAATGGCTGCGCTTCGGATTCCCGACACTCATGCCCTCGCGGGGCAGACGGTAGATGCAGACGTTTAGGAATGAGCCAACACAAAGACCCAATACGGCCCAGGAAAGGGCGATGGCCCACGGGGGAAGGTCACTGAGGAACATGAATGGGATTAGCGGCCGGTCGTCCAGCGCAGGGTCACAAAGTCGACGGTCGGCGGATCCCAGACGGGACCAGGTGGAACGAACAGTTCGAGTAGGACTCGCACAGGCCCCTCGTCTTCCAAGAGACGTGGGTGTTTCACCGCGCGCGACCGATCCACTGGGCCCATCGCTGGCAGATAACTCACCTCGTAGCGGCCGGCCCCTCGGCGGCCACCCACTTGCGGCTCGAGCCAGCGATAGGACATGACTCGCGTCGGCAGCGCAGCGCTGACAGCAGCGAGGTGGAGAGTCTTCTTGAGTGGGTTGACCTCGGGAGCTTCCAGCACCAATTCGGGAATCGTTGCGGTGGGGTCCATGCGCAGGCCCCCACCCTCACTCAAGAGCCACAACTGCCCCGCAGGCTGATCGACTCGACCCTCCACACGAATCCAGCCCCCTGCCACGAGCAACAGTGGCGTGTTCACCACCAGGTCTCCATCGATCACCAGGTCTCCGCCGGCGATGATCACGGTCCACGGCCAGTCTTCGGAGCGGGCCGTCTCGAGCCACGAACTCAGTGACTCGCCATCCACGTAGGGATGACTTGGCAGGACCGGGCCCAGTTGCGGTTCGGACGGGGCCTCGAGTTGACGACCCACCTTGCCGGCAATGTGGATCCGGCCCTGAGCGCGTAGGACTCGCAGACCCTCGTCCGCGCCCAGATCAAGGGTCGCATGTTCACGCACCACCAGAGTGGTGGCTTGCAGGTCTCGACGTTGCTCGATCCCAGACAGGTCCAAGGCCCCGTCAGATCCATCGCCACATGACTTGGGATAGCGGACGGAGAGGACACCTTCGTCTCCCCAATGAGCCAGCCCGTCTGTCCCAGGTACCGCCACGGACAGAAAGCCAGTGCGGTCGAGGAACGAAAGTTGGTAGTGGGATTCTGTGCCTGATCCGCTGGGACCCGTTGGCGGGGCCTTGATCACGCTGAACCCATGCACACGATTCTTGAGCCCCAGTGGCCACACGGAATTGCCGCCGTAGTCGGTCAAGGTGACGCCCTTGCCCGAGAGGACGTAGCTCCCCGGTTGCAGGCGCTCGTTGGGCATGAGCTCGATCACCGCGCAGGGTTCGAGCGGCCCCTGGGACCCCTCGGGGTGATTCACCAAGAATCTCGCCGTCACGCCGCAGGCAAGTCCGACACCCCCGTCCTGGACGCGTTCGATGCGATAATCAGCCGCGCGCAGAGTCGACGGGTCAATGGGTTCAGCACACTCGATGAGCAGGGGCTCGCCAGGGTGCAGGAATCTTGATTGCGGGAAGGAAACCGTGGCGCCAATCCCGGGTGAAGCGTCATCGAACACAAACCCCCGGCGGCCGGGGCCGACATCAGCGGTGGTGAACGACCACCTCTGACTGCGCCAGAGTGGCTCGCCTTGCACTCCGCGCAAGCCGTCCAAGCGTGGGAAACCGTACAGGTCCAGGTGGTACAACTCGCCGGGCAAGTAGCCACCATCCGTCAAGGTCGCGGAGAGAGCCGGCCTTGGAATGAAACGCAACTGGCGGCCTGTGACATCCCAGCGCCCCTGAGCCTCGATCCCCGTGGCGTTAGAAATCCGCAGGCTGGTCGAACTCACTGAGGTGGGATCGATGTCGGCGGAGAATGTGACCACAAGCTCCTCGTTCAGGTACACACCCTCGCTATCCACGGGTCGGATGTTCTCTAGCCTCAAGACCTGCACTTGTTCGGGGTCGAACTCGCAGGCCGCGCATGGCAGCAGCCCCAAGCAAAGGGCCAGGAACTGGCGACCAACAGCCAGCACCCGCGTGGGCTCCCGGCCTGTTTCGCGATGGGTCGTGCAGGCCTTCATCGGGCCCATTAGAGCGATCCGCCGCACCAGGCAGTAGAACGCTCTGGCAGAAAGCCACCCGTGAGCCCGTACAAAAGCAGACGGGCCAACCCCGAAGGGCTAGCCCGTCCGCTGTGAGTCGGGCACCCGCTTGGCTCGCAAGCGGGAGCGCTGGCAAGAGCTATTCTAGAACTCGTAGGACATGCGCAGGTGATCCAGGCCGGGGCGCGGCGCGGTCACATCGAGCTCGATCTCGAACTCGATCTCCATGCGAATGAAGTCCCACTGGTCGCCATTCAAGTCGTTCACATCAAATGTCCAGCCCGCAGTGGTCGTGCTGGGCATGCCCGTGAGGGGATCGATCTTGGTGGCATCAAAACGCATCTGGATGTCGCTCAGCGACGGGAAAGAATCGTGGACACCGTTCGTGATCACGCGCAAGAAGTGCGGTACGAGGGAAGCCAGGATGGGGCCCGTTGCAACGAAGTTGCTCGGCACAGGTCCGTTGACATCCATGGAACAAGTCAGGCGATCCAAGGTCGAGTCGTAGGTCGCACTGCTGATCACGTAGTACTGGAATGTCAGGGGGTCGAGGGAGTCCTCAAGTTTGACTGTAAAGCCTCGCAGCAACTGCGTGTTCTGCGTGTACATGTCATCGATCGCCGCCAGGCTCGAAGCGTCGAGCACGAAGGTGAAGCCGTCGCTGTCGATGTAGGGAGGAGTCCCCAGGCTGCCCAGGGGGTCCGGGCCCAAGATCGGCGGCAACTGCTGGACGGTCGATCCGTTGTGTCCAACCTTGCCGTCGATGGTGCTCGTGCCTTCGAAGCGCAACATCACCTGGTCGAATCCACCAGGAGCCACGCGCGCCAGGCCCAGAGGAATCCACTTGGTCTGAGCCCGGGAGAGGTCGCCGAAGAAGGGCACCATGTAGTCGGGTGCGATCCAATTCGAATCTCCAAGGGACTCCTTGGGACGGTGGAATCCGACCGGGGGAGGAGCGCAAACCGGCGTGATATCCAAGCCGTCGTCGTACGTCTCGGCAAAGCCCTGGCCCGCCACCGCAGCCTCGAGGGTGGGGAAGATCAGGTTAAGTTCCGGGCTGGGTACGTGGAACTGGATCAGGCCGGGGCTGCCGTCTCCGCCAGCTCCGAGCACCGGGCCCTCCACCAGGTCGAGAATGTCAGGTAGAGACTTGAAGCAACCCAATCCTTGGGGCGGCTGATCGGTGAAGGGCAGGTTCTCCCACGGGATGCGGTCACAGCGCCAGGGTGCGGGGCCGTCCTCGTTGGCACCGCCCCAACTGTTGTTGCCGGCACCACCCTGTCCGCCCACAGCCGAAATCGGGCGAGCGGAGTGATTCAGTTTGGTGTTGGAGTCGTTGTACCAGGGGGCTGAATCCGGAGCCGAACCGTAGATCGTGATCTTGTCCGCGCTGGAAATGACGATGTGCCCACCGGCACCCGCGCCCGACCCGCCGCCGACGCGGTCAAAGAAGATGACGTTCTCGCCGCCACCACCATTGCCACCCTCAGCAGCGAGGCTACCGGCGGTCACGGCATCGCCCACGATGACTTCGCCGATAGAGAGGATCTTCAGACCCCCACCGCCGCCGCCGCCGCCCGCGCCCTTCTCGTCCCCTCCGGGAGTGAAGTTCGGGGGGAATGTACTGGAAGCAATGGCGTCTCCACCACCGCCCCCGCCCGCTCCGGCATGGGTGTTGATCAACTCGCCCATGATCAAGCTACCCGTGGAGAGCAACATGGTCCCGTAGAAGTTGTTGCTCATCGAGTTGTCGATGAAGGGCGAGGGACCGAGCGGACCGCCCACAGCCCTGGCCGACTGAGACACGGCACCCAATCCGTCCGGAGCACCGCCGGCACCGCGCTCACCGTCGAGGCCCACAAGGGTCTGGACGGGCACGAGGTTGGGGCCGTTGTTGCCGTTGTAGTCGTAGAGAATGTCGGGGCCAAAGACGCCGCCACCACCGCCAGCTGCCCGGCGCGAATCCTTGCCTTTGTTGGAGTAGCACGACTCTCCGCCGATGCCTCCGCCGTTGGGAACATTGAATGCCCCCTGACCCGTGCCACCCTGGGGAGTTGACTGGGAGGTCAAGAACGAGCCCGTTCCTCCGTCTCCTCCACCCGCGTTGCCCTTGGCGCCCGGCTCGGGCTGGTTGGTGGTGTTGAGCGTTCCCACTCCGGGGTTGTCCGCACCGCGCACCGAAATCTCCCCGAGGACCGTGACGGTTCCCGTGGCCAGGATCGTGCAGGTGTTGGGACCTTGAATGATCAGGCGCGTGGACACCGGAACGAGCATGTTGCGGATGTCAATCACGCCGTTGATCACAGCTTGCGTACCCGTCGGAGCTCCACCGGGTCCGCCGGTGATCGTGTCGCTGACCGTATTCAGGATGACATCCACTCCGGGCGGCAGGTGCCAGTCGAAGTCACCGCCAGGGCCGCCGGTGCCGCCGAAGGCGAAGGAAGCGGTCAGCGTACCGCTGCCCCAATCCGCACGCGGGACCGCAAAAGCCGCAACCGTATCTTCCAAGGAACCCAGTTGCGTTCCACCCAGGGTAAACGTCTCAAGAATCTCGTCGACCTCGGGGTTGCTGATGCCTGGGAAGAGCGGGTTGGGATCACCCGCCTGCACCACGTCGGCCAGCGCGAAGTTGGTCAGATCTGACGAGACTGCATCGCCCGTCAAGTCCGAGAAGCCCTGTCGCACAACCACCCTGAGGGGGCTGTCCTGGGGCAAGATCCCGCGCGGGATCATGCGCAGCGCGGCGCCCGTTTCGGAGCAGTTCTCGAACAGGTCCATGTCCGATTGAATGTCCTGCCAGACCAGACCCGTGAAGTATTGGATGGAAACGAAGGACGGATCGATGTTCGTCGGTGTTGCATCCACAGGCTGGTTGAAGTGTACGACCACGACGACCTGGTTCTCAGGAATGCTGTAATGGTTCAGGGGCAACTCGAAGGGGATGCGCCCTGTCTGGTCCGAGAGATCCAGCTGGAAGTAGACGCGCTGACCGCCCACTTCTGCGTAGCAGGCGTCCATGTCATCGATGGCTACGCCAGAAGATCCTCGCAATCGGACGGACGGCGGACCCGGAACCGTATCCAGAAACAGAGCCAGGGGATCATTCGAGTTGGGCGTAGAGAAATTCACCAACGCCCCGGTGTCCAGGTTGTCGTTGGTCGCGCTGCGCACGGTGACTCCCCCTGAATTTGAGCCCAGCACAGTCAAGCGATAGGAAGTGTTCGGTACCAGGCCCGCATCGCTGAAGTCGGCCAGACGCGGGCAGTTGGGCTGGAATCGAACCACCCGCTGGTTGATCGTGCCGTCGGCAAGGGTCGGGAAGCTGAAAACGCCAGTGGCTGCGCGCCCCAAGGGATCCACGATATTGATCGTGTTCATGCTCACCGTGGCGAAGTTCACGTCATGACTAAACGTGATGTCGATCGGCCGGTTGAGCTTCCACTCCATGCCCTCCAACACGTTGATGCTCTCCACGGAGAACTGACTGGCGCTGCCGGAAGCCGATGACCCCCCGCCCCCACAACCCGCGAGTCCCCACAGAGCCAGACCACAAAAGGCCACGCCAAGAGAAGAGGCTCGACCGGCGGTGCGTTTCGAGCGGCTGCCGCTGACATGCTGGGAGCCGAGCGGGCCTCCACCGGAAACTGTGCTCGAAAGGGGGACTTGCTTGGTGATAGATCGCATGGATTCGAGGGAGTAATGAAGACTGCCGGGGGGATTCGGAAAGTTCAGTTCTGAGGGGCGTTCTGAGGGACTTGGTCTGAGCAGCTGGCTCAGGGGTAGCTCTTTGTCGTCGGCGACCAGTCTTGGAGTGCCAGT